>CAWHZQ010000015.1:0-76906 GCA_963833905.1 uncultured Gemmatimonadales bacterium | reverse complement strand
CGGCGCCGGAGCGCTCCGGCGGAATGACGCCTTCCGGCCGGTGCCCGCGGACGTTGAGATACACCTGGCCCTGCGAGCCCATCGCCACGGCGCGCGTGCGAAGCCAGTCGATGTCGCGGTAGGACAAGAACGCAGCCCCGGTGACCTTGGCCCGCGACCCGCGGGCCAGCTTGTAGTGAAACAGCTTCCAGAGATTGAGCCGGTGGGCCAGCCGCTCGGCCGATGCGGAGGTGACGCCCAGACGGAACATCGCGCGCTTGAGGTGCGTCCGCGGGTCGCGTCGGAAATACAGATCGCCGTTTCGCGCCAGGACCGTGTTCAGGTGGACCTTCGAGTGCACCAGCCGGTGACCCCAGGCGCCCATGAAGATGACCAGGCCGCGCGGGCCGGAAGGCCGACGAGCTCGCCGAGCAGCTCGTCGACGGCCTGGAGCGCCTCGAGCAGCGGGTCCCGACCCTCGAACACATCTGCCGCGGGGCGGTAGTCGGGGTGGCGCTCGTCGTAGAACTTCCAGAAGGCATGCAGCAGCTCACCGTACAGGTGAAGTGTGAGCATGCCGAATTGCCAGCGGCCATCGCCGAAGAGGGTGAGTGCCGCCCGCCGCCGCATCGCCAGGACGTTGAGGGCGTGGTCGGCGAACTCGCGCTCGCGTCCCGCGGCGTAGGACGCCCCGAAGGGCACCACGTAGCCGTCGGCCGCGAGCGCATCGCGCACCTCTGCCGGGTAGGCGAACTCCTCGCCCACGCCCTCGTCGCCGGACACCACGAAGCCGTTCACCGGACGCAGCGGTACCGTGAGCGGGACGTTCAGCAGCCCCACCCGCTTGCCGTGCCCGGAGAGCACCTCGTGAAGGCACGCCTGGCGAAGCGCCTGGGCATCCGACGGCACGCGGTCGTAGCCGCCGGCGACGAACCTGAAGGTGTCGAAGAGGCCGGTCGCGCCCGGATTCATCCCGGTCAGCAACGTGGCGAACGACTGGGGGGAGCCCGGCTGCAGCGGGCTGTGGAGCCGGCCCCACGCGCCCCGGTCCATGAAGCTCCGAATGTTGGGCAGGGCTTCCCGGCGGGCGTGGAGGAAATCGAGCGTCGGTCCCGCCATCTCGAAGATGAAGGCCCGGTCGTACACGTCGTTATCGACCTGCAGCGACGGAGGCACCCGTCGGGAAGGCCGGCCGCCTCTGCATCAGCCCGCGGTAGATGCCCTCCACCTGGGCGGCGAATTGCTCGCGCGAGGAGACGCGTCGCACGCGCTCCGCCGCGGTGTCCCGGAGGCGGCACGCGAGCTCCGCATCGCCGAGGAGGCGCCTGACGGCCTGGCCGAGCGCCGGCGCGTCCGCATACGGCACGAGCAGGCCGGTCACGCCGTCCTCCACCGCATCCTCGCTCCCGATGACGCGGGTGCCGACCACCGGGACACCTACCGCCATCGCTTCGAGAAAGACGAGACCGAAGCCCTCGTCGCGGGAGGGAAGGACGAAGACGTCCATCGCGGCGTAGGCGGAAACGACGTCCTCCTGGTAGCCGGCGAACTCGACTGCGTCCGCAATCCCAAGCCGGCGCGCCTGCGCCTCGAGCGCGTGCCGCAACGGGCCGTCGCCGACGACCAGCACGCGCGTGGCCGGATCCGCCTGCAGGAGCGCGGGCGTGGCGTCGAGCAGGACGTGGATCGCCTTCTGCGGCACCAGCCGTCCGATCGTGCCGACGACGCGGCCGGCGCCCCGGCGATAGTCCGCGACGCGCTCGGGCCTCGCCAGGGCGCGATCGAAGCGGCCCAGGTCGATGCCCAGGCTCACGCATTCCACCCGGCGCGGACGCCGCGCGTACGCGCGGAGCACCGAGTCATGGATGCCGCGTGAGTGGGTCACGTGAAGGTCGATGGACGGCGCGAGCCGGCGGCCGGCCCAGCGGTGAAATACCGCCCTGCCGGTAGGGGTCGTTGGCCACCGACGCGACGAGGATGGGCCGTGGGGCAGACAGGGAGAGCGCCGCCACCGCGCCGACCAAGGTGCTGTACTCGAGATGAAGGTGCAGGACGTCGGGCCGGGCCTCCCGGAGCCGGCGGCGGAAGCCGGCCACCGCGAGGGGGTTGCCGTACGAGAAGCCGAGCGTCTGATAGGGGACGCCGGCCGCGGCCATTCGGTCGGCGGTACCGGGGAGCTCGTGACTTCGGAGGGACCACACCGCCACCGCGACGTCCGGAGCTCGCATGACGGCGAGGTCCTGGACGACGCGCTGCTCGCCGCCGAGGCCCATGTGGTCGATGACGTGCAGGACCTTCATGGCGTATCCGGACCGACCACCGCGACCCGCACTCCCCCCAGCGCATGCGAGCGGTTGAGCGCCTCGATGATCTGGAGAGATTGGCGCGCCTCCTCGCCGGTCACGAGTGGCGCGCCGTGGCCGCGGATCGCGGCGACCATGCGAGCGAACACCTCGGCGTGGCCCTGGGGCTCGCCCGCCTCGCGCTGGGCCTCGCGATCGGCCCGACGGCGGAGGTAGCCACGCAGCGACCTGAAGGGGTGGACCCCGCGGCCGGGCCCCGCGATGCGGGCGGCCAGGCGCCAGAGCACGGACTTTGGCCCATCGCGCCACGCGCCGCCTGCGGCGCGGACGAGGCGCTCGATCTCGAGCGCCGGCAGGGACCGGGCCCGGACGTGCTCCGACTGCCCGACGTCGAGCCGTGTGATCTCGGCGGTGTCATAGTCGCGGATCTCGAGCCGGAACCCTCCACGCGTCCCGTTCACCTCCAGCATGATGTCGTCCCGAGAGCGATTGGTGGCTGTCCCCGCCGCCAACACGGCCAGCGTGCCGCCGCGTGAATCCGATCGTCGCCACCGCGGTATCCTCCGCGGCCGGGGAATGGGCCAGGCTCGCACATCGCGCCGCTCACCCACGCCGGCGGGCCGAGGAACCAGACCAGCAGGTCGATGGCGTGCACGGCCTGGTCCAGCAGGACGCCGCCGCCCGTCGCGGCGTCCGCCCGCCACGCGTCGCGGTCCAACTGCGCCTGATTCCTATACCAAGTGTGGCTCACGGTCGCCAGCAGCGGCACACCGAATGCCCCGGAGGCGCACAGCCGATGCAGCGCCTGGGTGGACGCCTGTGCGCGTTGCTGATGCACGACGCCGAGGTGCACGCCATTGGCGCGACACGCGGCGAGCGCCCGGTCCGCGTCGGCCACGGTCATGGCCATCGGCTTCTCGACCAGCACGTGCTTGCCGGCGGCCGCGGCCGCCTCGATGAGCCGCGCGTGCGCGGCGGGCGGGGTGCAGATCGAGACCAGCTCGACCTCTTTGTGCCGCAGCAGCGTTCGACCGCGGCAAACACGGGCACGCCAAACGTGCGGGCGGCGGCGTCGCGCGCGGCACTATCCGGATCGGCGAACGCCACGAGCCAGACCCCCGGAAGCTGGCCGAGGCTGGTCGCGTGCCAGCGACCGATGCCGCCGCATCCGATCACTCCCACGCCGACGGACCGGATAACGGTCACGCGGGCGGCACGAGCTCCGGGCGCACTCGACCGGCGAGCGGCGTCGTGGCGCGCGTGTCCAGCATACGGACGACGGTCGGGGCCAGGTCGAGGATGTTCGCGTCGGCGCCGAGGCGAGAACCGGCGAGGATTCCGGGGCCGCGGGCCATGAGAAAGCCCCGGCCCCGATGATTGCCGCTCCGTCCGTTGGGCACCCTGCCGGGCGTCGCCCGCTCGATCCGCCCGAAGCGCGGCGATTCGAGCGCCACGTGGTCCTTCGCCGGCGCGTCGCTCCAGCGGATCACCAGATCGGGAAGACGATCACGCCGGTCACCGTTCTGATAGAGTGAGGCCGTGCGTTCGACGGCGGCGATCACCGGCTCGCCCGAGTGGGCATCGCGGAATGAGCCGACCCCTTCGGCCACCTCGCCGCACAGTGCCTCGAGCGCCGAGCCCGGCGCCACGATGCCGCATGCCTCGCGGCCCGCAAGATTCACTCGAACGTAGCCCTGCAGGTCGGCGCGCAAGGTGAACGCGCGCGTCCGTTCCCACTTGGACACCTCCGGCGGACCACATGGTGACGAGGCGATCGCGGAAGGCCCTCGGGACACGCGCCGTCAGCGCACGCCGCCACTCGAGTGGGATCCGCTCGCCCATGCGCCTCAGCGGGCCGTGGCTGACCCTGCCGTCGGCGCCGCCGGCGAGCACACGGGCGAGCATGTCGTCCAGGAGGTCGACACGCGAGGTGTTCGCCATCATGCCGTGCACCGAGAAGACGATGACCGTTGCGTCGGGCGCCGCCGCGATCAGCCGACCGAGTGCGGTGTCACAGGCCACGTAGAGGTCGCGGAGGCCGCGGTCGAACCGGTCGCCGTCCGCCTCGGTGACCGGGCCCACGATGCTCGAGCGATCGAACAGCCGGTGACCGCCGCGGTGGAGCGCCCCGAACGCCACGATGGCCAGCTTCCACTGGCGCTGCATCAGCCAGAGCGCCAGATCCGCCGAACGGCTGACGCCCTCCACCAGCTGATCGCGCAGCGCGAGCAGCTCGGCCACGGGCGCGGGGCCGTACTGCTCGGGCCCGATGTGCCACGCGCCGAATTGGCGCTCGATCTCACCCAACAGCGGGGTCGGGTAGGTGGCCGGCGGCACCAGCTTGTCGTGGGCCGCCCATCCAGACACCTCGACCCCGTTGAACGGCTCCACGCCGAGGTTCATCGGCACGTCGTAGGCCATGACCGGCACGTCACCCTCGAGGTGCCGCCAGAACGGGGACGCGCCGAGCCAGTCCCGTTCGGGTGCCGCGAACGCCATCGTCTCGTGGCGCCACTGAAAGTCGTGATAGATGCCGTGGCGGGATGGCGACTGGCCGGTGTAGAACGTTGGCCAGGGCGAGCCGGCCAGGTACTCGGCGGAGCTGTTCAGGCTGCCGGAGACGCCGGCGCGCCGAAGGGCCGCCAGGTGAGGCAGGGTGCCGTCCGTCGTCCACCGGTCGATGAGATCCGGGTCGCCGGCGTCCCATCCGACCATCAGTACTCGGGAGGCCATGTCGTGCTCCGCAGCGCAGGAAGTCGGGCGGTCAGGCTACGGCACTCGCGCCGCCGGGTGGGAGGGACCAGGTCTGGCCCACTTCGGTGATCACCACCCGGTGCCTCTCCCGTCCGGCTGCGGCGAGGAGACGCCGGATCGGCTCGTCCATCGGCTCCCGGCTGAGGCGGAAGGTGGAGTGGTGGATCGGGAGCAGGTAGTCGGCGCCGAGCGGCCTGGAACATCCGCCATGCCTCCTCGGGGGAGGCGTGGCTCGTCACCCACGGGTCGTACGCCCCGATCGGCAGGATGGCGAGATCGATCGGGCCGCGCTGCCGGTGCCGCGACAGGACATCGGTGTAGGCCGTGTCGCCGCCGAACAGCACGGTGCGGCCGGCTCTTCCGGAGCAGGTATCCGCCCCAGCCGCGGTGCCGGTCGGTGACCATGCGGGCGCCCCAGTGACGGGTCTCGATCGATTCCACCTCCAGATCGCCGATGCGAGTGGTCTCGCCCCAGGCGAGCTCGTCGACCGCGTGGAACCGGCGGACGAGATCGCGATTGCCCGACTGGACGACGACCCGCACACCGGCCGGGATGGCGCGCAACGTACCGAGGTCGGTGTGGTCCATGTGGGCGTGCGAGAGCAGGACCGCGTCCAGCCGCGGCAGCTCGCGCTTGCGGAGCGCGGGTTGGATCAGCCGGCGGGGTCCCAGCTTCACGACCCCGCGTCCGAGGCCGATGCGGCGCTCGAGCACCGGATCGGTGACGACCGACGTGCCCAGGACATTGAGCAGCACCGTGGCATGGCCCAGCCACGATACGGTCAGCCGATCGTCCGGCCACGCGGCCGGATCGGGCCGGTGCGGCGCGGGGGCGATGCAGTGTCCGATGTCCTGCCGGCGCTCAACCACGGCGACGCGCGCATACCGGCGGGCGAACGCGAGGCGGTCTGTGAGATGCACGTGCACGCTCCAGTCTCGATCCGGGTCTATCTTTCAGGCCGTCGTCCTGGCGGCCACCAGCCCGAACAATAATCGGGCACCCCCCTATTCCCCCGCCGAGCCCATGCGCGTCGTGCTGCAGCGAGTCTCACGAGCGTCTGTCACCATCGAGGGCCGCGTCGCCGGCGCCATCGGCCGCGGGTTCTGCCTGCTCGTCGGCTTCACTCACAGCGATACCGGCGACCAGGTAGATTGGATGGCCGAGAAGGTCGCGGGGCTCCGGCTGTTCGCCGACGCCGAGGGCAAGATGAACCTCGGGCTGGCGGAGGTGCAGGGCGCGCTGCTGGTGGTCAGCCAGTTCACCCTCTACGGCGACTCGGCGAAGGGCCGCCGCCCATCGTTCATCGACGCGGCGCGCCCCGAGACCGCGATCCCGCTGTACGAGCGCTTCGTGGCCGCGCTCCGGACCCGGGGGGTGCAGGTGGCCACCGGCGAGTTCGGCGCGGACATGCTGGTCGAGATCCACAACGACGGACCCGTCACCCTCATCCTGGACCGCGCATGAGCCGCGAGCTTTTGATCCTCGCCTCCGCCTCACCCCGACGCCGGCAGCTTCTCGAGATGCTGGGCATCCCGGTGCGCGTGGTGCCCTCGCACATTCCCGAGGTGCGTCGGCCGGTCGAGACGCCGGTGGACTACGTGGAGCGCCTGGCCCGCGAGAAGGCGCTCAGCGTGCCCGGGCGCCTGGTGCTCGGCGCGGACACCACGGTCGTCGCGCGAGACGAGGTGCTGGAGAAGCCGCTCGACGCCGCCGATGCGCTCCGGATGCTCCGGAAGCTGCAGGGCCGCACGCACCAGGTGGTGACCTCGGTCGCGCTGGTGGCCGACGAGACGCTGCACCAGGCGACGGACGTGACCAACGTCGTCTTCCGCCGGCTCGACGACGCCTTCCTCGAGGCCTACATCGCGACGGGGGAGCCGATGGACAAGGCGGGCGCGTACGGCATCCAGGGATACGGGGCGGCGCTGGTGGAGCGGATCGACGGCGACTTCTTCAGCGTGATGGGACTGCCGATCCGGCTGGTGCTCCAGCTGCTCGAGCGCGCGGGGCACGGCTACCGATTCGAAGGCGGGCGGAACGGCACCGCGGCGGTGAGCGAGGTGCGCTGAGGCTGCATGTCCCGCACCCGGTAGACCTGCACCACCTGGGCCTTCCCCTTGAGCGCCATCTCCGGCAGGTAATCGCAGGACACCTGCTCCCGCACGACTCCCAGCAACGCTTCGCTCACCAGGATCTCCCCCGGCCCCGCCTCGGCGCAGAGCCGGGAGGCGATGTTCACCGCGTCGCCGATCACGGTGTACTCCAGCCGGCGGTGACTGCCGATGTTGCCCGCGAAGACCTCGCCGTAGTTGATGCCCATGCCGACGCCGATCTCTGGGCGGCCCTGGGCGACCCAGCGCTCGTTGAGCCGGGCGATCGATCGCTGCATGGCCAGCGCTGCGCGGACCGCGCGGTCGGGGTCGTCGATGTGGGCGATGGGCGCGCCCCAGAGCGCCATGATCGCGTCGCCGATGAACTTGTCGAGCGTGCCGCCGTGCTCGAAGATCACCTCGACCATCTCGGTGAAGTACTCGCTGAGGAGCTGGGCGATCGCGTCCGGCCCCAGCGACTCCGCGATGGCGGTAAAGCCCCGGATGTCGCTGAAGAGCACGGTGGTCGGGCGGCGCTCGCCGCCCTGCCGGATGGCGCCGTCCTGGTGGGCGATGTCGGCCGCCACGTTCGGCGCGAAGTAGCGCTCGAAGTTGGACCGCACGGTCGCCTCGCGGCGGATCTGCTCGGCGTAGCGCGAGTTCTTGATGCCGATGGCGGCGAGCCCGCTGAACGCGACGAGGAACTGCAGGTCCTCGTCGGTGAACGTGTTGGTCGTCGTGAGGTTGTCGACGTACAGGAGGCCCAGCACCCGGTCGGCGGAGGCCATGAGCGGGGAGCACATGGCGCTCCGGACGCTCTGGAGCAGGATCGACTGGCCCCGGAAGCGCGAGTCGGCGGGCGCGTTCTGCGACACGACGGCCACCAGCTCCTGCATGACCTTGTCGGCGATCGATCTCGGGATCTGCATCGGCTGGACGTCGCCGAGGCGGCTCCGGGAGATGGTCGGCACCAGCTCGCCCGTCTCCTCGTTCCGGAGCACGATGGTGACCCGGTCCACGCTCATGATCTCGAAGGTCACGTCGACCACCGCGCGAAGCAGCCGGTCCAGGTCGAGCTCGGCGGAGAGCTTCTGGGAGACCTCGAGCAGCATCTGGAGCTTGAGGGCCTGGCGGGCCTCGCCCGTCGCCGCCTCCACCTTGAGCTGGCCCACGGGTGGACGGTCCCGGCTGGTGATGCCCGGCGGCACGCCGCCGCTCACCACCAGCTGCCGGACGATCTGCCCGCCGGCGGGTCCAACCTCCACGGCGAGGGCGGGCCGCTGATGTACGGCGGCGGACGTGCCGGGTGTCGTCAGGCGGAAGACCACCTTGCCGAACGTGACGGTGTCCTCGAGCCCCGAGCCGGGCCGCCGTAATCCGGGCGCCGTTGA
Source organism: uncultured Gemmatimonadales bacterium (assembly GCA_963833905.1). Classification (GTDB taxonomy): domain Bacteria; phylum Gemmatimonadota; class Gemmatimonadetes; order Gemmatimonadales; family GWC2-71-9; genus CAVVWJ01. The sequence continues at coordinate 68,388 of CAWHZQ010000015.1, read as the reverse complement.
TGAAGGTGCCGTTCGAGCTGCCGAGGTCCTTCACCTGCACGCCGTCGGCGCCGACGACGAGCTCGGCGTGACGGCGGGAGATGGTCGGATCGTAGATGGCGATGTCGCTCGTAAGGCCGCGGCCGACGACCAGGGTCCGGCCGTCCTTCAGCTCGAAGGTCTGGTCGCCGGAGGTGCTGACGAGCCGGAGCGTGGGCATGAGGGAATATACGGCGGGCGAGCGCTCAGGATGACGGGCCCGGCTCGACCGCCCCGCCAGCGCCAGCGCCAGCAGAACCGCCCGCGCCTTGGCCTCCGTCTCCCGCCATTCGGCCGCCGGATCGGAGTCGGCGACGATGCCGGCCCCGGCCTGGATCCAGGCGCGGCCGCCCCGCATGACGCAGGTGCGGATGGTGATGGCGGTGTCCATCGTGCGGCCGCCCCAGCCGATGTACCCGACGGCGCCCGCGTAGGGCCCGCGCCGCACCGGCTCGAGCTCGTCGATGATCTGCATGGCGCGCACCTTGGGCGCGCCGCTCACCGTGCCGGCCGGGAACGACGCCGCGAGCGCCGCCACCGCGTCGAGATCGGCCCGGAGCCGGCCCCGCACCTCGCTCACGAGGTGCATGACGTGCGAGTAGCGCTCGATCGTCATGAAGGCGGTGAGGCGCACCGAGCCGAACTCCGCCACCCGCCCCACGTCGTTCCGTCCCAGGTCCACCAGCATCAGGTGCTCGGCCCGCTCCTTCGGGTCGGCCGCGAGCTCCTCGGCGAGCGCCGCGTCCTGCTCCGGCGTGGCGCCGCGCGGGCGGGTGCCGGCGATCGGCCGCAGGGTGACCTCGCCATCCTCCACCCGGACCAGGATCTCGGGCGAGCTGCCGATGACGTGGATCGTCGTCGCAATGAAGGAAGTACAAGTACGGCGCCGGATTGAGCGCCCGGAGGTAGCGGTAGGTCAGGAACGGATCGGGCGCCGCCACCTCCAGCCGTCGCGACAGCACGGTCTGGAAGGTGTCGCCGGCCGCGATGTACTCCTTGATCCGGCGTACGTCGTCCTGGAACCGGTCGTCGGGATACGGCGTGATCGCCGGTGGCAGCGCGCCCGGCGGATCGATGGCCAGCGGCTGGATCGACCCCGGGGCGGAGAGCCGGGCGACCCAGTCCTCGATCCGCGCCTCCGCCGCGGCGAAGAGCCGGCGGAGCTCTGCGTCGTCCGCTTCGGGAGCCACCTCGACGTTGGCGATGACGGTCGCGCGGTTGTACAGGTTGTCGAGCACCAGGAGCGTGTCGGTCACCATCATGACCGCGTCGGGCAGGTCCCGGTCGTCTGGCGGCGCGTCGGGGAGCGACTCGATCGTCCGCACGATGTCGTACCCCAGGTATCCCACGGCGCCGCCGGTGAAGCGCGGGAGCCCCGGCACGTCGACCGGCGGATGCCGGCGGAGCAGGCGGCCGAGATGCTCGAGCGGCGCCACGTCCGTCTCGACCTCCCGCCAACCGGTGGCCGGTGTCCAGCGGGCGCACGCGCGCCCGTGGTAGCGGAAGACTTCGCGGGGATCGGTGGAGAGAAAGGTGTATCGCGCCCAGCGCTCCCCGCCCTCGAGCGACTCCAGCAGGAAGCCGTACGGCCCGCGGTGGAGCTTGGCGAACGCGGAGACCGGCGTGTCGCCATCGAGGACGACCTCGCGGGTCACGGGGACCATCGCGCCTCCCTGGCGGGCGCGGGCGGCAAACGCGTCGAAGGTGGCGGTCATGGCGCCGCGGCCACGGCGGCTGCCACGACGTAGGTGCCGGCCGCCGGCAGCGCCGACTGGAGATTGTCGGCCACCGGATGCGTGGAGGGGAGCAGCGCCACCTCGGCGCCGCCGGGGCGATACTGGCCGACCGCCAGCGCCCGCTCGTAGAGTACGTCGCTCCCGTACGCGGCCCGCGCGCGCGCCGGCGCGGAGAAGTAGCGCGCGTACTTGAACACCACGGTGGCGCCTTCGCCGATCGGCACGCTCGTGATCACGTCGAGCCCGTAGACCCCGGGCCGCGGCCGCACCTCGACCCGCACCGGCCGCCCGCTGTCCGCGCGAAAGGCGCTCGGCGGGAACATGAGCTCGGCGAACACGACGTTCTCGGGGGGGCCGTGCCGGAGGACGATGACGCGCGGCTGGCCGGCCGTGAAGGTCACCGTGGTGTCGGAGGGCGGCGGGCCCCGCGGTCTCGAGCACGATGACCGACGCCAGCGGGACCACGCGGGGCGCCGACGGATCGATCCCGTTCTTGGGCCCCGCGCGGCCGCCGCACGCGGCGGCCAGCACCGCGGCACCGAGGCCGAGCCAGCTTGCCGGGCCCCAGTGCCTCCGGGATATTCCCGTCATCGACCCCCTGCCAGCGTGAGAGGTGCGTGCGTGCGACGTGCGGTCCGTGCGGCGATGGTGCTGGTCCTCACCCACGCGTCCCCGCTCGTCGCGCAGAGCTGGAACGCGCCGGCGGCGCTCGCACTCGTCCGGCGGGCCACGGAGGAGCGTGCCACGCGCGCAGGCCGACTCCTCGCTCGCGAGCTACCGGACCCGGGCGCACGGATTCGTGTTCTTCCTGGCGCAGGTAGGCGAGGGGCTGCGCGAGCCGCCGCGGCTGGTCAAGGCCGACGAGCTGCGGGTGGAAGTGTATTGGCGCGCCCCGGACCGGAGCAAGCAGGTGATTCTGGGCTGGCGCGACGGGGCCTTCCTGCCGACCGACATCGACTACCACCGTGACCACCTCGGCATCGTCACCAACAACTTCGGCGACGTCATCCGGATCGGCGAAGGCGACGAGGTCCGGGACGTGCCGCACCCGCTCTCGCCGGCGGGGCTCGCCGCGTACGACTACGCCCTGGGCGACTCGCTCGCGATCCGCACCGCCAGGGGCGAGACCGTGGTCCGCGAGGTGCAGGTGCGGCCCCGCTCGTTCGCCCGGCCGCTGGTCGTCGGCACGCTCTACCTCGACGCCGTTACCGCGCAGCTGGTGCGCTTTCGCTTCAGCTTCACGCCGGCCGCCTACCTCGACCGGCAGCTCGAGGACATCAGCATCGTGCTCGAGAACTCGCTCTACGAGCAACGCTACTGGCTGCCCTACCGCCAGGAGGTGGAGATCCGGCGGCGCACCAGCTGGCTCGACTTTCCGGCCCGGGGGATCATTCGCGGGCGCTGGGAGATCGAAGGCTACGACCTCAACGTGCCGCTGCCCGACGCGCTGTTCCAGGGCCCGGCGATCGCCGGGCTTCTGCACCCGCGGCCGGCCGATTCCAGCTGGACCACGCCCCTCGGCAAGGCGATCGCCGGGGAGGCGGCGCCGGTCAACCAGCAGGACATGGACGCGCTCCGGGTGGAGGTCGAGCGGATCGCGGGCGCGCGGGCGCTGAGCGGCCTCTCCTCCCGGCGGCTCGCGGCCGGCAGCGTGAGCGACGTCGTCCACGTCAACCGCGTGCAGGGGCTCACGCTGGGCTTCGGGGGCGTGCTGGGGCTCCGGGCGAGTCGGATCCAGGTGCGGCCGTCGCTGGCGTACGGAACGTCGGACCACAGGGTCACCGGCGCGCTCACCGTCGCCGCGGGGCTCGGCGCCACGCAGGTTACCGCTCGGCGGCTCCCGCCGCATCCGAGACTTCAGCGACCTGCCGGTGATCGCGCCGGCGGTCAACTCCCTGCTGGCCCAGGAAGGCGGCAAGGACTACGGCGACTACGTCCTGCTCCAGGGCGTGACCGCCGGGCTGCGGCAGCGGCTGAGCGGGCGTTCGACGCTCGCGCTGTCGGCGGGCGTCGAGGAGAGCCAGTCCGTCGGCGTCCGGGCGACCCCGGCCACCGGGAGCTACCGACCCAATCCCGCGCTGGGCTCGGGGACCTGGCGCGTGGCGCGCCTCGAGCTCGAGCGGGCGAGCGGGGGCATCGCGGTGCGGCGGGACTTCCAGGGACGGCTCAGCCTCGAGGGCGGGGAGGGCCCAGGCGACTACGCGCGGGCGACGCTCGAGAGCCGGTGGCTCACGACCCTCGCCGGCCACGACCTCGTCTCGCGGGCCTACCTCGGTGTCGGGACCGACGACCTGCCGCCGCACCGGAGCTTCGTGGTCGGCGGCCGGGGAACGCTCGTCGGCGGAGCCGTTCCGGGCCTACGGCGGCCGCGAGGTGGCGCTGGCGCAGGTGGAGTGGCGGTTCGAGGTGCCGGTACCGGCGATTCCCTCTGGGGTCGTTCGCGTCGACGGGACGCTCGATGACGGTGGCACCCTTCCTCGCGGCCGGCGTCACCGGCCGTCCGATGCCTGGCCTTCCCTGGACCGGATCGGACGGCGTCCGGCCGGTGGTCGGCGTCGCGCTCGAATGGTTCATGCGCCTCATCCGGGTCGAAGCCGGGGTGGGCCTCCGCGACGGCGGGTTTGGGCTCACGGTGGACGTGAATCGGGACTGGTGGGGGCTGTTGTAGCCGCCTTATCTTCCGACGGGCGCCCTGCCACCGACCCGCCGGAACTCACAACCGCCAGAGCCCGAACGATGCAGTTCACGGATGAATGGCTGGTCCATACCATCGAGCCGCTGCTGCCCGAGGGCACGGTCGCGTCGATCCGGCAGGAGCCGTCATCCGCCCCTGGATCGCTGTGGGAGATCCTGGTCCAGCGCAAACTGATCGACGACGGCCAGATCCTGAAGGCCATCGCGGGCCGCTTCCGGTTCGCCATCGCGGACCTGAGCCGCATCGACCCCAAGCTCCAGCAAAGCGTCCCGGAGCAGGTGGCCCGGCGGTTCACGGTCGTGCCCGTCGGCCAGACCGATTCCTATCTCGAGATCGCGACCTCCAACCCGTTCGACCTCGACGCCGAGAAGATGCTGGCCTTCGCCACCGGCCGTGAGGTCCGCATGCTGCTCGGGACGCCGGCCGTCATCCGGCAGCGGATCGATGAGCTGTACAAGAACGATGATGCCGCGATGAACCGCCTGCTCGAGGGCATCGGCAACGAGCTCGATGTCCGGGAGCTGCAGGAGGACGATGAGGATGCCGCGGCCAGCGCCGAAGAGGCCAGCCAGCGGCCGATCATCCGGCTGGTGGACGTCATGCTGGCCGACGGCGTCACCAGCCGGGCGAGCGACATTCACGTCGAGCCCATCGAAGGCGGCGTGGTGGTGCGCTACCGCATCGACGGCGTGCTGCGGCAGGTCATGAAGATTCCGCGCAAGGCGGGGCTGCCCCTCATCTCCCGCATCAAGATCATGTCCGGGCTCGACATCGCCGACCGCCTCCGGCCCCAGGACGGCCGGGCTCGCGTCTCGGTGAACGGGGAGCCGGTGGACCTCCGCATCTCGACCCTGCCGGCGTCGCTGGGCGAGAAGGTCGTGATCCGGATCCTGAGCCAGCGCGCCACCGTGCTGAGCCTCGACGCGCTCGGGATGCACAAGGACGAGCAGGAGGGCGTGAAGGCCCTGCTGTCGGCCAAGGAGGGCATCCTGCTCGTGACCGGACCGACCGGCTCGGGCAAGACCACCACGCTCTACTCGGCCATCCGGCTGATCCAGAGCGAGGGCGTCAACATCGTCACGGTCGAGGATCCGGTCGAGTACCGCCTGGGCGAGAACATCGTCCAGGTGCAGGTGCACGAGAAGGCGGGGCTCACGTTCGCCTCGGCGCTCCGGTCGATCCTGCGGCAGGACCCGGACGTCGTGCTGATCGGCGAGATCCGGGACCAGGAGACGGCGCAGATCGCGCTGCAGGCGTCCCTGACCGGCCACCTGGTGCTCTCGACGCTCCACACCAACGACGCGCCGAACGCGGTGACACGCCTGGTCGACATGGGCATGGAGCCGTACAAGATCGCGTCGGCGCTCCGGGGCGTGGTGGCCCAGCGGCTCATGCGCCGGCTCTGTGCCGCCTGTCGCCAGCCGGCCACCGAGGCGCTGCCCGAGAAGGTCGCGCGCTTCATCCCGGCAGGCACGCCGCTGTTCCGCGCGGTCGGCTGCGGCGAGTGCGTGCAGACCGGATACCGCGGCCGCTTCAGCATCATGGAGATCCTGACGCTGACGCCGGAGATCGAGCGCCTCATCGGCGAGGGCGGCACCGCGGAGCAGATCTCCACCGCGGCGCGGGCCGGCGGCATGAAGTCGCTGTGGGAGAGCGGGCTCCGGCACATCATCGCCGGCGAGTCGACGATGGAAGAGCTGCTCCGGGTCACCGACGTGCCCATGGAGGGACGGACGCCGGCGCCGGCTGCTCCCCGGCCGGACGCCGGCCGACGCTCCGACCGGCGTCCGGCGCGCGGATCCGCCGCGCCATCCGCCGCGTCCCCGGCCGTCGGACCTCCGTACCACGCCTCCAGCTCGTCCGCTGGATTTCACGATGGACATGGAGCTCCTGGACGAGCCCGGCGCTCCCGACGCCGCCCTGTCGGGCCGCGGCCGCGGGGCGAAGGTCCTGCTGGTGGAGGACGAGGAGCCGCTCCGGCGTGTCATGAAGGACCTGCTGGAGCGGGAAGGCTACATCGTCTCCGAGGCGCGGGACGGCGTCCAGGCTCTCGACGAGGTGGACCGCCACGCGCCGGACATCATCGTGCTGGATCTCAACCTGCCCGGCCTCGACGGCTACAGCGTGCTGCAGCAACTGCGCTCGCGGCCGGCCACGCGGGGCATTCCCGTCATGGTCCTCACCGCCAAGGGCGACGAGGACAACGAGGTGCGCGTCTTCGAGCTGGGGGCCGACGACTTCATCACCAAGCCGTTCCGCGCCCGCGCCCTCTCCGCCCGGCTCGAGGCGGTCCTCGGCCGCCACCGCGCTTGAGTCAGCCGCCGTCTCCGCTCGATCCACCCGCTTCGCGGTACCCGCCGCCCGCCCGCTCAGCACCGCAGCATCCGGCCCGGGAGGCGTGTCGTCCGACGGCGCCGAGGGGCTCGCGCTCATCAAGCCGGCCGTGCGCGCGCAGAGCGCGTACACGTTGAGCGCGCCCGTTGCCCGGCGGAAGCTGAACCAGAACGAGAGTCCGTGGGACGTGCCGCCGGAGCTCAAGCGCGAGGTGCTCGCGGCGGTGGAGCGTGCGCCGTGGCAGCGCTATCCTGAGTTCGCGCCTCCGGCCCTCCTCGCGGAGCTGGCGCTGCATTACGGGTGGACCGCCGAGGGCGTGCTGGTGGGCAATGGCTCGAACGAGCTGATCCAGGCCACCCTGTCGGTGGCGCTCGAGTCGGGTGACGTGGTCGTGGCGCCGACCCCGACCTTCTCGCTGTACCGCCTGCTCACGACCGTGCTTGGTGGACGCTACCGCCCCGTACCGCTCGGTCCCGATTTCGCCTTCAACGTCGACGAGCTGATCGACGTCGCCGTGCGCGAGCGGGCCCGGGTCGTGGTGCTCAACTCGCCCAACAACCCGACCGGTTCCGCGCTCCCCGCGGGGGCGGTCGAGCGGGTGCTCGGGGAGACCGGCGCACTGGTCGTCTGCGACGAGGCCTACCAGGAGTTCGGCGGCCCGACGGCGCTCCCGCTGCTGGCGCGGAGCTCGCGCCTGGTGGTGCTGCGCACCTTCAGCAAGGCGCTGGGAATGGCGGGGCTCCGGTTCGGGCTCGCCCTGGCCCATCCGGCCGTGGCGCGCGAGATCGCCAAGGGGAAGCTGCCTTACAACGTGAACGTCGTGACCCTCACCGCGGCGGCGGCGGCCCTCCGGCACCAGGCCGTGCTCGAGGAGCGCGTGCGCGAGGTGGTCGCCAATCGTGAGCGGCTGGCCGCCCGGCTCGCCGCGCTGCCGGGCCTCACGGCGTATCCGAGCGCCGCCAACTTCGTGCTCATTCGACTGCAGGCCGTGCCGGCGCGGGAGGTGTTTCGCCGGTTGCTGGACGAATTCGGCATCCTGATCCGGGACGTGTCCGGCGCGTCCGGGCTGGAGCAATGCCTCAGGATCTCGGTGGGAACGGCGGAGGACATGGACGCGGTGGCGGACGCGCTCGGGCGAATTCTGGGGGCTGCAGCGTGAACTTTCTTCGTCATCCCGAGCGCAGCGAGGGATCTTGCGCGGGAATGGCTCCAGCACGGTGGAGAAGGTCCCTCCCCTTCGCTACGCTCAGGGTCGGGATGACGGGGGCTCGGCGCCGATCTTTCCGCGCCCACCCCGTGGCGAGGTAACCGTGTCCCGCATCGGCGAGATCCGCCGCACCACGAAGGAGACCGATCTCCACGTCCGCGTCGAGCTCGACGGCCGCGGCACGGCCGCCGTGCACACGGGGATCGGATTCTTCGACCACATGCTGGACGCGCTCGCGCGGCACGCGCTGCTCGACCTCACCGTCGAGGCCCAGGGTGACCTGCAGGTCGACGGCCACCACACCGTCGAGGACACCGGCATCGCGCTCGGCCTCGCGCTGGAGCAGGCGCTCGGCGACCGCGCCGGGATCCGGCGCTACGCCGACGCGCTCGTGCCGCTCGACGAGGCCCTGGTGCGCGCGGTGGTGGACGTCTCCGGGCGGCCGTACCTGTCGTACGCCATCGACATCCCCAAGTGGCAGATGCTGGGCGACTACGACGTGTTCCTGACCCCGGAGTTCTTCCGGGCGGTCGTGCTCAACGCCGGCCTCACGGTCCACATGGACCTGATCCGCGGCGACAACCCGCACCACATCGTGGAAGCGGCGTTCAAGGCGTTCGCCCGCGCGCTCGACGGCGCCACCACCATCGATCCGCGCGTGGTCGGCGTGCCCTCCACCAAGGGCGCGCTGTGATCGTCGTGGTCGACTACGGGGTGAACAACCTGAAGAGCGTCGTGCGGGCCCTCGCGGCCGGCGGGCACGAGGCCCGGCTCACGGTCGATCCGGACGAGGTGCGCCGCGCCGATCACGTGGTGATGCCCGGCGTCGGCCACTTCGGGCAGGCCTCGCGCAACCTCGAGTCGACCGGCCTCGGCGCCGCCGTCCGCGAGGCCGCGGCGGCGGGCCAGGCCGTCATGGGCATCTGCCTGGGCCTCCAGCTCTTCTTCGCCACGAGCGCCGAGGCGCCGGAGGTGCCGCGGGCTCGGAATCCTGCCCGGCGAGATCCGGCGCTTCGACACCACGCTGCCCGTGCCGCACGTCGGCTGGGCGCGGGTCGACCCGACGCCCGCCGGTGGCCGGCATCCGGTGCTGGCCGCCGTCTTCCACGGGTCGCCCCAGTTCTTCTATCACGTGCACAGCTACCACCCGGCCGCGCTGCCCGAGGAGGACGTGCTGGCCACCGGGCACGTACGGGCAGGTGTTCCCCACGATCGTGGGCCGCGGCAACGTGCTCGGCGCGCAGTTCCATCCCGAGAAGTCGCAGCGGGCGGGCATCGAGCTGCTGGACGCCTTCGCGCGGTGGCGGCCGTGACCTCGGTCCGCGTCTCGCTCGTCGACCTGTACGTCCTGCGGGGCACCGGCAGCGCGCTCGAGTGCCTGGTGCTGCGGCGCGCGCCCGGCGGACGCTGTCCGGGGTCCTGGGAGACGGTGCACGGCCACATCGAGGCCGGGGAGACGCCGGCCGACGCGGCGCGGCGGGAGCTCGAGGAGGAGACGGGGCTCGCGCTCGAGCGGCTGTACAACCTGAGCCGAGTCGAGACGTTCTACCAGCACCGGCTCGACGAGGTGGCGCTGGTGCCGGTGTTCGCCGCGTTCGTGGCCCCGAACGCGGCCGTCCGGACCGGCGTCGAGCACGACCGCTTCGAGTGGCTCCCGCCCGCCGAGGCCCGCGTTCGGTTCGCCTGGCCGCGCGAGGCGCGCGCGCTCGACGACGTCGTGGCCCTGCTCGGCGCGGGCGACGCGGGCGCGGTCGAGGACGTGCTCCGCGTATGCTAGCGCGCCGGATCATCCCCTGCCTGGACGTCGCCGGCGGCCGGGTCGTCAAGGGCGTGCACTTCACCTCGCTCCGGGACGCGGGCGACCCGGTCGAGCAGGCCGCGCGCTACGACGCCGAGGGCGCCGACGAGCTCGTCTTCCTCGACATCTCGGCGAGCCACGAGGCCCGGGAGACCACGCTCGAGATGGTGGGCCGCGTGGCGGAGTCGATCTTCATCCCGTTCACCGTGGGCGGCGGCATCCGCGCCGTGGCCGACGCCGGCGCCGCCCTCCGGGCCGGCGCGGACAAGGTCTCGGTCAACACCGCGGCCGTCCGCGATCCCTCGCTGGTCTCCCGTCTCGCCGAGAGCTTCGGGACCCAGTGCGTCGTGGCGGCGGTGGACGTCAAGCGCGTCGAAGGCCGGCTCGCGGTGATGGTCAACGGCGGCCGCGAGGAGACCCCGCTCGAGGCGATCGAGTGGATCCGGCGCCTCGAGGTGCTGCGGCGCGGGCGAGATCCTGCTCACCTCGATGGACCGCGACGGCACCGGCATCGGCTACGATCTGCCGCTGCTCTCCGCGGCGTCGCGGCGGCGGTGTCGATCCCGGTGATCGCCTCGGGCGGCGCCGGCCGGCTCGAGCATCTCGCCGAGGCGTTCGAGGCCGGAGCGCACGGCGTCCTCGCGGCCACCATCTTCCATTTCCAGGGCTCCACGCTCCCCGAGGCGCGCGCGTATCTGGCCGGGCGTGGCTACCCGGTGCGGCCGTGAGCGTCCCGGGCGCGCTGTGGCTCGCGGCGGCGCTGGCCGCGCTCGCCCCGACGCCGGGCGCCGCGGCGCCGTGCGTCCGGCTCACGCGCGCCGGCACGCAGGTGCAGGGCGACGTGCGGATCTGCCCGGGCCACTACCGGATCGCCGACCCGACCGAGCGCGGGGTCGTGATCGCGGCCGCGTCGGGCACGCGGATCGATCTGGGCGGGGTCACGCTGGAGAGCGGGGACTCGGTGCCCGACCGCTTCGTGGGCGCCGGCGTGGTGAGCCAGAACGTCGACGGGGTCACGGTGCTCGGCGGGACCATCCGGGGGTATCGCTACGGCGTTCGGCTCGAAGGCGGGCGGAACCACCGGATCAGCGGGATCGACGTCTCCGGCAGCCGCCGGCAGGCCCTGCGTTCCACGGAGGAGCTGACCGACACGCTCGACCGCCTCGACGCCGCGCACGCGGAAGCCGTCGATCGGTATGGCGGGGGCGTCCTGCTCCGCGGCACGACCGGCGGCAGCATCACCGGGATCACCGCGCGCGGCGCGCAGAACGGCATCGGCCTCGTCGATGCGAGCGGCGCCTACGTGGCGGAGAACGACGTCTCGGACAACAGCGGATGGGGCGTGCACCTTTTCCGCTCGACCCACAACACGATCGTGCGGAACCAGGCATCCCGCACGCGGCGGTGTCCGAGGCCGGAGACCGACTGCGCCGCCGCCGCCGTACTCGTGCGCGAGGGCAGCGACTCCAACACCATCGCCGACAACGATCTCACGCTACTCGGGCATCGGCGTGCTGCTGACCGGCCTGGCGCCGCTGACCCGGGGCTCGGTGGGCAACCTGGTCTACCGGAACGACGCCTCGCTCGCGACGGTCGCGGCGTTCGTCGCCCGGGGGATCTGGAGCGTCACCTTCCTCGAGAACCGCGCCGACAGCGCGGCCACCGGCTTCGAGCTCACGCGGCTCAGCGGCGGGACGATCCGCGGCAACACCGTGATCGGGGCCCGGCGCGTCGCCATCGAGGCCAGGCACGGCGGGGACACCAGCATCGAGAGCAACGCGCTGCTCGGCGCCCCGGCGGCCATCCGCATCACGACGCCCGACCCGGCGAATGCCGCCGAGCCGCGCGTACCGGATCGACGACAACCTGCTGGCCGGCGTGGGCCAGGGGATCGTGCTGCAGGGTGTCACGGGGAGCCGGGTGCGCGGCAACGTATTCGATGGGGTGGGCGACGGGCTCGTCGTGGATGGCGCCGGCCACGGCACCGAGGTGAGCGGCAACATCTTCCTCCGGGCCAGCGGATGGTTCATCGACGCGCCGGACCTGGTGGCCGGCGGGAACTACTGGGCCACGCCCGACGCGGCCCGCGCGGCGGCGCGGGTGCGGGGACGGGTCAGCGTGCTGCCCTGGAAGCCGGCGAGCGCGGCGGGGTACTAGCGAGCACCTGCGACGCCAGCGCGCGGAGGTCGCGCAGGTTGAAGGGCTTCCGGGCGCGGAGGACGGGATGGTCGGGCAGCGGATCGGGTGGCTCGGTCTGGTCCGAGTAGGTGAGCACGAGCCGGTCGACCGCGTCCGGATAGGCCGCCACGAGCGCGTGCACGAACAGCTCCGACGCACCCGCGGTCATGCGCGCGTCGGCGATGATGAGGTCGTAGGCGCGATCCGCCGCCAGCCGCAGTCCCTGCTCGCCCGTCCGCACCGATTCCACTTCCATCCCTTCCGGCGAGAGCAACGCGTTCACCAGCCGGTGGACTCCGGGGTCGGCGTCCACGACCAGCACGCGCCGCGATTCCCGCGGGCGCGCGGGTGCGGGCTCCAGCTCGGCGGCCTCGGCCGGCGCGTCGTGCAACGGCAGCACCACCCGGAACTCGGCGCCGCCTTCGAGCGGCGGATCGTAGCTCAGCTCGCCCCCGTGGGACTTCACGAGGCCATAGCTCAACGACAGGCCGAGCCCGGTCCCGTGGCCGGGGGCCTTGGTGGTGAAGAACGGCGTGAACAGCGACGAGGCATTCTGGGAGGCGACGCCGGGACCGGTGTCGCGCACGCTGAGCACGGCCTGCTGCTCCGGGCGGGCGGTCGCGACGACGATCTTCCGCGGCCGCCCGGCCGGCAGGCTGCTCACCGCCTGCACGGCGTTGGTGATGAGATTGAGCAGCACCTGCTGCAGCTCGTAGCGGTCGCCGAGGACCACCACGGGCGACGGGTCGAGCGCCTGCTCGAGCTCGATCCCGTGGAGCTGCAGCTCGTAGACGATGAGCAGCGACGTTCGCGCGGCCACGTCGTTCAGGTCCACCGGCGCCTTCTCGGGCACGCCCTTCCGCGCGAAGGTGAGCAGGTTGCGGACGATCCGTCCGGCCCGCTCCGCCTGATCGTGGATGACGCGCAGATGCTCCCGCGGAAAATCGGGATGCAGCTCGCGCTCGAGCAGCAGCTCGGTCAGGCCGGCGATGGAGGTGAGCGGATTGTTGAGCTCGTGCGCCACGCCCGAGACCAGCTGGCCGATCGAGGCCATCTTGTCGTTCTGGATGAGCTGCGCCTCCATGATGCGCTGCTCGGTCACGTCCTCGACCAACATGACCACGGGCCCGGGGCCCGCGCGCTCGGCGAGCGGCGCGGCGGTGAGCCGGAGCACCCGTCCCGAGCCCTCGAGCCGCGCGACGACGGGCGCCGTCCGCTCGCCCCGCTGCGCGGCCTCGATCAGTTGCGCCACGACCTCGGAGGTTCCGCCCAGCGCCTCGGAGAAGCTCCGTCCGATCAGCTCCGCCTCGGTGGTCTCGGCCAGCGCGGCCAGCGCGCGGTTGGCGCGAAGCACCGCGTCTCCCGGGCCGACGACGGCGATGCCCTCGGCCAGCGCGTTGAAGGTCGTCTCCCATTCCTCCTTGCTCCGCCGGACGATCTCATACAGCCGGCTGTTGGCCAGCACCACGGAGGCGTTGGTGGCCACCGTCGAGAGCAGCCACAGGTCTTCGGTCGTGAACGGCCCGCCCTGGCGGTCGGCGACCGCGAGCGCGCCCATCGTGACGCCCTGGGAGCGCAGCGGCGCCACCGCCGCCGAGCGCACGGTCAGCCCGCCGATCAGGTTCACCGAGGGCTCCGCCGTCCCCTGGGACACCTCGATCCGCTCGCGCTGGATGGCGAACCGCACGAGCGTGGTGTCGGGATCCTCGGTGACTTGTCCGATGAGCGGCTCGAGCGTCCCCGACGCGCCGGCGATCCGCAGGATACGCCCCTGGTCGTCGTCCGCGAGCACGACGATGGCGCCGTCGGCCTGGAGGAAGCGGCCGGCGTATTTGGCGACCTGGTCGACGATGCGGTCGAGCTGGATCGACTCCGAGAGGACGTAGCTCAGCTCCTGCAGCGAGAAGAGCTCGCTGATCCGGCGGTCGAGCTGGCTCGCGAGCTGCTCGGACTTGGCCTCGGACTCCCGCAGCCGCCGCCGGCCCCGCATGATGGCCACCCAGAAGCTGCCCGCGATGTTCACCACGGCCACCACCGCGAGCCACCAGACCCGGTCGTTGGCGGCCCACGCCACGACGCCGAGCAGCGTCGCGGCGCAGGCGTGGATCGGCACCTCCCATTCCTTGCGCCAGACGGCCAGCATCAGGATCAGCGCCGCCGAGAGGCCGAGGCACACGGTGACGAGGCCGGGCAGACCACCGAGCGCAGAGCCGATGAAGGCGCTCACGAGGAGCGCCCAGGCGACGAGGGCCGAGGGCGAGGTGTACCAGCGATCGCGGGGGCGCTTCAGGGGTCAGGGCTCCGTCGTCTGGCCCTGGGAGACGCGCTCGGTGACGAACGCCTCCGGCGGCGCGTTGGGCTTGATGCGGATCGACTTGGCGGGGATGCCGACGTTGACGTGATACGGCCGCACGTTCTTGGTGGCCACGGCGCTGGCACCCACCATCGCGTTCCGGCCGACGCGGACGCCCGCCAGCACGGTGGCGTGGTAGGTGATGCGCACATCGTCCTCGAGGACGGTCCTGGCGTTGGTCACGTCCTTCTGGTCGACGATGCTGTGCGTGTGGCTGTAGATGTTGGCGTAATCCGAAATGCTGACGCGGTCGCCCAGCACGATGCCGCCCCGGTCGTCGAGCAGGACGTGGCGGTGGACCACGCAGTCGTCGCCCACCTCCATGTTGTAGCCGTAGGAGAACTCGACGAACTGGAAGCACTTGAAGTTGCGGCCGACCCGGGCGAACAGGTGGGGCGCGAGCACGCGCCGGAAGCCGACGCCCAGGTGGACGTTGCCGCCGCCGAGGGGCGAGCGGTCGAAGCTCTGCCAGAGCCAGTGCAGCGGCTTGACCCGGGCGTAGCGCGCGGGATCGACGTCCGCGTAGTACTCGGGCTCGAGCGTGACGTTGCGCGGGTCGAGGCTCAGGAGCGCGGCGCGCGTGGCCAGCGGCGTCGCCGGGTCGGCCACGAGCGCGTCGTAGTCGGTGAGGCCGGGGTACCAGATCTCGAAGAGCACGTCCCGGGTGATCCGGTGCCAGTCGGCATCCGGCGCCGCCAGGCGGGCCTCGACCTGTTCCAGCCAGGCGTCGAGGAGCCGCTCGGACGCCTGGGGCAGGGTAACCGACTTGAGCGGGAGATAGGCCATCGAGGTGCCTCGCGGGGCGTCTGGATTCCGAGGGGTGTTGGGGGTACGTGACCCAATGATGTGTGGGACGCGCAGTTGACACCAGGGCCAATGGGGAATAAAGTAGTAGGGGTTGCTGTTGAAAATCATTCTCAATAAGTCTTTCTCCTGGAAAGGCCCCATGCGCGTCCTGCCGCCGGTCCTCGTCGCCGCCCTCGCGCTCTGCGCGCTCCCCTTCGCACCCACCCGCGCAGTCGCAGGCCGCCGCCCAGGAGGCAGACGAGGAGCACACGAGCATCGGCGGCTACGGCGAGGTCCACTACAACAACCGGTCCGGGCCGGATACCCCGGGCATCGTCAACGTCGCCCGATTCGTCCTGTTCCTCTCACACCAGTTCAATGACCGGATCGCGTTTCGCTCGGAGCTGGAAGTCGAGGACACGAAGGTGGAGGCGGGTCACGACGACGCGGGCGAAGTCTCGGTCGAGCAGGTGTATCTCGACTACATGCTCTCGCCTGCCGCGACAATCCGGGCGGGCCTGCTGCTGGCCCCGATCGGGATCATCAACGAGACCCACGAGCCCACGACCTTCAACGGCGTCGAACGGCCGGCGTTCGATCACGACGTGATTCCCACGACCTGGCGGGACATCGGGGTCGGACTCGTCGGTCAGATTCCCGGCTCGTCCGGCCTGAGCTATCGGGTCTACCTGCTCAACGGGCTGGTGGCCAGCGAATTCACCGCGGACGAGGGGATTCGCTCGGGCCGGCAGGAAGGTCAGCTCGCCAGCTTCGCCAACCCGTCGCTCACGGGTCGGATGGAATACGGGCGGCCCGGCCTCAAGCTCGGCGCGTCGTTCTGGTATGGGGGCAGCGCCAACCAGGATCCCGCCCTCGGCACCGGGACCTTCGACAACGCCGTGGCGCTGGTGTCGGCGGATGCGCGATACGACGTCGGCCCCTTTATGTTCCGGGGCGTGGTGGCCAACGTGAGCATCGCCGATGCCGAAGCGATCAACGCGGCGTTCGGCTCCGGGATCGGCAGCCGGATCGCGGGCGGCTATCTCGAAGGCGCCTACAACGTGCTCTCGAAGCTCGCGCCCGCCTCGACCCAGCAGCTCAACGCCTTCGTCCGCCATGAGCGCTACAACACCCAAGCGGGCGTGCCGGATGGCGTCACCCGCGACGACGCATTCGCGCGCCGGATCACGACCGTCGGCCTCACCTACAAGCCGGTCTACAACGTCGCCTTCAAGGGCGACTACCAGCTTCGCCGGAATCGCGCCGGCGTGGGCGAGGACGAGCAGCTCAACCTGGGGGTGGGGTATCAGTTCTAGCGGGCGGGTGAGCATCGGGCGAACGCTGATCGTCATCCCGAGCGCAGCGAGGGACCTTGGCGGGGTACCGGGCTGCACGGCGGTCCGATCCGTCGAGGAGGTCCCTCGCTGCGCTCGGGATGACGAGGGGGGAGCCTGCTCCTCGCCTTCGCCCTGGCGACTACCGCCTCCCCCTCCGCCGCACAGTCCCCTCCGCCGGCCAAGCTCGCGAAGTCGCTCGAGCGGATCTACGGGGCGGGAGCGCAGGTCGACACGCTACACGTCGACTCCGCGACGGTGTACCGCGTCTCCCGCGCCGGGGCGCTCCTCGGCTTCGCGCAGGTGCGGAACGTGAAGGGCAAGGAGCTGCCGATCACGTACCTCGTGGCCATCGACTCGGCGGACACGCTCCGGGACATCGACATCCTGGTGTATCGGGAGCCATACGGCGGCGAGGTGGCCTACGACCCCTGGCGCAAGCAGTTCCGTGGCAAGACCGCGGCGGCGCCGCTGCAACTGGGGAAGGACATTCGGAACGTCTCAGGGGCGACCATCAGCTCGAACGCGGTCACCCGCGCGGTTCGAAAGACGCTGGCCGACCTCACGGCCTGGCACGCGGCGGGCAAGCTCCGGTGACCAGTGCCGCCGGACCCACCTGGCGGGACGCGCCCCCGGCCCTCCGTGCACTCGGGCGCTGGGTCACGCTGGTGCAGGTCGTGGGCTACACGACGGGCCTGCTCTACGTGCGCCACACCACCGGCATGACGCCGCCCGGCGTCAGCGAGCAGTACCGCGGCTCGGACTCGACCGCCGTGACCGAGGCGGCCATGAAGTTCCCCAAGTCGTACGCCGAGATGCTCAACATCACGCATACGCACCTGCTCGGCATGCTGGTCATCTTCGTGCTGAGCGGCGCTGGCCCTCGCCCTCTGCGAGCGCCCGTCCGAGCGCTGGCGCCGGCTGCTGATCGTCGAGCCGTTCGTGGCGCTCCTGACTTCGTTCTCGGCCATGTGGCTCATGCGCTACGTGGACCCGGCGTTCAGCTGGCTGCTGACGCTGTCGAGCGGGCTCATGGCGCTCACCTTCTACGTCCAGTCGTTCTTCGTGCTGCGCGAGCTGGCCGGCCTCCGGGAGCCCGCGTGAGGCGGCGCGACTTCCTCGGCGCGCTGGGCGCCGGGCTGGCGGGCGCCGCCGCGCCGCGCTGGCTGGCCGCGAGCGCTCCCGCCGGGGGCGACGTGTTCGTGGAGCGCTGGTCGTGGGCCATGGGGCAGACCGTCCACCTGCAGCTCTTCGCCGTCTCGGAGGCGGCCGGGTACGAGACGGCGCAGGCGGTGCTCGCGGAGCTCCGGCGGGTCGAGCGCGTGCTCTCCCGGTTCGACGAGACGAGTGACCTCTCGGAGCTCAACCGCCGCGCGGGCCGGGGCGCGCTCGCGGTTGCGCCCGACCTGATGGCGGTGCTCGGCGCAGCACTCCGCTTCGAGCACGCGACCGGCGGCGCCTTCGATGCGGCGGTCGAACCGCTGATGCGGGCATGGGGCTTCCACGCGCCGCGCGCCACCGAGCCGACAGCCGCGGAGCTGGCCGAGGCGCGCGCCGCGGTGCGGGCGGCGCGCATCGACCTCCGGAACGGCCGGGCCGCGCTCGAGGGAAGGGCGACGCAGCTCGATCTCGGCGGCATCGGCGTGGGCTACGGACTGGATCGGGCGGCCGTCGTGCTGCGTGCCGCACGGCATTCGCCGGGCGTTCCTCGACGTCAGCGGCGACTGCCTGGCGCTCGACGCGCCTCCCGGCGAGGCCGGCTGGCGGGTGGACGTCGCCGACCCCGAGCGGCCGGGTGCGGTGATCGGCTCGACGCGCCTCCGGCACGCGGCGCTGGCGACGTCCTCGAACCTGGTGTCGGTGGTGCGCTACGGGCGGGCGATCCGGGGCCACGTCATGGACCCCGCGACCGGATGGCCGGCGCACCGCTGCCGGCAGGTGACGGTGGTGGCTCGGACGGGGCTCGAGGCGGACGCGCTCTCCACGGCGGCGCTGGTCTCGCCGAAGGCGTTGGGGCTGGTGCGCCGCTCCTGGGTGGTCTGAGCGCGCGATGGGCGGTGTGGTGCGTGCCGGTCAGCGGGCGCTGTCGGCCGCCGTGGTATCGCGGGTGCTGGTCTGCTGCTCGCGGAGCGCCACCCGGGCGCGCTCGCGCTCGAGCGTCCGCTGCTTGCCCTGCCAGTCATCCGACGGCTGTCCCGCGTACAGGACGACGAACGAGTCGTTCACCGGCAGATCCTGCTCGAACAGGAAGATCCCGCTCACCTGCTGCCGCACGTCGAGCTGCTGCGACGTGAACTGACCGCTGAACGGCACGATGCCGAGCGGGCGGTACTCCCGGCCCCGGATCCGGACCGTGACGGACTGGGGATCGAACCGTGCGTTGTCGCGCTGACCGAAGAACGTCACCAGCGCGAGCCCGGGCGCGACACGCCCGTCATGTTCGCCACGGAGTCGATCGCGGCGCGGCGCGACTGGACCACCGAGCGGAGCGATTCCCAGCTGTCCTTGGCCAGCAGCCGCGTGACCCGAGGATCGAGGGGCACGAATCGGAGATCGAGGTCGGTCGTGCGGATGCGGAGCGCCAGGTCGTTCTGAGTGAGCGTGCCGAACCCGCCGGGCGGAAGCGTGACCCCGGCACCGCCCTGACCATGAGCCACCGACGCGCCGAACACCAGGGCGGTGCACATCAGGACGATCCACGGCTTGCGCGAACACCTCATGCAGGGCCCTCCACGGTGGCGACGATGCTGGCAGCGAGCTCTGCGATGCCGAGCCGGGACGTGCTGCTGGTCAGTTGGATCTGGTCCTCATGCAAGCCCAGGGCCGTGGCGAAGGCGGCGGCTCGGGTGGCCTGGGCGGACCGCGTGAGCTTGTCGCCCTTGGTCAGGGCCACGAGCACCGGCCGCTCGCTCCGGGTGAGCAGGTCCTGGATGTCCAGGTCGTCCTTCGACGGCTCGTGGCGCACGTCGAGCAGCCAGACCACCCCGGCCAGCGTCGGCCGCTCGAGCAGATAGCGGTCCACCAGCCGGCGGTAGCCCGGCCCGCGCCGCCTTGCCCGCGCGCGCAAAGCCGTATCCCGGCAGATCGATGAGGTAGAACCCCGGCAGCCGGAAGGCGTTCAGCAGCGTCGTCTTGCCCGGTGTCCCGCTGATGCGCGCGAGCCCGGGCCGTCCAGTCAAGGCGTTGAGCAGGCTCGACTTGCCGACGTTGGAGCGGCCGATGAAGGCCACTTCGGGCAACGCTGGCGAGAGAGGGACGAGGGGATCGGGAAAGGAGCCGACGAAGTCGACAGGTAAGGCGGTCAGGCGGTCAGGCGGTCGGGCGGTCGGAACGATCAGCAGGCGCCGCCGGATCGTCGGACCGCCTGCCCGCCTGACCGCCTGCCCGCCTGACCGCCTGCCCGCCTGACCGCCCGCCCGCCTGCCCCTCACGCCTCCCGCTTGGCGCGGGCCCGCTCGGTCACGATCAGGGGCGAGGTGCCCTCGGTGATCGCTTCCTTGGTGAAGACGATCTCGCGTACGTCATCCCGGCTGGGCAGGTCGTACATGATGTCGGTCATCAGGGTCTCGAGGATCGACCGGAGGCCGCGGGCGCCGGTGCCGCGCTTGAGCGCCTTGTGCGCCACCGCCCGGAGCGCCTCCGGGTCGAACGTGAGGCCGACATCCTCCAGCTCGAACAGCTTCTTGTACTGCTTGGTGAGCGCGTTCTTGGGCTCGACCAGGATGCGCATGAGCGCGTCCTCGTCCAGCGCCTCGAGCGACACGACGACCGGCAGCCGGCCGACCAGCTCGGGGATCAGCCCGAAGCGGAGCAGGTCGTCGGGCTCGACCTCGGCATAGGGATTCTTGGTGTCGGGCGCCGCCGCGCCGGCCTTGGCCGCGCCGCTGAAGCCGATCTGCTGCCGGCCGGTCCGGGCCTCGATGATCTTCTCGAGCCCGTCGAACGCGCCGCCGCAGATGAACAGGATGTCCTTGGTGTTGATCTGGATGTATTCCTGCTGCGGGTGCTTCCGGCCGCCCTGCGGCGGGACCGACGCGATCGTTCCCTCGAGGATCTTGAGCAGCGCCTGCTGGACGCCCTCGCCCGAGACGTCGCGCGTGATGCTCGGGTTCTCCGACTTCCGCGCGATCTTGTCGATCTCGTCGATGTAGACGATGCCCCGCTCGCACTCGGCGACGTTGAACTCGCCCGCCTGGAGCAGGCGGACGAGGATGTTCTCCACGTCCTCGCCGACGTAGCCGGCTTCCGTCAGCGTGGTGGCGTCGGCGATGGTGAACGGGACGTCGAGGATGCGGGCGAGGGTCTGGGCGAGCAGCGTCTTGCCGACGCCGGTGGGGCCGAGGAGGAGGATGTTCGACTTGTCCAGCTCGACGTCGCCGTCCCGGCCGTTCGTCGCGTTGATCCGCTTGTAGTGGTTGTAGACCGCGACCGCCAGGGTGCGCTTGGCCCGCTCCTGCCCGATCACGTACTGGTCCAGGACGTCCTTGATCTCCGCCGGCGTCGGGACCTGGGTAATGCTGTCCGCGACCTCGCGTTCCTCGTCCTCCGCCAGGATCTCATTGCAGAGTGTGATGCACTCGTTGCAAATGTAGACCGACGGACCGGAGATGAACTTCCGGACCGAGTCCTTCGATTTCCCGCAGAAGGAGCAGCGGAGGTGCTTGTCGTTGGACATGGAGCCACGTCGCGATGGAGGTGATGGGTGCCGGAAAGGTGGTCCCGGGCACCGGTAGCGTCAAGTCTCCTTCTTGCCGTCCGTGGGCGGAACCAGGGCGTGTCGCGGCGTGAAGACGCTGTCGATCAGCCCGTACGTCTTGGCCTCCTCGGCGCTCATGAACCGGTCGCGGTCCATGTCCCGCTCGATGGTCTCGATCGGCTGGCCGGTGTGCTGGGCGTAGAGCGCGTTCATCTTGCTGCGGAGATAGAGGATCTCGCGGGCCTGGATCTCGATGTCGGCCGCGGTGCCCTGGGCGCCGCCCGACGGCTGGTGGATCATGATCCGCGAGTGGGGCAGGGCGCTTCGCTTGCCCTTGGTGCCGGCGGCCAGCAGGAACGAGCCCATCGATGCCGCCATCCCCATGCAGATGGTGTTCACCGGCGCCCGCAGGTGCTGCATGGTGTCGTAGATGGCCATCCCGGCCGAGACCACGCCGCCCGGCGAGTTGATGTAGACGTAGATGTCCTTGTCGGGGTTGTCGGCCTCGAGGAACAGCAATTGGGCGATGATGATGTTGGAGACGTCATCGTTGATCGGGGCGCCGAGAAACACGATCCGGTCCATCAGCAGGCGCGAGAAGATATCGTACGTCCGCTCGCCGCGGCTGGAGCGCTCGATGATGTACGGCGGATAAAGCGTCAAGACTTCACCTCGTCGATTGTAGACTGCTGGAGGAGCCAGGCGAAGGCCTTCTCCTCGGTGATGCCGCGCTCGAGCTCGGGGAGCCGGTTGGCCTTCTGCAGGTTGCCGTAGAGCTGGCCGGCCGGCACGCCGCGGCTCGCGGCCAGCTCCGCCACCCGCGCATCCAGCTCGGCCTCGGTGGCCCGGAGCGTGTTGGCTTCGACCACCGCGTCGAGCACCAGGTCCCGCCGGACCTGCGCCTCGGCCACCTGGTGGAACTGCTGCTCGAACTGCTCGAGCTGCTCCTGCGGCACCCGGTACATCTCGGCGTAGGTGTGCATGAGCCGGTGCACCAGCGACTCCGGTGCCTGTACGTTGTTGGCCTCGACGACCTGCTGGACCAGCGCCTGCCGGACCTGGGCGTCGGCCTCCCGGGTCGCTTCCCGCTCCAGGTCCTGGCGGACCGCCGTGCGGAGGGCGTCGAGGTTCTCGAAGTCGCCGACCTCGCGCGCGAAGGCGTCGTCGAGGGGCGGCAGGTCCTGGCGCTTCACGTCGTGAAGTGTCACCCGCACGCGCCGGCTCTGGCCTCGCCGGCTCTCGTCCGGGTGGTCCTCGGGAAACTTGACCTCGGCGTCGGTCTGCTCGCCGGGGAGCAGCGTCATGATCCGCTCCTCGAGCTCCGGAATCGCCTGGTTCTGGCCGAGGACGAGGTCGTACGGCTGCGCGGCACCTGCCCCGGCCTCGTCGAGCGGCGCCACCTCGACCCGTACCATCTGGCCTGGAGAGGGCTTGGCGCCCTCGACCGGGATCCAGGTGGCCTTCTGCTCCTGCACCCGGGCGAGCTGCTCCTCGACCGCGGCGTCCGCCACCGGGGCCACCCGCCGCTCGACCCGGAAGCCGCCCGTGCGCTCCAGGGTCAGCTCAGGCCGGACCTCCACCAGGAGGTCGAACTCGATGGGGCTCCCATCCTCGAACTTGAGGTTCCGGATGGACGGATCGGTGATGGGCTTGAGCGACTCCGAGGTCTTGGCGGTCTCCCAGCTCTCGCGGATCACTTCCTCGAGCACGCTCTGCCGGATGGCGTCGCCGAAGCGCTTGCGGACGACGGCCGCGGGCGCCTTGCCCGGACGGAAACCGGGCAAGCGGGCTCGCTGGACGTAGTACTTGAGCGCCTTGGCCTCGGCCTCGCGCACCCGGTCCACGGGCACGGTGACCCGCAGGGACTTGGACGCCGAATCCTCGGCGGTTTTCTCGACGGTGATCTGACTCATAGTGGGGGGAATCTACCCTGCTGTGCTTCCTAGGGTCAATTTTGCCGAACGCGCCGGGCAATGGCCGGAAAACCGTGGTGGCGACGCACCACCATCCAGAGGATGGGCCCCACGGCGAGGATGGCCCCCAGCGTGATCGCCGCGGCGGAGTTCGAGACGTTGAACAGCTTGAGCGCCGAGGCCAGCAGCACGAACGCCAGGGCTCGCCGGACCAGTCCGCCTGGCGCCCGCGCCGAGAGGTGCGCTCCCAGCCAGACCCCCGGAATGCACCCCAGCAGCAGCGACGTGGTCAGGTCGAGGTGGAAGTCGCCGAACAGCAGGTGGCCCAGCGCGGCGGAGGCGACGAGCGGCACCGCCTGGACCAGGTCGGTGCCGACGAGCTCGTTGGCCTTGAGGGTGGGGTACAGCGCCATGAGGGCGATGATGATGAGCGACCCCGACCCCACCGAGGTCAGCCCGACGACGATGCCGCCGAGCGCGCCGAGCACGATCGTGGCGAGCGGGCGGAGCGTGACCGTGGGCGGACCCTGCGGCAGCGGCGCCGCGCGGCCGTCCCGCTGCGCGCGTGCTCGGCGAGCCGGATGTAGGCCCGGACGATGAGCCCCGCCGCCGCCAGGACCAGGGCGACGCCGAGGGCGATCCGGATGACGTGCTGCACCTGCTCGCCCTTGCCCAACGCCCTGGCGATGAGCACGCCGCTGAACGCGCCCGGTATCGAGCCGATGCAGAGCCACTTGACCAGCCCCAGGTGCACCGTGCCGCGGCGCAGGTGGACGAACGACCCCACCGGCTTCATCACCGCGCTGGCCATGAGGTCCGAGGACACCGCCGTGAGCGGGGGCACGTTGAAGAACATCACGAGCACGGGGGTCATGAGCGCGCCGCCGCCCATCCCGGTGAGGCCCACGACGATGCCGATGCCGAACGCGGCGCCGGCGAGGAGCGGATCGATGGTCACGAGCTCTCCGGGCAAGGCGTGCGATGCTGTGGGGGTGATCCAGGTGCCGCCGGGAAGGTAGCCGCGAGGCGGGCGCGTGCGGCACCGGGGGCACCGGGGAGACTAGATTGGAGATACGAACGGCGCCACGGCCGCTCCGTGCCTAGAGGCTAAACCGTTGGCCTCCCGTGGACAAGCGACGCGGTGAAGTAGCCCGCGGAATGCGCTCTTGAAATCCGCTTGACGCTATAGAGGTATCATCCTTCCGTCGGTGCAATAGCAGTGACGTGCCGGTTCGTGACGAGGCGGAACTTCGCCGACGGATGCCCGAGCGGGCTCGTTCGGAGCTCACGGAAGCGCGGGGCAATCGAGCATCCCCTCACCCTTATGGTCCGCGGCCGCGCGCGGGTCGGCAGGAGATATCCCGATGCGATCCACCACCGTGCTATCCGGCGGGCTAGCGCTGGCGATGCTGGCGTGCACCTCCGAGCCGACCGGGCCCGACACGCCAGGGAATCCGTCTCCGGCCGCACCGTCGTTTGTCTTGGCCTCGAACACCTGGACCCTGAAGGCGCCCATGCCCGGCATCCGCGCCGGGGTTTCTGCCGGCGTGGCTCCCGACCCGGCCGGACGATCGGTCGTGTATGTCTTCGGTGGCCAGGACGGTGAGGGAGGTACCGAGTGGCACATCCAAGCCTACGACGTGGCCACCAATACCTGGACGGTGAAAGCTCAGAGCCACCCACGGGACGCGCTTGAATGGGGTCGGGAGAATCGGGAGTAAGCTGTATTTCTCGGGCGGCTTTCAGTTTCATGACGTAGGACTATTCAGCGGCGCTATATGCCTACGACCCCGCCGGCGACATCTTGACTAGGAAACGCGACATGCCGAAGTACACGGCCGACGGGGTCACCGGCGTCATCGGCGACAAACTGTACGTACTCCCGGCACCTGTTCCGGGGACGGCTGGCCGTTCCAGGGTTACTGCGAACACGAGCCCCATCCGCCAGCTCTACCGGTACGATCCCGGCACGAATGCTTGGACCACGCTAGCGCGGAGCCCCAACTTTCATAAGAGCGGCGCTCGCGGGGTCATCAACGGCAAGTTTTATGTGGCCGGAGGCCTCAACAACTTCACCGCTACTGCCTATCTCGATGTCTACGATCCAGCAACGAATACTTGGAGGACACGCGCCCCGGTTCCCATCGCTGGGCCTCTCATTGGAGCGGCCCTGGGAGGCAAGCTCTACGTGATAGGCCGGTCGGGAGGCGTGCTACGCGCTTACGCCTACAACCCCGGGACCAACACGTGGCAGATCCGCGCCGCGCCCAAGTGGGATCACGACGCACTCGTTCAGGTCACGCTTGACGGCCGTTCTCACCTTCTCGCGGTGGGCGGCGTTCACGGTCCATATATCAATGGCATCATCCCCATCCCCAACGACACCGAGCTGTACACGCCGTAGCGCGCCAGGCATCCCTCCGCGAGCTCGTCTCCCGACCCCGGCCGATGGCCGGGGTCTTTGCTTCCTTCGCTCGGCCAACCAGCCTCGCGAGTCGTGATCTTCACTCGGTACGCCGCTGAGTCAGCGGCGATGAACAATGTGGTTCCCTGGTTGGGAGTCGGTGGATCTAAGTCACGCAGGCTGGTAGACACTTTCCTGCGCGGAATACGCTCTTGAAATCCGCTTGACACCATAGAGGTATCATCCTTCCGTCGGTGCAATAGCAGTGACGTGCCAGTTCGTGACGAGGCGGAACCTTCGCCGACGGATTGCCCGAGCGGGCTCGTTCGGAGCTCACGGAAGAGCCGGGCAATCGCGCATTCCCTCACCCAATGATCCGCCGCCGCTCGCGGGTCGGCAGGAGCTATCCCGATGCGATCCACCACCGTGCTATCCGGCGGGCTAGCGCTGGCGATGCTGGCGTGCACCTCCGAGCCGACCGGGCCCGATACGCCAGGGACTCCGTCTCCGGCCGCACCGTCGTTTGTCTTGGCCTCGAACACCTGGACCCTGAAGGCGCCCATGCCCGGCTACTGGCCCGGGGCTTCTGCCGGCGTGGCTCCCGACCCGGCCGGACGATCGATCGTGTATGCCTTTGGTGGCCAGGACGATCAGGGAGGTACCGAGTTCGCCATCCGAGCCTACGACGTGGCCACCAATACCTGGACGGTGAAAGCTCAGACCACCCACGGGACACGCTTTAATGGGGTCGGCAGAATCGGAAGCAGGCTGTATTTCTCAGGCGGCTTTCATTTTCACGACGAGGGATCGCTAACGGGATATCAAGCGGAGCTGTATGCGTACGATCCCGCCGGCGACAGTTTGATCAGGAAACGCGACATGCCGCAGTACACGGCCGACGGGGTCACCGGCGTCATCGGCGGCAAACTGTACGTACTCCCCGGCATCTGTTCCCCGGAGACGGATCTCCCGCCTTCCTGCCAAAACTCCCCCATCCGCCTGCTCTACCGGTACGATCCTGCCACGAACGCTTGGACCAAGCTGGCGCCGAGCCCCCACTTTCATCAGTACGGCGCGCGCGGGGTCATCAACGGCAAGTTCTATGTGGCGGGCGGCCAGAAGGCCTACGGCGGATTTGTGGCCGCCCTTGACCGGTACGATCCGGCGACGAACACCTGGAAGACGCTCGCGCCGGTTCCCATGGCTGGGCCTCTGATTGGAGCGGCCCTGGGAGGCAAGCTCTACGTGATAGGCCGGTCGGGAGGGGTAATACGCGCTTACGCCTACAACCCCGGGACCAACACGTGGCAGATCCGCGCCGCGCCCAAATGGGATCACGACGAACTCGTTCAGGTCACGCTCGACGGCCGTCCTCGCCTTCTCGCCGTGGGCGGCGTTCACGGTCCATATGAGATCGTCCCCATCCCCAACGACACCGAGCTCTACACGCCGTAGCGCCCCAGGCATCTCTCCGCGAGCTCGTCTCCAGACCCCGGCCGATGGCCGGGGTCTTTGCTTCTCTCGCTCGGCCAACCGGCCCCGCGAGTCGTGATCCGCACCGGGGCGATCACGTTTGCCCAACATATCGGCCCGGCCCTTCACGTCGGCCGTTTTGAAGGCTGCACTTCTGGCCGGTCTGATGCCGATGAGCCTCGGGTCACCTCGAAGTCGAGAAACGCTTGGATGAGGGACACGCATAGGGACACACACGCAAAAGGGCACCGGATGACTGGTGCCCTAAATCATCATATGCGAACGGCGGGAGTCGAACCCGCACCCCTTGCGGGACAGGATCCTAAGTCCTGCGCGTCTGCCAGTTCCGCCACGCTCGCGAACCAGAAGAATCTAACTCGTCTCCGGTGGCTCCGCGCGCTGCCGCCGGAGCTCCAGCGCCGCCGCCACCAGGTCGAGGGCGTCGGTGCGGCGCGCGGACGCCGCCGATCCGGCTGCGCGCGCTCCTGCCGCCGACGCCGTCGGCGGCCTCCCGCAGCTCTCGGCTTCGCGCGAGCACAGCTCGAGCTCGCGCGAGCGCCTCGACCGAGAACGGCTTCGGGATGAAGGGAACCGTCAGCCGGCTCGCCGCCGCCGAGGCGAAGCCCGACATGCAGACACGGGCAGGCCCGGGCGGTGGCGGGCCAGCACCGTGATGATGTCGAACCCGTCGATCCCCGGCATCACGAGATCGGTCAGCACGACGTCGATCGCCGGCTGGCCGCGCTCGATGAGCCGGAGCGCCGATTCGCCGTCCTCGGCCTCGACGACGCCGCACACGTCCGGCTCCAGCATCCGCCGCACCAGCGCCCGGACCATGCCTCTCGTCGTCCACGACGAGCAGGGTGGCCCTCTCCACGCTCAACCGACGCGAACCCCGAGCAGCCGGTCGAACTCCTCCCGCACGATCTGGTAGCACTCGCACGTCGCGGCTTCCAGCCCGGGCCGGTTCACGATCGAGACCACGCCGCGGCGGTACCGGATGAGCCCCTCGCGCTGCAGCGCGCTGGCGGCCTCGGTCACCGTGGCCCGCCGCACGGCGAGCATCACGGCCATCGTCTCCTGGGTGATCGGCATCTCGTCGCGGCCCACGCGGTCGCGGCAGATGAGCAGCCAGCGCGCCAGCCGCTGCTCCGCCGCATGGAGCCGGTTACACGCCGTGCTCTGGGCGATCTGCGTCATGAACGCCTGCGCGTAGAGGTACAGCAGCCGGCGGAAATGCTCGTTGCGGCGCGCCTCACGCTGCAGCGCGGCGGCCTCCATTCGCTCCGCCAGGCCGCCGACCTGGACCACGACACGGCTCGTCGACTGCTCGGCGCCGAGCAGGACGGCCAGGCCGGTCATCCCCTCGCAGCCGACGCTTCCCGCCTCGACGGACTCCCCACTCGCGGTCGACGGCCGCCATCGAGAGCACGGCATCGAGCGGGAAGTACACGTTCTCGATGGGGCGATTGGGCTCGGCCAGCCGGTCCTTGGCGCGGAGATCGACAGTCGTCAGGTGGGCCTTCAGCTCTCGAAACTCGCTCGCCGGGATGACCGCGAGCAGGTGGTTTCGGCTCTGCAGCGGCGTTGGCACCGGCGGCGTTTCCTCGGCGGCGGACGTCATCGCCTTCCTGCCTGCGAGCAGGCCTGTCGATGCACGGGAAACCTCGTGGCTCTGGAAGAGAGCTGCCGAACGGGCGCAATGTACTGTGGCAAGGTGTAAAGTGTTAGGCGGGAACTGCTTGAGTACGCTACCGTACCGAAGGCTCAGGTCGTGCGCTCCCGGACCCACTCCTGATAGAGCCGGTCGCAGTAGGCATTGTTGGTGGAGCTGGCGGTCTTGACGCGCCGGCCATCCGTCAGGAGGGCGAAGGCGCAGAACTGGGCGACGGTCGGCCGTCCGTTGGGGCCCATGCATTCGGGCACCGCCTCCTGGTTCACCTCGATCCAGACCGACCGGCTCGGGTTCCGCTGCTGCCATGCCGCGCACCGGCCATCCAGGTCCGGGTCCACCTGCTGTCCGGCCGGCTGAACCACGATCCGGACGATCGACACGGGAGCCGCGGCCCGGCCCGGCTTCCGGGGCGGTGCGCGGGGGGCCGTGTCCACCACCACCGGGCCGGATGGCGCCTGCGCCATCGGCCGCACGTACTGCCAGGGTGTGCAGGTTTCCCGCGAGAGCCGCGGGCCGTGCACCGCGGCCACGCACGAGTAGCCGGACGCCGTCTCGCCGGCCTTGGGCCCCGGAATGCGCAGGGTGTCGGTGTTGTGGGTGTTCGGGGTGAGCAGTATCCGCGGCTCGGCGCCGGTGCCCAGGCCGACCTCGATCCGGACCGAGTCGGCAGGGGCGGCTGAGGCTGGCTCGGTCAGCCGCCAGAAGACGACCACGTCGAGCGAGTCTCCGGCGACCCTGATCTCCGAACGAACCCCCACCGCCAGCGAGAGGTCGGCGGGGCCTTGCGGCCGCATCTGGAGCCGGATGATCCACAGCCCCGCCCCGGCCACGCCGATCAACGCGAGCAGCAGCAGGACTATGGGCCAGCGTGGCGGCTTGCGGACCTCGACGACCTTCTCGCCCGGTGGCTGCCAGCGTACCATGCTCAGCGGCCCAGGCCCAGGACGTTCGCGCCCTGCTCGAAGACGACGTCGACGGGGATGCCCTTGCCGCCGAGCCGCGCCAGGTCACCCTGCAGCTCGGGAGCGAGCTTGGTGCGTGTCGCCATGAAGTCGCGCACGGCGGCGTAGTCGCCGTCGCCCTGCAGCTTGAGGATGAGCGCGCCGAGCGAATCGACGGCGGCGCGCATCCTGGGGAAATCGACCCGATAGCGGCCTGCCGAATCCCGGCTGAACGCGCCCTGCTCCTCGAAGTAGGAGAGCTGGGCGGCGTTGGCGCGGCCGTGCGCCTCGGTGGCGCCGAAGCGGATCGAGCGGAAGATGCTCGCCAGGAAGGTGACGTAGTGGTCCTCGAGCGTCGTGCCGGTCAGCTCCTTCTGCTCCAGCAGCCGGGTCACCATGTAGAGCCCGAGGATGTCGGCCTTGCCCTCTTCGAGCGCGCTGGCCTGGTCCTTGAGCGCGGCGCGCACCGTGCCCTTCCCGTCGATGGTCCGCTTGATCCCGAGGCCGTGGGCCACCTCGTGGAACATCACGTTGGCGAAGAAGGCGTCGAACTTGATGCGGGGGCGCTGGTCTTCCGCGATCATCTCGCCGGCGATCGGCACGAGGATGCGGTCGAACTTGGCCCGCATCACGTTCTTGAGCTGGAGCCGGCGGGTGCCCTTCCGGAGCTGCACCGCTTCGTCGTTGGGCAGGTTGATGGCGATGGTCTTGGAGCCCGCGTTGGCGTCGCCCGCGTAGTAGAGGGCGTCGTAGGCGTTGAGGTCGGAGTCCGTGCCCGGGCGCTCGCGCTTGTAGGCCTCCGGCACCGGGAGCCCGCGCTGCAGCCCGGGGAGGAGCGCCGCGTAGCGTGCCAGCCGCGCGCTCCAGGCCTTGTCCTTGAGCAGGACGTACGCCTCGGCCCCGGTCTTCTGCCCGAACAGGCGGTCGATGTAGGTCTCGATCGGGCCGATGACCACATCGATCCCGTTGGTCTTCATGTCGAGCCACGCCAGGTCGCTCGGTTGATACTCGTCGGTCTCGAGGGCCCGGGCGCGAAGCTCGAGGTACCGCCGGAGGCCGGCGTCGTCGGCGAGCGCCGCCGCCTCCCGGAGCTTGGCGGCTGCCCGCCGCATGGGCGCGGCGTAGACCTCGTGGTAGGGGACGGCCACGAGCCCCCCGGCACTGTCCCGGCGCACGACGGTGTACTGCCCGCGGAGGGCGCGGCCCGCCGCGGGCGAGGCGTTGGCGGCTCGCTCGAACTCCTCGGCGGTCAGGTCATGCGGATAGAGCTCGGCGCCGGCGGGGCGCTTGCCCGCGCCGGGGACGAACGGCCGATCCCCATCGAGCCGGTCCCACGGGCCGTAGTTGATCTCGATGAAGCGGCGTGTCGCGGAGTCCTGGACGCTCGCGAGCAGCGAGTCCCGGGCAGGGTAGTACTGCTGCTGGTAGACGGTGTCCATCTCCGACGCGGCCTCGATGAGGAGCGGGAGCATCCGCCGCTCGCGCTCGGACAGGCCGGCGAGATCGGCGGTGAGCCGAACCGTCGTATACTGCGCCACCTTGGACGCCATCGACGGGGCCGAAGTGTCCGCCCCCGCCGGTGTGCCTCCGTCGCGGCCCCCGTCACCGCCCTCTCGGCAGCCAAGCAGGCTTGCTCCCAAGGCGGCCATCATCGCCCAACGCGTCCAGGGGGACATCCGGTGCTCCCGTTCATGTGGCGCACTGCTCGCCCATGCTCGACCTCGCGATGAAAGTACAGTCACCGGCCTTCCAGGTCACGCTCGCCCGGAATGTGCCGCTCGGCCCGCCCCTCCCCCGGGTGGGCCTTGGCCTCGAGAAACCGCTCACCCTTGAGCCGGATGAAGGTGACGAACTGCTCGTACTCCTCCTCGGTCAGCGCATCGGCGATCCCCGGGATGAGCCCCTTCACCAGGGTGATCCGCTCCTCCAGCGCCAGCGTCGCGGCCTGGTCGACGAGGCGGCGGATCACCGGGTGGTTCATCCAATCGGTTTCTTCGCTGGTGGTCATCGGGAGAGAGCTCCGGGGAAGGGATGTCCCAACATACCGCGGTCGGGCTGACGTGTGGAGAGCCCCGCACGCGAAAGGGGGCATGCCTCGAGGCATGCCCCCTTCGCGTCTGCCCTCCCGCTCCGGGCTACTTCGCGTCGCCCAGCCGGATCCGCTCCACCCGGCGGGCCTGCGCGCGGGGATTGTAGATCCGCAGGGTCACGATGCTGCCCACCTTCTCTCCCTGGAGCGTCTTCCGGAGGTCGGCCTCGGTGTGGACCGGCTTGCCTTCGACCGAAAGAATGATGTCCGGGCCGCCGCGTTGCGGGTCGTCGAACAGGACGTCCCACGCCGGACCGCCCGGGGTCACGTCGGTCACGATGAGCCCGCGCGCATCGGCCGGAACCTGAAGCTGCTGGGCCACGTCCGCGGTGACCGGCTCGACGCTGATGCCCAGACGGCCCATCGACGGCGCCGGTCGGAGAGTTGGCGTTGTCGGTGTCGCCCTCTTCGTCGGCCGCCGCGACCTCCGGTGCGTCATTCAGCGGCTGCAGCTTGACGTTGAAGGACTTGCGGACGCCGCCCTTGCGGGCCACCTCGACCTTGACCATGTCGCCCGGGCGGCGGAAGCCGATGATCTGCTGGAGCTGGCCGACGTACTCGACCGGCTTCCCGTCCACCGCCACGATGATGTCGCCCGGCTCGATGCCGGCGGCCTTGGCCGGCGAGTCGTCGCTGGGAATGTCCTTGACCACGACGCCGCGGATCTCGGGCAGGCCGACGTATGCCGCGTCGTTGAGGTTGACGTCGGCGATCGACACCCCGAGCGCCGCGCGGTGCACCTTGCCGTCGGTGATGAGCTGGTTCATCACCGTCCGGGCCAGGTTGATCGGGATGGCGAAGCCGTACCCGGAGTAGAACCCGGTCTCGCTGGCAATGGCGGAGTTGATGCCGATGACTTCGCCGCGCACGCTCACCAGCGGGCCGCCGGAGTTCCCCGGATTGATGGCCGCGTCGGTCTGGATGAAGTCCTGGATGCTGCCCTGGCCCCGGCCCGGAAGCCCGCTGAGCGCGCGCCCCTTGGCGCTCACGATGCCGCTGGTGACCGTGAAGGTGAGCCCTTCGCCGAGCGGATTGCCGATGGCCAGCACCCACTCGCCGACCCGGGCATCGTC
Organism: uncultured Gemmatimonadales bacterium; assembly: GCA_963833905.1. Taxonomy (GTDB): domain Bacteria; phylum Gemmatimonadota; class Gemmatimonadetes; order Gemmatimonadales; family GWC2-71-9; genus CAVVWJ01. The sequence continues at coordinate 35,685 of CAWHZQ010000015.1, read as the reverse complement.
GCTGTTGCCGAGCGCCACCGGCGGCAGCGACTTGGCGTCGATCTTGAGGACGGCCACGTCGGTGTTGGGATCGGTGCCGATGACCTTGGCCTTGAACTCCCGCCGGTCGAGCAGCCGCACCGTGACCTGCTCGGCGCCTTCCACGACGTGGTTATTGGTCAGGATGAACCCGTCGGCCGAGATGATGAAGCCGGACCCGCTGCCCTGCTCGATCTCGGGCTGCTGGCGGAACTTGGGCGAGAAGAACCGCTCCATGCCCGGAGGAATGCGCTGCTGCTGGCTGGCGTGCTCGGTCCGCTGGGAGCGGATGTAGACGACGCTCGGCTTGACGTGCTCCGCCACGGCGGCGAAGGCCTCGCTCAGCTCCTGGAGCGGGCGGGCCGCCGGGATCGACGGCGCCGGCACGGGAGCGATGGCCGAGGCCTGGCGCCCCTGCTCCTGGGCCGACGAGCGGCTCGGCAGGTCCAGCAGGCCCGCGAACAGCAGTCCCAGCGCGAACGCCAGGGCCACCAGGCCACCGAACTTGAGCCAGTTCAACGATCGTGCGGACATCGAGCGATCCTTCGCAAGGCGTAATGGGCGTACAACTGGAACCTGCCTAATAGTACCTAGATGTACCGGGGGTTGTTTCGGTCGCGGACGGGCCCCGGTACCGCGCCAGACGGTATGTCACCCTGAGCGGAGCGAAGGGGGCATGATTCGGACCATGCCCCCTTCGCTGCGCTCAGGGTGACGAGCGAGGGCCAGCGGGCGGGCCCGAAGGTCCGCGCGCCGGCCCGGCCGCTATTTCTTCTCGTCGACGATCTCGTAGTCCGCTTCGACCACGTCGTCCTTCGGCGCGGAGGCCGCCGGCTCGCCGGTAGGGACCCGGGCCTGGCTGTCCCTCGGGGCCCGCGCTCTGGGCGCTCTGGTAGAGCGTGGCGCCCGCGGCCGAGTACGCCGCGTTGAGCTCGTCCAGCGCGGTCCGGATGCCGTCGGCCTCGCCGGTGCGGAGGGCCTGCCGGGCGGCCTCGAGCGCCGTGTCGAGCCGGGTCTTGGCGTCCGCGGGCAGCCGGTCCACCCACTCCTTGCTGTCCTTCTCCACCCGGTAGATCAGGCTGTCGAGCTGGTTCCGCTGCTCGATCTGCTCGCGACGGGCCTTGTCGTCCTGGGCGTGCTGTTCGGCCGCCTTGACCATCCGGTCGACGTCCGAGTCGCTGAGGCCGCTCGACGCCTCGATCCGGATCTTCTGCTCCTTGCCGGTGGCCTTGTCCTTGGCCGTCACGTGCAGGATGCCGTTGGCGTCGATGTCGAAGCCGACCTCGACCTGCGGCATGCCGCGCGGGGCGGGCGGGATGCCCGTGAGCTGGAACTTGCCGATGGTCCGGTTGTCCTGGGCCATCTGGCGCTCGCCCTGCAGCACGTGGATCTCCACCGTGGTCTGGTTGTCCTCGGCGGTCGAGAACGTCTCCGACTTCTTGGTCGGGATCGTGGTGTTCCGCGGGATCAGCACGGTGGTGACGCCGCCCAGGGTCTCGATGCCGAGCGAGAGCGGGGTGACGTCGAGCAGCAGTACGTCCTTGACCTCGCCGCCGAGCACGCCGCCCTGAATGGCCGCGCCGATGGCCACGACCTCGTCCGGGTTGACCGACTTGTTGGGCTCCTTGCCGAAGAAGTCCTTGACGATCTGCTGGATCTTCGGGATGCGGGTCGAGCCGCCGACCAGGATGACCTCGTCGATCGCCTTGGGGTCGAGCCCCGCGTCCTTGAGCGCCTGCTGCATCGGCGGAATCGTGCGCTGGATGAGGTCGTCCACCAGCTGCTCGAACTTGGCCCGCGTGATGCTGATGTTCAGGTGCTTCGGGCCGCTCTGGTCCGCCGTGATGAACGGCAGGTTGATGTCGGTCTGCGTGGTGCTCGAGAGCTCCATCTTGGCCTTCTCCGCGGCCTCCTTCAGGCGCTGGAGCGCCATGGCGTCCTTGGAGAGGTCGATGCCCTGGTCCTTCTTGAACTCCGTCACCAGCCAGTCGATCAGCCGCTGGTCGAAGTCGTCGCCGCCCAGGTGAGTGTCGCCGTTGGTGCTCTTCACCTCGAAGACGCCCTCGGCGAGCTCGAGCACGGAGATGTCGTAGGTGCCGCCGCCGAGGTCGAAGACGGCGACCTTCTCTTCCTTCTTCTTGTCGAGGCCGTAGGCCAGGGCCGCGGCCGTGGGCTCGTTGATGATGCGCTGGACGTCGAGCCCGGCGATCTTGCCGGCGTCCTTGGTGGCCTGGCGCTGCGCGTCGTTGAAGTACGCGGGGACGGTGATGACCGCCTTGTCCACGGTGTGGCCGAGATAATCTTCGGCGGTCTGCTTCATCTTCTGCAGGATCATCGCCGAGATCTCGGGCGGCGTGTACGTCTTGCCGTCGATCTTCACGGCGGCGAGGCCGTTGGGGCCCTGGACCACCTCGTAGGGCACCCGCTTCACCTCTTCGATGATCTCGTTCAGCCGGCGGCCCATGAACCGCTTGATCGAGAAGATGGTCCGCTTGGGGTTGGTCACGGCCTGGCGCTTGGCCACCTGGCCGACGAGGCGCTCCCCGTCCTTGGTGAACGCGACGACCGAGGGGGTGGTACGCCCGCCCTCGGCGTTGGGGATGACGACGGGATCGCCGCCTTCCATGACGGACACGACCGAGTTGGTCGTGCCGAGGTCGATGCCGATGATCTTGGAAGCCATGTCGACTCCGGTTGAGTGCGAAAAAGCCATGGCCGGCCTGCCGATCTGCCGGACCACAGCGGTCGCGCGGCCGGGGGTGCAATTGGCATACCCGGCAAAGCTGCCAAAATGGCTGACGGACCCCCCTCGTGACAGAGGTCACGACGGCGGATCGGCAGTTCGCGTATGATCGATCAGTCCCGACGGAGGTGGAAGCGAGGGCTCAACCGAGGAGGCGACAAATGCTGTGGACGATCTTCGTGATCCTGCTGGTGCTCTGGTTGCTTGGGGTGGTCACGTCCTACACGCTGGGCGGATTCATTCACGTCCTGCTCGTCGTAGCGGTCGTACTGGCCATCATGCAACTGCTGCAGGGGCGGCGAGCGCTGTAGGCGCGCGCCGCGTCCACAAGGGGGCCGGGGCTCGGGAACGCAGGGTTCCCGGGTCCCGGCCCCCCTATATTTGCCCCATGTTCCCCTACAAGGACGACAACCCAACCCTCGCCACGCCGGTCGTCACGATCTTCCTGATCGGGGTGAACGTGGCGGTCTGGATCCTGGTCCAGGGGATGGGCACCGACCCGGCGCTCACGCGATCGGTGTGCGAGCTGGGATTGATCCCCGGCGAATTCCTCGGACGGGTCCTGCCAGGGACGGAGCTGCCGCTCAGCCCCAGCTCGAGCTGCGTGCTCGGGGTTGAGCGGCACGTGTATACACCCCTGACCTCGATGTTCCTGCACGGCGGCTGGCTCCACCTCATCGGCAACATGTGGTTCCTGTGGGTCTTCGGGAACAACGTCGAGGATTCGATGGGGCGCGTGCGCTACCTGGCCTTCTACCTGCTCTGCGGGCTCGCGGCCGCCGCGACGCAGACGTTCGTGAACCCGTCGAGCATCCTGCCGATGGTCGGTGCCTCGGGCGCGATCAGCGGGGTGATGGGCGCCTACGTCATCCTGTACCCGCGCGTGCGGGTGCACATGATCGTGTTCCTGTTCATCTTCATCACCCGGATCGCGGTGCCCGCCTACCTGATGCTGGGCTACTGGTTCCTGCTGCAGCTGCTCGGGCGGCAGCGCCGCCGGCAGGGTGAAGGGGGCGTGGCGTTCTGGGCCCACGTCGGCGGGTTTATGGCTGGCGCCGTCCTGATCTGGCTGTTCAAAGATCCGAGCGCCTGGTGGCCGAGCATCGCGCGTTGTCGCGCACAGTCGCAGGAGTGGGCTACCGAGAGAGATTCTGATCAGCGCGCGCTCCCGCGCATGGCGTCCAGTCCTCCGCAGAAGTATGTTTGGGGCCATGGCCGAGACGCCCCGTCCTCGCACACAGCCTCCCACATCGACCGTGCCGTTCGAGGTGCCGGTGGCGCCCCGGAACCCCGGGACGCCCCTCGAGCTCGACCTGGTCGAGGAGGTCCGGGTGAACCGCAGCGCGGTGGAGCGCCGGACCGCCACGCCTCCGCGGCCGGCGCACGGTCAAGAAGGAATGGCAAGCCGCCTGGCTGCTCCGCGCCGTCACCCTGATGGACCTGACGACGCTCTCGGGCGACGATACGCCCGGCCGGGTCCGGCGGCTCTGCGCCAAGGCGCGCCGGCCGGTCCGGGCGGACCTGCTGGAGGCGATGGGCGCGAGCCAGCTGCCGATCCGGGTCGGCGCCGTGTGCGTGTACCACCGGTTCGTCTCCACCGCGGTCGAGGCACTGGAGGGCTCCGGCATCCCGGTCGCCGCGGTGTCGGCCGGCTTCCCGGCCGGACTCTCCCCGCTCGAACAGCGGCTCGACGAGATCCGCGCATCGGTGGCCGCGGGTGCGGAGGAGATCGACATCGTCATCACCCGGTCCCATGTGCTCACCGAGGACTGGCGCGCCCTCTACGACGAGGTGCGCGCCATGCGGGAGACCTGTGGCGACGCCCACATCAAGACCATCCTGGCCACCGGCGAGCTGGGCACGCTGCGCAACGTGGCGCGCGCCAGCGTCGTGTGCATGATGGCCGGGGCCGACTTCATCAAGACCTCGACCGGGAAGGAGCCAGTCAACGCGACGCTTCCCGTTGGCCTGGTCATGGCGCGTGCCATTCGCGACTTCCGTGAGCGCACCGGGCACATGGTGGGGCTCAAGCCGGCCGGCGGGATCCGCACGGCGAAGGATGCGCTGGACTGGCTGGTGCTCATCAAGGAAGAGCTGGGCGATCGGTGGCTCAGGCCCGACCTCTTCCGCTTCGGGGCGAGCAGCCTGCTCACCGACATCGAGCGGCAGCTCGAGTACTTCGTGACCGGCCGCTATTCGGCGGCGTACCGGCATCCGGCGGGTTGAGGTAGCCATCCATGGCGTCCATTCCCGACATCTTCGGCACCATGGCCTACGGCCCCGCCCCGGAGGCGGCTGGCCCCGCGCAGGCCTGGCTGGACGGCCACGCCCGGCGCTTCGGGCTCTTCATAGGCGGGCGGTGGTCGGAGCCCGGGGCCGAGACCTTCGAGACGCTGAACCCGGCCACCGGGAAGCCGATTGCCCGGCTGACCCAGGCGAGCGCCGCCGACGTGGACCGGGCGGTGGCGGCCGCGCGGGCGGCCCAGCCCGAGTGGTGGGCGCTCGGCGGGCACGGGCGGGCCCGCTATCTCTACGCGATCGCGCGGCAGGTGCAGAAGCACAGCCGGATGTTCGCCGTGCTCGAGACGCTCGACAACGGCAAGCCGATCCGGGAATCGCGCGACATCGACGTGCCGCTGGTGGCGAGGCATTTCCTCCACCACGCCGGCTGGGCCCAGCTCATGGACAGGGAGCTGCCGGGGCGGGTGCCCGTCGGCGTGATCGGCCAGATCATTCCCGTGGAACTTCCCGCTGCTGATGCTGGCGTGGAAGATCGCGCCCGCGATCGCCATGGGGAACACGGTCGTGCTCAAGCCGGCGGAGTTCACCTCGCTCACCGCGCTCCGGTTCGCGGAGCTGTGCGAGGAGATCGGGCTGCCGGCCGGTGTCGTCAACATCATCACCGGGGACGGCCGCGCCGGCGAGGCGCTCGTGGCCCATCCGGACGTGGACAAGATCGCGTTCACCGGGTCCACCGACGTCGGCCGGCTCATCCGGACGGCCACCGCGGGCAGCGGCAAGAAGCTCTCGCTGGAGCTCGGCGGGAAGTCGCCATTCATCGTCTTCCCCGACGCCGATCTCGACAGCGTGGTCGAGGGCGTGGTGGACGCGATCTGGTTCAACCAGGGCCAGGTGTGCTGCGCGGGCTCGCGGATCCTGGTGCAGGAGGGCGTCGCCGACCGGCTGGTCGCCAAGCTGAAGGCGCGGATGGAGACCCTCAGAGTGGGCGAGCCGCTCGACAAGGCGGTGGACATGGGCGCGATCATCGCCCCGGTCCAGCTCGAGAAGATCGAGGAGCTGGTGCGCCGCGGGGAGGAGGAGGGCGCCACCCGCTGGCAGCCCTCGTGGAGCTGCCCCACGGAGGGCTGGTTCTATCCGCCGACGCTGTTCACCGAGGTCTCGCCGGCCGCCACGATCGCGCAGGTCGAGATCTTCGGCCCCGTCGTGGTGCTGATGAGCTTCCGGACACCTGCCGAAGCGGTGGAGCTGGCCAACAATACCCGCTACGGCCTGGCCGCGAGCCTCTGGACCGAGAGCATCAATCTGGCGCTCGACATCGCGCCCCAGCTCCAGGCCGGCACGGTGTGGATCAACTGCACCAACGTGTTCGACGCGGCGAGCGGGTTCGGCGGGTACCGGGAGAGCGGATTCGGCCGGGAGGGGGGGCGGGAGGGGCTGCGGGAGTATGTGAGGTGGGACGGACGGTCGGAGCGGTCGGGCGGCGGATCGAGTCAGGCAGTCAGGCGGGCAGGCGATAGGAGCCCGTCATCCCGAGCGCAGCGAGGGATCTTGCCGGCCGAGTTCGAGCTTCGGCGAAGAAGGTCCCTCGCTACGCTCGGGACTGACGATACGCCGTCAGGCCGACCGCCCGCCTTCCGCCATCGACCGCACCCCGAAGCTCTACATCGGCGGCAAGCAGGCCCGGCCGGACTCCGGCTACAGTCTCCCGGTGCTCGACGCGGCCGGCGGGCGGATCGGCGAAGTGGGGCACGGGAACCGGAAGGACATCCGGAACGCCGTCGAGGCAGCCCACAAGGCCGCCGGGTGGAGTCGGACCACGGCGCACAACCGGGCCCAGGTGCTCTACTACCTGGCCGAGAATCTCGCCGCGCGGGCGGAGGAATTCGGCCACCGGCTGGCGCAGCTTTCCGGCGACGCCGACGGTGCCGAGCGCGAGGTGGAGCTCGCCGTCAGGCGGACCTTCACCTACGCGGCGTGGGCGGACAAGTACGACGGGATGGTGCACCACACCCCGTTCCGGAACGTCACGCTCGCCATGCCCGAGGCGATCGGTGTGGTCGGAGTGGTCTGTCCCGACGGCTGGCCGCTGCTCGGTTTCCTCTCGACCGTGGCTGCCGCTCGTCGCCATGGGCAACACCGTGGTCGTGGTCCCGTCCGGCCGCTTGCCGCTCGCGGCCACCGATCTCTACCAGGTGCTCGACACCTCGGACGTCCCCGGCGGCGTGGTGAACATCGTCACCGGCCTGCGCGACGAGCTCGCCCCGGTGCTCGCCGCCCACGACGACGTGGATGGCCTCTGGTACTGGGGCACGCGCGAGGGGTCGGCGGAGATCGAGCGGCTTGCCGCGGGCAACATGAAGCGGACCTGGGTGGACTACGGCCTGGGACGCGACTGGGGCGACTTGCGGCACGGCGAGGGCGAGGAGTTCCTGGAGCAGGCGACCCAGGTGAAGAACATCTGGGTGCCGTACGGGGAGTGAGCCGGCCGTGGAATAGCCGGCGCTAGGCCCTCGCGGGCTTCGCGCACGATCTTCACTTCCCGCTTCAACAGCTTGGCGAGTACGTCCGCCTTCCGCGTAGCACCCCAGGCTTCGAGTCCCAGGTCGGCGCCCTTGAGCCGCGGCGCGATCCGGACGATGAGCGCGTCGCGCGTGAGATCGGTCGCCAGGGTGTTCACCGCCGCGGTATGGCCGCGGTCGAGGCCGTCGGCCACTCGAAGGAGGCCGCTCAGCCGGCGAACGATCGCCTGATCGGCGGGCCGGCAGCGCCGGCGAATTCCGCGTGCGTCTTCCGCGGGCCCGTGCGCCGGTGATAGCGGCTGATGAGCGCCACCAGCCCGCGCTCCCTCGGCGGCAGCCCCAGCCGCTCGGCGTGGTTGATCAGCTGGAAGCTGTGCTTGTGGTGCTTCCGGTAGCTCACCAGCTGTCCGACGTCGTGCAGCAGCCCCGCGGCCTCGAGCAGCAGCCGCTCCTCGGGCTCGCAGCCGAGCTCCTCGCCCAGCTGGTCGAAGAGCTGGAGGGCGAGCGTCCGGACCTGCTCGACGTGCCGGCGGTCGCCCTGGCAGCGCTCGACGAACTCGCGGAACAGCCGGAGCGGATCCGGCGCGGCGACCTCCTTGGCCCCCGCCATCTCCAGCAGCAGCCCCTCGCGCAAGCCGAACGCGCTCACCGTCAGCGACCGCGACCGGATCCAATCCAGCAGCTCGGCCGTGACCGCGAGGCCGGCCAGGATGATGTCGGCGCGCTCGGGACTGAGCCCGGGCACCTGGCGGCGCTGCTCCGGCGTCCGGCTGGCGAGCCAGTCGATGAGCTGCTCCACCTCGGCCGTGGTGACGCTCACGCCCTGCACGCTGTCGCCCACCGGCTGGCCCCGCCGCGCCTGGACCATGCGCCCCAGGCTGGTGAAGGTCCCGCCGGATCCGATCACCGTGGCCGCCGACCACGCCCGCGCCGAGATGCCGCGCTTGAGCTGCTTGCGCACGTAGTCCCGGAGCCGCTCGATCTCCTTGTGCGCGCCCCGCTCGCCCGGGAGGTGGATCTCGGTGAGACGCACCGCGCCGAGCGGGAGCGACACGGTCAGCTCGACCAGCCCGTCCACGGCCCCGATGAGCTCGAGGCTGCCGCCGCCGATGTCGGCGACCAGCGTCCGCTCTCCCGCGAGGCGGAAGTGGTGGGCCACCGAGCGGTAGGAGAGCGCCGCCTCGGTCTCGGCGTCGATGATCCGGAGGGGGATGTCCAGCTCCTGGCGCACCCGCCGCACGAACGCGGCGCCGTTCTCCGCCTCGCGGACGGCCGCGGTGGCGACGGCGGCGATGCGCTTGACCCCGCGCCGCTGGCAGACCTCGCGCATGCGGGACAGGGTCTGCATGGCGCGCTCGATGGAGGCCTCGGACAGGCAGCCGGTCTTGGCCAGCCCGGCCGCGAGGCGCGGCTGATCCTTGAGCTCGTCGATGATTTCGAGACCGGAGCCGGGATCGTACTCCGCCACCAGCAGGCGGACCGAATTGGAGCCGACGTCGATCGCCGCGATGCGATCGCGGGTGGCCGGCTGGGCGCCGGGCCTGGACGCCGGTCGCGCGCTCACGAGCCCGAGGTGGCCTGGTAGACGCCCGAGGCGGGCGCATCGCCACGGTCCTCGGCGTGATGCTTGATCGACTTGCCCTCGACGAGGAAGACGACGTCCTCGCCGATGTTGGTGGCCAGGTCGGCCACGCGCTCGAGGTTTCGGCTCACGAGGAAGAGCTCCATGCCGGCGCCGATCATGTGGGGGTCCTCCATCATGTGCGTGAGGAGGATGCGGAACACGGAACGGTGGAGGGCGTCCACCTTGTCGTCGCGGAGGCAGACCTCGCGACCGGCCGACGCGTCGCCGCGGATGAACGCCTCGAGGGCGTCGGACAGCATGTCGCGTGCCAGCCGGGCCATCTCGACGATCTCGGGCTCGGGCGTGATGGGCCGCGCCTGGGTCAGCCGCTCGGTGCTCTGGGCGATGTTGACCGCGTGGTCGCCGACCCGCTCGAGGTCGTTGGCGATCTTGAGCGCCGAGGTGAGCATCCGGAGATCGCGCGCCATCGGCTGCTGGAGGGCGAGGAGGTTGATGCACTGCTCCTCGATCTCGACCTCCATGCTGTCGATGACCCGGTCGCCGGCGATGACGCGGCGGGCCTTTTCCCCGTCGCGCTCGAGCAGCGCCTCGACCGCCAGGCCGAGCGCGGCCTCCGCCTCGCCCGACATGGTGAGCAGCCGGACCTTGACGTGGCTCAGTTCGTCGTGAAAATGGCGATGCGCGTCGAAGCTCATCCGAATCTCCCTGTAATGTAAGCTTCCGTGCGCTCGTGCTTGGGCGTGGTGAAGATCCGCTCGGTCTCGTCGAACTCGATGAGCTCGCCCCGGTCGAAGAAGCCGGTGAAGTCCGACACGCGCGCCGCCTGCTGCATGTTGTGGGTGACGATGACGATCGTGTACGTCCTTCTTGAGCTCGAAGATGAGCTCCTCCACCCGCTGCGTCGCGATCGGGTCGAGCGCGGAGCACGGCTCGTCCATCAGCAGCACCTCGGGCTGGTTGCCGAGCGCCCGCGCGATGCAGAGCCGCTGCTGCTGCCCGCCCGACAGGCCCGCCCCCGACTCCTCCAGCCGGTCCTTCACCTCGTCCCACAGCGCCGCCTGCCGGAGGCAGCGCTCCACCAGGTCGGGCAGATCCCGCGCGGTCACCAGCCGGTTGAGCGCGGGGCCGTAGGCGACGTTGTCGAAGATCGACTTGGGGAACGGATTGGGCCGCTGGAAGACCATGCCCACGCGCTGCCGCAAGGCCACCAGGTCGGTGCCCGCGGAGAAGACCGACATGCCCTCGACCAGGATGTCGCCCTGGTGCCGGACGCCCGGGATGAGGTCGTTCAGCCGGTTGATCGACCGAAGGAACGTGGACTTGCCGCATCCCGACGGGCCGATGATGGCGGTCACCGCCTTGCGCTCGATGCCGAAGGTCAGGTTCCGGAGGACCTGCCGGGGGCCGTAGGCGAAGCCGAAATCGCGGACGTCCACGGCGGGCGCGCCGCGCTGGCCGGGCTTGGGCTCGGGTGGCCGCGGCGAGAGCGTGGCGCGGGGCGTCGGGATGAATCCCGGCTGCGGACGCTGGGTGGCGGTGGTTGTCATCCGAACCTCCCGGTGATGTAGGCCTCGGTCTGCTCGTTCCGCGGCGCGGTGAAGATCTGCCGGGTGGCGCCCGACTCGACCATGGTGCCCAGGTAGAAGAACGTCGTGGTGTCCGACACCCGGGCGGCCTGCTGCATGTTGTGGGTCACGATGATGATCGTAAAGTGCTGCTTGAGATCGAAGAGCAGCTCCTCGATCCGCTGGGTGCCCTGCGGATCGAGCGAGGCCGTGGGCTCGTCGAGCAGGACCACGTCCGGCGACGGCGCGATGGTGCGGGCGATGCAGAGCCGCTGCTGCTGCCCGCCGGAGAGCGCCATGGCGCTCGCGCCGAGCCGGTCCTTCACTTCGTCCCAGAGCGCGGCCTGCCGGAGCGACCGCTCGACGATGCCGTCGAGCTCGCGCCGGGGCAGCCGGCCGTGCACGCGCAGCCCCGCCGCCACGTTGTCGTAGATCGACATCGTCGGGAAGGGGGTGGGACGCTGGAAGACCATGCCGATCCGCCGCCGGAGCTGCATGGCGTTGATGCGCGGCCCGTAGATGTCCGCGCCGTCGAGCAGCACTCGGCCCGGTGATCCAGCCGTGATCGGACAGCTCGTGCATCCGGTTGAGCGTGCGGAGGAACGTCGACTTCCCGCAGCCCGACGGGCCGATCAGCGCGTGGACCCGATTGGCCGGGAAACCGAGCGAGACGCCCTTCACCGCCGTGAACTTGCCGTACATCGCCGTGAGCTTGTCGGTCTCGACGCGCACCTGGGGCGGGGCGCCCGCCGACGGGGCGGGTGGGCGGGTGGGCGGCACGGCGGTTCGCAAGGCTGGCTCAGCCATTGAGGTCGAACCTCCGCCCGATCGCGAGCCGTGCGCCGAGGCTGAGCACGAACACGACGAGGATGAGGACCAGCGCCGAGGCCCAGGCGTACTGGTGCCATTCCTCATAGGGGCCGGTGGCGTAGGTGAAGACCGTGAGCGGGAGCGCCGCCATCGGCTGGTTCAGGTTGTAGCTGAGGTACTGGCTGCCGAGGGCGGTGAAGAGCAGCGGCGCCGTCTCGCCGGCAATGCGCGCGACGGCCAGCAGGCTGCCGGTGACGATGCCGGGCAGCGTGGTCCGCACGACGATGGCGAGGCTGGTGCGCCACCGCGGGTACCCCAGCGCCAGCGCCGCCTCGCGCAGCGAGTTGGGCACCAGCTTGATCATCTCCTCGGTGGTGCGGAGCACCATCGGGATCATGAGCATGGCCAGCGCCGCGCTCCCGGCGAGGGCGGAGAAGTGCTTCTGGGTCGCGACGATCCAGGCCCACGCGAAGACGCCGACCACGATCGAGGGCGTGCCGTTCAGCACGTCCGCCACGAAGCGGGTGATCCAGGTGAGGCGGCTCGTCGGATACTCGGCGCAGTAGATCCCCGCGCCGATGCCGATGGGCAGGCCGATCAGGCTCGCGATCCCGACGATGATCAGGGTCCCGACGATGGCGTGCACCACGCCGCCGCCGGTCTCACCCGCTGGAGCCGGGGTCTTGGTGAAGAAGTCGAGCGACAGGCTCCCGGCGCCTTTGAGGACCAGGGTGGCCAGGATGAAGATCAGCGGCAGCAGTGCCACGATCACCGCGCCGATCATCAGCCCGACCATCAGGTTGCTGAACGCCCGGCGAAGGATGCGCGCGGTTCACAGCGCCTTGCTCCCGACGCCCGACCCGCGCGCCACGCGCCAGATGAGGAGCCGCGCGCCGGCGTTGACGAGCACCGTGACCACGAAGAGGAGGAAGGCCACGTAGGCGAGCGCCGAGAGGTGCATGTCGCCCACCGCTTCGGTGAACTCGTTGGCGATCGCCGCGGCCATCGTGTAGCCCGGGGCGAAGAGCGACGCCGCGATCTCGTGCCGATTGCCGATCAGCATCGTGACGGCCATCGTCTCGCCGAGCGCCCGCCCGAGCCCGAGGATGACGGCGCCCATGATGCCCGACCGGGCGTACGGCACCACCGTGGTGATGACCGCCTCCCAGCGCGTGGCTCCGAGCGCGAGCGACGCCTCGCGCTGGGTGTTGGGCACCGCCGTCAGCACCTCGCGGGACACCGACATGACGAAGGGCATGATCATGATCGCGAGGATGATGCCCGGCGGCGAGCATCGACGGGCCGTAGATCGGCCCCTGGAACAGCGGCAGGAAGCCGAAGACGTCGCGGAGGAGCGGGAAGACACTCTTCCGGAGGATCGGGATCAGGACGAAGATCCCCCAGAGTCCGTAGACGACGCTCGGGATCGCCGCGAGGAGGCTGATGAGGAAGGCGACCGGCTGCCGGATGATCTTGGGCGCGAACTCGGTGAGGTAGATCGCGACGCCGAGCGAGAGCGGCACGGCGATCACCAGCGCGACCAGCGAGGAGACGAGGGTCCCGAAGATGAGCGGAAAGGCGCCGAACTGCTCGGCGACCGGATCCCAGACGCTCGTGGTGACGAAATCGAACCCGAACTTGGCGATCGCCAGACGGGCACCGCCCCACAGCTCAAAGACCAGGAAGCAAAGGAGGACGGGAATGACGAGGGCGGCCAGTGTCAGCAGGCCCTTGAAGACCTGGTCGCTGTAACTGCTGCGCTCGAGCGACGGCTGGTCGGGGGCGGGTGCCTCCGGCGCGACGTCGCGCTCGCGTAAGGGCGGTCATGCCGGGGAGTTTAGCCCGTGCCTCCGGGTGGCTCGTCACGTATGTGTAACGGATCGGTCACGAGGCCTTGAGCCGTTCCCGGATCAGCTCGATCAGCTTGACCGGAAGCGGACCGTAATGAAGGTCGGCGGCCATTCGCTGTGGGCCGGGCTCCAGCATCCAGGCGAGGAAGGCGCGAATGGCTTCGTCCTTGGGTGTGCGCCGATCCCCGGTGTGGATGAGCAGCCAGGTGAAGGAGGCGATCGGATATGCCTCCGCGCCGGCCGCATTGGTGATGGAGACCCGGAAGTCCGTGTCCGGCGCGAAGCTCGCGCCCTCGGCGGCAGCACTCACGGCCTTGAGCGTCGGGGCGATGAACGCGCCGGCCGAGTTCCGGACGTCCGCGGCCGGGAGATTGTTGGACTGGGCGTAGATGTATTCGACGTACCCGATGGCCCCCTCCGACTGCTTGACCTGCTGGGTGACGCCCTCGTTGCCCTTCCCGCCCAGGCCCACGGGCCACTCGACGGAGGTGGCCTGCCCGACTTGCTCTTTCCACTCGGGCGAGACCTTCGCCAGGAAGTCCGTGAAGATGTAGGTGGTGCCGGAGCCGTCCGAGCGGTGCACCACGAGGATGTCCTCGGCGGGCAGCTTCACCCCGGGGTTGAGCTGGGCGATCCGCCGGTCGTTCCACCGGGTAATGCGGCCGAGGAAGATGTCGGCCAGCGTCGGCCCGTCGAAGCGGAGGGCCGTCCGGCCGAGCGCAGGCAGGTTGTACGTCGCGACCACCGCGCCGAGCACCGTGGGGACATGCAGCACCTTGCCCTGCACGGCGGCGATCTGCTGGTCGGTCATCGGCCCGTCGGTGGCGCCGAAGTCGACCGTGCCCTCGGTGAACTGGCGGATGCCGCCGCCCGAGCCGATCGACTGGTAGTTGATCCGGACGCCGGTCTCCCGCGCGTACGCGTCGAACCACTTCGAGTAGATCGGGTTGGGGAAGGTGGCGCCGGCGCCGGTCAGGATGCCGCCCGCCGGGCGGCTCGCCGCGCCCGAGCTGTCGGCGGACGACGCGGGTCTGCGATCCGCGCCCCCGCAGGCCGCGAGGGCGAGACCGAGCAACCAGGCGGAGTGGAGCGGGTGGCTGGACATGGCGCTGTCTCCGGCGTGAGGAGACGGTACGAAACCTAGGATCTACCGCGTGGCCAATGCGAGACGGCCGGCATCGCATCGATGCCGGCCGTCGTCGTAACCCGGAGCAGGGAATCAGTTGCTCGCGATGGCCTTGCCGCCGGCCTTCAAGGTGGGCAGCCGCGCCTCGATGAGCTTGGCGACTTCGGGCGGCAGCGAGGCGTAGTGCAGCTCGTTCGCCATGCCCTGGGCCTCGGGCGTGATCATCCAGGTCAGGAAATCCTTCAACAGCTTGGCCTTGGCCGGATCCTTCGAATCCTTCGGCACCAGAAGCCAGGTGAACGACGCGATGGGATACGAGCCGGCTCCGGGGGCGTTGGTGATCGACACCCGGAAATCGGTGTCCTTCGGCGAGCTTGGCGCTGGCGGCCGAGGCCGTCACCGACTCGAGCGAGGGCTCGACGAACGCGCCCGAGGCGTTCTTGATCGACGCGTACGGCAGCTTGTTCGAAATGGCGTAGATCAGCTCGACGTACCCGAGGGCGCCCTCGACCTGCTTGACCTGCTGGGTGACGCCCTCGTTGCCCTTGCCGCCGAGTCCGACCGGCCAGTTGACCGACGTCGCGAAGCCGACCTTGTCCTTCCACTCGCGCGAGAACTTGTTCAGGTAGTCGGTGAAGACGTAGGTCGTGCCGGACCCGTCGGACCGATGGACGACGATGAGGTCGATGTCGGGGAGCTTCACGCCCGGATTGAGCGCGGCGATGCGCTTGTCGTTCCACTTGTTGATCCGGCCCATGAAGATGTCCACCAGCGTCGTGCCGTCGAACTTGAGCTTGGTGTCGCCGAGCTCGGGCAGGTTGTAGGTCACCACGACCGCGCCCAGCACCGTGGGCACGTGGAGCACGTTCGCGTTGACGGCCGCGATCTGCGACTCGTTCATCGGTCCGTCGGTGGCGCCGAAGTCGACCGTGCCCTCGGTGAACTGGCGGATGCCGCCGCCGGAGCCGATCGACTGGTAGTTGATCTGGATGCCGGTCTTCTTGTTGTAGGCGTCGAACCACTTGGTGTAGATCGGGTTCGGGAACGTGGCCCCGGCCCCGGTGAGCGTCTGGCTCGCCGCTGGCGCCGCCCCGGTGAGGGCGGCGAGGGCGATCGTGATGAGCTGTCTTCGCATGTCGTATTCCTCGCCCGCAGGATTTAGAAGTTCACCGTCAGGGCGCTGCGCACGCCGCTGATGCTCGGCACGTCGCCCTGGAAGCTCTGGCGCTCGTAGGCGACCCGGAACTGCGCCTTGCTCGACATGTAGAAGCCGATGCCGGCCGTGATGAGGGTGGCGCGGTCGCCGTCCAGGTCGGTATTCGGGTCGGCCAGGTCGATTCGGAAGAGCGGCTCGACCGCGTACAGCCAGGAGGTCGGGCTCGTCAGGCGGTAGTTGTACGCCGCCAGCCCCTGGATGCCCTGCATCGTGTTCTTGGCCGCGGTGGGGTCGTCGCCGCGGAGGTACTCGCCCAGCACGAAGAGGCCCTCGTCGCCCGGCTTGCCGTACTGCGCGTCGACGCCCCAGGCGGAGTTCGTGAAGGTCGAGTCCACGACGGTACCGACGGTGGTGATCCCGTCGTGGGAGAACCAGGAGCCGCCGATGTCGATCTTGGGCGTCACCGCGACCGTGGCGCGCGCGCCGAAGCTCTTCTTGTTGTTGACGTCGTTGAGGCTCTCGCCCTGGCCGTTGTAGGCGCCGAACTTCACGGTGATGAGCTGGAGATCGTTGAGCTTGTACTCGTACCGGAGGCTCGCGCCCACGTCGTGCGAGATGAAGCCCGCGCCCGCGAAGAGATCGTTCGAGCCCCGGGGCACGAGGCCCTGGCCGGCGCCGCGCTCGATCGACGGCAGGTTGTTCGACGAGGTCAGCTCGTAGCGGCTGTAGGGCCGCTTCTCCTGGCCGGCGCGGAGGTAGAACGCGCCGGGATTCCCCTCCTTCGTGAACCGCACGTCGATCCAGGCGTCACGCAGCCGGAGCCCGCTCCGGCCGGTGGTGCGGCAGGTGATCGTCGGCGTGCCGCCGCCGGCCGGCACGGCCGAGGAGGTACAGGTGGTGGCCACGCTCGAGAGGTTCCGGCCGCCCTCGAACGACGGCTGGATGTAGACGACCACGTTTTCCGAGATGTTGCCGCGGGCCTCGATGCGGGCCCGGCGGGTGAAGAAGTTGCTCTTCGGACCGGTGGTCGCCGCGTAGTCTTCGTTGCCGAAGTAGTAGAACTGCTCCTGCAGGCGGCCGGTGACCTTGACGTTCGGGTAGGTCGTCTGCGCTTGAGCGACGCTCACGCCCGTCACGAGCGCCAACAGTCGTCCCTCCCAGAAATCTCCGAGCCAGCGATCGCATGCGGTGCCTTTCGAGTGCGAAGGAGCCTGCCAGACGGCGGACGCGGATAAGAAGCCGATGGCGAGTCACGAAAGGTCCCTGCGATTGTAACGAAGCAGTAAAGCAGCCGGGAGGGACACTTCAACTCGTGGCCAGCGGCAACGGTCTGACCCTCAGGCCAGGGCCAGCACACCCGCGGCGGTAAGAAACGCCAGCATCTGCCCGGCGAGGACGTCCCCGGGGAAGTGCACGCCCAGTCGGACCCGCGAGAAGCCGACCAGCAGCGCCAGCACGAGGAGCGGTAGCGCCAGCACGGGGAAGGTCACGCCGTAGCCCAGCGCGACCGACATCGAGGCGGCGGCGTGGCCGGAGGGAAACGAGAACCGGTCGGGCTCGGCCACGACCGGCGGCGTGCAGGCCGGACTCCCCGGGCCGGGCGCGAACGACGGTGCGCTTGACCAGCTGGACCGCGACGTGGGACGCCACCAGAGTCGTCAGGGCCAGCCGCGAGGCGGCGTGCAGGTCGCAGCATTGGAACCAGGGCACCATCGCGGCCGCTACCGTCGGCCCGGTGCCGCCCAGGTGCGTCACGGCCGTCCACGCCAGGCGCGAGCGGCGCGAGGCGGTCGGGGTGATGGCGCAGCGGAGCATCAGCGCGCGATCGCGGGCGTCGAGACGAACCAGGAGGTGGCCGGTCATCGCCCACGAATCTGCGGATCGCCACCCACACTGCCGGTCGTGCCGGGGCCACGACCTGGTAACATCCGCCACCTCGATACCGGGCCAATCGAAACCCCGTCGTCACCGCTCCGTGACCGCTTCGATCCAGCTTTCGAAGTCCGCACAGAGAGCTTCGATGCGCGTGCTGTATTGCACCGACACCTATCCGCCGCAGATCAACGGGGTTTCGATCGTCACCGAGCTGAGCGTCGCCGGCCTGAGCCGGCGCGGCTGGGACTGCGCCGTGGTGGCCCCGCGCTATCCGGCGGGAGTCCACGCCGCGTGGCGAGCGGATCCCGAGGTCGGCGCCGGGCGCGCCGGTCACGAGCCTGCCCAGCGTGGCCGATGCCGCGGTACCCCGACGTCCGGCTTGCCGTCTCGGGCCGGAAGACGGTGCGGCAGGTCATGGCCCAGTTCCGGCCCGACCTGGTGCACTGCGAGACGGAGTTCTCGATCGGACACATGGGCCAGCACGCGGCGGCGGCGGCCGGCGTGCCGGTGGTCTCCTCCTATCACACCGACTTCGGGCGCTACGCCGAGGCGTACGGGATACCCTGGCTGCGCCGGACCGTCACGGGCTACCTGACGCGGTTCCACCGCCGGAGCCGGCGGGTGTACACGCCGTCGGCGGTGGCGAAGGCCGAGCTCGCGGCGCTCGGCGTCGAGCGGGTCGAGGTCTGGGGACGGGGGTCGACACGACGGCCTTCGATCCGCACCGCCGGAGCCAGGAGCTGCGGGAAAGCCTCGGCATGGGGAGCCGCTTCACGTTCGTCTACGTCGGGCGGCTCGCGCCGGAGAAACGGGTGGACGTGGTGATGGAGGCGTTCCGCCAGGCCTCGGCGCTCGTCCCGCGGGGCGTCATCCACCTCATCCTCGCCGGGACCGGGCCGTGCGAGGCCGACCTCAGGGCGTCGGCACCGGACGGCGTCACCTTCCTCGGCTTCCTCGACCGTCACACGCAGCTGCCCGATCTCTACGCCAACTGCGACGCGTTCGTGTTCGCGTCCGTGACCGAGACCCTCGGCCTGGTCGTGCTGGAGGCGATGGCGAGCGGGCTGCCGGTGATCGCCGCGCCGGAGGGCGGCGTCCGGGACCACCTGCGCGACGGCCTCAACGGCGTGACCTACCAGGCGGGGGACGCCGCCGCGATGGCGCGCGCCATGGTGCTGCTGGTCAACGAATGGGAGTTCACCGGGCGGCTGGCGCGGAACGCGCGGCGCACGGCGGAGGCGTTGAGCTGGGAGCGGGAGCTGGACCGGCTGGACGCGAGCTATCGCGAGGTGTGCGCCGGCGGAGGTGGCGCCGGACTCAGGCCACGGCATCGGGGAAGACGCAGGTGACCGTGGTGCCGCTGCCGCGCTCGCTCTCGGCGTACACCCGGCCGCCGTGCGCCTCGACCAGGTGCTTCACGATCGCGAGGCCTAGACCGGTTCCGCCCTCCTCGCGCGAGCGCGACGAGTCGGCCCGCCAGAACCGCTCGAAGATGCGCGGCAGATGATCCCGAGTGATCCCCACCCCGTTATCCCGGATGCCGACCGCGACGGCGCCGCGTGATTCGTCGGCTCAGGCAGGTGATGCGGCCGCCGGGCGGCGTGTACCGGAGCGAGTTGTCCATCAGGTTGGTGAGGATCTGCCGCACGGCGTCGAGATCCGCATGGACGACGTCGGCGCCGGGGCCGACGTCGAGCACCAGCTCCACCTGGTGCGTCTCCGCCCGGACCGCGAGCCCGGTCCACGACTCCCGGGCCACGGCGCCGACATCCACGTCCGAGTAGCTCGGTTGCCAGCGCCCCGACTCGATGCGCGACAGGTCGAGCAGATCGTCGACCAGGCGCTGCATCCGGTGCGCGTTGCTCAGGATCGTCGTGAGGAACCGCCGCGTGGTCTCGGAATCGGGCGGGTCGCCGAGCAGCGTCTCGGCGTATCCCGAGATCGACGTGAGCGGCGTCTTGAGCTCGTGCGACACGTTGGCGACGAAATCCCGGCGGACCGCCTCGAGCCGGCGGATCTCGGTGAGATCGTGCAGCACGAGCACGGCGCCGCCGGCGGGAAGGGGCCGCGCGTTCACGAGGAACACGCGGCCGTCCATGTCGAGCTGACGATCCTGCACCGGGCGGCCCTCGAGCGCGATGTCCACCACCTCGCGCGCGGCCTTGACCCGGAAGAGCGCCGGAAGGTCGGGCAGCGTCCCGGTCGGGGCGTACCCCAGCAGCCGGCGAGCGGCCGGGTTGGCGGTCACGATGTGTCCCCGCCCGTCCGCGGCGATCACTCCCTCCACCATGGATTCGACCAGCGCCGCCGACTCGGCCTGCTCGCGGCGGAGCTCGGCGAAGCGGTCGCCGAGCTGCTGGTGCATCTGCCGGAGCGACTGCACCAGCACGTCGATCTCGGGGATGCCCGGAGCGCGGGAATCGGGGCGGCGTGCCGGCGGCGATGGCCCGCGCCGCCGCGGAGATGTCGCTGAGCGGCTGCGCGATCGACCGCGCGGCCACGAGCGCGAGCACGGTGCCGACCAGCAGCGCGAGGAGCGCCGCCCCCGCCACCTCGCCCTGCGCGCGGCGGACGAGGGCGTCCACCTGGGCCAGGTCCGCCGCCACCCGGATGACGCCGGGACCGCCCGGGCACGGCGACGTACATCAGCTGGCGGCCCACCGTCTCGCTCCGGCGGGTGGCCACGCCCGTCCGGCCCGCGAGCGCGAGGCGGACCTCGGGCCGGCCCGCATGGTTCTCGATCGCGGGGAGCGGGCCCGGCGGGAAGTCGCTGTCCGCCCGCACGCGGCCGGTCCGGTCGACGAGGGTGAGGCGATGGCCGTTGGCGCTGGAGAACCGGTGCACGGCCGAGTCCCAGCCGAGCGAATCGGCCGGAAGGGCCTCGCGGATGAGCCGAGCCTCGCGCTCGAGCCCGCCGGCGATGTCGCCCTCGAGGTCCCGCCTGAGCGACCGCTCGGCGCCCCAGAGGAGGATCAGGACCGTCAGGATGAGGATGACGACTGTGCCGAGCACCAGCCGCCGGGCCAGGCTCACCTCGCGCGCGCTCCTCGCTCGGTGCCGCGGAACCGGTAGCCGAAGCCGCGGACGGTCTCGATCATCCGGCCCGCGTCGCCGAGCTTCGTGCGGAGCCGCTGCACGTGCATGTCGACCGTGCGGGTCTGAATGTCGGGCTGCGCCTCCCAGACGGTCTCGAGGAGCTGCGGGCGGGTCTGCACCCGGCCGCGGCGCTCGACCAGCGTCAGCAGGAGCTTGTACTCGGTCGCCGTGAGGCTCAGCTCCTCGCCGCCGACGCTCGCGCGGTGCGCCGAGCGGTCGATGGAGACCGGGCCCGCGCTCAGGGTCGAGCCCGCCGTCACCGGCGGAGAGCCCAGGCGCCGGAGCAGGCCGCGCACCCGGAGCGAGAGCTCCTGCGGCGAGAACGGCTTGGTGAGGTAGTCGTCGGCCCCGAGCGAGAGGCCGCGGATCCGGTCGGTCTCCTCGCGCCGCGCCGTGAGCAGGATGACGCCGACGTCCCGGGTCTCGTCCCGCTGGCGGAGCTCGGCCAGCACGTCGTAGCCGGACACGCCCGGGAGCATGAGGTCGAGGATGACGATGTCCGGCCGCTCCTCGCGGGCGGCCTTGAGCGCGTCGGGCCCCGTGCTGGCGGTCGAGACCCGGAAGCCCGCCTTGGCGAGGTGGTAGGCCACCAGGGCGGTGATGTCGGGTTCGTCGTCGACGACGAGAATGCGGTGCGTCATTCTGGCCTCTTCGCGCGGGTCATCGGCTTGTCGCTGGGGGGCTCTTCCACGCGCAGATTCGTGTGCGACCGGCTCCGCTCCGTCGCGCGGTCGCGTTCGGCACGCATCACCGGATCGTCGCGCACGACGGCGTCGAGGATCGCCGTGAGCAGGCGGCCGTGCGTGCCGAGGTCCCGGCGGAGTCGGTAGAGAACGAACTGGGCGATCGGGGTGTCCCGCACGACGTCGACGCGACGCAGCACCTGGAGATGGCGGGAGACCGTGGGCTGGGGCAGGTCCAGCACCGCCTGCAGATCGGACACGAAGAGCGGCGCCGCCGCCAGGCAGTTGAGGATCCGGAGCCGGGTGGGCTCGGCGACGGTGAGGAGGAGGTCGGTGGCGGAGGTGGCGGAGTTCATATTCGGGGGAACATATATACATCAAGGCGTATATAGCAAGCCGCGTCAGGATCGACGCGGAGCGCAGGATGACAGCCCACCCCCTCCGCCCCATATTCCACCCCGATGCTCTCCCTCCTCACCACGCTCGTGCTCGCCGCCGCTCCGCTTCAGGATACGGCGCACGTCGTGCTCGTCGCCACCACCGACCTTCACGGCCACGTCACCGACTGGGACTACGTGGCGGATCGCCCGTTTGCCGGCGGCCTCGCCCGCGTCGCGACGGTGGTCGACTCGCTCCGCGCCCGCTTCCCGGGGCAGGTGGTGCTGGTGGACGCCGGCGACCTGCTGCAGGGCGACGCATTCGCCACCTACTTCGCGCGCGTGGCGCCCGCCGAGCCGCATCCGATCGTGGAGGCGATGAACCTGGCGGGCTACGACGCGGCGACGCCGGGCAACCACGATTTCGACTGGGGGCTGCCGTTCCTCCGGCGCGCCGTCACCGACGCGCGCTTTCCGTACGTGAGTGCCAACATCTACGCCGCTTCCGGCGACTCCCTGCTCTACCCGCCCTATCGCGTCGTCCAGCGGCAGCAGGTCCGCATCGCGATCACCGGTGTCACGACTCCCGGCACGATGGTCTGGGACCGCGACCAGCTCGGCCGCCGCGTCCGGGTGGCGCCGATCGGGCCGGCCATGGCACCGGTGTTCGCGGCCATGCGGCGGGACGCCGACGTCGTCGTCGCCCTGGCCCATTCGGGGCTCGGCGGCCGCGCCTCGTACGACACGGCGGGTGTGGGGGACGAGCACGCGGCGGCCGCGCTCGCGAGCCTCCCGGCCCGTCCCGACGTCGTCGTGGTGGGCCACTCGCACCGGGAGATCCGCGACTCGGTGCTCGAGGGCGTCCACTTCGTCCAGCCGGCGCCGTACGGCGCCAGCGTCTCGGTGGTGCACCTGGACCTGGTGCGCGAGGAAGGCGTATGGCGGGTGCGGCGCATCCGCGCGGACCTGGTCTCCACCCGCGATGTCGCGCCGTCGCCACTGCTCGCCCAGCGGCTGGGTCCGGCACGGGAAGCGGTACGCGAGTGGGCCCGCACGGCCATCGGGCTCGCGGTGGCTCCGATGCGGGCCGGCGCCGCCAGGGTGGGGCCGGACCCCGATCATCGAGTTCGTGCAGGACGTGCAGCGCCGGCGCTCGGGCGCGGAGCTCTCGGCGGCGTCGGCCTTCGACCTCCAGGCCGGTTTCGACGCCGACACGATCCGCGTGGCGAACGTACTGGCGCTCTACCCGTTCGAGAACACCCTGCGCGCCGTGCGGGTGAGCGGCGCGGAGCTCAAGGAATATCTCGAATGGAGCGCGCGCTACTTCCTGGTCGATCCGGTCGGGCGGATCGCGGTCAACGACTCGGTGCCGGGCTACGACTACGATGTCGTCGCCGGCGCCACGTACGCGATCGACCTGCGACGGCCGGTCGGCGAGCGGATCCAGGGCCTCGCCGTGCGCGGGCGGCTGGTGCAGCCCACCGACAGCTTCACCCTCGCCGTCAACAGCTACCGGCAGGCCGGCGGCGGTGGCTACACGATGCTCCGCCACGCGCCGGTGGTCTACGACAAGGGCGAGCGGATTCCCGACCTGCTCATCGACGCGGTGCGGACCCGGAGCCCGCTCGATCCCGCGCAGTACGCGGGCGGTGGCTGGCGCATCGTGCCGGAGGTCGCCGACCGCGCCGTCCACGGCCTCTTCGGCATCCCGATGCGCCCGCTGCCGCGGGCCGCGCGGGACACGGTGATCCTCCGCATCCTCGCCACCGGCGATCTCCACGGCGCGCTGCTGCCGGGCGCGGGCGCGCTCGCCGCCGCGCTCGACAGCCTGGGCGACGACTGCGACTGCGCCCAGCTGCGGCTCGACGCGGGCGACGCGATGCAGGGCACGCCGGTCCAGAACGAGAGCCGGGGGCGCGCCGGCATCGCGCTGCTCGGCCGGCTGGGCTACGCCGCCGCGGCGCTCGGCGACCACGACTTCGACTGGTCGGTCGACGTGCTGCGGCAGCGCATGGAGGAGTCGCCCTACCCGTGGCTCGCGGCGAACGTGGTCGACAGCGCCACCGGGCCGGCGGCCGGACTGGATCACGCCCTACCGGGTGCTGGACGTCGGCCGGGTTGACGGTCGCGGTGATCGGCTACATTACGCCCGAGACCAAGGGCCTGCTGCCCGCGGCACGGACCCGCGGACTCCGCTTCGGCGAAGGCGAGCTGGCGCTGCACGACGTGCTGCGGGAGGTGGCGGCGCGCCGGCCGGCGCTCACGATCCTGCTGGCGCACGCGGGAGGCACCTGCGATGCGGTGGCCTGTTCCGGCGAGATCGTGCGGCTGGCGGACGAGCTCCGCGGCGCGCGGCGTCCGGCTGATCGTCGCGGGGCACACGCATCGGGTGATGACCACGAGCGTCGCGGGGATTCCGATCCTCGAGACCGGAAGCAGGGGACGGATGATCGGGGTGGCGGATCTGGTGAAGACGCCGGCGGGTGGTTTCGACATCCGCACAGGCGTGGTGCCGGTGGATTCCACGCGCAGCGGCGGCGACGCGCGCTTCCGCGCCGAGCTCGACCGCTACGAGCGGCGGAGCGACTCCGTGCTGACCCGCCCGCTGGCCGAGCTCAAGCGGCCGCTCGTGCGTGCCGGCGCGCAGTTCCCGCTCGGCGCCTGATCGCGGAGGCGCGGCGGAACGCGCTCCGCACCGACCTGGGCCTCGTCCGCACCGAGTCGATCCGCGCGGATCTTCCGTCAGGGCCCGTGACCTACGCGCGGCTCTCCGCCGTCGAGCCCTCGCCGGAGCGACCTCGTCCGCCTCACCCTCACCGGCACTCAGCTCACGGCATTGCTCGAGCAGGCGCTCGCGGAGTCGGGCGAACCGACTATCCACCTGGCCGGTGCGCAGGTGCGCTACGATCCGCGGGCGCCCGCGGGCAAGCGGGTGCGCGGCGTGGTGCTCACCGGCGGGCGGAAGGTCCGCGCCAACGCCGAGTATTCGCTGGCGACCGACGAGGCGAGCGCCGGCGGGGCCGGTGGCCTGAGCCCGCTCGCGGGCGTGATGTACGAGCGCGGTGGCCTGCTCGACGTCGAGGCGGTCGGCGCGTTCCTCCGCCGTCTTCCCCAGCCGGTCGAGGCGTCCGCGCCCGCCGGCTTCGTCTCCACCCGACGGTGAGCGCGAGCGTGCGGGTCTTCGTGAACGCCACTCCGGTGGAGGTCGCCGCCGGCACCGACGTGCGCGGGGCGATCCGGGCGCACGATCCGGCGCTCGAGGCCAGCGCCGCCGCCGGCGCCGCCCTCGTCACCGATGCCCGCGGCATCGAGCTGCCGCTCGACGGCGTGCTCGAGGCGGGCTCGATCCTCCGGGTGGTGGTGCGTGCGCGCCGGCCGGCGCAGGACGCCGATGCTGACGCGTGAGCTGCTCGCCCGCCTGCCCAAGGCGGAGCTGCACACCCATCTCGACAGCGCGCTCCGCCCGGCGACGATGGTCGAGCTCGCCCGGGAGGCGAAGTTCGCCCTGCCGACGACCGATCCCGACGCGCTCCGCCGCTTCATGGTGGTGAGCGACGCCGGC
The DNA here is from genome assembly GCA_963833905.1 of uncultured Gemmatimonadales bacterium. GTDB lineage: Bacteria > Gemmatimonadota > Gemmatimonadetes > Gemmatimonadales > GWC2-71-9 > CAVVWJ01. Next base: position 10,479 of record CAWHZQ010000015.1, on the reverse strand, counting down.
AGCCTCGAGGATTACCTCGCGCGGTTCGAGTACACCATCCCGCTGCTGCAGACGGCCGAGGGGATCGAGCGGGTGTCGTACGAGATGGTGGAGGATGCGGCGCGCGATGGGCTCCGGTACCTCGAGGTGCGCTACTGCCCGAAGCTCAGCACCCGCGGCGGGCTCACCATGGACGGCGGCGCTCGAGGCCGAGCTGCGCGGCCTGGCCCGTGGCGAGCGGGACTTCGGCGTGATCACCCGCGTCATCAACTGCTCGCTCCGGCACTACTCGCCCGAGGTGTCGCTCGCGATCGCCCGGCTGTCGGTGGCGTATCGCGACCGCGGGGTCGTGGCCTTCGACCTGGCGGGTGGCGAGGCGGGTCGGCCGCCCGGCGTGCACCAGGCGGCGTTCGACCTCGCGGCCGACGGGTGCCTCGGCATCACCATCCACGCCGGCGAGGCCGCGGGCGCCGCGTCGATCGCCGAGGCGGTGCACCGCTGCCATGCCGACCGCATCGGCCACGGCACCCGGCTGTACGAGGATCCGGTGCTGCGCGACTATCTTCGAGACCGTCGGCTGCCCATCGAGATCAACATCACCAGCAACGTCCAGACCCGGGCGGTGGCCCGGGCGGCGGACCATCCGGTGCGCGCCTACCTCGACGCCGGGCTGGTGGTCACGCTCTGCACCGACGGATGGCTCATGACCGGTGTGTCGCTGACCGACGAGTACTGGCTGGCGCATCGCGAGCTGGGGTTCACCCGCGCCGAGATCGACCGGTGCATTCTCGACGGCTTCGCCAACGCGTTCCTCCCCTGGCCCGAGCGGCAGGCGCTGCTGGCGCAGGTGACGGACGAGCTGGCGGCGCTGCGGTGAGCGGGGGCTCGTCGCGCGCAGGCCATCGCATGACGGCGCAGTCCTTCGCCACTTCCACGGAGCATCCATGCTGACACGCGGTCGTCCCGGCGCCGGAGGTCTGCGCGGCGCCCTCATCGCCGTCGCGGTGATCACGCTGGCGATCGGGGCCTCGTGGCTGATTCCGGGCCTCGCCTGGCGCGGCCTCGCCGCCATGGAGCGTCCCGCGGTCCAGTCGCAGGGAGACTCGGTCCCGCCGGCCGACTCGGCGCATCCCGCCGTGCAGGCTCCGCCGACCGTGCCCGGGAGCGCAGATCCAGCTCGGGGGCCCGTCCGGACCGCGAGGCCCCGAGTCGCCCTGGAGCCGGTTCTCCGGCCTCATCGGGCTGGTGCTCATCATCGGGATCGGCGTGGCGCTCTCGCACAACCGCAAGGCCATCCGCTGGCGGGTGGTCGCCTGGGGGCTCGGGCTGCAGGTGCTGTTCGCCATCTTCGTCCTGCGCGTCCCGGCGGGCCAGGCGCTCTTCCGCTGGCTCGGCGCCCTGGTCACCGGCATCCTCGGCTACTCGTACATCGGCTCCCAGTTCGTCTTCGGCGAGCTGGGCAAGCCGAACTCGAGCCTGGGAATGATCTTCGCGTTCCAGCTCCTGCCCGCGATCATCTTCGTGAGCGCGCTGTTCGCCATCCTGTACTACCTCGGCATCATGCAGCTCATCGTCCGCGCCTTCGCCATCATCATGAGCCGGGTGATGGGCGCGAGCGGGGCGGAGAGCCTCAACGTGGCGGCCTCGATCTTCATGGGGCAGACCGAGGCGCCGCTCACCATCCGTCCGTTCCTGCCGCGGATGACGCGCTCGGAGCTGATGACGGTGATGACGTCGGGCATGGCCCACATCTCCGGCTCGATCATGGTGGCCTACATCGCCTTCGGGATCGAGGCCCGGCACCTGCTCACCGCGGTGATCATGACGGCGCCGGGGACGATCATGATGTCCAAGCTGTTCGAGCCCGAGACCGAGGTGCCCGAGACCTACGGCACCGTCAGCATCGACATGCCGAAGCAGGACGTGAACCTGCTCGACGCCGCGGCCCGCGGGACGAGCGAGGGGCTGCAGCTGATGCTCAACGTGATCGCGATGCTGGTGTCGTTCGTGGCGCTGGTGGCGCTGCTCAACGGCGGCTTCGCGGCGATCCACCGCTACGCCGAGTGGTTCCCCTCCAATCTGCAGACTCCGCTCGGCTGGATCTTCCGGCCGATCGCGTGGGCGATGGGCGTCTCGTGGCACGACAGCGGCACGATCGGGAGCCTGCTGGGGACGCGCATGGTGCTGAACGAGTTCATCGCCTTCGCGCAGCTCGGGCCGATGAAGGGGCAGCTCGATCCGCGGTCGTTCACGATCGCGTCGTTCGCGCTGGCGGGCTTCGCCAACTTCAGCTCGGTCGGCATCCAGCTCGGCGGCATCGGCGCGCTGGCCCCGGAGCGGAAGAAGGACCTCGCGCGGCTGGGCCTCCGGGCCATGCTCGCCGGCACGCTCGCCAACTTCCTCTCCGCCACGATCGCGGGAATCCTGCTGTGACCGCGACGCAGACCCCGGACGCGCTGGCGCCCGACGCGACGGCGATGATCGACGAGGCGGCGGACGCCGTGCGCGCCCGGCTCGGCGGCCGCAAGCCGACCGTCGCCATCGTCCTGGGCTCGGGCCTGGGCCAGTTCGCCGAGCGGCTGACGGACGCGGTGCGGATCCCGTACGCGGAGATCCCGCACTTCCCGGCGCCGACGGTCATCGGCCACAGCGGCGAGCTGGTGGCGGGGTCGCTCCAGGGCCGGACGGTGCTGGTGCAGAGCGGACGGTTCCACATGTACGAGGGCCACCCGGCGTCGCTCACCGCGCTGCCGGTGCGGGTCTTCGCGCGGCTTGGCGTCGGCACGGTGGTGCTCACCAATGCGGCCGGCGGCATCCGGCGGGGCTTCGGCTCGGGCACCGTCATGCTCATCGCCGACCAGATCAACCTCAGCTTCCGGAACGCGCTGTTCGGTCCGGCCCTGCCCGGTGAGATCCGGTTTCCCGACATGTCGGACCCGTACGACCCCGGCCTCCGCGCCATCGCGCGGGAGGTGGCGCGCCGGCGCAAGATTCCGCTCGCCGAGGGGGTGTACGTCGGGCTGCTGGGACCGAGCTATGAGACGCCGGCGGAGGTCCGGATGCTCGAGCGGCTGGGGGCCGACGCGGTGGGAATGTCGACCGTGCTCGAGGTCATCGCCGCGCGCGCGGCCGGGCTCCGCTGTCTCGGCTTCTCGGCGATCACCAACCCGGCCGCGGGCGTGACCCTCGCCAAGCTCGACCACCTGGAAGTGATGGAGGTCGCCTACCGGATCGCGGGCGAGCTCGCCGCGCTCATCGAGGGGGTGGTGGCGGAGCTGTGACGGTGTGGTCGAGCGGGCCGTGGCCGGCGCCGAGCCCCGGGGCGCGGGCGATGGCGCGATGCACGAAGTCGAGCGCGTCGGCCACGGCCGTCTCGAGCGGACGGCCGAGCGCGAGCCCGGCGGTCACGGCCGCCGACAGGGTGCAGCCGGTGCCGTGCGTGGAGGTCGTCGCCAGCCGAGGATGGGTGAAGTGGCGCACCTCGCCGGGCGTCACGAGGACGTCGGTGATGGTGTCGGTGTCGCCGTTCAGGTGCCCGCCCTTCACCAGCGCGGCCGCGGCGCCGAAGCTCAGGAGCGTCTCGCCGGCCCGCTCCATGGTGGCGATGTCGTGCACCGCGCGGCCGGTGAGGACGGCGGCCTCGTCGAGGTTCGGGGTCACCAGCGCGGCCAGCGGCAGGAGGCTCTCGCGGATCACGTCCTCGGCCTCGACCGTGAGCAGCCGGTGGCCGGAGGTGGAGACCATCACCGGGTCGACCACCAGCGGCTCCCACCCGTTCTCGCGGATGGCCTTGGCCACCAGCCGCACGAGCGATGCCTCCGCCAGCATGCCGGTCTTGAGCGCGGCCGGCGGCAGGTCCTCCGCGAGCGCGGTGAGCTGGCCCGCGACCATCGCCTCGGGCACCGCCTCGACGGCGCGGACGCCGCGCGTATTCTGGGCGGTGAGGGCGACGATGACCGACGTGCCGAAGACCCCGAACTGCTGGAAGGTCTTGAGGTCGGCCTGGATGCCGGCACCGCCGCCCGAGTCCGAGCCGGCGATCGTGAGGGCGATCTTCATCCCGTGAGCACCTCCAAGGACGGCACGCTGTTGACCACGATCCGCGACCTGGCCCGCCGGCGCGGCCGCGAGCGCCGCGGCCTGGCGCTCGCCGAGGGGATCCGCCTCGTCGAGGAGGCGCTCGCGGCGGGGACACCGGTCCGCGGCGCCGCCATCTCGCCGGCGTTGGAAGGTACTCCCCGCGGGCAGGCGCTCAAGCTCGCGCTGGCGGAACAGGGGGTCCGGCTGGTCGAGGTGCCGCCCGCCGAGCTCGACGCGCTGGCCGACACCGAGCACCCGCAGGGCGTGGTCGCGGTGGTCGAGCCGCGGGTCTGGTCGCTGGCCGACGTCCCCACCGCGCCGGGGGCCGTGGTCCTCGTGCTCGACGCGGTGCAGGACCCGGGCAACGTGGGCACGATGCTCCGGAGCGCGCTCGGGCTCGGGGCCACCGGCGTGGTGGCGCTCAAGGGCACGGCCGAGCTGACCAATCCGAAGGTGCTCCGCGGCAGCATGGGGGCGGCGTTCCGGCTGCCCGCGGTCTCGGCGGATGCCGATGCGCTCCTCGGGTGGGCCGGCGAGCGCGGCGTCGAGATCTGGGTCGCGGCCGCGGATGGGGAGCCCGTCCGCGGGCAGGGCGGCGCGAGCGGGGCGCCCGCCGCTCGCGCTGGTGCTGGGCAACGAGGGCGCCGGCGTGAGTGCCACGATCGGCGCGGCGGCGCGACGCCGGGTTTCCATTCCCCTGGCGCCGGGCGTGGAGTCGCTCAACGTCGCCGTGGCGGCCGGCATCCTACTCCACGAGGTCACGCGTGACGCCTGAACTGCCGAACTGGGGCAACGAACCGATTCTCGTCGCGTACGCCGGCGCTCCTCGGCGCGGCGATCGGCAGCTTCCTCAACGTCTGCATCCTCCGCTGGGGCGCGGAACCCAAGCAGTCGGTGATGCGGCCGCCGTCGCGCTGCCCGAAGTGCGGCCAGGGCCTTCGCTGGTACGACAACATCCCGATCGTCTCGTGGCTGGTGCTCCGCGCCCGCTGCCGCGGGTGCGGCGAGCCCATCTCGGCGATGTATCCGGCCGTCGAGCTCGTCACCGCTCTCATCTGGGCATTCATGGCCTGGCGTTACGGGTTCGGCGTCGAGGCGCTGCGGGGCGCGGTGTTCGGCACCGTACTGCTCGGCATCGCCATGACCGACGCGCGCGCCTACATCATTCCCGACGAGTTCTCGATCGGCGGGCTGGTCCTGGGCGTGCTGTTCGCGCTGGCGGCCGGGCGCCAGGCCTTCGGCACGGCGCTCCTGGGCGCGGCAGTCGGGTTCGGGCTGCTCTGGATCGTCGCGGTGGCGGGCGAATGGGTCTTCAAGCAGGAGGCGATGGGCGGCGGCGACATCAAGATGATGGCGATGGTCGGCGCGTTCCTCGGCTGGCAGGGGACGCTGCTCACGGTGTTCCTGGGGGCGCTGATCGGCAGCCTCATCTTCGTGCCGCTGGCCCTCGCCGGGCACAAGAAGCTGGTGCCCTTCGGGATCTTCCTCGCCCTCGGCGCGGCGGCGACCGACCTCGTCGGCGCCACCGGTCCTCGGCTGGTACGCCGGCTACGTGGCAGGCGCATGAGCAGGCGGCGAGCCGCGGCCGCGATGGCGGTGCTGCTGGCGTCGGCGCTCGTGCTCGCGGACTGTCGCGGCGAGCAGCGCGGGGCGGGGGAGGACACGGTGCTCGCCCGCTGGTCGACAGCCTGCGCGCGCCGGTGGAACGGGCGTCGGGCCTCACCTTCCGGACGCCGCCCCGCTCCGCGCTCCGCTCGCCCCAGCAGGTGCGCGACTATCTCATCGCCAAGCTCGACGAGGAGCTGCCGCCCGAGCGCATGCGCGGGCTCGAGACCGCCTACCGCCTGTTCGGGCTCCTGCCCGATACGCTCACGCTCCGGCGCCTGCTGCTCGACCTCTACGCCGAGCAGGTGGCGGGCTACTACGATCCCGACTCCGCCATGCTGTTCGGGGTGGCCGGGGCCGACCGCTCACAGCTCCGGCTGGTGCTGGCGCACGAAATGGTGCACGCGCTCCAGGGCCAGTACCTCCCGCTCGATTCCATCCTCAAGTCCACCTCGAGCAACGACCGGCTCACCGCGGCGCAATCGGTCCTCGAAGGGCAGGCCACGCTCGCGTCGATCGAGGTGCTGGCGCCCGGCCAGGGTGTGACCGCGCACGTCGCAGTTCTGGGACCTGTACCGTGACCAGGTGCGCCAGCAGCAGTCGGCGATGCCGGTGTTCGCGCGGGCGCCGCTGGTGGTGCGGGAGGCGCTGATCTTCCCGTACCTCGACGGCGCCGAGTTCATGCACTGGTGGGAGACACAGGGCCCGAAGGACACGCTGCCGTACGGCCCCCGGATGCCGGTCTCGACCGAGCAGATCCTCCACCCCGATCGGTACGCCCGCGGCGACCTGCCGGTGCCGCTCGCCTTCGCGAAGGACAGCGGTGTGATGTACGAGGACGTGCTAGGGGAGAACGAGATCCGGGTGCTGCTGGCCGTGCTGGCGGGGTCGGACGATGTGCAGACCGTGGTGCCGATCGGGTGGGGCGGCGACCACTACCGCGTCTTCGCCGCGCCGGGCGGCCCGGCGCTGGTCTGGTACGTGGCGTGGGACGATCAGCGCTCGGCGGACCGGTTCATGAAGACCGCGGGTCCGGCGCTGCAGCGGACGGCGCGGCCGGGGTATCGGGCGGCGATCGACACGGTCACGGTGGCGGGGAGGCCGGGCGTGCGGTACGTGCTGGCGCCGACGGGGTGGCCGCGGTGGGGAGCGCTGCCGACGGTGGAATGAGCTGACCCGTCATCCCGAGTGCAGCGAGGGACCTTCTCGCACCGTTCCGGAACCAGGCCACGCTTCCGGAATGCGCGGGCAAGGTCCCTCGCTGCGCTCGGGATGACGAGCTTTCCGCTCTCGCTTTCCGCCCCCCGCTACCGCCCCCCGTGCCCCACCATCTGCGTCACCGCGTACAGCACCAGCCCCACCAGCCCACCCACCAGCGTTCCGTTGATCCGGATGAACTGCAGGTCCCGGCCGATCTGGAGCTCGATGCGCCGGGACGTCTCGTCCGGGTCCCACGCGCTCACGGTGCCCGCGATCAGCTGTCCCACCTCGTGCCGGTGCTGCTCCACGATCCGGAGCACCGCGCCGATGATCCACTCGTCGATCTTGGCGAGCAGCGCCTCGTCCTCCAGCGCCGCCTCGGCCAGCGCCGACAGCCCGCGCTCGAGCCCGCCCGGGATGCCGCGCTCGGCGGCGTCCACCTGCCGGTCGAGCACCTGCTTGAGCTCGCGCCAGAGCGACTCGGTGAGCCGGTCGCTCGTCGGGTTGTCCAGCACCTGCTGCTTGAGCGACTCGGCCCGGGCCATCATCTCCGGCGACTCGCGCAGCTGCTCGATCCAGTTCGTGAGCAGATCGTCGAGCTGACGGCGGAGCGGGTGGCTCGGATCCTCGCTCACGCTGTAGAGGGTCCGCGCGATCCCGTCGACGATCCGGTCGTGCAGCTTGTCGTCCACGAATTCCGGCACCCACCACGGGCTCTCCTCGCGCACCCGGTCGCGGATCAGCTCCTCGTTCTCGGCCAGCAGCCGGGCGAGGCCGTGCACCACCCGGTCGAGCAGCTGCTGGTGCCGGTCGTTGGCGGTGAGGAGGGTCAGCCCGCTCGCGAGCACCGGGGCGATCGGCCGCTGCTTGAGCGGCTCGATCACGCTGCGCTCGAGGAACGCGTGCACGTCGTCGTCGCGGACGACGGCGGTGGCGCTCCGGAGCGCGCCCGCCGCCTGGCGGACGACCAGCCGGGCGTGCTCCGGGTCCCGGAGCCACTCGGCCGCGCGGCGGCTCAGGGCCGCCGCGCGCAGCTTGCCGCCCAGCACCTCGGGCGAGAGGAAGTTGTTCTGCACGAAGTTGCCGAGGCTCCGGCCGATCCGGTCCTTCCGCGAGGGGATGATGGCGGTGTGGGGAATCGGCAGGTTGAGCGGCCGGCGGAAGAGGGCCGTGATGGCGAACCAGTCGGCCACGCCGCCCACCAGGCCGGCCTCGGCGGTGGCCCGGACGTAGCCCAGCCAGGGGTGCGCGGACTCGAGTATCCACGCGGCCACGAACACCACGCCCATGAGCACGAGCAGGCCGGTGGCCCGCCGCTTCATGCGGTCGAGCTGAATCTGCTTCGCTTCGGCGTCGATGACCTGCGGGATCACGGCCATGGTTTGGTCTCCGGGTGCCGCCTAAAGCTACATCGGGCCGTGCCCGTCGGCTTGTCCAAAACCACGTCTGCCGGTTATGCTTACGGGCTTATGTTCGAAGAGCTATCACAGAAACTGAACGACACGCTCCAGAAGCTCACTGGACGTGGTGTCCTGACGGAAGATGCGGTCAAGGAGGGGCTCCGGGAGATCCGCCGGATCCTGCTCGAGGCCGACGTCAGCTTCGACCTCACGCGCGAGTTTCTGGAGCGGGTGCAGGCCCGGGCGGTCGGGGTCACGGCGCTCAAGGAAGTCCGGCCGGGCCAGCAGATCGTCAAGATCGTCTACGACGAGCTGGTGGCGCTGCTGGGCGAGAAGCAGGCGCCGATCGCGCACGCCACGGTGCCGCCGACGATCATCCTGCTCGTCGGGCTCCAGGGCTCGGGCAAGACCACCACGGCGGGCAAGCTCGCCAAGCGGCTCAAGCTGGAGCAGAAGGCGCCGTACCTGGTCGCGGCCGACGTGTACCGTCCGGCGGCCATCGAGCAGCTGCAGACGCTCGGCAAGCAGATCGACGTCGGGGTCCACGCCGACACCGCGTCGAAGGACGTGGTCACGATCGTCCGGCAGGGCATCGTCGAGGCGGGCAAGGCGCGGGCGCGGACGGTCATCGTCGACACCGCCGGCCGGCTCCAGATCGACGACGAGATGATGGGCGAGCTGGTCAAGCTCAAGGCCGCCGTCTCGCCGCACGAGATCCTGCTGGTGGCCGACGGGATGACGGGTCAGGACGCGGTGCGGATCGCGCAGGGCTTCCACGACGCGCTGGGCGTCACCGGCGTGATCCTGACCAAGATGGACGGCGACGCCCGGGGCGGTGCGGCCCTCTCGATCTACGGGGTCACCAAGGCGCCGATCAAGTACATCGGCGTGGGCGAGAAGCTCGACGCGCTCGAGCCGTTCTATCCCGACCGGCTCGCGGGCCGCATCCTCCAGCAGGGCGACATCCTCTCGCTGGTCGAGAAGGCGCAGGGCGCGGTCGACGAGAAGGAAGCCGAGCGGCTGGCGAAGAAGGTCACCTCGAAGAAGGGGATGGACCTCGAGGACTTCCTCAACGCCATGCGCCAGATGCAGAAGATGGGGCCGCTCAAGGGCGTGCTCGGCATGCTGCCGGGGATCAACCCGGCCATGCTGCAGGCGGCCAAGATCGACGACAAGAAGCTCAAGCACGTCGAGGCCATCGTGCTCTCGATGACGGCCAAGGAGCGCTCGAACCCGGACCTCATCAACGGGAACCGGCGGCTCCGGATCGCCAAGGGCAGCGGGCGCACGGTGCAGGAAGTGAACACGCTGCTCGCGCAGTTCAAGCAGATGCAGAAGGTCATGAAGAGCGTGGGAAAGACCGGGGGGAAGGGCATGAAGCTCCCCTTTGGACGTGGACCTTTCCCCGGTTAACCCGCACACCAGGAACGGACATGGCAACTCGGATTCGCCTGCGTCGCGTCGGCCGCAAGAAGCTCCCGCTGTACCGGATCGTGGTCGCCGACCAGGAAGCGCCGCGCGACGGCCGCTTCATCGAGATCATCGGCACCTACAACCCCAAGGGCGCCACGATCGCCGACAAGGTCACGGTCGACGCCGACAAGGCGCGCCAGTGGATCTCGAAGGGCGCTACGCCGTCGGAGACGGTGCAGTCACTGCTCAAGCAGGCCGGGGTGTTCAAGGCCGCCACGGTCTGATGGCCGCCGACGCCCGCCACATGGTGGTGGGCCGGCTCAGGAAGCCGCACGGACTGAAGGGCGACCTGACGCTGTTCCCGATCACCGACGCTCCCGACACGGTGTTCGCGCCGGGACGGGCGGTGTGGCTGGTGGGGCTGGACGGGGAGACGGTCGCGGGACCGGTGACGATCGAGCGCAGCCGCTCGTATCACCGGGAGTGGCTGATCAAGTTCGCGGGCGCCGACCGGCGCGAGGCGATCGACCCGTGGCGGGGGCTGTTCCTGGCGGTCCCGGCCGACGAGCTGGCGCCGCCCGAAGGCGACGAGGTGTACCTCCACGAGCTCGACGGCTTCGCGGTGCGGCTGCCCGACGAGACGCCGCTCGGCCTGGTGAGCGCGGTGTACGAGCTGCCGTCGGGGCTGATGATCGAGGTACAGGGCCCGAAGCGCGAGTTCCTGCTGCCGTACAAGAAGGAGTTCGTGCGGGAGGTCGATCGCGCGGGGCGCCGGCTGGTGGTGACGCCGCCGGAGGGGCTG
>CAWHZQ010000014.1:0-198702 GCA_963833905.1 uncultured Gemmatimonadales bacterium | reverse complement strand
TCCGTGTCGTGGACACGGTGCAGGGCCGCTATGTGGCGAATGTCGTCGCCACGTACGGGCCGATCCGGAACGGCCAGCGGGTGCTCCCGGCCGAGAAGTTCACGCCGTCGGGTGACGCGCACGCGGTCCCGGTCACCGAGGGCGTGCGGGCGACGTTCATCGGCGGCCCCGGCCGGCAGGACCTCAAGGCGCCCCAGATGGTGGTATTCCTGAACAAGGGCCGCGAGGATGGTGTCGCGCCGGGCGACCTGTTCGAGATCCGGCGGCGCGCCGAGCGGCTGCCCGACGGGCGCCAGCTCATCAACGAGGTGATGGCCACGCTGCAGGTCGTGCATGTGCGCGACCACACCTCCACCGGCCGTCTCATCAATATTCTCTCGCCCGACATCCCGTCGGGCACCGACGCGCGGCAGGGACCGGCTCGCCGAGCTTCCGTCCTGACCTCCGGGAGTGAGGCGGTGGCGCGGCGCCGGGGGGCTCCCCGGCGCCGCGTCGCATTTCCGCCCGCGTCGCCCGGTTCCTTCCTCGGCTCACGTATCTATATTGCGGGGCGACGGTTCCATTCCCTCGGTCATCCCCGTCGGAGAGATCATGGCGAGAGGCGACGCATGAGCGGGCGGGTCCTGGTAACGGGCGGGGCCGGGTTTATCGGCTCCCACGTCGCGGAGGCATATCTCTCGGAGGGTTGGGAGGTGGTCGTGCTCGACGATATCTCGCGCGGGCACGAGCAGAACGTGCCGAAGGCCGCGCGGTTCGTCTGCGCCGACATTCGCTCGCCCGAGGCGCGGCGGTGTCGCCACCGGGAAGTTCGATGCGCTCAACCATCATGCGGCGCAGATCGACGTGCGGGTCTCGGTCGAGCAGCCTGCCTTCGACGCGGGCATCAACATCGTGGGCTTCGTCAACTTGCTCGAAGGCGCGGGGGAGGGCGGCGTCAAGCGGGTAGTCTACGCGAGCAGCGGCGGCGTGGTCTACGGCGACCCGTCGGTGATTCCCACGCCGACCGCCCCCAAGCTTCCCGTGAGCCCCTACGGCGTGAGCAAGCTCGCCGACGAGTACTACGCCCGGGCGCTCGGCGCGCTGCGCGGATTCCAGGGCGTGGCGATGCGGTACGCGAATGTGTTCGGCCCTCGGCAGGATCCGAAGTCGAGGCCGGCGTGGTCTCGATCTTCGTCTCCCGCCTCCTGGCCGGTGAGAGCTTACCGTCTTCGGCGACGGCCGGCAGACGCGCGACTACGTCTTCGTGCGCGACGTCGCCCGCGCCAACGTCCTCGCCACCAGCGTGACGCTTCCCGCTACGGGCGAATTCGACGCGCCCGCGTTCAACATCGCCACCTCGGTCCAGCGCAACGTGCTGGAGCTGGCCGAGACCGTTGCCAGGTCATGGGCCGGAGCCAGAGCTCGAATTGCGCATGCCCGGCCAGGCGAGCTCTCCGCAGCGCCCTGGACATCAGCAAGGCCAAGGCGGTGCTGAAGTGGACGCCCGAGTGGAAGTTCGAAGACGGGCTGGGGCTGCTGGTCGAGTGGTTCGAGAAGGAGGGCGCACGGTGATCCTTCAGGCTGGTGGCGCCGTTCCACGCTCCGCGGTGGGCTGGTCCTCACGGCGAGGTCGAGACCGAAATCGTCCTGGTCATCACCGCGGTCTTCTCCCTGGTCTCCTGGTTCATCATCGTGCTGAAGTGGTGGCAGTTCCGGAAGCTCAACCGCCAGGCCGACAAGTTCTTCGCGGAGATGGAGCGCACCACCCGGCTGCAGGAGGCCTATCACTCCGTCATGAAGCAGCCGCCGTCGCCCTACAACCGGCTCTTCCGTGAGGCCATCACCTTCTACTCCGAGCTCCGCCCCGGCGCCCTGCGCGAGGAGCGTGGCGCCGATCGAAGCTCGCTCACGCCGACCCAGCTCGAGGCCCTCAAGATGGTGCTCGGGAAGGAGGTCTCGGCCGAACGGGATCTCCTCGGGCATTACATCCCGTGGCTTGCCACCATCGGATCGGTGAGCCCGCTGCTGGGCCTCCTCGGCACCACCCTCGGCATCATCAACGCGTTCACCGGCATCGCCACCAAGGGCTCCGGTAACCTGGCCGCGGTGGCGCCGGGCGTCGCCGAGGCCCTGGTGGCCACCTTCGCGGGCCTGGCGGCGGCGATCCCGGCGGTCATCGCCTACAACCTGTACGTCAACCGGGTCCGGCTCTTCGTCGGCGAGCTCGAAGGGTTCGCCTACGAGCTGATTGGCACGATGGCCCGGGAAGGGTTGCTGTAGATGGCGGGCGGCGCGATGGGCGGCCTGGGAAGCGACCGCGGCGAGATGCCGTTCAATGCCGACGTCAACGTCACCTCCCTCGTCGACGTGATGCTCGTGTTGCTGATCATCTTCATGATCACGGCACCGATGATGCAGGGCGGGGTCGACGTCGAGCTGCCGCGGGCCGAAGCGCGGCCGCTTTCGCCGAAGGAGGGGATGGTGGTGTCGGTGAACCGCGACGGGCGCATCTTCATCGACCAGACGCCGGTCTCCTACAACGATTTTCGCGTGACGTTCAAGTCCCTGGTGACGACCCGGAAGCCCCAAGGCGTGTACCTCCAGGCGGACACCCGTGTACCCTACGGACAGGTGGTTCGCGTCCTGGCCATCATCCGCGGGGCCGGCATTCAGAACGTGGGGCTCGTGGCGCAGGAGGAAGCAGCACCGTGATCGTCCGCGCCGACCGTGGCCGCCCGCCGGGCACCACGGTAGGTCTGGCCGGGACGGTGCTGGTGCATGCGGCCGCCGCGGCCTTTGCCTTCACTCAAGTGAAGGCCGTCAAGGCCGGACCGCCCTCCTACGCGGTGGAATTGGTGGCGGCGCCCGCAGCGGCGCCGAAGCAGCGCCTGGCCCGCGAGGCGGTGCCGACGCCGCCGCCCGAGGAGAAGCCGGCGCCGGTCAAGCCGCCGCCCAAGCCCAAGCCGGCCAAGGCACCCGCGCCTCCCGAGCCGAAGGCGCCGCCCACCGAGGCCAAGCATGAGCCGCCGCCCAAGATCGCGGCCCCGGTGGCCCCGGCTCCGGGCGAGACACCGAGCACGGGCGCCGACGTCGCGACGATCAAGACGCCGGGCCTGCAATTTCCTTTTCCGGAGTATCTGCGGAACATCGTGACCCAGGTGTACCGGAACTGGGATCGTGAATTGGCCCGGCAGAACAGCTTTGCCGAGATCAGTTTTCTGATTCTTCGTGACGGCTCCGTTCGGGACATCCATTTCGTTACCCGGTCGGGCAGCTTCAGCTTCGATCTCGGCGCCCAGGGCGCCATCGAAGCGGCCGGCAACTCCCGCAGCTTCGGCGACTCCCCGACGGCTGGGACGCCGACGTCCTGCCGGTGAGCTTCTACTTCAAGCCCATATCTCGATCACCCCATTGCTTGCCCGACTGACCTGCCTCGCTCTGCTCGCCCCCCTCGCCGCGGGCATCACCCCCGCCGCGGCCCAGGATACGTCGCAGGTGAAAGAGGGCATTCGCGTCGGCCTCGACTACAACCCGGGCGTCCAACCGGGGCTCGTGGTGCTGCCGGGCGCCGGGCTCGACTCGGTGCGGGCCATCGTCGGTCGCGATCTCGACTACACCGACCGCTTCCGGGTCATCATCCTGCGCGACGTCGCTTCCGCGGCCGAGGGCCGCGGTGGCTCCGAGGGCGGCGGCGTGAACTACGGGATCTACAGGACCCTCGGCGCGGAGTTCGGGGTCGAGCTGACCGAAACGGCCGGTGCGGTCACCGTTCGCCTGCACGACTTGAACGCCGGCAAGGTCCGCAATCAGCAGAACTTCACGCTTCCGCCCGCCACGGATCCGGGTTACCGACTCGAGGTCCACCGCCTGGCCGACGAGGTCGCGCGCTGGGCCACCGGCACTCCCGGTATCGCGGCGAGCCGCCTCCTGCTGGTCTCCGCGCGGCCGGGTCTACCGCATCGACAGCGACGGCGAGACCCTTACGCCGCTCACGCCGGCCGGCCAGACCGCGCTCTCGCCGGCGTGGTCGCCGGACGGCGGACGCTTCGCGTTCACCCAGCTCGGACAGGGCAGGGGGCCGGTCGTGGTGCAGAGCCTCGGGAGCGGTGCGGTGCTGCAGGTGCCGGGCACGGCCACCGCGCTCAACATCACGCCGGCGTTCTCGCCCGACGGACGGCTGGTGGCCTACGCCCACTCCGATGAGAACGGCACGGACGTGTACCTCGCGAACGTGGCCGATCGCTGCTGCGCGCAACGCTTGACCGTGGGACGCTTCGCGGACAACTTATCACCAACGTTTTCACCAGATGGCCGCCGCATCGCGTTCGTTTCGACGCGTGCGGGACCGCCCCAAGTCTACGTCATGGCTGCCGACGGGACCGATCAGGAGCTGCTTGCGCCGTTCGACTATGGCGCGACCGGCAGCTCCAACGCACCGGAATGGTCCCCTGATGGAGCCAACGTCGTGTTCCACCGCGAAGTCGCCGGCAGTCCGCAGCTCTTTCTCGTCGATGTGTCGGGACGGCGGGTCCGGCAGCTCACGTCGGCCGGCCGGAACGAAGATCCGACGTGGGGACCCGACGGCCGGCACATCACTTTCGTCTCCGACCGGAGCGGCATCCGGCAGCTCTGGGTCATCGACGTCGAAACCGGCCGCGTGCGCCAGCTGAAGACGCCTGGCGCGGCGCGGCTCCCTGCGTGGTCCCGCCGACTGAGTCGGACCGCGGTCGCTCCCTAACCCCGAACGTGGA
Organism: uncultured Gemmatimonadales bacterium; assembly: GCA_963833905.1. Lineage (GTDB taxonomy): Bacteria > Gemmatimonadota > Gemmatimonadetes > Gemmatimonadales > GWC2-71-9 > CAVVWJ01. The sequence goes on along the minus strand of CAWHZQ010000014.1, from coordinate 193,972 downwards.
GTCCTGATGCGCGCAACTTCCCTGTTGTTGGTCCTGGCCACCGCCGGGCTCGCTGCCGCTTGCGGCGGGAAGCCCGCGCCCGAGCAGCCCGCTCCGGAACCGACCGCGGCTCCCGCACCGCCCACCCCCGCGCCGGTCGAAGACAGCGCCGAGCGTCGCCGCGCGGATTCGATCGCGGCGGCCAACGCCGCCTCGGAGCGCGCCCGGGCCGTCGCCGCTGATCTGGCGGCCATGATCAACTTCGAGTACGACCAGGCGGCCGTGCGCTCGACCGACCAGGCGACGCTCGACAAGAAGGCCGCCATCCTCGCCGCCAACCCGAACGTGCGCCTGCAGATCAGCGGGCACGCGGACGAGCGCGGGTCGGACGAGTACAACCTCGCCCTCGGCAACCGGCGAGCGGGCGCGGCCAAGCGCTACCTCGAGAACAAGGGCATCGATGCCGCACGGCTGGAGGTCGTCTCCTACGGCGAGGAGCGCCCGCTCAACGCCGGTCACGACGAGGCGGCCTACGCCCAGAACCGTCGCGACGAGTTCCAGGTGACGGCCGGCGGGGACAACCTCGTCGCTCCGCAGTGAGCTCGTCGAACGGACGCCTGGCCGCCGGCCTCGCCGCGACCCTCGTGGTCGCGTCGGGGCTGCCCGGCTGCGTGTCCAAGAGCGACGTCCAGCTGGTGCAGGGCGAGGTGGCGTTGCTCCGGGCCGAGACCATGCGGCGGGACTCGACCCGGGCGGCGCAGCTCGGCGAGGTGCTGCAGATCCAGCGGCAGATCATGGATTCGCTGACCGTCAGCCGCCGGGCCGTCGGTCAATTGAAGGGCGACATCTCGTCGGACCTGTACAACATCCAGCAGCAGCTGGTCCAGCTCCAGGAGCTCACCGGCCAGAGCCAGCAGCGGTTGAGCGAGCTCCGCACTCAGCTCGAGGCGCGCGGCGCCGAGATCGAGACCACCGCGCCCGCCGGGCGGCGCGCCCGCCCCGGGCGACACCGCCCAGCCGGCCGGCGGCGCCTCGGCGTCCGCCGATCAGATGTACGAGGCGTCGCTCGCGCAGCTCCGGCGCGGCAGCACCGGAACCGCGCGGCTGGGGCTCCGCGAGATGCTGCGCAGCTATCCGACGAGCCAGCGCACGCCCGACGCGCTGTATTTCATCGGGCAGAGCTACGCGACGGAGAATCCGGATTCGGCCGCGGCGTACTACACGCAGGTGGTGGACCGGTTCGCCACGTCCGCCCGGGCCCCGGCGGCCCTGTACAACCTGGGACTCCTCGCCGAGCGCCGGAAGGACAGCGCCAAGGCCAAGGAGGCTTACCAGCGCGTGGTGCAGAAGTACCCTCAGTCGGACGAGGCCGCGCTGGCCCGCGATCGCTTGAAGGCGCTCGGGCGTTAAGCCCGGGCGTCGCCGCCGCATGACCGGCTCGCCCGGGGAGATGCCCTTCCTCGATCACCTCGAGGAGCTCCGCTGGCGCATTCTCCGCTCGCTCGGGGCGATCGTGATCGGGTTCGGCACCGGCCTCTGGCTGGTGCAGCAGTTCCAGCTCGTCAATCTCCTCAAGCAGCCGATCGCTCCGTATCTGACCGGCGCCGGTGGGAAGCTGATTGTCACCAGCCCCACCGAGCCGGTCATGATCGTCTTCAAGCTCGGATTCCTCGTCGGCCTGGTCCTCGCCTCGCCGATCATCCTGTGGCAGCTCTGGGCGTTCCTGGCGCCCGGCGCTGTACGCGCGGGAGAAGCGGGCGCTCGTGCCCGCGTTGTTCGTCGGCCTGCTGCTGTTCCTGACGGGGGCGGGCGTGGCCTACGTCTTCGTCGTGCCGCAGGCGCTGAAGGTGCTCTTCAGCTTCCAGACCGAGGCGATCCAGCCGTTCATCACCTACGACAACTACTTCGACTTCGTGCTGCAGGTCGTGCTGGCGCTGGGGATCTCGTTCGAGCTGCCGCTGGTCATCATCATCCTCGCGTGGCTCGAGGTGATCAGCGCGTCGGACCTGGCCCGGTTCCGCCGGTTCGCGGTGGTGGCCGCCTTCGCCGCCGGCGCCATCCTCTCGCCGGGCACCGATCTGGTCTCGATGATCATGATGACGATCCCGCTGCTCCTGCTCTACGAGGTGGGGTACGCGGGCGCCGTCGTGATCCAGCGCCGGCGCCGGAAGTCGGCCGCGATAGCCGGGCTGGTGCTGCTCGCGCTCGCGTTCGGCGGCGGCCGGGCCGAGGCGCAGGTCCCCGTCCAGCGGCGCCGGCCCCCGGCCCGCGCCGGCCTCCCTGACTCGCTCCAGGACACCACCCGCAGGAAGCCCGGCCAGGCGCTCGACAGCGCCACCGCCGGCCGGCTGGGCATCCCCACCGCGCCCACCCGGAGCTTCGCGCCCGACGACTCGGTGCTCACTTCGCTCAAGGCGCGGCCCGGCTATCAGTCCACGCGCTACCGCGCGGACTCGGCCACGGTGTTCATCGAGGGGCAGCGCGTCTTGCTCGAGGGACAGGCGCTGACCGAGCGCCAGGGGGCCCAGCTCGAAGCGGATACCATCCGCTACGAGCGCGAAGGCTGCATGCTCGACGCAAGCGGGAATCCTCATCTGTTCGATCGCGGCCAGGTGCTGGTGGGCGAAGGCATCCGGTACGACACCTGCAGGCGCCGCGGGATCGTGAACGACGCCCTCACCAACTTCACCGAGGGCTCGACCGTCTGGTTCCTCCGCGGGAACGTCGCGCAGGACTCGAGCTCCAGCCGGATTTACGCCGGGTCCAGCGAGATCACGAGCTGTGACCTGCCGACGCCGCACTACCACTTCAGCGCCAAGCAAATGAAGTGGGTCTCGAAGAACGTGCTGATCGCGCGGCCGGTGGTGCTGTACGTTCGGGACGTCCCGATCCTGTGGCTGCCGTTCATCTTCCAGGACGTTCGCCCGGGGCGCCGGTCGGGCATCCTGGTGCCTCAGTTCGGGCTCAATGACCTGGTGCGCCCGACGCGAGGGTACAACCGCCAGATCACCAACATCGGCTACTACTGGGCGCCGAACGACTATATGGATCTCACCGCCCGGCTCGACTGGTTCGCCAACCGGTACGTGCAGTATGGCGTGACCGGCCAGTACAACTGGCTCAACCGGTTCATGAGCGGCTCGGTGGGGTTCAACGAGCAGCGGCAGGTGGGCGGCGGCTCGGGTCTTACCTTCCGGTGGGACCACCGGCAGCAGTTCAGTCTCTCGTCCAGCCTCACGTTCAACGTCAACTACGCCAGCAGCACGGCGGTCATCCGAAACAATGCGATCGATCCCCTGCAGAACACGCAGCAGATCACCAGCTCGCTCAACTACTCCAAGCGCCTCAGCTGGGCCACGCTGACGCTGGGCGGCAACCGGCGGCAGAGCCTGACCGACGGGAGCGTGCAGCAGCTTCTCCCGGCCGTGACGCTGTCGCCCGTGCCGATCGCGATCGGGTCCGATATCACCTGGTCTCCGGGGCTCAGCTTCACCAACAACACGACGAAGAACCCGTTGGCCGACACGGTACGCCGCGCCTTGCCCGGCGGCCTGTTCGACACGCTGGCGCTCGATGCGACGCAGCGCGTCACGGCGGTGAGCTTCGACACGCCCCTCCGGATCGGCGGCTTCAACTGGCAGAACTCGGTCCAGGTGAACGACCGGCAGGACCGCGGAAAGGACTCGGTCACCTTCCGGGCCGACAACCCGTCCACCCCCGATCCCACCGACAGCGTGACCGTGCGTCGGAGCTTCCTGAGTAACTTCGAGACGACCTTCGACTGGGACACCGGCATCAACCTGCCCGTCCTCTTTCGCGGTTCCTGGAAGGTTCAGCCCTCGGTGGGGATGGGCAATACGACAAGTGGAGCGTTCGCCGTTCGGAACAGGAACACGAACGGCAGCTTCGTCCGCCAGGGGAAGCGCTTCCGCTTCGGGGCCACGGCGTCACCGACGTTGTTCGCCTTCTTTCCCGGCATCGGGCCGCTCAGCCGTATCCGGCACAGCTTCTCGCCGGTGATCGTGTGGAACTACCAGCCGGCGGCCAACGTGCCGGAGGAGTATGCGCGGGCGATCGCCCAGCCGGGCCAGGCCATCGCGCTTCGGAGCGATGCGCAGCAGCAGGTCACGGTCAGCCTCTCGCAGGCGTTCGAGGGGAAATACCGGTCCCGCAACCGCGACACCACCGCAACCGAAGGCGCGGAGGCGCGGAAGATTCGGCTTCTGAGCCTCAACACCAGCGGGATCACCTACGACTTCGAGCAGGCCAAGAAGCCCGGCCTGACCGGCTGGACCACCCAGTCGATCTCCAACACCGTGCTGAGCGACCTGCTGCCGGGGCTCAGCCTCAATCTCACGCACGACCTCTGGCGCGGGACGGTTGGAGTGGACACCTCCAAGTTCGACCCCTTCCTCCAGAGCGTGAGCGCGAGCTTCGCCGTGTCGGGGAATACCTTCCGGTCGATCGGGTCGATCTTCGGGCTGGGTGGAAAGTCGTCCGACAGCCTGGGGACCCGCCGCCGTCGCGACGAGGTGCCAACGTCCTACGTGGCCGAGTCCGGCGGACGTTCCCGGCCGGGCTCCTTCTTCAGCAGCACGCAGGCGCCGCTCCGCCATCCCAGCCGGAGCTTCAGCGCGAACTTCAACTACCAGCTCACCCGAACGCGGCCGCCGTTCGGGGTGGTAGCGACGCCTGGGACCGAAACCTCCGACCACCAGAGCCTGGGCTTCAGCAGCAGCTTTTCGCCCACGCCGTTCTGGTCCCTCTCCTGGTCGTCGCAGTACAACATCACCGACGGGCAGTTCGAGAATCACGTCGTCCGGCTCGAGCGCGAGCTGCACGAGTGGCGGGCGGCCTTCAATTTCGTCCGCAATCCGAACGGCAATTTCGCGTTCTACTTCACGATCTACCTGACGGACCTGCCGGAGCTGAAGTTCGATTACGACCAGACGACGATCGAACGGTAGCACCGGGGAGCCCGGCTTGTCCCCGGGGCGGTACACCCGTCCACGAAATCGACTGTAAGTCGGTCCCTGCCGAAGGCTTGGCTGACCCGCCACTTGGCACGCGATCTGCTTCTCGATCCGGACACCCCCATCGGAGACCTGTATGCGTGGCTGGTCGATCCCGGTTGTTCTCGTGTTCGCCGCGGCCTGTTCATCCGACGATCGGAACGGACCGGGCGTCCCGCCCGACGTCCCGGCGAGCCTCAGCAGCACCACGCTCGACGGTGCCATCGCGCTCACGTGGAGCGACAATTCCTACGCATCCGACCCCGGCAACTTCCTGAACTACCGCATCTACAGCACGACCTACAACCTCGACCAGGACCTCTGCGGCACCAGCTTCCAGCTGGAGGGAACCACCGTGGCCCCGGAGTTCATCGTCGGCGCGCTCACCAACGGCGTGCCGCGTTGCTTCACCGTGACGGCGGTGAGCGTGGACGGGTTTGAGAGCGATCGCTCGCCACTGCGGTCGGACACGCCCCGTCCCGACACGCGGAACATCGTGCTGTACGCGTTCCAGTTTCAGACACCGGGAAGTGGCTTCCGGTTCTGGGACGATCTCAACGGCGATGGCGTCGTGCAGGGAGCGGAGCTGGGCCTCGTGCGAGACGGCTCGGGCGTCGAGGGCGACGTCGACTTCGTGGTCGATCGCGACGGCGCGGGCGACCTGTTTCTCACCCCCGAGCGCGCCGGTACGGGCGTGGAATACTACGACGCGAGCAATCCGGTCGAGGATCTCACGTCGATCGATTTCGCCGTGGACCGCACGTATGCCACGTCAGGAATCCCGGCGCTTCCGGGGTATGGCTATGTCTTCGAGATGGATGGCGGCGACGGCTTCAAGCGCTACGGCGCGGTGCGGGTTTCGCACGTGGGGCAGGACTTCCTGATTCTCGACTGGGCGTACCAGACCGACCCGGGAAATCCCGCAGCTGATCGTCAAGAAGCGATAACCTCCAACGTGGCGAGAAGGCGAGAGCCGAGATTGACTCTCGGCCACTCACCACGTTGGAGGTTATCGCTTCTTGACGATCAGTCCGGGATTTCCCGGGTCGGTCTGGTACGCCCAGTCGAGGGTGCGGAAGTCCTGCCCCACATACCAAACCCGCACCGCGCATAGCGCTTGAAGTCGACACCGCCTCCATCTCGAAGACATGGCCGTTGTCCGGAAGCACCGGGTTAGCCGACGTGGCTACGTGCGGTCCACGGCCAATACGTCCAAAGGAGATCCTCGACCGCTCGCGTCGTAGTATTCCACGCCCGGTACCCCCCGCTTCAGGGGGTGAGAAACAGAATCAGCCCGCGCCGGCACGTCGACCACGAAGTCGACGTCGCCCTCGACGCCCAAGCCGCTCTCGCACGAGGCCCAGCTCCAGTCCCGTTACGGCGCCATCGCCGTAAAGATAACCATTTACGGGAAGCCACTTCCCGGTGTCTGAAACTGGAACGCGTACAGCACGATGTTCCGAGTGAAGGGTGTCCGACCGCAGTGGCGAGCGATCGCTCTCAAACCCGTCCACGCTCACCGCCGCCGTCGGCGGTTGGAGCAACGCGGCACGCGTTGGTGACACACCGACCGACGAACTCCAGGGGGCCACGGTGGTTCCCCCGAGCTGGGAGATATCATGCGCCGTTTGGCTGGTCGAAGGTTGTAGGTCGTGCTGTAATCATGCGGGGGGGGAAGTTGCCGAGCTCGGATGCGTAGGAATTGTCGCTCCACGTGAGCGCGATGGCACCGTCGAGCGTGGTGCTGCTGAGGCTCGCCGGAAAATCAGCAATCTCACTTCCGATCGTCGGATGAACAGGCCGCGGCGAACAGAGAACAACCGGATCGACCAGCCACGCATACAGGTCTCCGATGGGGGTGTCCGGATCGAGAAGCAGATCGCGTGCCAAGTGGCGGGTCAGCCAAGCCTTCGGCAGGGACGACTTACAGTCGATTTCGTGGACGGTTGTACCGCCCCGGGGACAAGCCGGGCTCCCCGGCGCTACCGTTCGATCGTCGTCTGGTCGTAATCGAACTTCAGCTCCGGCAGGTCGGTCAGGTAGATCGTGAAGTAGAACGCGAAATTGCCGTTCGGATTGCGGACGAAATTGAAGGCCGCCCGCCACTCGTGCAGCTCGCGCTCGAGCCGGACGACCTGATTCTCGAACTGCCCGTCGGTGATGTTGTACTGCGACGACCAGGAGAGGGACCAGAACGGCGTGGGCGAAAAGCTGCTGCTGAAGCCCAGGCTCTGGTGGTCGGAGGTTTCGGTCCCAGGCGTCGCTACCACCCCGAACGGCGGCCGCGCGCGGGTGAGCTGGTAGTTGAAGTTCGCGCTGAAGCTCCGGCCGGGATGGCGGAGCGGCGCCTGCGTGCTGCTGAAGAAGGAGCCCGGCCGGGAACGGCCGCCGGATTCGGCCACGTAGGACGTTGGCACCTCGTCGCGACGGCGGCGGGTCCCCAGGCTGTCGGACGACTTTCCACCCAGCCCGAAGATCGACCCGATCGACCGGAAGGTATTCCCCGATACGGCGAAGCTCGCGCTCACGCTCTGGAGGAAGGGGTCGAACTTGGAGGTGTCCACTCCAACCGGCCCCCGCCAGAGGTCGTGCGTGAGATTGAGGCTTAAGCCGGGCAGCAGGTCGCTCAACACGGTGTTCGAGATCGACTGGGTGGTCCAGCCGGTCAGGCCGGGCTTCTTGGCCTGCTCGAAGTCGTAGGTGATCCCGCTGGTGTTGAGGCTGAGCAGCCGAATCTTCCGCGCCTCCGCGCCTTCGGTCGCGGTCGTGTCGCGGTTCCGGGATCGATATTTCCCCTCGAATGCCTGCGAGAGGCTGACCGTGACCTGCTGTTGCGCATCGCTCCGCAGCGCAACGGCCTGGCCCGGCAGGGCGATCGCCCGCGCATACTCCTCCGGCACGTTGGCCGCCGGCTGGTAGTTCCACACGATGACAGGCGAGAAGCTGTGGCGGATCCGGCTCAGCGGCCCGATGCCTGGAAAGAAGGCGAACAGCGTCGGTGACGCCGTGGCCCCGAAGCGGAAGCGCTTCCCCTGGCGGGCGAAGCTGCCGTTCGTGTTCCGGTTCCGGACGGCGAACGCTCCGCTCGTCGTGTTGCCCATCCCCACCGACGGCTGAACCTTCCAGGAACCCCGGAAGAGCGTGGGCAGGTTGATGCCGGTGTCCCAGTCGATCGTGGTCTCGAAGTCGCTCAGGAACGTCCGGCGCACGCGCACGCTGTCGGTGGGATCGGGCGTGGACGGATCGTCGACGAGAAAGCTGACCTCGCTGGCCCCGCGGCTCTTCTGGTCGTTGACCTGGACCGAGTTCTGCCAGTTGAAGCCGCCGAACCGGAGGGGCGTGTCGAAGCTCACCGCCGTAACGCGCTGCGTCGCATCGAGCGCCAGCGTGTCGAACAGGCCGCCGGGCAGCGCGGCAGCAGCGTGTCGGCCAACGGGTTCTTGGTGGTGTTGTTGGTGAAGCTGAGCCCCGGAGACCAGGTGATATCGGACCCGATCGCGATCGGCACGGGCGACAGCGTCACGGCCGGGAGGAGCTGCTGCACGCTCCCGTCGGTGAGGCTCTGCCGCCGGTTCCCGCCCAGCGTCAGCGTGGCCCAGCTGAGACGCTTGGAGTAGTTGAGCGAGCTGGTGATCTGCTGCGTGTTCTGCAGCGGATCGATCGCATTGTTTCGGATGACCGCCGTGCTGCTCGCGTAGTTGACGTTGAACGTGAGGCTGGTCGAGAGATTGAACTGCTGCCGGTGGTCCCACCGGAAGGTGAGTCCCGATCCGCCGCCCACCTGCCGCTGCTCGTTGAACCCCACCGAGCCGCTCATGAACCGGTTGAGCCAGTTGTACTGGCCGGTCACGCCGTACTGCACGTACCGGTTGGCGAACCAGTCGAGCCGGGCGGTGAGGTCCATATAGTCGTTCGGCGCCCAGTAGTAGCCGATGTTGGTGATCTGGCGGTTGTACCCCCGCGTGGGACGCACCAGGTCGTTGAGCCCGAACTGGGGCACCAGGATGCCCGACCGGCGCCCCGGGCGAACGTCCTGGAAGATGAACGGCAGCCACAGGATCGGGACGTCCCGCACGTACAGCACCACCGGCCGCGCGATCAGCACGTTCTTCGAGACCCACTTCATCTGCTTGGCGCTGAAGTGGTAGTGCGGCGTCGGCAGGTCACAGCTGGTGATCTCGCTGGACCCGGCGTAAATCCGGCTGGAGCTCGAGTCCTGCGCGACGTTCCCGCGGAGGAACCAGACGGTCGAGCCCTCGGTGAAGTTGGTGAGGGCGTCGTTCACGATCCCGCGGCGCCTGCAGGTGTCGTACCGGATGCCTTCGCCCACCAGCACCTGGCCGCGGTCGAACAGGTGCGGACTCCCGCTCGCGTCGAGCATGCAGCCTTCGCGCTCGTAGCGGATGGTATCCGCTTCGAGCTGGGCCCCCTGGCGCTCGGTCAGCGCCTGTCCCTCGAGCAGGACGCGCTGCCCCTCGATGAACACCGTGGCCGAGTCCGCGCGGTAGCGCGTGGACTGATAGCCGGGCCGCGCCTTGAGCGAGGTGAGCACCGAGTCGTCGGGCGCGAAGCTCCGGGTGGGCGCGGTGGGGATGCCCAGCCGGCCGGCGGTGGCGCTGTCGAGCGCCTGGCCAGGCTTCCTGCGGGTGGTGTCCTGGAGCGAGTCGGGGAGACCGGCGCGGGCCGGGGGCCGGCGCCGCTGAACGGGCACCTGCGCCTCGGCCCGGCCGCCGCCGAACGTGAGCGCGAGCAGCACCAGCCCGGCTATCGCGGCCGCCTTCCGGCGCCGGCGCTGGATCACGGCGGCGCCCGCGTACCCCACCTCGTAGAGCAGGAGCAGCGGGATCGTCATCATGATCATCGAGACCAGATCGGTGCCCGGCGAGAGGATGGCGCCGGCGGCGAAGGCGGCCACCACCGCGAACCGGCGGAACCGGGCCAGGTCCGACGCGCCGATCACCTCGAGCCACGCGAGGATGATGATGACCAGCGGCAGCTCGAACGAGATCCCCAGCGCCAGCACGACCTGCAGCACGAAGTCGAAGTAGTTGTCGTAGGTGATGAACGGCTGGATCGCCTCGGTCTGGAAGCTGAAGAGCACCTTCAGCGCCTGCGGCACGACGAAGACGTAGGCCACGCCCGCCCCGTCAGGAACAGCAGCAGGCCGACGAACAACGCGGGCACGAGCGCCCGCTTCTCCCGCGCGTACAGCGCCGGGGCCAGGAACGCCCAGAGCTGCCACAGGATGATCGGCGAGGCGAGGACCAGGCCGACGAGGAACCCGAGCTTGAAGACGATCATGACCGGCTCGGTGGGGCTGGTGACGATCAGCTTCCCACCGGCGCCGGTCAGATACGGAGCGATCGGCTGCTTGAGGAGATTGACGAGCTGGAACTGCTGCACCAGCCAGAGGCCGGTCCCGAACCCGATCACGATCGCCCCGAGCGAGCGGAGAATGCGCCAGCGGAGCTCCTCGAGGTGATCGAGGAAGGGCATCTCCCCGGGCGAGCCGGTCATGCGGCGGCGACGCCCGGGCTTAACGCCCGAGCGCCTTCAGGCGATCGCGGGCCAGCGCGGCCTCATCCGACTGAGGGTACTTCTGCACCACGCGCTGGTAAGCCTCCTTGGCCTTGGCGCTGTCCTTCCGGCGCTCGGCGAGGAGCCCCAGGTTGTACAGGGCCGCCGGCGCCCGGGCGGACGTGGCGAACCGGTCCACCACCTGCGTGTAGTACGCCGCGGCCGAATCCGGATTCTCCGTCGCGTAGCTCTGCCCGATGAAATACAGCGCGTCGGGCGTGCGCTGGCTCGTCGGATAGCTGCGCAGCATCTCGCGGAGTCCCAGCCGCGCGGTCCCGGTACTGCCGCGCCGGAGCTGCGCGAGCGACGCCTCGTACATCTGATCGGCGGACGCCGAGGCACCGCCGGCCGGCTGGGCGGTGTCGCCCGGGGCGGGCGCGCCGCCCGGCGGCGCGGTGGTCTCGATCTCGGCGCCGCGCGCCTCGAGCTGGGTGCGGAGCTCGCTCAACCGCTGCTGGCTCTGGCCGGTGAGCTCCTGGAGCTGGACCAGCTGCTGCTGGATGTTGTACAGGTCCGACGAGATGTCGCCCTTCAATTGACCGACGGCCCGGCGGCTGACGGTCAGCGAATCCATGATCTGCCGCTGGATCTGCAGCACCTCGCCGAGCTGCGCCGCCCGGGTCGAGTCCCGCCGCATGGTCTCGGCCCGGAGCAACGCCACCTCGCCCTGCACCAGCTGGACGTCGCTCTTGGACACGCAGCCGGGCAGCCCCGACGCGACCACGAGGGTCGCGGCGAGGCCGGCGGCCAGGCGTCCGTTCGACGAGCTCACTGCGGAGCGACGAGGTTGTCCCCGCCGGCCGTCACCTGGAACTCGTCGCGACGGTTCTGGGCGTAGGCCGCCTCGTCGTGGCCGGCGTTGAGCGGGCGCTCCTCGCCGTAGGAGACGACCTCCAGCCGTGCGGCGTCGATGCCCTTGTTCTCGAGGTAGCGCTTGGCCGCGCCCGCTCGCCGGTTGCCGAGGGCGAGGTTGTACTCGTCCGACCCGCGCTCGTCCGCGTGCCCGCTGATCTGCAGACGCACGTTCGGGTTGGCGGCCAGGATGGCGGCCTTCTTGTCGAGCGTGCCCTGGTCGGTCGAGCGCACGGCCGCCTGGTCATACTCGAAGTTGATCATGGCCGCCAGATCAGCGGCGACGGCCCGGGCGCGCTCCGAGGCGGCGTTGGCCGCCGCGATCGAATCCGCGCGGCGACGCTCGGCGCTGTCGTCGACCGGCGCGGGGGTGGGTGGTGCGGGAGCCGCGGTCGGTTCCGGAGCGGGCTGCTCGGGCGCGGGCTTCCCGCCGCAAGCGGCAGCGAGCCCGGCGGTGGCCAGGACCAACAACAGGGAAGTTGCGCGCATCAGGACTCCACGTTCGGGGTTAGGGAGCGACCGCGGTCCGACTCAGTCGGCGGGACCACGCAGGGAGCCGCGCCGCGCCAGGCGTCTTCAGCTGGCGCACGCGGCCGGTTTCGACGTCGATGACCCAGAGCTGCCGGATGCCGCTCCGGTCGGAGACGAAAGTGATGTGCCGGCCGTCGGGTCCCCACGTCGGATCTTCGTTCCGGCCGGCCGACGTGAGCTGCCGGACCCGCCGCCCCGACACATCGACGAGAAAGAGCTGCGGACTGCCGGCGACTTCGCGGTGGAACACGACGTTGGCTCCATCAGGGGACCATTCCGGTGCGTTGGAGCTGCCGGTCGCGCCATAGTCGAACGGCGCAAGCAGCTCCTGATCGGTCCCGTCGGCAGCCATGACGTAGACTTGGGGCGGTCCCGCACGCGTCGAAACGAACGCGATGCGGCGGCCATCTGGTGAAAACGTTGGTGATAAGTTGTCCGCGAAGCGTCCCACGGTCAAGCGTTGCGCGCAGCAGCGATCGGCGACGTTCGCGAGGTACACGTCCGTGCCGTTCTCGTCGGAGTGGGCGTAGGCCACCAGCCGTCCGTCGGGCGAGAACGCCGGCGTGATGTTGAGCGCGGTGGCCGAGCCCGGCACCTGCAGCACGGCACCGCTCCCGAGGCTCTGTACCACGACCGGCCCCCTGCCCTGTCCGAGCTGGGTGAACGCGAAGCGTCCGCCGTCCGGCGACCACGCCGGCGAGAGTGCGGTCTGGCCGGCCGGCGTGAGCGGCGTAAGCGTCTCGCCGTCGCTGTCGATGCGGTAGACCCGGCCGGCGGAGACCAGCAGGAGGCGGCTCGCCGCGATACCGGGAGTGCCGGTGGCCCAGCGCGCGACCTCGTCGGCCAGGCGGTGGACCTCGAGTCGGTAACCCGGATCCGTGGCGGGCGGAAGCGCGAAGTTCTGCTGATTGCGGACCTTGCCGGCGTTCAAGTCGTGCAGGCGAACGGTGACCGCACCGGCCGTCTCGCTCAACTCGACCCCGAACTCCGCGCCGAGGGTCCGGTAGATCCCGTAGTTCACGCCGCCGCCCTCGGAGCCGCCGCGGCCCTCGGCCGCGGAGGCGACGTCGCGCAGGATGATGACCCGGAAGCGGTCGGTATAGTCGAGATCGCGGCCGACGATGGCCCGCACCGAGTCGAGCCCGGCGCCCGGCAGCACCACGAGCCCCGGTTGGACGCCCGGGTTGTAGTCGAGGCCGACGCGAATACCCTCTTTCACCTGCGACGTATCCTGGGCCGCGGCGGAGGTGACGCCCGCGGCGAGTGGGGCAAGCAGAGCGAGGCAGGTCAGGCGGGCAAGCAATCGGGTCATCGAGATATGGGCTTGAAGTAGAAGCTCACCGGCAGGACGTCGGCGTCCCAGCCGTCGGGGAGCTCGCCGAAGCTGCGGGAGTTGCCGGCCGCCTCGATGGCACCCTGGGCGCCGAGATCGAAGCTGAAGCTGCCGGACCGAGTAACGAAACGGATGTCCCGAACGGAGCCGTCGCGGAGAATCAGGAAACTGATCTCGGCGAAGCTGTTCTGCCGGGCCGATTCACGATCCCAGTTCCGGTACACCTGGGTCACGATGTTCCGGAGGTACTCCGGAAAGGGAAACTGCAGGCCCGGCGTCTTGATCGTCGCGACGTCGGCGCCCGTGCTCGGCGTCTCGCCCGGAGCCGGGGCCACCGGGGCCGCGATCTTGGGCGGCGGCTCATGCTTGGCCTCGGTGGGCGGCGCCTTCGGCTCGGGAGGCGCGGGTGCCTTGGTCGGCTTGGGCTTGGGCGGCGGCTTGACCGGCGCCGGCTTCTCCTCGGGCGGCGGCGTCGGCACCGCCTCGCGGGCCAGGCGCTGCTTCGGCGCGGCTGCGGGCGCCGCCACCAATTCCACCGCGTACGAGGGCGGTCCGGCCTTGACGGTCTTCACTTGAGTGAAGGCGAAGGCCGCGGCGGCCGCATGCACCAGCACCGTCCCGGCGAGACCTACCGTGGTGCCCGGCGGGCGTCCACGGTCGGCGCGGACGATCACGGTGCTGCTTCCTCCTGCGCCACGAGCCCCACGTTCTGAATGCCGGCCCCGCGGATGATGGCCAGGACGCGAACGACCTGTCCGTAGGGTACACGGGTGTCCGCCTGGAGGTACACGCCTTGGGGCTTCCGGGTCGTCACCAGGGACTTGAACGTCACGCGAAAATCGTTGTAGGAGACCGGTGTCTGGTCGATGAAGATGCGCCCGTCGCGGTTCACCGACACCACCATCCCCTCCTTCGGCGAAAGCGGCCGGGCCTCGGCCCGCGGCAGCTCGACGTCGACACCGCCCTGCATCATCGGTGCCGTGATCATGAAGATGATCAGCAGCACGAGCATCACGTCGACGAGGGACGTGACGTTGACGTCGGCATTGAACGGCATCTCGCCCCGGTCGCTTCCCAGGCCGCCCATCGCGCCGCCCGCCATCTACAGCAACCCTTCCCGGGCCATCGTGCCGATCAGCTCGTAGGCGAACCCTTCGAGCTCGCCGACGAAGAGCCGGACCCGGTTGACGTACAGGTTGTAGGCGATGACCGCCGGGATCGCCGCCGCCAGGCCCGCGAAGGTGGCCACCAGGGCCTCGGCGACGCCCGGCGCCACCGCGGCCAGGTTGCCGGAGCCCTTGGTGGCGATGCCGGTGAACGCGTTGATGATGCCGAGGGTGGTGCCGAGGAGGCCCAGCAGCGGGCTCACCGAGCCGATGGTGGCCAGCCACGGGATGTAGTGCCCGAGGAGATCCCGTTCGGCCGAGACCTCCTTCCCGAGCACCATCTTGAGCGCCTCGAGCTGGGTCGGCGTGAGCGAGCTCCGATCGGCGCCACGCTCCTCGCGCAGGGCGCCGGGGCGGAGCTCGGAGTAGAAGGTGATGGCCTCGCGGAAGAGCCGGTTGTAGGGCGACGGCGGCTGCTTCATGACGGAGTGATAGGCCTCCTGCAGCCGGGTGGTGCGCTCCATCTCCGCGAAGAACTTGTCGGCCTGCCGGTTGAGCTTCCGGAACTGCCACCACTTCAGCACGATGATGAACCAGGAGACCAGGGAGAAGACCGCGGTGATGACCAGGACGATCTTGGTCTCGACGCTCGCCGTGAGGACCAGCTCCACCGCGGAGCGCGGAACGGCGCCACCAGCCTGAAGGATCACCGTGAGCCCTCCTTCTCAAACCACTCGACCAGCAGCCCCAGCCCGTCGTCGAACTTCCACTCGGGCGCCCACTTCAGCACCGCCTTGGCCTTGCTGATGTCCAGGGCGCTGCGGAAGAGCTCGCCTGGCCGGGGCGGCGCGAATTCGAGCTCCGGCTTCCGGCCCATGACCTGGCCAACGGTCTCGGCCAGCTCGAGCACGTTGCGCTGGACCGAGGTGGCGATGTTGAACGCGGGCGCGTCGAACTCGCCCGTGGCGGGGAGCGTCACGCTGGTGGCGAGGACGTTGGCGCGGGCGACGTCGCGCACGAAGACGTAGTCGCGCGTCTGCCGGCCGTCGCCGAAGACGGTGAGCTTCTCGCCGGCCAGGAGGCGGGAGACGAAGATCGAGACCACGCCGGCCTCGGACTTCGGATCCTGCCGGGGGCCGAAGACGTTCGCGTACCGCATCGCCACGCCCTGGAACCCGCGCAGCGCGCCGAGCGCCCGGGCGTAGTACTCGTCGGCGAGCTTGCTCACGCCGTAGGGGCTCACGGGAAGCTTGGGGGCGGTTTCGGGCGTGGGGATCACCGCCGGGTCGCCGTAGACCACGCCGCCGCTGCTGGCGTAGACTACCCGTTTGACGCCGCCCTCCCCCGCGCCCTCGAGCAGGTTGACGAAGCCCACGATGTTGATGCCCGCGTCGAAGGCGGGCTGCTCGACCGAGACGCGCACGTCGATCTGCGCCGCGTGATGGTTGAGCGCGTCGAACTTCCCGGTGGCCAGCAGCCGGCGCGCCTCGGGCGAGCGAATGTCCGCGCAGACGAACCGCGCGGCCTTCGGCACGTTCTGCTCGTGCCCGCGCGAGAGATCGTCGAGCACGACGACCTCCCAACCCTCCGAGAGGTACGCCTCCGCGACGTGGGAGCCGATGAACCCGGCCCCGCCCGTTACCAGGACCCGCCCGCTCATGCGTCGCGTCTCGCCATGATCTCTCCGACCGGGGATGACCGAGGGAATGGAACCGTCGCCCCGCAATATAGATACGTGAGCCGAGGAAGGAACCGGGCGACGGGGGCGGAAATGCGACGCGGCGCCGGGGAGCCCCCCCGGCGCCGCGCCACCGCCTCACTCCCGGAGGTCAGGACGGGAGCTTGGCGACCTGCCGCGCGTCGGTGCCCGACGGGATGTCGGGCGAGAGGATGTTGATGAGACGGCCGGTGGAGGTGTGGTCGCGCACGTGCACGACCTGCAGCGTGGCCATCACCTCGTTGATGAGCTGGCGCCCGTCGGGCAGCCGCTCGGCGCGGCGCCGGATCTCGAACAGGTCGCCCGCCGCGACACCATCCTCGCGGCCCTTGTTCAGGAACACGACCATCTGGGGCGCCTTGAGGTCCTGCCGGCCGGGGCCGCCGATGAACGTCGCCCGCACGCCCTCGGTGACCGGGACCGCGTGCGCGTCACCCGACGGCGTGAACTTCTCGGCCGGGAGCACCCGCTGGCCGTTCCGGATCGGCCCGTACGTGGCGACGACATTCGCCACATAGCGGCCCTGCACCGTGTCGACGACACGGATGAGGCCGGTCGGCACCACCACCTGGCCGTAGGCATCGAACTCCGGCGCCAAGGGTCGCCACGAGCAGGGTATCGCCGATCTGGTAGGTGGCGCCGCGGGGCGCCTCGATCGCGATGGTCGAGAACGGCATCGCGTTGGCGTTGGCGCTGTTCGCACGCACCTGCTGCGGCGTCACCGGGCCCAGCACCGTGCCGAACGGCAGCTTCTGCTTCTCGGTGAGGAAGCCCGAGGAGAAGAACTCGCTCCGCCGGAGCGCGCGGTACGGCTGATTGTTGTAGGCCTTGATGCTCTCCTCCAGCAGTTGCTTGCGCTTGGGCCCGAAGAGCCCTCGCTCGTCCTCGCCCGGCTCGTTGGCCGAGACGGTGGTGAGCTGCGCGAGCGTCTGCTGGGGCGCAACGTCGTCGGCCTCGTCCGACGCCATGCGCCGGGCGTGCTATCGGCCAGCGTGCTGTCGGCACGTGTGGTATCGGCGGGTGCTGGTGTCGGCCGGTGCCGCGGCAATCGGCGCTGGGCGTGTCCGTGGCCGGAACGGCCTGGACGCTGTCGGCGCCCGCGAGGCGGAGCACTTCGCCGGGATAGATCCAGTGCGGATCCTCGACGACGCTCGTGTTCATGCGATAGATGTCGGGCCAGAGGAACGGATCGCCGCGATAGTGCTTGGCGAGATCCCAGAGCGTATCGCCCTCACGGACCGTGTGGGTCTCGGGCGCGGCGGCCTGAGCGAGGACCAGACCCGGGGTCAGGGCCAGGGCGAGCAGGCCTACCAAGCGGAACGAACGGGGCATCAGGGTCTCCCAGCGACGTCGGTGTCGGATATGGAGATGGCGAACCGGGAACGGTTCACGGGCCCGGGGGCGCAATTTCAACGCCAGTGCGGGCTGGCTCGGTTGGCAACCGCTAAATCATTACCTCATATGCCTTTGCTCGCATGACCACCAGGGCAGGGAGGCCAGGCGGCTCTGGCGAATGGCGGGGGGTCGGGAGATATCCGGGCGGAACGAAAAGCCGGCGAGACCCCCGAGATCTCGCCGGCATCCGCACCACCGCATTGGCGACCGCCGGCGCTCAGAACGGGAGGTCGTCGTCCTCGGCGTCCAGTGCCTCGGGGAAGTCCTCGAACGATTCCTTGCCCTTGGGCGCGGCCGCGGCCGCGCCGGCCGCCACCTTGCTCGGCGCCGAGTACGAGGACTCCGACCCGTCGGACTTGCCGGAGAGCATGATCAGCTCGCGCGCGGTGATCTCGGTGGTGTACCGGGTCTGGCCCTCGCGGTCCTGCCACGACCGGTACTCGATGCTGCCCTCGATGTACACCTTGTCGCCCTTCTTGCAGTACTTCTCGGCGATATCGGCGAGGGTCGAGCCCTTGTTGTTCCACAGGACCACACGGTGCCACTCGGTCTTCTCCTGCTTCTCGCCGCTCTGGTTCTTCCACTGCCGACTCGTCGCGACGGAGAGCGTCGCCACGCGGGAGCCGTTCGAGGTGCTGCGGACCTCCGGGTCCGCCCCGAGGTTCCCGATCAGGATGACTTTGTTCAGACTCCGGCTCACGTGCACCTCCTGGGTTCTAGCGTGGGGCCACCCGTGTGGACCCGAATAAAATGTAGACCGCGCAAGTCGTTCCGTCAACCAAAGTTACGCCCCCGGCAACAGAATCGCGCACAGGGTCACGCCCGCTGCTCCAGCTCCAGCCGCAACACCAGGGCGTCCTCCCGCGGATTCCGGTAATACGCCGCCCGCTGTCCCACTGCCCGAAAGCCATAGGCGAGATAGAGCGCCTGCGCCGAACGGTTGGACTCGCGCACCTCGAGGAAGACCTCCTCCACCCTCCGCCGCTGCAGCGCCGAGAGGCCCGCGTCGAGCAGGGCCCCGCCGATGCCGCGACGACGAAACTCGGGTGCAACCGCCAGGTTCAGCACCTCGCCGGTACCCGCCACCTCGCGGCCGATGAAGTAGCCCGCGAGACCGCGCCCGGTTTCCGCCACCAGTCCGAACGTCCACGCCGACGTCAGTGCCTCGCGGAAGCTCGCCTCGCTCCACGGGTCGCTGAACGCGCGCCGCTCGATCGCGACGAGCCCCGCGGCGTCAGCCGCGGCTGCCGATCGAATCTGGTAGGGGGCGTCCATGCGCCGTCTCCCAGCGTGCCTGCGCTTCGGCGGGCCGGCCGTACTCCGGCTGCCAGCCCTCGACCGGGTCGACCCTCACCGCGCCGCCGGGCCGTCCCACGAGATCGAGCAGCATCCGCGCATCCGGCCAGCCGGCCGGCGGCCCGATGACGGCACGTCCCGCCCAGCGCTCCAGCAGCTGCCGGGCGGGCTCGGGAAGCTCACCCACCAGGACGTCCGGCGATAGGGCCCCCGCGACGAGCTCCTCGGGCCGGCGGACCGCCGGCGCGAGCAGCGTGCGGACGCCAGCGGCGTCGAACTGGTACGCCGCCACGTAGAGCTCGCCCCGAAGTGCGTCGGACACCGCGACGACCGTCGCGCCGGGCCGGGCGGCTCCCGCGGCCCGGACCATCAGTGACGGCGCGATCCAGAGCGGCAGCCCGCGCGCCTGCACGAGCGCCTTGGCGACGGCGGCGCCGACGCGGAGGCCGGTGAAGCTGCCGGGGCCGTCGCTCAACACGATTCCGCGGACGGCGTCGAGCCGGACGCCGGCCTCGCGGAGCACCGCGTCGATCATCGGCAGCAACTCGGCCGCGTGCCGGCGAAGACCGCCGATCTCGCGGGTCACCGCGTCGGTCGACGAGGTACCCAGTGCAACCGACGCCCGGTCGGTAGCGGTCTCGAGCGCCAGCCGCATCAGAGCGCCTCGAGCCCGCGGCGCGCCGGGTCGGTCAGGTGATGCAGGCGGAAGCGGCGCGCCGGCGGGGGCAGCCACGCGCCGGCCTGCTCGGGCCACTCCACCAGGATGGCATCACCCTCCGACAGCAGCCCTTCCCAGTCGAGGTCCGCCGCCTCCTCGGGCGACCGGAGCCGGTAGCAGTCGAGATGGAACACGGGCCCGCGCCGCCCCTGATACCGGTGCACGAGCGCGTAGGTCGGGCTCGTGGCCTGGCCGGCGACGCCGAGTCCACGCGAGATGGCCTGGATGAACGTGGTCTTGCCGGCGCCGAGCTCGCCCTCGAAGGCGAGCAGCGTGCGCGGCGGCAGCGACCGGCCGAGCGTCTCGCCCTCCGCCCGCAGTTCGGCCTCCGTGAGCTCGCGGATCACGCGTGGCGGCGGAGCCTGGGCGCCGGACCCCGGCGCACGTCGGGGGCGGCCAGGGCCTTGAGCTCGGTGACCTGGTCGCGAAGCATGGCGGCGAGCTCGAACTCGAGGTTGGCGGCCGCCTCACGCATCTGCCGCTCCAGCGCCTGCACCATGGCCGCGCGCCGCGCGGGATCGTGGAGATCGACCCGGTCCATGAGCGCGCCTCTGGGCTCGGGCTTCTCGGTACGGGCGTCGGCGACGTGGGTCGAGAGCCGGACCTCCTCCATGGACTTGATGATCGAGCGGGGCGTGATGCCGTGCTCGAGGTTGTAGCTCTGCTGAATGACCCGGCGGCGGGTCATCTCGTCGAGCGCCCGCTGCATCGAGCCCGTGATCCGGTCGGCGTACATGATGGCCCGGCCGTTCAGGTGGCGCGCCGCGCGGCCGATCGTCTGCACCAGCGACCGGTCGCTCCGGAGGAAGCCCTCCTGGTCGGCGTCGAGGATCGCGACCAGCGAGACCTCGGGAAGATCGAGGCCCTCACGCAGCAGGTTGATGCCGACGAGCACGTCGAAGTCGCCCAGCCGGAGGCCGCGGAGGATCTCCATCCGCTCGATCGCATCGATGTCCGAGTGGAGGTAGCGGACCCGCACGCCGGCCTGCTGCAGGTAGTCGGTCAGGTCCTCGGACATCCGCTTGGTGAGGGTCGTGACGAGCACGCGCTCGTGCCGCGCCTCCCGCACGCGGATCTCGTTGAGCAGGTCGTCCACCTGGCCGCGGACCGGGCGAATGTCGACCTCGGGATCGATCAGGTGGGTGGGCCGGATGATCTGCTCGACGACGACGCCCTGCGAGAGCCGCAGCTCGAAATCGCCCGGCGTGGCCGAGACGTTGATCATCTGCGGGACGAGCGCCATGAACTCGTCGAACTGGAGCGGCCGGTTGTCGAGCGCAGACGGCAGCCGGAAGCCGTACTCGACGAGGGTGAGCTTCCGCGCCCGGTCGCCGTTGAACATCCCGCCGATCTGCGGAATCGTCACGTGCGACTCGTCCACGACGACCAGGAAATCGGGCGGAAAGTAGTCGAACAGGCACGCGGGGCGCTCGCCGCACGCGGCGCCCGCTCAGGTGGCGCGAGTAGTTCTCGATGCCGGCGCAGGTGCCCACCTCGAGCAGCATCTCCACGTCGAAGCCGGTCCGCGACTCGAGCCGCTGCGCCTCGAGCAGCTTCCCCGCCGCCTTGAGCTCGGTGAGCCGCTCCGCCAGCTCGGCGCGAATGGCGGTCGACGGCGCGCTCGATCTTGGACCGCTCGGTGACGAAGTGCTTGGCCGGATAGATGGCGCACTGCTCCAGCTGACAGATCGTCTCGCCGGTGAGCGGATTGATCTTGCTGATGCGCTCGACCTCGTCGCCCCAGAGCTCGATGCGGATGGCCTGCTCGGCGTACGCCGGGAAGATCTCGATCGAATCGCCGCGCACGCGGAAGGTGCCCTGCTCGAACGAGACGTCGTTCCTGGCGTACTGGATGCGGACCAGCTCGCCCAGGATCTCGTCCCGCCCGCGCTGCTCGCCGCGGCGGACGGTGACCATGAGCTTCCGGTACTCCACCGGGTCGCCGAGGCCGTAGATGGCGCTCACGGTGGCGACGATGACGACGTCCTCGCGCTCCATCAGGCTCGACGTGGCGCGGAGGCGGAGGCTCTCGATGTCCTGGTTGATCGACGCATCCTTCTCGATGTAGACGTCGGTCGAGGGGACGTAGGCCTCGGGCTGGTAGTAGTCGTAGTACGAGACGAAGTATTCGACGGCGTTCTTCGGCAGGAACTGCCGGAGCTCGCCGTAGAGCTGAGCCGCGAGGGTCTTGTTGTGCGAGAGGACAAGCGTCGGGCTTGCCGAACTTGGCGATGGTATGCGCCAGGGTCATGGTCTTGCCGGACCCGGTGACGCCGAGGAGGGTCTGGAACTTGTCGCCGCGCTCGAGCCCCGCGTCCAGCTCGGCGATGGCCCTGGGCTGGTCACCGGCGGGGGAGAAGGGGGCGATGACCTCGAAGGGGGGGCTGCTCATGGGGGGAATATAGTGGTGTCGGGGTTTGTTCGGGAGAACGAGGGCGGAAGGACGGAAGGACGGAAGGACGGAAGGACGGAAGGACGGAAGGACGCGGACATAACGAGTCACCCGAGCGAAGCGAGGGGCGTGATTCCGGTTACGGCCCCTTGCTTCGCTCAGGTGACTCGCTGTGCCCCGCGTCCCCTCTTTCGGCTCTCTTTCCCTCTTTCCGTCTTTCCCTCTTTCCGTCCTCCGCCCCTACCCCGCCAACACCCCGCAAAACTCCGCAAACACCCCGATGTAGTGATCGATGTCCGCCTCGGTGTGCTGCACCGACAGCGTCCACTGCTCTTCGTCTCCCGGGGTCATGAAGATGCCGCGATTGAGGAGCCAGGGGTACGACGCCGCGAACAGCTCGGGCTTGGTGTCCAGGAAGTCCCGGTAGTCCTTCATCGGGGTGGACCGGTAGGAGACGCAGCCCTTGGCGCCGAGGTCCACCGTGTGGGCCGGCAGGCCGTGGCGGTCGATGGCGGCCTGGCAGCCGCGGGCGAGCCGGGTGCCGATCTTCGCGAAGTGCCGGTAGGCGTCGGGCGTGAGCACCTCGGTGAGCGTGACCAGCCCGACGTGCGCGACCAGCGGGTTGCCGTTGTAGGTCCCCATCTGCGACACGCCTTGCTCGATGAGCCGCATCAGGTCCTCGCGCCCGCCGAAGGCGGCGGCCGGGAGCCCGCCGGAGATGGCCTTGGCGAGGCAGACGAGATCCGGCTGCACCCCGAAGCGCTCGGTGGCGCCGCCCGGAGGCGATCGTGAAGCCGGTCTTGATCTCGTCGAAGATGAAGACGACGCCGTGCTTGGTACACAGCTCGCGCACCCGCTGCAGGTACCCGGGCTGCGGCACGACGATGCCGATGTTCATCATGGCGGGCTCCATGATGAGGCAGGCGATCTCGTGGCCCCGCTCCTGAAGCACGCGCTCGAGGTGATCGGCGTCGTTGAACGGCACCACCTCGATGTACTTGGCCGCGTCCTTGACCATCCCCTTCGACACCGGCGCTCGCCCCGGCCGGTCGCGGCCGCCCATGAGGTCGGCGTTGGGAACGATCGAGAACATCACGCTGTCATGATGCCCGTGATACGAGCCCTCGATCTTGCAGACCACGTCCCGCCCCGTCGCTGCCCGCGCCACGCGGATCGCGTCCATCGTGGCTTCGGTGCCCGAGTTGGCGAACCGCAGCATCTCGAGATTGAACCGCCGGCAGATTTCCTCGCCGAAGGCGACCGCCGACTCGGTGGTGACCGCGAAGTGGGTGCCGCGGCTCGCCGCCTCGTGGACGGCCTCGACGATCCGCGGGTGCGCGTGGCCCACCACCATGGCGCCGAACCCGCAGTGGAAATCGAGGTACTCGCTGCCGTCCTGGTCCCAGATGTGGCTGCCCTTCCCGTGGGTCACGTAGATCGGGTACGGCTGCATCTTCTGGAACGACGACACGACGCCGAAGGGCAGGGTCCGGGCCGCCCGCTGGTACAGCTGCGGCGGACTTCGGCGTGCGGGCCAGCAGCCGGGTCATCTCCGCCTGGCCGATCTCCTGCGCCCGGCCGAGCAGCCGATCGCTCATCGCCCGCTCGCCGGCGGCGAGGCTGGTAGTCATGGGTCACGTCCTGTTCTTGTGGCGGCGTCGCTGGTTGGACTCCTTGGAGGTTGAGGCGCCGCCCGGTGGTTGTCAACTCCCTGAAGCGGGTGCACATTCAGCCAAGATGCCTACCGCCGCATACCTCGGGTACAGCCGTTTCGCCGTCGCCCGCGCCAACCGGACGCGGTGACGATCCTGTCATCACGCTCGAGCACGTCGTCAAGCGCTTCGGCAGTTATGTGGCCGTCGAGGAGGCCGACTTCGCCATCGACGGTGGCGAGTTCTTCTCGTTGCTCGGCCCCTCCGGCTGCGGCAAGACGACCACGCTCCGGATGATCGCTGGCTTCGAGCTGCCCACCTCCGGACGCATTCTGCTCGATGGCCGGGACGTCTCGCGGGTCCCACCCTATCGGCGCAACGTCAACACCGTCTTTCAGCATTACGCGCTCTTCCCCCACATGACCGTCGCCGACAACGTCGCCTTTGGCCCCCGTAGCCTGAAGGTGGACGCCCGGGAGACGGCCTCCCGAGTGGACAAGCTGCTGGCGGTCGTCCGGCTGACCCAGTACGCCGACCGGAAGCCGGCGCAGCTCTCGGGCGGACAGCAGCAGCGCGTGGCCCTGGCCCGTGCACTGGCGAACTATCCGAGCGCCCTGCTGCTGGACGAGCCGCTCGGCGCCCTCGATCTGAAGCTCCGGCAAGCCATGCAGATCGAGCTCAAGCGCATCCAGCGCGAGGTGGGCATCACGTTCATCTACGTGACCCACGACCAGGAAGAAGCGCTGACGATGTCCGATCGCATCGCGGTGATGAACGACGGCCGCGTGGAGCAGATCGGCACGCCGCAGGAGATCTACCACTCACCGACCTCGGTCTTCGTCGCCAACTTCATCGGCGTGGCGAACCTGATCCCCGCCGTGGTCCGAGACCCGGGCGGGATCGACGCCACCGTGATGGTGGCCGGCCGCCACGCGGTGCCGGTCCCGCGCGGGGACCAGCTGCTGCGGTCGGGCGCCGCCGCCACCATCATGGTGCGGCCCGAGCGGCTCCGCCTCACGCGAAGCCGCGCCGGCCGACGGCTCGGGCGTGCCGGTGACGGTCGAGCACGCGGTGTTTCAGGGCCCGGTCGTCCGCTGCACGCTCCGCGCGGCAGACCGCACCGAGATCGTCGCGCACGTTGGGCCCGAGCAGTCGCTCCCGGATCTCCAGCCCGGCCTCGGCCTCTGGGTGGGCTGGGATACCAACGCAGCGCGGCTGCTGCCGCCGGCCGCTGGCGCTGCTGCGGTGAATCTCGACGGCGTGATCCCGGAGCACACGGTCGAGCGAGTCGCCATGCCGCGCCACCCATAACCAACGCCACCGTCCCCATCACTCGTACCTCCGCAGGAGTGTCCCCATGAGCCGACGCAAGTCCGACCCGCGAGACGACGAGCTCCACGCCCTGCTCCGCCAGGCGATCAACCGACGCGGATTCATTCGGCGAACCGCGTTGGGTGCGGGCGGACTGGTGCTCGGGAACAGTCTGCTGGCCGCCTGCGGCGGCGGCAAGGAAGGCGCGGCCGCGGGCGGCGGAGATACGGCGGCGGTGGCCGCCGGAGGCGGCGGCAAGACGCTCCGCATCTCCAACTGGCCGCTCTACATCGACAAACAGACGGTGCCCGACTTCGAGAAGGCCACGGGCATCAAGACCGAGTACACCGAGGATATCAACGACAACGCCGAGTTCTTCGCCAAGATCGACGAGCCGCTCAAGCGGAACCAGAGCATCGACCGCGAGATCATCGTCCTGACCGACTGGATGGCCGGCCGCCTGATCCAGCTCGGCTACGTGGCCCCGCTCGACGACGCCAAGTTCCCGAACAAGGCCAACCTGGTCGACAACGTGAAGGACGTGAGCTTCGATCCGGGCCGGAAGTTCAGCGTGCCGTGGCTCTCCGGCATGACCGGCATCGGCTACAACCCGAAGAAGACCGGGCGTGAGCTGACGAGCATCAACGACATCTTCGACCCGAAGTTCAAGGGCCAGGTCACGATGCTCACCGAGATGCGGGACACCATCGGCCTGGTCATGCTCGGCCAGGGCAAGGATCCGACGAAGGCCACGGTGGCCGACGCGAAGGCGGCGGCAGCCAAGATCAAGAAGGCCCGGGAGAGCGGCCAGATCCGCAAGTTCACCGGCAACGACTACGCGGAGGACCTCGCGGCCGGCAACATCGCCGTGGCCATCGCCTGGTCGGGAGACATCCAGGGGCTCGCGGCCGACAACCCGAACCTCCGGTGGATCGCGCCGAAGGAAGGGGCGATGCTGTACTCGGACAACATGATGATCCCCAAGACGGACGACCGGCAGGACCTCGCCATGGCGTGGATCAACTACGTCTACGATCCGAAGCACTCGGCCCAGATCGTGGCCGGCGCGCCCTACCTCTCGGCGGTCAAGGGCGCCGGCGCGGAGCTCGCCAAGATCGCGCCCGACCTGGCCAGCAGCCCGCTGGTGAACCCGCCCGACGAGCTCCGCGCCCGGCTCCACGTGTTCAAGGCGCTGAGCGACGCGGAGGACACCGAGTTCAACCGCATCTTCCAGGACGCCATCGGGGCGTAGAGGCACACATGGCGGGCACGGCATCAGGGGGGTCGAGGCGCAGCCGCCTCGCCCCCTACCTGTTGGTGGCTCCGGGCATCCTCTGGCTGCTCGTGTTCTTCGTCGCGCCCGACGATCACCCTGGCCCAGACCTCGGTCTCCGGGCCCGGCCCGTGGTACGACGGCGTACGGCCGCGCGCTGGGCAACTACGGCGTCCACTTCTTCCGCTCTCTGCGCTACGCTCTGGGCGCCACCCTGCTGGCGCTCGCGATGGGCTATCCGCTGGCCTACTTCATCGCCTTCCGGGCGGGGCGGCTCAAGAACCTGCTGCTCGGCCTGGTCGTGCTGCCGTTCTTCACGACGTTCCTGGTCCGCACCTTCGCCTGGAAGACCATCCTCAACGACGGTGGGCCGGCGGTCTGGCTGCTGCAGCAGCTCCATATCCTGGGCGCGGGGGGCCGCCTGCTGGACACCACGATCGCCGTGGTCGGCGGGCTCACCTACAACTTCCTGCCGTTCATGATCCTCCCGATCTACGTGAGCCTCGAGAAGATCGACCTGCCGGCTGGTCGAGGCGGCGGAGGATCTCTACTCCACGCCGCTCGAAGCATTCCGGAAGGTGGTGCTGCCACTCTCGCTGCCCGGGGTGTTCGCCGGAAGCCTGCTCACCTTCATTCCGGCGACGGGTGACTTCATCAACGCCCAGCTCCTCGGCAGCCCCAACCAGCAGATGATCGGCACGGTCATCCAGAACCAGTTCCTGGAGGTCCGAGACTACCCCCTGGCCGCGTCGCTTTCCTTCGTGCTGATGGCGGTGATCACCCTCGGCGTGCTGGCGTATGCCCGCGTGCTCGGCACCGAGGAGCTGGCCTGATGCGCCGGCTCGGGCGCTGGCTGCTCGACGGGGTGGCCTGGCTGGTCCTGCTGTACCTGTTCCTGCCGATCTTCGTGATCATCCTGTACAGCTTCAACAAGCCGGCCGGCAAGTTCAACTTCGTGTGGAAGTCGTTCTCGCTCGAGGCGTGGAGCAACCCGTTTGCGTATGGAGCGCTCTACGAGTCGATGAAGCTGAGCCTGCGGGTGGCGGCGCTGTCGACGCTGGTCGCGACGATCTTCGGGACGCTCATCGCCCTGGCCCTCACCCGGTACAAGTTCCGCGGCAGCTCGGCCGTCAACCTGCTGCTGGTGCTGCCGCTCACGACCCCCGAGGTGGTGCTCGGCTCGTCGCTGCTGTCGCTGTTCCTGGACCTCAACGTGCGCACCGGATTCAACACGATCGTCATCGCCCACATCATGTTCTCGGTGAGCTACGTGGCGCTATGCGTGCGGGCGCGCATCCGCGGCTTCGACTGGACGCTCGAGGAGGCGGCGATGGACCTGGGCGCGCCGCCGATGCGGGTGTTCTTCAAGGTCACGCTGCCGATCATCGCGCCGGGCATCGTGGCGGCGGCGATGCTGGCGTTCGCCCTCTCGCTGGACGACTTCATCATCACGCTGTTCAACGCCGGCAACCGGGTCACCTACCCGCTGTACGTCTACGGTGCCCGCCGCGCCGCGTTCCCGCCACAGATCAACGTCCTGGCCACCGCGATCCTGCTCCTCAGCCTCCTGGCGCTCGGCGCCACGGTGCTCTGGCAGCAGCGCACGCTCCGCCAGCGGGGAATGAGCGTCACGCCGCTCGCCTGACGCCGCCCCGCCCATGCAGCCCATCGAACAGGCGTGTTTCTGGCTGGCCCGCCGCGCGCCACGCGGCCACCGCCCGCTCGAGGGCGACCGCGATGCGGACGTCGCGGTCATCGGCGCGGGGCTGACCGGGCTCTGGACGGCGCTGTTTCTCAAGGAGCTCGAGCCCGCCCTCGAGGTGGCCGTCATCGAGCAGGGCCTGGCGGCGTACGGCGCGAGCGGGCGGAATGCCGGCATGTTGTCGGAGACGGTCGACCACGGCCACGGCCTCGCGATCGAGCATTTCGGCGAGACCGAGGCGCGCCGGCTGGCGGCGCTGGGCGAGACCAACGTGGCCGAGATGACCGCGTTCCTCGCCGAGCGCGGCATCCGGTGCGACTATGAGCCCACGGGCCGGCTGATGGTGGCGCTCACCGCGGCGCACGTCGAGGAAGCGGAGCGCACGGTGAAGACGGCCCGGCGGCTCGGGCTCGATTCCTTTCACCTGCTCGACCGGTCCGCCGTGCAGGCGGAGGTGCATTCGCCGCTGTACCTGGGCGGCGTCGCGGTGACGGGCGGGGGCATCCTCGATCCGGTCAAGCTGGTCGACGGGCTTCGCGCCGAGGCGGAGCGGCTGGGCGTCCGGGTGTACGAGCGGAGCCGGGCCACGGCGATCGAGACGGCGGGCGCCGCCGCGCGGGTGCGCACGGAGGCCGGCAGCGTCACCGCCCGACGCGCTCGTGCTGGCGACGAGCGCGTACACCCACCACCTTCTGCCCGCCATCACCCGCCGGTTCATTCCGCTCTACGACTACATCCTGGTGAGCGATCCGCTCACGCCCGCGCAGCGCGACGCCATCGGCTGGCGCCGGCGGCAGGGAATCACCGACGGCCGCACCTTCTTCAACTACTACCGGCTCACGGACGACGACCGGATCCTGTGGGGCACGAGCGAGGCGGCGTACTACGCGGGCAACCGGGTCGATCCCTCGTGCGACCACTCGCCGGCGCACTACGCCGCGCTGCGGGCGAGCTTCCTGCGGCACTTTCCCGCGCCTCGCCGGTCTGGAGTTTCCGTATGCCTGGGGCGGGCCGATCTGCTCGACCACGCGGATGACGCCGTTCTTTGGTCGCGCGCTCGGCGGGCGGGCGTGCTACGGGCTCGGCTACACCGGGCATGGCCTCGGCACGACGCGCCTGGCGGGACGGATCCTGGCCCACATGGCGCTGGACCGGCCGAGCGAGTTGCTCGATCTGTCGCTGGTACGGAAGCGGCCGTTTCCCTATCCGCCGGAGCCGTCTGCGCTCGTGGTCGGTGGCAGCGGTGACGCGGGCGCTTCGGCGGGTGGACGAGGGGGAGCGGCCGAATCTGATGCTGCGGGTGCTGGAGCGGATGGGGATCGGGTTTTCGAGCTGAGGGTAGGGCGGACGACCGGTCGTCACCCGGAGCGCAGCGAAGGGGCCTTGCCCGGAGGCATGCCTAGTCCCTTCGCTTCGCTCGGGTGACGGATTGGGCTACCCGCGGTCACCGCTCCACCCGCGTCAACGCCGCGTCCAGCACCTCGAGCGTGAAATCCACATCCGCCGCCGTGATGCACATCGGCGGCTTGATGCGGAGCGTGTTGCCGAACAGCCCACCCTTCCCCACCAGCACGCCCATCTCCCGCATCGCCTCCCAGACCGCCAGCGTCTCCTGCGTCGCCGGCTCCTTGGTCTCCCGATCCCGCACCAGCTCGGCGCCGAGCATGAGGCCCATGCCGCGGACGTCGCCGATGAGGCGATGGCGCGACTGAAGCTCCTCGAGGCCGGCCTTGAGCCGGCCGCCGACGACGCGGGAATTCTCCTGCAGCCCGTCCTCGTCGATGATGTCGAGCACGGCGAGCCCCGCGGCCATCGAGACCGGGTTGCCGCCGAAGGTGTTGAAGTGAATCCGGGTGGTGATCGCCTCCGCGATCTCGCGACGCGTCGTCACGGCGGCGAGCGGCCAGCCGTTCCCGATGCCCTTGGCCATCGTGACGATGTCGGGCACGACGCCGGAGTTCTGGAAGCCCCAGTAGTGCTCGCCAGTGCGGCCGAAGCCGGTCTGCACCTCGTCGGCGATGCAGAGGCCGCCGTGCTCCCGCGCGATGGCGTAGGCCTCGCGGAGGTAGTTGGGCGCGCCATGCGTCACCCCGCCGACGCCCTGGATGGGCTCGGCGATGAACGCGGCGATCCTGCCCGGCGTGGAGTAGCGGACGAGATCGCGGATGTCCTCGGCGCTCTTCCGGGCGATCTCCTCCGGCGTGCCCGTGAATGGGCTCCGGTACGGGTCGGGACTGATCGCGTGGTGGACGCCGAGGTTCGGCTGCTGGGGAAACTTCCAGGTGTGGTGCGAGGTGAGCGCCATCGTCGAGGGCGAGCCGCCGTGATAGCCGTTCCGCACGGCGATGACGTCGTTGTGCCCCGTGTAGGCCCGGGCCATCAACACCGCCAGGTCGTTGGCCTCGCTGCCGCTGTTGACGAAGTAGGTCACGTCGAGGCCGGGCGGCATCTTCTCCGCCAGGCGCCGGGCCATCAGCGGGAAGTTCGGGTGCAGGTAGATCGTCGTGGTGTGCTGGATGGCGTCGATCTGGGCCTTCAGCCGCTCGACGAACTTCGGATGCGAGTGGCCGCAGGAGACGGTCACGATGCCCGCGAACATGTCCAGGTAGCGGCGCCCCGTCTCGTCGTAGAGGTACTGCATGAACCCCTCGACCACCATGAGAGGCTCGCGATAGTAGAGGAACGTGCTGGGATGGCAGTACTGCCGCCGCATCGCCAGCACTTCCTGCTTCGAGGGCCCGGTGTAGGGGCGGGGCGTGTGGGCGCTCGGCGGCATTGCCGGGGCGGACGGGGCGGCGGTCATCGTCACGGGTGACTCCTGGCGCGGGTGGGGCTCGTCGGGGCGGGTGACGACGTCACTTGGACATCCAGTTTGTCCCAGCCTCCCGATTCCATTTCGTCGTGATCTTCTTCGCTTTCGTCCAGAACTCGAGCGATCCCCGCCCGGTGATGTCCCCCACCCCGAACTTCGAGTCGTTCCACCCGCCGAACGGGAACGGCTCCCGCGGCACCGGAACGCCGACGTTCACGCCCACCATGCCGGCGCTCGCCTGCTCCATCGTCCGCCGGGCGAGCCCGCCGCTCTCGGTGAAGATCGAGGCCGCGTTGCCGTAGGGCGACGCGTTCTCGACCGCGAGCGCCTCGTCCAGGTCCCGGGTGCGCACGATGGCGAGCACCGGCCCGAACACCTCCTCCTGCGCGATCCGCATCTCGGGCCGCACCTGGTCGATCACCGTGGGGCCGACCCAGAAGCCGCCCTCGCGGCCGGGGACGACGGCGTTCCGGCCGTCGACCAGAACCTTCGCCCCGGCCTGCTCCGCCTCGGCGATCGCGCGCTCGATCCGCTCCTTCGCCTGGCGGGTGATGACCGGCCCCACGTCGCGGCCCACGACCATCGTCCTGGCCTGCGCGGCGAGCCGGTCGACGATGTGATCGGTGGCCGATACCGCCACCATCACCGACGCCGCCATGCATCGCTGTCCGGTGCAGCCGCTCATCGCGGCCAGCACGCCTCCGGCGGCCATCTCCGGATCGGCGTCCGGCATGACGATCACGTGGTTCTTGGCGCCGCCCAGCGCCAGGACACGCTTGAGCGCGGCGGTGCCCCGGCGGTAGACCGCCTTCGCGACGGGCGTCGAGCCGACGAAGCTCACGGCCTCGATGCCGGGATGATCGAGGATGGCCTCCGCCGCCTCGCGTCCTCCATGCACCAGGTTGAAGACGCCATCCGGCAGCCCCGCCTCGCGCAGCAGCTCGGCGATCCGGCCGGAGCTGAGCGGCACCTGCTCGGACGGCTTCAGGACGAAGGTGTTGCCGAGCGCGATGGCGTTGGGGAAGGACCAGTGCGGCACCATCGACGGGAAGTTGAACGGATTGATCGAGGCCACCACGCCGAGCGGGTGCCGCTCGAGCCGGCATTCGACGCCCCGGCTCACCTCCATCACCTCGCCCACGGCGATCTGTGGCAGCGAGCAGGCGAATTCGGTCAGCTCGATGGCCTTGAGAATCTCGGCCTCGGCCTCGCTCCTGATCTTGCCGTGCTCCTCGGTAATCAGCGCGCCGAGCTCGGTGAGGTGGCGCTCGAGCAGCGTCTTGTACCGATAGAATACCTGCACCCGCTCCTTGATCGGCGTCGCGGCCCAGGCGGGAAATGCGCGGCGCGCCGCGGCGACCGCCTGATCCACCTCCGCGGCCCCACCGAGCGGGACGCGGCTGATCACCGCTCCGGTGGACGGACTCAGCACGTCCAGGAAGCTGGGCCCGCCGGCCACCGCCTGCCCGCCGATCCAGTGGCGAACGTCCGGGTATGCGCGAGCGGTCCCCGCGATCCGGGGCAGGCGCGGCGGTGCGGGTGTCGAGGGAGGTCACGGATTTCACCCCGGTGGGGAGAGGAGGAGGTGCTGGGGGCGTTGGAGGGAGTCTGTTCGCCGGGGAGCGGAATGTCAATGTGGGCGGGCGGTCAGGCGGTCAGGGTCAAGTACGTCACCCTGAGCGCAGCGAAGGGGGCATGATTCGAAATCATGCCCCCTTCGCTGCGCTCAGGGTGAAGGCCCTAGGGGTGCGACGCTCAGGGTGACTTCGTGGCGGTGTCGGTCGGGGCCGACGCCACCGCCTTCCGCACCGCGAACGTCTTGGCCTCTGCCGAGTCGCCGTTCAGGGAGAGCATCACCATGTACGTCCCCGGCGCCCACCCCTTCTCCGGTGCGAGATGGAATTCCTTGTTTCCGTGCTCGCCCGCGGTGATTGGTTGGGTAGTGGAGTCGAGCGTCTTGCCCCCTTGCGCCAGCCAGCGCGCTCCTATCTGAGCTTCGGCAGGCGCCCCCTGCAGGCCGACCGACACGTACACCGTATCCGTGGGGGCGAACTGGAACGTCGGCTCGGCGATCCGGTTCTCCGAGCCGAGCCGTTTGCCGATCATGACGTTCGCCAGGCGGAGCGGGCCCGTCGTGGCGGCCCGGGCGGCGGAGTCGGCGGCGCGGGCCGCGGTGTCGACCGCGGCCGTTTCCGTGCCCTCGCGGTTGCCGCCTCCGCAGGCCGCGAGGGCGACAATGGCGATCGTGGTCGGCAACAGCTTCCGTGCGAGAACCATGGTATCGCCTCCGTTGGGGTGCGTGAGGTCCGTAGCAATTCGGATCGCGCGCTCATGACGCGCCAACCCTTAGAGGTGGGGCATCCGTGAGCCGAATTCGGTGACGGCAATCACCGGTACCGCGGGGAGTCCCTGGCGAGCCCCTTAGCCAGGAACCCTGCCCATGGCGAGGAGCCGCTTCCACAGATCCGGCGGCACGGGCACGACGCTCAGCCGCGACATCCGGACGAGGGCCAGCTCCGCGAAGGCCGGGTCAGCTTTGATCGCGGCGAGCGTCACTGGCCGAGCGAGCGGGGCGCCAGCCTCGATATCGACGACGGCCAGCTTGGGATCGTCACCCTTCGGATCAGGGTACGGCTCCGAGACAATGCGCGCCAGGCCGACCAGTGCCTTTTCATCCCCGGTGTGGTAGATGAAGGCCTGGTCGCCCTTGGCCATGCTGCGGATGTGCTTCAGCGCGAGCGCGTTGCTGACCCCGTCCCAGACCGCCCGGCGCTCGTTCACCAGGCGGTCGAAGGAATAGGTGCTGGGTTCGGTCTTGAGAATCCAGTACCCGGGCACTACTTGACCTCGAAGTCCTTGGCGCCCGCCGGCGCGCCGTCGACGACGATCTCCACCTTGTACTTCCCCACCGGCCACGGCTTCGGCTTGGAGATGTGGAACTCGGTAGCCGCGGGGCCCGTGGGGGCGATCGTCTCAGCCTGCTCCTTGACCACCTGGCCGTCCTGGTAGGTCCACTTGGCGGAAATAGCCTTGCTGGGCGCGGCCCCTTCGGTGGCCACCGATGCGTAGATCGTGTCGCGCCGGCCGAACGTCGTCCCGGGTGTCGTGACGCGCTTGTCGGCGCCGATCCCCTTGCCAACCTCGACCCCCAGGACCGCGAACGCCGGCGGTGCGGGTGTCGGTTCCGGCGCGGCGGCCTCGGCCGGTGGCGCGGGCGCTTCCTTCTTCTTGCAGGCGGGCATCCCGATCACGGCCAAGCCGAGGGCAGCGGCCCATCCCATTCTGCGGGTCCGAATCATGATGTCGCTCCTTGAACGGTCAGGCCTCAGGGAATCTTGAAGGTCTGGCCGGGATAGATGAGGTCCGGATTCTCGATGGTGTCCTTGTTGGCTTCGTAGATGCGCTTCCACTGGCCGGCGCTGCCGTAGTACTGCTTGGCGAGCTTGGAGAGGGTGTCACCTTTGACGACCGTGTGGGTACGGGCGGCGGGCGGGGCGGTCGAGGAGCTGCCCCCTTCCACGTCGCTGAAATCGGCTTTGGGCTCTTTGTTGTCGGGCATGGTGCCTCCCAGATGGATCCAGCGGGGGCTTATGCCGGTGGCGGCGATTGGTTCCCCGGCGCGTCCCTCCGCTCGATGTCGGTCACGCCTTTCACCTTCCGAACCGCCTTCATGACCTTGCCGAGATGCGGCAAATTGTCGACTTCGACGAAGATCGTACCGAACACGGAGCCGTCCTTCGTATGCAGGTCGGCGCCGCGGATATTGGTGCCCGTCTGGCTCACGGCCTCCATGATGTCGGCGTACAGGCCGCGACGGTCTTCGCCCGTGACCGCGAGCCGGACGGCGAACGCCTCGCCCGCGGTCTCCTGCCAGTCGATGTCCACCCGGCGCTCTTCGGCGGCGAGCGTGAGCAGGTTCGGACAGTCCGAGCGGTGGATCGAGATCCCCCGCCCCTGCGTCACGTATCCGACCACCGAATCGCCCGGCACCGGCTGGCAGCACTGCGCGTAGCGGACCATCAGCCCGTCCACGCCCTGGATCTTGATGCCGCGGCCGAGCCGGATGCGGTCGATGACGCGGCCGAAGACCGTCGGCTTGGGCTCCTGGATCTCGTCGGTATTGAGATCCGGGTAGAGCGCCTTGATGACCTGGCCGATGTTGACGTCGCCCCGGCCTACCGCGATCTCGAGGCCCCGTCCGTCGGCCAGCGAGAGCGTGTCGGCTGCCCGGGCGAGCCGCGCGTCGTCCGGATTGTCGAGCCGCCGGCGCCGCACCTCGCGGACGAGGATTTCCTTGCCCAGGGCGAGGCTGATGGTCTCTTCCTCGTGGTTGACCCACTGCTTGATCTTCTGCCGGGCGCGGGCCGGTCCGGACGTGGCTCAGCCAGTCGCGGCTCGGCTTGGCGCCGGCGCCGGTGAGGATCTCGACGGTGTCGCCGCTCTTGAGCTCGCGGTGCAGCGGCGCGATCCGCCCGTTGATCTTGGCACCCTGGCACTTGAGCCCGACCTCGGTGTGCACGTGGAACGCGAAGTCGATCGGCGTCGAGCCCTTGGGCAGCCGCTTCACGTCACCCTGCGGCGTGAAGATGAAGATCTCGTCCTGGTACAGGTCGATCTTCAGGAACTCGAGGAACTCCTCGGGGCTGTGGGTGTCCTGCTGCAGCTCGAGGAGCTGGCGGAACCATCCGAGGTGCTGGTCGAGCTCGTCGGGCTTGCCGTCGCGCTTGTAGAGCCAGTGCGCCGCGATACCGAACTCGGCCGTGCGGTGCATCTCCTGGGTGCGGATCTGCACCTCGAAGAGCTGCCCGCCCGGGCCGAAGATGGTGGTATGGAGCGACTGGTAGGCGTTCGACTTGGGGCTCGCGATGTAGTCCTTGATCCGCTCCTGGATCGGCGTCCAGTTGTGGTGGATGATGCCGAGCACGTGATAGCACTCCGGGACCGACCGCACGATGACCCGGATGGCCATCAGGTCGTAGATCTCCTCGAACCCCTTGTTCCGCTTCCGCATCTTCTGGAAGATCGACCAGAGATGCTTGGGCCGGCCGGTGACCTCGTACCAGTCGATGCCGGCGCGCTTGAGCTCGTACTCGAGCGGCGTCCGCAGCTTGAGGATCGTCTGCTCGCGTTGCGCCCGCTTCGAGGCCACCTGGTTCACCAGCTCGCGGTACTCGTCCGACTCGAGGAACTTGAACGCCAGGTCCTCGAGCTCGGCCTTCATGCCGGCCATGCCGAACCGGTGCGCGAGCGGCGCGTAGATCTCGCGGGTCTCGAGCGCGATCCGGCTCCGCCGCTCGGGCGAGAGGTGCTCGAGCGTGCGCATGTTGTGCAGCCGGTCGCCCAGCTTGATGATGATGACCCGGGCGTCCTTGGCGATCGACAGCAGCAGCTTGCGGTAGTTCTCGACCTGCTCTTCGGCCGAGGAGCGGAAGGTCAGGCTCGAGATCTTGGTGAGCCCGTCGACGATCCCGGCGATCTCGCTGCCGAACTCCTTCGCGATGTCCTCGGTGCGGACGTCCGAGTCCTCCACGACGTCGTGCAGCAGCGCCGCGGCGATGGTGGTGCTGTCGAGGAGCTGCTCGGCCAGGATGAGCGCCACCCCGATGCTGTGGGAGACGAAATCCTCGCCCGACATCCGCTTCTGGCCCCGGTGCGCGGACGCGCTGAAGCGGAGCGCCCGCTCGATCAGATCGAGATCGAGGCGATCGGCGTGACGCTCGAGCACCGCCCGGAGATCGGGCGCGAGGTCAGGCAAGGTTCCGGTCACAGCAGGCCGGCAGTGGCAAAGCTCACGAAGCGGTCTCCAGCGATGATCACGTGGTCGTAGAGCGGCAGATCCAGCAGGCGTCCCGCGGCCGACAGCTGCTGCGTGACCGCCCGGTCCTCCGCCGAGGGGGTCGGATCCCCGCTCGGGTGATTATGGACGACGATGATCCCCGCCGCGGCTTCCGCTATCGCGGCGCGGAACACCTCTCGGGGATGCACCAGGGAGCTGTTGAGCAGGCCGCGGGTGACGAGCACCTCCCGCAGGACCTGGCTCTGACTGTCGAGCGCGAGGAGGTGAAATTCCTCGACCTGCAGGTCGCGCAGCCTGGTTTGAAACAGGCGGGCGACGTCCTCGGGTTCCCGGATCCGGAGCACCGGGGGGCGCTCCTCGCGGGCCAGCCGGGCACCCAGCTCGAAGGCCGCGAGCAGCCGGGCCGCCTTGGTGGGGCCGACGCCGTGCGCCCGGAGCAACTCGGCGCGCGGCCTGCGGGCCAGACGCCGGAGCGATCCGTCCCCGACATCCAGAAGCCGCCCGGCCACCTCCAGGACGTCCGAGCCGCCGCCGCCCGTCCCTAACAGGATGGCGACAAGTTCGGCAGTCGTCAACGCGGCGCGGGCCCAGGGACCACAGGCGCTCGCGGGGGCGGTCGGCCTCCGGAACGGCGGGGAGGGAGAGCGGCATCGGTCCAAGGTACGCCCGAAGCGCCGCCCGGCACGTGCCATTACGCTGCTGTGAGCAATGAACTTACGCCTTACGCCTCCCGCAGGGCGGCTGCCAGCTCCCCAGCGGTCGGATAACGCTCCTCCGGCTGTTTGGCCAGACTCCGGAGCACGACGCGCTCGATCGCCGGCGGGACGTCGGGCGGGATGCTCCGGAGCGGTGGAACGGAGTCGCCGACGTGCCGTGCAAGCACGGCCGCCCGGGTGGCTCCCTGAACGGCGGCTCGCCCCCCAGCATCTCGTAGAGGACGCAGCCCAGGCTGTAGATGTCGCTCCGGCCGTCCAGCGCCCGGCTGCCGTGCGCCTGCTCCGGACTGCTGTAGTCCGGTACGCCGAGGATGATCCCGCTCGCCGACAGTCGCTCGCCCCCGCGCTTTCCAGTACGCCCGCGATACCGAAATCCGCGACCAGCGCATGCCCCGATTCGAGCAGTATGTTCTCGGGCCGGACATCCCGGTGCACTACCCCCTGCCCATGGGCGTAGGCCAGCGCCTCAGCAACGTCCCGAGCGATCCCGACCGCTTCGGCTATGGGCAACTGAATCTCCCGCCGGAGCCGCTGTCGGAGAGACTCGCCGCGGACGTAGGGCATCACGTAGAAGAGGCCGGGAGGGCCGGCTCCCGGCGGCATGACGCCGGAGTCATAGAGCTGGAGAATATGGGGGTGGTAGAGGCGGGCCAGGATCCCGATCTCGCGGCGAAACCGCCGCGCGTCCGTCGCGGTGGCGATTTCCGGCCGGAGCACCTTGAGCGCGACCGACCGCTCGTACCGACGGTCCTGCGCGAGGTATACAATTGCGGACGAGCCCCGGCCGAGCTCGCGCTCGACGAGATACCGTGCGGGCTCGCCGGCGGCGTCCGCCTCCTCCTCACCCGCCTTGCGCCGGGCCTCGGCGTGCAGCCGCTCCACCAGCGCCTCGAGGTCCCGGGCGGGCAGTTCCCGGTAGCTCCTCCCGGACCCGGGTGGTGTACTCTCGTGCCGCCCGTGCCGCGCCTCCCCAGTCGCCCGCCGCGGCCAGGGCCCGGACCAGGTCGGTGGCCGGCCGCTCACCGAGAGGGTCCGCCACCGCCAGCCGGCGCTTGAGATGATCTCGTCGGCATGCCGCCCTTCGGATTCCGCCTCCTTGGCCAGCAGGCGAAGCGCGCGCTCGTGCTCCGTGGCGAGCCGCGCCCGCTCCCGCTCGGCCCGCCGCTCGAACTCGGGCGCCCCGCTAGGAAGAATCCATCGAGGAACGGACCGCGATAGACGGCAACGGCACCGGCCAGGTCGCCCGCCGCGAGCCGGCCCGTGAACTCGGCGATGTCCGTGCCCAGGACGGCGGGGTCGAGCCGTAGCGGATCGCTTCCCTGGGCGACCGCTTGCGGGAGCTGACGACGCATCGAGTAGAGCAACTGCTCCAGCGCGTGGCGCGCGCTGCCGACAGCGCTCTCCGGCCAGAGGCAGGCAACCACCTTGTCGCGCGACATGCCCCGGTCGCCGGCAGCGGCCAGGAGGGCCAGCAGCGCGAGGTGCCGCCGCTGCGGGGCCACGTGCTGGCCGGCAGCGTCGGTCAAGGTCAGCCCGCCGAAGAGTCTCGAGCCTCAGCATGAGCGAAAGATGAGTGGGGCGTGAGAGGGAGGTGAACCTCGCCTCGTAGTGTAGGCCTCACAATTCGGCCCGGGCAAGCGCCGGGCGGCGCAGGTGGGGCCGCCGTCACCCGTCCCGATGCACCCTGGAGGCTCAGATGCGAACGCTGCCATTGCTCACGCTCGTCTTCGCTACCACCGCGGCCGGCATGGGCTGCCAGTCCGGCGCGTCGCTCGAACCTCCGTCCGACCCGGTGACCTCGCTCACGGTCCTGCCGAGCATTACGTCGCTCGACGACGGTACTTCACTGCGGCTGACCGCCAAGGTTCGCCAGCCAGACGGATCGACCACGTCGCCGGCCGACGTGGTCTGGAGCAGTGCGGACGGCGGCATCGCCTCGGTCGATGCCGCCGGCATGGTGAGCGGCCTGCGCGCCGGCCGGGTGCAGATCGTCGCCACGTGGCACGGCAGCCGGGGTTCCTCGGTTGTGACGGTCCTTGAGCCGGTGAGGAAGAAGCCGAACGGAAAGACGCCGGTGCCGGAGTGCCTGGAGAAGGCTACTGCCGGCGCGGGAATCCCCAAGACCGGCACGTGTCTCTAGGCGTAACCGGTCTTCACCCGCCGCGCGACAGGGGCCGGGCGTCTGGTTGTCGCACGCCTGGTGCGGCTTGTACCCCGACGGCTACGCGGCCGCTATTTCTTCACGGCGAAGACCTTGGTCTCGACCGAGTCCTCGTCCAGGAAGACGATCACCTTGTAGGTCCCCGGCTTCAGCCCCTCGGGCCGTGAGAGGTGGAACGCGGCGTTCTCGCCAGCGGGCGGGACCGGCACCGAGGTCTGCTGCAGGACCTCGCCGCTTTGAGACCGCCAGGCGGCGCTCAGCCTGCCGCCGCCGGCGCCTTCGGTCGCCACGGAGACATGCACGGTATCATGGGGAGTGAACTGAAAGGTCGGCTCGGTGACGCGCTCATTGGGTCCGATCTGGCGTCCGATCATCACATTCGAGACTCGGCGCCCGGGGGTGGCGGATGCCGCCACGGCGGCCGAATCGGTCGCTCCAGTCTCCGCTCCCGCCTGGCGTGATTCCTCGGACCGGCCACAAGCTCCGGAGAGCGCAACGGCCATCAGCAAGGGCGGGCCAACCTGCGTGAGGTGAGTCATAGACACCTCCATCGATATCTGGGCTTGCTAGAAACTCCCTGCCATCCACCCGCTGCCACCCACCTGTGATCTTCGCGCCCGGGGTAGGCTCTCACAATGGTAACTCCGCGGTCACAGCGGGCCCACCACCGCGCCGCTTCGCGCCCCGTCACGAACCGGTCATCGAGCCGCTTCGCCGGGGCCCTGCAGCAACCTCCGGAAGGCCGATCCGGCGCACCAAGTCCCGAACCGCGGATCCTAGCGGACGGCATCGTAGCGGGGATCGACCGCGAGATAGACGAGCGCACCCGCCCGCATCTGATAGGCCCGCTCGAGCCACTGGAAGGTCGCGTCGGCGTCGCCCAGTCCGAGATACACCGTCGCGATGTCCAGCGGGGAGATGTAGCGCGACTTGGCGCGGGTCTGGAGCTCGGCCAGGACGGCGAGAGCCTTGTCCCGCTGTCCGATGACGCCGTAGGTGTGCCCGAGAGCGGCGAGATAGATCGAGGCGGGTCCACCATGAGCGATCGTCGTCTCGAATTCACGGATGGCGTCGTCCGGACGGGAGAGCTGCTCCTGGGCCATCCCGACCCAGAAGTGGGCCCGGCTGAATGTTGAATCGATCTCGAGGGCGCTCCTCGCCTGCGTAATTGCTTCCTGGTAGCGGCGGGCGTTGTAGTACGACCGGGCCGACGCGGCTTGGATGATGAGGGAAAGAGGGTCGAGTTCCTGGGCCCTTTCCACCTGGGCGATGGCTTCCGCACCGCGGTCCATGCCAGTCAGGTACATGCCGAACAGCCAGTGGATCTCGGCATTGGTGGAATCGAGCTCGAGCGCGCGGCGAATTTCCCGTTCAGCCCCGGCGAAATCCCATTCACCTTGTACATCTCATAGGCCACGGCACATGTGAGCCGCGGCGAGCATCGGATCCAGCTCCAGGGCCTTCAGGGCAGCCGCTCGGGCTTTCGGGAACATTTCCTCCGGCGTTGCTGTTCCGAAGTAGCCCAAGAGTGGTGTAGCCGTTCGCCATTCCAGCATACGCCGCCGCGTAGGTCGGATCCGCATCGATCGCCTTCTGGAAGTATCCGATTGCTGTCCGAAAGCCTGTCTCCGTCCCCCTCCAAAGGAAGTACGCGCCCCGGACGTACGCCTCGTACGCCGCCGGTGTAACGCTCGGCCGGCTGCCCGCGATCTTTGATCGCTCGCCAGGCGTCAGCGATACCCGGATGCGTTCCGCGACTGCGCGTGCCACATCCGCCTGGAGCTGGAGGATCGTGGACAGGTCGCCGTCGAACGTCCGGGCCCACACCGCCTGCCTGGTAGCCACCGACTTGAGTTGCGCTGTGATATGCAGGGTGCTTCCGGCGCGTTGGAGGGAGCCGGCCAGCACGACGTCCACGCCGAGCTTGCCTGCGGCTTGGAGCGCGGGCGTGTTTCCCTCGATATCGGACAGACCCACTACGCGCAGCGCACCGATCTGCGCCAGCTCCGCCTCGAGCTGATCGGTGATCCCTTTCGCCAGATACACCTGGCCGGAATCCCCGGTCAGATTCTCGAATGACTCCACAGCCAATGACCGAATTTCCGGCGACGCGGCAGCCTCGCGTGTGGCCAGCGCGCCACCAGGCGAGCGCACTCAATACCACTGCTGCCGTAGCGATGACCGTCAACCCCAGGGCCACCACTCTAGGACGCCGACGGGCGGTCGGGACCGGGAGCGTGATGGTCGCAGCTGGAGCGTGGAGGGTCTGGGCCAGCGCCGCCCGGAACTCGCTGACGGAGGCGTAGCGATCGGCCGGGACCTTGGCCAGCGCCCGGGCGATCACCGCCTCCAGTGCCGTACTCACCGTCGGCCGCACCGTCCGGAGGCTCGGCACCGGGTCCACCGCGTGCCGCGCCAGGATCGTCTGCGTCGTCGGGCCCGTGAACGGCGGCTCCCCCACCAGCATCTCGTACAGCACGCAGCCCAGCGCGTACAGGTCGCTCCGCCCGTCCAGCGCCCGGCCGCCCATCCCCTGCTCCGGACTCATGTAGCACGGCGTGCCCAGCGACAGGCCCGTCTCCGTCAGCGCCTCGCCCCCGGCCGCATCCAGCGCCCGCGCGATCCCGAAGTCCGCCACCAGCGCGTGGCCCGCCGGACAGCAGGATGTTCTCCGGCTTGATGTCCCGGTGGATCACCCCCGCCGCGTGCGCATGCGCCAGCGCCTCCGCCACCTGCCCGCGATCCGCACCGCCTCGCCCACGTCGCAGCTGCACCTCCCGCCTGAGCCGCGCCCGCAGCGTCTCCCCCGCCACGTACGGCATCGCGTAGTACAGCATCCCCGCCGCGCTCCCCGAGTCGTGCAGCCCGAGGATGTGCGGGTGCTGCAATCGCGC
The DNA here is from genome assembly GCA_963833905.1 of uncultured Gemmatimonadales bacterium. Lineage (GTDB taxonomy): Bacteria > Gemmatimonadota > Gemmatimonadetes > Gemmatimonadales > GWC2-71-9 > CAVVWJ01. The sequence continues at coordinate 151,746 of CAWHZQ010000014.1, read as the reverse complement.
CGCGATCGCGATCTCGCGCTCGAAGCGCTCGGCGCCCAGCGCCGGCGTCAGCTCGGGCCGCAGCACCTTGAGCGCGACTTGGCGCCCGTGCTTGAGGTCGGTGGCCAGATAGACGACCGCCATCCCGCCCCGGCCGAGCTCCCGCTCCAGCCGGTAGCGGTCGGCCACCGCCGCCTGAAGCCGCTCGAGCAGGTCAGCGTCCATACTCCTCAGCCGGGTGCCGCGAGGTGTAGTTGCAGTCGGGATCAGCGTGGCTCCCGAAGAGTACCGACGCAGCGGGGCCGCGCTTCGCCGAAGCGAGCGCGGCCCGGTTCGTGGCGAACCGTTCAGCGGCTACGGCGTGGTGGCTAAAAGCGGTGAGCGTAGCCGAGGAAGATCAGGTAGCTGGCAAGGTCGCCGCGATCACCCGATGGTGGCGGACCGCCAGCCCGGTCATTGAGGTTCTGTTTGAAAGTGCCCCGTAGCCGGACCGGCACGCTCAGGGTGAAGGTGCCCTTCCCACGAGTGACCGCTAGTCCTGGATCGAGAAACAGGCTGTAGCCCGGGGATCGGTATCCCTCGTCGCCGCCGAGCACGTCGCGCACGGGCGACGCCGTCAATTCTGCTGCCGAGACTGACGGAAACGCCGGCTTGAGGCACCAGGGCATAGGCCAAGCCCGCGCGGGCGTGGTACACATCGGTAACCGACAGGAAGCTGGTCGGCGCCGTCGGGCTGAACCTGATCTCGGTCGCCACCCGCGGGCTGAGCTGGTACGCTCCGAAGATGTATCCGGACAGGCCGCCCGAGAGCCGCTGGTACGCCTGTGCCTCGACCAAAATACCCCACCCTCCGCCACCGGGCTGCAGTCCCGGGTGTACAGGGAACTGAATGGTTCCAGAGGCGAGGCCGAACTCATCCTCGACACTGTTGCTGCCGGTCGGGGCCTTGAGACCAAGGCCGAGGTTCACGTTCCCCGCCAAGTGGGTGCCGGGGTCGAGCAGCCAATAGCTGCCGATCAGGTTGATATCACCCAGCCCGGTGGCGGATGTTTCATGCCGAACCCCGTCTGGATGGATCCGCGAATTGATTCCGGTCGTGAGCGGAACGGTCAGTCGCAGGCTGAGCCGGCTGGTGACCCCATACGCGAGTGACAGATCCACAGTGTTGATGTTGAACCGGTTGGGCTGCCCGCCCGGCGCGGTACGACAGCCCGAATTCCCACTCCCTATCCCCCAGCACTACCTGCCGATGTCCACCCAGACTGGGGGACGTGAAGCGAATCGGCATTCACCCTGGCCGTGCGCCTCCGCCGGGAGGCTGCCGAGCCCGGCCGCGATCCCGAACCCGATCACCAGCCGTCGTGCCCAGCACCCGCGCGGTGACGGCATCGATAAGCTCCTTTGGGGGATACGGCCAAGGTACGGGTCGCCACACTTAAGCGCAAATGAGGGCCACCCTACCTGGTCGAATCGATCCCGGCGGCCGGTGCGGCCACGGCGGCCACCGGCAGGATCGCGGCGAGCCCCTCGGAGAGATTGTGCTCGGACAGCGGGCCGGAATGGCGCGCTCGCACCGTGCCCGGCGGAGTCGACGAACACCGTGGTGGGAAGGCTCACGAGACCGTACCGCTCGCGAACCCGGCCGCGCCATCGAGCGCCACGTGAAACGGCAGTGCCAGCTCCTCGACGAATCGCCGGACGTCCTTGCCTCGCTCCTGGTCGGTGAGGTTGACGGCGACAATCTCGAGCTCCCGGTCGCGATTGCCGCGCCACGCGCCGATGAGCATCGGCATCTCGACCCGACACGGCACGCACCAGGTTGCCCAGAAGTTGATCACGACCGGGCGGCCTCGGAAATCCGCCAACGCGACACGACTACCATCGAGGGTGGCCAGGTCGAACGGCGGTGCCGGCTGGCCGGGCTCGAGGGCCGCGGACTGCGCGTCGGCGGTGCGGCCCAACCCGGCGATGACGGCCACGAACGCCCCTGCGCGGACGCCGCCTCTCAGCGCGGTGGTCAGCACCGAGCGGAACACACTCACAACAATCCCGCGGCCTCGAAGCACACGACCAGCCTCCGATTGTGCCGAGCTCGCGCTCAGGCCCGTAGCGACCATCCGGAACGTACGACTTACTTCTTGACTGCGAACACCTTGGCGTCCACCGAGTCGTCGCCTAGAAAGACGACCACCTTGTAGGTCCCAGGCTTCAACCCCTTCGGCTGCGCCAGCGAGAAGGCGGTACTCCCGTCCGTATCCTGGACCGGCTCGGACGACTGTTGCACGATCTCGCCCCCCTGCGAGCGCCAGGCCGCGGTGATCTTGCTCGCTCCGACCGACCCTTCGGTGGCCACCGAGAGGAACACGGTGTCCTGCGGAGCGAATTGAAAGGTGGGCTCCATCACCCGGTTCCCCGGCCCAAGCCGCTTCCCAATCATCGACATCGAGACTCGCCGCTCCGCCGGCTTGGCTGCCAACCCCGCGGAATCGGCCTGCCTGCCGGATTCCTCGGCACGCGACCTGTCAGATTCGCCGCATGACTCGAGGAGCGCCACCATCACTACCGATGCTGTGACCAGCAACGCGTGCGTCATATAGACCTCCGTTCGCGCAAATGCGTGCCAGGTACCAGACACGATGCGGCCCTCCGCTCAGGCTGTCAACGGAGGGCCGCGTGTCGCTGGATTAACCGGATGGGCCTGGTCGGTTACCTGCCCACCCCGTGACACTTCTTGTACTTCTTCCCCGACCCGCACGGACACGGATCGTTCCGCCCCACCTCCGGCACCGCCGCCGTCGCCCGGCGCGAGCGGCCCATGCGAGCTGGTCAGCGTCGGCGTCGGCCCGCCCGACGCGCGGCGGAGCCACCCGCGGCGGCGTCCCCATGAACAGATCGTCGGCCCCGCTCGTCGGCGCGGACTGGTGCGCGATCGCGGTCGGCGGTGGCGGCGGCGGGGCCCGCGGCGGCTCGGGGCGCTCCGCGCTGACCTGGATCTTGAGGAACCGCTCCGTGAACGTCGACTGGATGTCGTGCATGAGGTCCTCGAACATCTCGAAGGCCTCGCGCTTGTACTCCACCAGCGGGTCCTTCTGACCCCAGGCCCGATACTGGATCGCGTTCCGAAGCTGGTCCAGATCGTACAGATGGTCCTTCCAGCGCTCGTCGAGCACGTCTGAGCATCACCGACGAGAGCACCTGGCTGTCCACGTCCGGGATCCCGATCGTCCGCCCGAACTCCACCAGATACTCGATCTTCCGGCGGAAGCTCTCCTCGCCCTCGGCCTTCACCGCCTCGACCATCTTGTCGATGTCGGGCGTCGCCTCGGCGTCCGTGAGCGCGTCCACCGTCACCAGGTACTGCAGCGTGAGCGCCTCGCGCAGGCCGCCGCGGTCCCACTCCTCGGGATGCTCGGAGGCGGCCAGGAACTGGATGACGGCCCGCTCGAGCGCCGACTCGATCATCCGCCGCGCCTCGGCCTTGAGCTCCTCGCCCCGCTCGAGCGCGAACAGCCGGAGCGAGTAGATCACCTCCCGCTGCTGGTTCATGACGTCGTCGTACTCGAGCAGCCGCTTCCGGCTCTGGAAGTTCTGCAGCTCGACCCGCTTCTGCGCCTGCTCGATGGCGCGCGTCACCAGGCCGCCGGTGATGACCTCGCCCTCCTCGGCGCCGCTCTTGTCCATCCAGCGCGCGATCCGGTCCGACCCGAACAGCCGCATCAGGTCGTCCTCGAGCGAGAGGAAGAAGATGCTCTGCCCCGGGTCGCCCTGGCGGCCCGAGCGGCCGCGCAGCTGCCGGTCGATCCGCCGCGACTCGTGCCGCTCGGTGCCGATGATCTGGAGCCCCGCCTCGGGCTGCTCCAGGTCCAGCGTCTTGTCGAGTTTGATGTCGGTGCCGCGGCCGGCCATGTTGGTGGCGATCACGATCGCCGCGCGCTGCCCCGCTCCGGCCACGATCTCCGCCTCGCGCTGGTGATACTTCGCGTTCAGCACCTCGTGCTTGAGGCCGCGGCGCTTGAGCTGGCGCGAGAGCGTCTCCGAGATGTCCACGTTCACCGTGCCGATCAGGATCGGCCAGCCCAGCGCGTGCAGCCGCTCGACCTCGGCGATGATCGCGTCGTGCTTTTCCTTCCGGGTCTTGTAGATCCGGTCGGCCTGGTCCTGCCGGCGCACCGGCCGGTGCGTCGGGATGACGCTCACGTCGAGGCCGTAGATCGAGTAGAACTCGGTCTCCTCGGTCTCGGCGGTGCCCGTCATGCCGGACAGCTTGTCGTACATCCGGAAGTAGTTCTGGATCGTGATCGTGGCGAACGTCTGGGTCTCGCCCTTGACCTGCACCTGCTCTTTGGCCTCGACCGCCTGGTGGAGGCCGTCGGCCCAGCGCCGCCCGGCCATGATGCGGCCGGTGAACTCGTCCACGATCAGCACCTGGCCTTCCTGCACCAGGTAGTCCACTTCCTTCTCGTAGAGGACGTGCGCCTGGAGCAGCTTGTGGATGATGTGGAGCTTCTCGCTCTTGAGCGCGTACTCGCCTTCGACCGCGCGGCGCTGCTCGATCCGGTCGTGCGGCGAGAGGTCGGGATCCTTGTCGATCCGGTGGATCGCCTCGGAGATGTCGGGCACCAGGAACAGCTCGGGGTCGTCCGGCGACATCGCCTCGGCGCCCCGGTCGGTCAGGTGGACCGAGTGGCCCTTCTCGTCGAGCACGAAGTACAGCGTGTCCTCGAGGTCGCGCATCCGCTGCTGCTTCATCGGCAGCTTGCGGTCGGCGATCGCGTCGAGCTCCATCCGCTGGACCAGCTGCTTGATCCCGGTCTCGTTGTACATCTTGAGCAGCCGCTTGTTCTTCGGCATGCCGAGCTGGGCCTGGTACAGCTTGAGCGCCGCGTCCTGCCGGGTCTTCTCGTCCTCGAGCAGCCGCTCGGCCTCGGCGAGCAGGGTGTTGACCACCCCGGTCTGCTTCCGCACCAGCTCGGCCACCTGGCGGTTGAACGTGGCGTACTTGTCGTCCGCCTCGTTCCCCACCGGACCCGAGATGATGAGCGGCGTCCGCGCCTCGTCGATGAGGATCGAGTCCACTTCGTCGATGATGGCGTACGCGTGCTCGCGCTGGACCCGCTGCTCCAGCGAGAACACCATGTTGTCGCGCAGGTAGTCGAAGCCGAACTCGTTGTTGGTGCCGTAGGTGATGTCGGCCAGGTAGGCGGCGCGGCGCTCGGGCGAGGAGGGCTCGGTGTCGTCCAGGCAGGCGACGCTGAGACCCAGATACTTGAAGACGTGCCCCATCCACTGCGAGTCGCGCCGGGCCAGGTAGTTGTTGACCGTGACCAGGTGCGCCCCGCGCCCGGTGAGCGCGTTGAGGTAGAGCGGCAGCGTGGCGACCAGGGTCTTGCCCTCGCCGGTGGCCATCTCGGCGATCCGCCCCTGGTGGAGCACGACGCCGCCGATGAGCTGCACGTCGTACGGCACCATGTCCCAGATGAGCTCGTGCCCGATCACCTGGACCGGGGTGCCCATCAGCCGGCGGCAGGCCTCCCGCACCGTGGCGAAGGCCTCCGGCAGGAGCTCGTCCAGGCCGGCCGCCAGCTCCTTCTTGTAGCCGGTCTCCAGCTCGTGAAAGCGCTGCTCCAGCTTCTCGCGCTCGTCGGGGTCGGCGCAGCCGTGCTTGGCCTCGCGCACCTCGTCGAGCTCGGCCTTGATCGCGCCGGTGCGCTCCGCCAGCCGCGCCCGGAAACGCGCCGTCTGGGCCTTGAGCTCGTCCTCGCTCAGGTCCTGGAGCTTTTCCTCTTCGGCGTGAATGGCGTCGACGGTCGGCTGGATCCGGCGCCGCTCGCGGTCGAACCGGGTCCCGAAGACCGCGGTCATCAGATTCTTGATCATTCTGCGTCCAAATATAAGCGGTGCCGGACCATATACTCGGCCACGGCGTCGGGGACCCAGTACCGCACCGGCCGACCCTCCCGGACGCGCCGGCGGATCTCGGTGGCCGAGATCTCGACCGCGGGGACCTCGACGGTGCCGGCGATCAGGGGGGAGGACGGAATCGGGGTGCCGGGCCGCGCGAAGACCACGATCCGGGCCAAGCCGGGCAGCTCCGCCGCCCGGTGCCACGCGTCGAGCTCCGCGGCGGCATCGGCACCCAGCAGGAGGGTCCAGGCGACGCCGGGCTCGCGGGTGCGGAGGCCCAGCAGCGTCTCGACCGTGTAGGAGGGCCCTTCCCGGTCGAGCTCCGCCCGCTCCACCGCGAAGCCGCGGCGTCCCGGCCACCGCCAGCTCCAGCATGGCCGCCCGATCGGCGGCGGAGGCGGCGTGGCGACCGTGCTTGAAGGGCTGCTCGCGGGCGGGGACGAAGCGGAGCTCGTCGAGGCCGAGGGCCTCGGCGGCGACCTGGGCGACGATCAGATGGCCGTGATGGACGGGATCGAACGAGCCGCCGAGGAGGCCGATGGAGCGTCACGTGACGAGGGCGGGGACTGCCCACGGCCGGAACCCGGCGGACGGCGAAGGTCCCTCGCTGCGCTCGGGATGACGGCGGGTCAGGCCGCCTCACGACGCCCCCGCGCTGTCCGGGCACGCCTTCACCACGCCCGGCGCTTTGGCGTGGAACCGGCGGATGTATCCGCAGGTCTCCTGCACGTCCTCCTTGTAGCCGAGCGTCCGGTACGCCTGGACGAGATGGATCAGCGCGTCCGGCGCCACCGCGCTCCGCGGGTACGTCGCGACCAGGTCCTTGAGGTACAGAATCGCCGAGTCGAAGGCCTTGAGACGCATGTAGTACAGCGCCGCCTTGTATTCCTTCGTGGCGAAGCGCTCCTGCAGGTCATCGATCCGCTCCTGCGCGCGCTTGGCCGCCGTGGTGCCCGGATAGCGGTTGAGCAGCTCCTGGTAGGTGGCGAGCGACGTCTGGCCGTACGACGGATCCAGCTCGGGCCGCCGCCAGAGGTCGGCGTAGACGTCACCGACCCGAAGCAGCGCCTCGGGAGCCAGCGGATCGTTCGGCGTGTCGTCGGACACCTTCCGGAACTCGCGCGCGGCCTGGAGGTGGCTGCCCATGGCGAACTGCGCCTCGCCCTCGAACATGTGCGCCTGCGGCGCGCGCGGGTCGCCCGGCGGGAACTCGAGCAGGACCCGGTCGAGATGCTTGAGAGCGTCGCCCCACTTGCCACGGCGGACGGCCGTCTTGGCGCCGGGCCCAGAGCGTGTCGATCTCGCCGCTCGACGCCGCCTCCGCCACCCGCGAGACGGGCGTCGGGGTGGCACGCGGTTCCGGGGTCGACCCGCCGCAGGCGGCCGCACCGAGCACCAGCAGCCAGCAGCTTCTCCGGATCATCGCACTCCAGTACGGGCGGAATCGCCCGTCAGTGGGAACAGTCCCAGCGCCGACAGCCGCGCCGCGGCGGCCTCGCCCATCGAATCGGCGGTGCCGGCCGAGGCCACCGTCTGAAACGCCAGCGCCGCCGCCAGCGTGTCGCCCTGCACGAGGCGGGCGGCCGCGTACCGCAGCAGGGCGCGCCGGCCCGTCGGCGTGGTCGAGTCCATCCGGGCCGACTCCGCAAACCAGAGCGCCGCGTCCTCGACCTTCCGGGCCGAATCGGCCCGGGCACCGAGCGTGTAGGCGCAATCCGCCGCGCTTCGGCGTGCGGGGGCGCGCATGCTGCTGTCCTGGCTCCGCCGGAGCACCGCGCGGTACTGGAGCAGTGCCTGGCCGCATCCGGCCGTGGCCTCGAGCGCGCGGCCGTAGAGCGCGAGCAGCGAATCGACCGTCTCCGGCGCCGTCGCGGCCGCGAGCGCGCCCGGCAGCAGCGTCACCAGCTCGGCGGTGTCCGGATCGGGTTGGAGCGCCAGGATGAGCGCGTAGCGCCCGGTGGCGCGCTCCGGGGCCACCGCCTGGAGCCCGGTGACCACCTCGCGGAGCACCTCGCCGTTGCCGGCCCGCTCCGCCGCGCGCGCCACCGCCTCGAGCCCCTCGGCCGCCTCGTCCGCCCGGGTCGGGTCGCTGCTGGCAAGCCGCAGGTAGGCATCCGTCGCCTCGCGCAGCTCGTTCGCGTGGAGCGCCGCGGCACCGACCTTGGCCCAGAGCGCCGCGGTGGGCCGCCCCGCCAGGAGCGGGCGGTATCCGGTGAGCGCCTCCGCGTAGCGTCCGTCGGCGTAGGCCCGGTCGCCCTCGCGCTCGCGGTCGCCGCTGGCGCACGCGCCCGCCAGGCTGGCGGCCAGCAGCGACGCCACGCCGGCGCGCGCGGCCCAGCCGGCTCTCACGCGCCGGTGCGTCCCAGCATCGCCAGGTAGGCCTCGACCCGCGCGTTCTCGGGCCGGCGCGCAAGGCAGGCACGCCAGACGTCGCGCGCCCCGACGCCGTCGCCGGAGAGAAAATGGGCGAGGCCGAGGGCGGCCTCCGCGTCGACGAAGTTGGGCCGTGCCCGGAGGACGTCCTCCAGCGCGTCGCGCGCCTCGAGCGGCCGGCCCGCCTCGAGCATCACCCGCGCCATCCGGTAGCGCAGGTCCTGGAAGCCCGGGCCGAGCTCGAGGGCGCGCTCGTACTGCTCGATCGCCCGGGCCAGCGCGCCCGCCTCGGCGTACGCGTCGGCCAGCTCGGCGTGCTGGTTGGCGAGCCGCGCGGCCACCGGCGCCGGCAGGCCGGTCGTCGACGGCGTCACGCTCTCGGCGGCGCGGCGGAACGCCTCTTCGGCTTCGGCGGCCCGGCCCAGCTCGCTCAGCACCAGCCCCTGGTGGATGAGCGCCTCGAGGTAGCGCGGGTTGAGCTCGAGCGCATGCCGGAACTGCGTCAGCGCCTCTTCGGAGCGGCCCAGCAGCGACAGCGAGACACCGATGAGGTGGTGCACGTCCGCGAAGGCGCGGCCCGTCGCGACGATCTCCTCGAGCAGGTAGATCGCGCCGTAGTAGTCCTGCACCGTGAAGCGATCGCGCGCCCGGGCCAGCAGGCGCTCAGTCTGACCGGCCATAGGCCTCCCGGAACCAGGCGACGAAGCGGCGGATCCCCTCCGGAAACGGCGTCACGGGCGCGTAGCCCAGCGTCGGCGCCGGACCGGGTCAGGTCCGCGGCCGTCCGCTGGACGTCGCCCGGCTGCATCGGGCCCCACTGCAGCTTCGGCTCGATGCCGAGCGCCTGCGCCAGCTCCGCCACCATCGCGCCCGTGGGTACCGAGCGGTTGCCGCCGAGGTTGAACGGCTCCAGCCCGATCGGCGCCGTGGCGGTCCAGTCGATGGCGGCGGTGACGCCGGCGACGATGTCGTCGCAGTAGGTGTAGTCGCGCGCCTGGGTGCCGTCGCCGAACAGGGTGATCACTTCGCCCTCGACCATCCGGCGTGCGAACGCGTGGATGGCGAGGTCGGGCCGCTGACGCGGCCCGTAGACGGTGAAGAACCGCAGCGCGGCGCAGCGGAATCCGTAGATGGGCGCGACGGCGCGGATGAGAAGCTCGGCGGCCCGCTTGGTGGCGGCGTAGGGCGAGACGGGCTCGATCGCCGCCGCGTCCTCCCGGAAGGGCGCCGGCGTGCTGTCACCGTAGATCGAGGAGGACGAGCCGAACGCGATCCGCGACACGCCGGCCCGGCGCGCGGCCTCGAGCACCGCGGCGGTGCCGGTGACGTTGGCCTGCGGCATACCCCACCGGATCGGCGATCGACGGCCGCACGCCCGCCTTCGCGGCGAGGTGCGCGATGACCGTATCGGGAGTGAGCAACGCGCTGGAGCGCCTCGACGTCCAGCATGTCCTGCTCGTGGAAATGGAACCCAGGCAGACGCCCCATCTCCCGCAGGTTGCGCTCCTTCATTCCGCGGGCATAGAACGGGTCGAAATTGTCGATCCCCACCACCTCGTCGCCGCGGCGGGCCAGCGCCTCGACCAGATGCGAGCCGATGAACCCCGCCGCCCCGGTGACGAGGACCCGGGTCACCGCGTGCTCCGTCCGATCCCGTGGTACTCGAAGCCGAGCGCGGTCATCCGGGCCGGATCGTAGAGGTTGCGGCCGTCGATGAGGAGGGGGCGGCGGAGCAGCTTCCGCACCCGCTCGAAATCCGGATTGCGGTAGACCAGCCACTCGGTCATGACCAGCAGCGCGTCGGCACCGTGCGCGGCGCTGTAGGGGTCGGCGGCGTACATCACGCGGTCGCCGAAGATGGCGCGGGCGGAGTCGGTGGCCTTGGGGTCGTGCGTCTGCACCCGGGCGCCGGCCGCGAGCAGTCCCTCGATGAGCGGGATGGTCGGGCTCTCGCGCATGTCGTCGGTCTCGGCCTTGAACGCGAGGCCCCAGATGCCGACGATCCTGTCGTTCAGGTTCGTGCCGAGCTGGGCGAGGGTCTTCTGCAGCACGACGCGCTTCTGCGCCTCGTTCACATCCTCGACCGCCTTCAGCACGTCGAGCGACAGCCCGAGCGAGTCGGCGGTGTGGATGATCGCCTTCACGTCCTTCGGAAAGCACGAGCCGCCGTAGCCGGGACCTGGATACAGGAACGCGCGGCCGATCCGCTGGTCCGAGCCGATGCCGAGCCGGACGTTGTGCACGTCGGCGCCGACCAGCTCGCAGAAGCGCGCCATCTGGTTCATGAACGAGATCCGGGTGGCGAGCATCGCGTTGGCGGCGTACTTGGTGACCTCGGCCGAGGCGATGTCCATGAACAGGATCCGGTCGCCGCCCTGGCGGGTGAACGGCCCGTACAGCTCGCCCATGACCGCCTTCGCCTCCTCGTCGTCGATGCCGATGACGACCCGATCGGGCTTCATGAAGTCCTCGATCGCGGCGCCTTCCTTGAGGAACTCCGGGTTCGAGCACACCGCGAACGGGAGCGCCGTCTCCGACCGGACCGCGGCGCGCACCTTCTCGGCCGTCCCTACCGGCACCGTGGACTTGGTCACGATCACCTTGTGGCCGTTCATGCTCCGGCCGATCTCCTTGGCCACTCCCAGCACGTGCTGAAGGTCCGCCGAGCCGTCCTCGCCCGGCGGCGTGCCGACGGCGATGAATACCACGCGCGCGTCGCGCACCGCCGACGGGAGATCGGTGGTGAAGGTGAGGCGACCTTCCTCCTGGTTCCGCTTCACCATCGGCTCGAGCCCGGGCTCGTAGATCGGAATCTCGTTCCGCTGGAGCCGGGAGATCTTCTCCGCGTCCTTGTCGACGCAGACGACGTCATTCCCGGTCTCCGCCAGGCAGGCGCCGGCCACCAGGCCGACGTAGCCGCTTCCGATCACCGCCACGTGCATGTCAATCCTCTTTCGGCATGGCGTTGCGCGTGTCGACCACCAGCTTCGCGTGACGCTTGATCATGCGGTAATCCACCGCTGTATGATCGGTAACGATCATGACGCAATCCGCTGCGGCGACGGTCTTGGAATCGAGCGCCACCGAGCGAAACTCATGCCCATCCTCGGCGAGGACCGGCACGTACGGGTCGGAATAGCTGACTCTCGCACCCTGGCCCTCCAGCAGGCGGATGATGTCGAGCGCTGGGCTCTCCCGGATGTCGTCGATGTCGCGCTTGTAGGCGACGCCCAACACCAGCACGGCCGGCGCCTCGCACGGCCTTCCCCTGCCCGTTCAGCGCCTCGGCCACCTTGCGCACCCAGAAGAGCGGCATCTCGGTGTTGAGCTCGCCGGCCAGGTCGATGAACCGGGTCTTGTAGTTGAGCCCGCGCATCTTCCAGGCGAGGTAGTGGGGGTCGACCGGAATGCAGTGCCCGCCGAGCCCTGGGCCGGGCAGGAATTTCATGAAGCCGAACGGCTTGGTGGCCGCGGCCTCGATGACTTCCCAGACGTCCACGCCCAGCTTGTCGCAGACGATCGCCATCTCGTTGACCAACCCGATGTTCACGCTTCGGAAGGTGTTCTCCAGCAGCTTCACCAGCTCGGCCGCCTCGGTGGTCGACACCGGGACGAGCGTGTCGATGGCCGGCTGGTACAGGGCCACGGCCACCCGGATGCAGTCCGCGGTGATGCCGCCGACCACCTTGGGCGTGTTCCGGGTGCCGTACTGGGCGTTGCCCGGATCGACCCGCTCGGGGCTGAAGGCGAGGAAGAAGTCCTGGCCCACCGTCAGGCCCGTGCTCTCGAGCGCCGGCAGCAGGATCTCCCGCGTCGTCCCGGGATAGGTGGTGCTCTCGAGAATGATGGCCTGGCCGCGGCGGAGCGTCTGTTTGACGGACTCGGTGGCCGCGACGATGTAGCTGACGTCCGGATCCTTGAACTTCGAGAGCGGCGTCGGCACGCAGATCGACACCGCGTCCGGCTCGGCCAGGCGGCGCATGTCGCTGGTGGCGCTGAAGCGTCCGGTCTTGACGACCGCCTGGAGCTGCGCGTCGGTCACGTCCTTCACGTGGGAATGGCCGGCGTTGAGGCCGTCGACCACTTTCTGCTGCACGTCGAAGCCGAGCACCCGGAAGCCCGCGTTGGCGAGCTCGATGGCGAGCGGGAGCCCGACGTAGCCGAGGCCCACGATGCCGAACAGCGCCTCCCGGCGCTCGGCCCGGCCGATCAGGTCCTGGGCGATGGTCATGCGTAGAAACCGAGCACGGCGTCGATGACCGTCTGCTGCTGCGCCTCGGTGAGCTCCGGGAAGACCGGCAGCGAGATCACCTGCGCGGACGCCGCCTCGGACGCCGGGAGGCTGCCCTTGGCATAGCCGAGATGCGCGAAGCACGGCTGCAGATGGAGCGACAGCGGGTAGTAGATCGAGTTGCCGATGTGCTTCGCCTTGAGGTGCGCCTGCAGCTCGTCCCGGCGCGGCACCCTGAGGGTGTACTGATTGAAGATGTGCTCGTTCGCCGGATCGGTGCGTGGCGGGCACACGTCCGGATGGCCGGTGAAGGCCTTGGTGTAGCGCGCGGCGTGGCGCGCGCGGGCCGCGCTCCACTCGGCCAGATGCGCGAGCTTGGCCAGCAGGACGGCGGCCTGCAGGGTGTCCAGCCGGCTGTTGAACCCGACCTCGTCGTGGAAATACTCCTTGGCGCCGCCGTGGAGCCGGAGCCGCCGCAGGCGCTCCGCCAGGGCATCGTCCTGGGTGACCATCATGCCGGCGTCGCCATAGGCCCCGAGGTTCTTGCTCGGGAAGAACGACAGCGTGCCCACGGTGCCCAGCTCGCCGGCCATCCGCCAGGCGCCGTCGACCTTCCGGCGCGCGCCGATCGACTGGGCCGCATCCTCGATCAACGCCAGCCCGTGACGGGCGGCGATCGGGAGGAGCGCCTCCATCACCGCCATCTGGCCGAACAGATGCACGGCCACGATCCCCCGGGTCCGGGGCGTCACGGCCGCCTCGACCGCGGCCGGATCGATGTTGAACGTGGCCGGATCGATGTCCACGAACACGGGGGTGCCGCCCGCGTTGTGGATGGCGCCGGCGGTGGCGAAGAAGGTGAAGGGCGTGGTGATCACCTCGTCGCCGGGCTGGAGATCCAGCGCCTTGAGCGGCAGCAGCAGGGCGTCGGTGCCGCTGGCGCACGCCACGCCGTGCCGGGTGTGCGAGAGCGCGGCCACGGCGGCCTCGAGCTGCCCGACCTCGGCGCCCATGATGAAGGCCTGGCGCTCGATCACGGCCATGACGGCCGGGAGCACCTCGTCCTTGATGCTGCGGTACTGCGCCACCAGATCCAGCAGGGGAACGTTCACCGGTGCAGTCCATGGAAAAAGCGCCCGCGCGTCGGCCGGAGTGGCCGAGCCACGGGCGCGGTCAAATGCGCGAACCCACGGCAGCCGTGTAACTTAGACGTGAGAGACAGGTGGGTCAATCAGGTGCAGCAGGCCCCCCTCCTCACGGTATCTCGTGCCACACGAGCCGCAGGTCACCGTGCCGCCGGCCGGCGCGAGCCGCACGCCGCACCGGCACATCCACCCGATCCGCCGCGCCGGCACCCCGACCATCAGCGCGTAGGCCGGCACGTCCCCCGTGACCACCGCTCCGGCGCCGATGAAGCAGTACTCGCCGAGCGTCGAGCCGCAGACCACGGTCGCGTTGGCCCCGATCGATGCACCACGCCGGACCAGCGTGGGCTGGTACTCCGACTTCCGGGAGACGTGGCTCCGGGGGTTCATCACGTTGGTGAAGACGCAGCTCGGGCCGCAGAAGACGTCGTCCTCGAGGGTCACGCCCTCGTAGATCGAGACGTTGTTCTGCACCTTCACGTTGTCGCCCAGCCGGGTGCCGCCCATGACCACCACGTTCTGGCCCAGGTTGCAGCGCTCGCCGATCACGGCGCCGGGCAGGACGTGGCAGAAATGCCAGATCTTCGTGCCCCGTCCGATGACGGCGCCGTCGTCGATGTAGCTGGATTCGTGGGCGAAGTAGTCGGGCATTCGTTCTCTTCGGTTTGACTTGAATCGCTGTCGGTGTCATGCCGGGCCGGCTTACGTCGAGATGCCGGGTTTCGGCGGTTCACCACAGAGGCACAGAGGACACAGAGGCCACAGAAGCTCCGAGCAGCGACCCCAACACTACTCAGTTCCTTCTGATCTGTGTCAGACTTCTGTTCTGCTCTGTGCCCTCTGTGCCTCTCTGGTGAACACCCCGCTCACGCGGAGCAGGGAGCCCTGCCTGGAGCATCACCGTCAGTCCGGGTTCAGATATTCCCCCCGCCGCCCGATCAGCTTCACCTCCGGCTCCAGCCGCACGCCGTACTTCGCCTCCACCTCCCGCTGCGCCCGCTCGATCAGCGCGCGGACGTCGGCCGCCGTGGCGCCGCCGGTGTTGACGAAGTAGTTCGCGTGCATCGGCGATATCTCGGCGCCGCCGATCCGCGAGCCCTTGAGCCCCGCCGCCTCCACCAGCTGCCCGGCGGTCCGGGGGCCCTCCTCGCGCTTCCAGCTTGGGCCCGACGGATTCTTGAATACGCTGCCACAGCACGGCTGGTTGAACGGCGTTCCCCGCTGGCGCCACTCGAACATCTCGGCGATCTGCTCGTCGAGGTCCGCCTGCTTCTCGGGGCGGAGCCGCACGACCGCCTGCAGCACGATCCGGCCGTCGAGCCCGCTCCGGCGATAGGTGAACGGGATGTCGGCGCGGGCCAGTACGGCATCCTGCCCGGTCCCGTCGACCACCGTCACCCGCTCCACCACCTCCGCCCAGTCGCCGCCATGGCAGCCGGCGTTCATGTAGACGCCGCCGCCTGCCGAGCCCGGCACGCCGACGAAGATGTGCAGGCCGGCGAATCCCGCGGCCGCCGTGCGGCGTGCGGCGAGCGGCGCGGGCAGCCCGGCACCCACCGTCCAGCACTCGCCGTCCGGCCGCAGCTCGTCGAGCCCCTTCCCCAGCCGGATGACGAGCGCGTCGAGACCCTCGTCCGGCAGCAGGATGTTGGAGCCCAGCCCGATGGCGAACCACGGCACGCCGGCCGCATGGGCCGCCCGCAGCGCGATCGCGACGTCTTCCGCGCCGCGCCGGCAGCACCACCGTGGCGGGGCCCCCGATCCGATAGGTCGAGTACCGCGCCAGCGCCTCGTCTTCCCGCACCTGGCCCCGGAGCGCCGTCCGGAGCTGCCGGACGAAGGCGGGGTCGCGAGCGGTCAGCCCGTCCATTCGGGGGACATCTCCCGCGCCAGCGCGTGCCACTCCTGGAGTGGCCGCACCTCGCCCGCGCGGCTCTTGAGCGCGATGACCGCGTCGCTGGCGGCGGACGCGCCGGAGAGCGTGGTCGTGTATGGCACCCGGTGCTGGAGCGCGGCCTGCCGGATGGCGTAGTCGTCCTGCTGGCTGAGCTTGCCGAGCGGCGTATTGATCAGCAGCTGGATCTGCCCCGACACCAGCAGGTCGATGGCGTTGGGTCGCCCCTCGTGCACCTTGAGCACCCGCTCGGCCGGCACGCCCGCGCGCACGGAGGTAGCGGGCAGTTCCCTCGGTGGCGAAGACCCGGAAGCCGAGCCCGTGGAACCGCCGAACGATCGGCACGACGTTGGCCTTGTCGTGGTCGTTGACCGTGACGAAGATCGACCCCGACAGCGGCAGCGCCCCGTCCACCGAGATCTGCGCCTTGGCGAACGCCATCCCGAACGAGTCGGCGATGCCCATGACCTCGCCGGTCGAGCGCATCTCGGGACCGAGGATGAGATCCACGCCCTGCAGCTTGCTGAAGGGGAACACCGCTTCCTTGACCGCCACGTACGGCTGCAGCACGTCGTCGTGGAGGCCCAGGTCGTCGAGGGTGGCACCGGTCATGATGGCGGCGGCCAGGCTGGCGAGCGCCACGCCGGTCGTCTTGGAGACGAACGGAATCGTGCGGGAGCCGCGCGGGTTCACCTCCAGCACGTACACGATGCCGCCCTTGATGGCGTACTGCACGTTGAGCAGACCCACCACCCCCAGCCGCTCCGCGAACGCCCGCGTGTGCCGCCGCATCTCGTCCACCTGGGCCTCGGTGATGAGGTACGGCGGGAGCACGCAGGCCGAGTCGCCCGAGTGGATGCCGGCGTCCTCGATGTGCTGCATGACGCCGCCGATGACGCAGCGGGTGCCGTCCGAGATGGCATCGACGTCGGCCTCGAAGGCGTCCTCGAGGAAGCTGTCGATGAGCACCGGGTGCTCGGGCGCTACCCGCGCCGCCCGGGCGAAGTAGCTCCGGAGGGACGCGTCGTCGTAGCAGATCTCCATCGCGCGGCCGCCGAGGACGTACGACGGGCGCACCAGGACCGGGTAGCCTACCCGGGCGGCCACCGCGACCGCCTCGTCGACCGAGAACGCCACGCCCGACGGCGGCTGGGCCACGCCGAGCTCGCGGCTGATGGCCTCGAAGCGCCCGCGGTCTTCCGCGAGGTCGATGGCCTCGGGCGAGGTGCCGAGGATCCGGACGCCCTCGCGCTCGAGTCCCCGCGCCAGCCGGAGCGGCGTCTGTCCGCCGAGTTGCACGACCACCCCGATCGGCTGCTCGACGTGCACGA
Organism: uncultured Gemmatimonadales bacterium; assembly: GCA_963833905.1. Lineage (GTDB taxonomy): Bacteria > Gemmatimonadota > Gemmatimonadetes > Gemmatimonadales > GWC2-71-9 > CAVVWJ01. Next base: position 134,889 of record CAWHZQ010000014.1, on the reverse strand, counting down.
TCTCGAGCACGTCCTCGAGCGTGAGCGGCTCGAAGTAGAGCGCGTCGGAGATGTCGAAGTCGGTCGAGACCGTCTCCGGATTCGAATTGACCATCACCGTGCGGTAACCCAGCTCCCGGAAGGCCATCGCCGCACGGACGCAGCAGTAGTCGAACTCGACCCCCTGCCCGATGCGGTTGGGGCCGCTGCCGAGGATGACGATCGTCCGGTCGCCGCTGGCGCGGGCCTCGTTCTCTTCGTCGTAGCTGGAGTACAGGTATGGCGTGGACGAGGGGAATTCGCCCGCGCAGGTGTCGACGGTCTTGTAGGCCGGCCGGAGGCCGAGCCGGTGCCGCTCGGCCCGGATCTCGCTCTCCTGCACGCCCGACAGGTCCGCCAGCTGCCGGTCCGAAAACCCCAGCCGCTTCATCTTCCGCAGCGCGGCCCGGCGCTCATCGTGTTCCGCCGCCTCCTCGGCCGCCTGACCGCCTGCCCGCCGACCGCCTGACCGCCTGACCGCCCGACCGTCCGCCCGCCCGCCTGCCACTCCGCCTCCGCCGCCACCAGCTCCGCCATCTGGTGCAGGAACCACGGATCGATGCGCGAGCGCTCCGCGATCGCCTCGACCGAGGCGCCGAGCTGCAGGGCGCGCTTGATCTGGAACACGCGCTCGGGGGTGGGCGTCCGGAGCGCCGCCAGTGCGGTGGCCAGCGACTCGTCCTGCAGCCGGTCGTCGCCCGGGGTGGACCCGAGCACCCAGCCGGGCCGGTCGATCTCGAGCCCGCGAAGCCCCTTCTGGAACGCTTCCTTGAACGTGCGGCCGATCGCCATGGCCTCGCCCACCGACTTCATCTGGGTCGTGAGCGTCGGATCGGCCGCCGGGAACTTCTCGAAGGCGAAGCGCGGGATCTTGACGACGACGTAGTCGAGCACCGGCTCGAACGACGCCGGGGTGACGCGGGTGATGTCGTTGGGCAGCTCGTCGAGCGTGTACCCCACCGCCACCTTGGTCCCGATCCGGGCGATCGGGAAGCCCGTCGCCTTGGAGGCGAGCGCGGACGAGCGCGAGACCCGCGGGTTCATCTCGATGACGAGCTGCTCACCCGTGGCGGGATCCACCGCGAACTGGATGTTGCAGCCGCCCGCCTCGACGCCGATCTCACGGATGATCCGGATCGACGCGTCCCGCATCACCTGGTATTCGCGGTCGGTGAGCGTCATGGCCGGCGCGACGGTGATCGAATCGCCGGTGTGCACGCCCATGGGGTCGAGGTTCTCGATCGAGCAGACGATCACGACGTTGTCCGCACCGTCGCGCATCACCTCGAGCTCGAACTCCTTCCAGCCGATGACGCTCCGCTCCACCAGCACCGAGCCCACCGGCGAGAGCTCGAGCCCCCGGCGGATGAGCGTCTCGAATTCCTGGAGGTTGTAGGCGATGCCCCCGCCGGTGCCGCCCAGCGTGAACGAGGGCCGGAGGATCGCCGGATAGCCGGTGGCCTCGACCGCCTCGAGCGCCTCCTCCAGGCTCCGGACCGTTCGGCCCGGCGGGGTGGCGAGGCCGATCCGCTGCATGGCCTGCGCGAACTCCTCGCGATCCTCGGCGAGCCGGATGGCCCGCTCGTTGGCCCCGATCAGCTCCACGCCGTACTTCGCGAGCGTGCCGTCGCGCTGGAGCGCCATCGCCACGTTGAGCGCCGTCTGGCCGCCCATCGTGGGCAGCAGGGCGTCCGGCCGCTCGCGCTCGATCACCTTGGCCACCCACTCGGGCGTGACCGGCTCGATGTAGGTGGCGTCGGCCAGCTCGGGGTCCGTCATGATCGTGGCGGGATTCGAATTCACCAGGACGACCCGGTAGCCCTCCTCCTTGAGGGCGCGCACCGCCTGCGTGCCCGAGTAGTCGAACTCGGCGCCCTGCCCGATGACGATGGGCCCGGAGCCGATGAGGAGGATGGTCTTGAGGTCAGTCCGCTTGGGCATCTACGAGTTCCTGGAGAGTCCGGTCGAGCGAGATCGTCGGCGCCCAGCCCGTGGCGCGCCGGAGTTTAGTCGAATCGCCCACGAGATGCGGGATGTCGGCGCTCCGGACCAGCGACGGGTCGGCCGCCGGCACCGGCCGGCGTCCCGATCAGCGCCGCGAGCCGCGCGAACACCTCGGCGAGCGAGAGGCCGTCGCCCCGCGCCACGTTGTATGCCTCCCCGGGCACGCCGTGCTCGAGCAGCAGGCGGTAGGCCCGGACCACGTCCCGCACGTCGAGCAGATCGCGCACCGGGGCCAGGTTTCCCGTCGGCACGGTCGCGGCCCCCGACGCGCGCGCCGCCCGGAGCCGCTCGGCGAAGGCCGGCACGACGTAGTCCGGGCTCTGGCCGGCGCCGGTGTGCGGAAACGGCCGCGCGACCACGACCCGGAGGCCGGTCCGGCGCCCAGCCTCGAGGGCCGCTACCTCCGCGCCCACCTTGCTGGCCGCGTAGGGCGAGACCGGCCGCAGCGGGTCGGTCTCCACCCGCGGCGCCGGCGGGCCGGCGCCGTAGACCTCGCCGGTCGAGACCAGCAGGATCAGCGGATCGACCCGGCCGGCCTCGCGGATAGCTTCGGCGGCGGACGTGAGGCGGGCGGTCCCGGCGGCGTTGACCTCCCAGGCCCCGCCCGGATCCCGCCGCGCCTGGCGCCCCGATGCGACGGCGGCCAGATGGACCACCGCCTCCGGCCGCCACGCGAGGGCGTCACGGATCGACGCGTCGTCCGTGATCTCGAGCGGACGCGCCACGGCCCCGCGCTCGGCGGCGCGCCGCTCCCAGTCGACGCCGGCCCGCCCGGACGGCATCCGGCCGCGACCTCGTCGCCCGCCTGGAGGAGGTGCCGCACCAGATGCCGTCCGACAAAGCCGTCGGCCCCGGTGACCAGCACCTTCACGGGCGGCCCGTCATCGCGGCGTGCGCGCCCCGGCCAGCGGAGCCGCCGCGGCGAGCCGCTCCATGTCGGCGTCGACCATCATCGCCACCAGCTCCGTGAAGCCGACCGTCGGCGTCCAGCCGAGCTCGCGCCGTGCCTTCGACGGATCGGCCAGCAGCAGATCGACTTCGGCGGGCCGGTGGTACTTCGGATCGCTCACGACGTACTGCCGGTAGTCGAGCCCCACGTGGGCAAAGGCCAGCTCCACCAGCTCGCGCACGCTGTGGGTCTCGCCGCTGCCGATGACGTAGTCCTGCGGCTGGTCCTGCTGGAGCATCCGCCACATCGCGTCGACGTAGTCGCCCGCGAAGCCCCAGTCCCGCCGCGCCTCCAGGTTGCCCAGCCGGAGCTCCCGGGCCAGGCCGAGCTTGATGCGGGCGACGCCGTCGGTCACCTTGCGGGTCACGAACTCGATCCCGCGGCGCGGCGACTCGTGGTTGAACAGGATGCCGCTCACCGCGTAGAGCCCGTAGGACTCGCGGTAGTTGACCGTGATCCAGTGGCCATACACCTTGGCCACGCCATAGGGCGACCGCGGATAGAAGGCGGTGCTCTCGCGCTGCGGCGTCTCGGTGACCTTGCCGAACATCTCCGACGAGCTGGCCTGGTAGTAGCGCGCGGTCGGATGGGCCAGCCGGATCGCCTCGAGGATGCGGGTCACGCCGAGGGCGGTGAACTCGCCGGTGAGCACCGGCTGGGTCCACGAAGTCGGGCACGTAGGACTGGGCGGCCAGGTTGTAGACCTCGTCCGGACGGCTGTCCTGGATCACGACCGTCAGCGAGTGCTGGTCGAGCAGGTCGGCGGCGACGACCTCGATCCGGTCGAGCAGGTGCTCGATCCGCTCGTAGCTGTGGTGGCTGGTCCGCCGGACCACGCCCACCACCTCGTACCCCTTGGCGAGCAGCAGGTCCGCGAGGTAGGAGCCGTCCTGGCCGGTGACACCGGTGATGAGCGCCTTAGGCATGGGTTCGCGACGGCCGGAGGTTGTGTCATCGGCTTTGGTCCATTAGGTTTACGGGCTTCCGGCGAGCGAGATCGCCGGTTCAAACAAGAGTCTCACAGACCAGACTGACCGTCCGACCGCCTGACCGTCCGACCGTCTGTCTCACCGAAAGATGGAGCTTATGGCACGGGTCTGTACCGTGTGCGGCAAGGGGCCGATCACCGGCAACAACGTCAGCCACGCCAACAATCGCACGAAGCGCCGCTGGTATCCGAATCTGCAGACCGTGCGGGTGCTGGTCGAGGGCGCCCCGAAGCGCGTCCGGGTGTGCACGCAGTGCCTGAAGAGTAACCGGATCGCGAAGGCGCCCAAGGCGGCGGTCGCGGCGGTCTGATGCACTGGTCAACCGCGCCCGACGGGCGCGGCGACTGGCGGCAGCAGCCAAGAAAAAGGGGACCCTGGGGTCCCCTTTCTTATTGCCGTGCATCCGAGCGCCGGTCACTCGGCGAGCAGCTCGATGCGGGCGATGTCCGCCCCGTCGCCCTCGCGGTGGCCCAGCTTCAGGATCCGGGTGTAGCCGCCGGGCCGCGCGGCGAACCGCGGGCCGATCTCGCTGAAGAGCCGCGACAGCGTCTCCCGGTCCTTGATCTTCCGCTGCACCAGCCGGCGCGCGTGGAGGTCGCCGCGGCGGGCCAGCGTGATGAGCTTTTCGGCGAACGGCCGGAGCTCCTTGGCCTTGGCCTCGGTGGTGACCACCCGGCCGTGCTCGAACAGGCTCGTAGCCATGTTGTTCAGCATCGCCCGCCGATGGGTCGACGTGCGCGACAGCTGCCGTCCCTTGGCGCGGTGGCGCATTACGCGATCTCCCCCGCTCCGGCCGACGGGTGGGCCATCGGAGGCACGCCCGGACGCAGCACGCGCAGCTCGCCGTCGGTATCCTCGAACGACATCCCGAAGTTGAGCCCCTCGCGGCCGCAGCAGCTCGGCGATCTCGCTCAGCGCCTTCTCGCCGACGTTCTTGACCTTGAGCAGATCATCCTCGCTGAACTCGACCAGATCCTTGAGGGTCCGGATGTTCGAGTTCTTGAGCGAGTTGAGCGAGCGCACCGAGAGACCGAAGTCGTCGATCGGCCGGGCGAGGCGCTGGCGCAGGTTGGCGCCGTTGCCGGCCCCTGCCGCCGCGCCCGCGTCCCGCATGGTGGGCACCTTGCCGAAGTCCACGAAGTACTGGAAGTGGACCTGGGCCAGGGCCGCCGCGTAGGCGATGGCGTCTTCCGGCGTGATCGTGCCGTTGGTCTCGACCTGGACCGTGAGGCGGTCGTAGTCGGTGCGCTGGCCGACGCGGGTTTCGGCCACCGCGAAGTTGGCGCGCCGGACCGGATTGTAGATGGCGTCGATGCGCACGAGGTCGACCGGCAGCGACCGGTCGGCCGGATGCATCTCGGCCTCGACGTAGCCCCGCCCCTTGTTCACGTACAGCTCCATGGAGACCTCGCGGTCGTCCTGGAGGGTGAACAGCAGGTGGTCGGGGTTCTTCACCGTGATCGAGCCGTGCTCCTGGATGTCGCGGGCGTAGACCGGCCCCGCGCCCTCGCGGCGGATGTGGAGCACCGCCTCGTCGACGTCCTCGGCGAGGACCAGCGTGAGCGACTTGAGGCGCTGCACGATCTGGTGCACGTCCTCGAGCACGCCCAGCACGGTCTGGTGCTCGTGCACCACGCCGTCCAGGCGGAAGCCCCAGACCGCGCTGCCGCGGAGCGAGGAGAGCAGCAGCCGGCGGAGCGAGTTGCCGAGCGTGTAGCCGAAGCCCCGCTCGAGCGGCTGAAGTCGGAATTCGGCGGCATTGGGGTTGTCGTCCCGCTTCGTCATCTCGACGAGGTGCGGACGCACCAACCCGGTCAGGTCAATGGTCATGGTCACTTCGAGTAGAGCTCGACGATGAGCTGTTCCTGGGCATTGATCGGGATGGCCTCGCGCGTGGGGCGCTCGGTCATGCGGCCCGCGGCCTTGTCGGTGTCCACCGACAGCCACGACACCGGCTGGCCGCGCGTCGCGGCTTCCTGCGCCAGCTTGACGGACACGTTCTCGCGGCTGCCGGGCGCGACGCGCACTTCCTCGCCCGGGGCGACCCGGTAGGCGGGGATGTCGACGCGGCGGCCATTGACGTCCACGTGGCCGTGGGCGATGAGCTGCCGGGCCGCCTTGCGGCTCGAGGCGAAGCCCATCCGGTGCACGATGTTGTCCAGCCGGCTCTCGAGGGCGATGAGCAGGTTGGTGCCCTTCACGCCCGGCTCGCGAGTCACCAGCTCGAACGTGTTCCGGAACTGGCGCTCCGACAGGCCGTACATCCGCTTCACCTTCTGCTTCTCACGCATCTGCTTGGAGTACTCGGACGCCTTGCGCTGGCGGCCGCCCGTCTGGCCGTGCTGGCCCGGCGGATAGGCGCGGCGCTCGACCGGGCACTTCTCGGTGAGGCACTTGGTGCCCTTGAGAAACAGCTTGGTGCCTTCGCGGCGGCAGAGACGGCAGCTGGGACCGGTGTAGCGTGACATGGCTCAGACCCGCCGCTTCTTCGGCGGACGGCAACCGTTGTGAGGGATCGGCGTGACGTCCCGGATGGAGACCACGCGGAGGCCGACCGACGCCAGCGCCTGGATGGCCGACTCGCGCCCGCTGCCCGGCCCCTGCACGCGCACGTGCACCCGCCGAAGCCCGAGGTTCATGGCCTCGCGCCCGCAGTTCTCGGCCGCCACGGTGGCGGCGAACGGGGTCGACTTCTTGGAGCCCTTGAACCCGGCCTTGCCGGCGGATCCCCAGGCGAGCGTGTTGCCCTTCAAGTCGGTGATCGTGATGAGCAGGTTGTTGAACGTGGCGGCGATATGGGCCACGCCCTCCGACTCGACGACCTTCTTCCCGCGCTTGGCGCTGGGCGACTTCGTTGGAGCTGGAACGGGTGCGGTCATTTACTTCTTCGTCACTTTCTTCTTGCCGGCGATGGCACGACGCGGACCCTTCTTGGTCCGGGCGTTGGTGTGGGTCCGCTGGCCGCGGACCGGCAGGCCCCGCCGGTGGCGGATCCCGCGATAGCTCCCGATGTCCATCAGGCGCTTGATGTTCATCGCGATCTCGGTGCGGAGGGCTCCCTCCACCTTGACCGAGCGCTCGATGATCTGGCGCAGCCGAGCGACCTCGTTGTCCGAGAGGTCCCGGACCCGAGTGTCGGGGCTCACGCCGGTTTCGCCGAGGATGCGGTTGCTGGTTGGCCGCCCGATCCCGTAGATGTACGTGAGGGCGATTTCAACGCGCTTCTCGCGCGGAAGGTCCACGCCTGCGATACGCGCCATGATCAGCCTTGCCGCTGCTTGTGCTTGGGATTGCGCTTGCAGATGATGCGGACCACGCCCTGTCGCTTGACGACTTTGCAGTGCTCGCAGATCGGCTTCACGCTCGAACGAACCTTCACGCGTCTCTCCGGGGACCTGGTTATGGACTAGCTGCCCAATATATCCCGGAGCGCGAAGTGATGCAAGCAGGGGAGGTTTGCAGGTAGTGGGTCATCTCAGCGTAACGAGTCCGGGCCGTATATTGAGGCTGCGGGGCCGGTCTGGCCCCGCAGGGAGGCCCACCATGAAGAAAGATCCGACCTGCGGCTGTACGTCCGGGTGCTGCGATACCGGCTGCTGCTGCGGGACTGCCACCTGCACCTGCGGCTAGGTTGTCGCGGGAAGGTAGCGAGAGGGCCGGGGACTCCCCGGCCCTCCTGTATGCTATCCGCCAGTGGCCTCCCGCTGGCGGGGCGGGCACAGCTCCGAGCCATAGGAGCAGAACACGCAGCAGTCGCCCGGCTTAGGCTTCACCACCGCCGAGCACGCCGGGCAGTCCCAGAAATACAGACAGGCATCAGAGGCATGGTCGCCTCTGACGCCTGACCGCAGACGGGACAGCGGATCGTGCTGGTGGCAGGCTCCGGCATGCCCGCCAATCTACCCTCAGCCCACCACCCGGAGCTCCACCAGGCTCCAGCCCGTCCGCGCCAGGCGGTAGCCGAGCAGCAGGCTCTGGGTCCGTACGTCCTGGGTGCCGGTGATCCGGTACCGCCGCTGCAGCTCGACGTATCCCCGGCCCGGCTCGACCTCCCGGGCCGCCCGGACCGTGGTCTCGACCTCCTGGGCGGTGGCGAGGAAATCGGCCAGCAGCGCCGCGGCCTGCGCCGGGCCCAGCGCCGCCGACGGGTCGGCGCCCGGCAACTGCACCAGGAGCCGCGGGCTGTCGGCGACGAGGCCGGCCGCGTCGTGCGCGAACCAGGCTCCGCGCGCCCGCTCCGCCGCGGCAGCCAGGCCGGGCTGCTCCTGCCCGCGGGCCGCCGAGGCCGGCAGCACCAGCGCGAGGAGCATCAGGAGCCGATGCACTGCGCCTCCTCGAGCAGCCCGCGGAAGGCGGCCGACGGATCGGCGGCCAGGAGGATGGGCCGGCCCACGACCAGATGGGTCGCGCCGGCAGCCACCGCCTCGGCCGCCGTGGCCACGCGGACCTGGTCGCCCCGATCCTCCGACCGGCCGCGGATGCCGGGCACGACGATCCACGCGTCGGGCCCGACCCGAGCCCGGACTCGGGCGACCTCCTGCGGCGAGCACACCACGCCGCCGAGCCCGGCCCCGATGGCTTCCCCGCTCTGCCGCTCGACCTCGGCCGCGAGATCGACCTTGCCGCGTCCCACCGCCCGCGCATAGCCGGCCGGGTCATGCGACGTCAGCACCGTCACGCCCACCAGCCCCACGCGCCCGCCGGCCGCCCTGGCCGCGGCCTCCATCATGGTCGCGCCCCCCAGCGTGTGGACCGTGGCCATCGCGACCCCGAGCGCGCGCGCCGCGGTCACGGCCTCCGCCACCGTGTTCGGGATGTCGTGCCACTTGAGGTCCAGGAACACGCGGAGCCCGCGCTCGGTCAGCACCCGAATGAGGTCGGGGCCCTCACGCGTCATGAGGATCGATCCGACCTTCACCCACCGTGCCTCGGGCAGCCGGTCGAGCAGCCGCAGGGCCTCCGAGCCGCCAGGCAGGTCCAGCGCGACGATCACCTCAGCCATCTCCACGCTCCAGATCTCGAATGATCCGCTCGGGCAGCCGGGGGTCGGCCAGCGCCGCGGTACCGATCCCCACCAGTGACGCGCCCACGCGGAGGTACTGCCGGACATCGTCCGCGGAGCGGACCCCGCCGACGCCGATCACCGGCATCCCGCCGGTCCGCTCGACCACCCGCGCGGCCGCCAGCACGCCAACCGGCAGGAGCACGGGCCCGCTCACCCCGCCGTTGCCGTTCCCCAGCCGGTGTGCCGCGCCCGACTCTGCAAAGAGGAGGCCGGGCAGCGTATTGACCACGCTGATGGCATCGGCCCCGGCGTCCCGCGCCACGACCGCCATCCCCGCGATGTCCGGCAGGACCGGCGACAGCTTGGCCGAGAGCGGAAGCCGGGTCCGGACCCGGCAGCCGGCGACGATTCGCCGGACGCATTCGGGATCCGCGCCGAACTCGATGCCGCCGGCACTGGTGTTGGGACAGGACAGGTTGAGCTCGAACGCCGCGATGCCGGGGACACCCTCGAGCCCACCGACCACATCGGCGTACTCGGCGACGGTGAAGCCCACGACGTTGACGAGCACCTGCGCTCGCGTGAGATGCCGCGCCAGCCACGGCAGGAGCTCCTCGCGGACTCGCGCGAGGCCCGGATTGGCGAGCCCGACCGAGTTGAGCATGCCGCCACGGAACTCCGCCACGCGGGGCGCCGGGTTGCCTGCCCGCGGGGCCAGCGACACGGCCTTGGTGACCAGGCCGCCGAGGCGATCGAGGTCCATGACGCCATCCAGCTCACGCCCGAATCCGGCGGTGCCGGCGGCGAGGAGGAGTGGATTCTGGAACGTGCGGCCGAAGACGGTCCGCGAGAGATCGCCCGGGCCGACGCTCACGGCTCGAGGCGACGCCGCGCGGGGCGCGTCTCTGCGCACGTCCTCGGGCATGGGCTCGCCGGGCCGGGCCGGCTCGGCGCCCCGGCGCACGCCTGGCGAGGGCCGGCGGGGCTGCCCGGGCCGGGCAGGCTGGGCGACCAGCAGCGTCGCCGCGTACGCCTCGAGCGAGTCTTCGAGCACCTGGTACGCCGGCGCGTCTTCCCCCCGGGCGATGGCGAGATACGGCGAGTCGGCGTACAGGCTGTCCAGCCGGGCGCGCGAGGCGTCGATGTCGGTGGGGTCGAGTCGCTCGGCCGCCAGCAACGCCTTCGGTGCGTAGGGCGAGACCGGCCAGTCGTCCGCCAGGCGGCGGAAGAGGGTCGCGGCGAGAAGCGGTGACCCGATCGTATCGCGCGCGGCTTCGGCGCCGAGGAAGAGGCGGAGGTCGCCGCGGGGCACGACGGGCGCCGCCGAGTCGGGGAGCTGGCGAAGGCGGGCGACCGTGCCCACCAGCAGCCCCGCTTCCGCCGCGGCACCGCTCGTCCGGCCGGCCATGGCGGCGAGCGAGTCGCCAGGCCCCGCGAGGTCATCGAGCGTCCGCGCAGCGCCGAGCCGCAGGCGCAGGAGCTGGAGGCGGGCGCGCTCGCCGCTCTCGCCGGCCGCCGGCAGCCGCGCCGTCTCCTCCAGGCGGGCCCTGGAGGACATGCTGTCGACGCTCGCCAGACGAAGCGCGTCCTCGTACAGCCGACGGGCCCGGAGCTCCGGGGTGAGTTTCGGATCGCCCTGGAGCCGTCCGACGAGCGTCGACGCCATCCGCGGATCCTGGCGCCCGAGTGCCACGACCACGCTGTCCCATACGAGCGTGGTGTCGTGCATGGCGAGCAGCGAGTCGGCCAGCGCGAGCGCCTCGTCGCCGTGGCCCGTGCCGGCGAGCGCCAGCAGCAGATCGTTCGAGCCCCGCGGGTCCGGCGCCTCGCGCATGAGCGCCAGTGCCTCCTCGTACCGACCCGTCATCCGGAGGGAGCGAGCCCGCTGGAAGCGCGCCTCCCTCCGGCGGGCGGAGTCCGTGCTCTCGCTGATCCGCGCGAAGGCCAGGTCGGCGAGGTCGGCGTCGCCCATCTCGAGCTGGCACCGTCCGAGCGCCAGGGCGGCCTCCTCCGCGAGATCGTCGGTCCGGTCGATGACGCTCAGGTTGCCGAGCGGTCCGACCGCCTCGGGGCACTGGTTGAGGCGCGCCAGCGCGAGCCCCCGGAGCACCTTGGCCTCGTCCGCGTACTTGCTTCGAGGATGCCGCTCCACGAGCGAGTCCGCGCGCGTGATGACCTGGCCCCAGAGGCTGGTGGCCTCGAACTGCCGGCCATCGCGCTCGGCCTTCCGGGCGGACTTGGCCAGCCGGTTGGTGTTGTACATCCCATTGTAGTAGACGCAGCCGCCGAGCAGCGTGGCGACGGCCAGCAGCGCGATGACGCCCACCCGCGGGCGGCGGCTCACCGCCGCGCCCCCGAGTCCGCGGCGGCACCGGTCTTCCGCTCGTATTCGAGCAGGTATTCGACGACCGCGTCGGCGACCGAGGCAGCCATGGCTTTCTGGCTGCTCCTGGTGGTGAGGAATCGCCCGTCCTGCCGGATTGGTGCTGTAGCCGAGCTCGACGAGAATGGCCGGCCGGCGCGCGGTGGTCAGCACCATGAAGCCGGCCTGCTTGACGCCCCGGCTCTCGCCGGTGTGCACGCCCTCGAGCCCGCGCTGCACCAGCTCGGCCAGCCGGGCGGATTCGCGCAGATGCTCGTTGAGCTGCAGATCCTTGAGAATGAAGTCCAGGCCACCGACCACGTTGGCTGGATCCTCCCCGGTCTCGAAGCGTACGGCGTCGTTTTCCATCTTGGCCGTTCGGGCGGCGTCCTCGGTCTTCGCCTCGGCGAGGAAGAAGGTCTCGAAGCCCCGGATGTCGGTATAGCCTCTGCGGCGGGCGAGCGAGTTCACGTGGAGGCTCACGAAGAGGTCGCAGGCCTCGGTACAGTATCCGCCGCGGTCGCCCAGCGCGATGAGGGTATCCGTCGTGCGCGTCATGCGAACACCGATCCCCCGGCGCTTGAGCTCGTCGCGCAGCAGCAGGCCGATCTGGAGGGTGACTTCCTTTTCATGCGTGCCCCGGGGAAAGAAGACGCCCGGGTTGCCCGGATCGACACCGCCGTGGCCGGGGTCCACCGTGACGATGTGGCCGGGACGAAGCCCGTTCGGCAGGCGGGCGGGCTCGGGAGCCGCGCGCCCCGCGAGCGTCGTGGTCCGGCCCCTGAGCTCGACCAGCCGCGCGCCACGGGCGTCCCAGCGATACCGCTCGCCGAGATAGTAGGGGACGATCTCGGCCACGAACTGGTACGGCAGGAACAGACTGTCGCGGGAGAGCGAAGCCGGTCCGGCGAGCGGCAGCAGCTGGTTGCTGAACTGGTAGAGCGGCGCTCCCACGAGGAAGCGGAACGGCTGGCGGGAGACGACCACCTCCGCCCACCCGGTCGAGTCCCGCCGGATCTGGCCCTCGAGCGCCGCGACGAGCGGGGCGGCCGCCACCACCGGGAAGCCGGCGCCGTCGAGGCGCACCGGGATGTGGACCTCGCCCCGAAGCCCGGCGATGGTGATCTCGCGGGGAAGGCTGCCGCCCGCGAGCACGCCGGCGAGGAGCAGCCCGACGATCACCGGCGGCCCCGCACCGAGACCGCGCGCGCCGTCTCCCGCTCGACCGCGCGGCGCTTCAGGTCGTCGCGCTTGTCGTGGAGCTTCTTGCCGCGGCCGAGGGCGATGACGACCTTGGCCCGTCCGTTCTTGAAGTAGAGCTCCAGCGGGACCAGCGTCAGGCCCTTCTGCTCGACCGCCCCGATGAGCTTTTCGATCTCCCGGCGGTGCAGGAGCAGCTTCCGGGTGCGCACCGGATCATGGTTGTAGCGATTGCCCTGCTCGTAGGGAGTGATGTTCATGCCGTCGAGGAAGACTTCGCCGTTCCGGAGCCGGGCGTAGGCCTCCTTGATGGACGCCTGTCCATTTCGGAGCGACTTCACCTCGGTGCCGGTCAGCACGACGCCGCACTCCCACGTCTCCAGGATGTGGTAGTCGTGGGTCGCCTTAGGGTTGCGGGCGACGCTCTTCTTGCGCTCGTCTGGCGGGGAAGCATCGGGGGTCACGTGGGCATTCCTAAGCAAAGGATAGGCCACCACTTCGGGAGGGTCAACCCGACCGGGGCGACGGGCTGCTCGGCGGGTTGATTATGCGCTTCCGCGCGCGGTAGCTTGCGCGCTCGCCGAAGTGGTGGAACTGGTAGACGCGCTGCGTTCAGGGCGCAGTGGGCGCAAGCCCGTGCGGGTTCGAGTCCCGCCTTCGGCACTGGACAGGCGGTCGGGCGGGCAGGCGGTCAGGCGGTAGACAGAGCGAGGCGGACAGTCAGCGTGACTTGACTGTCCGCCCGTTCGCGTGTGCCGCACGGGTGACGCCTGACCGCCTGACCGCCCGACCGCCTGCCGCCCGATCAGTACCTCGCCATCCCCGGCTCCACCTGCTCCGCCCACGCATCGATTCCCCCGGCCAGGCTCCGGACTTTGCCGAACCCCGCACCGCGAAGGATCTCGAGTGCCTTGAGCGACCGGGCGCCGTGGTGGCAGTGGGTGACGATCTCGGCGTGGCCATCGAGCTCGCCGAGCCGGTCGGGAAGCTGGCTCAGCGGAATGAGGCGCGCGCCCTCGATATGGGCGATCTCCCACTCGTGCGGCTCGCGGACGTCGATCAGGACGAGCTCGTCGCCCTTCTGCTTCCCGCTCGCGCCGGAAGTCCTCGACGCCGATCTCCACGCCGGCGTAATCGGGCTCGGCGCCGATGCCGCAGAAGGCCTGGTAGTCGATCAGCTCGTGGATCGTCGGGTGCTCGCCGCAGATCGGGCAGCTGGGGTCCTTGCGCAGCTTGAGCTCGCGGAAGCGCAGCTTGAGCGCGTCGAACAGCACGAGCCGTCCGATGAGCGAGTCCCCGGCCCCGATGATCCACTTGATGGTCTCGAGCGCCTGGATGCTTCCGATGATGCCGGGCAGCACGCCGAGCACGCCGCCCTCGGCGCAGCTCGGTACCAGTCCCGGAGGGGGCGGCTCCGAGTAGAGGCACCGATAGCAGGGCCCTTCCTTGGCGTAGAACACCGAGGCCTGGCCCTCGAAGCGGAAGATGCTGCCATACACGTTCGGCTTCCCGAGCAGCACGCAGGCGTCGTTCACCAGGTAGCGGGTCGGGAAGTTGTCCGTGCCGTCGACGACGATGTCGTAGTCCCGGATGATGTCGAGCGCGTTCTCGGAGGTGAGGCGCCCCTCGTGCCCGACCACGTTCACGTTCGGGTTCAGATCGGTCAGCCGCGCCTTGGCCGACTCGAGCTTCGAGTGACCGAGCGTGGAGGTGCCATGGACGATCTGGCGCTGCAGGTTGGTGAGGTCCACCACGTCGAAGTCGACGATGCCGATCGTTCCCACGCCGGCCGCGGCCAGATAGAGCGAGAGCGGCGAGCCCAGCCCGCCCGCGCCGATGGTGAGCACGCGCGCCGCCTTGAGCTTGCGCTGGCCCTCCACGCCGACTTCGGGCAGGAGCAGATGGCGCGAGTACCGCAGCACCTCGGCGTGCGAGAGCTTGGGAAGCGCGGTCTCGGTCGCGGGACTGCCGCCCGCGATGCTCGGGACGATCGTGAGCACGTCGCCCTCGGCGACGGGCGTCGAAGTGGACGCGAGCTGGCGAATGTCCGTGTCGTTGAGATACAGGTTGACGAAGGTGCGCAGACGCCCGTCGTCCTGCACGAGGTGGCGCTTGAGGCCGGTATGCGCGGCGAGGAGCTCGTCCAGCACCTGGCCCACGGTGGTGCCGACGACGGCGACGGCGTCGCGCCCGCCGGTGAAGCTACGGAGCGGAGTCGGAATGGAGACGGTCACGGACATCGTCACACCTCGCTGAGAACGTCGAGGGACTCGGGATGCATGAGGGGACGCTCGTCGTCCAGCACCCAGCTGGCCATGTCGGCCCCCCGCCCACGGTCGATACGCACGATCAGGTAGCTGTACCACGGCCACGCGTGCTCGGCATCGAAGGCGGATGGCCGGGCCGGGTGATCCGGGTGCGAGTGATAGTAGCCCACGATCTCCTGCCCCGCCTCGCGCACCTCCCGCTCGAGCTGCCGCAGGTCGTCGGGAGCGATCAGATAGCGGTGCGGGTCGTCGGTGCGGCGGTTGACGGCGGGCGAGAGCCGCAGCACTTCCTTCGCCGCACCTTCCACCCGGCCGACCATGGCACCGCAGCACTCGGCCGGATAGGCGGCCTCGCCGTGGCGGCGGATCTCGTCGGCGAGCGCGCCGGGCAGCCGGAGCGTCATGCGCCCTCCCACCGGTGCGGCTCGCTCAGGTAGCGGGCGCCCGTGTCGCAGCCGACCGCCACCACGTATGCATCGGGCTCGCGGCGCGCGATCTCGATCGCCGCCGCGATCGCGGCGCCGGCCGACCAGCCGACCAGCAACCCCGCGCTCCGGGCCAGCCATCGGGCGTGGTGATCGGCCTGCTCGGTCGGGATCTCGGCCACGACGTCCGGCAATGCGGCATCGTACAGCGCAGGTGGCTGGCTGGTGGTCGCCAGGTGCTTGAGCCCTTCGAGGCCGTGATACGGCGAGTCCGGCTGCACGCCGACCAGGGTGATGCCGGCATTCCGCTCCTTCAGATAACCACCGGTGCCCATCATGGTTCCCGTCGTCCCCATGGCCGCCACGAAATGGGTGATCCGGCCGCCGGTCTGCGACCAGAGCTCGGGACCCGTGGTCTCCCGATGGGCCGCCGGGTTGGCCGGATTGCTGTACTGGTCAGCGTAGAAGTAGCGGTCGGGATCGGCCGCCGCCAGCTCGCGCGCCTTCAGCACGGCACCCTCGGTCCCCTCCATCCGGTCGGTGACCACGACCTCGGCGCCGTAGACCTCGAGCAGCGCCCGCCGCTCCGGGCTGGCGTTGCCGGGCAGGCAGATCGTCACGCCGACGCCCGCCGCCGCGCCAAGCATCGCGTAGGCGATGCCGGTATTGCCGCTCGACGCGTCGAGGAGCCGCCGGCCGGGCACGAGTCCTCGGCGGAGCGCATCGCGCAGGATGCTCCGGGCCGCGCGGTCCTTCACGCTGCCCCCGGGATTCAACCACTCCGCCTTGAGCCAGAACCGCCCGGCACCATCGGGCAGCTCCACCGGCAGCAGCGGCGTGTTTCCCACCGCCTGCCACAGCGCCGGCTCGCGCACCAGCGATCGTTCCCGCACTGCCGTCATTCCGTGTCCCTTCGACGTGGTCCCAAAGCAAAAAACCCGACCGGCCGGGTCGGGTTGCACGCATCGACACGACGCGGCTAACTCGTGGACGAAATCCCGACCAGCTCCTGGACGTGGGGTTCCTGCTTCATCAGGTCGGCGAGCGAAATGCTCGCCAGCAGCTCGTCGACGCGCTGCTGCAGCGCGATCCAGACGGGCCGGATGCTGCAGGTGGCATCCGGGCTACATCGCGCGGCGTCGACCGGGTGCGTGTCGCAGTTCACTTCGAAGGTCTGGTGCTCGGAGGCGGTCATGACGTCCCGCACCGAGATGGCCGACGGCTCCTTGGCAAGGAGATAGCCGCCCTTGGCGCCTCGGACGCTTTCCACCAGCCCGGCGCGGCGGAGCCGAAGCAGGATCTGCTCGACGTAATCGGCGGGCAGCCGCTCCACATCCGCCAGCTCCCGCGCGGCCACCGGGCCCACACCCGACCGGCCGCGGCGGGCCAGGTGGATGGAGATGATCAAGCTGTATTCGGTCCAGGTGGTAACCCGCATGAGGGTGAATATGGGTGTCCGGGGGTGGGGTTTCAATGGCTATGGCTGGCCGGGCCGCGCCCGAACCCCACCAAATCCCTTCCTATTTGCTCTTGTCCGCCGAGGTCCAGCGAGCCACCTCTTCGGCACTCAGTGACCCGTACGGCTTGATGCGCGCATCCCGGAAGTTGCCGCCGAACACGTCGCCCAGGTATTGAGACCAGGAGAGCAGCGTTCCGTAGCACACCGGGTCGTCCGCATCCGGCGCGTCGAGCTCCGGCGCGAGCCGGCCGAGCAGCTCCTGCATGATCCAGGTGGGCACCCGGGAGCGCGCGCTCGGATAGATGAAACCGTACAGGATCAGATGGGCCAGCAGCACCCGCCAATGCTCGCCGAACCGGTCGAGCAGCCGGTGCCAGTCGAGTCGCTCGCCGTACGCGAGGATGATGTGGGCCACGTCGGCCCCGTCGAAGCGCTCGCGCTCCTGGACGAACGCCTTCGACCAGAGGCTCTCCTCCGCCGGCGCGACCATCACGTTCAGGCCCAGCACGTTCTGCTCGGTGGCGTGCTCGAACCACGCCTCGTCCACGACGGCGAGGCCGTTGCCCGAGCTGAAGATGACGTCGATGAAGCCGTCGGGCGAGCGGATCTTCGCCAGCCAGTGTGAGAAGACCAGATTCCCCGAATACCCCGCGGCGGCGCACACCTCCAGCAGGCGGTGCACGTCCCTGGGCCGGACGAAGATGTCGAGATCCTTGGTGGAGCGGTCGATGCCCGCCTGATGCACGAACGCGAAGGCGCCCCCGACCAGGAAGGGCACCTGTGCGCGGGTGAGCACCTCCATCGCCTGCCGGTAGAAGGCGCGGGACGGCGTATCGACAAGCGACTGCGTGGGGGCCTGCTCCAATGCGGGCTCCTGATCAGGGATCGATATCATACCCCCGGGGAACCGGGCTGGTTGTGCGGGGGATCACCGCTCCAGTCGCCGGCGCGCCCTTGATTGAGGACAATGACCAAGACTCCAGGCAGGGTACGCATCGCGGCGGTGGCCGACCTGCACTTCGGACGCGCCGGGACCGGGCCGCCGCTCCGCACGCTGTTCGCCGACGTGGCCGAGCAGGCGGACGTCCTCGCCCTCTGCGGCGATCTCACCGACACGGGCGAGCCCGAGGACGCGAAGGCGCTGGCGCGGGCGCTCTCCCCCGCGACCATCCCCACGGTCGCCGTGCTCGGCAACCACGACTACGAGTCCGCCAAGGTGCCGGAGGTGACCCGGATCCTCTGCGATGCGGGCATCCATGTGCTCGACGGCACCAGCTTCGAGGTGTACGGCGTGGGGTTCGCGGGGGTCAAGGGATTCGCCGGCGGATTCGGGCGGCGCGCGCTGGGGCCGTGGGGCGAGGAGGTCGTCAAGCTGTTCGTGCAGGAAGCGCTGAACGAGGCGCTCAAGCTCGAGACCGCGCTCGCCCGTCTCCGGAACGGGCCTCGGATCGTGCTCCTGCACTACTCGCCGATCGAGGCAACCGTCGAGGGCGAGCCGAAGGAGATCTATCCGTACCTGGGCTCGAGCCGGCTGGAGGAGCCGCTCACGCGCTATCCCGTCGACGCGGTCTTCCACGGCCATGCCCACCACGGGACCGCGGAGGGACGCACGCGCACGGGCGTGCCGGTCTACAACGTGTCGATGCACCTCATGCAGCGCGAGCAGCCCGACGGGCCGCTGTTCCGGTTCCTCGACCTGCCCGTCGACGGCGGCGCCCCCGACTGATCACCCGCCGCCCGGCAGCCCTTTCCCGCCCGGCACGCCGAGCTCCGTCATGGCGCGAAGGTTGAGCACCTCCTCGAGCTCGGCACCCTTGAGCAGTTGCTTCTTCATCACCAGCTCCTTGACCGTGAGCCCGGTGGCCAGCGCCTCCTTGGCCAGCTTGGCCGACTCGGCGTATCCGATCCTGGGCGCGAGCGCGGTCACCAGCGCCGGGCTCCGCTCGAGCCAGTAGGCGCACTGCTTCTCGTCGGCCTCGATGCCTTCGACGCAGCGCTCGGCGAAGATGCGCGAGGCGTTGCCCACGATGATCAGGCCGAAGACGATGTTGTGCGTCATCACCGGCATCATGACGTTGAGCTCGAGCTGGCCGGCCTCGGCCGCCATCGCCACCGTGGTGTCGAGGCCGAGCGCCTGGTAACACACCTGGTTCACCATCTCGGCGATCGACGGGTTCACCTTCCCCGGCATGATGCTCGAGCCCGGCTGCACCGCCGGCAGCAGGATCTCGGCCAGGCCGGTGCGCGGCCCCGAGGCCAGCAGCCGGATGTCGTTGGCGATCTTGTTGAGATCCAGCACGTACGCCCGGAACGCCCCGCTCAGGGTGGCGACGTCGCCCATCGATTGCATGAGCTGAATGCGGTCCTGCCCTTCCCGCAGCTCGAGGCCGCTCACCTGCCGCAGGTACTTCACCATCAGCGCCGGGTACTCGCGCTCGGCGTTGATGCCGGTGCCGACCGCGGTGCCGCCGATGGTCATCTCGCGGAGCCAGTCGGCCGCCTGGGCCAGCTTCTGGCGATGGCGCTGGACGGTGTGGCCGTAGGCCATGAACTCCTGGCCGAGCCGGATGGGAGTGGCGTCCTGGAGATGCGTGCGGCCCGACTTGATGACGTCGTCGAACTCGGTGCCTTTGGCGAGGAACGCCGCCGCCAGCACGTCGAGTGCGGCGAGGGTCGAGGGAAGCGTGGCCAGCACCGCCAGGCGCATCCCGGTCGGGATGACGTCGTTGGTGCTCTGGGCCATGTTGACGTGATCGTTCGGGTGCACCGGCGCATAGGCGCCGCGCGGCGCACCGAGGATCTCGTTGGCCCGGTTGGCGAGCACCTCGTTAACGTTCATGTTGTGGCTGGTGCCCGCGCCGGCCTGATACACGTCCACGATGAACTGATCGCGATGCTGCCCGCCGAGAATCTCGTCGGCCGCCTTGACGATGGCGTCGGCCAGGCGCGCCTCCAGCCGGCCGGTCTCCTTGTGCGTGAGCGCGGCCGAGCGCTTGATCCAGACCACCGCGTCCACGAAGGCCGGCAGGGCACGGAGCCCGGAGATCGGAAAATTCTCGGCCGCGCGCAGGGTCTGGATGCCGTACAGGGCGTCGCTGGGGACGGGCTTTTCGCCCAGGGGATCGCGTTCGAGGCGGGTGGTGGTCATGGTCTGCGGCGGTCCTCGTTGGGGGCCGCGGAATGATATCGGCCCGTGAGGAGACCGACAACCGATGAGCGATTTTTTCCGGAGCATCGACGCGGCCGCCGTCTTCGGCGCGGACAAGCCGGGCAAGGCGGACCTGTTCGCGGGCCGGCAGCTGTTCGTGGGGCTCAACTGCTTCGAGCCGGGCCAGGCGCAGCGGGTGCACACGCACGCCGGGGCCGACAAGTTCTACGTCGTGGTGAGCGGCCGGGCGCGGATGACGGTGGGCGACGAGACGCGCGAGGCGGGTCCGGGCACGGTCGTCTGGGCGCCGGCCGATGTGCCCCATGGCGTGGCCGAGGCGCTCGAGCGGACGGTGATGCTGGTGGGGATCGCGCCGCCGCCGCATAGGCGGGCAGGCGGGCAGGCGGGCAGGCGGTCAGGCGGTCGGGCGGTCAGGCGGTCAGGCGGTCAGCGGTCAGGCGGTCGGATGCTCAGGGGATGGAGGTCGCTCGCCGACTCCGGCCCGCCGACCGCCTGACCGCCTGACCGCCCGACCGCCCGACCGCCTGACCGCCCGCCCGCCCGCCTATCGCCGCTCCACCGCCCCGCTAGCCGCCGGAGCGCCGGCCAGCCGTACACCTGCGCGGCGAGCGTCACACCGAGAATGACGCCGATGCCATTGGTGTAGAACCGCCACGCCAGCAGCAGCCAGCCCTCCCCGGTTCCCAGGTCGCCCGCGGCTCCGCCCAGGAATCCCAGCTCCACCGCACCGGCGCCCGATGGGGTCGGCAGCACGAGCTGGCTGTAGAGCAGCGCGAACGAGCCCAGCGCGAGCGGCCCCATCGCCGGCGGGCTGGGCAGCGTGAGCGCCAGCACCGGCAGGATGGCCACCCGGGTGGCGAGGTTGAGGAAGCTCATCGGGATGCTCGCCACGAGCGGCCACCGGGGCATGCGCCGCCAGTACACCATGGCGCGCCTGATGGGCCGGCGGAGCTGGTGCGCCGTCGGTGAAGCCACCTTTCGCGCCGCCCGCCAGGCCACGATGCTCGCCACCACCACGGCCAGCACCCATGGCCATGCGGTCGTCGCGGCGGCGGCGAGCCGCGGGCCGGCCAGGAGCCACCAGGCCGGGGCGTAGCGCCAGATGAGCCAGCCCGCGGCGACGATGATCACCGGCCAGGCCGCCAGCACTTCCAGGCTGATCGCGACGAACGCCGCCGTCGCCGGCACGCGGCTCCGCAGCATGCCGGCCAGGCGCGCCGGCTCACCGCCGATCCGAAGCGGCGTGAGCGCACACGCGGCATCGCCAAAGGCATTGACGATGAAGGAATCGCGCAGGGTCATTCGATGGCCGAGCCCCTGTACGATCCACTGAATGCGCCAGGCGCGCGCGAGCAGGTCGACCCCGACCAGTCCGAGGCACAGGAGGTGCGCCGCGACCGGCGTCACGCCCGGAGTGCCGAATAGGGAATCGGCGCGTGTCGTGCGAGCCAGCGATCGAGCGTCGGGCCGAGCGCGGCCGCGGTAGCCGGGTGGCCAAGGTCCTGCGGATGGAACGCCAGGCGCGGGAGGCGCGCTCGTCCCTGGAGCGTCCAGCGCGCCCGGGCCACCGCGACGGAGCTCCACGCGCGTGCCGGCGTCCGCGCGCTCCACCGCACGACCGGCGACGGCAACCGGCGGCCCGGATGGATACAGATGGATGGCCCGGTCGTCCTCGCTGAACGCGAGACCCACACCGCCCACCGCCTCGTGCCCCTCGGCCCTGGCGAGCCAGGCCGGGGGCACGAAGCCGACGGGCTCGAGCCCGAGCGCCCGGAGCCGGGCGAGCCCGCGTGCGATCCGCGCGCGCGGCCGCGGCGCCGTCGAGCGTGAGAAACTCGCCTTCGCGCGCCGTCCGGCCCCAGGCGCGCATGCTGTCCCCGAGACCTCGCGGCAGTCCGGCCTCGTCGTGTCGTTCCCCGTGCAGCACGATCTCGGCGCCGTCGGCCGCGCGGGCGCGCAGCCACTCGACGAACGACGGATACGACTCGAGCGGCCATTCGCCGTGCCAATCGGGTACCACCAGAAGCGCCGGGCGCACGCCGCGCCCGGCGCAGAGCGTCCACAGGTGCGTCACGCCGTCGGTCAGCGCGGGTGTGACATCGTGGATGGAGACGAGCAGGCTCACCCGGCGAGAACGCTACGGTAGACGTCGAAGATGCGGTCGAGAACGGCGTCCCACCCGTGGTCCGCCTCGGCGTATTGCCGGCCCTTCGCGCCGAGCGCGGCGAGGTCGCCGAGCAGCAGGGCCGTGGCCTGGTCGGCCAGCGCGCCGGCGTCGCCCGAGGGGAACGTCGCGCCGGCGCCCGAGCGTCCGACCGTCTCGGCCACGCCGCCCCGGTCCGCCGACAGCAGGGGCGTGCCGCTCGCGAGGGCCTCGAGCGCGGAGAGGCCAAAGGTCTCGATCGAGCACGGCGACACCGCCAGGTCCACCGCCGCGAGAAGGTCGGCCAGGCGATCGCGGTCCTGCTGGAACGGGAGCCAGTACATGCGATCGCTTCCGGTCCGGCGCTGCAGCCGACGGCGGCTGGGGCCGTCTCCGACGAGCACCAGCCGCGCGCCGGTCCGCCGCTCGACCTCGGGCCACGCGCTGAGGAGCAGCTCGACCTCCTTCTCTCCCGCCAGGCGTCCCACGTAGATCGCCAGCGGCCCCTCGGGGAGGCCGTGCCGGCGGCGCGTTTCGGCCGCCAGCGCGCGCCGCGTGGGATGGAACCGCTCCAGGTCCACGCCGAGTCCCACGCGCACGACCCGCTCGACCCCGACCCGCTCGAGCTCGCGGGCCACGAAGTCCGACGGCGCCAGTGTCGCCCGCACCATCCGGCCGAGCCGCCGGACGTACCCCCACGCGAACTCGGCGGCCGCGCGCTTCAGCGCGGCCCGCGGTCTCGGGCCACGGCGCGATCACGCGGGGAAAGTTGCTGTGGTAGAACCAGACCGCCGGCACGTCCACGCGCCGCGTGGCCAGGTGCACCAGCCACGGCGCGAACCAGGTGCTGCCGACTTCGATCAGGTCGGGCCGCTCGTGCGCCACGATCCGGCTCGTCGACCGGGTCGCCAGCATGAACCGGTAAGGTTTCTGCGTGGGCACCGACGGTCCATGCAGTCGATAGCAGCGCACGCCGCTCGCCTCGAGGATCTCGTCGCGCGCGCCGGGGACGACGATCGTCTGCCGCAGGGCGGTGCGCCGCTGGACGTAGCGCGCCTTCTGGAGCAGGTAGGTCCGGACGCCGCCGGTGGTCTCGCCGAAGAACTCGGTGATGTCGAGCACGCCGAGCGAGGCCCCGGGCCGGAGCCGCGGCGGGAGCTCGATGCGGGAAATGTCGAGCGACGCCCGGGTGCCCGCCGTGGCGATCACCTCGAGGTCCGACATCCCGCCGGCGGTCGTGTCAGTCAGAGCAGTCCCCGAGCGGGTAGACGGTTCCGCAGTTGGGGCACGGGTTCTTGCAGCCAAGCGCCCGGAGGAGGACCTCGAAGCCGCAGCGATTACAGGCGGTCAGGCGGTCAGGCGGTCGGCGGTCGGGGCGGTCAGGTTCGTCCTCGTCCCGCGACCGCCTGACCGCCCGACCGCCCGACCGCCTGTCCGTCAACCAAGCGGAAACGCCCCCGTGAGGTACGGATTCGTCAGCCGCTCCACGCCGATGGTGGTGTCGGGACCGTGGCCGCTGTGCACCACCGTCGAATCCGGCAGCGAGAGAAACTGGGACTGGATGCTGGCCATGAGTGCGGCGGCATCGCCGCCGGGCAGATCGGTCCGTCCCACGGAGCCGTTGAACAGCACGTCGCCACCGAAGACCATGTCGTGCCCCACGAAGCTCACGCTCCCGGGCGAGTGTCCCGGCGTGAATCGCACCTCGAAGTCGAACCGGCCCACCCGCACCGGCGTGCCCGGCTCGAGCGCGACATCGGGCGGCGGCGGCGGGTCGACCTGCTTGCCCAGCCAGGCGCCGAACTGGGGGAGCGCGTCGTAGATCGGGCGGTCGAGCGGATGGAGATGGATGGGCGCACCGGTGGCGCGGCGCACGGCCCCCACACCCATGATGTGGTCGACGTGGGCGTGGGTGAGCCAGATGGCGCGAAGCGTCCAGGCGCGGGTGTCGAGCTCGGCCAGGAACATCGCGGGCTCCTCGCCGGGATCGACGATCACGGCCTCGCGTGTCCGCCGGTCGGCGATGAGGTAGCAGTTCTCGGCGAGCTGCCCGTTGGGCAGCGCCACGACCTCCAGCTCAGACACCGACCTTGACTCCCAGGACGCCGCTCTGACGGTCCTTGAGATACTTCTCGACCGCGATGGCCGCCGTCGTGGCGTCCCCGACCGCGGTCGTGACCTGGCGGGTGAGCTGCACGCGCAGGTCGCCGGCCGCGAAGAGGCCGGGGATCGACGTCATCATCCGGTCGTCGGTCACGATGTAGCCGCTCGCGTCGTGCGCGAAGTGCTCCTTCACCAGGCCGGTGTTGGGTCGGAAGCCGATGAAGACGAAGCAGCCGGTGGCCTCGAGCGTCGCGATGTCGCCGGTCAGGGTGTCCTCGAGCAGGAGGGACTGAAGGCCCGCGGGCGTTCCAACGAGCTCGAGCACCCGCTTGTTCCAGATCACTTCGATCTTGGGATTCGCGAACAGGCGCTCCTGCAGGATCTTCGATGCCCGGAACTCGTCGCGCCGGTGGATGACGTAGACCTTCTCGGCGTACCGGGTCAGGTAGTCGGCCTCCTCGACCGCGGCGTCGCCCCCGCCGACGACGGCGATGGTCTCGCCCTTGAAGAAGGCCCCGTCGCACACGGCGCAGTACGACACGCCCCGGCCGGCGTACTCCAGCTCGCCGGGCAC
The DNA here is from genome assembly GCA_963833905.1 of uncultured Gemmatimonadales bacterium. Taxonomy (GTDB): domain Bacteria; phylum Gemmatimonadota; class Gemmatimonadetes; order Gemmatimonadales; family GWC2-71-9; genus CAVVWJ01. The sequence goes on along the minus strand of CAWHZQ010000014.1, from coordinate 110,222 downwards.
CTCGAGCTTGGTGGGCGTGCCGCCGGCGGTGAGGATCACGGTGGGTGCCTGGTAGATCGTGCCGCGGGTGGTCGTGACCTCGAAGACCCCGTCGTCCCGGCGGGCGATCCCCTCGACGTTCTCCTGCCGGATGTCGGCGCCGAAGGCGGCGGCGTGCGCCGTCATCTTCTGCGCCAGCTCCCGTCCGAGCACATGCTCGAACCCCGGATAGTCGTCGATCCACTCGGTGTTGAGCAGCTCGCCACCGGGCACGCCACGCTCCAGCAGCACCGCCTTGAGCATGCCGCGGCCGGCGTACATGGCGGCGCAGAGCCCAGCGGGCCCGCCGCCGACGATGATCAGCTCGAACTCCTCAACGTGCCTCATCCCGTTCCCCGTCGTCAGGTTGGGTGAAATATAGGGGGCCAGAGAGTTACCGCACCTCAACCCCGGGAGGGGCTGCCGGGTTCCCGGCGCCCTACCCCAGATGCAGCAGGCTCGCCGCGCCATGGCACGCCGAGATCGTCCCGACCAGCACGTCCACGGGCGTCCCCTCCGCCCCGGCCCGGGCCACCACCGCGTCCCCTTCCAGCACCGTAGCGACATCGAACATGCCCACCCCGTACACCCGGTGCCGGCAGGTGAACAGCACGGGGCCGGCCGTCGGATGCGCCTGGCCGAGTCGCCGGGTCAGCTCGGCCATGGCGTCGGCCATCTCCCATGTCCGCGGCGCCCGGATCATCGGACAGGTGGCGGGCTCGATGCAGTGGACCGGGCACAGCCAATCGGCGAACGAGACGTAGCGCGTGCCGTCGGGCGCCTGCACGTCGTACGGCGTGCCCGGACCCATCGGCACCGGACGCGTGCCGATCTCGCGCCCGGGCCAGCGGGTCCGCGCGCGGCGCAGCAGCCACTCGTACATCAGGTGGGGCATCAGCGGGGAAGGAACGATCGCGTCGGGAGCGTCGGCGGCCGGCGACGGCGTGCGGCGAAGTAGCCGTCGAAGAACGCGCCCCATTCCTCGACGACCAGCTCGACGCCATCGGCCCGGGCAACGACCGTCCCGGCCCGGCACGCCCGGATCCCGGTCGACCACGAGCAGCCGGCGCCAGTGCGCCGCGCCGCGGGCGCGCGCCCGGAGCAGCTGGCCGACATAGAACGTCCCGTAGCAGCCGCCACCGACGATGACGACCTCGCCGAGCGCGACGCTGGCCGCGACGCCGGCCGCGGAACTAGCGGAGGAGTCGCCCGCCATCGACCGCCAGCACCTCGCCCGTCACGAAGTCGCCGCCCTCGAGCAGATACAGGAGGGCGGCGGTCGCGTCCTCGGGCGTGCCGAGCCGGCGAAGCGGTGTCGTCCGGGCCAGCCGCTCCCGCTCCTCGGCATCGTATTCCTCGGGCACGAGCACCGCGCCCGGGGCGAGCGCGTTCACGGTCACCTCGGGCGCCAGCGCGAGCGCGAGCACCCGGGTGAGCATGACGACCCCGGCCTTGCTGAGCGAGTGCGCCGCGAAGCCCGGCCACGGCTCGAGGCCGGCCAGGTCGGCCATGTTCACGACTTTGCCGCGGGCGGCGCGCAGCGCGGGTGCCGCTCCCTGGGTGACGAAGAAGACCGAGCGGAGGTTGAGATCGAGCACCGTGTCGTACTCGGCGGGCGTGGTTTCCTCGAACGAGCGGTGCAGCATCACGGCGGCCGAGTTGACCAGCACGTCCAGTCCGCCCAGCTCCGCCGCGACGCGCCGCGGCAGCTCGGCCGCGGCGGCCGGCTCGCGCAGATCGGCGGCGAAGCAGGCGGCTCGGCCGCCCGCCGCGACGATCTCCTCCCGGAGCGCCTCGGCGCCGGACCCGGAGCTGTTGTAGTGGATCGCCACCGTCATGCCGCGCCCGGCGAGCGCCCGGGCCAGCGCCTGGCCCAGCCGCCGTCCGGCCCCCGTCACGAGCGCGACCCGGCCGTCGAGCCGCATCAGCCGCGCGACGCGCTCTCGCGCGGCGCGATCCGGACGATCTGGCCGGTCGGCGCGCCGGGCCCGCCCACCGCGAGCGTCAGCACGCCCCGGGTGAGCTCCTCCATCTCCACGTACGCGGCCCCCTGCCCTGCGGCGGCGACGTTGTCGCCGGTCCGGGCCATGCCCGGCGCCACGGCGTTGACCCGGATCTTCCGATCCGCCAGCTCCAGCGCGAGGCTCCGCGTGAAGCCCGCCACGGCGGCCTTGGCCGCCGAGTACACGGCCATCGGGCTCTGGGGCTCGAAGTAGGCGATCGACGCGAAGTTGATGATGCACCCCTCGGTCTTCGCGAGCGCGGCGATGGCGGCCTGAGAGACGAGCACGGTCGTCTTGAGATTGATGGACACCTCCCGGTCGATATCCTTGACCGTGAGCTGCTCGATCGGCCCATACGTGGTGAGCCCGCCCGCCACGTTCACGACCGCATCCAATCGGCCGAAGTGCCGGATCGCCGTCTCGACCGCGAGCGCCGCGATGTCCGGATGCGAGAGATCGCCCGCGCACGGGCGAGCGTCCACGCCCTGCTGCCGCGAACTCCCGCACCCGCTCGGTGACGCCCACGGCGTTCACGTCGCACGCCACGATCTTGGCGCCGGCCGTCCCGAACGCGAGCGCCACCGCGTTGCCGATCTGGCCGGCGCGACCGACGCCGGTCACCAGCACCACTTTGCCGCCGAAATCGAACGTCGCGGGGGGCATGCTCACCTCAAGGCTTCGAGAACGATCTCGGCGCCCGGGGCGCCGGCCTGACTGTACACGATAGTCGCGTCCTGCTCGATCAGCACCACCGACCGCGCGATCGTGAGCCCATCCGGCCGGAGCGCGCCGTACGCGCGGGCCATGGTCAGATCCGGATCCGACAGCAGTGGGAAGTTGAGCCGGAGCCGCTCGGCGTAGCCGGCATGGCTCGCGGCAGGCGCCGGATTCACCCCGAACGGGCGAATGCGATGGCGGGTGTACAGGGGCAGGTCGTCGCGCACGGCGGACAGTTGGCGGTTTCAGCCGGGCGTATCATTGCCCGGATAGAACGCCAGCAGGACGAGGGAGTCGGCCAGCAGCTCGCCGAGGGTGTAGACGCGGCCATCGGACGCCTCGGCGGAAAAATCCGGCGCGCGGGTGCCGGCGGCCAGCAGCCCGCTCACGAGGGCACGGGCGCCGGCCGGCCCGCCCGCAACTCCTCCATCCGTTCCAGCCATTCCAGCGGCACGTCCTGGGACCCGAGCGCGCCGTGGGTCTCCCCGGGCTCGGGATCGCCATGCCAGTCGCTGCCGCCGGTCTGGAGCAGGCCGAGCCGGATCGCAATGTCGTCGAGCCGCGCGCGGAGATCGAGAGAGTGGCTGGGGTGGCGGGTCTCGACCGCGTCGAGTCCCTCGCGCCTGAGCCGCTCGAGGAACGAGCGCGTGCCCCGCTCCTTGATGTGCGCGACCGAGACCATCCCCCGCACCGAGTGCACCAGCTCGGTGATCTCGCGGAAGGCCGGGAGCGTCTTGTCGACGAACGCGGGCCGGCCGCGGCCGATGTAGCGGTCGAATGCGTCGGACACATCGATGGCGCTGCCCTGGGTCACGATGGCCCGCGCCACGTGCGGCCGCCCCACCGCGGCGCCGTTCGACTGCCGCAGCACGTCGTCGAATTCGAGTGCGACTCCGAGCCGCTGAAGCCGGGTCACCATCTCACGCCCGCGGCGGACGCGATCGGCGCGGCAGCGCTCGAGGAAGGACTCCAGCTCGGCCGAGTTACGCTGGCAGGAAGTACCCCAGCACGTGCATTTCGCCCCACGGCGCGGCCGAGCTGAATTCGCAGCCGCCCACCACCCGGATCCCGACGCGGGCGCCCGCCTCCACGGCGGCGGGCACGCCGGCCACGGTGTCGTGATCGGTGAGTGCCATGGCCGAGAGACCCGCCCGCCGCGCGCGTTCCACGACCCGCTCCGGCGGCAGGCTGCCGTCGGACGCGGTCGAGTGAATGTGCAGGTCGACCAGACGGGCCGGGGGAGGCAGATCAGGTGTGGTCAGCGGCGGTACCCCATCTCGGGCGCGGTCCAGGAGGGCTGCGAGTGCGACAGCAGCTCCCGCAGCTCCTGGTCGCTCAGCTGGCTCAGCGACAGCTCGCGGCTCTTGGCGCCGAGCGGCGTGTAGCGCGCGACGCGCTGCTCCACGGCCCGGACCGGTGCCCCGGCTGAACACCAGGCCGAACTCGTCTTTCGTGTACTGGGTGGACCGCCCGCTCACCGCGACCGCCCACGGCTCGCCGTTCACCTCGATGATCCGTCTCGGCATCTACGTATCGCTCCTCACTTCTTCCCACAGGTCCCAGGCGCCCGGCTCGTACTCGGCGACCGCGCGGAGCCGGGCTTCGAGCCGGCGCTCGTCCTCCGGCGCCTCGGCGACGGCGCGGTGGGTCTCGGCGCTCCGGCTCTCGCTGCACTCGAGGAACGAGTCCGGAAGGCCGGCGCCGACGAAAGACCCAGAGATGCTTTCCGCGCGCCTCGTGCAGCGCGGCCAGCTCCCGCACCGCCGAGAGATACTCCGCTGGCCCGCCCCGCCCGCACCGTCACCCGCGAGACGGTGAGCGTGCGGGGCATGTCAGACCGAGGCCTCGGGGAACTCCTGCAGCATCTGCTTCACGTCGGCCATGAAGCGGTCGGCATCCGCGCCGTCCACGATCCGGTGATCGAAGGCGAGCGCGAGCATGCCCTTGGTCCGGATCGCGAGACTGTCGTTGCCGTCGACCGTGATGACGGCCGGCTGCTTCTCGATCGCCCCGACGCAGAGGATCGCGGCTTGCGGCTGGTTGATGATCGGGGTCCCGATCACGGACCCGAACACGCCCGGGTTGGTGATCGTGAACGTGCCGCGCTGCACGTCGTCGGGGCTCAGCTTCTTGGTGCGCGCCCGCTCGCCCAGGTCGTTGATGGCACGGGCGACGCCCAGCAGCGAGAGCTCGTCGGCGTGCTTGATGACCGGCACGATGAGTCCCCAGTCGAGCGCGACCGCGATCCCCAGGTTGATGTCGCGCCGGAATACGGTGCTCTCGCCGCTCACGGCGGAGTTGACGCTGGGATGCTTCCGGAGCCCGTCGGCCACCGCCTTCGCGATGAAGGCCAGGTAGGTCAGGTTCACGCCCCGGTCGGCGTACTCCTTCTTCTTCCGCGCGCGGAGCTGGGCGATGCGCGTGTAGTCGATCTCGAAGATCGTGTTGACGTGCGGCGAGACGCGGCGGGACATCACCATGTGCTCGGCCGTGAGCTTCCGGATGCGCGACCAGGGCTCGACCCGGTCGCCGGGCCAGGCCTCGACGGCCGGCGCGTAGCCCGGCGCCGCGGTGGGGCGCGGAGACCCGCTCGGCGCGGCGGCGGGAGCCGCGGCCGGCGCGCGCGGCGCCTCCGCGACCTCGGGCGCCGGGCCGGTCTCGAGATAGCTCAGGATGTCGTTCTTGGTGACGCGGCCCGCGAGGCCGCTGCCGGGAATGGCGCTCAGGTCGAGATTGTGCTCGGCGGCCATCTTCCGGACCAGCGGCGTCGACCTCCGGCGGAGACGCTCCTCGGCGGTCTCGCTCCCGCCGTTGCCGCCGGCGTCGGGGGCGCGGCTGGGAGCGGCGGGCGCCGCGGGGCGGCTCTGCGCCGCGGCCGCGGGCGGCGGGGACGCGGCCGCGCTCGCGGCCGCGGGGCGGGCGGGCGCCGCGCGCTCCGGCGCGAGGGCCGGCGGCGGAGCCGGCGCGGCGGACGGAGCGGGCGCGGCGGCGGCCGGCGGAGCAGGTGCCGCGGCAGGAGCGACGGCCGCGCCCGCCTCCGTCTCGATCGTCGCCACCACGGTCTGCACCGCGACGGTCTGACCCTCGGTCACCAGAATCTCCGCCAGGACGCCCGCCACGGGGGCCGGGATCTCGGCGTCCACCTTGTCGGTCGAGATCTCGAAGATCGGCTCGTCGCGCTTCACCGCGTCGCCCACCTTCTTCATCCAGCGCGACAGGGTGCCTTCGGCGATGGACTCGCCCATCTGCGGCATGATTACGTCGATCTTGGCCATACTCTCTCGGTCTCCGGTCAGTACGCCGCGAGCCAGCGGGCGGCGCGCACGATATCCGCGGTCTGCGGGAGGACGAAGTCCTCGAGCTGCGGCGCGTACGGCAGCGGGACGTCGTGGGCGGCGACGCGCCGCACCGGCGCGTCGAGCCATTCGAAGGCGAGCTCGTTGATCCGGGCGGTGATCTCGCCCGCGATCCCGCCGGTCACGGTGTCCTCGTGGACGACGAGCACGCGGTTGGTCTTCTTCACGGTCGCGACGATCGCCTCGTCGTCCATCGGGAGGAGCGTGCGCAGGTCGAGCACCTCGACCGAAAGCCCGTCCTCCCGCTCCAGCTGCTCGGCCGCCTCGAGCGCCTTCCACACCGTCGCCGCGTAGGTGACGATGCTCAGGTCCCGGCCCTCGCGCGCCAGCCGGGCCTTGCCGATCGGCACGACATGATCGCCCTGCGGCAGCTCTTCCTTGATGCGGCGGTAGAGGTACTTGTGCTCGAAGAACAGCACGCAGTCGTCGTCGCGGACGGCGCTCTTGATCAGGCCCTTGGCGTCGCTCGCCGTGGCCGGGTACACGATCTTGAGCCCCGGCGTGTGCAGGAACGCCGCCTCGGGGTTCTGCGAGTGGAACGGCCCCCCGCGCACGTAGCCGCCGCTCGGGCCGCGGACCACCATCGGGCACGGGAGCATCGCCCGGTAGCGCGCCGTGGCCACGTAGTTGGTCAGGATGCTGTAGGCCGAGGAGACGAAGTCGATGAACTGCATCTCGCAGACCGGCCGCATGCCCATGTGCGCCGCGCCCGCCGCGGCGCCGACGAAGCCGGTCTCGCTGATCGGCGTGTCGATCACGCGCTCGGCGCCGAACCGGTCGAGCAGCCCTTCGGTCACCTTGAAGGCGCCGCCGTACGCGCCGATGTCCTCGCCCATGCAGAAGACGCTCGGGTCGCGCTCCATCTCCTCGAACAGGCCCTGGCGGATGGCCTCGAGGTAGGTGGCCTCAGCCATCGTGCGTCCCCCAGCTCGCCGGGCGCTCATGGCGGTCGACCGCGCTCAGAACGCCCTCACGGTACCAGAGCGCCGGCGCCGCCGCCGGGTCGGCGTAGACCCCTGTCAGGCAGTCGCGCGGCTCGGGCGGCGGCGACTGTTCGGCGACGTCGGTGGCGTCGTCGATCTCCGCCAGCACCCGCGCATCGAGCGCCTCGAGCTCGGATGGCGCCACGCCCTCGCTGCCGGTGAGCCGCTGCACGTAGCGGTCGAGCGGATCGTTCTCCCGCGCCCAGCGCTCGAGCTCGCCGGCAGGCACGTAGCTCTGGTTGTCGTGCTCGGCATGGCCCTTCCGGCGGTAGGTCATCAGCTCGACCAGCGTGACGCCTTCGCCGCGCCGGGCGCGGGCCACGGCGTCGCGGGTCACCTGGTACGCGGCGATGACGTCGTTGCCGTCGGCCCTGACGCCGGGGATGCCGTAGCCGGCGGCCTTGTCGGCCAGGCGCTCGGCGGCGCACTGCTTCGAGGTGGGCGTCGAGTAGGCGTAGCGGTTGTTCTCCACGATCACGACCAGCGGGCAGCGCTGGACCGCGGCGAAGTTGATGCCCTCGTGGAACGCGCCCGTGGAAGTGGCGCCGTCGCCCACGTACACCAGCCCGACGCGCGGCTCCTTCCGCATCTTGAAGGTGAGCGTGACGCCGGCCATCACCGGCACCATGTCGCCCAGGTGTGAGATCTGGCCGACGAAGTTCCGGTCCTCGAGATCGCCGAAGTGGATGTTGAGCTCGCGGCCGCGCGTGGGCGAATCGCCCTTGGCCATGTACTGCCGCAGCACCTCGAGGGGAGTCGCACCCTTGACCAGCATGGAGCCCAGGTTCCGGATGAGCGGCGAGAGGACGTCCTCGCGGCCGAGCGCGTAGGCCGAGCCGACGGCGCAGGCCTCCTGTCCCAGCGAACGAAACAGCCCGCCCACGACCTTGGTCTGCCGGTACAGATTGACCAGGCGCTCCTCGAGCGACCGGGTCAGGCGCATCCAATAGTAGAGTTCGAGAAGCTGGTCCCGCGACAACCCGGCCCGGGCGGCCGAATCGGTGGCGAGAGCGCTGGTGACGGCCATGCAGATCCTGGTTGAAGGAGGCGTGATCCGGGGTGGAAAATCCCCTCCCGCGGGGGGAGAGTCAAGCGAGCGTCGGCAGGAAGCGCGGGGCCTTTCGATGCATAGTTATCTGCTCGAACGCATAGGCCAGCCGGAGCAGGGTCGGCTCGCTCCACGCGCGCCCGATGAACGAGAGATTGACGGGCAACCCCCACGCCTGGCCCATCGGGCACGCTGATGCTGGGATATCCCGCCACCGCCGCCGGGGTGCTGCTCCCGCCGGTGAAGTGATCGCCGTTGACCGGGTCCGTGGGCCAGGCCGGGTTGCCGGTCGGCGCCACGATCGCGTCGAGCTTGTGCTTGTTCATGACCGCGTCGAGCCCCTGGCGCCGGGCGAGGCGGCCGCAGGTCTCGAGCGCCCTCCGGTATGCCGGGGTCGTGAGGTCGCCCTTGGCCTCCGCCCGGACGAAGAGCTCCTGAGCAAACCAGGGCATCTCGCGCGCCCGCTCCCGCTCGTTGAACGCGATCACGTCGGCCAGAGTGCGCACGGGCGCCGCGGGGCCGAGCGTGGTGAGATAGGCGTTGAGATCGGCCTTGAGCTCGAACAGGAGCACCTCGAGCTCGGCGTCGTCGTACGTACCGGCGTGCGGGATATCGGCCGGGTCGACCACGATGGCGCCTTCTCGCCGGAACACGCCGATGGCCGCCTCCGCCAGGCGATCGGTCGCGTCGTTGTAGCCGAAGAACTTCTCCCGAGCCACGCCGATCCGCGCGCCGCGGAGGCCGGCCGGATCGAGGAACTTGGTGTAGTCCGGCTCGACGTGGCCGGACGAAGCGGTCGTCGCCCGGTCGCGCGGATCGAGCGCCGGCCAGCGCGCCGAGCAGTGCCGCGGCATCGGCGACGGTGCGGCAGAGCGGGCCCGCCGTGTCCTGGGTGTGGGAGATGGGAATGATCCCGGCCCGGCTGACGAGCCCCACCGTCGGCTTGAGTCCGACCACGCCGCAGGCCGACGCCGGACAGACGATCGATCCATCGGTCTCGGTGCCCACCGCCACCGCGCCGAAATTGGCCGACACGGCCGCGGCGGAGCCGGAGCTCGAGCCGCACGGATTCCGGTCCAGCACGAAAGGATTCCGGCACTGCCCGCCCCGAGCGCTCCAGCCGCTCGACGAATGGCTCGAGCGGATGTTGGCCCACTCGCTCATGTTGGCCTTCGCGAGCAGGATCGCGCCGGCCGCGCGGAGCCGTTCGGCGAGGTGGGCGTCCTGGGTCGGAATGGAGCCTTCGAGCGCCAGCGAGCCGGCCGTCGTGGTCATCCGGTCGGCGGTGTCGATGTTGTCCTTGAGCAGCACCGGGATGCCGTGGAGCGGACCGCGCGCTCCCTTGGCGGCCCGCTCCTGGTCGAGCGCCTCGGCCAGCGCGAGTGCCTCGGGGTTGGTCTCGATGATCGACTGGAGCGCGACGTCCTTCCGGTCCATGGCCTCGATCCGCTCGAGATAGCAGCTCGACCACCCGCTTCGCGGTGTAGCGGCCCGACGCCATGCCCGCCTGCAGCTCGGCGATGGTGATTTCCTCTAGCTCGAACGGCGCCAGGGCGGGAGTCGCAGGTCCCGGCACCGCACCGGCGACGGGGAGTTCGCGGGCCCGCGGGCTGCGGGCGACCATCCCAGGCCTCCGGTCGCCGCGGCGCCGAGCACCGCGGCGTGGCTCAGGAACGCACGGCGGTCGAGCGGCTCGCTCGGCTCTGGGGCGTCGGTCGGCTCGGGCATGGTGGGCTCCTGCGGAATGGCGTGGGGGTCGCGCAAAGATAGCGCCCGCCGTCACCTGGGGCGAACGCCCCAGCGGGGCGCGCTTCGTCACCCTGAGCAACGCGAAGGGGGCATACCCATAGGCATGCCCCCTTCGCTTCGCTCAGGGTGACGGTGGCGGAGCGGCCGTCCTATCCGGTCATGGCCGCGCTCCGCTGAGTCCCGCTCACACCTTGAGCGGCACCGCCCGCCGTCCCGCGACCGGCGCCTCCGCCCCTTCGATCCGCATGCCGTAGAACGACCGGTAGACGAAGAACAGCGCCACCGCCAGGAACACCGCGGCGAGGACGTGCGTGAGCCCCGCGCCCTGCTCCTTGGTGAGCGACACGGCCAGCTCCACGGCCAGCAGGCCGAACAGGGTCGTGAACTTGATGATCGGGTTGAGCGCCACCGAGCTCGTGTCCTTGAACGGGTCGCCGACCGTGTCGCCGACCACCGTCGCGGCATGGAGATCGGTGCCCTTCGCCTTGAGCTCGGTCTCCACGATCTTCTTCGCGTTGTCCCAGGCGCCGCCGGCGTTGGCCATGAAGATGGCCTGGTACAGCCCGAACAGCGCGATCGAGATCAGGTACCCGATGAAGAAGTACGGCTCCACGAACGCGAAGGCCAGCGTGGCGAAGAAGACGGTGAGGAAGATGTTGAACATGCCCTTCTGCGCGTACTGCGTGCAGATCTCCACCACCTTCTTGCTGTCGGCCACCGAGGCCTTGGCGGCGCTCTCGAGCTTGATGTTCGCCTTGATGAACTCCACCGCCCGGTAGGCGCCCGTGGTCACGGCCTGGATCGAGGCGCCCGTGAACCAGTAGATGACCGATCCGCCGGCGATGAGCCCGAGCAGGAACGGCGGGTGCAGAATCGAGAGGTTCGACAGCAGCTCGGGCTGCAGCCCCTGCGTGAGTCCCAGGATGATCGAGAAGATCATCGTCGTGGCGCCCACCACCGCGGTGCCGATGAGCACCGGCTTGGCCGTGGCCTTGAAGGTGTTGCCCGCGCCGTCGTTCTCCTCCAGGTGCTCCTTGGCCAGCTCGAATTGCGGCGAGAAGCCGAAGTCGCGCTTGATCTCGGCCTCGATCCCGGGAATCTGCTCGATGGTCGAGAGCTCGTAGACCGACTGGGCGTTGTCGGTCACCGGGCCGTAGGAGTCCACCGCGATGGTCACCGGGCCCATGCCGAGGAAGCCGAAGGCCACGAGGCCGAAGGCGAAGACCGCCGGCGCCAGCATGAGGCTGCCCATGCCGAGCGAGCTCACGCCGTAGGCGATGCCCATGAGGCACAGGATCGCCAGGCCGATCCAGAACGCGCTGAAGTTGCCGGCGACCAGGCCCGACAGGATGTTGAGCGACGCCCCGCCCTCGCGCGAGCTGGTGACCACCTCGCGCACGTGCCGGCTGTCCACCGAGGTGAAGACCTTGACCAGCTCGGGGATGATGGCGCCCGCGAGCGTGCCGCAGGTGATGACGGTCGAGAGCTTCCACCACAGCGACGGGTCGCCGCCGAGGTCGGGAATCAGGAGGTAGGAGACGACGTAGGTCAGGATCACCGAGACGATCGAGGTGAGCCACACCAGCGTCGTCAGCGGGGCCTCGTAGTTCATCCGGGCGACCTGCTCGTACTTGCTCTTGGCGACCGCTTCGTTGATGAAGTACGACGCCGCCGAGGCGATGATCATCATGATGCGCATCGCGAAGATCCACACCAGCAGCTGGACCTGGACCGCCGGCTCGGTGACCGCGAGCAGGATGAAGGTGATGAGCGCCACGCCCGTGACCCCGTAGGTCTCGAAGCCGTCGGCCGAGGGGCCGACCGAGTCGCCCGCGTTGTCGCCGGTGCAGTCGGCGATCACGCCCGGATTCCGCGCGTCGTCTTCCTTGATCTTGAAGACGATCTTCATCAGGTCGGCGCCGATGTCGGCGATCTTGGTGAAGATGCCGCCCGCCACCCGGAGCACCGCGGCGCCCAGCGACTCGCCGATCGCGAAGCCGATGAAGCAGGGGCCGGCGTACTCGCCCGGAATGAACAGCAGGATGCAGAGCATCAGCAGCAGCTCGACGCTGATGAGCAGCATGCCGATGCTCATGCCGGCCTTGAGCGGAATCTGGTAGCAGGGGTAGGGCTTGCCGCGGAGGCTCGCGAACGCCGTCCGGGAGTTGGCGAAGGTGTTGACCCGGATGCCGAACCAGGCCACCGCGTAGCTCCCGGCCATGCCGATCAGGCTGAACGCGAGGATGACGGCGACCCGGCCCAGCGGAAAGCCGTGGACCTCCGCGCCGGTGGCGGGGTCGATCGTCGTGGCCAGCTTGCCGAAGTAGACCGCCACCGCGACGCCGATGAAGACCCAGAGGATCAGCAGGAAGCGGCCCTGCGTCTGCAGGTAGGTCTTGCAGGTCTCGTAGATCAGCTCCGACACCTCGAGCATCGAGCGGTGCACCGCCATCTTCTTCAGCTGCTGGTAGATCCCGAGGCCGAATGCGAGGCCGAGGGCGCAGATGAGCAGCCCGCCCAGGAGCAGCGTGCGGCCGTCGATGCCGCCCAGGAAGGTGGCGCTGCTCAGGTCGGGCAGCACCAGCGCCGCCTCGCCGCCGGCGTGCCGCGCGGGCGCCGACTCCTGCGCCAGCAGGGCCGTGAGCGGGAGGCTGCCGGCGACGAGCGCCATGAGCACCGAGAGCACGGTCGGAACAGCACGGCGGAAGGCCGAGCGCGAGAAGATCATCGGGAAACGCCTCCTGAGGATAACGGTCGTGCGGGAGCGGATATCAGTACGCGCCGATCGGCCGGTGCGTCGGGTCTGCCAGCGTGTGGACGACGGTGAGGAAGCGCTTGGCCAGCTTGTCGGCCTCGCTCTCGCCCACCTGATTCGTCTCCACCGTCACCAGGGTATAGTGCCCGCCCTCGGCCTCGGCGGTCACGGTCACCTGCCCCACGGTGCCGGTGAAGCGGCGCCGCCGGGGCAGCTCCTCGACCGGCGTGAGCCGCGCGCCGAAGAACGTCGCGGCGCGCGCCAGAACGGCCTCGGGCGGCAGTTGCGTGCGATGGAAATACTTCATCAGGCTTCCTGGTAGTACTCGATGCCCAGATGGGTGATCTGCGCTTCGCCCATCAGGTAGCGGAGGGTGTTCTTGAGCTTGGTCTGCTGGATGAACAGGTCGTGCTCGGGATACAGCCCCGGCGCCGTCTGCGGGCTCTTGAAGTAGAAGGAGAGCCACTCCTGGATGCCGCTCATGCCGGCCCGCTGGGCCAGGTCGAAGAACAGCGCCAGGTCCAGCACCAGCGGGGCGGCCAGGATCGAGTCGCGGCAGAGGAAATCGACCTTGATCTGCATCGGGTAGCCCAGCCACCCGAAGATGTCGATGTTGTCCCAGCCTTCCTTGTTGTCGCCCCGGGGCGGATAGTAGTTGATCCGCACCTTGTGGTACATCTCGCCGTAGAGCTCGGGATAGAGCTTCGGCTGCAGGATGTACTCCAGCACGCCGAGCTTGCTCTCTTCCTTGGTCTTGAAGCTCTCGGGGTCGTCCAGCACCTCGCCGTCGCGGTTGCCGAGGATGTTGGTCGAGTACCAGCCCGCCACGCCCAGCATCCGGGCCTTGAACATCGGCGCGAGCACGGTCTTGACCATGGTCTGGCCGGTCTTGAAGTCCTTGCCGCCGATGGGGACGCCCTTCGCCTTGGCCAGGCCCTCCATCGCCGGGAAGTCGCAGGTCAGGTTGGGCGCGCCGTTGGCGAACGGCACGCCCTCCTTGATGGCCGCGTACGCGTACAGCATCGACGGCGCGATGGTCTCGTCGTTCGCGTCCATCGCCTTCTCGAAGGCCTCGAGGGTCCAGTGGGTCGGGCCCGGGCTGATGAAGATCTCGGTCGACGCGCACCACACCATCACCAGCCGGTCGCACCCGTGCTTGCGCCTTGAAGTCGCGGATGTCCTTCCGGAGCGCCTCGGCGAGCTCGCGCTTGCTCTTGCCGGTCTTGACGTTCTTGCCCTCGAGCCGCTTCACGTAGTTCTGGTCGAACACGGCCGGCATCGGCTTGATGGCCTTGAGGAAGTCCGCGATCGGCTCGAGGTGCTCGTGGCGGTCCAGCACGCCCGCGTGGCGGGCGGCGGCGTAGGCGTCGTCCGGCACCGGATCCCAGGCGCCGAAGACGATGTCCTTCAGATCCGCCAGGGGCACGAAGTCCCGGATGAGGGGCGCCCGGGCCTCGGTGCGCTTCCCGAGCCGGATCGTCCCCATCTGCGTCAGCGAGCCGAACGGCTTCGCCGTGCCGCGGCGGATGTTCTCGACGCCGGCGATGAACGTCGTCGCCACGGCGCCGAGCCCGACGCAGAGCACTCCGAGCTTCCCCTTGGCCGGCGCGATGCGCCGGGCGGTCTGATCAGCCACTGCTAACGTCCTTTCGCGAAAGAATCGAGCGGCACGCCGGCGTCCCGCGCGCGGGACGGTTCCTTCACGTCGTCGGCGTGACGGTAGACGTACACGAAGCGCTGCACCACCGTGATCACCGAGGCGACCGCGAGCAGGGCGACGACGCCCTCGAGCAGCAGCGCGTGCGGCCCCGCGCCCACGAGCAGCGAGCACAGCCCCGACCAGCAGGATCCGCTCGGCCCGCTGCGCGATCCCCACCTTGCAATCGATGCCGAGCCCTTCGGCCCGGGCCCGCGCGTAGGAGACCAGGAGCGAGCTGAGGATGGCCACCATGCAGGCGATCACGGCCGGCGATCCGGTAGGCCACGTCCGGGCGCGGTCAAGAAAAAGGCGCCGATCCCGATGAAGGTGGCGCCGTCGCCCACCCGGTCGAGCGTCGAGTCGTAGAAGGCGCCGAACTTCGTGACCATGGCGCCGCCGCGCGCCACCTGGCCGTCGAGCGTGTCGGTGACGCCGCTCAACAGCAGCAGGCAGCCCGCCGATCCGGATGTGCCCCAGCCCGAACGCCAGCGCGGACACCAGCACCAGGCCGGTGCCGATGGTGGTGATGGTGTTCGGCCGCACGCCGGACCGGATCAGCCGTGCCACCAGCGGATCCACCGCGGCGTAGAACGGCTTCTCCAGCGCACCCAGCAGCTTCACGTCGTTTCGGTCCCCCGGAGAGCGTGAGACAGGCCGATCCCCGGACGGGCGGCCGGGCGAAAGGATAATCGGCAGAACTGGTTAGGGCAATCGGAACGACGGGGCGGAACGGTCGAAGCCGGGAGCCTCCACGCGTCATCCGGCGGTCCAGCTAGCGACCGCGCCGTCGCTTGACGTTCCGGTCAGCAGAACTCCGCCGGCTCGAACGCTCGAGCCGCCCCCACCCGCCACGATCGCCTGCCGGCGCCGTTCCCGCCTCGATCTGCCCGCGCAGCGCCGCCCCGCCCGCCAGCCGGTCGAATTGCGCGGGAATCCAGCGCGAACCGCTCGGCGTGGACCGCGCGCACCGCGGCCAGCAGGTGCACCGCCGTGGCGGTCGGATCGTAGCGCCGCCCGGTCGGTGACCTGAAGCCGGATCCCGGCGAGCAGCGTATCGGCGTACTTGCCGTCCCCCGGCCGGCTGGGCGTGAACGTCACGCCCGGCGAATCGCACCCCGGGGAGCGCCGCCGCGCGCACCCGCGCCAGCACCGCCGCGGTGTCGAGCCACGGCGCGCCGATCTGCTCGAACGGCGCCTCCGAGCCCCGGCCCACGCTGAGGTTCGTGCCCTCGAACAGGCACAGCCCGGGATAGTGGTAGAGACTCTCGAGCGATCGCAGGTTCGGGCTCGGCGGCACGAACGGCAGGCCCGTCGCGTCCAGCGGCATCGGGCGCCGCCAGCCGGCCACCGGCACGACGCCGAGGTCGGTCGCGAGCCCCAGGTCGGCCCGGGCCAGCCGGGCGAGCTCACCCAGCGTCATGCCGTAGCGCATCGGCACGGCCAGCATGCCGACCGGCGTCCGGAACGCGGTGTCGAGCACGTTCCCCTGCACCAGGCCGCCGATCGGATCCGGCCGGTCGAGCACGACGACGCGGATGCCGCGCCGCGCCGCCGACCGCATCACCTCGACGGTGGTGAAGAGGTAGGTGTAGTATCGCGCGCCCGGCATCCGGCAGATCGACGAGCAGGAGCTCGACGCCGTCGAGCATCGCGTCGGTGGGGGCGGTACTCCGGCCGTAAAGACTGTAGATTGGTAGGCCGGTGGCCGAATCGATCGACGAGGCGACCGTGGCGCCCGGCTCGGCCGCGCCACGGAAGCCGTGCTCGGGGCTGAAGAGTGCCACGAGCCGCACGCCGGCCGCTTGCAATCGCACCACGTCGCTGATCCCTTGGGCATCCACGCCGGCCTGGTTGGTCACGAGACCCACCCGGCGGCCGCGCACGACCTGCAGGCTGTCGCTCAGCAGCACGTCGATGCCCGGCCGGACGGCAGCAGGTGCCGGCGTCTGGGCCGCGGGACCGTGCGTCCCGCAGCCGAGCGACCATCCGCAGAGTCCCAGCACGACGAGAGTTCTGTGCACCCCACGTACCTCGCACTGGTCGGAGTGATCCTGCTGGGCGCCTGCGGTCCGGCGCGCCCCGTGGCGACGCCCGCGCCGATGCCCGTCGCCGGCACGGTCGGTCCCGAGACCGACGTCGAGACCCTGCTGGCCGGTCTCGACGTCCGCGACCGGATCGCCCAGTTGGTGATGCCGTGGATTCCGGGGACCTACGCCGCCTACGACGACGACGGCTTCGCGCGCGCCGAAGCGTGGGTCGATTCGCTCCACGTGGGCGGCGTCATCGTGTCCGTGGGCTCGCCGCTCGACGTGGCGGCCAAGCTCAACCGGCTGCAGCAGCGCTCGCCGCTCCCGCTCCTCGTCGCCTCCGACTTCGAGGGCGGGACCAGCATCCGGCTCAACGGCGGGACAATGTTTCCCCCCAATATGGGCGTGGGCGCGACGGGGAGCGACAGTGCCGCCTACGACATCGGCCGCATCACCGCGCTCGAGGGCCGCGCCGTCGGCGTACATCTGGCCTTCGCGCCCGTGGCCGACGTCAACAACAATCCCGCCAACCCGATCATCAATACCCGCGCGTTCGGCGAGGATCCGGCCGACGTGGGCCGGCTCGTGGCGGCCGAGGTGCGAGGCCTCCAGGACAACGGGATGCTCGCCACGGCCAAGCACTTCCCCGGCCACGGCGACACCGGCACGGATTCCCACCTGGCGCTCCCCGTCATCGGCTCGAGCTGGGCGCGGCTCGACTCGGTCGAGCTGGTGCCGTTCCGCGCGGCGATCGCCGCGGGCGTGGACGTCGTGATGTCGGCGCACATCGCGCTTCCCGGGATCGATCCCGGCCAGCTCCGGCCGGGCACGGTCGCCCCCAACATCCTCACGGGCATCCTGCGCGACTCGCTCGGCTTCCACGGGCTGATCGTCACCGACGCGCTCAACATGGCGGGTGTCGCCGACCTGTACGGCGCGGAGGCGGGCGTGCGGGCCTTCCTCGCGGGCGCCGATCTGCTGCTGCAGCCCGCCGACCCGCGCGCGGCGATCGACGCGATGGCCCGCGCCGTCGATCGCGGCGAGATCACGATGGAGCGGCTCGACACGTCGGTGCGCCGGGTGCTCGAGCTCAAGCGGCGCATCGGGCTCTTCACCCGGCGCACGGTGCCGCTCGACAGCATTCCGGCCGTCGTGGGCAATGCCGAGTTCCAGGCGGACGCGGCCGCGATCGCCGCGCGGTCGATCGTGCTGGTGAAGGATTCGGCGGGCGTCGTCTACGGGCTGGCGCGCGCGCGGCCGCCGCTCACGCTGGTGACCTACGGAGAAGAGGAGAACCGCACGGTGGGCATCGCGTTGGCGCTCGAGCTCCGGGCGCGGGGCTTCGCGGTGACGCTGGCGCGGCTCTGGCCCGCCAGCGGCGGCGCGAGCTACGATTCCGTCGCCGCGGCGCTCCAGCGAAGCCCGACCGCGGTGTTCGCCACGGCCGACCGGCCGGTCGCCGGCCGCGGCGCCATCGGCCTCCCCGCGGCGCTCACCGCGCTCATTGCCCGCACCGCGCGTGATCGGCCCACCGTGCTCGTCTCGCTCGGCAATCCGTACGTGATCGGCGGCCTGCCCGAGGTGGGCTCGTATCTCATCGCCTGGCGCTCCAACGCGGTCGCTGAGCGGGCCGTGGCGCGGGCGCTGGCCGGTGTGACGACCATCAGCGGCCGGCTGCCGATCGGGCTTCCCCCGTCGTACGCGCGCGGCTGGGGGCTGCAGCGGCAGGTGCGGTAGTCAGCGTCATCGAGCAGGATTCCCTCTTCCCCGGGGCCGTCGATGCATCTCGTCTTCTCCGACTGGCTGGTCATCGCGCTCTACTTCGTTGCCTCCGCCGCCATCGGCCTGGCCTACACGCGGAAGGCGGGCCAATCGCTCGCCGACTACTTCGTCTCGGGACGCTCGCTGCCGTGGTGGCTGGCCGGGACGTCGATGGTGGCGACGACCTTCGCGGCCGACACGCCGCTGGTGGTCGCGGGACTGGTCGCCAAGTTCGGCGTCGCCGGCAACTGGCTCTGGTGGAACGGCGCCTTCTCGGGCGTCCTCACGGTCTTCTTCTTCTCCCGGCTCTGGCGCCGGGCCGGCGTACTCACCGACGTGGAATTCGCCGAGCTGCGCTACGGCGGCCGGCCGGCGGCGGTGCTGCGCGGCTTCCGCGCGGTCTATCTCGCGATTCCCATCAACCTCATCATCATGGGCTGGGTGACCCGCGCGATGGTCACCATCCTCCAGATCAGCCTCAACATCGATCCCTGGAAGGCCGCCATCTTCCTGTTCGGCGTGACCGCGCTGTACAGCGTGTTCGCGGGCCTCTGGGGCGTCATCGTCACCGACCTGTTCCAGTTCGTGTTCGCCATGGGCGGCTCCATTCTGCTCGCGGTGCTCGCGGTGCAGTCGGTCGGCGGGCTCGAGGCCCTGACCGCGAAGGCCTCCGCGCACTTCGGCTCGACCGAGGCGGCCTTCGGCGTGATCCCGCCGCTCGACGCCCCGTGGCTCCCGCTCTCGACCCTGCTCGTCTGGCTGAGCGTGCAGTGGTGGGCCGCGTGGTATCCCGGGCCAGGAGCCGGGCGGCGGCGGCTACGTGGTGCAGCGCATCCTCTCGGCCAAGGACGAGCGCCACGGCCTGCTCGCGACCCTCTGGTTCACCATCGCGCACTACGCGCTCCGGCCCTGGCCCTGGATCCTGGTGGGCTTCGTCGGGGTGATCCGCTATCCTGGCCTGGCGAATCCCGAGGAGGGCTACGTCCGGGTGATGGTGGACATTCTGCCCTCGCCGCTCAAGGGCGTGCTGCTCGCGGCTTTCGCCGCGGCGTACATGAGCACGATCAGCACCCACCTCAATTGGGGCGCGTCTTATCTCGTCAACGACGTCTACCTCCGGTTCCTGAAGCCGAACGCGAGCCCGAAAGCCCAGGTCCTGGCGTCGCGGCTCGACGACCGCCTTCCTGATGGTGGCCTCCCTGATCGTCATGGGCCTCCTGACCAGCGTGGAGCAGGGCTGGAAGATCCTGATCGGCCTCGGAGCCGGCACGGGGCTGGTGTTCATTCTCCGCTGGTACTGGTGGCGCGTGAACGCCTGGTCCGAGATCAGCGCGATGGTCGCCTCGTTCGTCACGTCGCTGGCGCTGACCCGCTTTGGCCACTCGATGAGCGACACCGGCACGCCGGACTACGCCTTCACCATGCTCACCACGGTGGCGGTGACGACCGTCGTCTGGCTCGTGGTCACCTTCGCGACCGCACCCGAGTCCGACGAGACCCTGGACCGGTTCTACCGCCAGGTGCGGCCTGGCGGGCCCGGCTGGCGCCGGGTGGCCCGGCGGCTGGGCTTCGGCGACGACCGGATCCCCGGCGGGGCCCTCTCCTGGGTGAACTGGGTGGCGGGGCTCGCGGCGGTCTATTGCGCGGTGTTCGCCGTGGGCGCCGCGGTGACCGGCTCCCCCCTCCGCGGACTGGTCTACGGGGCCGTCGCAATCGGGGCTTTCTTGTTGATCCAGCGTAACTTGCGTGCCGACGAGCAGCTGGCGGCCCACGTTGACACGACCCCCGATCCCCGGTTAGGTTTGGACCCAGTAGAGTGAGGTTCACCAGCCCGTACGGGAGGAGCAACGCATGACCAGCATCGACCAGCAGGCCCCGGCCACCGGGTTCAACATGACCCTGACCGAACGGGCGGCTGAAGAGGTGCGGAAATTCATCGCTCAGGAGGAGGTGTCGCCGGAGACGGCGGGCCTGCGCGTCAGCGTGCTCCCGGGCGGCTGCTCGGGGTTCAAGTACAGCCTCAACATCGAAGAGCGCCCGCTGGACGACGACATGGTCCACGAGGTCAACAGCGTCCGGGTCTTCGTCGACGGCTTCAGCGCCCAGTACCTGGCCGGCGTCACGGTCGATTACGTCAGCTCCATGCAGGGCTCGGGGTTCACGTTCAGCAACCCCAACGCGAGCGGCGGCTGCGGCTGCGGCAGCAGCTTCACCGCCTGAGCCTGCGCATTCTCGAGTCACCCTGAGCGAAGCGAAGGGGGCATGCCTCCGGGCATGCCCCCTTCGCGTCGCTCAGGGTGACTCGCTTTCCGACCCACCACGCTCCCACGAGGCGGCCGTGCACTCGCTCGACCTCGCCGTCGTCGCGCTGTATTTCGTCTTCACGCTCGGCGTCGGCCTCTGGGTGTCGCGCCACCAGCGCAGCGCGGCCGACTACTTCCTCGGCGCGCGCGACCTGCCGGCGTGGGCCATCCTGCTCTCCATCGTCGCCACCGAGACCAGCGCGCTCACGGTCATCTCCATCCCCGGGATCGGCGCCCGCGGCGACCTGACGTTCCTCCAGCTCACCATTGGATATCTCGTCGGCCGCATCGGCGTGGCCCGCTGGCTCCTCCCCGGCTACTTCCGGGGTGACCAGGAGACCGCCTACGCCCGCCTGGAATCGCGCTTCGGCGTGGGCACCCGCCGGCTCACGTCGCTCATCTTCCTCGTCTCCCGCTTCCTGGGCGACTCGGTCCGGGTCTTCGCCAGCGCCATCCCGCTCGCCCTCATCACCGGCTGGAGCGTCCCGACCGCCATCGTGGCCATGGGCGTCGTCACCATGGTCTACACCTGGTTCGGCGGCTTCAAGGCGGTGGTCTGGACCGACGTGCTTCAGCTCTCGGTCTACCTCGCGGGCGGCGTCGGCGCGCTGTTCATCGCCTGGCATCTGGCCGGCGGGCGCGGACGTGGCGCTCGCGCGCGCGCACGAGGCGGGCAAGCTCCGGCTGTTCGACTTCGAGCCCAGCCTCACGCACACCTACACCTTCCTGAGCGGCCTGGTGGGCGGCGCCCTCCTCTCGGGCGCGTCGCACGGGGCCGATCACCTGATCGTGCAGCGCCTGCTGGCCACGCGCTCGCTCAAGGACGCTCGGGTGGCGCTGATCGGCTCGGGCGTGATGGTCATGCTCCAGTTCACCCTCTTCCTCCTCGTCGGGTCGGCCATCTGGGCCGCCGGACTCGCCCCGGCAGGGACGCCCAGCGACCAGCTCTTCCCCGCGTTCGTCGTGGGCCACCTGCCGGTCGGGCTCGCGGGGCTCGTCATCGCCGGCATTCTCGCGGCGGCGATGGGCACCCACAGCTCGGCGATCAATTCCCTCGCCAGCTCGGCCACCCACGACCTCTACGCCTCGTGGACCGGTCGCCAGGACCCCGGTCACCTGCTCAAGGTCGGCCGGCTGATCTCGGCGGGCTGGGCGCTGGGGCTCATCGGCGGGGCGCTCCTGTTTCACGTCTCGGCGGGTGGAGGGCAGACGCCGGTGGTGGTGCTGGCGCTCTCGATCGCATCGGTGACGTACGGGCCGCTGCTGGGCACTTACTTCCTCGCCGGCCGCTGGCCCCGCGCGCGCGGGCGCGACGTGGTCGGCGCGGTGGCCGTCACCGTGGCGGTCATGCTGGTCGTGGTCTTCGCCAAGCAGCTCTCGGCAGCGGGGCTCGAGTGGCTCGGGCCGCTGGGACGTCTCGCCTGGCCCTGGTACGTGCCGCTCGGCACCCTGCTGGCCGTCGGCACCGGCATGCTGCTCAGCTATCTTCCGAACCGAACGACACTGCCCTCTTCACGGGTGAGCGAACGGTGACGCGCTATCTGATCGGAGCCGACGTCGGAGGGACCAAGACCGCCGTCGGCGTGAGCGACGGCGAGACGGTGCTGGCGCGAGCCGAAGGCGCCGGCGCGGCGGTGCGGCCCGGCCGGGCGCTCGCCTCGGCCACGGTCATCGCCGACGTGGTGCGGAAGGCACTGGCCGGCACCGACCGGCTGAGAGGGGACGTGCTCTACGTCGGCGCCGCCGGCGCCGGCCGCGAGCCCGAGCGGGAGGAGCTGCGGAAGGCGCTCCGCACCGAGAATCTCGCCACGACGGTGGTGGTGTCGACGGACATCGAGATCGCGCTGGCGGCGGCGTTCGACGAGGGACCGGGCATCGTGGTGAGCGCGGGCACGGGCAGCGTGGCGGTGGGCCGGGACCGCTCCAACCAGCGGAAGCGGATCGGCGGCTACGGCTGGCAGATGGGGGACGAAGGCAGCGGATACGCCATCGGCCGCGCGGCGCTGGGCGCCGTGAGTCGCGCCGCCGACGGCCGGAGCCCCCGCACCGCGCTGAGCGAGCGCGTCCTCGCGGCGACCCGGAGCGATAGCTTCGACGCGCTCGTCCGCTGGGCGGCCGGCGCGTCGCCGGCCGAGGTGGCCGCCCTCGCGCCGCACGTGCTGGACGTGGCGGCCCACGGCGACATTCTCGCGCAGGGCATCGCGGACTACGCCGCCCGCGAGCTCACGCAGCTCGTCCTCTGCCTCCTGCCGACGCTGGACGTCGAGCCGCCGGTCGGCGTCGCGGTCACGGGCGGCCTGCTGTCGACGGACGGCCCGCTCCGTCGAAGCGTGCTGGCGCGGTTCAAGGAGGAGCCGGGCCTCCTGCCGGTGGACGGCCCGGTGGATGCGGTGCTGGGGGCGCTCCGGCTGGCGGCGCGGGAGGGCGCCGCCGCCTAGCTGTTGGCGGCGCGGTCCGCGGCGGCGCCCAGCCGGCTGTGGCGAATGCCGTAGAGGAAGTAGACCACCAGCCCCAGCACGAGCCAGACCCCGAACCGGATCCACGTGAGCCTCGGGAGCTGCAGCATCAGGTACAGGCACGTCACGATCGAGATCATCGGCGTGAACGGCACCCAGGGCGCCCGGAACGGGCGCACCCGGTCCGGCTCCATCCGCCGCAACACGATGACCCCCGCCGACACCAGCACGAACGCGAACAGTGTCCCGATGTTCGTCAGGTCCACGACCTCGGCGATGTTGGCGAACGCCGCGAAGGTGGCCACGAACAGCCCAGTGATCATCGTGCCGATGTAGGGCGTCTTGAAGCGAGGATGCACCCGCGCCAGGAAGGGAGGGAGCAGGCCGTCGCGCGCCATCGACATGAAGATGCGCGGCTGCCCCAGCTGGAATACCAGCAGCACGCTGCTCATGGCGATCACCGCGCCGAGCGACACGATGAAGCGCGAGATCATGAGCAGTCGCGGCGACCCGTCGGCCAGGGCGAGCGCCGTCACCATCGGCTCCGCGGTGCCGAGCTTCTGCCAGGGCGCCATCCCGGTCATCACCAGCGCGAGCACGATGTAGAGCACCGTGCACACGATCAGGCTCATGATGATCCCGAACGGCATGTCGCGGCCGGGGTCGCGCGCCTCCTCGGCGGCCGTGCTCGTGGCGTCGAAGCCGATGTAGCTGAAGAAGATGATCGCCGCGCCGGCGCTGATCCCGGCGAACCCGTTGGGCGCGAAGCCGCCGGTGGCGGGGTTGTTCCAGTTCTCCGGCCGGATGAGCGTGGACGCCCACCGCGCAGAAGAACAGGATGATGCCGATCTTCAGGATCACCATCGCGTTGTTCGAGTTCGCGCTCTCGCGGATGCCGATCACCAGCACCACCGTGATGAGCGCCACGATCAGGAACGCGGGGAGATTGGCGATGACGGGGAAGCCGAACAGGTGGGGCGCGGTGGTGAGGGCGGAGGCGAGATACTGGCTGGTCGCGTCGGTGGCGCCGCCCGCCATCGCCTCCGCCGCCATGTGCGCCGATCGGAAGTCGGTCGCGAGCCAGGCCGGCATCGAGACGCCGAAGTGGCTCAACAGCTCGCGGAAGTAGCCCGACCACCCGATCGCCACGCCGATGTTGCCCACCGCGTACTCGATGATCAGGTCCCAGCCGATGATCCACGCCACCAGCTCGCCGAGCGAGGCGTACGCGTAGGTGTACGCCGAGCCCGAGATCGGCACCATCGCGGCGAACTCGGCGTAGCAGAGCGCGGCGAACCCGCAGGTGAGCGCGGTGAGCAGGAACGAGATGACGATCGCCGGGCCGGCCCCGGGGCGGAGCGGGTCGCCGACGATCGCGGTGCCCGTCGTGGCGAAGATGCCGGCGCCGATCGTGGCTCCGACGCCGAGCGCCGTCAGGTGCCACTTGCCGAGCGAGCGCTTGAGGCCGCCCCGCTCGAGGATGTCGTTCTCGCAGTCCTGGACTGATTTCCGCAGGAGAAGCCGGCTCATGAAATCCTCGTAAGGAGTACGTGCCGCGGCCCGGAGTCGTCCTGCGACGATTGTCGCTTGCCCGGCAGCGTGAAGGTGACCGTCGTCGTCCCCGCGACCTTCGTCCCGTCCGGCGCCCGGGCCGGCGTGAACCGGAACGCCCGGATGACCTCGTCGAACTTGCGGGCGTAGTCGCGGTCGCCGATGGCCGGCTCGACCTCGTAGCGCTCGACCTGCCCGTCCACCCGCACCCAGAACGTCACGGCGAGCGAAGCCCCGCGCAGCTCCTTCGGCGGCGTGTCGAACGGGAAGGCGAGGTCGCGGAGCTCCGGCGGCCGGACGGTCCCGCCCTGGCCACCCCCGCCCGCGCCCGGGCCGGTACCCGGCCCCTGGCCCGGACCGATTCCCGGCCCCACCCCGCCGCCGGTGCCGCCACCCGGCCCCGGGACCCGCACCCGGGCCGGTGCCGGCCGCCGCGGACGGCGCGGGCGCGGAGGCTGGGTGTCGATCGGCGCGGGTGCGGCGGTGGGCACCGCCGCCACCGGCGTGGGCGGCGTCACGACCGGCTCGGGGTCCACGCGCGGATGGGGAGGCGGCGGCGTGACCGCCGTTTGCCGGGGCATCGCCGGCGGCTGCGGGGCCGGCGGCAGGGTAATATAGGCCACCCGGGAACCGCCGCCACCGCCGCCGCCGCCGCCCGCGCGTGAGCGCCGGGTCGCCCGGCGCGAGCGCGCGCGACCAGAGCCGCTCGCCGCTTCGGACCGCCAGCGCGATGATCAGCGCGTGGAGCAGCACCGACAGCGCGCAGGCTGCCGTAGCGGCGGCGCGAGGCGGGCAGAGCGAGCCGGAGAGGCGTTGGTGCGCGCGTAGGTCCCTCGGGATGCGGGCGAAAGCGTCGGGGCGAAAGATAGCGGGCGGCGGTCGGACCACCTGCTCCAGAGACGCGCCGCGGCGGCCGAACGCACGCCGAGCGCCGCCGAACGCACGCGCGGGGACCGGAAGCCGGTCCCCGCGCGCGGACTGTCCCTGCGGGCTGCCGCCTACTTCGAGTGCCTCCTGCGGCGTGAACCCGATGATCTGGACCCCGGCGCCCCGGGCGACGTCCATGGCCTCGACGACGTCCTGGTATATCCGGTTCGGGCCCGCCTTGATGAACAGGAGCTTGGCGGGGCGCTGATCGTAGATCGCGTGGATCTGGGTATCGAGCTGGTCCTTGGGGACCGGCTGCCCGTTGATGCTGTAGCTGCCGTTATCGGCCAGCTCGAGCACGATCTGGCTGGGCGGCGTCTTGGTGGTGACGGTCTCGTCCGGCGGCGGCACCTGCACGTCCAGCGCCATCCGCGAGAGCGGCTGCGTGATCATGAAGATGATCAGCAGCACCAGAAGCACGTCGATCATCGGTGTCACGTTGATGTCCGACTGTGACGCCTCCGCTGGAACCTCCGGCGCTCATCGCCATCTACTTCTTCTCCTTCTTCTCGGGCTGGAACAGCCCCGTGTTCTTGGGCTCCGTGATGGCGGCCATGACGCGGACGCCGCTCCGGCGCGCGGTCTCGACGGCTTCCTGGATCTTCGAGTACTTGAGCCCGTTGTCCGCCTTGAAGTACAGGATCTTGTCCTCGGTCCGCGCCGCGAAGATGCCGCGGAGCTGGTCCTCGAGCGTGCCGTCGGCAGCGGGCGGCCGTTGAGGAAGTACCGGCCCGCCTGGTCGATGCCCAGGACGACCTCGTTTTCGCCTTCGGGCCGCGGGTCCAGGTTCTTGCCTTTCGGCAGGGTGGCCTTGAACCCGGCGGCGATCAGCGGCGTCACGATCATGAAGATGATCAGGAGCACCAGCATGACGTCGATCATGGGCGTCACGTTGATGTCCGCCTTGACGGAGCCGACCCCGGCGCTACCCGTGGATATGGCCACTGCCGGTCACCGCCTTCTGGGCCTGGAATTCCTTGGTGAAGATCGAACGCCCGAACTCGCTCCCCACGCTCTTGATGAGGTAGTCGATCAGCTCTTTCGAGGTGTAGGTCATCTCGACGGTGAGGTTCTCGATCTTGGTCGTGAAGTAGTTGTAGGCCCACACCGCCGGGATCGCGACCATCAGACCGAAGGCCGTCGTGATCAGCGCCTCGGCGATACCGGCCGAGATGCCCGCGAGGCCGCCGGAGGCGCCCTGCGCCGCCATGCCCACGAACGCGTTCACGATGCCCATCGTCGTGCCGAGCAGGCCGACGAACGGCGCCGTCGAGCCCACGGTGCCCAGCACGCCGAGGCCCCGCTTGAACTCGGACAGCACGATCAGCATCTGCCGCTCCACCGCCCGCTCGGCCGAATTGATGTCGGCGGCCGTGATGGTCGCGCGATCGCGCAGCAGCGGCTTCACCTCGGCCAGAGCCTCACCCAGCACGCGGGAGACGTGGCTCTTCTTGTTCTTCTCGGCCAGGGAGATCGCCTGGTCCAGGTTCTCCTCCTGAATGGCGCGGGAGAACTGGGGCGCGAACTTGCGCGTCTCCCGCTCGCTCCGCTTGAGCTGCACCAGCTTCGTGAAGACGATCGTGAGCGAATAGACGGACATGATCACCATGACGAAGACGATGCCCTTGGCGAACATGCCCATCTGGGCCCACAGATTGAAGAGATCGAGACTCATGTTGCCTTGCCTCCTGGGCAGGAAAATGTCTTACTGGCCGACCTTGAATGAAATGCGCTGCTGGACCAGCTGGCGAACGGCCTGGCCCTTGAACTTGGCCGGCTTGAAGACGCCCTTCAGGATCGCTTCCTTGGCGGGCTCGACGAACGCGGGATGCGTCGTCTTGAGCACCTTGAAGGAGCCGGGCTCGGTGTGGCCGGTAGTATCCACGACGTATTGCAGGTCCACGGCACCGGCGATCCCCGCGCTCTGCAGCACGGGCGGATAGCGCGGCGTCGGGAATGGAGATCGGCTGGACCGGATCGTCCAGCTGCGCCTCCAGGAACACCTCGCCGGTCACCGGGCCGGTGCCGCCCACGACGCCCGTCGCGATGCCGCCCTCGACGCCCTTGCCCGTGAAGTCCTTCGGATCGAAGGGCTTCTCGTTCAGGTCGATGGGCGGAATGTCCTTCGGGATGTCGGTCGGCGCCACCACCGTCTGGAACCCCTTCGGCGGGGGGTTCTGCGGACACGATGACGTCGGGCGGGGGCTGGTCGGGCGGCGGCGGGGGCGGCGGCGGGGGCTTCAGGAACACCATCGTCGTATCGATGGGGCGGTTCTTGATGGTTTCCGCCATGCCCCGGGTCGCCTCGACGGCCCCGAAAATCAGGCCGGCATGGACGAGCACGGACAGGACCGTCTGTCCGATCGTCCGCGTTCCCTTTTGTTTCGACTCGATCAGGTTTTCGAACACGCAACTACCTCCATGAGGGGAGGATCATCGTGCCCGAGAAGCTACCACTCCACTGATGGCTGGCTAGTAGCCCGAAGATGACAATTCGATGACAACGGAATTAGAGGTTGCGTCGGGAGCGTCGTGGGATGTAACAGCGTTGGAGATCGAAACGAGGGAGCACGAGCACTGAGCGAGTCTTGAGAGCCCGAAGCAGCTCGAGGAGCCCGAAGCGGCCGAGGAGCCCGAAGGGCCGGAAGCGCCAGAGCGGCCGAACGAGCCCGGGCACCCCGGGCGAGCCGGATGACCCGCTCGTGACCGGCCCGATCGCCGCTCGCGGCGCCCCACCCCGCGGGAACCGCACGATGAACACCGTCCCCCGCCCCGGCCGGCTCTGCACCGTGATCGATCCACCGTGCGCCTCCGCGATCCACTTCGTGATCGCGAGGCCGAGCCCGGTGCCCGGCCGCTCGCCGGTGCGCGAGCGGGCCGGGTCGGCCCGCCAGAAGCGCTCGAAGATGTGCGGCAAGTCGCCGGGCGCGATCCCGATGCCGGTATCGCGCACGGTGAGCGTGACCGCGCCGTCCTGATCCGCGAGGGTGAGATCCACCGTGCCGCCCTGCGGCGTGTACTTGATCGCGTTGGTGACCAGATTGAGCAGCATCTCGCGGATCCGGTGCCGGTCGACCGCCAGCGGCACCGGGTGCTTCGGCATGGTGCTCGTCACGCTGATGCCCACCCCTTCGCCCAGCATCCCCGCCGTCTCGGCGACGTCGCCGAGCAGATCGCGCAGGTCGGATTCCTCCACCGCCAGCGGGGCGCGGCCCTCGTCCGCGCGCGCCAGCGTGAGCAGGCTCTCCACCAGCTCCGTCATCTCGTTGATCTGCGCCAGCGTCTCGTCGAGCGACTGGAGGATCTCGGCCGGGACGCCGGGATGCACCAGCGCGCGCTCCACGCCGGCCCGGAGCACCATGAGCGGGGTCTTGAGCTCGTGGCTCGCGTCGGCCGTGAAGCGATGCAGGCTGGCGAAGCTCTGCTCCAGCCGCGCCAGCATGCCGTTCACGGTGAGGGCCAGTCGCGCCATCTCGTCGCCCGACAGCGGCACGGCCAGCCGGCGGTGGAGGCTGGTGCCGTCGGAGATGTCCTCGACCTCGTCCATGATGCCCTGCACCGGCCGGAGCGACGTCCCGGCCAGCCAGTAGCCCAGCAGCGCGGCCGCGGCCAGGATGACGGGCGCGATGAGCAGCATGGAGCGCAGCAGCTCCGCGCGGCCCGAAGGCCACCTGCTCGGTCGACGTGGCGACGAGCAGCCCGCCCACCTCCGGGCCCGCCGGCCTCGACCCGTTCGGCCAGGTAGCGCACCCGCCCGGGCAGGCCCTCGAGCCGCATCGTCCCGGCGTGCTTGGGCAGCCGCAGGGTGTCGAGCGGCGCGGTGAGGCGCTCCAGATCGTCGGCGGTGAGCGTGCGTCCCGCCTCCGAGAGCGCGAGGACGTTGCCGAGGGTGTCGGTGACGACGAGATAGTCGCGGACGGCCTCGAGGTAGGCGCTGATGCCGGGATCGAGCGCGGGGCGCTCGCCCGCCGTCGTGACGATCCGCCCCAGCACGTTGTAGCTCTCGCTGAGCCAGCGGTTGGCGAGGTCGGCCTCGAGCCCGAGGCGCTGGTCCAGCTCGCGCAGGCTCGACTGGCGGCGCTCGAGATAGAGCAGGGTGCCGAACGCCAGGATGGTCACGCCGAGCGCCACCGTGTACCACAGGGTGAGCCGCCGGCGGATGGTGGTCACGTCAGACCTTCACGACGTACCCGACGCCGCGCACCGTGTGCACCAGCTTCTGCGCATGGCCCGAGTCGACCTTCTTCCGCAGCCGGTTGATCACGACGTCCACGATGTTGGTGCCCGGATCGAAGTGGTAATCCCACGCGTACTCGGTGATGAGCGTGCGGGACATCACCCGCCCCGCGTGCCGCATCAGGTACTCGAGGACGGTGTACTCCTTGGGCGTCAGGTCGATGCGCTCGCCCGCGCGCCGGACCTCCCGCGTGCCGGTGTCGAGCTCGAGGTCGCCGACCCGGAGCACCGGCTCGCGGATCTCCTTGGGCCGCCGGCCGAGCGCCTCGACCCGCGCCAGCAGCTCCTCGAACGCGAACGGCTTGGTGACGTAGTCGTCGGCTCCCGAGCGGAGCGCCTGGACCTTGAAGTCGACCGCGTCCTGCGCCGTGAGCACCAGAATCGGCGTCGTGGTCCCCCGGTCCCGCAGCGTGCGCAGCACTTCGAGCCCGCTCATGCCGGGCAGCCGGAGATCGAGCACCAGGAGGTCGTACCGGCCGCCCGAGGCGAGGCGCAGCCCCTCCATCCCGTCGTCGACCAGGTCGGCCTGGAAGTGGTGCTCCTCGAGGCCGCGCTTGACGTACTGGCCGACGGTGCGGTCGTCCTCGATGACCAGGATCTTCATGACGGGACCGGCAGGTAGACGCGGAAGGTGGCGCCGAAGCCGGGCAGGCTGTCCACCTCGATCCGCCCGCCGTGGTCGGCGACGATCCCGTAGCAGATGGAGAGCCCCAGCCCCGTGCCCCGCCCGGGCGGCTTGGTCGTGTAGAACGGCTCGAAGATCTTGGTCTGCTCCGCGCCGCGAAATGCCCATGCCGCTGTCTTCCACCTCCACCACGATCTCGTCCCCGCGCGCCGGGCTCCGGCCCGTCCGCACGACGAGGTGGCCGCCGTGCTCCATGGCGTCGAGCGCGTTGAGCATCAGGGCCATGAGCACCTGGATGAGCTGCTCCGCGCTGCCGACGGTGTCGGGGAGCTCGGGCGCGAGCGCGCGGACCACCTCGAGCCGCTTGAAGCGCTGGTGGTGCTTGAGCAGGAAGAGGGTCTCGTCCACGACGGCGTTGAGCGACAGCGGGCGCTTTTCCGTCGCCTTCGGCCGGCTGAAGTCGAGCAGGCCGTCGACGATCCGGGAGCAGCGCGCCACCTCGCGATCGATGATCTCCAGGTACTCGGTCACCTGCGCGGCGTCGGCGGTCCCGGCCGGGATCCGGCCTTCGATGGCCGCCACGCAGGCGCTGATGGTGGCGAGCGGGTTGTTGATCTCGTGCATGACGCCGGCGGCCAGCTGCCCGATCGCCGCCAGCTTCTCGCTCTGGAGGATCTGGCCCTGGATCCGGTGCCACTCGGTCACGTCCTCGCCGATGGTGATGACGTGGGTGATCTCGTCCCGGTCGAGGCGCATGGGAATCTTGCTGAGCCGGAAGAACCTCGATTCCCCGCCCAGCGTGACCTCCTGCTCCGTCTGCTGGATCTCGCCGGTCTGGAAGACCCGGTCGAACTCGGCGCGCAGCTCCGCCGCCGGCTGCCGGGTGAGCACGTCGAACACCGGGCGGCCGACCACGTCGTCGCGCCGGAGGCCCTGGGTGCCCGTCTCCCGTTTGCGGTTCCAGCTCTGGATGCGGTAGTCGCGATCGACGACGTAGAGGCCGAGCGGCAGGCTGTCGATGATGAGGCTGGTGAAACGGCGGTGCTCCTCGATCTCACGGGATTGCGCCGCCACCTCGCCGGCCAGGTCGGCGGAGAGCTCGACCGCGGCGAGATACGGCGCCAGGAAATCCGCGACGACGGTCAGCACCTCGCAATCGACCGCGGCGGCGTCGAACCGGGCCTCCAGCAGTCCCAGCCGCGCGCCCTCGTGCTCGAGTGGGAAGCGGCGCCAGTCGGGCCGTGTCGGCAGAGCGGCCAGCGAGCGGACCGGGTCGGGCGGAACCGGCGTCGCCGGCGCCTGGACGGCCCGGAAGGCCGTCGACCCCGCCTCCCGGTGCCACAGGGTCACCGCGTCGACCGGCACGCCCCGGCGGAGGGTCTCGGCCACGGCGGCGAGCGTGGCCTCGGTGCCGAGCCCCTCGTTGAGGAGCTTGGCCACCGAGCCCAGGAGCGCCAGCTCAGCGTGGCTCACGCGCCGCTCCGCGGGGCGACGCGGTGGCGGCGAGGCTCAGGATCCGCCAGTCGCCGTCGATCCGGCGGAGCACCAGGTGCTCGATCCATTCCCCGTCGATCACCGAGCCCGCGACGGGCAGGAGCCGCCGGGTGGTGAGCCACACGGCCGCGAGGTCCCCCTCCTGCCGGTAGTCCGACCGCAGCACGCGCACGTCGAACCGCTCCATCCCGACCCCCTCCACCCGACGCGCGATGAGGCTGAGCGCGAGGTCGATCGGCACCGCCTGGTGACCGGTGCCGGCCGCGGGCAGCATCGGCCCGGAGTACGAGGCATCCGCCCAGAACAGCGCGCGGGCCCCGCTCCAGTCCCGCTCGGACAGCGTGCGCGCGTAGCGGGCCACGAGCGACTGGACCGCTTCCTCGTCGCGGCGGCTTCCGGTCGGCGTGTGGTCTTCGATGTGGCACCCTGCGGCGAGCAGCAGGCCGAGGCAGAGCGCCGTACGGCGGAGACGACGCATCGCAATCCTTGGTGGAGTGCTGAAAGCGTACACCGGGGAAGATGTAGAGTAAACGGCCAGGGCGATGGGCGGCGCGGCGGGTTACGCGCGCAGCAGAAACCGGACCTCGTGGCGCGCGTGTGCCTCGAACCGCGCGCGCCCGCCGGCGAGCGCGATGTCGTCCACCTCGGTCGTCTCGACCCCCACGCCGCGCAGATCGACCGTCAGCACCAGTCGCGGGCCGAACAGGTGGGCCGCCCGCACCACGATCGCACCGGGGCGCCGCCGGAGCTCGAGATCGAGCAGGCTCCGGCCGATCCGGAGGCGCCGGAGCGCGTAGCCGCTCCAGCCCGCCGGCAGGATCGGCGCCAGGGCCAGCGCCGCATCCGGCGCGTCCGGCTCGAGCCCCCAGAGCGAGGCCACCGCCTCGAGCAGCGCGGGCGCCGCCCCGGTGCCGGGCAGCGAGCCCGGGCGCACGCCGGAGCGCCGCCGCCGCGGCCTCCACCACGGCGTGCGCTTCGACGGTGGTGGGACCGCCGGCCGCCGCGCTCCGCGCCTGGAGGATCTCGATCGACCGGCCCGCGGCCGCACCATCGACCAGCGGCTCGAGCGCCTCGAGCATGCGCCCGTGCACCAGCAGCCCGTCGGCGGGATGCCGGGCCAGGAAGTCGAGCGCGCCCGCCAGCGCCCCGCGCAGGCGGCGGAGCGGCTCGACCTCGCCGGTCCACGCCAGCACCCGCTCGGCGAGGTCGAGGAACGCCAGCGTGCTCGCCGACTCCGGGACGGAAGCGAGGCCGCCGAGCGGGTGATACGCCGGGATTCCGCCGTCCGGATGCTGCGTCTGGGCCAGGAACTTGAGCAGCTCGCGGGCGGGATCGCGATTGCCGGCGATGAGCTGCGCGGCGGCGGCCGGCGCAGGCCTGCGTGCCGAAGCACCACGCGTCCTCGCTCGCGCCGCGCGGGCAGGCCGCGAGCACGGCGCGTCCCACGCCCGGCACGCCTACCAGCGCTTCGTCGCCGCGCTGGCGGGACCAGGCGAAGCCGCGCGCGAGCATCTCGTCGGGCGCCTCGAACGCCGTGCCATAGCGCTCGAGCTGGGCCGCCTTCCGTCCTCGCGCCTCGGCCAGCCCGCGCACGCCGTCCCGCTCGAGCACGCGGACGGCGCGCTGCAGCTCCTCCGCGTCGATCCCGGCCGCGGCCACGATCCGGAGCGGCGTCACCCCGGCGCACCGCACCCGCACGACGGGCGCGTCCGTCGCCCCGTCGACGGCGAAGGAGCCGCCCGTCACGGCGAAGCGCGCCCGTGGCCCCACCGCTGACGTGACGCCGAAGCTCCGGCCGTCGGCCGCGACGGCGAACGCAAGATCGCCGTACGATCCGGCCGGGTAGGGCCACCCGCGGCGCAGGTCCACGTCCCACTCCGCGGTGATCTCGAGTCCGGCCTGGCCGCCGACCTCCCACACGACCGCCGGAACGTCCGCCGCCGCCATCCATCGCTCCAGCAGCCGGTGATCCCCGATCGCGAGGCCGCCCGCCATCTCGTCGGCGGCGACGTGCCCGGGCGCGCAGGTGATCGCGTCCCGGATCCCGGCGTCGTGCATGATCCGGAACGGCGGCGCCCAGACCTCGCGCCGGCCGCCGCCGCGCGCGGACCAGCAGGCGGCGGCCGGCATGGGTCCATTCGGCCGCCGGCGCGAGGTCGAGCGCGGGCGCGGCCGACGCCGGCCACTCGTCCGTCGGCGCGACGAGAAGCGGCTCGGCCGACTCGACGCCCGTCGTCCGCCGCCCGGGCGGCGGCCAGAGCACGGCGGGCGTCGCGCGCTCGCGATGCGGAATCGCGTCGCCCACGAGCGCGTTGGCCAGGACCACTTCGGCATCGCGACGCTGGATCGAGTCGCCCGCCGTCAGCAGCGAGGGGTGGAAGCCCAGGCACAGCATTCCGCCGGCCCCGACGGAGTACTCCCAGGCGAGGACGGTGTCGGGATCGAGCTCGAGCCCACGGCGCCCCACGGCGACGACCGCACCCTCGGCCGGTTGCCGGCCGGCGTAACAGATGAGCGTCGGCGGGCCGTCGTCGAATGTCGGCGTGAGCACGGCCCCGTCACGCAGGCCGGCAAAGAGCGGATGGGGGCCGAACCCGGCGAGGCCGAAGCCGGGAGGCGAGGAATGGGGAAACGGCGCCGCCACCGGCGGGCCGCGCGCCAGGCCCAGCGCGGTCGAGAGCAGGGCCCCGTCGTGGGTCGCCAGTATCCGGCCACCCGTCCGGAGCCACGCGAGCAGGCGCGGATCCTCGTCGGCCGCGCCCCGCATCCAGAGTACGTCGCTCTGCTCGAGCGGGACATCGGCCAGGCGCCCGTACTGGCGGACGCCGTGGCTCGGCAGGGCGCCGAGCCACCGCTGGACCTCGTCCAGCTCCTGCTCCCGCGCGGCAGGGCCCTCGGCCGAGGCGACCAGCGCCAGTCGTCGCACGGTCGCGGCGCCTTTCCCGGCCGGTCCGGCCTACGACAGCGTGCGCAGCTGCTGGAGGATCTCCACGTTCTCGCGCCGGGTGCCCGGCGTATGCTCGAGAAACGTCCAGCGGACGACACCTTTCCCGTCGATCAGCACGTACGCCCGGTTCGAGAAGAACTTGTCCTCGAGCAGCGTGCCGTAGAGCCGGCTCACGTCGCGCTTGAAGTCGCTCAGGAGGTCGACGGCGATGTGCTCCTTCTGCTTGAACTCCTTGAGCGTGGGCACCGAGTCGACGCTGATCGGGAGGACCACCGTGTTGGCGGTCTGGAACTGCGCGTAGTCGTCGGAGAAGGCGCACATCTCCGCGGTGCAGGTCTTCGTGAACGCCAGCGGAAAGAACGCGAGCAGCACGTTCCGCCCGCGCAGCTGCGAGAGCGTCACCTCGACATCGGCGGTGGACGGCAGGGTGAAATCCGGCGCGGGCGAGCCCACCGCTGGCAGCGAGGCCATGGAGCTCAGGCCCCCTTCGCGCGGTCGTACCGGCGGGCGATGTCGGTCCAGTTGACGACGTTCCACCACGCGGCCAGGTAATCCGGCCGGCGGTTCTGATACTTGAGGTAGTAGGCGTGCTCCCAGACGTCGCAGCCCAGAATCGGACGCTTGCCGCTCATGAGCGGCGTGTCCTGGTTCGGCGTGCTCTCGATGGCGAGTCCGCCGCTCCGATCGGCCACGAGCCAGCCCCAACCGCTGCCGAACCGGCCGACGCACGCCTTCTGGAACTGCTCCTTGAACTGGGCGAGGCCGCCGAACGCCTTGGTGATCGCGTCCGCGAGCGGGCCGGTCGGCTCCTTGGCGCCGCCCGGCGCCATCATCTCCCAGAACATCGTGTGGTTGACGTGGCCGCCGCCGTTGTTCCGCACCGGCGTGCGGATGGCTTCCGGGAGGGCGTCGACGTTGGCGATGAGCTCCTCGACCGACTTCTTCTGCAGGTCGGGATGCGGCTCGAGCGCCGCGTTCAGGTTCGTGACGTATGTGCCGTGGTGCTTGTCGTGATGGATCCGCATCGTCTGCTCATCGATGTGCGGCTCCAGGGCGGTGTAGTCGTAGGGCAAGGGGGGAAGGGTGAACGCCATGACCGGCTCCTCTGGCTGAGACCTTCGCAATTCCGAATGACTTACTCGGCTCCAGCGGCCAAATATGCCCGTGGCCGTCGGGGGGGTCAACGCGCCTTTGCCCGCCGTCAGGCGCGGGTCCACATTTCCGGGATGCCGATGACTTCCGCCTCCCTTCGTCCGCTCGAGCCCCTGCTGCTGCGTCGATCGCCTCGGGCCGCTCCACGCCGAGCTCATCGCCCTGCTCCGCGGGCTCGGCCCCGCCGACTGGCACCGGCCCACGGCCTGCGCGCTCTGGTCGGTCCGGGACATCACGGCCCACCTGCTCGACGACGACCTCCGCCGCCTGTCGTTCCATCGCGACGGCCAGCCGCCGCCGGCGGGCGGGGCGATCGACGGCTACGCCTCGCTCGTGGCGATGATCAACCGGATGAATGCCGAGTGGGTGGCGGTGGCGCGGCGGATGAGCCCGCGCGTGCTGATCGATCTGCTCGAGGTGACGGGGCCGATGGTGGTCGAGCTCTTCCGCTCGATCGACCCGCACGCACCGGCGCATTGGGCGGTCGCGTGGGCAGGCGAGGAGACCTCGGCGCACTGGTTCGACGTGGGCCGGGACTACACCGAGCGCTGGCTCCACCAGCAGCAGATCCGGGACGCGGTCGGCGCGCCGCCGCTCACCGGGCGCGAGTGGCTCCACCCCGTGCTCGACCTCTTCGTGCGGGCGGTCCCCGTGGCCTACCGCGCCGTGGTCAGGGAGAACGGAACCGCCCTGGGGCTTGCCATCGAGGGACCGGCCGGCGGCGACTGGACGCTCCGCCGGGAAGCCGGCACCTGGCACCTGCTCGCCGGCCGGCATCCGGCGCCCGACGCCACGGTCACGATGTCCGACGACACCGCCTGGCGGCTCTTCTCGAAGGGGCTCGGCCGGGAGGCCGCGCGCGCCCGCGTCCGGATCGACGGCGATCAGGCGCTCGGCGAGGTGCGTGCTCGGCGCGCTCGCCGTGATGGCCTGAGGCCACGGCCGGCCGCAGAGCGCCACGAGTCCGGCGACCGCGACCGCAGTGTAGACCACCTCGCCCCGAAGGCCCGCCCCCACCACCAACAGCGCGCCCCAGCCGAACGCGATCAGCGGCAGCGCCTGCGCCGCGGGCGCGAGCCGTCCCACGCGAAGCGCACTGATCCGCTCCACCAGCTCCACGGCGAGCGCCGGCGGCCATCAGCATCGCGGCGCCGGCCAGTCCCAGTCCATCCGGCGCCAGCAGGCCGACCCACGCCATGCCCACCGCCACGCGCGGCAGCCGGCCGCTCAGCGCCGCGTGCCACACCCCGGCCACGACGAGGGGCATCATGAGCGGGCGCCAGTGCTCCAGCCCCGAAGGCACGGCCGGGATGGCCACGCGCGCCATCAGGAACGCCCCCACGGGCGCGACCAGGGCCCCCGGCAGGTGACGGTGCAGCGGCCACAGGCCGGCGACCGCCCAGGCGGCGATCAGCAATGGAACCGCCAGCAGCTGCTCCGCCGCCGGGCTCAAGGGCACTGACGGCCAGCCCGCTCACCCACAACCCTACCGGGCCCGCGATGGTGGCCATGAGCCACCAGGCCGGCAGGAGCGGAAGCGTGGCCGCGGGCGCGAGCGGGAGTCGGGGCCCGCCCTCCGCTCGCTGGAGCAGGTGGCCCGCGCAGGCGGCGACGATGACGCCCAGCACGACGAGGCCCAGGTGCGGTCCGATCGCAGCCGCGAGCGCGCCAGCCAGCAGCCCGCCGGAGAGGGCGCGCGGGTGCAGCCGGTCACGATCGGCCGGCGGCGCGAACCGGAGGTACCAGCCGACCAGCAACAGCGCGACACCGAGGGCGACCTCCACCAGCGCCGAGAGGACGAGCGCGCCGGACGGCGCCGCGGCGACCAGGCCGCGCCCGCCCCAGCCCAGCAGCATCCCGCCCGGCGTGAGCGCGATGGCGCCGGCGATCGTCGGGGCCGAGCGGCGGTCGAGCACGCGCGACCAGCGCCGAGCCGATGGCCAGGACGGCGCCGAGCACCACGAGCGCCGCGTCGGCCGCGAGGAAGCCGGCGGGCAGCCCGGCCAGCGACGCGGCGCCGGGCTCGGCGAGCGGCGACGCCGTCCCGGCCAGCCCCGCGAGCCGCGAGCCCCGAAGCGGTCGCGGCCAGGCCCGCCGCGCGACGAGCGCGCGACCGCGGCAGGAGGGCCGCGCCCAGCAGTATGAGGAGGAATCCGAGATGGATCATATTTTGCATTGCCGAGTGTGTCGAGCACGGCTCCATCGGGCTCGGACCGCGCGGCTCCCTCGGAAATTACGCCCAAGTGACGCGCACGTATCGCGAAGCCGCCCATTGAGATGAACGGGTGAAACGCCACCCGCGCAGGTTATCTGCAACCGCTGAGGAAGGAATCCAAGTCCCGTGACCGTTGCGATCGAACCGACCGTGCATTCCTCCTCCGAGGTCCCGATCGATGCAGCCGCCGACCGCCGGCGCCAGATGCCCAAGCGGCGAGGCTGGCGTCCCGCCACCGAGATCGCCGTCGACCTGGGCACCGCCAACACCCTGGTGCTGGTCAAGGGCGAGGGCGTGGTCCTGAACGAGCCCTCCGTGGCGGCCGTCGATCAGGCGACCGGGAACATCATGGGGATCGGCCTCGAGGCCAAGCGGATGCTCGGCCGGACCCCGGACGGGATCCTGGCGGTGCGGCCGATGAAGGACGGCGTGATCGCGAACTTCGATGTCGCCGAGAAGATGCTCCGCCACTTTCTCCGCCTGGTCATCGACCGCTCGATCTTCAAGGTCAAGCCCACCGTCATCGTCTGTGTCCCGTCCGGCATCACCGAAGTCGAGCGACGCGCGGTGCGCGACTCGGCGCGGTCGGCGGGCGTGAAGCGCCTGCTCATGGTGGCCGAGCCGATGGCGGCGGCGATCGGCGTGGGACTCCCGGTCGAGACGCCGGTCGGCAGCATGGTCATCGACATCGGCGGCGGCACCACCAACATCGCGGTCATCGCGCTGGGCGGCATCGTGTGCGACGCCTCCATCCGGACCGGCGGCGACGAGCTCGACCAGGCGATCGTGCAGTTCATGCGCAAGAATTACAGCCTCCTGATCGGCGAGCCCACGGCCGAGCGGATCAAGATCCGGCTGGGCTCGGCGGTGCCGCTGGAGCCCGAGGAGGAGATGGACGTGAAGGGCCGCGACCTCGTCTCCGGCCTGCCGAAGACGGTGCGGGTCGACTCGTCCGGTGTGCGGGACGCGATCCAGGAGCCGGTCTCCCGGATCCTCAACGCGGTTCGCCGGGCGCTCGAGATGACCCCGCCCGAGCTGGCGAGCGACATCCTCGAGCACGGCATCGTGCTCACCGGCGGCGGCTCGCTGATCCGCGGCCTCGACCAGCTTCTGATGGACGAGACCGGCCTGCCGGTCCGGGTGGACGACGATCCGCTCACCTCCGTGGTCCGCGGCACCGGCCGGATTCTCGACGACTTCGCGCGGTACGGCAACGTCCTGACGACCTGAGCTTTCCCGGGGCTTTGCCCCGGGACCCCCGGTCCACACGCCGTCGGTCACGCCCACGGGCGCGGCCGGCGGCGTGTGGTCGTTGTGGGCCTGAGCCCCACAGCCCGGGCCGCGCCGCCGCGGCACCCGCAGGTGCAATCGCTGTCCTCCCTGCCAAGCAACCGCACAGTCTGCCCCGGTAAGCCCCATCCGACGCGCCGCTTACTCGGCCTGTCTCGGGATCGTGCAGTCGGCCTGCCGCGATGGCATGCGTCTTCCCCCTACAAGGAAGCACGCGGCCAGCTTACCGCCAGCCGCGCTTCCCGACCCCGGAGATCACGGTGCACTCGTCCCACCTGTTCGCGTTCACGCTCGGTGCGCTGGCGCTTGCCGCCTCGCCCGTGGGCCGGGAGCCGATCTCGCCGTCGCCCCTTCCCTCCATTCCCACCCCAGGACGGTAACCATGCATCCCGCGGCCGAAGTGCTGCTGATCGAGGACGAGGAATGCGACCGTCAGCTGGTGCAGGAGCTGGTGGCGCTCAAGGGACGCGGCCGCGTGCACATCACCGAGGCCGGCGACCTCCACAGCGGCCTGGCGCTGCTGGACGCGCGCCCGTTCGATCTCGTCATGCTCGACACCCGGCTTCGCGACGCCTCCGCCCTGGCCGCGCTCCGCGCCGTCGGAGAGCACGCGCCGAACACGCCGATCCTGTCGCACGCCACGTTCCTGACCGTCGAGACCCGCCAGGCGGCGCACCAGCGTGGGGCGTGGGACGTGGTGGTGCGCGGCGGCCTGAACTCGATGTGGTCGGCGATGAGCAATCTGCTGGCGGTGTCGGCCGCATAAGGGTACCAATCCCTCGCCCGCCTGCCTAGCTTGGCGGGATGCATCGCGCGCGCTCCACCTGGGTCTTGCTGCTGGCCGTCCTTCTCGGCGTCGCGCCTCGCGCCGGCCGCCCGGACCTCCTGGGCGGTGGAGCGAAGGTGCGGGCTGCTGCCAGGCGCGGGCTCGCCCGAGGCGTACTACCTCCGGACGGCCGCGAGGACACATCCGGCGCTCGAGGCCCGATCGCCCGGTGACCGGCAGACGGCACCGCTCGGCGGCGCGCTTCGTGCCCACGCGACGCTCCCGCACTTTACCTACCTGACGCTCCCCGCTGACCGACCGCGGAGCGTCGCCCGACCCGCCTCGCAGGCACGCCATTTCCCGCTCTTCCCGACCGGCCCTCCTTCGCACCTGACGTACTGACGCGCATCTGAACGCCGCCCTCGCCTGTTAGCCGGGCAGCCTTCGGCATGTCCTTCATCACTCAGACCAGCCGCGCCGGCGGCCGGGGCGTGTCGGTGCAAAGGAGAGACTCACATGTCGGAGACCGTCGATCGGACCCCAGTGAGCGGAGCCTCGCCCGCCCCGTTGGACGCGGACGCGGACCATCTGGACCCTCTCGTGCTCAGTCTGGGGCCGGACGCGGCCGCGGCGGCTCGGGACTGGTGGCAGCAGCTGCCCGGCCGGTGTGCGGCTGTCGGCGTACATCCTGTCGGGCATTCTGCTCAGTGGCCGCGTGTTCGCTGATCCTCGGTCAGGCGACACGAAGACCGACCAGGAGACGTCAGCCCATGCCCCACGACGTCAGCCTGATCACCACGATCGCGGCGGGCCTGGGGCTGGCGCTGGTCATGGGGTTCGCGGCGACACGCCTCGGCGTGCCGCCGCTGGTGGGCTACCTCGTCGCCGGCGATCCTCATCGGCCCCGCCACGCCCGGCTTCGTCGCCGACGTCGAGCTCACCGGCCAGCTCGCCGAGATCGGCGTCATGCTGATGATGTTCGGGGTCGGGCTGCATTTCTCGCTCGAGGACCTGCTGGCGGTGCGTCGCGATCGCCATCCCAGGCGCGGTGGTGCAGATCGTCGTCGCCACGGCGCTGGGCGCCGTCACCGCACTCGCGTGGGGCTGGAGCATCGGCGCCGGGATCGTCTTCGGCCTCGCGCTGTCCGTCGCGAGCACGGTCGTGCTGCTGCGCGCGCTGGAAGCCGTGGGGTGCTGCAGTCGGTCAACGGCCGGATCGCGGTCGGCTGGCTGGTGGTCGAGGATCTGGTCGTCGTGCTGGTGCTGGTGTTGCTGCCGGCGCTCGCCGGGGTGCTCGGTGGCACGGCCCCGATCGCGACGGACGGGACGGGAAGCGTCGGCTGGACGGCTCGCGGTGACCCTCGGCAAGGTTGCTGCGTTTGTCGCGCTCATGCTCGTCGTGGGACGCCGGCTCCTCCCCAGGCTGCTGTGGCTGGTCGCGCGCACCGGCTCGCGCGAGCTGTTTACCCTGGCGGTGATCTCCGCGGCGGTCGGCGTGGCCTACGGATCCGCCGAGGCTGTTCAGCGTCTCCTTCGCGCTCGGCGCCTTCTTCGCCGGCATGATGATGCGCGAGTCGGCGCTGAGCCACCGCGCGGCCGAGGAGTCGCTCCCGCTGCGGGACGCGTTCGCGGTGCTGTTCTTCGTCTCCGTCGGCATGCTGTTCGACCCGCAGATCGTGCTCCGGGAGCCGCTCAAGCTGGCGGCCGTCGTCGCCATCATCCTCGTGGGCAAGACGGCGGCCGCCGTGGGGTTGGTGCTCGCGTTCCGGTACCCCTTCACCACAGCGCTCACGGTGGGCGCCAGCCTGGCGCAGATCGGCGAGTTTTCCTTCATCCTGGCGAGCCTGGGGGTAGCCTCGGCCTGCTGCCGGTCGAGGGGCAGAGCCTGGTGCTCGCGGCGGCGCTCATCTCCATCACGCTCAACCCGCTCGTCTTCGCCGCGATCGAGCCGGCGCAGGCGTGGATCCGCTCGCGATCGAGCCTGGCCCGGGCACTGGAGCGGAGCGACGACCCGCTCGCCGAGCTGCCGACGGCGTTCGACGCGGAGTCGTTGACCGGGCACGTGGTGCTGGTGGGCTACGGGCGAGTCGGGAGCCGGATCGCCGAAGCGCTCGCCGCGCGAGGGATTCGCCTCGTCGTCGCCGAGCAGAATCGGGAATTGGTGGAGCGGCTGCGCGAGCGGAGCATTCCCGCCGTCTCGGGCGACGCCACGGAGCCGGCGGTGCTGATCCAGGCGCACGTGGCGCGCGCGAGCCTGCTGGTCGTCGCCACGCCGAACACCTTCCAGGTGCGGAAGATGGTGGAAACCGCGCGGGCGCTGAATCCGCGGATCGAGACGCTCATCCGCACGCACAGCGACGATGAAGCCGCCCTGCTCCGGCGCGACAACCTCGGCACGGTGTTCATGGGGGAGCACGAGCTCGCGCTGGCGATGACGCGCGGTGTGCTGGAGCGCGTGCACGCCGCCGCCAGCGCGCCGATCGTCAGCGCATAGTGTCGGACGGTGCGGCGCTCTCGGCGACACAGCTCTCGACCGCCACGAGCACGCCCTCCCACCCGGTGCGCGTCCCTTCGACCTTCGCCTGGTCCAGCCGCCGGTGGGTGATGACGACCTCGGTGCCGGCGGGCCGCTCGAAGAACTCGATCGTGACCAGCGATGGACCCTCCTCCTGTCCCCGGTCGCCGCGCCAATGGAACGTGTGCACCAGGCGCCGGAGCGGCTCGACCTCCTGGAACATGCCGTCGAAGCTCCACTGCTCACCGTTCGTCCGGTTGCGGATCACCTGCTTCCAGGCGCCGCCGGGCCGGCAGTCGAGCTCGACCGAGAGGGTTTCGTGCTCCGCGCCCCAGCTCCAGCGTGCGGCGAGCTCGGGCTCCGACCAGGCGCGGTAGACCAGGGCGAGTGGCGCGCCGAGGGTGCGGCGGACCACCAGGGGCGGCGTGTCAGCGGTCGTCGACATCGGGATGTTCCTCCTTGCGAGCGAGTTCCTTCGCCAGGAGCGTCTCCAGGGCGTCCAGGCGGTCGTTCCACAGACGGCGATAGCGGGCGAGCCAGGTGAGCGACGCGTCGAGCGCGGCGGGACGAAGCCGGCAGTACCGGAGCCGGCCCTCCCGGCGCCGGGTGATGATCCGCGCCTCGGCCAGGACGTTGAGGTGCTTGGTGACGGCGGGCTGGGAGATGGTGAAGTCGCGGGCGAGCTCCATGACGGTGTGCTCGCGCCGGGCAAGCCGCTCGACGATGCGCCGGCGGGTGGGATCGGCGAGCGCGTGAAAGACGCGGTCGAGCGCGGGCGTCGGAGTTATAACCATATGGTTATATGATAGCCGGCCGCCGTCTTGTCAAGAGCCAGCGCTATGGGACGCCGCAGCACCGCAGACGCTTCTCGAGAAACCGGCGCTCCGTGGCGTTCCTGGCGAGGCCGATCGCGGCCTGGAAGTGCGCCCGCGCGCCCTCAGGATTGCCACGGCGGAGCTCCAGCTCGCCCATGGCGGCAGGATAGAACGGATAGCTCGAAGCCGGGCGCGTTCGCGCGATCGCGCGCAGCTCCTCGAGCCCCCGGTCGGCGCCGTCGCGCTCGGCGATGGCGATCGCGCGATTGAGCGCCACCACCGGCGACGGAGCCACCTCCATCAGCCGGTCGTACAACGAGACGATCGACGCCCAGTCGGTCTCCTCGACGCTCCGCGCGCTCGCATGGGCGGCGGCGATTGCCGCCTCGATGTGATAGGCCGTCACCTCCGCGCCGGCGCCGAGCGCTCGAGCAGCGCCAGCCCTTCCGCCAGCAGCCCGGCGTCCCAGCGCGATCGGTCCTGGTGGACGAGCGAGTTCAGGTCGCCCGCCGAGTCGAGCCGCGCCGGAAGCCGCGCGGCATGGAGGCACATGAGCGCGGCGAGCGCGTCCGTGGCCGGCGTCGCCGCCGCCGGATACTCACGCAGCAGGGCCGTCAGGCGCATCGCTTCGCCGCAGAGCTCGACCCGCACCGCCCCATCGCCGGACGCGCCGTGATACCCCTCGTTGAAGAGCAGATAGAGTGCACGGCGGACAGCCGAGAGCCGCGACGCGAACTCGACGTCCGCCAGATCGAACAGCCGCCGGGAGCTCGCGAGCACCTTCTTGCCCCGCGAGATCCGCTTCTCGATCGCGGCGCGGCCGCTGAGGAACGCGCTCGCGA
This sequence comes from uncultured Gemmatimonadales bacterium, assembly GCA_963833905.1. Classification (GTDB taxonomy): domain Bacteria; phylum Gemmatimonadota; class Gemmatimonadetes; order Gemmatimonadales; family GWC2-71-9; genus CAVVWJ01. Next base: position 65,972 of record CAWHZQ010000014.1, on the reverse strand, counting down.
TCTCGTGCGCACCGAAGCCGCACAGGATGTTGAGGACGAGCGCCACCTGCACGTCCTCGGACAGTCGCGGATCACAGCACGAGAACATCATCCGCAGCTGCTCGTCGTGGATGGTGTGCGCGGCGAAGGCCTCGTCGACGAGCGGGGCGATCGTCCACTCGGTCTCGAGCAGCCGGCCCATCTCGGGCGCGAACGTGCGCGCCGTCCGCTCGCGCCGGACGACGTCGAGTGCCCGGTTCTTCGCCGTCGCCATGAGCCAGGCGGACGGGTTCTCGGGCATGCCGCGGACCTTCCACACCTCCAGCGCCCGGCAGAAGGCGTCCTGGACGACGTCTTCCGCCAGCGCGAGGTTGTGCACGCCGAAGATCCGCGTGAGCGCGGCGACCATGCGACCCGACTCACGCCGGAAGAGATGCTCGCTCAGCTCCACCGCGGGTGTCGCTCCTCCCTCACGCCCCCGGCTCGTAGCACAGCAGGACGTTTCCGTTGGTGAATGCGCGCGTCTTCGTCAGCTTCAGGGTCAGCTTCTGCCTGAGGCCGTCGAACATCGTCCGTCCCTCGCCGAGGGCGACGGGCTTGACCACGACCTGGTACTCGTCGATCAAACCCGCCTGGGTCAGCTGGGACACGATGCTGCCGCTGCCCAGGATCACCATGCCTTCGCCCGGCTCCTGTTTCATCTTTCGCACTTCCGTGGCCAGGTCGCCCTTCACGAGCCTGGTGTTGTCCCAGGAGACCTTGTCCAGCGTCCTCGAGAACACGACCTTCGGCAGCTTGTTCATCCCTTCGGCCACGGCGCGGATCTCGCTCGAGCGCCACCGGTGTCGGCCAGTAGCTGACCATGAGCTCGTAGGTGATCCTGCCGAACAGGAGCTGGCCTCCGCCGCTGGCATTCCCGGCTGACGAATGCATTCCACTCGGCGTCCTGTGGTCCCTCGTGGGCCCAGCCGAGGTCGCCGTTCCTGCCGGTGAAGTAGCCATCCAGGGTCACCTGGGTGAAGGAGATCAGTCTCCGCATCGTGCGTTCCTCCGTGGCATCAGCGTGGCGAGCTCATCACCGGGCGAACCTCCACGGATCCGCCGCCGTCGAGCATCGGGCAACCGGTCGAGAGCTCGACCGCCTGCGCCAGGTCCCGCGCCTCGATGATGATGAAGCCCGCGACCAGGTCCTTGACCTCGACGTAGGGACCGTCCGTCACCGACCTCTGCCTGCCACGGACCACCTTGCCGTCCGGGCGCGAGTGGCTGCCCTGGATTCTTGATGTGCCCCTTCGCTTCCAGCTCGCGCATCCAGGCCAGCCACACCCGCATGCTCTGCTGTGCCTGCTCCGGCGTGCCCATGGCCTCGTGCTGCTCCTCCGCGCCGATCCGGAAGAGATAGACGAACTCGCTCATGATCGTAGTCTCCGGGTGTTGCGCCCGTCGCTCGACTGGGACTTGTTCCCCGCCGCCGTCGGGTGCTTCGGTTCTTCGACGTTTGAGCAGGCGGCGGCCGGACATTCCTGCTTCCCGGCCGGGCGGCCGCGGGTGAAGGCCATCGCCGGGAAGTCCGCCTCCCTACAACAGATTGCCCCGCTGCTCCTGGTGAGCAGCGGGGCAATCCGATGTGGAGCGTACCGGGATCGAACCGGTGACCCCCTGCTTGCAAAGCAGGTGCTCTCCCAGCTGAGCTAACGCCCCGTTACTACAGTCAATAACTTAGAGGGGCCTGGGCGCCGCGGGAAGCGGCCCCGCTCACTCCCCTCCGAGCCGTCGTGCCAAGGCGAGAAATCGAGCATCGTCCCGCAGCGGCGCGAGCCGCGGATCGATCAGCAGATAGGCCAGCACCGTCGAGCGTTCCTCGTACGCGCGCTCCAGATAACGGAGCGCCTGATCCCGCTCCCCCAGACCGGCGTGCACCAGCGCGAAGTAGTAGGAGGGCACGTAGCTTCGGGCCGTGGCCGCACGAAGCGTGGCCAGGACGCTCCGCGCCCGGGTGGTTTTTCCGGCGACCGCGTAGGCATGGCCGAGCGACGCCTTGCGGTTGAGACTGACGCCGCTGAGCGGCTCCAGGATCGCGATCGCCTCGTCGGGCTTACCCTGTTGTTCCGCCACGAGGGCCAGCCCCCACTTGCCCGTCACGTCGGTCGAATCGCTCTTGAGGACCTCCCGCAGCCGGCTGCCCGCCGCGTCATAGCGGCCCGCGAAGTAGTCGAGCAGGGCGCGGTTCGCCAGCAGCGGGAGCGAGAGCGGGTCCAGCTCCACGGCGTGGCCGAGCTGCGCGATGGCCTCGTCGAGCCGGCGGCGTGATGCGAGGAAGCGGCTGTAGGAGAAGTACGCATCGGCGTAGTTGGGCCGCAGCTCGAGGGCGCGTCTGAACTCCTGCTCGGCGGCGCGCCAGTCCCACTCGTAGTAGGCCCGGATGTAGGCGTTGGCCGCGTGCGCTTCCGCCAGCGTCTCGTCGAGCTCGAGGGCCCGGACCAGCGCCGCCCGGGCCTTGGGCAGCACCTCCGCCGGGGGAACGTCGGTGAAGAAGGGAAGCGACGTGTAGTAGTTCGCCAGGCCGACGTAGGGCGGGGCCCAATCGGGACTGATTCGGCGTGCTTCCTCGAACAGTGTCCGCGCCTGCTCGAGCTCGCCGCGATCCTGGAAGAAGCGTCCGCGAAGGTAGGCCTCGTACGCCCGCTGATCCACCTCGCGGCGCGCGTCGAGACGACTTCGCTCGGTGCCCTTGAGCTTGGCGCTGATCGAGCCGGTGATGGCCATGGTGATCTGCCGCTGCAGGTCCGGCAGCTCGCCGAGACGGCCCTGATAGTCCCTGACGAAGAGGAGGGTGCTGTCCGGGGCATAGAGGAATCGCACGTTCACTCGAACGCTATCGCCCGCCCTCCGAATCGAGCCCTTCACGATGGCGTCGACGCCGAGCTCGCTGCCCGACTTCGGCCATCGACCGCCCCGTTCCCTGGGCCATGGATCCCGATGAGCCCGAGATGACCTTCAACGAGCCGATCTGGGCCAGATCGGCGATGAGCCCCTCCGTCATCCCATCCGCGAGGTATGAGCTGTCCGGACTGCTCGCGGGATCCCGGAACGGGAGCACCGCGACCGCGGTGACCGCCCGTGGGCCGGGGTGGGCACCGCGCGCCGTCCGCCCTGCCGCAAACCACCATGCCGCCGCCGCCACCAGCAGACCGACCCCGAGCGCGCTCATCACTCGCCTGCCCACGCGCGGCCCAGACCGGCTCTGCGACGAGGCGGGCAGAGCCGGCCGGACCGACGTGATCTCCGGCGTCGCCAACGCGTCCAGGAACTGTCGCATCGAGCCGAAGCGGTCGGCGGGCACCTTCGCCATCGCCTTCATGATGGCACCCTCCACCGCGGCGGGACCGTCTGGCGAACCACCCGCAGGCTCGGCACGGGCTCGAGCGAATGCCGGGCGATGATGGCCTGGGACGACGGTCCGGTGAAGGGCGGCTGCCCGCTCAGCATCTCGTACAGGGTGCACGCCAGGCTATACTGGTCGCTGCGACCGTCCACCGCGGCACCGGCGGCCTGCTCCGGGCTCATGTACTGCGGTGTACCCACGACCATGCCGGTCAACGTGAGCTGCTCCGGGCTCGCGGCGTGAAGGGCCCGGGCAATGCCAAAATCGGCAACCACGGCTTGCCCGCCGGACAGCACGACGTTCTCCGGCTTGATATCGCGATGGATGACGCCGTGCTCGTGGGCGTACTGCAGGGCGCTGCCGACTTCGCGGGTGATCTGGAGCGCGGCGTCGAGCGGAAGCTGCTGTTCCCGCGCGAGCCGCTGCCGGAGCGACTCGCCCTCCGCGAACGGCATCACATAGTACAGCAGGCCGCCGGCCGCTCCCGAGTCGAACAGCGGGAGGATGTGCGGGTGCTGGAGCGACGCCGCAATCTCGATCTCGCGGAGGAACCGCTCGCTGCCGACGACGGCCGACAGGTCGGGCTTGAGCAGCTTGATGGCGACACGTCGCCGGTGCTTCAGGTCCTCGGCGAGAAAGACGACCGCCATCCCACCGTGGCCGAGCTCCCGCTCGACGCGGTATCGATCGCCCAGCGCCGCCGTGAGCTGCTCGAGCAGGTCCATGGCCCCGTCCTTTCCGCTTCTGGAACGAGGGCGTCCCGCGGTGGCGGGACCTGAGGCAAGGTAACTGCGGGCGGATCCGCGACGAGGTAGCTTCCACCCATGGACGACTTCCTGCAAGCCGCCCTCGACGAAGCCCGCCAGGGCCTGCGACGAAGGCGGCATCCCCATCGGCTCGGTCCTGGTCCGGGATGATCGCATCCTCGGCCGGGGGCACAACCGCCGCCAACAGGCGGGCAGCGTGGTGTTGCATGCCGAGATGGATGCCCTGGAGCGGGCGGGCCGGCAGCCGGCGGCGGTGTATCGGGGCTGCACGCTCTACACCACGCTCTCGCCCTGCGCCATGTGCAGCGGGGCGATTCTGCTCTACGGGATTCCGCGGGTCGTGGTCGGCGAGAACCGGACGTTCCGGGGTGAGGAAGAGTTGCTTCGAAGCCGGGGCGTGGTCGTCGAGGTGGTCCAGGATCCAGCCTGCGAGCGACTGCTGGCGGATTTCATCCGGGACCACCCGGACCTCTGGAACGAGGATATCGGCCGGTAGGCGCTACAGCTTGGACAACCCCACGTACGTCTCCGGCCGCCGGTCCCGATAGAACTGCCAGACGTTCCGCACCTCGCGGATCTGATCGAGGTCCAGCTCCGCCGTGATCAGCTCGTCCCGGTCCCGCGCCGCCTCCGCCACCACCTGCCCCCGCGGATTGCAGAAGTAGCTCTGCCCGTAGAACTCGCCGATCCGCCAGGGATCCTCGTACCCCACCCGATTGATCGCTCCGACGAAGAACGCGTTGGCCACCGCGTGCGCCGGCTGCTCCAGCTTCCACAGATACTCCGACAGGCCCGCCACGGTGGCCGACGGGTTGAACACGATCTCCGCGCCGTTGAGTCCCAGCTCGCGCGCGCCCTCGGGAAAGTGGCGATCATAGCAGATGTAGACGCCCACGTCGGCGTACTGCGTCTTGAAGACGGGGTAGCCCAGGTTGCCCGGCCGGAAGTAGAACTTCTCCCAGAAGCCGGGGGCGCAGTGGGGAATGTGGTTCTTCCGGTACTTGCCGAGGTAGGACCCATCGGCGTCGATCACCGCCGCGGTGTTGTAGTAGATCCCCGCCCCGTCCTCCTCGTAGAGCGGCACCACGATCGCCATGGCATAGCGCCGGGCGACCTCCTGCATGAGCCGGGTGGTCGGGCCGTCCGGAATCCTCTCGACCGCGTCGTACCAGCGCGCGCTCTGTTCGGCGCAGAAGTAGGGGCCGGTGAAGATCTCCTGCATGCAGAGGATCTGGACGCCTTCGCGCCCCGCGCGCTCGATCAGCGCCATGTGCTTGGCGATGTTGGCTTCGCGGATGGTCTCGAGCTTCTCGGACGTGGAGCAGGCGTGGGTCGCCTGGATCAATCCGCACTTTACGACTCGGGGCATGTCGTCGTTTCCTTGGTTTCGTGCAAGACATTCACCACAGAGGCACAGAGGTCACAGAGAAAACACGGAGGAATGCTGGAAGGTAAACAGCACACCCACAGAGTTCCTGCTTTTCCTCTGTGTCCTCTGTGCCTCTGTGGTCAAGCAGTTGGGGCGGGTGGGGTCTCGCCGACCGACCGGCGCATGAGCACGAGGTACGCGACGAAGCTCAGCCCAAAGGTGACGAACCAGGCATAGGCGTACACCCGGTCGAAGAAGTTCGGGTCCGCCACCGCGCCGCCCGGCGTCGCCACCGCCCGCGCGAACCCCGGTACCACCGGCAGCACCGCGATCACAAACGCCGCGACCGCCCGCCAGTTGACGCCGTTGCGATAGGTGTACGCTCCCCGCTCCCGGAACAGGTCCTCCAGCACCAGCCGCTGCCGGCGGATGATCCAGTAGTCGGCGATCAGGATGCCGCCCAGCGCGCCCATGAGGCTCGAGTACCCCAGCAACCAGGTGAAGATGTAGGCCGCGGCGTCGGCGTAGAGCCGCCACGGCATCATGAGAATGCCGATGACCGCCGTGATGAGCCCGCCGGTCACGTAGCTGATCCGCTTCGGGCTCAGGTTGGAGAAATCGTTGGACGGCGACACGACGTTCGCCGCCATGTTGGTCGTGAGCTGCGCCGCGAGGACCACCAGGGCCGCGAACACGATCACCCCCACCCCGCCGATCCGGCCGATCAGCACGATCGGATCCCAGATCGCCTCGCCGAAGAGCACGATGGTGGCGCTGGTGACCGCCACGCCGATGAACGCGAACGCCGTCATCGTGGTCGGGAGCCCCAGCGCCTGGCCCAGCATCTGGGAGCGCTGGCTCTTGGCGTAGCGGGTGAAGTCGGGGATGTTGAGGCTCAGGGTTGCCCAGTAGCCGACCGACGCGGTGAGCGCCGACGGGAAGAGGGCCCAGAACGGAGTGTTCCCGCCTCGAAGGCGCTCCGACTCCCTCAACAGGTGGCCGAGGCCGCCGCCGGCCCTGATGGCCCAGAAGAGGAGAATGGCTCCGCCGGCGAGAAGCAGCGGAGCCGACCAGCTCTCCAGCAGCTTGATCCCCTCCGTACCCTTGAGGATCACCGCGACCTGGATCAGCCAGAACACCATGAAGGTGATGGCGGTGCTCCCCGGCACGCTGGCCCAGCCCGGCCACGCCGCCCGGAACAGCGCGTCCAGCGCGAGCCCTCCGATCCAGGACTGGATCCCGAACCAGCCGCAGGCGACGATCGCTCGGAGCAGCGCCGGCAGATTGGCGCCGCGCACGCCGAAGCTCGCCCGGCAGAGCACCGGGAAGGAGATGCCGTACTTGGTCCCGGCGTGCGCGTTCAGCACCATCGGCACGAGCACGACCGTGTTGCCCAGGAGAATGGTGACCATCGCCTGCCACCAGTTCATCCCCTGCTGCATGAGGCCGGAGGCAAGCGTGTACGTGGTGATCACCACGCTCATCCCGATCCAGAGCGCGGCGATGTTGTACGTGGACCAGGTGCGGCGCTCGGGCGGCGTCGGGGCGAGGTCCGGGTTCCAGAGCGGGCTCCGGGTGATGTCCTCCGCCCCGGAGCCCGCGTGTCCTGGAACGATGCCGGCGGGAGTCGTCACCGCGCCCCGACTGGACGCTCGGCGCGCGGGCGTGGAGACGCGCGTCCGCGTGTCCGGCCTGCGGTGGCGCGGGCGATGGAGCGCGGGACGCCTCGAGCCCGGCGGTCGTGCGGGGGAGCCACTGGCCGCGCCCCTCGCGGCCGACCACGGCGTACTGATCCACGATCACCTCGCCGCGGGAGAGGGTCGTCCGGGCAAAGCCCGCCAGCTCCCAGCCCTCGTACGGCGACCAGTCGGCGTTGGTCTCCATCGCCGAGGGGGTGACGGTGCGGGTCGCGGTGGGATGGATGATCGCCAGGTCGGCGTCGGCGCCCACCATGATCGCGCCCTTCCGCGGGTAGAGACCCATGATCCGCGCGGGGTTGGTGCTGAGCTTCATGCTCAGCTCCTCCAGCGTGAGCCGCCCGCCGAGGACGCCGCGGGTGTAGACCAGCGGGAGCAGCGTCTCGAGGCCGGGAAGCCCCATCGGGATCTTGGTCCAATCCCCGTTCCACATCGCCTTCTGCTCGCGGGTGAAGGTGCAGGTATCGGTCGAGACGACCGAGACCTCGCCGCCGCGGAGCCCTTTCCAGAGCCGCTCGACGTCCTTCGGCTTCTTGATCTGGGGGCAGCAGGCGAAGAGATGTCCGTCCTCGCCGCTCGAAGACCGAGTCGTCCAGCACCAGGTACTGCGCGCAGGTCTCGGCGAGCACGGGGACACCGCGCGCCTGCGCCGCGCGCACGATGTCCGAGCCCTCGGCGGTGGACATGTGCACGATGTAGAGCTGGCCGCCGGTCGCCTCGCACCACTGCACGACGCGCTGGATCGCCTCCGCCTCGACGAAGTTCGGACGGGTCATCGGGTGGAGCCGCGCGCCGTAGCGGGCCATCAGCTCCGGCGTGTGGTGCCGCGCGATGAGCTCGTCGAGCACCCGCGCCGACTCGGCGTGCACCAGCAGCATGGTGCCGTGCTCCCGCATCTGCTCCAGGGTGCCGAACAGGGCGCGGTCGTCCGACTGCCACCCCTCCGACTCGTAGATCATGAACTCCTTGAAGGTGGTGAACCCGCGGTCCACCATCCCCTTGATCTGCGACTGGTGCTCGTTCCAGCGGGTGATGCAGATGTGGAAGGTGTAGTCGATGAGCGCCTTGCCCTCCGCCTTTTTCATCCAGTTGTCGGCCGCCTGGTCGAGCGACTCGCCGGCGTACGGAATGGCGAAGTCGATCACGGTCGTGACCCCGCCCCGCGCGCCCGCCCGGGTGCCGGTGCGGTAGTCGTCGGCCGAGACGGTGCCGCAGAACGGGAGCGCGAGATGGACGTGGACGTCGAGCACGCCGGGCAGCACGTGGTGGCCGGTGGCGTCGATGACCTGGGTGCCCGGGCCGGGCTCGAGCTCGACGGCGAGCGCCGCGATCTTCTCGCCGGCGATGCCGATGTCGCCGGTGAAGGTCCCGGCGGGGGTCACGACGTTGCCGCCCTTGATGATCCGGTCGAGTTTCATCGGTAATACTCCTCCTCAACGCGACTCTCGATCGCACGGGCTGCTCGACGAACGGTCGTTCAGGCAGTTGCGGCACCGGCGAGGAGGACGTGTTCGTCAACATACGATGGGCTCCGACGGGGTGCAAACTCCCCGAAGAGGGGCTCGTATCTGGCGGGCGGACCCGATGCGCGTAGGTTTCGAGCGTGGATCTGCTCCTCGAAGCGGCCTTGAACGGCGGCCGTTCACCGGCCGATCACCCGGCGATGCCGGTGTCCCCCACCCAGCTGAGCGCCGCCACGGCCGAAGCAGCCCGGGCCGGGGCTCGTGCCGTGCACTTTCACGTTCGGGGAGCGGATGGGCGGGAGAGCCTGGCCGCCGCCGACGTGGCCCGCGCGGTCGCCGAGGTGCGCACGCAGGGCGTCCCCTTCGGCATCAGCACGGGAGCCTGGATCATCTCCGACCCGGTGCGGCGCCTGGCCGTCGTCGCAGAGTGGACCCTGCTGCCCGACTTCGTCTCCATCAACTTCGACGAGGAGGGGGCTGTCGAGCTTGCCTCCTTCTTCCTGCGACGCAACGTGACCCTCGAGGCCGGCGTGGCCAACCCGTTCGCCGCCGAGCAGCTGGTTCGGAGCGGACTGGCGGATCGGTGCCTCCGGATCATGTTCGAGCCCCGGGAGCAGGTCGTGGCTGATGCGATGACTGCGGTGGCCGCGACTGAGGCCGTCCTCGACGCGGCGGCCGTGCGGGCACCGAGGCTGCTTCACGGCGTGAATGCGACCGCCTGGCCGCTGGTGGACGCGGCGCGCGCGCGAGGCTATGCCACCCGCATCGGCTTCGAGGACACGCTCACGTTGCCCGACGGCGGGGTGGCCCGCGGGAATGGCGAGTTGGTGCGAGCCGCGCTGGCGCGCCTGACGGACCCCGCGACGGCCTGGACGCCGGAGAACGCCTGATGCTCAACGTCGTGGGCCAGAGCGTGCCCCGGAAGGACGGGATCGGCAAGGCGACCGGGCAGGCCCGTTACACCGACGATCTTCACTTTCCCGGCATGCTCTTCGGCCGGACGGTTCGCACCACCATCCCGTGCGGCCACCTCAGCGACGTCCGACTCGACTTCGATGCCGCCGGCTTCACCCTGGTGGACCACCGCGACATCCCCGGCCGAAACGTCATCGCCCTGATCGCCGACGACCAGCCCTGCCTGGTCGAGCGCGAGATTCGGCACGCCGCCGAGCCGGTGCTGCTGCTCGCCCACGAGAACCGCGAAGCCCTCATCGGCGCGTCGGTCACGCTGGGCCAGGTAGCCGATACTCCAATCTTCGATCCCGAAACGTCGCCCACCGCCTTCAAGACCATCCTCATCGAGAAAGGGGACCTCGCCACCGGGTTCGCCGGGGCGGACCACATCGTGGAAGGCACGTACCGCACCGGGCATCAGGAGCACGTGTACATCGAGCCCCAGGGCGTCATCGCCGTCCCCGAAGGCGGCGGGATGACCGTGTATGGGTCGATTCAGTGCCCCTTCTACGCCCACCGGGCGCTCGCCACCGTCTTGGGTGATGCAGTGTCGTCCGTGCGGGTGATCCAGACGGAGACGGGCGGGGGGTTTGGGGGGAAGGAGGAGTATCCCTCCGGCATCGCGGCACACGCCGCGCTGCTCGCCTTGAAGTCGGGCCGGCCGGTCAAGCTGGTGTACGACCGGGTGGAGGACATGATCGCCACGACGAAGCGCCATCCGGCCATCATCCGCCACCGCACCGGGGTCACACGCGATGGCCGCCTCGTCGCGATGGACATCGAGGTGATCCTCGACGGCGGCGCCTACGTGACGCTCTCACCCGTCGTCCTCTCCCGGGGTGCGATCCACGCGGCCGGGCCGTACCGCTGCGACAACGTGCGGATCGCTGCCCGCGCGATGCAGACCAACACGCCGCCCAACGGAGCGTTCCGCGGGTTCGGCGCGCCGCAGACCCAGTTCGGCACTGGAAGTCCACATGGAGCGCGTCGCCGAGGCGCTCGGTCTCGACCCGGTACGGCTGCGCGAGCGCAACCTGCTCCGGCCGGGAGACACGACCGCGACGGGCCAGCGAGTCGGAGATGACTGCAGCGCCCTCGACGTCCTGCGGACCGCGGTGCGCCGCTCGGGCTTCCGGCGCAAGCGCGCGGCGTACGCGGGTACCACCCGAGGCATCGGCCTGGCGATGTACTGGCACGGCTCGGGGTTCACCGGGAGCGGAGAGTTGAAGCTCGCCTCGCGCGCCACCATCGAGCTCACCGCAACCGGCGTCCGGGTGCTGACCTCGAGTACCGAGATTGGTCAGGGCACCCGCACCATGCACGCCCAGATCGTCGCCGATACGCTTGGTATTCCCTACGAACAGGTCGAGGTCGCGGCAGCCGACACGGGTGTCGTGCCCGACAGCGGACCAACCGTCGCCTCACGGACCTGCATGGTGGTGGGCCGGATCCTGCAGCGCGCCGCGGAAGAGATTCGCGCCAAGCTGGGCCAGGCCCTGCCAGCCGAGTACTACCGGCAGCATGGCCCGCTGGCGGTGACCAGCCAGTACGAGCAGCCGGACTGGATTCAATGGGACGAGGTCAACTATCGGGGCGACGCCTACGCCGCCTACGCCTGGGGATGCGACGTGGCCGAGGTCGAGCTGGATCCCGACACCTGGGAGATCCGGCCGCTGCGGGTGACCGTAGTAAACGAAATCGGCAAGGCGATTCACCCCGCACTCGCGCGCGGACAGGTCGAGGGCGGGACGGCGCAGGGACTCGGCTACGCGCTGCTCGAGCGCGTGGCGATGCGCGACGGCGTCATGGCCAACGCGCAGCTCACCAACTATCTCATTCCCACCACCATGGACACTCCGAAGCTCGATGTCGTCCTGCTGGAGCATCCCTACGCCGGAGGCCCGTTCGGCGCGAAAGGCCTGGGAGAGCTCCCCATCGACGGACCCGCCCCGGCGGTGGTGAACGCCATCCGACATCTCGGGATCGACGTGCGCTCGATACCGGCGCTGCCGGAGACGATCAGGGATGCCGCATGCGCTTCAGCCTGAACGCCCGCGAGGTCGACGTGGACGTCGCTCCGATGGCCCGGCTGCTCGACGTGCTGCGGGAGGAGTGCGGGCTCACGGGCACCAAGGAAGGATGCGGCGAGGGCGAGTGCGGCGCCTGCACCGTCCTGGTGAATGGCGAAGCCGTGTGCTCCTGCCTGGTGCCGTTCGCGCACGTCGAAGGCGCCGAGGTGACGACCATCGAGGGCCTGGGCGAGGAGCATCCGCTGCAGCGCGCCTTCATGGACGAGGTCGGTGCCCAATGCGGCATCTGCACCCCGGGCATGATCCTCACCGCCGTCACCCTGGGCTCCCGGCCGACCCTGGCGAAGATCCGCGAGGGCCTCGCGGGCAATCTCTGTCGCTGCACCGGCTACGAGGCGATCTACCGGGCGATCCAGCGCGTCTCGTGAGAACTGCCATCTCCCGTCTGGAGCTGCTCCAGCCGCGCTCAGTGCAGGACGCGCTCCGGATGCTGCGGAACGACGGCCCCCTCACGCCGCTGGCCGGCGCCACCGACCTCTACGTGGCCTTGAACTTCGGCACGCTGGAGAGCACCCGCTTCCTCAACCTCTCGGCGCTGCACCCGCTCCGCCGCATCACGCTGCGGAACGACACCCTCCGGATCGGCGCCCTCGCCACCTACACCGCGCTCCTTCGCTCGCGCCTGGTTCGGCGGCGCCTGCCGATGCTGGCGAGCGCGGCTCGTGAGGTGGGTGGGATGCAGATCCAGAACCGCGGGACCCTGGGTGGCAACGTCGCGAACGGATCCCCCGCCGGGGATACGCTTCCGGTGCTGGCGGTAGCGGAGGCGGTGGTGGTGTTGCGGAGTCTGGATGAGGAGCGGCGGGTGCCGTTCGGGGAGTTCTATACCGGCTACCGGACCAGCGTCCGCCGGGCTGACGAGCTGATCCTGGCCTTCGAGATCCCGCCGATCGAGGGCCGCCAATGGTTCCGCAAGGTGGGCACCCGGGCGGCGCAGGCGATCTCGAAGGTGGTCATGGCGGCCGTGCGGGGCCCCCGTCCCCGGATCGCGGTGGGCAGCGTCGCTCCCACGGTCATCCGACTCTCCAGCGTCGAGCGAGCGCTCAGCGATGGCGCGGACATGGACGAGGCGGTAGGCCGGCTGGACGAGGACATCCGCCCGATCGACGACCTGCGATCGACCGGGGCCTACCGGCGGGACGTCGCGGCCAATCTCCTCCGCCGGTTCTGGGCGGAGACCGCAGCAATGACTCTCCCATGACCGACGTGGTCATCCGGGGACCCCGAGTGCTCACGCCCGAAGGCGTGCATGCGGCCGCGATCCACGTGGCGGAAGGTCGGATTGCACGGGTGAGCGCGTTCGATGACGTGCCGTCGAGCGCAAGCTTGGTGGAAGCGGGAGACGCGCTGGTCTTCCCGGGATTGGTGGACACTCATGTCCATGTGAACGAGCCCGGCCGGACGGAGTGGGAGGGATTCGCGACCGCGACCCGGGCGGCAGCTGCCGGCGGCGTCACCACGCTGCTCGACATGCCGCTCAACAGCATCCCTCCCACCACCAACGTGGCGGCCCTCGAGGTCAAGCGCGCCGCGGCCCTCGGCCGTTGCGCGGTCGACACCGGCTTCCTTGGCGGGTTGATCCCCGGCAACGCCGCCGAGCTCGCTCCGCTGCATTTGGCGGGCGTGTTCGGGTTCAAGTGTTTCCTGTGCCCCTCCGGGGTGGCCGAATTCCCGCCGATGTCGCCTCGCGACCTGCATGAGGCCGCGCCGTCGCTCGCGGCACTCGACGCCCTGCTCATGGTGCACGCCGAGTGGCCCCCGGCGCTGGAGCACGCCGCCGGGACCTCGGGAGATCGGCGGTCCTACGCCACCTGGCTCGCCGGCCGCCCGGTCACCGCGGAAACGGATGCGGTGCGATTCCTGATCGGGCTTGCGCGCGAGTGGGGGCTTCGAGTCCACGTCGTCCACGTCTCCGCGTCCGAGACCCTCGAGCTGATCGCCTCGGCTCGCGCGGAAGGCGTTCGGATGACAGCGGAGACCTGCCCGCACTACCTCGGCTTCGCCGCTGAAGAGATTCCCGACGGCGCCACGGAGTTCAAGTGCGCCCCTCCGATCAGAGAGGCGCGGCACCGCGAAGGCCTGTGGGAGGCGCTGGCGCGTGACCGGCTGGACGCGGTCGTGAGCGACCATTCCCCGGCGCCGGCGGCGATGAAGCTGCGGGAGGAGGGCGACTTTCTCCGAGCCTGGGGCGGCATCGCGTCGCTCCAGCTCCGGCTTCCCGCGGTCTGGACCGGAGCCCGGGCAAGGGGATACCCTCCCGAGCGGCTGGCCGCGTGGCTTTGCGCGGGCCCCGCCCGTCTGGCCGGCCTCATTGGCCGCAAGGGCGTCATCGCCGCGGGCCACGACGCCGATCTGGTCCTCTGGCATCCGGAGAAGGAGTTCGTGGTGAACGACATCGTCCTCCGCCATCGCCATCCGATCACCCCCTGGCTCGGCCGGACACTCGCGGGGGTGGTCGAGGCGACATACCTTCGGGGCGAGCAGGCATATGCCAGCGGTGCCGCTGATCAACCGGCGCGCGGTCGATTGCTCACCCGTCTCGACTCATGAGCACTTTCACGGATCTGGTGGACGTCGCGGCCGCCCGCCTCGGTGGAACGGTGCTGCTGGCGAACGACGAGTTCTTCGCGCCCAAGGAGAACCTGCTGAAGCCGGAGAAGCCGGTCTGGCGCGAGGGCGAGTACACCGATCGCGGCAAATGGATGGACGGGTGGGAGACTCGCCGCCGCCGCGTCCCCGGTCACGATTGGTGTCTCGTCCAACTCGGCGTTCCCGCGGTGGTGCACGGCGTGGTGGTGGACACCAGCTTCTTCAAGGGCAACTACCCTGAACAGTGCTCGATCGAGGCCTGTTCGGTCGATGGCGCCGCCGATGCCGAGGCGCTGGCGGCGGGACGCGAGGTGGAGTGGACGGAGATTCTCCCCCGGTCCGCACTGCGTGGCGACGCCGAGAACCCTTTCGCCGTCGTCCCGCGAGGGCGCACCACCCATCTCCGATTCAACATCTATCCCGATGGCGGGGTGGCGCGGCTTCGGGTGTACGGCGAGCCGGTGCGCGATCCCCATCTCCGGCCCGGCGTCACCGCGGACCTGGCCGCGCTGATGAACGGCGGCCTGGTCGTCGACTGCAGCGACATGTTCTTTGGCCACCGGCACAACCTCATCCTTCCGGGCCGCTCCACCCACATGGGCGATGGGTGGGAGACCAAGCGCCGCCGCGGGCCCGGGCACGATTGGACCATCGTGCGCCTGGCGGCCCGCGGCACGATCGAGAGGATCGAGGTCGACACCGATCACTTCAAGGGCAACGCGCCGGAGAGCTGCTCGGTGGAGGTTTGCGACGCTCCGGATCTCACGCCGGAACGGCTTTCGGGTGGCGATCCGGGCTGGACCACGCTGCTCCCGCGCACGCCGCTCCAGGCAGATGCCCAGCACCGGTTCGACGTGTCGGGTGGTCCGGCCACCCACGCGCGGCTCGCGATCTATCCCGACGGCGGGATCGCGCGGCTTCGGCTCTTCGGGAGCGTGGCGGCGTGACCCTTACGCTCGCCCGGCTCAACGCTCTTCCAGTGGCGGAAGCCGCGGAGCAGCTGCGCGCCTGCTGCGGGTCGTCCCGCTGGGTCGAGGCGATGCTCGCCCGCCGGCCATTCGCGAGCGTAGACCATCTGCTCGCGGCGGCCGATGACGCATGGCGGGCAACGGGGCCGAAGGATTGGGACGAGGCCTTCGCCCACCATCCGAGGATCGGCGAGCGCCAGGCCGCAGCACCAGTCAGTGCAACCGCCGGGGCGTGGTCGGCCGGGGAGCAGGCCACCGCCGTCGACGGCGGGGCGGCCGTCCGAGCCGCACTGGCAGAGGCCAACGCGGCATATGAGCGGCGGTTCGGCCGCATCTACCTGGTGTGCGCCGCCGGCCGGAGCGCAGAAGAGCTGCTGGCCGATGTCGCGGCGAGAATGAGGAACGATCCCGAGCGGGAGCGCGAGATCGCCGTGGAGGAACAGCGGAAGATCACCCGGCTTCGGCTCAACACCTTGATCGGCGCGCGGGAGTCATGACCCGAATCACGAGCCACGTCCTCGATACCAGCACGGGACAGCCCGCTTCCGGATTGACGGTGCGACTGGAGCGCTCAGGCTCCGGCAGTTCGGCACCGCTCGCCTCGGCCACGACGGATGCCGACGGCCGGGTCCGCGACTGGCTTCCGGCGGGCGTCGCCGCCGGCCGCTACCGACTCGTCTTCGAGACCGGCGCCTGGTTTCGCGCGGCGGGTCGGGATGCGCTCTACCCGGAGGTGATCATCGACTTCGAGGTGCAGGACGGAGTACCGCACTATCACCTGCCGCTGCTCCTCTCCCCGTTCGGGTATTCAACCTACCGGGGGAGCTGAGCCATGCCACAACGATTGGCCTGGAACGCCTACGGCAAGGCAGCGGTGCGCCTGGTGAAGGTGGATCGGGGCGAAGGGTCGCACGCGCTACACGACCTGACGGTCGAAGTACAGCTGCAGGGAGAGTTCGGCCCGGCCCACACGGCGGGTGACAACACGCAGGTCCTTCCCACCGACACGATGAAGAACACCGTGTACGCCCTGGCCCGGCAGGGTCCGGTGGATCCGGCGGAAGAGTTCGGCAAGCGGCTCGCGCGCCATTTCCTCGACGCATGTCCTGCCGCCCGCCGGGCGGTCCTCACGCTCGCCGTGCATCGGTGGAATCGGATAGAGGTGGATGGCGATCCTCACCCGCATGCCTTCGCTCGAGGATCGGAGGAACGCCGGCTGGCGACCGTCACGGTGGACGAGACGGGCGTTGCGGTGGAAGCGGGGCTCGAAGGATTGGGCCTGCTCAAGACGACCGGCTCCGGGTTCACCGGTTTTCTCCGCGACGGCTACACCACACTCAAGGAAGCCCACGACCGCATTCTGGCGACCGACGTGGAGGCGCATTGGCGCTACGCGGGCCCGGTGGAGGACTACACGGCCGCCTGGAACGACGTCCGCACCTCGCTGGTCGAGACCTTCGCCCGGCACCAATCGGCGTCGGTGCAGCACACTTTGTACGCCATGGGCGAAGCGGCGCTGGCGCGGCGCGGAGAGATCAGCGAAATCCGGCTGGTCCTGCCAAACCGGCATCACTTACTGGTGGACCTGGCGCCGTTCGGGCTGGACAATCCGAACGAGATATTCGTGGCTACACGGGAACCGTACGGCCGGATCGAGGCGGTGATCGTGCGGGAATCCCCGTCACCCTCGAATGGCTCTTCGCGGAGTTGCCCTGGGCGTAGCCAGGGCTCAGGATGACAGCGTCGGCTGCTGCGGAGCGTACCCTTCCGCCGCTTCGAAGCCGGAATGGTAGCCCGCGGCGTCAGGCCGCCGGATCTCGGACTGCGCGACGATCCGGTCCCGCCGGAGCCCCCGGAAGCTCTCGACCCCGGTCCACCCGTCCGCCGCATGCCGCTCGAGGAACGCGTCGAGCCCCGCGAGCAGCCGCTTGATCACGTTGGGCCCCACCGCCTGGTCGAGCATGGCCGCCGTGCACACCTGCACCGTGCCGCACCCCAGGAGGATGTAGGAGAGCGCCTGCGGGAAGTCGGAGATCCCCCCGATCCCCGAGAAGCTCTTGTCGGGGAGGGCCTGGGTCATCTGGGCCATCTTCGCCAGCGAGAGCGGGAGGATCGCCGGCCCGCCGAGACCGCCGCTCGACACCAGGCCGTCCACGTTGATCTCGAACTCGAGGGTGTCGGGATCGATCAGGGGGATCGACGGAAAGGTGTTGGAGGAGACGATGGCGTCGGCTCCCCCGCGGAAACACGCCGCCGCCTCGACTTCGATCTCGGCCGTGGCGGGCGTGAGCTTACACCAGACCGGCACCGTGGCCACTTCCTTCACCGCCTCGGTCACCACCGAGCAGAGTCCCTGGTCCTTGCCGATGTTGGACCCCATGTCCCGGCGGTCCATGTGGGGACAGGAGAAGTTGAGCTCGAGCCCGTCCGCCCCGGCGTCCTGGCACTCCCGGGCGAGGCGTTGCCAGTTCTGCAGCTCCTTGTCGTTGCCTGAGCCGGCCATGATCGAGGCGATGAGGATCCGGTCGGGAAAGGCCTGCTTGATCCGCCGGATGCGGGGAAGCCACCAGTCGAGGGTCTTGTCGGAGATGAGCTCCCAGTTCCAGGAGGAGTGCAGCGCCGCGCCGGGGCGCTTCTTCATGGAGACGTAGGCGTCCTCGGGAGTCGTGCGCATGAACTTGGCCTTGGCCCCGACGACGTTGACGACGGGGTGGAGCCCGATCGTCTTGGTCACGACGCCGGCCCATCCGGCCTCGAACGCGCGAAGGATGTTGCTTTCCGACTCCGTCGGCGGCGCCGAGGAGAGCAGGAAGGGATTCGCGAAATCGAGTCCCGTGAAGTTGACCGATCGGTTGGCAGACATGGCAGATAACCCTCCATTCACGACATCCAAGTCACCCCACTTCCCGGTTCGACTTGGGTGCTCATCCTACTTCGACCGGGTCCAGAACTCGATCAGACGTCTGAGCGTTTCATAGCTCCTCCGGCAAGCCGGGCCCCTCGCTCGGGATGCAGCATAGCCGTGGGCGGAGCGATGCGGGACGGGGGTAGGCTGTACCATCAACATAACGATGCGCCCCGGTGGGGGCAGACGCCAGGCGGCCGGGGCGGGTCCGAGCGTGGGTCGCGGCGGCAGACCTCAAGCGGCGATTCTGGGGTCCGCGTAGATCCATCCCGTCAGCCCGCCGTAGACCAAATGGCCGAGGAGACTGCCGGCGAGGAGCTCCCCGTCACCGCGGGAGAAGACCCCGCCACCGACCAACGGCATGAACACAAGCTGCGCCACAACGAAGACCAGGACGCCATAGAGCAGCCCCCGGACAAGCGGCGTGCCGGGAAGCTGCCGCTCAAAGGCTGCGGCATAGATCAGCGCCAGCACCATGCCGATAACGAAGTGAATCACCCAGCCTAGGGCGGGCCCGAACGGCAGGCGCGCAGAGGCGAGGCCCATCGACGTGCTCAGAATCTGTCCCATCGCGATCTTCGGCAGGCCCACCGAAGGCTCGATCAGCAGCAGCGCGGTCATAGCCGCGGTGCCGATGAGGCCTGCGGTGGCTGCACGTGCGGCGTTCATCGGCCCTCCCTTGAAGCGACGCGGTTCCCGAGCTGGCTCGTCAGGGCTTGGTCTTCTGATGGCTCACGGCGTAGATGTAGGACGCGACCAGAAAGACCTGTGACTCCGAGATCCCGCCGGGGTGTGGGACCATGAGCGTGCCCGGCAGCCCGTTGTCGATCCGATCGATGATCGCGTCGAAGGTACCGGTGATGTGACGCCAGCTCGGCCCGATCAGCGCGGGGGCGACGGGACCGCCCTGCAGCTTGTCTCCATGACACCCCGAGCAGGTCCCCTTCCCGTGAAAGACCTTGCGCCCGGCGTCGACCATTGCTGGACTCAGCATGCTCGGATCGGGCTCGGGGCCCTTCGACGTGGTGTCCACCACCTGGGCGTCTGCCCGGCGGGCACCGAGAGCGATCGCCCCGCACAGCACGGCCAGCAGCAGCGCGTCTTTCATCATCGCACCATGAAGGAATGAGTCCTTGCCTCGGCACCCATAGTTGTGTCACGGCTCGCTGGAAAACAATAGGGTGGCCGCGTGGACAAAATGTCCCGGCAGTCGGAGGAGAGTTTCAAGTCAGTTTCATGCTCATTTCACCAGAGGAGGTGAGGAATTGAGAGGGATTCCCCACAGGAAGGTCAGTATGCGCGCGATTCGCTGGCTCGTTCCCGCACTGCTCTTCGGTTTCGCGTCCCCGGCCTCAGCGACAGACAATCTCGGTGAGTTGGTGCGAGCCTACATGGCCGCGCGCGTGGGGGGGGCGCACGTCATTCCCAGCTTTGCCCGCCAGACCGGGCTTGCGTGCAGCGCCTGCCACTATCAGTTCCTCACGCTGACCCCGTTCGGGCGCAAATTCAAGTTGAACGGATATACGCTCACGAACCTGCCGCCACTCGTCGAGAAGGACTCGACCAATGGTGGCCGGCTGAGCTTGTCCCCCTTCTCCCTGCTCTCGGCGATGGTCACAGCGTCGGTGAGCCACACCAAAGACGTTCTGCCCGACACGCAGAACGATGCCGGCGCTCTCCCACAGGAATTGAGCGGTTTCCTGGCCGGTCGAATCGCTCCCAACATCGGTCTGTTCTCGCAGTTCACGTATGCCGGTGCGGACGGCGCCTTCGGGATCGACAATGTGGATCTCCGGTTCGCCGCGAAGACTACGATCGGCGGGAGCACGGGAATGACCTACGGGTTGACGGTGAACAACAACCCGACGGTCCAGGATCTCTGGAACACCACTCCCGCGTGGAGCTTTCCATTCATCGGCTCGGAAGGCGCCCCTGGTGGCGCGGCGAGCACCATGATCGACGGCGGGCTCTCGCAGAACGTGCTGGGCGCGGGGGGCTACGCGATGGTCGGTAACCTGGTATACGGTGAATTCTCGATCTACCGCTCAGCGTTCCAGGGCGCGGCCGCACCCTCGTCAGCGACGGGCGCGATCCACGGCGTGGCGCCGTACTGGCGGCTGGCCCTGCAGAAGGAGTGGGAGCATCAGTACTTGATGGTGGGGACCTTTGGTCTGCACACCAGCCTCTTCCCCGACGTGCTGACCGGGCCCAGGAATACCTATTCGGACGTGGGCGTTGATGCCCAGTTCGAGTCCAAAGCTGGGACCGGCAATGTCGTGGTCAGGGGCGCCTGGATTCACGAGCGTCAGACCCTCGACGCGACCGTGGCTGCGGGTGGGTCGGTTAACGCCAGGAACACGCTCAAGGTCCTGCGGCTCAATGCCAGCTACTATCCCAGGCAGTGGATCGGCGTGACGAGTGGCTGGTTCGATACGAGGGGCTCGAGCGACGCGGGGCTCTATGCGCCGAACCCTGTCGACGGCAGCGTGAACGGCGATCCCAAGACCAACGGCTTCATCGGGGAAGTAGACGTCAATCCTTGGGAAAACACTCGTTTCGGCCTGCAATACACCGCCTACTCCAACTTCAACGGCGGGAAGGCCAACTACGATGGGTCCGGGAGGGATGCGTCTGGAAATGACACTCTCTTTGCCTTCGCGTGGCTCGCGTTCTGATCCCGGGCAATCGGCCGGCTATTGTGACGACAGCCGGCCCATGCCCTGGAGGCGGCGTGGCCGTGAGCGGAGCGGCATAGGGTCTACGGGAGAGTATCCGTCAAAATGACGATGCGCGGCGAGGGTGGGCAAGCAAGGCCGTGGCGACCGTCTACGGCCGCATGCCCTCGCCGCTCAAGAGATACGTCCGGACGAACTGCACGGTGGCGTAGAACTGGAAATCCGCGTTCGCCTTCTTCCGGAAGCCGTGCCCCTCGTCCTTCGCCAGCAGGTACCAGACGGGCGCGGCGTTCCGCTTGACGGTCGCCGACCATCTGCTCCGCCTCGCTTCGCGGCACCCGTGGGTCGTTGGCGCCCTGGACCACGAACAACGGCTTCGTGATCTTCGCGGCGTTGTTGAGCGGCGCGGTCCGGTCCATGAACGCGCGCATCTCCCGGTCGCGCTCGTCGCCGTACTCCACCCGCCTGAGATCCCGCCGGTAGCTCTCGGTGTGAGTCAGGAACGTGGCCAGATTGGAGATGCCCACGACGTCGAGGGAGCAGCGGATCCGATCGTTGTACGTGGTCGCGACCATCAGGGTCATGTAGCCACCATAGCTTCCGCCGGTCACCATGATTCGGGAGCTATCGAGCTCGGGCTGCCGGCCGATCCAGTCGAGCAGCGCACCGATATCCTTGATCGTGTCTTCCCGCTTGAACCCGTTGTCGAGCTTGACGAAGGACTTTCCGTAGCCGGTCGACCCCCGCACGTTGGGCTCGATGATGGCCACGCCCAGCTCGTTCAAGAGGTAATTGCCTCGGCCCTGGAAGCCCGGTCTCACTTGACCTTCGGGTCCGCCGTGGATGTCGATCAGCACCGGTCGCTTCCCGGGAAACCGTGCCGGCGGACGATAGTAGAAGCCTGAGATCTCGCGTCCATCAAAGCTCGGCCAGCGGATGAGAGCAGGCTCGGGAAGGGCCTTGGTGTCGAGCCCGCCGGTCTCGCTCGTGGTCCAGCGGGTCAGCTTCCCCGTCGCCGGATCGAGTGAGTAGGCGTCACCCGCCGATCGTGTGTCCGCGAACGTGAACCCCAGCCGTCCGCCGCCCCGCTGCCATACGAGCCCGCTCAGCACGCCGGAAGGCAGGCCGGGTACCGGACGGCGCCGCCGAGTCCTGGTGTCGAGCAGGTAGAGCCTCGAGATCCCCCCCTCGTTGGTGACGAGGGCAATCGTGCGCCCGTCCCAGGAGAGCGCGAACTCGGTGACGTCCCAGTCGATGCCGGTGGTGAGCGGGGTGACCCGGCGAGTCGCCAGGTTCATATAGGCCAGCCGCTGGAACTCCGATCCCTGATCGGTGATGAAATACACGCCTCGCCCATCCCGGCCGAACTGCGCGCCAGCGTACACCACGGTGTCGCCACCATCGACCGGACTCAGCGCGGACTTCTTCCCGCTCGCCACGTCCACCAGCCAGAGCGAGCTCTGGTTCACCGATCGGGTCTCCTGGGCGATGACCTGCCGATCATCGGGCGACCAGTCAGTCACGCCCCACCCTCCGCCCTGGACTTCCAGGAGGAGACGGTCGCTCTTCGGATCCGATGGGTCCATCACGTAAATGTCGCGGTCGGTCCCGTTCCGCCGGGTCGAGCCGTAGGCAATGCGGTCGCCGGCGGTGGACCACTGCGATGCCGCCGTTCTGAGACCGTCCGTCGGTGAGCAGGGTGATTTCGCCGCTGGCGACGTCGAACCGGTAGATCTGGGAGAACTCGTTGCCACCCACGTCCTTGAGAAAGAGAAAGTAGCCTCCGGTCCGCGGCTCATAGACGGCCTCGGAGACTGGCTCCTGGGCGAAGGTGAGCTGGGTTCGGGCCCCGCCCGGCGAGACAACCCGATGAATCTGAGGAGTGTTGGCGAAGCGGGTGCTGATCAGGATTTCCGACTTTGTCGGATGCCAGTCAAGCAGCGACGCCCGGCGAAACTCGGTGTACCGCCGAGTCACTTCGGAGATCGATGCCGGGATTGGAGGAATGCCATCGATGACGAGGTTCTCGTTGGGCGAGACGGTCGCGGAGTCCTGGGCGGCTGCTCCCGCACAGGGGCAAGGCGAGGGCGAAGGCGGCCCGGGCAAGTTCCTGTCGCATGTTCCAATTCTACGGAGGCACCGGCTCCGCGCCACCCCGGACCTCGGCGAGAGCGAACGAGTCCGCCAGTGCGCTGGGACGATCACGCTCCTTCGAGCTAGATTGGAGCGGTCCACCCCGACCTACCTCTGCCGCCGGCATCTTTTCCGAGGACCTCCGCATGCCCGACGTCGCCCCCGTCCTGATCGACGGCGCCTGGGTCCCCGCCCGCGCCCGTATCCCCGCGCGATATCCGGAACCCCGCCACGCTCGACCTCCTCGGCATCGCGCACGACTGCGGGCCGGACGACGTAGCCGCCGCCGTCGAGGCCGCGGCGCGCGCCCAGCCGGCCTGGTGGCGGGTGCCGGGCGTCGAGAAGGCCGGCCTGCTGCGTGCGGTGGCCGCGAAGATCCGTGCCGACGAGCGCGAGCTCTCGACCCTCATGGCGCGCGAGACCGGGAAGCCGCTGATCGAGGCGGTCGACTGCATCGAGTGGGTAGCCGCGTGCTTCGACTACTACGCCGAGGTGGGGCGGCGGAGTTACGGCACCTCGATCCCGCCGGTGGCGGCGCACCAGATCAACTTCACGATCAAGGAGCCGTTCGGCGTCGTCGCGGCGATCGTGCCGTTCAACTTCCCGCTGCTGCTCATGGCGTGGAAGGTGGCGCCGGCGCTCGCCGCCGGGAACACGCTCGTCTGCAAGCCGCCGCACCAGAACCCGCTCTCGAGCCTGCGCCTGGCGCGTTGCTTCGACGGCTTGCCGCCAGGCGTGGTCAACATGGTGACCGGCGGCCCCGAGACCGGCGCGGCGCTCGTGCGGCATCCGCGCGTCGACCTGATCGCCTTCACCGGCTCGGTGGCGGCGGGCCGCCGGATCGCGGCGCAGGCCGGCCAGGACCTGAAGAAGGTCAATCTCGAGCTCGGCAGCGTCGATCCGTTCATCGTGTTCGAGGACGCCGATCTCGACGTGGCGGTCCCGGGGGTCGCCTGGGCTCGGCTCCTCAACGCGGGCCAGGTGTGCACCTCGCCCAAGCGCATCTATCTGGTCGAGCCGATCGCCGAGGAGTTCACCCGGCGACTCGAGGCGTACGTCCGGACGCTCCGCGTGGGCGACCCGATGGACCCGGGCGTCGACGTCGGCCCGCTGATCTCCGCGGAGGCACTCGACACCGTCGAGCGGCAGCTCGCGCAGGCGGTGAAGGAAGGCGCGCGGCTCCTGCTCGGCGGCTGCCGCGTGCAGCCTGGCGGGCTCCGCGGGCATTTCCTGGAGCCGACGATCCTGACGAACGTCCGGCACGGATCGCTGCCCACGACCGAGGAGATCTTCGGTCCCGGTGCTCTCGCTCACCGTCGCCCGCGACGCGGACGAGGCCATCACGATGGCCAACGACAGCCGCTACGGCCTCGGCGCGTCGATCTACACCAACGACCTCGGGACGGCCATGCGGGCGATGCAGGAGATCAAGGCGGGGACGTTCTGGATCAACGACCCGCTGACGGACAACGACGCGGCCCCGTTCGGTGGCATGCGCTGGAGCGGGATCGGCCGGGAGCTGGGCGAGGAGGGGCTCGACGCGTTCCGTGAGCCGAAGCACGTGCATCTGGACTACGTGATGGAGCGGAAGGCGTACTGGTATCCGTATCGCGAGCGGCCGATTCCGGGGCATGGCGCCGGTTCGTCACCCCTGAGTCAGTCGACCTAAGTCTCCCTATCCGAGTCACTCGCTCTTGGGGTGGGTTCGCTCGTCCACGACCCAGCCTCTGCCCCGTGCCTCAGGGGCCCCTCCCCGAGTCACCCTGAGCGAAGCGAAGGGGGCATGCGTCGGGTCATGCCCCCTTCGCTTCGCTCAGGGTGACGTCGCCGGTGGGAGCTCCCCCCGCCCAATCCCTCGGCTCCAGCATCCCCATCAGCTCCGCCTCGAACGACCCCGCCTCGTACACCGGCGCATACTCCCACGCTGCCAGCGGCGGCAGGCTCATCAGCACGCTCTCGATCCGCGCGTTGGTCTGAAGCCCGAACAGCGTCCCCCGATCGTGCACCAGGTTGAACTCGACGTACCGCCCCCGCCGCGCGAGCTGCAACCGCCGCTCGCGGTCGCCATAGGGCAGGTCCCGCCGCCGCTCGACGATCGGCCCGTACGCCTCGCGTAGCGCCGCGCCAAGATCCTGCTGGAACGAGACCAGGTGCTCGAGGTCCAGCCCGCTGTCCCCGTCGCGCAGGTTGTCGAAGAACACGCCGCCAATGCCGCGCCGCTCGTCGCCCCGGTGCGTGTTCACGAAATAGTGATCGCACCAGCTCTTGAAGCGTGGGTAGAAAGAAGGGTGGTGCCGGTCGCAGATGGCCTTGAGCGCCCGGTGGAAATGGACCGCGTCCTCGGGGAACGGATAGGTGGGCGTGAGATCGGTGCCGCCGCCGAGCCAGACGTCGAGCGTCTCCCCGGACGGGCTCGTGAGGTCGAAGTAGCGGATGTTGAGATGCACCGTCGGCACCATCGGGCTCCTGGGATGAATGACCAGGCTCACACCGGTGGCGTAGAACTGCAGCTCCTCAGTCCCCGTCACCCTCGCCCCCAGGCGCTGCGCCGCTCCCGCCGGCAGCAGGCCGGAGACCGCAGAGCGGTTGATGCCCGCCTTCTCGAAGGTGGTGCCCTCCGACAGCACGCGGGCGACGCCGCCGCCGCCGCCCGGCCGGTCCCAGCGGTCCTCGCGGAATTGTCCCCCGCGGTCGAGTCCGGTGAAGTACTCGGTCGTGTCGTCGTGCAGGCGCTCCATCAGCGCCGACACCCGGGCACGAA
The DNA here is from genome assembly GCA_963833905.1 of uncultured Gemmatimonadales bacterium. Taxonomy (GTDB): domain Bacteria; phylum Gemmatimonadota; class Gemmatimonadetes; order Gemmatimonadales; family GWC2-71-9; genus CAVVWJ01. The sequence goes on along the minus strand of CAWHZQ010000014.1, from coordinate 40,237 downwards.
GGTTGGGCCCGCTCACGGTGAGCGCCTCACGGCGCGCGCCACTCCTTGACCGCGTCGATGAACGCCTTGGCATTCGCGACCGGCACGTCGGGATTGATGCCGTGCCCGAGGTTCGCGATGTGCCCCCGCCCGCCGAACGCGGCCAGCATCTCGTGCGTGCGCGTCCGGATGACGGCCGGCGGCGCGTAGAGCCAGCACGGATCCAGGTTGCCCTGCAGCGCCACCTGCCGGTCGCCCAGCCGCCGGCACGCGTCGGCCGCGTCAGTTTGCCAGTCGATGCCGATCACGTCCGCCCCCGTGGCCGCGGCGATCTCCTCGAGCGCCCAGCCGGCGCCCGGCGCGAAGGCGATGACCGGCACGCCAGCCCCGCGCGCGATCCGGACCGCCTCGGCCAGATAAGGAAGCGCGAACTCGCGGAAATCGCGCGGACCCAGCGCGCTCGCCCACGAGTCGAACAGCTGCACCGCCTGCGCGCCGGCCCGCACCTGCGCCACGAGAAACGCGCCCACCGCCTGCGCCAGCCGCGCGAGCAACGCGTGCGCCCGCGCGGGCTCCTGTACCAGCAGCCGCTTCGCGTGGGTGAATGCCTTCGAGCCCTCGCCCTCCACCATGTAGCTCATGAGCGTCCACGGCGCGCCCGCGAATCCGATCAGCGGCACCCGCCCGTCGAGCTCGCGGCGCGCGAGGCGAAGCGCGTCGAGCACGTACCCCAGATCGCGCTCGGGCACGGGGTCGCGGAGGCGATCGAAATCGGCCGGCGCGCGAAGCGGCTGATGGAAGCGCGGACCGATCCCATCCTCCACCGACAATCCCATGCCCATGGCCTGCGGGATGACGAGGATGTCGCTGAAGATGATCGCGGCGTCGACACCGAGCAGATCCACCGGCTGCAGGGTGACCTCGACGGCCAGCTCCGGCGTACCCACCATCGTGAGGAAGTCGGCGCGCTGCCGCACCGCGCGATACTCGGGGAGGTAGCGGCCGGCCTGGCGCATCATCCAGACCGGGGGCCGCTCGACGGGCTCGCGCCGGCAGGCGCGGAGGAAGAGATCGTTCATGTGTCTTTCAGCGCGCGAGCACGAGCGCGCGAACCCCGGCCACGAGCGCCTCGGTGGTCGGGCGTTTGGCAACGCCGGCAGGCGGCCATCCCGAGGAGCGCGCCGCCGCCGCCGTCGTCGGGCCCACGGCGAGCAGCGCCGGCCGGATGCCGGGCGGACAGGCCCGCGCAAGCAGGTCGGCCACGCTCGGGCTGGCGACCACGACGATCTGCGCCCGCTCGGCCGCGCGCCGGGCCTCTGATTCGCCGGCCAGCACCGACCGGTAGCAGACCACTTCCTCGACCGCGATGCCGTCGTCACGAAGCCGGGACGGCAGCTCGTCCCGGCGAATGTCGCCGCAGGGAAAGAGCACCGGCCCGCTCGCGCCCGCCGCGAGCAGCGCCGCCGCGATGGCGGAGGCGAGCGCCGCCGCGGCACCCCGCTTGCCGACCTCGCGCTCGTCCGGCCGGCGCACCTCGCCGAGCGTGCCGCCCAGCGCCTGCGCCGTGCCCGCGCCCGCCGCCCAGATCTCGGTCGCGGCAGCCGCGCCGCTGAGCGTGCCGGCACCGCCGAGCAACGCAACCCGTTCGGCGAAGGCCTGCGCCGACCGGGGCGAGGTGAACGCCACCGCGGCGTAGCGGCCGAGGTCGCGCACCGCGGTGTCCACCGGCCGCCAGTCGAGCGGCGGGGCGAACGTCATCAGCGGCACTTCTTCGACCCCGACCGGGATCGCCCGAAGCGCCTCGACCAGGCCCGGAAAGGTCCCGGCAGAGGCGGTGACGAGAACGGTGGCCGGCATCAGGGCTCCGGGACGACCGGCGCCGTCGCGGCGCGCACCTCCGCGAGGATCGACGCCGCGCCGTCGTCCAGCAGCCGCTCGGCCAGCGCTATCCCGTGCTCGTCGGCCTGCTCTTCGTCAGCCGCCGCGCCGGTCTCGATCCCTTCGACAGCCCGCTCCCCGCCCAGCGACACGACCCGCCCGTGCAGCCGGAGCCGGCCCGCGGCATCCAGCGCGGCATGCGCCGCGACCGGCACCTGGCATCCGCCCTCGAGCGTGCGGAGGAAGGCCCGCTCCGCCGCCACCGCGACCGCCGTCGCCGTGTGGTGGACTGCCCGCGCCGCCGCGGCGGCGGCCGGCGCGTCTCCCAGCGCGGGCGGTGACGGCCAGCGCGCCCTGGCCCGGCGCCGGCAGCATCAGCTCGGGCGGCAGCCGCTGGCCGATGCGGTCGCCGAAGCCGAGCCGCAGGAGCCCCGCCGTGGCGAGCAGGATGGCGGACCACTCCGCGTTCGCGTCGAGCTTGGCAAGCCGGGTGTCCACGTTGCCACGGATGTCGCGAATCTGGAGGTCCGGCCGGAGATGAAGGAGCTGCGCCCGCCGGCGGAGACTGCTGGTCGCGAGGACCGCGCCCTGGGGCAGGTCGCCCCACGCAATCGGCCCGCGGCCCACGAGCGCGTCACTTGGATCCTCGCGCTCGCCCACGGCCACCAGCGCGATACCGTCCGGCAGCCGGGTGGGCAGATCCTTGAGGGAGTGCACCGCGAGATCGATCCGCCCCTCCAGCATCGCGTCGTCGATCTGCCGGGTGAAGAGGGCGCGGCTGCCGATCTGCGAGAGCGGCACGTCCTGCACCATGTCGCCCGTGGTGCGAACCTCGACCCGTACCGTCTCGTACCCGGCGGCGTGGAGCCGCGCCCGCACGTGCTCCGTCTGCCAGAGCGCGAGCGCGCTCGCCCGCGTACCGACGCGGAGCGGCGCGCTCACCGGCCGCCGGATCCCGCCGCGGCCGGCAGCGCCGCCACCCGCGCCGCCGCTTCCTCGCCCGAGGCGATCGCGTCGCCGAGCGCCACGCCCTCCCGGTAGGAGCCCGCGAGGGCGAACCCGGGATTCCGCCGCTCGGCCTCGTCCATGATGTCCTTGAACCGGCCGTAGGTGAGGTCGTACTGCGGAATGGCCTTGGGCCAGAGATGGAACGCGCGAAACGTGGGCTCGCCCTTGGCGCCGAGCAGCGCGCGCAGGTCGTCCATCACCCGCGCGGTGATCGTCGGCTGGTCCGCGTGGGCCAGGTCGGGATTCCGGACACCGCCCACGAACGCGGTGAGCGTCACGTGATCGTCCGGCGCGCGGCCCGGAAAGAGCGTGGACGAGAACAGGACGCCGAGCACGTGGCGCCGCTCGACTTCCGGCACCAGGAACCCGAAGCCATCGAGCGGGTGGGCCACGTCCTCGCGGCGGAAGCCCAGCACCAGCACCGCCACCGGCGGGTGGCCGATGCTGGCGAGCGTTCCGACGCGATCACCGGCCGGAAAGTCGAGATCGATCTCGTCGATGCAGTGCGCGGGGGCGGCGTACACCACCGCATCGTACAGCTCCGCCTGCTGGAACGCGGCGCCGACCGTCCATCCCTTGGGCCCCGAGCGAAGCTGGGTGACCGGGGCCTTGAGCCGGATCTCGGCGTGGAGCTCGCGCGCGAGTGCGTCGGGCAGCTCCTGCAGGCCGGTGCGGAACGAGACCATCTCGCCGGCCATGGCCGTGGCCGCCGCGTCGGCGTCCCGCTTCCGCGCGCGCATCATGCCGCCGAACGCCTTGATGATCGAGCCGTGGGTGCGCTCGAGCCCGTACAGCTTCGGCAGCGCATGACGGACCGAGAGCTGCTCGGGGTCGCCGGCGTAGATGCCGGCGACGAACGGGTTCGCGACGTAGTCCACGATTTCCTGGTTGAACCGCCGGCGCACGAAGGTCGCGATGCTCTCCTCCACCGGCGAGTCGCCGGTGTCGACGAGCGGCTCGCCGAACACCGCGAGCTTGGCCCCGTTGGAGAGCAGCCGCGTCGTGAGGAAGTCCTGGGGCGACATCGGGAGCGGCAGCAGCCGGTTCTTGCGGACGACGTAGCGCTTCTTGGCGGCCGGTGACGCGGCGACGAGGCTCGGCTCCAGCCCCAGCTCCGCGATCAGGATGCGCAGCGCCGGCGAGGGCGTCGAGAGGGAGTTGGGCCCCAGCTCGGCGATATAGCCGTCCGATCGCCTGGTCCGGATCGCGCCGCCCACCCGCTCGCTTGCCTCGTACACCACGACCCGCACACCGCGCTGCTTCAGGCGGTACGCCGCGGTCAGCCCGGCGATGCCCCCGCCGACGATCGCTACCGCACCCATGCGGAGCCCAGCGCGGCCTCGAACGCGGCGAGCTCCACGTCGCCGTGGACGGCGGACGTGAACGAGGCCTCGAACGCGGACGGCGGGAGGTAGACGCCCCCTTCCAGCATGGCGTGGAAGAACGCGTTGTACGCGGCCTTGTCGGTGCGCTTGGCGCCGGCGTAGTCCCGCACCGGCGCGTCGGTGAAGAACGGCGTCAGCATCGTGCCCACGCGCTGAACGGTGACCGGCACACCCGCCGCCGCCGCGGCCGACTCGATCGCGGCGGCCGCGCGCGCCGCCCAGCGCTCGGCGCGCTCCCAGGTGCCCGGGCGCGACAGCACGTCGAGCGTCGCCAGCCCGGCGGCCATCGCGAGCGGGTTGCCCGAGAGCGTCCCCGCCTGGTAGACGGGCCCGGCCGGGGCGATCTGCTCCATCAGCGACCGCGGTCCCCCGTAGGCGGCGGCGGGGAGCCCGCCGCCGACGACCTTGCCGAGGATGGTGAGATCGGGCTGCACGCCGTACAGCGCCTGCGCGCCGACCGGATGCACCCGCCAGCCCGTCATGACCTCGTCGAAGACGAGCAGCGCGCCGGCGCGCAGGGTCACGGCCCTGAGTCCCTCGAGAAACCCGGGCACCGGCGGCACCACTCCCATGTTCCCCGCCACCGGCTCGACCAGCACGGCCGCGATGTCGGATCCGCGCGCCGCGAACAGGGCCTCCACGGCGGCGAGATCGTTGAACGGCGCGATGAGCGTGTCGGCGACGGTGGCCGCCGTCACGCCCGGCGAATCCGGCAGCCCCAGCGTGGCGACGCCCGAGCCGGCGGAGGCGAGGAACGGATCGGCGTGACCATGGTAGCAGCCATCGAACTTGACGATCGCCCGGCGGCCGGTGGCCGCGCGCGCGAGCCGTACCGCGCTCATCGCGGCCTCGGTGCCGCTGCTCACGAAGCGCACCATCTCCATGGATGGGAACGTGGCCACCACGCGCTCGGCCAGCCGCACTTCGAGCTCGGTCGGCGCGCCGTAGGTCGTTCCCCGCCCCGCCGCCTCCACCACCGCCGCGAGGACCTCCGGGTGCGCGTGGCCCAGGATGAGCGGGCCCCACGACAGCACCAGGTCGACATATCGGTTGCCGTCGACGTCCTCGAGCCACGCGCCCTCGCCCCGCGCGATGAAGCGGGGGATGCCGCCGACGCTCCGGAACGCGCGCACCGGGCTGTTGACGCCGCCGGGCAACACCCGCTGCGCGGCGGCGAACAGCCGCTCCGATGCCTTCGTCACCTGCGCCGATGCACGCAGATCCGTCATCCCCGGGCCTCTTCCGCCAGCCATCCGGCGACGTCCTTCGCGTGGTACGAGATGATCGCGTCCGCCCCCGCGCGCCGCATGCCCGTGAGCGACTCGAGCACCACCCGCCGCTCGTCGATCCAGCCGAGCCGGGCCGCGGCCTTCACCATCGAGTATTCCCCGCTCACGTTGTACGCCACGAGCGGCAGCGCGGTCTGCTCGCGAACCGCGCGGACCACGTCGAGGTAGGCGAGCGCCGGCTTCACCATGAGCATGTCGGCCCCCTCGGCCTCGTCCAGCGCGGCCTCGAGCAGCGCCTCGCGCACGTTGGCGAAGTCCATCTGGTACTCGCGCCGGTCGCCGAAGGCCGGCGCGCTCTCGGCCGCCTCGCGGAACGGGCCGTAGTAGGCGCTCGCATATTTCACCGCGTAGCTCAGGATGCCGGTGTCGGTGTGCCCGCCCCCGTCGAGCGCCGCCACGGATCGTGGCCACCATCCCGTCCATCATGCCGCTCGGCGCCACGATGTCGGCGCCGGCCGCCGCGTGGGTGAGCGCCACGCGGCCCAGGATCTCGAGGGTGGCGTCGTTGTCGACGCTGTTGCCGCGGAGGACGCCGCAGTGGCCGTGGCTGGTGTACTCGCAGCAGCAGACGTCGGTCAGGAGCAGCAGGTCCGGATGCCGCGCGCGCAGGCGCCGGAGCGCCCGCTGCACGATGCCGTCCTCGGCGAAGTTCTCCGATCCGATCTCGTCCTTGGCCGCCGGCAGGCCGAACAGCAGGACGGCGGAGATGCCGAGGGCGCGGACCCGGTCGACCTCCCGGTCGAGCGACTCGTCCACCGACAGGTGGCAAACCCCGGGCATCGAGGCGATCTCGCGCTCGATCCCGGTGCCGTGGACCACGAAGAGCGGCTGGATCAGGTCCCCGGCCTCGAGCTGGTGCTCGCGCACGAGGCGGCGGAGGGCGTCGGTGCGTCGCCGGCGCCGTGGACGATGGATCTGGGAGGTGGGCACGGAGGTAAGACTAGGGAGCCAACGGGATCGCCGCAACCACGGCTGGGGCCGCGCCGTAGTGCTCGGCATGACGTTTGCCGCGTTCCCGGCTGGTGGCCGGGGTCACGCCGTACCACTCCTTCTGAATCACCGCGAAACCATCCCGTCCGTTCGCATGTTACATCCTGACCGGGCAGTCCGCGGCGCCTCGGTCGGCGCCGGTTGCTCGAGGCAAGCATGGAGCAGGCTGCCCATGACGCGTCTCGCCTTACCCGCGCTTTCCCTGTGCTGGTCGGCCTGGTGGCCGCCGCCTGTGGCGCGCCCCGAGCCAAGCTGGTCCCACCACCCCCGGTCAACCCCTCGATCGCCATCGTCGGCGCCACATTGTGGGACGGGACCGGCAGCGCGCCGGTCACCAACGCCGTCACCGTGGTCCGCGGTGACCGGATCCTCTGTGCCGGCGCGGCCGGTGAGTGCGAGATCCCCCATGGCGCCCGGGTCATCGCGGCCCGCGGCCAGTACCTCATCCCCGGCCTGATCGACAGCCACGTGCACCTGCTCTTCCTCACCGGGGGAAGCGCCGGCGAAGCGCTCGGCCTGGACCTCCGCGACCTGCTCGCCCAGGGCGTCACCACGGTGCGGGACATGGGGAACAACCCGGCGGCGCTGCTCTCCCGCGTGTCCGGCTTCGAGGCCGCGCCCCGTGTCTATGCGATGCAGCTGGTCGCCGGGCGCCGCTTCTTCTTCAACGGCTTCCGGGCGGTGCAGACGGACCGCGGCGTGGTCTACCGGCAGGCGCCGGCGCTTACGATGCAGGCACTGGGCTGGAGCCCCATCCAGTACAATCGCGGCGAGGATCCGGAGGCCGTCGTCGCGGCGGCCCGCCAGGCCGGCGCGATGGGGCTCAAGCTCTACGCCCAGCTCGACAGCGTGTCCGTCCGCCTCCTCACCGCTGCCGCGCACCGGGCCGGAATGCCGGTCTGGGGACACGCCTGGCTCCAGCCCGCCAACGTGGGCGACGAAAGCGCGGCCGGCATGGACGGCGTGGTCCACGCCGCCGGCCTGACCGGTGAGCTGTTCACGGCCGAGGAGCGAGACACCCTCGTGAATGACGGCGATCTGCAGGCGGTCACCGCCCGGGTGGCGACCGCGGTCTCGGCACACGATCCTCGCATCCTCGCGACCCTCGACTCGATGGCCGCGCGCGGCACGATGTTCGAGCCGACCCTCGATGCCACCCGGCACAGCCTCGTGACCTACGACGCCCGCCGGCGCCACGTGCCGTCGGTGCAGGAGGCCTACGTGCGCGCCGCGGCGGAGTTCGGCGTGGAGATCGCGCGGGAGGCGGTGCGGCGCGGTGTCCGCATCAGTGCCGGCAGCGACCACGTCGCCTACGGCCCCGTCGGCGAGCGGGCGTCGCTCTTCGGCGAGCTCCGGCTGCTGGTGGATTCCATCGCCCTGACCCCGACCGCGGCGCTCCTCGCCGCCACGCGCGACGCCGCGCGCGCCATCGGCGGCCAGGCGGGACGCCAGGTCGGCACCATCGAGGCCGGCCGCTACGCCGACCTCGTCCTGCTCAGCAAGAATCCGCTGGAGGACATCGACCATCTGGACTCGGTGGAGCTGGTGATGCGCGGTGGGCGGATCTGGCGGCCGGGGCAGCTGCGGAGCGGGATCGCGATGCGGTGAGCTAGGGCCGCGGACCGGTCGCCACCGGGAGCTGCTCGTCCTCGGCCCACTCGGTCCACGACCCGACGTAGATCCGCACCCGCGGATACCCGAGCAGATAGCGCAGCGTGAAGTGGACGTGGCTCGCCTCGGTGGCGCTGTTGCAGTAGGCGATGATGTCCTTGTCGGGCGTGATCCCCTGCGCCTCGTAGGCCCGCCGCAGCTCGGCCGCCGGCTTCCACACGTGGCCGAACCCTTCCTGCGTGAGATCGTCCTGCCAGTAGTGGCTGATCGCTCCCGGGATGTGCCCGTGGCGCATCTGCGCGCCCGCCGTGCCCTCGTATTGGTCGGGCGGACGCGCGTCCACCAGCACCGCCCCTCCGCGAACCGCGGCCTGCACCTCCTCGAGCGACGCGGCCTCCGGCCGGAAGGCCCGCTCGGGAAAGCGCGTCACTGGAATCCGGGGATACCGCTGCACCACCGGGCGCTGCTCGAGCTGCCACTTGAAGAACCCACCGTCGAGCACGAAGACCCGCGGCTGTCCGGCGCCTGCCAGCAGCCAGGCCAGGAAGGTGGCGTCGATGTTCCGCGACTCGCCCGCGCTGTAGATGACCACCGGGCGGCCGGGATCGATACCGAGCCGAGAGAACAGCTCCTGGTAGGCGCCGGCCGAGAGCAGCCGGGTCGGAATGCCGCCCTCGCTCGCGCGAAGCGTCTCGCTGTTGAGGTACTCCGCGCCGGGCAGATGCCCCTTGAGGTAGGCGAAGACGTCCGTTCGCACGTCGATCACCACGACCGGACCTTCCGCCTGCCAGCGCGCCAGCTCGTCGGTCGAGACCAGCGCCGGCAGCGACGCGCCGCCGGTCTTCGCGGCAGCGGCTCCGACCGGCGCGGGAGCTGCTGCGCCCGGAGCGGAATGCCCCGCGCAGGCCGGCGCGGCGAGCGCCAGTGCTACCAGGCGGAGACCCACCGAGACGCCCCCACCCGAGCCGCCTCACGGCAGCGAGTCCTCCAGTCCCATCCAGGCGCGCTCCTCCGCCACGTACACGCGCGCGGCGTTGCGCCGGCGGCGCGAGTTGAGTGAGACCGGTCGATTCTCGTCCGGCGGCGGCAGCGAGGCGAGCGCCCGCTGCATCGGCACGCCCTTCTCCACTGCCGCCCGCATGTCGGCCTCGAGGCCGGCGATGTAGCTCCGCGTGCGCGCGACGAGCAGCTCGGGCCGGTTCGGGAGTGCCCCGTGCCCGGGTACGGCCACCCGCGGCCGCAGGCTGTCGATCCGCGCCAGGCTTCGAAGGAGCTCCGCCGCGCTGCCGTCCACCACCATCGTCACACCGTCCTCGATGAGGATGTCGCCCGCGAACAGCACCCGTTCCTTCGGCAGCCACACCATGAGATCGCCCGCGGAGTGCCCGGCGCCGGGATGGGTGATCACGATCGTTCGCCCGCCCATCGGAGCGTGTCCGCCGACGTGACCGGCCGGTCGGGCACGTCCGCGAACTCGAACCCGCGCATGGCATCCGGGCCCACGACGCGCACCCAGTCCGCCACCAGCGCGTCGGGCCCGCCCTCGCTCGCGAGCACGCGGGTGTCGGGGTGCGCGATGACCTTGGCTCCCGCGCGCCGGAACACGATGGCTCCGAAATGGTGGTCGGGATGATGATGGGTGAGCACCAGCCAGGCGATCGGCTGCTGCGTCACCGAACGGATGGTTCTGAGGAGCGCCTCGCCCTGTCGCGGGCTCGCCAGCGCGTCCACCACGACCACTCCCTCGCGGGTGACGATGAAGCCGGCGTTCGGCCGGCCCTCCGAGCCGCGACCGGTATCCCCCGGGACGACGTAGACCCCGTCGGCGATCCGCCGCGCGACGAACGGCGGCGCCGAATCGCGGGCCAGGGGCCGGGGCCGCGAGGGCGGACATCGTGACGATCAGCATGGCAAGAGGGATCACGGGAGACGGGCCGGGAGACGCGCGTGCCCGCCGGGCCGCGGAAGGGGAATCCTACGCGGCGGCGAACGCGATGGCGACGGACTGACGGTAGACCCCGCCCTTCGAGTCGGTCCAGACCATCGTGAGCGGCGCCTCCTTGTCCGCCGTGAGCGTGAAGCTCACGATCGGGTCCTTGCTTACGCCCGAAGTCCACTCGAAGCGGGCCACCTGCTCGTCGCCGTACGTCACCACGACGTCCTTGATGAAGAACGCCGGAATCGGCTGCCCTTCAGCGGTGCGGAAGAATCCCGTGTCCATCGGGTGCACCACGATGGCGTTCACGATGATCAGGTCGCCACGGGCGATCCGGTCGGGAATGCGGATCCGGGCGTCGCCGATGGTCATCAGCCGCACCCGTTGAGCGAGACGTTGACGTGCGCGTAGGCCGCCCACACCTCGCCGGTCGAGGTCTCCAGGATCGCCCGCACCCAGGTGGTGCGCTTCATCTTGATGCGGGTCTGGAGCGCCACCGAGCCCAGCGCCGGCGTGAGATGATACGCGGCAAGATGCGGATCGGGATTGTGGTCGACGATGAGATGGACCGCCTTGACGTAGTGCTCACGGGTCATCGGCAAGTCGCTCTCGATGATGACCGGCACGATGCGCCCGTCCTCGGCCACGGCCGGCATGTCGAGCGAGATGTGGCCCTTGCCGATGGGCCGGTCGCCAAACAGGTCCTTCAGGATCTTGGCGACCTGCTCGTTCGGCACCTCGGGATCCGGGCCGGCCGAGCCGAGGACCCCGGCGGCCGAAACCTGGCCCAGCAGCAGCTCGTTTGCGCCCAGCAGGCCCATGCCGGCGAGGGCGCAGGCCCGAAGAAACGAACGGCGGCTCGAGGGCTCGAGAGGCTGAGGCATAGGGCAGAAAAGCTCGGCGCTTTCGGGGGCCAAGTCAAGCAATTTCGCGCGGTTCCGCCCGGCGGCGCGGGCCTTGCGGCCCCGACGCCGATTCCGGGATCGGGGGCGGGCTTCGCCCTCCTCTGCAACTTGTGTCACCCCCGGGCGTTGACTAGTTTAAGCCATTCTGTCGCAAAGCGATGTGAGGCCTTCTCCTCACCTCCACTTCTGGCCGAGGCGCCGTGGATACTCAAGAGCTTCAACAGGTCGCGCTCTTCGACAAGTGCCGCGAATTCACCAAAGCGCGTGAGTTGCAGGCCATTGGCCTCTATCCATACTTCAATCCGATTTCCGAATCGGAGGACACCGTCGTCGTCATCGACGGCCAGAAACGGATCATGCTGGGGTCCAACAACTACCTCGGCCTGACCCACCATCCGAAGGTGCTCGAATCCGCCAGCCGGGCTCTCAGCCGGTACGGCTCGGGCTGTACGGGCAGCCGGTTCCTGAATGGGACGCTCGACCTCCACGAGCAGCTCGAGCACTCGCTGGCCGAATTCCTGGGCAAGGAAGCCTGCCTGGTCTTCTCCACCGGCTACTCCGCCAACCTCGGCCTCATCTCCGGGCTCGTCGGCCGCGGCGAAGTGGTCTATCTGGACAAGCTCGACCATGCCTCGATCGTCGACGGCGCCAAGATGTCCTACGGCGAGACCGAGCGCTTCAACCATGGCGACCTGGCCAACCTCGAGCGCCGCATGGAGCGGAACGGCTCGGGGAAGGGCTCGATGATCGTGGTGGACGGCGTGTACTCGATGGAAGGCAACATCGCGGACGTGCCGGCGCTCGTGCGGGTGGCCCGGAAGTACGGCTCCGCGCTGGCGCTCGACGACGCGCACGCCCTCGGCGTCCTCGGACCGAACGGCGACGGCACCGCCGCCCACTTCGGCATGACCGACGACGTCGACATCATCGCCGGCACCTTCTCGAAGTCGCTGGCCTCGATCGGCGGCTTCGTCGCCGCCACCGAGAACGTGGTCCACTATCTCAAGCATCACAGCCGGCCGCTGATCTTCACCGCGTCGCTGCCGCCCGCCAACACCGCCGGCGTGCTGGCCGCGCTGCAGGTGCTGCAGGACGAGCCCGAGCGGCGCGACCGTCTCTGGGCCAACACCCGCCGCCTGCAGGCCGGCTTCCGGAGCCTGGGCTTCGAGATCGGCCCGACCGAGACGCCGATCGTGCCGGTGCTGATCGGCCCCCTGGAGAAGACGTTCCTGATGTGGCGCCGGCTGTTCGACGCCGGAGTCTTCACCAATCCGGTTGCGCCGCCCGCGGTGCAGCCGTCCCAGTGCCGGCTCCGTACCAGCGTCATGGCGACGCACACGTTCGAGCAGATCGACTTCTCGCTCGAGCAGTTCGGGCGGATCGGCCGGGACCTGGGGGTCATCTGACCGAAGGGCTGCGCGTCCGCGCGGCGCGCGACCGACGAGACCTCAAGCGCTTCGTCGACCTGCCTTACCGGCTCCACGCGCGGGACCCTCTCTGGGTCCCGCCGTTGCGTCGGGACGTGGAGCTGCTTCTCTCCCGCGAGAAGAACCCCTTCTTCGAGCACGCCGAGGCCGAGTACTTCCTGGCCGAACGCGACGGCGAGGTCGTCGGCCGCATCGCCGCCATCAGCAATCGCCTGCACAACGAGACCCACGGCGACCGGGTCGGCTTCTTCGGCTTCTTCGAGAGCGTCGACGATCAGGCCGTGGCCGACCGGCTCCTCGAGGCGGCCGCCGAGTGGTGCCGCGCCAAGGGCCACGACGTCCTGCGAGGCCCGGCCTCCTTTTCCGTGAACGACGAGTGCGGGCTCCTGGTCGACGGCTTCGACACGCCGCCCGCGCTGATGATGCCGCACAACCCGCGGTACTACGTCACCCTGCTCGAGCGCGCGGGTTTCGCGAAGGCCAAGGACCTCTGGGTCTACGAGGGCGGGAGCGAGGATCGCTACGTCCCGGTCCCGGAGCGCCTGGCGCGCGGGACCGAGCTCATCCGCCAGCGCATGGGGATCACGATCCGGCCGCTCGACATGAAGGACTTCGAAGGCGAGGTCGAGCGCATCAAGGAGCTCTACAACGCGGCGTGGGAGAAGAACTGGGGCTTCGTGCCCATGACGGAGCACGAGATCGACCACCTGGCCGAGCAGTTCAAGCCGGTGGTCATCCCGGAGCTGGTGCCGATGGCGGTGAAGGACGGCAAGCTCATCGGCTTCGGCATCACGCTGCCGGATCTCAATGTCGTCTTCCGGCGGAATCGCTCGGGCCGCATGTTCCCGATGATCCTCAAGCTGCTCTGGGCGCTCAAGACCCGGAAGATCCGCCGCGCGCGCATCCTGCTCCTCGGCGTGCTGCCCGAGTATCGCGGCAAAGGCGTCGACGCGATGCTGTATCACTGGATCTGGACCAAATCCGGCGAGCGCGGGATCTACTGGGGCGAGGCGGGATGGATCCTGGAGGACAATCCGGCCATGAACGCCGGGCTCGAGAAGATGACCTTCAAGGTGTACAAGACCTACCGACTCTACGACCGGCCGATATGAAGGTGCTGGTCACCGGCGCTACGGGGTTCGTCGGCAGCCATCTCACCGAAGCCCTGCACCGCCGGGGGGACGAGGTGACCGCGCTGGCGCGCTCCGCGAGCAAGGCCGCGGCGCTCGCGCCCCTCGGCGTGCGCGTCGTGCGCGGCGACCTGCACGATCGTGCCGCGCTGCAGCAGGCCGTCGAGGGACAGGACGTGGTCTACCACGTGGCCGGCGTGGTGGCCGCGCGGAGCGAGGCGGACTTTCTCGCCGCCAACCGGGACGGGACGCGCAACCTTGCCGAGGCGGCCGAGCGGGCGGAGGTGGGCCGCCTGGTCTACGTCTCGTCGATGGCCGCCGCCGGCCCGACGATCAAGGGCCGTCCCCTTCGCGGCGACGAGCCGCCCCACCCCGTCACGCAGTACGGCCGGAGCAAGCTCGCCGCCGAAGGCGGTGGTCACCGGAAGCCGCTTGCCCTGGACGATCGTCCGCCCACCGATGGTCTACGGGCCGCGCGACCAGGAAGTGCTCAAGGTGTTCCGGCTGGCCCGGCTCGGTCTGGCGCCGGTGCTCGGCGACGGCACGCAGGAGCTCTCGGCGGTGCACGGCGCCGACCTCGCCGACGCGCTCGTCGCCGCCGGCACGACGGCCGCGGCCGTGCGGCGCACGTACTACGCCTGCCATCCCGAGGTGTTCACCGGAGCCGAGATGGCGCTCGCGGTCGGGCGCGCGATGGGCAGGCGGCCGGCCGTCATCCGGATCCCCGCGGCGATCGGCCGCGGAGTGCTGAGGGTGACGGAGGCGGCCGCGCGGCTCACCGGCCAGACGACCATCCTCACCGCCGACAAGGCCAACGAGTTCTTCCAGCCGGCCTGGACCGGCGACCCCGAGCCCCTGGCCCGGGACACCGGCTGGCGCGCGATCCGGAATCTCGAGACCGGGCTGGAGGAGACCTACGCGTGGTACCGGACCGCCGGATGGCTGTAGCGGTCCAGCCGAGCGTCCCGATGCGCATGCCGCCTCGGCAACCCCGGCTCCTGCCGGTGGACGTCGTGCTGCTGGGATACCTGGCAGTCGTGTCGGCGGTGGCCATTCATCGGGCGGGCGCGCGGCCGGCCTGCTGGTGGGTGGTGGCGGCGAACGGGCTGACGGCCGTGCTCATCGCGCTGCTCTGGCGGCCGGGACTCGGGCGCGTGGGGCGCATCGCTGCGCGAGATCTATCCCCTGCTGCTGCTGGTGGGCCTCTACGGGCAGCTCGACGTGCTGAACTCGGGCGGGGTCCGGGTCCACGACGGGCTCGTGCAGCGTTGGGAGCTGGCGCTCTTCGGGACGCAGGTGAGCCGCGAGTGGTGGCGGGCGGCTCCGAGCGCCCTCTGGTCCACCGTGCTGCACGCGGCGTACTTCTCCTATTACTTCGTCGTGTCGATCCCGGCGTTCTACTTCCTCCATCGGGGCGACCTGCCCGCGGCGCGGCGCTTCGTGCTGTCGGTGATGACCACGTTCGTGCGTCTGCTACCTCGTGTTCATCTTCTTCCCCGTCGCTGGACCGTACTACATGTTCCCGCGGCCCTCACCCTGGTTCCTCGACAACGCCGCGGCGCGGCTGGTGTACGACACGCTCGCCGAGGGCAGCTCCTACGGGGCGGCCTTCCCGAGCTCGCACGTCGCGGCCACCGTGGCCGCCGCGCTTGCCGCCGCCAGCGGCTCCCGCCGCCTGGGGCTCGCTGCTGCTGGTGCCGACGATCCTGCTCGGAGTGGGCGTGGTCTACTGCCAGATGCACTACGGGGTCGACGCGCTGGCTGGACTGGTGGTGGGATCGTGGTCGCGCTGGCGGTCGGGCAGCTGACATCGGCCGAACCGTCACCCTGAGCGAGCCGCAGCCGTCACCCTGAGCGAACGCGAAGGGGGCATGCCTCGAGGCATGCCCCCTTCACCGCGTCGCTCAGGACGAGCCGCGAGCGTCGCCCTACTGCACCGTGATCTTGCCGTGCATGCCCAGCGCGAGGTGCGGCAGGCAGTAGAACTTGTAATCGCCCGCCGGCGCGCCGGCGAAGCTGACCTTGTAGACCGCATCCTGCTCGGTGAGCAGCGGGCCCTCGAGCGGAGCCATCTGGTCGGGCATGCTCCCCTTCAGCACGTCCGCCGCGCCCTTCGGGATGCTGTCGGCCCAGAACGACACGTTGTGCGGGCCGCCGCTCTTGTTGTGGAAGTTGATCACGTCGCCGGCCTTGATGGTGAGCTCGGACGGATCGAACTTGTAGGTGCTGCCCTCGAGGACCATGCTCACGTCGTGAGTGGCACCGCCGCCGGCGGCAGGTGCAGCAGCGGGCGCAGCCGCGGGCTGCTCGGGGGTCGCCGTCGTCGATTGATCTTCAGCCTTCTTCTCGCCGCCGCAGGCCGCCAGGACGATGGCCAGCCCCGCCACCATGGAAGTCACACGCATCGCCGCTCTCGCCTCCGAAAACAGGGTAATCGCGCTCCTTGTGAACCCTTTCACAAGAACCCAAGTATACCGTGATACCCTCCGAAGGGAAATGGGAGCCCGGCCGTCGCGAGCACTCCCGATTAGCTTATGGCCATCATGCAACCGAACGTGCCGCCCTGCCGCAGTCTAGGCGCCCAATGCAAGAGCCTCCGCGTGACCCTCCGCATCGGCGAGCTCGAGGAGGGGCCCACCAGCCTCGATCATGAGGCCACGTGGCTCCTGGGGCACACCGAACGGATCGACTTTCTCGAGCTGTGGGAAGGCGAAGGCGATCTGTACGTGGAAGCCGTGCTCCACGTCGGGTGCCGCTACCTGCACGAGGACGGCGGCCGGGCGACTTGTCGGGCCCATGGCTTCGAGGGCGCGACGCCCCGCGGGTCCCGGCGCGAGCCGCAGCCGCTGCAGCTCGGCGGCGACCGGTTCGTGGTCGTGGAGGACTGCCGGAATGCCGTCCGGGAGCTCCGGCCGCCCGCCCGCACCCTGCCGGTGCTCGGCGACGCCACCGCCGGCGAGAATCCCTGCGCGACCGCCCCTTGCCGCACGGCCGACAACACCCGCAAAGCGGCCTGCTGCCGGGACCTCCAGGTCGAGATCATGTGCACCAAGGCCCAGCGCCGGCTCGAATCGCTTGTGCGCTCGCGCCGCTCGCCGTATCTCTGCAAGATCGAGCGGGCCGGCGACTACTCGCTGGAGGTGGAGATGATCTCCGCGTGCGGCTACCTGGGCACCGACGGCGTTGCCTGCACCCTGCACGGCCGCCACCGCGCCGACGGCCGGACCGCCAAGCCGGATCTCTGCTTCGAATGGCCGCCCAAGAACCGGGGGCTCCACCCGGGCTGCGTCTTCGCCCCCCGCCGGCGCCGGGCCGCGGTACGTTCCTGACTGCGCAACTGTGCAAGGAATGGGAGGTTGGCCGTCCTTCAGGACGATTCGGCCTCCCGGCGTCCCGAGCCGCGTCCGGGACCCACGGAGGTTCGGTGACCGACGACCTCGAGCAGCTCTACCAGAGCACCTATACTGCCGTCGTGCGCTTCCTGTACCGCAAGGTGTGGGACGCGGAGCGCGCGGAGGACCTGGCGCAGGAGGTGTTCGTCCGTGCCCTGTCCCACCGACCCGGAGAAGCCGCGGGCATGGGTCTTCGCCGTCGCGGCGAATCTGGCGCGGGATGAGGCGCGCGCCGCCATGCGGCGGAAGCGCCACCTGACGCTGCTCAAAGGCGATCCGATCGCGCAGCCGACGATGACGCCGGCCGCGGACGAGACCGTCGAGCACGACGAGCAGGTGGCGTCGGTCCAGGAAGCGCTCAACACGCTCACCCCGCGGGATCGGGAGATCCTGTTGCTGTGGGACGCGGGCCTGAGCTATCCGGAGATCGCCGCGCAGACGGGACTGGCCGTCGGTGCGGTGGGGACGACGCTGGCCCGTGCGCGCCGCCGCCTGGTGGACGCGCACGACCGGCAGCAGATCAGAACGGGGACCGATGCGGCACATTCCTGAGGACGAGCTCCACGCCTACCTCGACCAGGGGCTGAGCCGGACGCAGTGCGTCGAGATCGAGAGCCATCTCGCCGACTGCCCGTCCTGCCAGGCCATGCGCGACGGCATTGCCGCGCTCCGGGATCGGACCACGGCGCTGCTCTCCCGCCTCGCGCCCCCGCGCAACGTGCCTCCCGCGTTCGAGGTGCTGCGCCGGCGCGCGGCCGTCGTGGCGTCTCAGCGCCGCCGGCGCCTGAGCATCGTCGCGTGGGCGGCCAGCCTGGTCGCCGCGGTCGGCCTCGGCTGGACCGCCAGCTCGTTCCTGCGCGCGCCCGACACGGCTCGGCCGATCACTCCGGTGGCGGCCCGCGAGTCCACCACCGCGGAGCGAACGGTCGCATCGACCACCGTCGCGCCGGCCGCCCGGCTCACCGTCACGCGGCCCACGGAACCCACCGAGAGCGCGTCGCCGGCCGCTGTCCGGACTCGTCAGCACAGCAGCCGCCCGGGCGGCGACCAGCCGGCCGCCAGGACTGCGGCGGCCGCCGCGCGAGCGGACTCCGCGAGCGCCGCCTCGCGCACCGCGGCGGCGCTGTCGGTGCTCGATCCGAAGCCGGCGCTCGAGCTGACCCGGCTGGATCAGCCCGACCGCCGCGGCCTCGAGCTCAACGGAATGTGGCGGACTATGTCGTGGGATGGCGCGAAGGCCGAGGCCGGCGAGCGGGTGCCGCACATCGACGGCCTTCCCGTGATGCAGGTGCAGATCCAGAACGGCGAGCGGGACTCGCGCCCCGTGATGGTGGTGGCCCAGCAGCTCTCGTCCGGACAGGTGATCCGCACGATCGAGGGGCCGGTCAGCGACGTCTCCCAGATGCTCTCCCGGCGCGCCATGGCGGACGTCGACACCGTCCTCCTCATGGGCGACTCCGCCGCGCTCGGGTCCGACGACAATCACGCGATGGCGATCCAGGTGGGCGACCGGATGCTCGCCATCACCGGCAACCTGCCCTCCGACAGCCTGCGCGCGATGATCCGTCGGCTGAACGCGGAGATGCGCAGCAAATAACAGCGCCGCCCTCGGTCGCTGCACGCGGCCATCGCTCAGCCTACCCCCGCGGCTTCTCCCGCCGCTCGATCGACTCCGGCGACACGTAATCCTTTGGACTCTCCTCGTGGTCGAACTCGGCCCCGATGTGCGCGCTGGTATGGCCGCGCTCGCGCTCCAGGGTGATCTCGGCCAGGCGCGGCGAGATCATCGGGAACGTGCGGGCGAACAGCGCGTAGGTCAGCAGGTACAGGCCCAGGAAGAGCAGCGTCGGTCCCGCTTCGGGCAGCTGGAACCGCGGCCCGGGAAGCGCCGTCACCGACGGCATCACGAGCAGGTACCGCTCCAGCCAGAGCGCGGTGAGGCTCACGACCGCGAAGAAGCCCAGCGTGGCGCGCGTCTTCTTGGGCGCCACGCCGAGGAGCCCGAAGAACGGGACCAGGAACATCCCGATCAACACCGCCTTGCCCACCGGCAGCCAGGGACCCCACAGCCGCGCGAACACGAATCCCGTCTCCTCGGGGAGGTTGCCGTACCAGATCACCAGGAACTGGGCCCACATCAGGTAGGTCCAGAACACGGTGAAGCCGAAGCACAGCTTGCCCAGATCATGGCGCTGCTTGGGGGAGACCAGGTCGGTGACGCCGAGGTGCGAGCTGCCGTACATCATCATCAGCGCCAGCAGCATGTGCGCGCCGAGGAACGACCCCATGAAGTAGAAGCCGCCGAGCAGGTTCGAGAACCAGTGCGGCTGCAGCGCCATGATGCCGTCGAACGCCACCAGCGTGAACACCAGCGCGTAGGTCACCACGTACGCCGGCGCGAGGCGGCTGACTCGCTCCAGCACCGCGAACTCGCTGTCCGCGCTCCCGTCGTACCCCCGGGTCCACCGGTCGTAGAGCGCGCGCCGGTTGGCCGGGGCGGCACCCCGCACCGCGAGCAGGTCGGGCACCATATCCGCCCGAATGAGCTTCCAGCCGATCACGGTGAGCAGGCCAAGGCCGATGGCCAGCCGGGCGAACATGAACCCGTGCGAGAGCCAGACGGCCTTGCCGTGCTGGAGCTCGTGCGCCGCGGTCACCATCGGGCCGTAGATCGCCGGATAGCCGGCGGTGAAGATGAACAGCAGCGCCACCAGTGAGACCGGCAGGAACGCCGCCGAGGCCGAGGCGAACCGGATGATCATCCCCGACCACTTGGCGTTGGTGATCTTCTGCACGGCCACGAACGCCACGCTGCCCCCGGCCAGGCCCGTGAAGTACAGCCAGTTCACGTGGAAGAGCTGCCAGGCGCGGTCGGCCTGCCCGGACCGGAGGGCGATGACGAAGAGGATCAGGCCGAGGACGGTGCAGCCGCCGCCCACGCCGAGGAAGAGATCGTACTTGCCGGCGACCGCGCGCTGGACGAGGCGCTCGTGGAGCGTGGCGCTCATCGGGGCCTCTCCCCGGTCGATCCGGTGGCGCTCGGCCCCGGCGGGATCCCGACCGCCGTGCCCGCCGGCTCGGGTCCGAGCGGCGCCTGGCCCTGGAGCTTCCGGACGTGGTTCACGATCGCCCAGCGGTCGCTGGGCAGGTAGACCTTGTCGCCATAGCGCGGCATGACGCCGCGGCCGTAGCGGATGATGCTGTAGATGTAGCCGTCGGAGTACCCGCGTGCGCGCCCGGTGAGCAGGGACGGCGCGCCGATCCGGGAGGAGACCGGTCCCTTCGCGTCCCCCGCCGACCCATGGCAGACGGCGCAGTAGGTCTGGAAGAGCGTGTCGCCCGCCGCGCCGATGTCGCGCGGGATGACGGACACGTCCGGGCCCGGCGAGGCGGCGCCCTGGTTCTCGGCCGCGTCGGCGGCGTACGGGTTCTTGAGCGCGTCCGCGGTCGTGGTCTTGCCCGTGGTCCACTCGTTCGACCAGTCGGCCTCGCCGCCGGTGACCGGAACGGTGCCGGGCGGGGTGTAGCGCGGGACCGCCGCGCTCTGGTACGGCCGGATGTACTTCGCGTGGATCATGTGGTCGAACCAGGGGATCACGTGCCAGAGATCGTCGGGCGAGGGTACCCGGTTGTACCAGAAGTCGCATCCGCCCAGGAGGACGGTCAGGAGCGCGATGGAGGCCGTCCGACGCGCCGGCGACAGCACCCGGTCAAGCCGCTTCACGTCGCACCTCCACCGCCCCGGCCGAGCGCAGCAGCTGCTCGACCGTCCCCGCCTGGTCCGACCCCGCCGGCACGAAGACGCCGATCTGGTCGTCGCTGTAGGCGGGATCGTACGCGATGCCGCGCTTCCCCATGAGCACGCTCAACAGCGCCACCGCCGTGACCGTGCTGAGCGCGCCGAGCAGGATGGTGAGCTCGAACGCGATCACGACGTAGGGCGGGATCGAGGCGATCGTCTTCCCGCCCACCAGGAGCGGCCAGTCGAGCGACATCCAGATCGTCATGCCGAACCCGGCGGCGCACCCGGTGAGGCCGCCGATCAGCGTGAACAGGCGGACCGGACTCACCGACTGGTCCAGCGCCTCCTCGATCTCGTGGTAGGGCGCCGCGGAATAGACCACCAGGTTCCGGTGCCCTCGCGCGCGGAGCGCCCGAATGGCGTCGACCGCGGCATCCACGTGGACGAAGGAGGCGAGAACGCCCGGCGCGCGCCGGACCCGCTTGCCCTTGGCCATCAGTGCTGCCCTCCCGGCCGCTTCCGCGGCATGGGGATCATCTCCTTGATCTCCTGGATCGCGACGATCGGGAAGCTCTTGGCGAACAGCAGGAACCACATCGAGAACCAGCCGAACGAACCGAGCAGGATGCCCCAGTCGGCCCAGGTGATGTTTGCGTTGGACCACGCCCAGGGGATGTAGTCGTTGCTGAGCGACGAGACGATGATCACGAAACGCTCGAACCACATCCCGAGGTTGATGAAGATCGAGATGACGAACAGCGCCGTGAGGTTGGTGCGGATCTTCCGGAACCACAGCAGCTGCGACACGAAGGCGTTGCAGATGATCATGGTCCAGCCCGCCCACCACATCGAGCCGAACGCCCGGCGGTAGAACGTGGTCTGCTCGAAGGTGCTGCCGCTGTACCACCCGACGAAGTACTCCATCCCGTAGGCGTAGAACAGGATCGATCCCGTCAGCAGTGTCAGCTTGGCCAGGTTGTCGAAGTGATAGTCGGTGATCATGTGCTCGATCCTGAGCGTCCGGCGGAGCGGGACGAGCAGAGTGATCACCATGCCGAGACCCGAGTAAATGGCGCCGGCCACGAAGTAGGGGGCGAAGATCGTGCCGTGCCAGCCGGGAACGATCGACGCCGCGAAGTCCCAGCTCACCACCGAGTGCACCGAGAGCACCAGCGGGGTGGCCAGCGCCGCCAGGTAGAGGTACGCGCGCGAGTAGTGACGCCACTGGTTGTCGGTCCCCTGCCAGCCCGCCGAAGCCAGCGTGTAGACCTGTTTGCGCCAGCCGGTGACCTTGTCGCGGACGGCGGCGACGTCGGGGATGAGGCCGAAGACGAGGAACGTCGAGCTCACCGTGAAGTAGGTCGAGATCGCAAAGACGTCCCAGATCAGCGGCGACTTGAAGTTGGGCCAGAGCCAGCGCTGGTTCGGGTACGGCAGCAACCAGTAAAAGATCCACTGCCGCCCGATGTGGATGATCGGGAACAGCGCCGCCGTCATGACCGCGAACACCGTCATCGCCTCGGTCGAGCGGTAGACCGCCGTGCGCCAGGGACTCCGGAACAGGAACAGGATCGCGGAGATCAGCGTGCCCGCGTGGCCGATGCCGATCCAGAACACGAAGGTCGTGATGTAGACGCTCCAGAATATCGGCGGGGTGTAACCGGCGTGGCCCAGCCCGTCCTTCACCAGGATCAGAAACGTCGTGAGCCCGCCGAGGAACATCGCGACGGCCAGGCCCAGGAGCAGCAGGTACCCCCGGCTCGCCGGCTCCAACGTCGCGACCACGTCGCGGGTGACGTCCGCGTGGGTCTGATTGATCACGAGCTCAGGACGGGTCGCGCGACTTGGCGGTGCGACGACAGCCATCGGTTAGGCCTCCACCGAATGCAGAACCTTGGCGAGATAGGTGATCGCCGGGCGGACGTTGATTTCCTCGAGCACGTGGTAGCCGCGGTGGTCCTGCTTGATGGCGGCCACGCGGCTCTCGGGGTCCCTGACGTTGCCGAAGGCGATCGCGTCGGACGGGCAGGCCTGGGCGCACGCCGTCGTGAACTCCCCGTCCCGGATTGGCCGGTCCTCGAGCCGCGCCTGGTTCTGCGCGCCGCGGATCCGTTGAATGCAGAAGGTGCACTTCTCCATCACGCCGCGGGCCCGCACGGTCACGTCCGGGTTGAGCTGGAGCTGGAGCGGCTCCGGCCAGGCCATCTCGTTGTACTTGTACCAGTTGAAGTACCGCACCTTGTACGGGCAGTTGTTGGCGCAGTAGCGCGTACCCACGCAGCGGTTGTAGACCTGGCCGTTGAGACCGTCGGCGGTGTGATACGCGGCATACACCGGACAGACCGGCTCGCACGGCGCGTTGGCACAGTGCTGGCACAGCATCGGGACGAAGCGCGCCGACACCGGCTCGCCCGGCTCCTCGCCGCCCTCCCAGTAGCGCTCGATCCGGAGCCAGGTCATCTCCCGGCCCTTGAGGATCTCCTGCTCGCCGACGGTCGGGATGTTGTTCTCCGCGTAGCAGGCCGTGACGCAGGCCTGGCAGCCGGTGCAGCGCGCCAGGTCGATCGCCATGCCCCACTGGGGAAGGTCGCGCGTGTAGTCGCCGTGGCGGGTCATCTGGAACTGCTGCTCGCTCCAGCCCTTCAGCGGCTCGACCTCGCGCTCGGGGTTGACCTCGTGCT
The DNA here is from genome assembly GCA_963833905.1 of uncultured Gemmatimonadales bacterium. Classification (GTDB taxonomy): domain Bacteria; phylum Gemmatimonadota; class Gemmatimonadetes; order Gemmatimonadales; family GWC2-71-9; genus CAVVWJ01. Next base: position 16,884 of record CAWHZQ010000014.1, on the reverse strand, counting down.
CGGCGTGCCCCTCCTCGAGGTACGCTTCCTTGACCGTGAGGCCCCGCTTCGCCGCCGCGAGCGGCATCGCCTCGGCGATGCCCCGGCCGAGCTGGCGCGGCACGCCCTCGACCGTGGCGAGCTTCCGGAATCCGTCGGTCTTTGCGAGCGTGACCCGGGTGGAGAGGTAGGTCATGAAGTCGTCGGCCGGGGCGGCGAGCAGGTCGAGCGCGTTGACGCCCCGGCCCTGGGCGTAGGCCCCGTACTCGGTATGGCCGAAGCCGAGCGGCATCGCGACCACGTCCGGGTGGAGCCCTGGATAGATGTAGGCCGGCGCCTCGACCGCTCCGGCGGCGCTCGTGAGCCGGAGGATCTCCCCGTTCCGGATGTCGAGGGTCTTCGCGGTCTCGGGGCTCACCTCCACCCACGAATGCCAGGTGATCTTGGTGACGGGGTCGGCGTTCTCGAGCAGCCACGGCTTGTTGGTGCCGCGGCCGTCGTACAGGTTGGCGTGCGGGTAGGTGAGGAAGACGAACTCACCCTTCCCCTCGAACGCGGGCTTGGTGTAGGCCACGTCGGTGGCCGACGCGGCCGAGCGCCACCGGCGCCGGGGCCGCCGGCTCGTCGAACACGCCGCCGCGCTGGAGCGCCGCGCGCCAGAAGCCCTCCGCGTCGGCTTCCTTCCGCTCGGCGGCGAGTGCCTGCCAGCGGCCGCGGAGGTGGGCCTCCCAGGTCGGCGCGGCGAACGCGGCCAGCGCGCCGCCCGCCTTCCGGGACACCTGCAGCAGGATGTCGCCCGCGGCGCGGGTGTTGAACACCGGCTCCATCACCGGCTGCATGAGGCTCCGCACGCCGGACCGCGGCGCGAGATCGTCCCAGCGCTCGAGCGCGTGGTGCTGCGGCAGCAGCAGGTCGCACCGCGCGGCCGTCTCGTCGAGGAAGAGCGCGGTCGCGACCTTGAACGGCACCTTCGTGAGCCGCTCGGCGAACCCCGCGGCCTTGGGCAGCGCGTAGACCGGGTTGGCGTCGTGCACCAGCAGCACGGCGACCTGGCCGCCGTCGATCGCGGCGCCGAGGCGGGCGAGCGCGGTATAGCCGTCGCCGCCGTCGAGCTCGGCGCCGAACCGGACCGTCTGCCCGATGTTGCCGGCGACGTAGTTCAGCAGGTTGACCGCGGCGCAGAGCTGGGCCGCGCCCGCGTGCTGCGCGCCGATGCCGCCCGCCACCGCCAGGCTCGGCTGCGCTGCCGCGAACTCCTTCGCGATGCGCTCGATCCGCTCGGCCGGGATGCCGGTCTCCTGCGCGGCCATCGCGGGGGTGAACCGGGCGAGCGCCGCGGCCACCGGCGCCGCGCCGCCGCGGAGGCCGGCCACGACGTTCGCCATGGCGAGCGCGAGGGCCGTCTCCGTGCCGGGACGCGTCGCGAGCCACTCGTCGGCGTTGAGACCGGTGAGATCCATGCGCGGCGCCGCGTAGACGAACTTGGCGACGTCGCCGTCGGCGAAGCCGTGCGCGTTGGCGAAGCCGCGCTGGTTCTCGGTCGGCGAGAGCCACGTGTCGAGGAAGTCGGCGCCGAACGACAGGATGTACTTGGCGCTGCCGAAGTCGTGCGCCGGCAGCTGGTCGAGGCCGAACACCTGGCGATTGGCCGCGCGCACCGGCTCGTGGTCGAGCGGGCTCCAGCGGACCAGCCGTCCGCCCAGCGCCTTCGTCCACTCGGCGAGGAGGTCCGAGAAGGTCCCCCGCCCCGCCCCGCTCAGCACCGCCACCTTGCCGCCCGCCTCGGTCAGCTTGCCGGCGAGCCGGCGCGATCGCGTCGTCCCAGGTGATCTCGCTGAACCGGCCGTCGGCGCCGCGCAGCATCGGGGCCTTGATGCGGCCCGGATTGTACAGCCCCTGCAGCGCGGCCTGGCCGCGGGAGCAGAGCTTGCCCTGATTGACGGGGTGCTCGGGATTGCCCTCGAGCTTGACGGCGCGGCCCTCGCGCGTGCGCACGTGCAGGCCGCAGCCGGCGTCACACTCGGTGCAGGTGCTGGCGTACCAGGTGGCGACGCCGGGAATCTGATCTTCCGACTGCACCAGGTACGGCACCAGCTTCTCGACCCGGCTGGTGGAACAGCCGGAGAGCGCGAGCGCGCCGCCGCTCGTGGCGCCGACCACGGTCAGAAATTTCCGGCGGTCCATGGTGGACTCGGGCTGTCTTCGTCGGGCGTCATGCGTCGGGCCATGGCTCCTTCGCGTTGCCCGGGCGACGCCAGGGCTCAGGATGACTCTGCATCGCCGTCACTCAGATGACTCCGCATCGCCGGCATCAGTAGTGGCACACCGAGCAGTCGCGCGACACCTTCCGCTCGACGTGGCACGTGATGCAGAAGCCCATATTGTTGACGTTGTTGACCTTGAACACCTGCGGCATGCGGCTCACGTCGCCGTGGCAGGTGGTGCAGGCGTTGGGGCCGAGGGCCTTGATGTGCCGCTGGTGCGGGAAGTGGGCGTGACGCGCGATGAAGTGCACGCGGGTCCACTCGACCGGCTTCTTGTCGGTCCAGGCCTGGCGAACCTTCTTGATCTCCGCCTTGGCCGAGCTGTCGCCGCCGCTGACCACCAGGTGGCAACCCATGCAGGTCTGCATCGACGGGATGCCGGGCTCGGGCGAGACCGCCACCGAGTAGTGGCAGTACTGGCACTGCATCTTGAACTGGCCGGCGTGGATGTCGTGGCGGAAGAAGATCGGCTGGCGTGGACCCTTGAGCGATCCGGTGTCGGTGATCACGGGAGCCGTGATGGAGTCGGCGACCGGCTTCGACTGCTGCGCCTGGCTGGGCGCGCCACCGAACACGAGCAGGGCTGCGAGCGCGGTGGCGCCGATGCCGCCAACCACGAGAGCCATCGTACGCATTATCGATCCCACGCTGAGGGAGTGGCCCTGCCGAGCACACAAACGCCCTCGGCCGAGGGCGCGCCGAAGTATAGTCCGCACATCCAAGTACACAACCCGATCGAATTGCTATTCCGACTGCTTTACTCGGAATCCTCGGACCCGCCGGACGCCTTGCGTCGAGCCCGCAATTGCGGCGACCGATGCGGGGCCGGGCGCTCCGCCAGCCACTCCGCCTTGCGGGCGGCCAGCCGGAGAAAGGTCTCCACCGCGCGACGGTCGTCGAGCGGCACCCAGCACCACTTGAGCGGGCCCGGTGCGCTGCCCTTCCGCGATGGCGCGGGCCACGTCGGCGGGCATCCGGCCGGCGCGGCCGAGCCGGTCCTCCTCCGAGTCGCTCATCGTGAACGTGGCCGAGAGCGCGTCGCCGATCACGTGAACCCAGCAGAGCTTCCGGTTGCCCACGCCGTACTCCCAGGCCCAGCGCCAGCTCGCGCCCATGTAGCGCACCGCTTCCGCCACGCCGGCGAGCTCGGTCAGGCCCGCGCGCAGCAGCTTGAATCGGGCGGCGGCCGCGGCGGGCAGGTCGTGCAGCGGCGCCGTCGGCGCGGGCTCGGCCGCCTCGTCGGCGTAGCGGTTGGCGGCCCAGTAGGCGCTGGAGCGATTGCGGCTCATACCCCGTCGTCCCCCGAGCTGTCCCCGGCGTCCGGCGGCGTTCCGGCGAACGGCGCGCCGACGCGCTGGAGGTAGCGGGCGACCTCGATGCCCATCGCGCGGACGAGCGAGGACTCCCGGCCGTCCAGCTCCGCGCGGAACACGATCTCGCGAAACGAGCGCATCACGTTCTCCGATCGGCGGGTCTTGAAGAAGTCGATGGCCCAGAGCGCCCGGTGCCAGTCGGCGAAGAGGGTCTCGAGCTGTTCGGACGTGGCCGGCGCGGCCACGTGCCGGGGCGGCTTGAGCGGCAACGCCTCGCCGCCTCGCGCGTTCCAGGTCTCGTAGGCCATGATCGCCACGGCCTGCGCCAGGTTGAGCGACGGATGGCGCGGATCGGTCGCGATGGTGACGACCGTGCGGCAGAGATCCAGCTCGGCGTTGGTGAGCCCGCTGTCCTCGCGGCCCGCGACGATCGCCACCGGGCCGTCCTCGAGCTCCCGCACCAGCTCGGCGGCCGCCTCGCGGGGCCGCCGGGTCGTCCGCTTGGCCGCGCGCTCCCGGCCCGTCAGCACGTAGGCCGACACGCAGTCGGCGAGGGCCGCCTCGAGCGACGGCAGGATCTCGATCCGGGCCACGAAGTCCGCCGTGTTGTGCGCGATCCCCTCGATGCGCCAGGGATCGAACACCTCGGGATCCACGAGCCGCATCTGCTCGATCCCGAAGTTCTTGGCGATGCGCACGGCGCTCGCGATGTTGACGATGTCCTGGGGGTTGACCAGCACGAGGATGGGCGACCGGCGCCCTCCGTCATCCCTCGCCGAGGAAGGAGACGTCATGCCGCTTGGCCCTGAGCGCCGCGGCGAACCCGGCCTTCTCGACGGCCTTCATGTACGCTTCCTTGGGCTCCACCTGCTTGCCGTCCACCAGCTCCATCAGCGCGTCGTTGAGCGTCACCATGCCGGCCTTCCGGTTGGTCTGCATCACCGACGGGATCTGGAACGTCTTTCCTTCGCGGATCAGGTTGGAGATGGCGGGAATCGTGAGCAGGATCTCCCGCGCGGCCACGCGGCCGCCGCCGATCTTCTTGCAGAGCGTCTGCGAGATCACGCCGCGGAGCGATTCCGAGAGCATGACCCGCACCTGCGACTGCCGGTCGGGCGGAAACTGGTCGATGATGCGGTCGATGGTGGACGAGGCGGTCGTGGTGTGCAGCGTCCCGAACACCAGGTGTCCGGTCTCGGCGGTCTCGATCGCGATCGAGACCGTCTCGAGATCCCGCATCTCGCCGACGAGGATGATGTCGGGATCCTCGCGGAGCGCCGCGCGGAGCGCGTGCTTGAACGAGCGGGTGTGCACCGACACCTGCCGCTGCGTCACCAGGCACTTCTTGCTCTGGTGCACGAACTCGATCGGGTCCTCGATCGTGATGATGTGGTCGGTGCGGGTCCGGTTGACCAGGTCCACCAGCGACGCGAGCGTGGTGCTCTTGCCCGAGCCGGTCGGACCGGTCACGACCACGAGGCCCTTGGTGAGGTAGCAGAGGTTCTGGACCTCGCGGCTCAGCCCCATCTCGTCGGCGGTGCGGATGCTGGCCGGGATGACCCGGAAGACGGCCATGGGGCCGTGGCGGTCCCGGCCGGCGTTGCACCGGAAGCGGGCCAGGTCGGCGATCTCGTACGCCCAGTCGGTGTCCCCCGTCTCGCGGAACTCTCCCACCTCGCGCGGCGACATGATGCTCAGGAGCATCAGCTCGAGCCGCTCGCCGGAGAGGGGCGGGAGGTCCTCGCGGACCAGCTCGCCATGGAGGCGAAGCAGCGGCGGCTCCCCGCTCCGGAGGTGGAGGTCGGAGGCGCCCGTGTCGACCAGCCGGCGGAACAGGCCATCCAGGGCCCCGCGCGCCTCGGCCAGCTCGGCGCTGCTCCGGCCGGCGACACCGCCGGGCGCCGCGCGCTCCACCCACCGGCGCTCCGGCTGCCGGGGCGCCGGCTCGCACTTCGACCAGCGGGCCGGCGGCGTCCCGGGAGAGCGCGACCGTCACCTGCCCGCTCGGCGAGCGGTAGCCGAAGCTGAACGCCTCGCCGCCGCCGAGGCGCGCGGCCGCGTCCGCGTCGGCCACCTCGCGCGCGAGGGCGAGGATCTGGACGTCGGTCAGCGGATCCCGCGTGAGCGCCCGCGCCGAACCGTTGGCGAGGAGCGTCACCGGCTTGCCGACGGCGAGCTGCAGCGCGTCCCCGCGCTGCTCGTACAACACCTGGATGAGACGATCGAGCCGGGCCACAGGCATTCTCAGTCGAGGGGCCGCGCGAGCCGGATGCGCGATTTGTTGAAGTACCAGGTGACGTCGGCGGCGCCGAGCTCGAAGAAGGCGTCGGCGCCGTTGAGGAAGTCGAGCGTCCGGCCGCGGGACGGCGGCAGCTCCGCCATGACCTGCCCGCGGAACTCCCCGCCCGCCTGCGTGACCACTTCCAGCTCGATCCGGCGCGCGGCAGTCAGCCGGTCGGGATCCGTCGTCCGCGACTGGCCGCGGCAGGTCACCACCACGACCTGCGACTTGGGGACGAAGGTGACGCCACCGTTCAGCGTGAGCGCGAAGAAGACGTCCGCCCGGTTGAGCATCTCCAGCGGCGTCTCGGGCCCGGGCGGATACGTCGGCCGCGCGTACAGGTGAAGGTCGCCGGCGAGGACGATGCCTTCGACCAATACGACTTCGGCGGGCACCTTGGTGGTGATTCCCCACTCGCTCATCGGCTCTGTCCGTGCGGGTCGACGGAAACTGAGGACAGCGACGCAGCGCGGCAAGTGGGCATCAGCCGCGAATCTCCACGCCGGCCTGCCGCTCGGTGAGGCGAATGGGGTCGAGATAGTCGGCCGCCTCGCCCAGCTCGGCCCGGGCGGCGGCGAGGAGCGCGTGGACCAGCTCGAACACCGGCCCCGGCACTCCCGTCTGCGCCAGCAGATCGGTCGCGATCCCCACGTCCTTGTCGAGCAGCGCCAGGCGGAAGGTGCGCGGCCAGGTGCCCGTGAGGACGCGCTCCGGGACGAGCACCTCGCTCACGAACGAGCGCCCGCTCGACGCGTTCAGCACCTCGAGCGCCGTGCGCGGCGCCACGCCCGCCTTGACGAGCGCCGCCAGACCCTCGCCCGCGGCCAGGATGTTGAGCGCCAGGAACGCGTTGTTCACCGCCTTGAGCGCGTCGCCCGCACCGACCGGCCCCACGTGCTCGATGCGCCGCCCGAACGCCTCGAGCACCGGCCGGGCGCGCGCGAACGTGGCGGCGTCGGCGCCCACCATCACCGTGAGCGCGCCGGCCTCGGCGCCGTTGGTGCCGCCGCTCACCGGCGCGTCGGCGAAGGCCACGCCGCGCGCCGCGAGCCGATCGGCGATCCGCCGCGACGTGGCCGGGTCGCCCGAGGTGCAGTCGAGGAAGAGCGCGCCCGGCCGGAGCCCCGCGAGCAGGCCATCCGGCCCGTCGAGCAGCCCGGCGACGTCGGCCGAATTGCCGAGACAGGTGATGACGACCTCGGCCGCGGCCGCCGCCTCACGTGGGGTCGCCGCGACGGTGGCGCCGTGTCGGGTGGCGAACTCGGCCGCGCGCGCCGCGGTCCGGTTCCAGACCGTGAGCGGGCCGCGCCGGGCCAGGTGGGCGGCCATCGGGGTGCCGATGGCGCCGAGACCGAGGAAGCCGACGTGCATCGAGCGGAAGTCCTTTCGGGGGCGAACGCGGCGAGCTGCGACGGCGAAAGCTAGCGAGGCCCGCGCGGGATGGCAGGGGCCAAAAAGCAGCGCGGCGGCCCCGAAGGACCGCCGCGCGACACGTACCTCTGGATGTACGGATCGGAAGCTCTATTGGCCGCTGGCAGCCAGGCTGTTGCCCGTCACGGCACGATAGCTGTTCAGACCTGCCGCTCCCGAACTGTCGTGTCGTATCCGCTTGCGCCCTGATCGTCCGCCGAGGACTCCAGCCGGGCCCGAGGACGCTGGCGTGGCCGCGCAGCCGCCGTAACCTAGAAGCCACGATCGCCGCCGTCGCCGGTCACCTGAGGCGCGGCCATCGAGGTGCCCTGCAGCCACGCGTACCCGCCATTCAGGAACGCGCTGTAAATGCAGCCCTCTGGCGTCGTGTTCGAGAAGCAGTTGCCGCCAGGCGCCGAGATGTCGATTCCCGAACCCGAGTTTGAGTACGAGGCCAGCTCGTCCCGCCACGTCGTGGAGGCCACCGAGATGGCGTTGACGTCGCAGGCGGGGCAGGAAACCGTGGTAGGTCCCGTCATTGCCCGCCGAGGCGATCACGAGCACTTCCTTGCTCAGTGGCGTAGGCGATGGCATCCTTTTCTGCCTGGGATTCGCTGCTGCCGCCCAAGCTGAGATTCATCGCGACCATGCCCGGTTAATCGGCCGCGGCGCGGATGGCGCTGACGATCGCGGCGGTCGGGCATCCGCGCCGGCCGCAGACCCGTCTGCACGTAGACCCTCACGTGCGAACTCGCGCCCGACACCCCGGCCACGCCGACCGTGGCCCCAGCCATCGTCCCGCGTGGTGTGGGTGCCGTGCCCCTCCTCGTCGTTCGGGTCGTTGTCGTTGCTGTACCAATCCTTGCCCGCGATCAGCCGGCCAGTGAACTCCGGGTGATCCATGTCCACACCGGTGTCGATGCTGCCGATCACGACGTCGGCGCCGCCGGCCGCGTATCCCTCGATGTTGTCCTCGTCGGCGTCCGCGATGCGAAGCGTACGTGCCCGCGGGCAACGGCTGGCCCTTCGACTTGCCGCTCGTGAACTTCATGTTCAGCCCACCGGGGTTGTAGAAGGCCCAGAGGTTGGGGTTGATCGCCGTCGGCTGCCGCAGGTAGTTCGGCTCCGCGTACACCACCCGCCCATCCTTCCGCAGTGCCGCCGCCGCCGCATGCTCCGCCCCCACCGCCCCCTTCAGCACCACAAATGCGTCCTTGTACCCCCGCCCGCTCAGCGCGAGGCCATGCGCCTTGCCCACCGTCGCCGCGTCGACGCCCGCCTTCAGCTTGACGATGACTTCGCCCGGCATCACCTGCTCCGGTCCGCTGGAAACACGCAACCCCCGGAGGGAGAAATCAGCGGGGGTCGAGTTGGCGTCGGGCTGGACGGCGTCGTCCGAACAGGCGGCGACCCCGACCACGGCAGCGGCCAGGAGCAGCGTGCGCATGCGACTCATGAAATCTCCTCTTGGGTGAACGGACCGGGGAACGTCGGAACGGGTGCGGCGGAGGGGGCGGTCGCCGGTGCCGGCGACTCCAAACTCAAGCAACGCAAGCGGGCGCGGCCGCACAAGCTGTGCAGATCATTGCACGCCCGGGACGCCGGGAAGTGGACTAATTTCAGGCATGAGCGCCCGCATCCTCCACGTCGACCTCGACGCGTTCTTCGTCGAAGTGTGCCGCCAGCGGCATCCCGAGCTCCGGGATGTCGAGCTGCTGGTCGTCGGTGGGCGGCGGGATCAGCGCGGCGTGGTGCAGTCCGCCTCGTACGGCGCCCGCCGCTACGGCATTCATGCGGGCATGCCGATCGCCCAGGCCGTCCGGCTCTGCCCCCAGGCCACCTTCTTCCAGGGCGCCTTCCCGCCGTACCGCGACGCCTCGCGTGACGTCCGCGCGGTGCTCGAGCGCTTCAGCCCGACGGTGGTGATGGCCAGCCTGGACGAGGCCTATCTCGATTTCGGCGGCACCGAGCGACTGCACCCGGTGTCGCTCCTGCCGGTCGCCGAGCAGGTGCGGGACGAGGTGCGGCGGGAGACGGGGCTCGACTGCAGCATCGGCATCGGCCCCAACCGGATGATCGCGAAGCTCGCCTCGGATGCGGCCAAGCCGCGCGGCCTGATGGAGGTGCGCGCCGGCTGGGAGGAGGGCTTCCTCGCCGGCCTGCCGCTCAAGGCGATGCCGGGCGTGGGGCCCAAGACCGCGGCGCGATGGGTGGAGTTGGGCTTGGCGGACGTCTGGCAGATCCAGCAGATGGAGGAGCCGGCGCTCGAGCGGTTGATCGGCCCCGAGGCGCGGGCTCTCAAGCGCCGGGTTCACGGCTACGGCGGCACGACGCTTCGGAGCGACCGCCTGCCGCGCTCGGTGAGCCGCGAGACGACGCTCTCGCGCGACCTGCGCGACCCCGCCACGCTCGAGGCGACGCTCTCGCTCCTCACCGCGCGGGTGGCGGGCCAGCTCCGGGACGAGCACCTCGTGGCCCGCACGGTCACGCTCAAGCTGCGGCATGACGACTTCTACACCGTGACCCGGCGGCACACGCTCGAGGTCGCCACCGATCTCGACGGGAGCTCTACGCCGCCGCGCGCGACCTGTTCCGGGCGGCGTTCGCCGACGTGCGCGGGCGGGACCGCGGCGTCCGGCTCATCGGCATCTCGGCCACCAACCTGGGCGTCGCGGCCGAGGCGGACCTGTTCGAGCCACCCGAGCGGCGGCGGCTGCGCGATCTCTCGGTCGCGGTGGATCAGCTGCGCGACAAGTTCGGATTTTCGGCGGTGACGCCGGGCAGTGCGCTCGGCTCGAAGCGCCGCCGGCGCGAGGAGGAGTAGCGTCCACCCGCGCATTCCGTTGACCGACGGTCAGCGACCCGCGCAGGTCCTTGTCCTCGAACCGCAGGCCCACCGTCCCGTCTTCCTTCGTCACCTGCGGCCCCAGGTCGTGGAACTCCGCCGTCGCCCCGCCCGGCGCGCGGACGCGCACGGTGCTGTTCTGATACAGCGGGTAATATCCGATGAACACGCGCCGCGCGCCGGGACGCACGGCGCACCCGCAGTCGATCGCGCCCTGCAGTCCCGCATTCACCATGACGCGAAGGGGCTGCGCGGACCCGTTGGTGACGAGCGGCGCGAAGTAGGCGTGGTCCGCGGTGCGGCTCGTGGCCGCGATGCGCATGGTCCCTGATGGCCCGCGCAGCACTGCCGATCCCCGCACGTCCTCGCCCATCGGCTGGCCGTCCGCGGAGAGCGGCCGGACCAGCTCCCATTGCGCCACCATCGTCTGCCCTCGCGAGACGCCGACGCGCACGCGCTCCCCCGGGGCCACCGTCCGCGGGGTCCCTTCTCCAACTATCAGCCGGACCGGTCCCGCCAGCGTGTTGGTGAACGCCAGGCGCGGCCGAAGCAGCAGCACGACGCCCGCCGCGGCGATCGCGAGCAGAAGGGCCACCAGCAGGAGCGGCAACCAGGGGAAGCGGAACGGCTCGGCGCGCGGGTCGGAGATGGGCGCACGCTCGGCGCGCGGACCTGACTGGGATCCCCCGTCCGGAAGCGTCATCAGCGTACTGGGAGAAACCCCTTGAGAGGGTTGGACGGGGCCGGTCGCGCGCGCCCGCGACCTCCGGGCGCGGCATTCGCGGAGGCGCGATCAGAGCGCTGGGCACCACGCGGAAGACCACCGCGCCGCTCACGGAGTCTACGCCGGTCAACATGGCGTCGAAGCGCCCCATGGCGCGGGTCGTGTCGCGGACCCGCACGCCGGCGGCGGGCACGAGCGGGTAATAGCCGAGCCGGAGCGAGTCGCCCGGAGCGATCGAGCAGCCGCAGTCCGACGTATCGCGCCCGCTCACGACGGCGACGTGAAGGCGCCGCGCAGTGGTGTTCACCACCAGCGGCGAAAACCACCGGCGGCCGTCGGTGCCCGCCCCGATGATCTGACGCACCTCGCCGCGCACGTCGTCCCTGACGATGGCTCCCTCGACCTCATGCCAAGCATCCGTCCGCCGGGCTCGGTCGGCCGGACCATCGCCCAATGCGCCTCGAGCGGCTGCCCGCGCGCGGAGCGGCACGCGCAGGCTGTCGCCCGCGGCAACGGTGAAGCCAGTGTCGTCCAGTGTGACCGCGATCGGCTCGGTGAGGCGGTTATGCACCACGAGCGATGCACGCGGGCGCACCGAGGCCCAGAGCGCAGTCGCCGCCGCCACCAGCCCCAGCGCTACCAGCGCGCGGCGGCGCCCGGCCGGACGCCGGGGCCGGCCCGCGGCATCGCCGCCGTGGGCGTCTCATCCTCCGAGCGGGCCGATAACGAGCCCCTCGCCGCTGGGCCGCACCTCGTCCGGGAGCGCGCCGTCCTTAGGCGCGGCCGTCACGTAGCGCATCGAGTACCGCGCGGGCGCTGGCATAGCGGTCGTCGGGATGCTTGGCCAGACAGCGAAGGATCACCGCCGAGAGCCAGGGCGGGACGCGGTCGCGGGACAGGGTGTCCACCGGCACCGGCTCGTGCAGGTGGCGGGTGACGATCTCCTGCGAATCGTCGCCCTCGAACGGCGGGGCCCCGGTGAGCATCTGGAAGAGGACGACGCCCATGCCGTAGATGTCGGCGCGAGCGTCCACGTCGGGCCGGCCGAGCGCCTGCTCGGGACTCATGTAGAGCGGCGTGCCGACGATGAACCCGGTCTGGGTGTGGCCGGGCCCGCCATCCAGCGACTTGACGATGCCGAAGTCGACCAGCAGCGGCCGGCCGGTCCCGGCCTCGATGAGAATGTTGTCGGGCTTCACATCCCGGTGCACCAGCCCATGCTCATGCGCGTGCTGGAGCGTTTCGAGAATCGGCTCGGCGATCGCCAACGCCCGCCGCACGGAGAGCGCCCCGTCCGCCCGCAGCACATCGGCGAGCGTCCGTCCCTCGCAGAACGGCATGACGTAGAAGACGAGTCCCTCGGCCTCGCCGACGAAATGGATCGCGAGGGTATTGGGATGGCTCAGCCGCGCGATCGCCCGCCCCTCCTGCTTGAACCGCGCGAGCGTCGCGGCGCTCCAGGGAATGTCCGCCCGGAGCACCTTGACCGCGAGCCGTCGCTGGAGATCCTCGTCCCGAACCTCGTACACCTCGGCGAATCCGCCTCGGCCGAGCAGCCGGACGACGCGGTACTGACGGCCGAGAGCGCGGCCAAGCGTGTGACTCCGATCGGGCCCCGGCGGCAGCGAGCCATTAGCCGGCGCGTGGTCGGGGCCGAGCAGCGCGAGGCTGCCCGGCCCGCAGCGCGGACAGTGTGCGCTGCCGTCGGGCAGCGGGCCACGACAGGACGAACAGACGAGCAGGGGCAGCAGGCCTCCAGGCGGCAGCGGGCATTCAAAGCACTCAATTCAGACAGTATAGGCTAACCCCGGCGGCGGGAAGTCGTTCACGGGCGGTGGCCGGCCGCGGCCTGGGCGTCGCGATTTCGCCCAAGGGATCCTGATTCACTTTGATGTGCATATTTTGCACGCCCAGTTCGCTCGCATTATACTGTTGATAACCTTCAATATCGCTCTGCTCGTTCTCCGATTTTGTGCAGTTAATGCACAATTCACTTGACACTCCGCGCACCAGCCCCTATACTCCCGCCAGGCGCCCCGGAGCGCCCGGAGCGAGCCCCGGCTGCCCCTAGTTATCCACCCTCTGACCGCGCGAGAGACCGTCATGGCCACTACCGCCCGCACCAAAACCCCCGGCCGTGTCGCCCAGACCAGTGAAGTCGGCAAGCTCCTGGACCTGATCAAGCAGAAGAACCTGAAGGTCGTGGACGTGAAGTTCTGCGATCTGCCCGGGACCTGGCAGCACTTCTCGATCCCGGCCGCCTCGCTCGACGAGGAGATGATCAAGGAGGGCCTCGGCTTCGACGGCTCGTCCATCCGCGGCTTCCAGGCCATCAACGAGAGCGACATGCTGCTGCTCCCGGACGTCTCGACGGCGTTCGTGGATCCGGTGCTGGAAGTGCCGACGCTCTCCCTGACGTGCGACATCTACGATCCGCTCACCCTCGAGCCGTACTCGCGCGACCCGCGGTTCATCGCGTTCAAGGCGGAGGAGTACCTGCGCACAACGGGCATCGCGACCACGTCGTACTGGGGGCCCGAGGCGGAGTTCTTCATCTTCAATTCCGTGCGGTTCGACCAGAACGCCCACGAGGGGTACTACCACATCGACGCCGAAGAAGGCGTGTGGAACTCGGGGCGCAACGGCGGCACGCCCAACCTGGGCCACCGCCCGCGCCACAAGGAGGGCTACTTCCCGGTCCCGCCGGTCGACCGGCTGCAGGACGTTCGCTCGAAGATCATGCTCGCGCTGATCGAGGCGGGCATTCCGGTCGAGGTGCAGCACCACGAGGTGGCCACCGCGGGTCAGGCGGAGATCGACTTCAGGTTCGGCACGCTGGTGCAGACCGCCGACCGCATGATGGTCTACAAGTACGTCATCAAGAACGTCTGCCATAACCTGGGCTACACGGCCACGTTCATGCCGAAGCCGCTCTTCGGCGACAACGGCTCGGGCATGCACGTGCACCAGTCGCTCTGGAAAGGCGATCAGCCGCTGTTCTACGACGAGAACGGGTACGCGCTGCTCTCCGACACCGCGCGCCACTACATCGGCGGCCTCATCGCGCACGCGCCGGCGCTCCTGGCGCTCTGCGCGCCGACGACGAACAGCTACCGTCGCCTGGTGCCCGGCTTCGAGGCGCCCGTCAACCTCATGTACTCCGCCCGGAACCGGTCGGCCATCTGCCGGATCCCGACCTATTCGAGCAGCCCGAAGGCCCGGCGGGTGGAGTTCCGCGCGCCGGATCCCACCGCCAACCCGTACCTCGCGTTCTCGGCGCTTCTCATGGCGGGCCTCGACGGCATCAAGCGCAAGCTCGAGCCGCCGGCGCCGATCGATGAGGACCTGTACGAGCTGCACGACGAGCGGAAGAAGCACATCAAGATGGTGCCGGGGTCACTGGCGGAAGCCGTGGCCGCCCTGGAAGCCGATCACGAGTTCCTGCTGGCGGGTGAGGTCTTCACGCCGGACGTCCTGGAGACCTGGATCTCGCTCAAGCGGACGAAGGACATCGCGCCGATCAACCTCCGGCCGCATCCGTACGAGTTCTTCCTGTACTACGACGCCTGAGGGCATCGGGCGCGGCGCGCACGCCGCGTCGTCATCCCGAGCGCAGCGAGGGACCTACTCCGCGGGTTCGATACCCGGGAGTAGGTCCCTCGCTGCGCTCGGGATGACGGGCTCCGTGCCCCAGATGACCGGCTCCCGCCCCATTAGATTTCCCGCCCATGCCCACTCCCCTCCGCAGCGACGCGATCACCGCCGGCGTCCAGCGCGCCCCCAACCGGGCCATGCTCCGCGCCGTCGGCTTCGGCGACGCGGACTTCGGCAAGCCGATCATCGGGATCGCCAACGGCTACAGCACGATCACGCCGTGCAATGCCGGCCTCGACGTGCTCGCGCACCGGGCCGAGGCGGCGGTGCGCGCCGCCGGCGCCATGCCGCAAACCTTCGGCACGATCACGGTGAGCGACGGGATCTCGATGGGGACCGAGGGGATGAAATACTCGCTCGTCTCCCGCGAGGTCATCGCGGACTCGATCGAGACGGCCTGCGGCGCGGAGAGCATGGACGGCGTGGTTGCCGTCGGCGGCTGCGACAAGAACATGCCGGGCGCGATGATCGCGATCGCCCGGATGAACATCCCCGCGATTTTCGTCTACGGCGGCACGATCCGGCCGGGCCATCTGCACGGCCGGGACCTGACCGTGGTCAGCGCCTTCGAGGCCGTCGGCCAGTTCAGCGCCGGCCGCATCGACGAGCGCGAGCTGCTCGAGGTCGAGCGCCACGCCTGCCCCGGCAAGGGGTCCTGTGGCGGGATGTTCACCGCCAACACGATGTCGTCGGTGTTCGAGGCCATGGGCATGAGCCTCCCCCGATCCTCCACCATGGCCGCGGAGGACGCGGAGAAGGCCGAGAGCGCGGCGCGGTCGGGCGAGGTCCTGGTGGACGCCGTGCGCCGGCAGCTCCTGCCCCGTCAGATCCTCACCCGCGAGGCATTCGAGAACGGCATCGCGGTGGCGATGGCCATCGGCGGCAGCACCAACGCCGTGCTCCACCTGCTCGCCATCGCCCACTCGGCCGGCGTGCCGCTCCTGCTCGACGATTTCGAGGCCATCCGCGCCCGGGTCCCGGTGCTCTGCGACCTCAAGCCGTCGGGCCGCTACGTGGCCACCGACCTGCACGCGGCCGGCGGGGTGCCGCAGGTGATGAAGATGCTCCTGGCCCACGGGCTGCTCCACGGCGACGCCCTGACGATCAGCGGAGAGACCGTCGCCGAGACCCTGGCGCACCTCCCTGATGAGCCGCGGGCCGATCAGGACGTCATCCGGCCGTGGGGGAGGCCGCTCTACGCCCAGGGTCACCTGGCGGTGCTGCGGGGAAACCTGGCGCCCGAGGGATCGGTCGCGAAGATCACCGGCGTGAAGAAGACGCGGATCACCGGCCCGGCCCGGATCTTCGAGTCGGAAGAGGCGTGCCTGGACGTCATCCTCGCCGGTGGGATCCGGCCGGGCGACGTGCTCGTCATCAGATACGAGGGCCCACGGGGCGGCCCCGGGATGCGTGAGATGCTCGCGCCGACGTCGGCCATCATCGGCGCCGGGCTCGGCGACTCGGTCGCGCTGATTACCGACGGACGCTTCTCCGGGGGAACCTACGGGCTGGTGGTGGGGCACGTGGCGCCCGAGGCAGCCGTCGGCGGGCCGATCGCGCTGGTCGAGGAGGGCGACCCCATCACCATCGACGCGGACGAGCGGCGCCTCTCCCTGGGCGTGGGTGACGACGAGCTGGCCCGGCGGCGAAGCGCCTGGAAGCCGCCCGCCCCGCGCTACACGGCGGGCGTGCTGCACAAGTACGCGCGCCAGGTCTCGAGCGCCAGTCTGGGTGCGGTGACCGATCTCTAACGCCACGGTGCGCGTGGTCCCCGAGGCCGCGGCGGGCATCGACCGGCCGCGCTCGTCGGCACGCGCTACCCGGGCAGCGGTGCTCGCCCTCGTGTGCTTCGTCCTGTTCGCCGTGCTCGCGGTGGCCGTCCAGATGGGATGGAGCCAGGCGCTGGACCTCCGGCTGATGCTGGCCCTGGCCCCGCATCGGCCGGCCTGGTCCACCTACATCATGCGCACCGCGAGCTTCCTGGGCTCGGGCAGCCGTCGAGATTCCGCTTGGCCTCCTGTTCAGCCTCCGGCTCGCGACGATCCGGCGGCGTCCCGAAGCCGCGGGCTACGCCAGCGCGACGCTGAGCGGCTGGGCGCTCTACGGCCTGCTCAAATTCCTCTTCCAGCGCGCCCGCCCCCATGTCATCCCCCGCCTCATGAGCGGCGGAGGCGGCTGGTACGCCTTTCCGTCCGGGCACGCCTCACTGGCGCCGCTGGTGTTCGGCCTTGGGGCACTCATCTGGTCCGCGCCCTGGCCGCGCGCGTGGCGGCTGGCACTGGTGGGTGCCGCGGCGCTGCTCTCGCTCCTGATCGCCTTCTCGAGGGTGTACATCGGGGTGCACTGGCCGACCGACGCGATCGGCGGGCTGCTGATGGGGACCGGCTGGGCGGCGCTGTGGGTCTGGTGGTGGG
>CAWHZQ010000013.1:0-127142 GCA_963833905.1 uncultured Gemmatimonadales bacterium | reverse complement strand
GCACAAGCTGACGGGCGTGCTGCAGGACCTGCCCGGACGCGTGCCCGACGCGCCGCGACTCGACCAGGCGCAGGCGGCCGCGCTCTCCGCCCTGCTGGTGCGGGCTTTTCAAGTGGCGGCGGCGCCGGAGGGCGGGGTGCACACGGCCGTGCAGTTCATCGCCGAGTACGGATCCGACGCACCCGCGTGACCGGCGCCGGCCCCCGCGACCTCACCATCTCGCTTCCCCGCCTGGGTGGACGAGGTGGTGGACTGGGAACGCCGCTATGCCGGCGACGCCGAGCGGGTCGGGCTCGCCATCGCGCTCTCCCGGGAGAACGTCGAGCGCTCCACGGGCGGGCCGTTCGGCGCCGCGGTGTTCGAGTCGGTCTCGGGCGCGCTGGTGGGTGTGGGGGTGAACTGCGTGGAGCGGCTGGGCAACGCGGCGCTGCACGCGGAGGTCGTGGCGATCATGTTCGCCCAGCAACGGGTGCGGTCGTTCACGCTCGGCGGGCCGGGCGCGCCGGCCCGCGAGCTGGTGAGCTCCTGCGAGCCCTGCGCCATGTGCCTCGGCGCCACGCTCTGGAGCGGCGTCGGGCGGCTGGTCTGCGCCGCGAGCCGGGCCGACGCCACCGCGCTCGCGTTCGACGAAGGGCCGGTCTTTCCCGAGTCGTACGCCTACCTCGAGCAGCGCGGGATCCGGATCGATCGCGAGATCGGACGCGCGGAGGCCGCCGCGGTGCTGCGCCTCTACCGCGACCGCGGCGGTCTCATCTACAATCGCTGATCATGGCTGTCGATCGTCCGCGCCCGCCCGGCAGCTTCGCGTCCGCGGTCAACTGGATGGGCGGCCTGACGCTCGTCCTGTTCTGGCTCCCGGTCGTGGGGCCGCTCATCGCCGGTGTGGTCGGCGGCGTCAAGGCGGGCACGGTCGGTCGGGCGGTGGCGGCGGTGTTCGTCCCCGCGATCCTCACGGGCGCACTCGCCGCGGCCGGCGTGACCTACCTGGCCGATTGGTTCCCCTGGGGACTGCTGGCCGGCCTGGGCGCGGTCGTCATCTGCCTGCTCAACGTGGTCCCGCTGCTGGCGGGCGCCGTGGCAGGAGCTGTGCTTCGCCCCGCTGTTTCACCGGACGCCGCCCGAAACCGGTCCGCGTGCAGGCGCGTAGGGCGACGCATCCCCTCACAAGGCCGGACTTCTGATCGACCGCATCGCCGTCGCTTCGTTGCGTCTTGCCCGTCTCGCCCTGGTTCCCCTGATCGCCGGGGCAGCGATCGCGAGCTGCGGCTCCGCCGGCGTGGATCCGGACACCGATCCCACCCTCCGGATTCTCTTTATCGGGAACAGCCTCACCTACGCGAACGATCTCCCCGGCACCGTGCAGCGCCTGGGCCAGAGCGATCACAGCCGCAGCGTGGTGGTCTCGTCCGTGGCTGTCGGCAACGCCAGCCTCGAGGACCATTGGAACCGGGGCGACGCCCAGGCGGCCATCGCGAGCATGCGGTGGGATCTCGTGGTGTTGCAGCAGGGGCCGTCCGCCCTCCCCGAGAGCCGCGTCCTCCTGATCGACTACGCCACGCGGTTCGCCGGCGAGATCCGGAAGGTCGGCGGCCGCCCGGCGCTGTACATGGTGTGGCCGGGGCTGGACCGGGAGGCGGAGTGGGGTGCCGTGAGCGCATCGTACGCGGCGGCGGCGGAAGCGGTGGACGGGCTGCTGTTGCCGGCTGGGGAGGCCCTCCGCGCCGTGCGGGCCGGCACGCCCTCGATTTCCCTGTTCGAGGCCGACGGCTTCCATCCGTCCGTGGCCGGCACCTATGGAGTGGCGCTGGTGATCTACGCCCGGGCCGCCGGAGTCTCGCCCATCGGCCTGACGGCCCGGGCGGGCGGCTCGTCGCTGCCTCCGGCCGTTGTGACCGCGCTCGAGGCGGGCGCGGCGGAAGCGATCGCCGAGGCGGGAGGCGACTAGCCTCGCCGGGCGGAGACCTTGCCGAGCGGCGCCGACCACGATTTCATCCATGCTCATCTGGACGTAGCGGAGCGCCCTCCTTCCATCGTGATGAGGCTTCGATGCGGAACCTGTTCGCCCTGCTGGCCCTGATCGGACTCGCCGGCATCGCGCTCGGCGTGCTCACCATCGTGCGCGCGGCGCACGGCCCGACCGGGCCGCTCGGCTTCACGTACGAGAACTACGGCGGGCCGGGATCCATGCTGGCGGGCCTCCTGCTGCTCGCCGCGAGCCTCTACCTCCGAGCGTACTGGCAGGGCAGGAGGGACTGAGCGAGGACGCCCCCGTGGCCATCCTCAAGCAGATCGCGCGCACGCTGCTCCGGTTCCGCGCGCATCATCGGCGGCGGTTGCCCTTCCTCGCGCCGGCCGTCGAACGGCGGCGTCCCCGCCTGGCCGCGGAGGACTATGCGGCCCGCCACTCCATCGAGCACACGCTCGATCGCAAGGCGGATCTGCGCCGGCTCGCGCCCGTTCGGGCGGACGCCGCCCAGCGGTACGAGCAGCTCCTTCGCTACGAGCTGGCCGGGCTGCGCGAAGTCGTGGCGGCGCTCGAGAACACGGTCGGCGGCCGCGAGCTCCACGAGTGCCTCACCGAGACGCGAGGCGAGATCCAGCGGCTGGAGATCGAGGTGGCGTGGTGCGCGTCGCTCACGACCCAGTTGCCGGCGACCGCGGAGCGCTGAGGCGCGAAGCGATGCAGGCTTGACAAGAGCTTAATTGATCGATTAATTAAGGCCCATGCCAGCCCAGCCCACCGACCCCTCCCGCCGCGACCAGATCCTCGATGCCGCCGAGCGCCTGTTCGCCGATCAGGGCTTCGCGCGCACGACGATCAAGCAGATCGGCCGCGCCGCCGGCGTGAACAGCGCGCTCCTCTACTACTACTTCGCCGACAAAGACCAGCTCTACCGTGAGGTGTTGCAGCGCTTCGTCGCCGGGCTGGTGTCCCGGACCATGAGCGGCAGCGCCGGCGGCGGCCCGCCCGACGCGCGCCTCCGCGCCTTCGTCGAGGCCCAGGTCCAGACGCTCGCCGAGCACCCCCACGCGCCCCGGCTGCTGGCGCGCGAAATGATCGACTACGACGCCGCGCACGCCGTCGAGCAGATCCAGCACCTCTCCGTCACCGGCTTCCGCCGGCTCTGCGACCTGATCGAGGAAGGCCGGCGCGCCGGCATCTTCCGTGACGACCTCGACCCCCGGTTCGCGGCCATCTCCACGATCGCCCAGGTGGGCTGGTTCTTCGTGGCGCGGCCGGCCGTGCGGATCCTGCTCCAGCAGGGTCCCGACGGCCCATCGGACGACGTCGTCCGCGCCTTCGGCCGTCACGCCGCCGACTTTGCCGTGGCCGCGCTGACCGCGACCCGCCGGCCGGCGGCGCGCGCCCGCGCGCCGCTCCCCCCGCGTCCGATCGAGGAAGGCATGACCCGCCGCCGCTGGCTTCTGCTCGCCCTGTGCGCCGCGTCCGCCGGCGCTGCGACCGGTCCGATGACGGGGCGGTACGCGCCACCGGTACCATCGAGGTGCGCGAGGTGGACGTCTCGCCGCTGGTGCCCGCGCGGATCGTCCGGGTGCTGGTCGACGACGGCCACCCGGTGCGGATCGGCGACACGCTGGCGACGCTGACGCAGTCCACCACGCGCGCCGACATCGCCCAGGCCGAGGCCGGCGTCCGCGCGGCGGAGGCCTCACTGCGTGAGGCGGTAGCGGGCGCCCGGCCGCGCGAGATCGAGCGCGCCGAGGCCGACCTGCGCGCCGCGGAGGCCGAGGCGGTGCGCGCCACGCGCGATCTCGAGCGCCTCCGGCCGCTCGCCGACAGCGGGACCGTGAGCCGCCAGAGCCTCGACGCGGCGCGCGCCGATGCCGAGACGGCGGTGGGCCGGCGCGACGCGGCGCGCGAAGCGCTGCGGCTGCTCCAGGAAGGCACCCGCGCCGAGCGGGTCCAGGCGGCGCGGGCCCAGGTGGCGAGCGCGCGGGCCACGCTCGCGGCCTCCCGGGCCGTGGCGCAGGATCTCGTGCTCACCGCGCCGGTCGACGGCATCGTCATCTCCCGGAACGCCGAGCCGGGCGAGATGCTGGGCGCCGGCCAGTCGGTGCTCACGCTGGGTGAGACCGCGGCGCCGTTCGTCCGGGTCTACGTGCCGACGCGGCAGCTCCCCCGCGTGCGGCAGGGGCAGCGCGTCGTCGCCCGGCTGGACGGCTATCCGGACCGGCCGATTCCGGGTCAGGTGGTCGCGATCAGCCCCGAGGCCGAGTTCACACCGCGCATCGCGCTGACCGAGGAGGAGCGTGCCGACCTGGTCTTCGGCGTCAAGGTCGCGCTCAGCGACACCACCGGGCTCCTCCGGCCGGGCCTGCCGGCCACGGTCGAGCTCGAGCGGGCGGCCTCCCGGTGAACACTGCCCCGACCGGCACTCCGCCCTCCGCGTCCGACACCGTCGTGGTGCACGGACTGCGGAAGACCTTCGGCACGTTCGTCGCCGTCGAGGGACTGGACCTGACGATCCATCGCGGCGAGGTGTTCGGCCTGCTCGGCCCCAACGGCTCGGGCAAGACGACCACGATCCGAATGCTCTGCGGCCTGATGGTGCCCAGCGGAGGCTCGGCCACGGTCGTGGGGTTCGACGTCGTGCGAGAGGCGGAGCAGATCCGGCGGCGCATCGGCTACATGTCGCAGCGGTTCGGGCTGTATGACGATCTCACCGTCACCGAGAACCTGACCTTCTACGCGTCGATCTACGGGCTGCACGGTGCGGAGCGCCGGGCCCGCGTGGCGGAGCTGCTCGACGAGCTCGGCCTCCGCGAGCGCACGGCCCAGCTGGCCGGCACCCTGAGCGGCGGCTGGAAGCAGCGGCTGGCGCTGGCCTGTGCCACGGCGCACCGTCCGGCGATGCTGTTTCTCGACGAGCCGACCGCCGGCGTCGATCCGGCGTCGCGGCGGCTCTTCTGGCAGCGGATCTACGCGCTGGCGGAGCAGGGCACCACCATTCTCGTCACCACGCACTACATGGACGAGGCGGAGCGCTGCCAGCGGCTGGCCTTCCTCTCCCGCGGCAAGCTCATCGCGGTGGGCACGGTGGCGGAGGTGCTCGAGCACTTCCACCAGCCGACCATCGAGGACGTCTTCATCGAGCTGCAGCGGCGGGACGAAGGGGCCGTGGTATGAGCCGGCTCCAGCGGCTCGCCCGGTCGCCCCTCTGGGCGATGCTCTGGAAGGAGCTGGTCCAGCTTCGCCGCGACCGCATGACGCTGGGCCTGATGCTGGGCATTCCCGCCATCCAGCTCGCCCTGTTCGGGTATGCCATCCAGACCGAGGTCAGGCACCTGCCGACGGTGGTGCTCGACGAGTCGCGGAGCTCCGAGAGCCGCCGCCTGGTCGAGGTGTTCGCCAACAGCGGCAACTTCGACATCATCGAGCACGTGCCCGACCGCGCCACGCTCGCCCGGCGGATCGAGACCGGGCGGGCCAGCGCGGCACTCGTCATCCCGCCCGGCTACATGCGGGACCTCAAGCGGGGCCGCGGCGCGGAGGCGCAGGTGATCGTCGATGCCGCGGATCCGCTCGCCTCCTCCGCCGCCCTCTCCGGCGCCGCCCAGGCCGGCACCGCGCGGGCCGCGGCCATCGCCCGGGCCGCGGGCGGCGGAGCGGCCGCGCTGAGCGTGCGCGTGCGACCCTGGTACAATCCGGGCCTCCGGAGCGCCGTGTACATCGTCCCGGGAATCGTGGGCGTGCTGCTGTCGCTCACGCTCGTGCTCATCACGAGCATGGCCGTGGTGCGCGAGCGGGAGCGCGGCACGCTCGAGCAGCTCATCGTCACCCCGATCGACAAGACCAGCCTGATGCTGGGGAAGATCCTCCCCTTCCTGCTCATCGGCTACGTGCAGATCACGGTCATCCTCGTCCTGGGCCGGCTGCTCTTCCGCGTGCCGATGCTGGGCAGCCTCCCGCTGCTCTACCTGTTGAGCCTCGCCTTCATCGTCGCGAGCCTGGCGCTCGGGCTGCTGATGTCGACGCTGGTGCGGAGCCAGGTGCAGGCCATGCAGCTCAGCTTCCTCTTTCTCCTGCCCAACATCCTGCTGTCGGGCTTCATGTTTCCCCGCCAGGCAATGCCCGACCTGGCGCAGTGGATCGGCGCCGCGCTGCCGCTCACCTACTTCCTCACGATTCTCCGCGGAGTGCTCCTCAAGGGCACCGGGATCGCCGAGCTCTGGCCGGATGCACTCGCGCTCGTGGGCTTCGCGGTGGGGCTGGTGGTCCTGAGCGTCACCCGCTTCCACAAGACGATCGAGTAACGCTCCGGAGCGACTTCCGGGCGCCGCTATACTTCGCGGATGCCACGCCACCGCCTCGGCCAGCCGGCCGCGCTCGGCGCCACCTGGAACGGAAGTGCGACGACGTTCGCGCTCTACGCCGCGCACGCGACCGCCGTCGATCTCTGCCTGTTCACCGCTGCCGACGATGCGGTGGACTCGGCGCGCGTGCCGCTCGCCGCCGGACCGGGCTCGATCTGGACCGCCACGGTCGAGGGCGTCGGGCCGGGGCAACTCTACGGGTTCCGCGTCCACGGACCCTACGCGCCCGAGCAGGGACATCGCTACAACCCCGCCAAGCTGCTGCTCGACCCCTACGCTCGCGCGCTGAGCGGATCGGTGCACTGGAACTCGGCCCTCGCGAGCCATCCCGACGGCCCGCCGGGCGACACCCGTGGACCTCTCCGCCGACCCGCGCGACAGCGCGGGCGCGATGCCGAAGTGCGTGGTGGTCGATCCGGCGTTCGACTGGACCGGCGACGAGCGGCCGCGCACGCCGTGGGAGCGCACGGTCATCTACGAGTGCCACGTGAAGGGAATGACGATGCTGCATCCGCAGGTGCCCCGGGAGCTCCGCGGCACCTATCTCGGGCTCTGCAGCGAGCCGATCCTGGAGCACCTGCGCTCACTCGGCGTCACGGCGGTCGAGCTGCTGCCGGTGCACCAGGAGGCGAGCGAGCCGCGCCTGGCCGGCCTGGGCCTCACCAACTACTGGGGCTACAGCTCCATCGGGTACTTCGCGCCGGACGTGCGCTTCGCCAGCGGCGGCCACGGCCGCCAGGTCCAGGAGTTCAAGGCGATGGTCCGCCGCTTCCATGCGGCGGGGCTGGAGGTGCTGCTCGACGTCGTGTACAACCACACCGCAGAAGGCGGCCACCGCGGCCCCACGCTCTCGTTTCGCGGCATCGACAACACCGCCTACTACCGGCTCGACCCCGCGCACCGCGAGCCGCTACCTGGACTTCGACCGGCTGCGGCAACACCGTCGACCTCCGGCGTGACCCCGGGCTCGACCTCGTGCTCGACAGCCTGCGCTACTGGGTCGAGGAGATGCACGTCGACGGCTTCCGCTTCGACATCGCGCCCGTGCTCGGCGGCCGGGATCCGGGGTTCGACCCGGCCGCGCCGTTCTTCCAGCGCATCGCGCACGACCCCGTGCTGTCTGAGGTGAAGCTGATCGCCGAGCCGTGGGACCTCGGTCCGGATGGCTATCAGCTCGGCGCCTTTCCGCCGGGATGGGCGGAGTGGAACGGCAAGTTCCGCGACGGCGCGCGCCGCTTCTGGCGCGGCGACACCGGCGCCGTGGGCGAGCTCGCCTCGCGCCTGAGCGGGAGCAGCGACCTGTTCGCCCCCGGCGACCGCGGCCCGCTGGCGAGCGTGAACTTCGTCACCTGTCACGACGGGTTCACGTTGCACGACCTCGTGAGCTACGAGCACAAGCACAACGAGGCCAACGGCGAGGGCAACCGCGACGGGAGCGACCACAACCTGAGCCGGAACTGGGGCGTCGAGGGTCCCGCGACCACCACGCAGGTGGCACGCGTGCGCGAGCGGGTCAAGCGCAGCCTGCTCGCGACGCTGGCATTTTCGCAGGGCGTCCCCATGCTGTCCCACGGCGACGAGCTCGGCCGCACCCAGCACGGCAACAACAACGCCTACTGCCACGACGGGCCGCTGACCTGGGTGCATTGGGACCTCGACCCGGCCGGTGAGGCGCTGCTGCGGTTCACCCGGGCGGTGCTGGCCATCCGCGCGGCCATGCCCGCGCTCCGCCGAAGCACCTTCTTTCCCGTCCGAGCCGGCGGGTGCGCACGGTCTCACCTGGCTCGGCGCGGACGGGGCGCCGATGACCGCCGCCGAATGGGCCCACGAGTCCAATCACGCGCTGGGGATGCTGTTCGATAACGGCACGCCGCTCCTGCTCCTGCTCAACGGCGGCGGGCGGTCGCGGGCCTTCGCGTTGCCCGAGCGACCCGAAGGCGCCTGGACTGTCCTGGTCGATACCGCCCACGACGGCGAGCGGGAAATCACGGCCGGCCTCACGCTCGCGCCCCACTCGCTCGTCCTTCTCCGGCACGCCTAGGAGCCACCCATGCGCCTCGAGCCCCTCGTTCCCGGATCGACCCTGAACCTCGGCGACGAGGCGGCGCGTGCGCCGGCCGGCGCGCCGGACAAGGATGCGGCGGTGGCGGAAACCGAGCGGCTGGCCCGCCGCATCGACGAGCTGCAGAACGCGCTCTACGCGGAGGGACGGCGGGCGTTGCTCGTGGTGCTGCAGGGTCGGGACACGGCGGGCAAGGACGGCACGATCCGGAAGGTGTTCGGGCCGCTCAGCCCCCTGGGCCTCACGGTCGCCAGCTTCAAGGCGCCCTCGCCGATCGAGCTGGCCCACGACTATCTCTGGCGGGTGCACCAGGCCGTGCCGGTCCGCGGGACGATCGGCGTCTTCAACCGCTCGCACTACGAGGACGTCCTGGTCGTTCGGGTCCACGGGCTGGTTCCCGAGGCGGTCTGGCGGCCGCGCTACGACCAGATCGTGCAGTTCGAGCGGATGTTGACCGAGAACGGCGTCACCATCCTCAAGTTCTTCCTGCACATCTCACGGAAGGAGCAGCGGGAGCGGCTGCTGGCGCGTCTGGACGATCCCGCGAAATACTGGAAGTTCGCGGCGGGCGACCTGGCCGAGCGGGAGCGGTGGGACGCGTACACCGAGGCGTACCGGGAGGCGCTCGAGCGGACCAGCACGCCCGAGGCGCCCTGGTACCTGGTCCCGGCGGACAAGAAATACCTGCGCGACGTGCTGGTGGCGCAGGTGGTGGCGGAGCGGCTGGAGCGGATGGATCCGAAGTACCCCGGCCCGCCCGAGGGATTGGAGCAGTTCAGGCGGGCGCTGCGCTGAGCTCAGCTCTTGCCGTCGGGGCCGACGATGATGAACGTGAGCGTGCCACCTGCGGTGACGAACGGCCATCTTGTTGCCGAGGATCTGCACCAGCGCCTTCTGCAGCCGCGGCGTCGCGGCGGTCACCACCACCCCGATCTGCATGCCGCCGCTGGGCCCGCCGCCCGGCGGCGCGAAGTTTTCCCAATCGAGCGTATACTCGGGGTTGGCGAAGCTGAGGTTCCCCGGGAGATAGGGCACGAGATCGGCGGGCACCTGCCCGGGGCCGGCCTCGCTGGGCCACGTGTTGTGCTCGTACCAGGCGCCGTAGGCCGCCAGGCGAACCGACTCGAGGTCCGCCGCCACCTGCCACGGCCCGGGCGCGGTGGCGCAGGTCGATGTACTTCAGCAGCGCGATGCCCGCCAGCAGCCCGATCACGATCATCACCGTCATCAGCTCGATGATGGTGAATCCGCGGCGACGACGGCTCATCGGGCTCTCCGGGCGATCACTTCGAAGCTCTTGCCGATGAACCGCGTCAACGATTCTCCCGACGTGAACGAGACCCGGATGTCCTCATCCTCGCCTTCGAGCTGATAGCCCTTCTCCGTCCGCTGATAGCTGATCCCCGCGCCGTTCGCCCCGGCCTGCTCGAGGGTGACCGGAAGCTGCCCCTTCCTCTGCTGGCGGTAGCGCTCGATGTGCTGCACGGCGTTGGCCACGCTGATCCGGAGGCTCGCCTGGCGCACCGCGGGGGATTCCGGAGCCGCGGCGACCGAGAACACCCACTCGGGGCGCTCGACGTAGAGGTAGACCGACACGAAGGTGATAATCACCATGCAGACGACGAGGAGCAGCCGAGAGGAGCCGCGGCTCCGCCGCCGCGCTTCGGCCGCCAGCCGCTCCATCTCACGCTCCTCCGCCGCCGTCTGGAGCACGGTATCGAAGGCCGCCAGCAGCGCCTTCTTCTCGGGCGAGGCGGCCGCGTTCGGCGGAGACGTCGTGGTGTCCTGGCTCATGTCGGTACTCCGGTAGTGGATCCGGCCTAGCGCGCCGGCCGCTCTCCGGCGAGTGCGCGCTCCACCTGCGCTGGGAAGGCCCGGATGTCGATGGGCTTCGTGATGTAGCCGTCGAACCCCGCCGCGAGTGCCCGCTCGCGGTCTCCGCTCATCGCGTGCGCCGTGAGCGCGAGGACCGCAAGACCCCGGTGGTCCGACGCGCGGATCTCGGCGAGCAGCGTGAAGCCGTCCTTGCCGGGCAGCTGGATGTCCATCAGGACCAGCTCCGGACGGTCGCGCTCCAGGGTCTCGAGCAACCCGTCGCCGCCGGCCAGGCCGACGACCTCGTGTCCCTTCATCGTGAGCAGCGTGCGGAACAGCCGCATGTTGTCGGGGCTGTCTTCGACGATCAGGATCTTGGGCACGAGTCACCCTCCCGCGGGCAAGAAATACGCCAGTGAGCGTCGCCAAACCGTGGCCGCCGTGCGCCCGGTCGGCCGCGCATTCCTTCCGAAACGATTGTCCCGTCAGCTGTTGACGCGCTTGAGGACGGCGCGCACCCGGGCGACGAGAGAGCGCGTCTGCACCGGCTTGGTCAGGTAGTCCTGCGCGCCGAGATCCAGGGCTTTTTCCTCGCTCTCGCCGTGCTGTGCGGTAAGGACGATGACAGGGAGCGATGCGGTCCGCATCTGCGCACGCAGCTCTTCCAGGACGCCGAGGCCGTCCAGACGGGGCATCTCCAGGTCGAGAATGCGTCCGCGTGGACCCTGCTCGCACTCCGTTGAGAATCAACCGTCATGTCGATACAATGCGGGCCGACCTCTGGGCATTCACGGCGGCTGGCGCCGCCTCATTCGGGCGGCCGCATGCATTCCGTGACTTCGTCCTACGGAACCTGATTCGTGCGTCCATCGTCGCTCACCGTGATCGGCCTGGGCGCCATTGGCGGCTCGCTGGCGTGGCAGGCGCGCCTGGCGGGCATTCCGCGTGTCGTCGGGGTCTCGGCCTCGCGCGCGGAGGGTGTCCAGGCGCTTCGGACCTCCGCGATCACCGAGCTCGCCGACAACCCGGCCAAGGCGGTGCGGGGTGCCGAGCTCGTGGTCCTGGCGGTCCCCGCGCAGGTTACGCTGGAACTTATCGGCCGGTTGCACTCATTGCTTGAGCCCGGCGCCCTCCTGACCGACGTCTGCAGCGTGAAATCCCCGGTGGTCGCCCGGGCCATCGCCGAGGGCCTGGGCGACCGGTTCGCCGGCGGCCATCCCCTGGCGGGCACCCACGGCTCGGGGTTCGCCGCGGCCCGCCCCGACCGCCTGCGCGGGTGCGTGGTCTACGTCTGCGAGACCGGGACGCCCGGCGGCGACCAGGCCGCCCGGCGGGTGATGAGCTTCTGGGAGCAGGTGCTCGAGGCCCAGCCGGTGCTGATCGACGCGGCGGCGCACGACCGGCAGCTCGCCTGGACCAGCCATCTGCCGCAGGCCGTGGCGTCCGCCCTGGCCAAGGCGCTCGCCGACCGGGGGCTGGCCGGCGTCTCGTTCGGGACGGGCGCACGGGACACCACGCGCCTGGCCGCCAGCAGCCCGGACATGTGGATCGACATCCTCCTCTACAATCGCGCCGCCGTGGTCGAGGCGCTCGAGGCCACCGAGCACAGCCTCGCCGAGCTTCGGCGCCTGGTCGCCGCCGGTGACGCCGACGGGCTCCGGGCCTACCTGGCGGCCGCGCAGCGCTTCCGCGAAGGACTGGACCGATGATCGTGGGCGGCGCCGTGCGCGTGCCGGGCGACAAGAGCATCACCCACCGCGCGCTGCTGTTCGCCGCGCTGGCCCGGGGGAAGAGTCACGTGGGCGGCGCGCTGACCTCGCTCGACGCGCGGAGCAGCGCCCGGGTGCTGCGGCAGCTCGGCGCCGAGATCTCGCCGCTTCGCCCCGCGAGCGTCGTGTCCGATCGTCGGGCGAAAGCCGCCTGCGCCGGCCGGAGGCGACCCTCGACTGCGGCAACTCGGGCACCACGACCCGGCTCCTCCTCGGCCTGCTCGCCGGACATCGCTTCTCGGCCACGCCTGACCGGCGATGCCTCGCTCCGCCGCCGGCCGATGCGGCGGGTCACGCTGCCGCTCTCGCGGATGGGCGCGAAGTTCACCGAGCAGGCCGGCGATGGCCTTCCGCTCACCGTGCGGGGCGGGGCCCTGACCGCGCTCACGTACGAGATGCCGGTGTCGAGCGCGCAGATCAAGAGCGCCATCCTGCTGGCGGGGCTCGCCGGCGGCGTCGAGGTCGCGCTCCGGGAGCCGCACGGCCGCTCGCGCGACCACAGCGAGCGGCTGCTCCGCGCCTTCGGCTACCGGGTGGACGAGACCGACGGCTGGATCCGGTTCGCCCCGACCGGCCGGCTCGAGCCGTTCGAGCTGCAGGTCCCCGGCGATCCCTCGTCGGCCGCGTTTCTGGTCGGGGCGGCGGTGCTGGCGGAAGCTGGCGAGCTCCGCATCGCGGGCGTCGGCGTCAATCCGACGCGGACCGGGTTCCTCGCCGTGCTCGCGCGGATGGGCGCGCCGGTCGCGGTGGAGGACGCCGACCGAGCACTTCGGCGAGCCCGTGGCCGATCTGGTCGTGCGGCCGGCGCGGCTCCGCGCCACGGAGGTCGCGGCCGGCGAGATCCCGGGACTGATCGACGAGATTCCCCTGCTCGCGGTGCTCGCGGCGCGCGCCGAGGGAACGACGGTCTTCCGCCAGGTCGGCGAGCTCCGGGTGAAGGAGAGCGACCGGCTGGGCCTGATCGCGGAGAACCTGCGTTCGCGTAGGCTGTCGGGCGGAGGTGTCGGGTGACGACCTGTACGTCGAGGGCGGGAGCGCACCGCCACGCGGCGCGGTACGGAGCGCCGCCGATCACCGGCTGGCCATGGCGTTCGCCGTGCTCGGCACGGTGCCGGGGGCCCGGATCCGGGTGGACGACATGGCGTGCGCGGCCGTGAGCTTCCCTCGCTTCCCGGAGACGTTGCGCGGGCTGGCCCGGAGGGCCCGTCCGTGAAGGGCGGCGTCGTCGCCATCGACGGACCTTCGGCCTCGGGCAAGTCCACCACGGCCCGGGCCGTCGCCGAGGCGATCGGGTTCGCCCACCTCGACTCGGGCGCGCTCTATCGGGGCGTGACCCTGGTGGCGCTGCGCGAGGCGGCGCGCCGCGGCCAGGCCGACGAGGACCCGCTGGCGGTGCTCGACGCCGAGACCATCCTGCGCGCCGCCGAGGACCGCGGCCTCATGCTCCAGCCCGACGGGGCCGGATTCGCGGCCTACCTCGAGGGCGAGCCGGTGGACGCCGAGATCCGGGGCGCCCGCGTCACGGGCTCCGTCTCGGCGGTGTCGGCCGTGCCGGTCGTCCGGGAGTGGGTCAACACGCATCTCCGCGCCATGGTGCGCGCCGGCCGGGACGTGGTCGTGGACGGCCGGGACATCGGCACGGTGGTCTTTCCCGACGCCGACCTCAAGATCTTCCTCACCGCGTCACCCGAGACCCGGGCGGGACGGCGCGTCATCCAGCGCGGCCTGCCGCCGGAGCCGGCCCGGCTCGAGGCCGAGGCCACGGCACTCGCGGCCCGGGACCAGGCCGATTCGACCCGGGAGGTGGCGCCGCTGCGTCCGGCGGACGACGCGGTGCCGATCGACACGACCGAGCTCACCTTCGCGGAGCAGGTCGGCAAGATCGTGGCGCTCGCCCGGCCGATTTTCGGGCGGCCGTAGGGCAGCCGCGCTCGATCTTCCCGTCGAGTCTCCCTTCAAGTGCTTGTCCCACCTTGCGTTGCCACCGTACCGGGTTTATCATTACGGGCTTCCTCGCTCGGCACTTCCGCCGAGCGATGGGTTTACCACTCTCTCTCCCGCGGCTCCGATGGCGCGGTAGTACAAAGGACGGCCAGCACCGCATGCTCGATCAACTCCAACCCGCCACCCACCAGACCTTCATTTCCCCCACCGGCCTCCGCGTCCGGCAGGACCTCTACGACGAAGAGTACTCCGACGAAGACTACGAGCAGATGCTCTCGATGTACGAGGGCACCATGGCGCAGATCGTCGAAGGCGAGATCGTCAAGTCGAAGGTCCTCCGCGTCACGGACAACGCCGTCATCCTCGACGTCGGCTTCAAATCGGAAGGCTCCGTCCCCCTCGACGAGTTCAAGGACCCCCAGTCGCTGAAGGAAGGCGACGAGGTCGAGGTCTTCCTCGAGCACCTCGAGGACCAGGAGGGCGCGGTCGTCCTGTCGAAGAAGAAGGCCGACTTCATGCGGGTGTGGGAGAAGATCCGCGTGGCGCATGAGAGCGACGAGCCGGTGGAGGGCACGCTGGTCAAGAAGATCAAGGGCGGCGTGGTGGTGAACCTGATGGGCGTCGACGCGTTCCTCCCGGGCAGCCAGATCGCGCTCCGGCGGGTGCCGAACATCGACGAGCTGCTCGGGTCGACCTACGAGTTCAAGATCATCAAGCTCAACAAGCGCCGGCGCAACATCGTCGTGAGCCGCCGGGTGATCCTGGAGAACGAGCGGGCGCACAAGCGCGAGCACCTGATGAAGGAGCTCGCCGTCGGCCAGGTGCGGAAGGGCGTGGTCAAGAACATCACCGACTTCGGCGCCTTCATCGACCTCGGCGGCGTGGATGGCCTGCTGCACATCACCGACATGTCCTACGGCCGGGTGTCGCACCCGACCGAGATGGTCGCCATCGGGAAGGAAGTCGAGGTCAAGATCCTCGACATCGACTGGCAGCGCGAGCGCATCAGCCTGGGCATGAAGCAGCTCCAGTCCTACCCGTGGCAGAACGTCGCCGCCAAGTACCCGGTCGGCACCCGGGTCCAGGGCAAGGTCGTCTCGATCACCAACTACGGCGCGTTCGTCGAGATCGAGCCGGGCATCGAGGGCCTGGTCCACATCTCCGAGATGAGCTGGACCCGGAACGTCCGCCACCCGTCCAAGATCGTGAGCATCGGTGAGACTATAGAGGCGGTCGTGCTCAAGGTCGACGAGGCGGAAGAGAAGATCTCGCTCGGCATGAAGCAGACCGAGCAGGATCCGTGGATGGTGCTGCCGCTCAAGTACCCGGTCGGCACCCGGATCCAGGGCAAGGTCCGGAACCTCACCAGCTTCGGCGCCTTCGTCGAGATCGAGCCGGGCATCGACGGCCTGATTCACATCTCCGACATGTCCTGGACCAAGCGCGTCCAGCACCCGTCCGAGGTGGTCAAGAAGGGCGACGGCGTGGACGTGGTGATCCTCAACATCGACGCCGAGAACAAGCGGATCTCGCTCGGGCTCAAGCAGGCCGAAGAGGATCCCTGGCTCCGGATCGGGGAGACCTATCCGATCGGCCTCGAGCTTCGCGGCCGCGCCGTGCGCCTGATGGACAAGGGCGTCGTGGTGGACCTCGGCAACGACATCGAGGGCTTCGTCCCGATGTCGCAGCTCGGCGTCGCCAACATCGAGAACCCCGGCGACGCGGTGAAGGAAGGCCAGCCGCTCGACCTCAAGGTGCTCGAGGTGGATCCGATCCATCACCGCATCGTGCTGGCGGTCGTCGGCTATCCGGACGAGCCGATCATCCCGCCGGTCAGGCCGGTGTACGAGGAGAGCAAGGCGGAGTAGGCGTAGCGCCGAACGGCAGGACGAGCGGGTCCCTTCACGGGACCCGTTCTCGTATCCGGCCACCGAGACAGCCTCCGGAGGTGTCGATGAGCACCTGGGCCAGCGATTCGATCCCGCAACAGCTCGTCCCGAGGCCGCGCGCATCCGTCCCGGCGTGCCACTCGATCCGGCAGCGGCGACGCAGGCGTATCTGGCGACCGTGCCCGCCGACGTCCGCGCACGCTCGGACGCGTACACCGAGGGCGGGTACTGGATTCAGGTCTGGGGCGTGCTGCTCTCGGCGGTGATCCTGCTCCTGCTGCTCCGGACCGGCTGGTCGCGACGCATCCGCGACTGGGCCGAGCGACGGAGCCGCCATCGCCCGGTCCGCACGTTTCTCTACTACGCGCCGTTTACCCTCGCCGTCACCCTCCTGACGTTTCCGTTCACCGTGTACACGGGTTTCGTGCGCGAGCACGCCTACGGCCTCGCCACCCAGAACTTCGGCGGCTGGATGCGGGATCAGCTGGTCGGGCTCGGGGTGTCGCTCGTCCTGGGCGGCATCGCGGTGACCGTCCTGTACGAGGTGCTCCATCGCTTCCCGCGCGCGTGGCCGGCGCTGGGCGCCGCCGTGACGACGGGCTTCGTCGTGGTGGGCGCGCTGATCGCACCGATCTTCATCGCGCCGCTGTTCAACCGGTACACGCTCCTGACCGATGCGCGCATCCGCGAGCCGATCGTCCGGCTGGCGCACGCCAACGGCATCGCCGCGGACCGGGTGTACGTGATGGACGCCTCGCGCCAGACCACCCGCATCAGCGCCAACGTGTCCGGGCTGCTGGGAACCGAGCGGATCACGCTCAACGACAACCTGCTGCGGCGCGCGTCCCTGCCGGAGATCGAAGCCGTCATGGGCCACGAGATGGGCCACTACGTCTTGTACCACATCTACCAGCTCATCCTGTTCTTCGCGCTCGTGGCCGTGGGCGGGTTCGCGTTGCTCCGGGCCGGGTTCGCGTGGACCGTAGCGCGCCGGGGCGAGGCCTGGGGAGTTCGCGGGATCGACGATCCCGCGGGGCTTCCCCTGCTCACGCTGATCTTCACGGTGTACCTCTTCGTCCTGACCCCGGTCCTCAACACCTATGTCCGGAGCACCGAGGCCGCGGCCGATATCTTCGGCCTCAACGCCGCGCGCCAGCCCGACGGGTTCGCCCTGATCGCCCTCAAGCTCGCCGACTACCGGAAGCTCGATCCGGGGCCGCTGGAGGAGGTCTTGTGGTTCGATCACCCCAGCGGCCGGGCCCGCATCCGGATGGCGATGCAGTGGAAGGCGGCCGAGCTCGCACCGCGCGGAGAGGAGTAGCCACCCCATGACCGCCTTCGTGCTGAAGGTCGCCGGCTCCCTGTTCGTCGCGGCCGCCGCCATGCTCTGGCTGGGCTGGACGCTGCTCCGCGTCCGGCCCGCCGGGTTCTTCCTGCCGCAGCAGTTCGCCGAGATCCGGGCCGACTACCGCCGGTGGATCTGGCTGTATCGCGTGCACATCTTCGGCTATCTCGTCACCATCATGGGCGCCGCGGCGCTGGCCGCGGCGGTGGTCGGGCCGGATGCCCGGGTGCTGATCTGGCCGGGCCTCACCGTGCTCGCCACCGGCTCGCTCGTGGGAGCGCTGGGCGCGGCGTTTTACTACCACATGGGTGCCTGGGGCGCGCTCGACCTGGACGGACGGGGCAAGGATGAGATCAGCCGCTTTCTCGCGAGGCTCAAGGTGCTCACCCATTACGCGACCTGCCTGGTGCGCTTCGGCCGCGTGTTCTTCGGCCTCGGCCAGGTCGTGCTCGCCGCGGGTCTCCTGCACGCCGGCATCCTGCCCGGCTGGGTGGCCGGTCGCCGCGGGCCTGCTCGGCTTCGCGGCCATCGGCGTGACGATGGCCAAGCCGGACGAGCTCGAGCGATACCGGCCGATCTTCCATCTCAACGCGGCGTGGATGCTGGTCCTGGGCCTGGTCATGCTGCGCGCGGGGATCGGTGCCGCCGGCTGAGACCCGGCTGCTGCTCGTCGGGGCGGGGCACGTCCACCTGGAGATCCTCCGCCGGCTCGCGCTCGAGCCGACCCCGGACCTCGAGACGACCATCGTGTCGCTCGAGGAGCGCCACTTCTACTCCGGCATGACGCCGGGCTACCTCGCCGGCCAGTACACGGCGGCCGACATCACCTCCGACGTGCAGGCCATCGCGCGGCGGGCAGGCGCGCGATGCGTGATCGGCTGCGCCACCCGTCTCGACCCCGCGACTCGGCAGGTCGCGCTGCAGGACGGTCGAACGCTGCCGTACGACCTGGTCTCGTTCAACATCGGCTCGCTGCTCGCCGGCTCGGACGGGCCGGCGGCCGCCCACGCGGAGCGGATCAAGCCGCTGCATCGCGTGAGCCGCCTCAAGGAGCGGCTCGACGCGCTCGCGGATGGGGATCGGACTCGGCCGGCGCGCATCGTCGTGATCGGCGCGGGCGCCGGCGGTGTGGAGGTCGCCTTCGCGGCGGCGGCGACCCTCGACCGGAACGGACGGGCGCGCGAGATCACGATCGTGGACCGTGGCCGGCGGATTCTGAACGGCTACGGCGAGCCATTCCAGCGGTTGGCCGAACGGGCGCTCGGGGCGCGCGGCATCGGTCTCCGGCTCGGCGTCGGGGTCACGGCGGTGGATGCCGATCAGGTCGTGCTCGAAGGCGAGGACAGGCTCCCCAGCGACCTGACCGTGTGGCTCACCGGACCCCAAGGGGCACCACTGCTCGCCGCTTCAGGCCTGCCGACCGAGCCGCGTGGATTTCTGTGGATCGAGGATACGCTCCGGAGCGTCGCCGATCCGCGGGTGTTCGCGGTCGGCGACTGCGGCACCTTCACGCAGTTTCCCGCGATCGCCAAGTCGGGGGTGTATGCCGTCCGCGAGGCGCCCATCCTCTGGCACAACCTGCTCGCCGCGGCTCGGGGCCGGCCCCTCCTAGGGCTATCGGCCGCAGCGGTCGTTCCTCTCCATCCTCAACACGGCCGACGGCCGGGCGCTGCTCAGGTACAAGGGGCTTCGCAGCTGGAGCCGGTGGGCCTGGTGGCTGAAGGACCGGATCGACCGGGGGTTCATGCGGAGGTACCAGCAGCTGGAGATCGGCCGAGCGGAGTCGTCGGCCGCCTCGTCACCCTGAGCGCAGCGAAGGGGGCATGACCCGAATCATGCCCCCTTCGCTCCGCTCAGGGTGACTCGCCTCGCTCTCGGTGCGCTGCGTCAATCGATGTTCAGATCCTGCTCCAGCGAGAACCGCAGCGGCGTGTCGTCCTTCACCTCATGCGCCTGGTTGCCATCCAGCAGACCCCAGGCGAGGCCGCCGCCGGCCCCGACGATCGCACCCTTCAGCACACCCACGCCGGTCACCGCGCCGACGATCGCGCCCGCGGCGGCGCCGACGCCAGTCTTCTTCGCGGTGCTCAGGCCGCGCTCGTCGGTGTCGGCCTTGGCCACGTCGGCCTGCACCCGCCGCATGTCGCCGTTCACGTTCACCTTCACCAGCCGAAGGCGTCGCCGCCTTGGCGCCGTCGCTCTGCTCGACGAGCTTGACCTCGACCGGCGTGTCGGCCACGAGCGCGACCCGACCATCGACCTTGACGTCGCGAGTGATGTGACCCTGGAACGTGTCGCCCGATGTGGTCACGCGTGACCGGGATGTTCTCGTCGAGGGTCACCGGGATGTCGGTACCGCTCGGGATCGTCGGGGCCATGCGGTAGTCGGCTTCAACGTCCCGCTGTGCCACGTCGACCCGGCTGTCCTGGCTCTGAGCGGCGGCGTATCGATACGGCGGCGGAAGCCGCCAGGGCTGCCAGTGCCGCGCCAATCGTACGCTTCATTGGAATCCTCCTGTCCGGTCGGTCGTTGCCGCCACCTATACTCGGCGACGGGGCCTGGAATTCTCCGCCGTCTGGACCCCACCGAGTGTGTGCGCCGGCTCACCCATCGCCGCCAAGTGTCAGGAGCACACGCGAGATGCTCCGGCAGGTCGGGCGCGGCC
The DNA here is from genome assembly GCA_963833905.1 of uncultured Gemmatimonadales bacterium. GTDB lineage: Bacteria > Gemmatimonadota > Gemmatimonadetes > Gemmatimonadales > GWC2-71-9 > CAVVWJ01. Next base: position 107,316 of record CAWHZQ010000013.1, on the reverse strand, counting down.
CGAATCGGTGTGGTTATTATATTCTCCCGCCATGTCCGACCCCAGGGAGCTCCTCGACCAGCTGCACCACCGCCAGGCGCTCGCCGAACAGGGCGGCGGACCAGCCCGGGTGGCGCAGCAGCACAAGAAGGGCAAGCTCACCGCCCGCGAGCGGCTCGACCTGCTGCTCGACGATGGCAGCTTCGTCGAGCTCGACCGCTTCGTCACCCATCGCTCCACCGACTTCGGCCTCGATCAGCACGTCGTGCCCGGCGACGGCGTGGTCACCGGCTCGGGCCGCATCGACGGCCGGCTGGTCTACGTCTTCGCCCAGGACTTCACGGTCTTCGGCGGCTCGCTGAGCGAGGCGCACGCCGAGAAGATCTGCAAGGTGATGGATCTGGCGCTCCGGAACGGGGCACCCGTGATCGGCCTCAACGACTCGGGCGGCGCCCGCATCCAGGAGGGCGTCGCGTCGCTGGGCGGCTACGCCGACATCTTTCTCCGGAACACCCTCGCCTCGGGCGTCGTGCCCCAGATCTCCGCCATCCTCGGCCCTTGCGCGGGCGGCGCCGTGTACAGCCCCGCGATCACCGACTTCATCTTCATGGTCCGGGGCGTGAGCTACATGTTCGTCACCGGGCCGAACGTGGTGAAGACGGTGACGCACGAAGAGGTGAGCTTCGACGACCTGGGCGGCGCGGACGTGCACGGCACCACGTCGGGCGTCTCCCACTTCGTGCACGATTCCGAGCCCGAGTCGCTCCAGGCCATACGCGAGCTGATCGGCTTCCTCCCGCTCAACAACCTCGATGAGCCGCCGGTGCGTCCCACCGAGGACCCGGTCGACCGGCGCGACGAGGCCCTGCTCGACCTCATCCCCGATGCCTCGAGCAAACCGTACGACATGCACGGTGTGATCGGGCGCGTGGTCGACGACGGCAGGTTCCTCGAGGTGCATCGCGGGTACGCGGACAACATGCTCGTCGGCTTCGCACGGCTGGGGGGACGCCCGGTCGGGATCGTGGCCAACCAGCCCGCGGTCCTGGCCGGCGTCCTCGACATCAGCGCCTCACTCAAGGCGGCGCGGTTTATCCGCTTCTGTGACTGTTTCAACCTGCCGGTCGTCACCTTCGTCGACGTCCCGGGCTTCCTGCCGGGCGTGGCCCAGGAGCACGGCGGGCATCATCAAGCACGGGGCCAAGCTGCTGTACGCCTACTGCGAGGCGACGGTGCCCAAGCTGACCGTGATCACCCGGAAGGCGTATGGCGGGGCATACGACGTCATGAGCTCGAAGCACATCCGGGGCGACGTGAACCTGGCCTGGCCCTCGGCCGAGATCGCGGTCATGGGGCCGAAGGGGGCGGTGGAGATCCTGTTCAAGGACGAGATCGCCCGCGCCCAGGATCCCGCGGCGGCGACGGCCCGGCTGATCGAGGAATACACCGAGAAGTTCGCGCACCCGTACACCGCCGCGGCGCGAGGCTACATTGACGACGTCATCGATCCGCGGGACACCCGGCCGCGACTGATCGACGCGCTCCGGGCGCTCCGGACCAAGCGCGACCGGAACCCGGCCAAGAAGCACGGCAACATCCCGCTCTGAGGCCGGCGCGGGCCCGGAGCCCTAGCGAAGTTCGAAGTCCTTCACCATACTTGAGATACATGGTCCTACCGTCGCGCTTCCTCGCCGTCCTGCTGGTGCTTGCCGGGGCGTCTCGCCTGGCGGCGCAGGGCGCCATCGACCCGAACGTGGCCCCCCGCGCGGCCGCGCTCGAGCGCGAGGGCGAGCGCCAGATGGCCATCGACCTCCTGGGCCATTACCTCGCCACGGCTCCCGATGACGGGCGCGCCTGGCTGCAGCTCGGCCGGTTCTACCTCTTCGACTCCCGCGACTGGCACCTGCATGGTCACCGGGGCGACCCCGATGGCCTCCTGTATCTCGACTTCGCCGCCACCGCGCTCGACCAGGCGGTCCGGCTGTCGGTCGACTCCGGCCTGGTCTTCCGGGGCATCACCGAGGTCGACCGCGCGCTGGTCGTAGTGGAGCAGGGCGGGTGGAATCCGGACCTCTACTTCCGACCGCAGCCCGGCGCCCCGGCCATGCCCGCGTTCATCGTCGAGCTGGGCGCGAACCTGCTCACGTCCTGTCCGGCCGGAGGCGTCCTCCTCACGGGCAACGATCTCGAATCGGTGTCGGTGTGGTACGGCAGCCAGGATCGCGCTCCCCTCGATGTCCTTCCCATCCGCCCCGATCTCTACGCCACCGATTCCGTCTATCGCCTGCGCATGGCGGCCGCGATGGGCGTGGACCCCGCGCTGCCGGTGCAGCGCGCGCTGGCCGCGGCGTCCACCAGCCGGACCCTCTGCCTGAGCCCGTCGACCGATCTGGCCGCGGCACCCGCGCTCGCGTGGGTGCCGTTCCGCCTGGTGCGCCTCAGCCGCCCGCCGGTACCGGGGCCGGACGCGCTCAGCGTCGTGGAGCTGCTCAAGGCCAGCCACCAGGACCGTTCGCCGTGGGTGCAGGACGTTCGCGGCGTCTACGAGGCCGCCGCCCGCTACAACGTCCTGCTCTGCGGCAGCCTGCTTCTCTTCCTCGGGGACGCCCCGCCGCCCGCCTGCCGTCCGTGATCACGGCGGTTTCCGCCCCTTGAAGCGCGTCCTGATCGCCAACCGCGGCGAGATCGCCCTTCGCATCGTGCGCGCCTGCCACGAGGAAGGTCTCGAAGCGGTGGCGGTGTACTCGACGGCGGATCGCTCGAGTCCGCACGTGCGCGCCGCCGATCACGCCGTGGCGATCGGCCCCGCGACTCCCTCCCAGAGCTACCTCGACATCGACCGTCTCGTCGAAGCCGCGCTGTCGTCGGGTGCCGACGCGGTGCACCCGGGCTACGGGTTCCTGGCGGAGCGGGCACCATTCGCCGAGGCCGTCGAGCGCGCGGGGCTCGCCTGGGTCGGGCCGCCGCCGGCAGGCCATCCGCGCCATGGGCGACAAGACCGAGGCGCGCCGCCGCATGCAGGCGGCCGGCGTTCCGATCGTGCCCGGCTCGAGCGCGCCGTTCGACGAGCTCGGCCCCGCGCTCGGCCTGGCCCGCGAGGTGGGGTATCCGGTGATGGTGAAGGCGTCGGCCGGCGGTGGGGGCAAGGGCATGCGGGTGGTGCGGACGCCGGACGAGCTGCCCGGCGCGCTCGAGAGCGCGGCCAGCGAGGCGCTCAAGGCATTCGGCGACGCGAGCGTCTACCTCGAGAAGTTCATCGAGCGGCCGCGGCACGTGGAGATCCAGATCCTGGCCGACGCCACGCGGACCATTCATCTCGGCGAGCGCGAGTGCTCGATCCAGCGCCGGCACCAGAAGCTGGTCGAGGAGGCGCCGTCGCCGGCCGTCGACTCCGAGCTCCGCGAGTGGATGGGCGCGGCCGCGGTCGCCGCCGCCGAGGCGGTGGCCTATCGCGGCGCGGGAACCTGCGAGTTTCTGCTCGCGCCCGACCGCTCGTTCTATTTCCTCGAGATGAACACCCGCATCCAGGTCGAGCATCCGGTCACCGAGCTGGTCTACGGCGTGGACCTGGTGCGCGAGCAGCTCCGCATCGCGGCCGGCGAGCCCATGCGCGTGCATGCCGGCTGGCTCAGCCCGCGCGGCTGGGCGCTCGAGTGCCGCATCACCAGCGAGGATCCGGCCAACGGCTTCCTCCCGAGCACCGGCCGGATCGAGTACCTGCGGGTGCCCGGCGGCCCCGGCGTCCGCTGGGACGGCGGCGTCGACGTGGGCGACGAGGTCACGCTCCACTACGACTCGATGCTCGCCAAGCTCATCGTCTGGGCTCCCGACCGGGCGCAGGCCATCACGCGCATGCGCCGCGCACTCGACGAGCTCACCGTGCTCGGCGTGGCCACCAACCAGGGCTTCCACCGCCGCCTGCTGGCCGACCCGGCCTTCCAGGACGGCGATCTCGACATCCAGTTCCTCGAGCGTCGCACCGACCTGAGCCAGCCGTCGCCGTCGCCCGACGACATCCTGCGGCTGGCCGTCGCGGCGGCCCTGGCGGAAGACCACGCGCGCCGGACGCGGCGTCCGGCGGTCTCTGCCGACGATGCCGGCGACGGCGCCTGGCTCCAGCGCGCCCGGCTCGAGGGGCTTCGGTGAGCGGCATCCGTATCCTCCGGCTCGCGGCCGGCGGCGACGGGGTCGGGAAGCTCGACGACGGCCGCACGGTGTTCGTCCCGCGCACCGCGCCGGGCGACCTCGTCGAGCCGGCTGGACTGCGCGCGCACAAGCGCTTCGCGCGCGCCCGGCTGGGCCGCCTGCTCGAGTCCTCGCCCGACCGGGTCGAGCCGCGCTGTCCGCATTACGTGCGCGACGAGTGCGGCGGCTGCCAGCTCCAGCACGTCGCCGGCCCCGCGCAGCGCGAGGCGCGCCGCGGCTTCGTCGGCGAGGCCCTCCGGCGCCTGGCCCGCCGCGAGGTGGCCGATCCGCCGCTGGTGCCTGCCGAGCGGGAGTTCGACTACCGCACGAAGATCACGCTGGCGGTGAGCGCCGACGGTCTTCGGGTCGGGCTCCACCGATACGATCGCGCCGAGGAGGTCTTCGACCTCGAGTGGTGCCACATCACGGTGCCGGAGCTGATGGAGCTATGGCAGGTGCTCCGCCGGCTGCGGTCGCTCTTCCCGCCGCGGCTCGAGGGCCTCGTGCTCCGGATGGGGCGTGAGGGCGGCCGCCACGTGCTGTTCCGGACCACCGAAGGCGAGGTATGGGGAGGCGCCGCCCAGCTCCACGCCGAGCTCCGCCGCCGCAACGCCGCCGCGACGCTCTGGTGGCAGCCCGCCGGCGGCGCGCCCCGGGCCATGGCGGGCGCGGACGAGGCGTACCCGGCCACGGTCTTCGAGCAGGTGCATCCCGCCATGGGCGATCGCGTGCGGGCCCACGCCCTCGACGCGCTCGGTGCGGTCGAGGGCCGCCGCGTGTGGGACCTGTACGCCGGCATCGGGGAGACCACCGCCGCGCTCGTGCGTGCCGGCGCTTCGGTCGAGAGCGTCGAGTCCGACCGGCGGGCCGTGGCGGAAGCGGAGAGCCGGGGTCCCGCCGCGCGGCGGCACGCGGGACGGGTGGAGGACGTGCTGCGCGAGCTCAAGGCGCCGGACCTCGTCATCACCAATCCGCCGCGCACGGGGATGGACGCGCGTGTCTCCGAGGCGCTCGAGCGACTGGCGCCGGCCAGCGGGTCGTCTACGTGTCCTGCGACCCGGCCACGCTGGCGCGGGATCTCGGCCGCCTGCCGGGCTTCCGGATCGCCGAGGTCAGGGCGTTCGATCTGTTTCCGCAGACCGCGCACGTCGAGACGGTGGTCGTGCTGGACCGGGCCTCGTGAAGTACGTCGTCACGATCCTGGGGCAGACGATCGAGGTCGAGGTCGACGGCGAGCACGTCACGGTCGGCGGCCGCACGCTCACCGCCGGCCTCGGATCGGTGCCGGGCGCGCCGGTCCGCCAGCTGCTGCTCGATGGGCGCGCCGAGGCCCTGGGCATCGAGTCAGCCGGCGCCGGCCACTGGGCGATCACCCGCCGGGGCGAGCGGACCGAGATCGAGGTCATCGACGAGCGCACCCGTCACATCCGGAGCCTGACCGGCGCCGGCGACCGTCCCCGCGGCCCCGCGGCGCTCAAGGCGCCGATGCCGGGGCTGGTCGTCCGGGTGCAGGTGGAGGCGGGGCAGAGCGTTGCCGCCGGTGCCGGGGTCGTCGTCCTGGAGGCGATGAAGATGGAGAACGAGCTCCGCGCCGCGGCCGCGGGGACCGTCCGGACCGTTCGTGTCAGGGCAGGCGAGGCGGTAGAGAAGGGCCAGGTCCTCGTAGAGTTCGAGCGCGACCTCTTGACCCATGTCCTGCCCGCCGTGTATCTTGTGAGTCTGTTTCGATTTGACCCAATTTCGATGACCCAAGGCCCAGGCAACTCGCGACCATGAAAACCTTCACCGCCACGCCCGACGACATCAGCCACGACTGGCATGTGGTCGACGCCGCCGGCGTGCCGCTCGGACGGCTGGCCAGCGTCGTGGCCCAGCTCATCCGGGGCAAGCACAAGCCGACCTACACCCCGCACATGGATGGGGGCGACTTCGTCGTCGTGATCAACGCCGAGAAGGTCCGGCTGACAGGGCGGAAGCTGGACAACAAGAAGTATTTCTCGCACACCGGGTACATGGGTCACGACAGCATGACTCCCGCGCGCGACCTGCTCGCGAAGCACCCGGACCGGGTCATCGAGAAGGCCGTCTTCGGCATGCTGCCCAAGACCTCGCTCGCCAAGCAGAAGATGCGCGGCAAGCTCAAGGTCTACGCCGGCGCCGAGCATCCGCATACGGCGCAGCAGCCCAAGCCGTTCTCCGTCACTCCCTCGAAGGTGAGCGCATGACCGCCACGCCCCAATTCCGCTGGCAGGCCGTGGGCCGCCGCAAGACGAGCGTCGCCCGGGTGTATCTGACGCCGGGCACCGGCAAGTGGGACATCAACGGCCGCACGCTGGGCGACTACTTCCCCCGGCCGTCGCTGGTGCAGCACATCCAGCAGAGCTTCACCGCCACCGACACCCTCGGCGCGTTCGACGTGAAGGCGCACGTGGACGGCGGCGGGCAGGCGGGGCAGGCCGGCGCGCTCCGGCTGGGCATCGCGCGGGCGCTGGTGGAGGCGGACGGGCAGCACCGGGCCAAGCTCCGGGCGGCCGGGCTCATGACCCGCGATCCGCGGGCCGTCGAGCGCAAGAAGCCGGGCCAGCCGGGCGCCCGGAAGCGGTTCCAGTTCAGCAAGCGATAGAGGGAAAGTTGGAATCGAGCGGACGAGGGGACGGTAGGACAAGAGGGAGGATTCGCTGGTCGGAGGAGTGGACCGTCCGATCGCTCCCGCATTCCAACTTTCGCCTCTCACCTCGCACACCGCCGGATCCGGTCATGGGTGCCCCTTCGGGGGTAGCGCCCGGAGATGAACGCGGTGGACGCACAACCCTAAGACAGATGGGATAGACAAACCCGCATGGCACAGCCCCAACTGCAGGACCTGCTCGAGGCCGGCGTCCACTTCGGCCACCAGACTCGCCGGTGGAACCCGAAGATGCGGCGCTTCATCTTCGCCGAGCGCTCGGGCATCTACATCATCGATCTCCAGAAGACCCTCCGCCAGATCGCGAAGGCCCAGGATCTGCTCAGGAGCGTCGTGCTCAAGGGCGAGGGCGTGCTCTTCGTCTGCACCAAGAAGCAGCTCAAGGCCATCGTGCAGGCCGAGGCGGCGGACAGCGGCGCGTTCTACGTCACCGAGCGCTGGCTCGGCGGCATGCTCACCAACTTCCAGACGCTGAAGAAGCAGATCCGGCGCCTGCGCGAGCTGGAGCAGGGCGCGGCCGACGGCGACTTCGAGAACTACACCAAGAAGGAAAAGCTGATGTTCGAGCGCGAGCGGGTGAAGTTGAGCCGCAACCTCGAGGGCATCAAGCTGATGGGCCGGCTCCCGGGCGCCCTGTTCATCGTGGACGCCAAGAAGGAGAAGATCGCGGTGGCCGAAGCCAACAAGCTCGGCATCCCGGTCGTCGCCATCGTCGACACCAACGCCGATCCGGACGTCATCACCGTGCCGGTGCCCGGCAATGACGACGCCATCCGCTCGGTCTCCCTGATCACCGCCGCCCTGTCGGACGTGATCAAGGAAGCCCGCCAGCAGATGCCGATGCGCGAGGTGAACGAGGACTCGGAGGGCGAGACCTACAGCACCGACGCCGGCAGCGAGGGCGACAGCGAGGCCGATCGCAAGCGCCGCCGGCCGCGCCGGAAGCGCCGGCCGAAGCCGGAAGCCATCGCCGCGCGGCTCAAGACCGACGCCGATGGCGGCGCCGCGGAACCGGCCGCTACGGGCGCGGCGGGCGAAGGCGCGTAGCACGGCATCGCGACCCCGCTCGTCGAGTCACCCTGAGCCCTGGCTTCGCCCAGGGTAAACTCCGCGAAGGGGTCATGCCTCGAGGTATGGCCCCTTCGCTTCGCTCAGGGTGACAGCGCGCGGGCCACGCACGGCCGCCCGTGCGGGCCCGTGAGCGGCGGATTTACTATTCACCCCTGACTGCAACCCGAGCTGGAGACTATGGCAAGCGTGGCGATTTCCCCGAAGGACGTAAGCGAGCTCCGTGAGCGCACCGGCGCCGGAATGATGGACTGCAAGCGGGCGCTCGAAGAGGCCGGCGGCGACATGGAGAAGGCCGCGGAGATCCTGCGCAAGAAGGGGATCGCCAAGGCCGACAAGCGCGCGGGCCGCACCGCGTCGCAGGGCACGGTGGTGAGCTACATCCACCACAACGGCCAGGTCGGCGTGCTGGTGGAGCTCAACAGCGAGACCGACTTCGTGGCCCGCACCGACACCTTTCAGCAGCTCGCCCGCGACATCGCGCTGCACGTGGCGTCGGCCGACCCGATCGGCGTCTCCGCGGCCGACGTCCCGGAGGAGCTGATCGCGCGCGAGCGGCGGATCGCGGAGGAGCAGGTCATCGCCGAGGGCAAGCCCGAGGCCGTGCGCGCCAAGATCGTCGAAGGCAAGGTGAAGAAGTTCATCGCCGAGCGCACGCTGCTCGAGCAGCCGTACGTCCGGGACGACAAGAAGACCGTGGGCGATCTGGTGAAGGAGGTCTCGGGCACGCTGGGCGAAGCGGTGACCGTCCGGCGGTTCGCCCGGTTCCAGGTCGGAGCAGCCTGATGGCCCTCGCCTATACCCGTGCCTTGCTCAAGATTTCGGGCGAGGCGCTGGGCGGCGAGAAAGGCGCGGGGCTCAATTTTCCGGTCCTCGAAGGCCTGGCGGAGGAGATCAAGTCGGTCCACGGCCTCGGCGTAGGGCTCGCGCTGGTGGTGGGCGGCGGCAACATCATTCGCGGTGTGAGCGCCAGCCGGGAAGGGCTCGACCGGGTGTCGGCCGATTACATGGGAATGCTGGCCACCGTGATCAACGCGCTGGCGCTGCAGGACGTGCTCGAGAAGTGCGGGGTCGACACCCGGGTCATGACCGCCATCCGGATGGAATCGCTGGCCGAGCCGTATATCCGGCGCCGGGCGATCCGGCACCTGGAGAAGGGGCGGCTCATCATTTTCGCCGGCGGCACCGGCAACCCGTTCTTTTCCACCGACACCGCCGGCGTCCTCCGGGCGCTCGAGATCGAGGCCGAGGTGATTCTCAAGGCCACCAACGTGGACGGGATCTTCACCGGCGATCCGCGCAAGGACCCGTCGGCCACGTTCATTCCCGAGCTCACCTACCAGGAAGCGATCGTCAAGAACTACGCCGTCATGGACGCCAACGCGTTCGGGCTCTGCAAGGCCAACCAGCTTCCCATCGTCGTCTTCAACATCAACCAGCCCGGCGCCATCTCGCGTGTGCTGCAGGGCGACCGGGTAGGGACCCTCGTCCGATGAGCACCATTCCCGAACTCACGAAGCACGCCCGCGAGCTGATGCACAAGGCGGTCGAGAGCACCAAGCGCGAGTTCAGCGGGATCCGGAGCGGCAAGGCGAGCACCGCGCTGCTCGACACCGTGCGCGTCGACGCGTACGGCAACTCCATGGCGCTCAACCAGGTCGCCATGGTGGCCGCGCCCGAGGCCCGGATGCTCACCGTTCAGCCGTTCGACAAGGGGCTGACCCAGGCCATCGAGAAGGCCATCCGCGACGCCGGCCTCGGCCTCAATCCGGCCACCCAGGGCAACCTGATCCGGGTGCCGCTGCCGGCGCTGAGCGAGGAGCGCCGCAAGGAGCTGGTGAAGGTGGTCCACAAGCTGGCCGAGGAGGGCCGCGTCGCCGTCCGCCACGCGCGCACCGAGACGATGTCGAAGATCAAGAAGCTCGAGAAGGTGCCCGAGGACGACAAGACGCGGGCCGAGAAGGACGTCCAGAAGATCACCGACGAGCACATCAAGCAGATCGACGGCCTGATCCACTCCAAGGAAGCCGAGATCATGGAAGTCTGACGGGATGAGCGACGATCTCCTCCAGCGGCTGAAGGTCCACGGGTCGGTGCCCGCCCACATCGCGATCATCATGGACGGCAACGGCCGGTGGGCCAAGGGCCGGGCGCTGCCGCGCCCGCTCGGCCACCACGCCGGCATGCGCGCCGTCCGCGAGGTGATCCAGGGCTGCCTCGACGCCGACGTGGGCGTGCTGAGCCTGTTCGCCTTCAGCCAGGAAAACTGGCAGCGGCCGGCGGTCGAGATCGACGCGCTGATGAGCCTGCTGGAGGAGTACATCGCGCGCGAGGTCGACAACCTGCGGTCCAAGCGGGTGTCGGTGCGCATCCTGGGCGATCTCGAGCGGCTCGCGCCGGGCGCCCGCCAGGCGGTGGACCGGATCATGGCCGAGACCGCCGGCGGCGAGGATCTCGCGCTCAACCTCTGCATCTCCTACAGCTCGCGCGCGGAGATCACGCGCGCCGCGCGCCAGCTCGCCGAGGAAGTGGCCGCCGGCCGGCTGGATCCGTCCGACATCGACGAGGACGCACTGGCGCGCCGGCTCTACACCGCGCCCTGGCCCGACCCCGATCTGCTGATCCGCACCTCGGGCGAGATGCGGATCTCGAACTTCCTGCTCTGGCAGCTGGCCTACGCCGAGCTCTACGTGACGCCCGTCCTCTGGCCGGACTTCACCCGGCGCCACCTGTTCGAGGCCATCCTGGAGTTTCAGCGGCGCGATCGCCGGTTCGGCCGCGTCTCGGTCTGATGGACGCCAATCTGGTGCGGCGCGTCGGGTTCGCCGTCGTCGCGATCCCGCTGGCCCTGCTGCTGGTCTGGTACGGGGGCCTGCCGCTGGTCCTGCTGCTCGTGGCGGCCGCCGCGCTCGCCACCCGGGAGCTGTTCGATCTCGCCGAACGCCAGCAGATCCGTCCCGCCCGGGTGCTGGGGCTCGTGAGCGCCGCCGCCATCTCGCCGATCGCCTACGCGGCGATCGCGTCGCCGGGCACCCGTGCCGTGGTCGACGCGGCCTGGCCCTATGCGGCGGCGATCTGGCTGATCGCCATCCTCACGTGGGCCCTGCTGACGCGCGCGCCGACCGACCGGCCGCTCGCCGCGGTCGGCGTGACCGTGCTGGCCGTGGCCTACGCCGGGGCGCTGCCGGCGTTTCTCCTCGACATGCGCCACCACGGCCACGGGCTCCGGAGCTGGGCCGGGGCGTGGCTGGTGTTCTTTCCGCTGGTGGTGACCTGGGTGTGCGACACGGCGGCGATGTTCGGCGGACGGGCCTTCGGCGGCGCCAAGCTCGCGCCGACGGTGAGTCCCGGGAAGACGCGCTCGGGAAGCCTGGCCGGCGTCGTGGGCGGCCTCGCCGTGGCGCCGGTGTTCGGCGCGGCGGTCTTCCCGCGCGTCGGGGTGGACGTCCCGCTCTGGCAGCTGCTCGTGGTCGCGGCCGTGCTCGGCGTGATCGGGCAGGTCGGCGATCTCGCGGAGTCGCTCTTCAAGCGCGAGGCCGGCGTCAAGGACTCGAGCCACCTCATTCCGGGACACGGGGGCGTGCTCGACCGGCTCGATTCGCTCTACTTCGTGATCCCCGCGGCGGCCGCGATGTACCGGGCGTTCGGCATCCTCTGATGGGCGCGACCAAGGGCGTCGCCGTGCTGGGCTCCACCGGCTCGATCGGCCGGAGCACGCTCGCCGTGCTGGCGCGCCAGCGCGACCACTTCCGGGTCGTGGCCCTCACCGGCGGCCGGAACGCCGACGCGCTCGAGGCGCAGGTGGCCGAGTGGCGGCCCGCGTTCGCGGGCCTGGCCGCCGCTACCAACGGCGCCGGGCATCCGAGCGGACCCGACGTGCTGGTCCAGGCCGCGACGCACCCGGACGTGGACGTCGTGGTCAACGCCGTCGTCGGCGCGGCCGGGCTCGACGCGACGCTGGCCGCGCTTCGCGCCGGCAAGCGGGTGGCGCTCGCCAACAAGGAGACGCTGGTCATGGCCGGCGAGCTGGTGGCGCAGGCGGCCTGCGCCGGCGGCGGCGAGCTCATCCCGATCGATTCCGAGCACAGCGCGGTGCTCCAGTGCGTGAGCGGCCGCGACGCGGGGCTCGGTCGCCTGATCCTCACCTGCTCGGGCGGCCCGTTCCGCGAGTGGCCCGCCGAACGGGTGTGGCAGGCAACGGTGGAGGAAGCGCTCCGGCATCCGACCTGGCGGATGGGAAGCAAGATCACGGTCGACAGCGCGACGCTGGCCAACAAGGCGCTCGAGCTGATCGAGGCCCACCACCTCTTCGGCCTGTCGTACGATGCCCTGGAGGTGGTGGTCCATCCGCAGAGCATCGTGCACGCGTTCGTCGAGTTCTGCGACGGGAGCGTCATCGCCCAGGTCGGCTTTCCGTCGATGGAGCTGCCGATCCTCTACGCGCTGACGCACCCGGCACGACTGCCCGACGCGGGCGTGCGCCGGTTCGATCCGGTGGCGGCCGGGCCGCTCACCTTCGAGCCGGTGCGGGCGGACGTGTTCCGCGCCCTCGCCGCGGGCGTGGCGGCCGGGCGCGCGGGCGGGATCACGCCCGCGGTGTTCAATGCCGCCAACGAGGTTGCCGTGGCCGCCTTCCTCGAGGGGCAGGTCCCGTTCGGCCGCATCAGCGAGATCATCGAGCGGACGCTCGACGATCACGCGCCGGCTCCCGCCACGGCCCTCCCGGCCGTGCGCGAGGCCGATCGATGGGCGCGCGCGCGCGCGCGCGACTACGTACGCCGTTCATGAGGTCATCGTGCTGACGACCGTGCTGGCTCTGATCGTGGTTCTGGGGGTGCTGGTCTTCGTGCACGAGGCCGGCCACTTCGTCGCGGCCAAATGGGCCGGGATCTACGTCCACCGCTTCTCGCTCGGGCTGGGCTCGCCGGTCAAATGGCTGACCTTCCGCCGCGGCGAAACCGAATACTCGATCTCCTGGCTGCCGCTAGGCGGCTACGTGAAGATGGCCAGCCGGGAGGAGGACGTCGGCAGCAGCGCGCTCGAGGGCGGAAGCTCCGGACGTGGTCGTGCCGCCGGACCGGATGTTCGAGGCGAGGCCGGTCTGGAAGCGGATGATCGTGATCCTGGCCGGCGTCACGATGAACGCGCTGTTCGCATGGGTCATCTTCACCTACCTCGCGGCGAAGAACGGCCGCCAGATCGATCCGGTGACCACGGTCGGCCGGGTGGTGGACGAGCTGGTGCCGCCCGAGGCCGAGGCGTTCAAGACGATCAAGCCCGGGTCCCGCATCGTGGCGCTCAACGGCCGGCCGGTGGCGTCGTGGGACGAGATCGTCGATGGCATCGCCAACGCACCCGAGCCCGAGATCCGGCTTCAGCTCGCGGACGGCTCGACGGTCAGCGCGTCGATCCACCAGGACGCCCTGGAGCAGCGGCTCAAGGCGTCACAGGCGCTGCAGCCGTTTCGCCCGCCGGTGGTCGGAGAGGTGGCCCCGGGCCGCCCGGCCGCCCGCGCCGGGATCCAGCCGGGCGACACCATCACGGCCATCGCCGGGACGCCGGTCACCCAGTGGTACGACCTGCTGGAGACGGTGCAGAAGAGCGCCAGCCGGCCGCTCGCGATCGAGGTGGGCCGGGCAGGAGGGCGCCAGCGCTTCGACATCACGCCGTACGTCGACTCGATCCCCGGCCCTGACGGGAAGCCCCTGGCGATCGGCCGGATCGGTGTGGCCGCGGCCGGCGACTTCCGCTCGGAGCCCCTGAGCCTGGGCCAGGCGGCGGTCGAGGGCTGGCATGCCACGGTCGGGGCCTCGACCCAGATCGTCCGGACGGTGCGCGGGCTCTTCAGCGGGCGGATCTCGAAGCGGGAGGTGGGCGGGCCGATCCTCATCGGCCAGCTGGCCGGCCAGAGTGCCCGAATGGGACTCGACGCCTTTCTCAGCTTCATGGCGCTGATCTCGATCAACCTGGCGGTGCTCAACCTGCTGCCGGTGCCGGTGCTGGACGGGGGCCAGTTCCTGTTCCTGCTGGCGGAGGCGGTGGTCCGCCGTCCGCTGCCGCTCAAGCTCCGGGAGCGGCTCACGATGGTGGGCCTGGTGCTGATCGTCCTGCTGATGGGGCTGGCGTTCTCGAACGACATTCGGCGGTTGTTTGGGGCGTGACGGGCGGGCAGGCGGGCAGGCGGGCGGGCGGTCAGGCGGTCGGGCGGTCAGGCGGTCGAGGGCTGGTCCGCCTGAGCGCCTGCCGCCGAGCTGCCTCGAGCCTGACGACTGACGCCCGCGCCTGACCGCCCGCCGCCTGACCGCCTGCCGCCTGACCGCCTGACCGCCTGACCGCCCTTGTCCCCCGCTTCCCCCTCGGTTATTCTACCGTGCTACAACGGATTACGACGCCAAACGCAATTGAGGACCAGGGCAGCATGAGCTTCGACAAGCAGGCCGTAACGGCCAAGCACCAGGCCCACGAGGGCGACACGGGCTCGACCAAGGTCCAGGTGGCCTTGCTCACCGAGCGGATCAATTCGCTCACCGATCACTTCCGGACGCACCCCAAGGATCACCATGGGCGGCGCGGTCTCCTGAAGATGGTCGGCACCCGCCGCCGGCTGTTGACCTATCTCAAGCGCAGTGACCTCGAGACCTATCGCGCGCTGATCGAGCAGCTCGGTCTCCGTCACTAACCACCGTACGCCAGCAGAGGGCGTCCTGATCCAGGCATCGGGACGCCCTCTGTGCATTGATGTGTCCGTACGCAGCAAAGAAACCCGAGATCAGAGAGAGAGAAGGTCGTGACCGTACAACGGATCGAGACCCAGTTCGCCGGACGTCCATTCACACTGGAAACCGGCCGCCTCGCGAAGCAGGCCGCCGGCTCCGCACTGCTCCGCTTCGGCGACACGATGGTGCTGGCCGCCGTCACCGTATCCCCGAACATCTCCACCCTCCCGTTCTTCCCCCTCACCGTCGAATATCGCGAGAAGACCTACGCCGCGGGCAAGATCCCGGGCGGGTTCCTCAAGCGCGAGGGCCGGCCGTCGGATGACGAGATCCTGGCGGCGCGGCTGATCGACCGGTCCATCCGGCCGCTCTTCCCGGAAGGGTTCAAGAACGAGGTGCAGGTCTTCGTCACCGTGCTGTCGGCCGACCAGGAAAACGACGCCGACATCCTCGGCGTCGTCGCCGCCTCGGCCGCGCTGACGCTGTCGACGGTGCCGTGGAACGGTCCGCTGGCGGCGGTGCGCGTGGGCCGGGTCGAAGGGAACTGGATCCTCAACCCGACCTTCCAGCAGCTCGAGTTCTCCACGCTCGACCTGGTCGTGAGCGGCTCGGCCGAGTCGATCCTGATGGTCGAGGGCGGCTCGCTCGAGATCTCCGAGGCCGAGGTGGTCGAGGCCCTGAAGGTGGCGCAGAAGGGGATCAAGGAGATCATCGGGCTCCAGAAGCAGGTCATCGACAAGGCGGACAAGAAGCCGAAGATCGCCTGGACCAAGGCCGAGCATGACGCGGGCATCGTGGCGAAGATCCGCGAGCTGGCCGAGTCCCAGATGGCCACCGCCATCAACGCCAAGGACAAGGCCAGCCGGGCCAGCGGCGTCAAAGCGGTGCGCGACCAGGCGATTGCCAAGGTGCTGGAGGCCTTCCCCGACCGGGGCCGCGAGATCGGCAACGTGCTCGAGGACGTCGAGTACCAGGTGATGCGCAAGCAGGTGCTCGACAAGGGCGAGCGGGTCGACGGGCGCGATCTCGACACCATCCGTCCGATCGCCATCGAGACCGGCGTCCTGCCGCGCACCCACGGCTCGGCGCTGTTCCAGCGCGGCGAGACCCAGGCGCTGGTGTCCGTCACGCTCGGCACCGCGGACGACGAGCAGCGGATCGACAGCATCGACGTGGCCGGCGAGACCACCAAGTCGTTCATGCTGCACTACAACTTCCCGCCGTACTCCACCGGCGAGGTCAAGATGATCCGCGGCACCAGCCGGCGCGAGATCGGGCATGGCGCGCTGGCGGAGCGGGCACTTGCAGCCGCTGCTGCCGCACTACGAGGACTTCCCGTACACCCTGCGCGTGGTCTCCGAGATCCTGGAGTCGAACGGATCCTCGTCGATGGCCACCGTCTGCGGCGGCTCGCTGGCCCTCATGGACGCGGGCGTGCCGATGCAGGCGCCCTGCGCCGGCGTGGCGATGGGGCTCATCAAGGAGGGCGACAAGATCGCCGTCCTCACCGACATCCTGGGCTCCGAGGATCACCTCGGCGACATGGACTTCAAGGTGGCCGGGACCGAGAAGGGGATCACCTCGATCCAGATGGACATCAAGATCGAGGGCCTCGACCTCAAGATCATGGAGCAGGCACTCGAGAAGGCGCGCAAGGGCCGGCTCCACATCCTGAAGGAAATGGCCAAGGTCCTGCCGATGGCGCGGACGGAGCTGTCGAAGTACGCCCCGCGTATCTTCACGATGCAGATCAAGCCGGACAAGATCGGCGACGTCATCGGGCCGAAGGGCAAGACGATCCGCGGCATCCAGGACGCCACCGGCGCCAAGATCAGCATCGAGGACAGCGGGATCGTGACGATCTCGGCCGTGGGCGGCGAGGCGGGCGAGAAGGCGCGCGCGATGGTCGCGGCGATCACGACCGAGCCCGAGGTGGGCCGGACGTACGAGGGCCCGGTCAAGAGCACCACGGCCTTCGGCGCGTTCGTCGAGATCCTGCCCGGCGTCGAAGGTCTGCTTCACATCAGCGAGCTGCAGCACGGCCGCACGGAAAAGACCGAAGACGTGGTCAAGAAGGGCGACATCGTGCAGGTCAAGCTGCTCGAGGTGGACGATCGCGGCCGCATGAAGCTCTCCCGGAAGGCGCTGCTGCCCAAGGAGTAGCGCCATCTTGGATACGGTACGACTGGACGACGGGCTCCTCCGCACCACGGCACCGAACGGGCTCGTCGTCCTCACCGAGCGGCTGCCGGGCGTTCGCTCGGCCGCCACCGGCTTCTACGTGCGCACGGCCAGCGCGCACGAGCGTCGCGAGCAGATGGGCATCTCCCACCTGCTCGAGCACATGGTCTTCAAGGGCACCGAGCGCCGCTCCGCCAAGGAGCTGGCGCTCGAGCTCGAGGTCCGGGGCGGCAGCCTCGACGCCTTCACCGGCCGCGACTACACCAGCTACCAGGCCCACACGCTCGACGCCGACCTTCCTCTGGCCGTCGAGATCCTGACCGACCTCGCCCGTCGGCCGCTGCTGCGCGAGAGCGACCTGGAGCCCGAGCGCAACGTCATTCTCGAAGAGATCAACGGGGTGGAGGACACGCCCGACGATCTCGTCTTCGAGCTGCATGCGGCCGAGCTGTGGCCGAATCACCCCTACGGCTACTCCATCCTCGGTGACGCCGCGAGCCTTGCGGCGCTGTCGGCCGACGATCTCCGGTGTCTGCACCAGACCGGCTACTATCGCGGGAACTTCGTGGTGGCGGCCGCCGGGAACGTGAACCACGACCAGCTGCTCACGGTGCTCGAGCGCGAGGGCTGGTTCGAGGGAGAGGCGCCGGAGCCGGCGCGCGCCGCCGGTCGCGATTACGCCGGCCGTGCGGGGCGCCGAGCGGCAGGAGGAGCGCGATTCCGCCCAGACCCATATCGTCTTCGGTACCGACACGTTCCGGCTGCAACGACCCGCGGCGCTTCGCGCTCGCGATTCTCACGAACGTCTTCGGCGGCGGGATGTCGAGCCGGCTGTTCCAGCGGGTCCGCGAGGAGCTGGGCCTGGCGTACGCCATCTTCGCCTACAAGCACTTCTACCAGTCGGCCGGGCAGCTCGGCGTCTACATCGGTACCCAGCCGGGCACGGCGGACGCCGCGGTCGAGGCCATCCGCGGTGAATACGCCCGCCTCGCCCGCGAGGGCCTGCCGGCGGCCGAGCTGGCCGACGGGAAGCAGCAGTTGAAGGGGCAGGTCATGCTCTCGCTCGAAAGCCCGGGCGCCCGGATGGGCCGGCTGGCCGGCTTCGTTCTCCACGACGACGAGTACCGCCCGCTCGACCGGATGCTGGCCGAGATCGATGCGGTCACGCCGGACGAGATCGCCGCGGTTGCCGCGGAGTTCTTCGCGCCGGAGCGGCAGACGGTCGTGCGGCTCGGGGCGGGGCGGTGAAGCGACGCCAGCTCGTCCTCACCACTCATTCGGATCATCCAACCACCCAGAGGACCCATGCTGATCGGCGTGCCGAAGGAGATCAAGACGAACGAGAACCGCATCGCCCTCGTGCCGGCGGGCGCCGAGGCGTTGGTCGCGGCGGGGCATACCGTCTTCATCGAGGCCGGCGCGGGACTCGGCAGCGGCTTTCCCGACGAGGCCTACACGGCCGTCGGCGCCGCCATCCTCGCCACGGCCGACGAGGTCTGGCAGCGGGCCGAGATGATCATGAAGGTGAAGGAGCCGATCGCGGTCGAGTGGCCCCGCATGCGGAAGGGCCAGGTGATCTACACCTACTTCCACTTCGCGGCCGCCGAAGACCTGACCCGCGCCGTGATCGACTCGGGCGCCGTTGCCGTGGCCTACGAGACCGTCCAGCTCCCGAGCGGCGAGCTGCCGCTGCTCACGCCGATGTCCGAGGTGGCCGGCCGGATGGCGGTGCAGGAGGGCGCCAAGTACCTGGAGAAGGTGTTTGGCGGGAGCGGGGTGCTGCTGGGCGGCGTCCCGGGCGTGGCGCCGGGCGAGGTGGTGATCATCGGGGGTGGCGTGGTCGGCATCAACGCGGCCAAGATGGCCGCCGGCCTGGGCGCCCACGTGACCATCATGGACATCTCGCTCGACCGGCTCCGGTATCTCGACGACGTCCTCCCGGCCAATGTGGACACCACCTATTCCAACCGCCACAACATCCTCGAGGCGATCCGCCGGGCCGATCTGGTCATCGGGGCGGTGCTGCTGCCGGGGGCCAAGGCCCCCCATCTGGTCAAGCGTGCCGACCTCAAGACCATGAAGCCGGGGACGGTCATCGTGGACGTGGCGGTCGACCAGGGCGGGTGCGTCGAGACCATCAAGCCCACCACCCACGAGAACCCCACGTACTTCGTCGAGGGCATTCTGCACTACGCCGTCGCCAATATGCCCGGCGGGGTGCCTCGGACGTCCACGCTCGCGCTCACCAATGCCACGCTGCCATATGCACTTAAGCTCGCCAAGAAGGGCTGGCGTGCGGCCTGCAAGGCTGACTCCGCTCTGGCGCTCGGGCTCAACGTGGTCGAGGGCAAGACCGTCTACCCGGGCGTGGCCGAAGCCTTCCGGCTCCCGCTGACCGACGTCGCCTCGGTCCTGTGACCGAGGTGCTGATCACCCGCCTCCCGCACGGGGACGGGCTGCCCCTGCCGAGCCTCGCCACGCCGGGAGCCGCCGGGTACGACGTCGCCAGCGCGGACGACGGCCCCCTGGGGCCGTTCGAGCGGAAGCTGTTCCGGACGGGCTTCGCGATCGCGGTACCGGAGGGGTTCGAGTGCCAGATCCGGCCACGGTCCGGCCTGGCGCTCCGGCACGGGATCACGCTCCCGAACACCCCGGCGACGATCGACAGCGACTACCGGGGCGAGCTGATGATCATGCTGGTGAACCTCGGAGCCGATACTTTCCAGGTCACCCGCGGCATGCGGATCGCCCAGATGGTCATCGCCCGAGTCGAGCGTGTGACGTTCCGGCCGGTGGAGGCGCTGCCCGGGACGGAGCGCGGGGCGGGAGGGTTCGGGAGTACGGGGCGAGTAACCAGACGGTCAGGCGGTCGGACGGTCAGGCGGGTCAGTGGTCGGTCAGTCGGATGACGATGCTTGCAACATCAGGCTCCGAGCAGCTTCCCGATACCCCAGTGCCCATTTAGCTTGTTCACCCATGCGCCTCACGGCCACCTGATGAAGCTTCCTTCGCTGAAACTGATGTCCTGGCTCCCCGCGAACGAGATCGCGGTGGACCTCGGCACGGCCAATACGCTCATCTACGTGAAGGGCGAGGGGATCGTCCTCAACGAGCCGTCGGTCGTGGCCATCGAGAAGGCCACCGGCAAGATCAAGGGCATCGGCCTCGAGGCCAAACGGATGCTCGGCCGCACGCCCGACGGCATCCTCGCGGTCCGGCCGCTCAAGGACGGCGTCATCGCCGACTTCGACGTGACCGAGAAGATGCTCCGGTACTTCCTCAAGACGATCATCGACAAGCACGTCTTCCGCGTGAAGCCCAAGGTCATCGTCTGCGTGCCGTCCGGCATCACCGAGGTCGAGCGCCGCGCCGTCCGCGATTCGGCCGAGACCGCCGGGGCCAAGCAGGTGCTGATGGTCGCCGAGCCGATGGCGGCTGCGATCGGCGTCGGCCTTCCGGTCGAGACGCCCACCGGCAACATGGTGATCGACATCGGCGGCGGAACGACCGAGATCGCCGTCATCGCCCTCTCCGGCATCGTGTCCGACACCTCCATTCGCACCGGCGGCGACGAGCTGGACCAGGCCATCGTCCAGTTCATGCGCAAGAACTACAACCTGCTCGTCGGTGAGCCGACGGCCGAGGCGATCAAGATCAAGATCGGCTCCGCCGCGCCCACCGGCGACGAGCGCGAGATGGAGGTCAAGGGCCGCGATCTGGTCTCCGGCATCCCCAAGACCGTCCGGGTGCATTCCGCCGAGATCCGCGAGGCGGTCCAGGAGCCGATTCAGCAGATCGTGGACGCCGTGCGCCGCGCGCTCGAGATCACCCCGCCCGAGCTCGCCAGCGACATCGTCGACCGCGGCATCGTGATGACCGGCGGCGGCGCCCTCATCCGCGGGCTCGACATCCTGCTGGCCCAGGAAACCGGCCTTCCCATTCACGTCGACGAGGACCCGCTCACCTGCGTGGTCCGCGGGACCGGGCGCATTCTCGACGACTACGAGAAATACCGCAGCGTCCTGTCCGTCTGAGCATGGGCAGCGCGTCGGAACGCTCGTACACGCGCCGGGACACCGTCCTATTCCTCGTCTGTCTCGGGCTCTCCCTGTTCGGACTGTTCTCCCCGGCATCGTGGGGCCAGGGCATTTCGGCGGGCCTGCGGGAGACCGTGTTCTGGCCGCTGGTCTGGCTGCAGGTCCAGGCCGAGGAAGGGAAGACCAGCCGCGTCCGGCTCCGCGCCATCACCGCCCAGCGTGACTCCGCCTCCTACCTCGTCCAGGGCATGCCGTCCCTGCTCGCCGAGAACGAGCGCCTCCGCCAGCTGCTGTCGCTGAGCCGCCGCCTCAGGACCCGGTACGTCGCCGCCGAGGTCCTGCACCAGTCGCAGGCCACCGACGGACGGACACTGCTGCTCAGCGCCGGGTCGCGCGAAGGGGTGTCGGCGTTCGACCCTGTCGTGGCACCCGAAGGCCTCGTCGGCGTGATCCTCAATGTGGCGGACCGCTCGAGCATCGTGATGACCTGGGCGCACCCCGAGTTCCGGGTGAGCGCGTTCACGGTGACCGGGAACGCCGCAGGCGTGGTGGCGCCCGTCGGCCGGCGGGGAGGGCGGGCTCGAGTTCCGCGGTGTGCCCTACCGCGATTCGGTGCCGGTCGGCACGCTGGTCCTCTCGTCGGGTCTGGGCGGAGTGTACCCCAAGGGCATTCCCGTGGGCACCGTGACGGGCGTCGTGCGGGAGCAGGCCGGCTGGGAGCGCGTCTACCGGCTTCAGCCCGCCGCCAATCCCGGGTCCGCCGCGCATGTGCTGGTGCTGATCGCTCCGGAAGGCGACCTGGCGCGCGCCTTCCCGAGCGACTCGGCGCTGCAGGCGCAGCGGCTCGATTCCCTCGAGCGGCTGCGCGTGGCCGACTCGGTGGCCCAGGCGGCCCGTGATGCCCGTGCCCGACGGACCGATTCGCTCGCCGCGCTCCGCCGGGACACCACCCGGGTGGCTCCGGTCAGGGTACCTCCGCGCACGGTTTCTCCGAGCGCCACGCCCGCTCCTGCTCCCGCCACGCCCGCTCCTGCTCCCGCCGCGCAGCCGCCCGCTGCCGCCCCCCGGGCGCCGGGAGACACCGCCCGATGATTCCGGCCCGCGCCAACCGCATTCAGCTCGCCGTGGTGCTCCTGCTCCTCGTGGCGCTGCACTTCTACGTGCGGCCGCGTCTCTGGGGTCCGCGGGTCAGCCCCGACTTCCTGCTCGTCGGCCTGATGCTGTTCGCGATGCGGAGCGGGCCGGGAGCGTCGGCGGTGGCCGGATTCATGGTCGGGCTCGCGGCGGACTCGCTCACGCCGGCCCGGTTCGGGGCGGGCGCGCTGGCGCACACTGTCGTGGCGTACGTGGCCTCGTGGGCGCGGGCGGTCTTCTTCGCCGACAATCTCCTCGTCAACGCCGCCTTCGTGGCCGGGGGGGTCTGGCTGCGGGACTTCCTGGTCCTGGTGGTGAGCGGAAGCGGCGACGGCTCCATCCTGACCGAGCTCGCAGTCTACAGCCCGCTGCAGGCGCTCTCGTCGGCTCTGTTCGCGCTCGTGATCCTGCTGGCGTTCCGCGAGTGGTTCTCGATCCGGCTCGACGCATGAGATCCGCCGCATGAACGGCTTCGATTCCTACCGGGTCCGCGAGCGTGCCGACATCGCGCGCTGGATCCTGGTCGTCGCGTTCCTCGTGCTGTCCGGCGCGTTCTTCCGGACTCAGATCATCCAGCATGACAAGTTCCAGCTGAAGGCGGAAACCAACCGCCTCCGCCCGATCGCGCTCACTCCGCCCGCGCGGCGCGATCCTGGACCGGCGGGGCCGGATCATCGCCGAGAACGTGCCCGGCTACTCGGTGAAGCTGCTCGCGCCCAACAAGGACTCGCTCCGGGCCGTGCTGGCGCGGATGGATCATTTCGTACCGGTGGACACGTCCGAGATCGCGGAGATTCTCCGCCGCTTCGCCCAGGCGCGCTACCAGCCGGTCGTCGTGTTCGGTGACGCCACGTTCGAGACCATCGCGCGGCTGGAAGAGCACCGGGCGGTCCTGCCGGGCCTCGTCGTCCAGTCGGAGCCCAAGCGGCTCTATCCGGCCGGCAAGGCAGTGGCGCACCTGGTCGGATACGTGTCCGAGGTGACCGAGTCGGACCTCACCGCCAACCGCTTTCCGGGCGCCGGGCTGGGCTCGATCGTGGGCAAGGCGGGCCTCGAGAAGGAGTACGACGACACGCTCCGTGGCGCGGAGGGCGTGCGCTACATCGAGGTGAACGCGCGCGGCCGGCTCGTCCGGGAAGAGGCGAGCACGGCGCTGCCGCCAACCCCCGGCAAGCCCATCAGCACGACGATCGATCTCGATCTCCAGCGCTACATCGACAGCGTCTGGCCCGCGGGGGTCCGCGGCGCCATGATCGCCATGACGCCGAAGGGCGAGGTTCGCGCGCTGTACTCGGCGCCGACCTACGACCCCAACGCGTTCGTGGGCGGGATCTCGATGGCCCTCTGGCGCGGCCTCAACGACGACGAGGCCCGGCCGCTCCTCAATCGCGCCATCCAGACCCGCTATCCGCCCGCCTCGCCGTTCAAGCTGGCGATCGCGGCGATGGCGCTGAAGCGCGGCCTGATCGGGCTGGATACCCACATGCCCACGCCCTGCCGCGGCGGCCTCCGGCTGGGAAACCGCATCTTCCGCTGCTGGAAGAAGGAAGGGCACGGGTCGCTGGATCTGGTCGGCGCCGTCGCGTCGAGCTGCGACGTGTACTTCTACCAGCTGGGACTTCGCCTGGGCCTCAACGCGATCGTCCAGGACGGCGTGCTGATGGGATTCCGGGACAAGAGCGGGATCGATCTCGAGAACGAGGTCGATCCGATCTACCCCGCCACGACCGCCTATTTCGACCGGCTGTACGGGCCGCGCCGGTGGAGCCCGCCCGCGACGACGCTCAACTTCTCGATCGGCCAGGGCGAGAACACCCAGACGCTGGTCAACATGATGCGGTTCTACGAGGGGCTCTCGGGCGACGGCAACGCGGCTTCGCCGTTCATCGTGCGGCCCGCGCCGGCGGCGCCGCGTGCGCTCGGCCTGTCGCCGGCGCAGCTGGACGGACTCCGGCGGGCGCTCATCGCCGTGGTCGAGCACGGCACCGCCGCAGCCAGCCGGCACTGCGGATCTGGCCGTCGCCGGCAAGACCGGCACCGCGCAGAACCCGCACGGCAAGGACCACGGCTGGTTCATCGGCTTCGCCCCGGCGGAGAAGCCGGAGCTGGTGGTCGGCGGGATCATGGAGTTCGCCGAGCATGGGACGACGGTGGCGCCCTACGTCATCCGGACGCTCCGGCGCTACATCCTCGGGCCGGACACGGTGGGAACGATCAAGGTGAAGGTCCTGCTGGACGAAGCGGTCTCGCCCGCCGACACCGCGCCCCGGCCGGTCGAGCTCGATCCCGACTCGGCCGCGGTCCGGGCCCAGGAAGACAGCGTGCGCCGCGCCGGGGAGCGGCCGTGAGGACCGCGACGCTCGACCGGCGGCTGCTCGGGGTGACCCTCGCCCTGATGACGTTCGGCCTGCTCACGCTCTACTCGGCCGGACAGACCGACGTCCCGACGCACGCCGCCGGCGTGTGGACGCGGCAGTTCTTCTGGTTCGGGATCGGCACGATCGTGGGGTGGGTCGTGTTCCACACCTCGCTCCGGCTGCTCGAGTGGCTTGCGCCGGCGCTCTACGCGTTCAGCATCGCGCTGCTCGCCATCGTGCTGGTGGTCGGGACGGGGGCGGGCACGGCGCAGAGCAGCCATAGCTGGCTGTCGGTCGGCGGGCACCAGATCGGGCAGCCGTCGGAGCTGGCCAAGGTGGCCACGGTGCTCATGCTGGCGCGCTACCTGTCCGGCCGGAAGGAGCCGCCGCGCTCGTTCCGGGACCTGCTGATGCCCGGCCTCATCGTGGGCGTGCCGTTCCTCCTCGTGCTCAAGCAGCCCGACCTCGGCAGCGCGATCGTGTTCATCGGGGTCGCCTTCGCCATGCTGTTCTGGGCGGGCGTGCGGCCCCGGCTGCTGTTCATGATCGCCTCGCCCGGGCTCAGCCTGCTGCTGGCCTTCAACAACTGGGCGTGGGGCCTCTGGATGGTGGCGTTCACGGCGCTGCTCGTCGCCTGGCGCCCGTACATCTACGACTCGCGTGCTGGTCTGGTGCCTCAACGTCGCCATGGGGACCATCGCGCTCCCGCTCTGGCAGCGGCTGGCGCCCTACCAGCAGAACCGCCTGCTCACCTTCCTCAACCCGGAAGCCGACCCGCGAGCGGCGGGGTATCACGCCATCCAGTCGCGGGTCGCCATCGGATCGGGTGGGTGGTTCGGCACGGGGTACACCCAGGGCCCGCAGAAGCGGCTGGCCTTCCTGCCGGAGCAGCATACCGACTTCGTGTTTCCGGTGGTGGGCGAGGAACTGGGGTTCGTGGGCGTGATGGTGGCGCTGTCGCTCTTTCTCGCGCTGTTCCTGGCGCTCCTCAGGATTGCCCGGCGGGCCACCGACAGCTTCAGCAGCCTCGTCACGTTCGGCATCCTCGGACTGTTCTTCACCCACGTCTTCGAGAACGTCGGCATGACGGTGAATCTCATGCCGATCACCGGAATTCCGCTGCCGTTCTTCTCCTACGGCGGCTCGTTCTTCATCATCTGCTCGCTCTGCCTCGGCCTGGCCTTCCGGGTGGCCTGGGACTCCCGCCAATCAGGCTATCCTGATATTTGACAATGGGTTAGGTCTTGGGGTCTGGCGTTTGGGGCTGGACTGCCCGAAATTCCATGGGTTCCGGGACCCCGAAGCACCCTTCACCCGACCCGCACCCACTATCCTATGGCCGTGATGGCATGGTTTAAGAAGGAACGCAAGCCACGTACGTCCCAGCGCGAGCGGTTGGAGATTCCGCCCGATGCCTGGGAGAAATGCGATGGCTGCGGTCACATCGATATCCGCGAGAAATTCGAGAAGGCGTTCAACGTGTGCCCCGAGTGCGGGCGGCACCGCCGGATCGGCGCGGAGGACTACATCGAGCTGCTGACCGATCCGGGCACCTGGCGCGAGCTCTGGCCGGGACTGCGCTCGGTCGATCCGCTGCATTTCGAGCACTACGCGGAGCGGCTGACCGCGGCGCGGAAGAAGGGCGGCGAGGCGGACGGCGATCTACGTCGGCACCGCCCGGCTGGACGGCCTGCCGGTCAATCTCGGGGTCATGAATTTCGCCTTCATGGGCGGATCGATGGGCTCGGTGGTCGGCGAGAAGATCGCGCGGCTGGCGCGCCGATCGCACGAGAAGAAGGCTCCGCTGGTCCTGGTCTCCGCCTCGGGCGGGGCCCGAATGCAGGAAGGCGTGCTCTCCCTCATGCAGATGGCCAAGACCTCCGCCGCCATCGCCCAGCTCAACCGCGACAGCATCCCCTACATCTCCATCCTCACGGACCCGACCACCGGCGGCGTGTCGGCGTCGTACGCCATGCAGGGTGACGTGGTGCTGGCGGAGCCGGGCGCCCTGATCGGGTTCGCGGGACAGCGGGTGATCAAGCAGACGATCGGGCAGGACCTGCCCGAGGGCTTCCAGACGGCGGAGTTCCTGCTGGAGCACGGGCAGATCGACGACGTGGTGCCGCGGGGCTCGCTCCGGGACACCACGGCCCGGCTGATCCGGCACATGCAGGGGCAGCGGCCGCACGTGGAGCATGCCGAGCTGAGCTGACGCCGCAGGTCTTCCCGATCCGACGCCCCACCCGGCAGGACGAGGTGGGGCGTTGTCGTTCTGGCGTCGGGTCGAGCTGGTGCGGCGTCTGGCCGAGATGGTTCGGTGCCCAGTATCGACGATTGTGCGGCCCTTCGTGGTGAGTATCGGCAGTGACGACCTGTCGCGGCCTCGGAAAGGACCTACGGCACTGACAGGGCCCGCGGGCGGACGGAGCCCGCTGACGGAACCGAGTCAGACATCCAGGAATGCCATGCCGCTGACCTACGAAGAGGCGCTCCAGTTCCTCTTCCCCCGCACCACGACGATCAAGTTCGGGCTCGCCACGACGCGCGCCCTGCTCAACGCGGTCGGCAACCCGCACCAGGTGATGCCGTCCGTGCACGTGGGCGGGACGAATGGGAAGGGCAGCGTGTCCACGCTGGTGGCCTCGGCGCTGCGCGAGGCGGGATGGCGCGTGGGACTGTACACGTCGCCGCACCTGGCGTCGTTCCGCGAGCGCATCCGGGTGGACGGCGTGCCGATCGCCGAGAGCGCGATGGCGATGTGGACCGAGCGGCTTCAGCCGCTCATCCTCGAGCGGAAGGCGACGTTCTTCGAGGCCACGACGGCGATCGCCTTCGCCGACTTCGCGGCGCGCGGGGCGGAGATCGTGGTGGCCGAAGTGGGCCTCGGCGGGCGGCTCGACAGCACGAACGTGCTCAGGCCGCTGGTGAGCGCGGTGACCAAGATCGAGCGCGATCACATGAAGTACCTGGGCGACACGCTCGAGCTCATCGCCGCCGAGAAGGCGGGGATCGCCAAGCCCGGGGTGCCGTTCGTCGTCGGCGAGCGCGACCCGGCGCTGGTGCAGGTGCTCCGGCGCGAGGCGCGGAAGGCGGTGGCCCGCGGGCAGGCCGATGGCCGGGCCGACGTCCGGGTGCTGCCGCCGGCGTACGAGTGGCCGGGGCCGCTCAGCCTCGAGGGCCCGCACCAGCGGCGGAACGCCGCCGTGGCGTACGGGATCCTGATGGCCCTTCCCGCGCCCTACCGGCCGCCGCTCGCGGCCGTCGAGGCCGGCTTCGCGTCCGCGCATGTGCCGGGCCGGCTCGACCGGCGGGGCAAGTGGCTGTTCGACGTCGCCCACAACCCGGACGGCATTCGGGCGCTGGTGAAGGCGATCGACGTGCTCCGACCCCGCCGGCCGCTGCACGCGCTGGTCTCGATCCTGGGCGACAAGGAGTGGCCCGAGATGCTGGTGCAGCTCGACCGGATCGTCGACCGCGGGATCCTCACCGTCGCTCCCACCGCCGCCAGCCGGGGCTGGAACGCCGTATGGCTCCGCCGCTGGCTCCGCGACCGCGGCCGGCCACCGGCGCGGGCCTCGTGGACGCTGGTGCCGGAGTTCGGGGAGGCGCTCGAGAAGGTGCAGGAGGGGGCCGGAACGGTGCTGGTGACGGGCTCCTTCCACACGGTCGGCGACGTCATGGCGGCGCTCGGCATGGAGGTGGTGTAGGCTCTCCGACCCGGCTATGTTCTCCCCATGCAAACCAAGGCCCTGCCGGGCTTTCGGGAGTTTTACCCCGCCGATCTTGCCCTGCGCACCCACATCTTCCGGACCTGGCGGACCGTGGCCACGCGGTACGGGTTCGAGGAGTACGACGGCCCGCCGCTCGAGCCGCTCGAGCTGTACACGGCCAAGAGCGGCGACGAGATCGTGGGGCAGCTCTACGCCTTTACCGACAAGGGCGGGCGCGAGGTCGCGCTGCGACCGGAGATGACGCCCACCCTCGCCCGGATGGTGGCGGCGCGCGCCAACGGGCTCAAGAAGCCGATCCGCTGGTTCGCCATCCCGCAGCTCTTCCGCTACGAGCGGCAGCAACGGGGGCGGCTTCGAGAGCACTTCCAGCTCAACTGCGACCTGATCGGCGAGCCGGGGCCGCTCGGCGACGCCGAGATCATCGCCCTCGCCGTGGACGTCATGCGCGCCTTCGGGCTCGGGCCGGCCGACGTGCGGGTGCGGCTCTCCGACCGCCGGGTGCTTCGCGCCCTGCTGCTCGGGGCCGGCATCGCGGAGCCGCAGCTCGGGGCGGCGTATCAGGCGGTCGACAAGATCGAGCGTATGGATCGCGCGGCGCTGACGGCGCAGCTGGGCGCGGCCGGCGTTAGCGCCGACGTGGCGGCGGGCGTCCTCGAGATCGCCGCGCTGCGTGGGCTTCCAGCGGTCGAATCGGCGCTGGCCGGCGTGCCCGGGGGCCCGGAGGCCGGCCAGGCCGCTCCGCCGGGTGGTCGACGCGCTCGTGGCGATGGGGCTCGGCGAGTTCGTCGAGGTGGACCTCACGATCGTGCGCGGCCTGGCGTACTACACCGGGACCGTGTTCGAGCTGTTCGACGCCGGCCGGACGCTTCGCGCCATCTGCGGCGGCGGACGCTATGACGGCCTGCTCGCGGCGCTCGGCGGCGTCGACCTGCCCGCCCTGGGCTTCGGCATGGGCGACGTGGTGCTCGCGGAGCTGCTCCGCGACCGCGGGCTGGTCCCGACCGACGTCTCGAGCATCGACGTGTTCCTGGCCGCGGTCACCGAGGAGGACCTGCCCTTCGTGCTGAGCCTGGCGCACGAGGTCCGCGACGCGGGACTCCGCGCCGAGTACGCGCTCGGGATCCAGGCCGTGGGCAAGCAGCTCAAGCTGGCCGACGCGCGGAACGCGCGGTTCGCCGTCGTGATCGGGCCGGACGATCGGGCGCGGGGCGAGGTGATGCTGAAGGATCTGGCGGGGAAGGGGCAGGAAGGCGTGGCCCGGTCTCAGGTGGTCGAGCGG
Organism: uncultured Gemmatimonadales bacterium; assembly: GCA_963833905.1. Lineage (GTDB taxonomy): Bacteria > Gemmatimonadota > Gemmatimonadetes > Gemmatimonadales > GWC2-71-9 > CAVVWJ01. Next base: position 77,963 of record CAWHZQ010000013.1, on the reverse strand, counting down.
CTGGGCGCGAGTGATTCGCAGGCGGATGAGCTTCGGCGAGAGAGTTCCAGAGTCGTGGAGATGCGGCAATGCGAAGCGCAACCGGTAGAGGAGCACGAATGGCGGACACGAAGGCGTTAACCACCCGCGCCGCGGACTTCAGCGCCTGGTACAACGAGCTCATCGCCGCGCGCGGAGCTGGCGGACTACAGCCCCGTGCGCGGGTGCATGGTCATCCGGCCGAACGGCTACGCCATCTGGGAGCAGATGCAGCGCGCCCTCGACCAGATGTTCAAGGACACCGGCCACCAGAACGCCTACTTCCCGCTCTTCATCCCGCAGAGCTTCCTCTCGCGCGAGGCGGCGCACGTCGAGGGGTTCGCCCCCGAGACGGCGGTGGTGACCCATGGCGGCGGCAAGGAGCTCGAGGAGCCGCTCGTCGTCCGGCCGACGTCCGAGACCATCATCTACGCGATGTACGCCAAGTGGATCCAGAGCTACCGCGACCTGCCGCTGCTCATCAACCAGTGGGCCAACGTCGTCCGCTGGGAGATGCGCACGCGGCTCTTCCTCCGGACCACCGAGTTCCTCTGGCAGGAGGGCCACACCGCGCACGCCACCGAGGCGGAGGCCGAGGCGGAGGCGCTCCAGATGCTCGGCGTCTACCGCACCTTCATGGAGGAGTGGATGGCGATGCCGGTCGTGACCGGCCGGAAGACCGACAGCGAGCGCTTCGCCGGCGCCGTCCGCACGTACAGCTGCGAGGCGCTGATGCAGGACAACAAGGCGCTGCAGGCCGGCACGAGCCACAACCTCGGCCAGAACTTCGCGCGTGCGTTCGAGGTCACCTTCCAGACCGCCGCCGGCGATCTCGATCACGTCTGGAACACCTCGTGGGGTGTATCGACCCGCCTGGTCGGCGCCCTCATCATGACCCACGGTGACGACGGGGGGCTGGTCTGCCCGCCGCGGCTCGCGCAATACCAGGTCGTCATCGTCCCCATCTACCGGACCGACGACGAGCGCACCGGCGTGCTCGACGCGGCCCACGCGATCAAGCGCGATCTGGCGGCCGAAGGCATCCGGGTCCACCTCGACGGCCGCGACGGGATGAAGCCCGGCGCCAAGTATTACGAGTGGGAGAGCCGCGGCGCGCCCCTGCGCCTCGAGATCGGCCCGCGGGACGTGGCGGCGGGCGTCGTGGTGCTCGCCCGCCGGACCGGCGGCAAGAAGGAGACGGTTCCGGTGGAAGGCCTCCCGGCCCGCATGCTCGAAGAGATGGAACGGATGCAGGCCGACCTGCTCGCGACCGCGACGGCGCGCCGCGAGGCCGCCAGCATCCGCGGCGCCACCAAGGAGCAGTTCCTCGCGCACATCGAGGGGCCGGGCGGCTTCGTCTACGCCGGCTTCTGCGGGCGGGGCATCGTGCGAGGCCGAGATCAAGGAGCAGACCAAGGCGACGATCCGCGTCCTGCCCGACGAGGAGTTCCGCTCGCCGGTGGCACCGACGACCTGCATGTGGTGCGGACAGCCCAGCGTCGCCGAGGCGGTGTGGGCCAAGGCGTACTGATCGACACCCGCTTCGCCGATGCCGGGCTCACCCGGAACGGCGCCGCCCTCTACCTGGGCGGCGTGTCGCTCACGGCCATCGCCGAGCAGGTGGGCACGCCGGTCTACGTCTACAACGCGGAGGCCATCCGCGAGCGCTACCGGTCGCTCGACACGGCGCTCGCGGGCATGCCGCATCGGATCTGCTACGCGGTCAAGGCCAACAGCACGCTCGCCGTGCTCCGCATCCTCCGCGACCTGGGCGCCGGCGCCGACATCGTCTCCGCCGGCGAGATGTCCCGGGCGCTCGCGGCGGGCTTCGCCCCGGAGCGGATCGTCTTCAGCGGGGTAGGGAAGGCCGCCGCCGAGCTCCGGCAGGCCGTCCGCGCCCGCCTTGGGCATCTGAACGTCGAGTCGATCGAGGAGCTGCACCGGCTGGCGGCGATCGCCGAGGAAGAGCGGATCGACGTCGCCGTCGGCATCCGGGTCAACCCCGACGTCACCACCGACACCCATCCCTACATCTCGACCGGCAAGAGCGGGATCAAGTTCGGCCTGCCGGTGGACCAGGTGCTGGGCGCCGCGGCGTTCATCGCCGGCCATCCGCGGCTCCGACTCACCACGCTCGCGATGCACCTGGGCAGCCAGTTGTCGGACACCGAGCCGTTCCGCCAGGGGATCGGCCACCTGCTCGAGCTGGCGGAGCAGCTGCGGGCCACGGGCGCGCATGCCATCCAGGTGGTGGACATCGGCGGCGGCCTGGGCATCCGCTACGCCGACGAGCCGCAGATGGATCCGGCGACGTTTGCCGAGGCCGTCGTCCCGCTGCTGGCGCCGACGGGGTACACCGCGTACCTCGAGCCCGGGCGGTTCCTGGTCGGGAGCGCGGGCGTGCTGCTCACCGAGGTGCTCTACCGGAAGCATTCGGGCGGCAAGGAGTTCGTCGTGGTGGACGCGGGGATGAACGATCTCGTCCGTCCCAGCCACTACCAGGCCTACCACGAGATCGTGGAGCTCGAGGCCAGCGAGCGCCCGACCGGTGCGCGCCGACGTGGTGGGGCCGGTCTGCGAGACCGGCGACTTCCTCGCGCTCGGCCGCACGCTGCCCGACGTCGCGGCCGGCGAGCGGCTCGCGGTGCTCGGCGCGGGCGCGTACGGGTTCGTCATGGCGTCCAACTACAATTCGCGGCCCCGGCCGGCGGAGGTGGTGGTGGACGGGGAGCGCTGGTGGGTCGCACGGCCGCGCGAGACGGTGGAAGATCTGTTCGCTACGGAACGGCTGTCACCCTGAGGCATGCTGAGCCGAGCACGTGCCCCAACATCACGACGGCATCCTGATCATCGATTTCGGCTCCCAGTACACCCAGCTCATCGCGCGCCGGGTGCGCGAGGCGCACGTGTACTGCGAGATCCACCCGCCGTCCCGCACGATCGCCTGGATCCGGGACTGGAAGCCGAAGGGCATCATCCTCTCGGGCGGGCCGAATTCGGTCTACGGCGAGAGCGTGCCCACGGCCGATCCCGCGCTGCTCGAGCTCGGCACGCCGGTCCTCGGCCTCTGCTACGGGATGCAGCTCCTGGCCCATCTCTCGGGCGGCAACGTGAAGCGCGCCGACCGCCGCGAGTACGGACGCGCCAGCGTGACGGTCGAGGGCGGCCGGCTCTTCCGCGGCTTCGGCAAGGGCGAGGAGACCCCGGTCTGGATGAGCCACGGGGACCACGTGGACGTCGCGCCTCCGGGGTATACCGTCACCGCCTCGAGCGCCAACAGCCCCGTGGCGGCGTTCGAGCACACCAAGCGGCCGCTCTTCGGCGTGCAGTTTCATCCCGAGGTGGCGCACACCCCGCGGGGCGGCGAGATCCTCAACAACTTCCTGTTCGAGGTCTGCGGCGTCACGCCCGACTGGACCCCCGGCCACTTCGTCGAGACCGAGATCCAGCGGGTCCGGGAGCTCGTCGGTCCCGACCGGCGGGTCATCTGCGGGCTCTCGGGCGGCGTGGACTCATCGGTCGCGGCGGTGCTGGTGCACCGGGCGGTGGGTGACCGCCTGACCTGCATCTTCGTCGACCATGGGCTCCTCCGGCTGCACGAGCGTGACCAGGTCGAGGCCACCTTCCGGCGCCACCTCGGCATCGACCTCCGCGTGGTGGACGCGAGCGCGCAATTCCTTCAGCGCCTGGCCGGCGTGAGCGACCCGGAGGAGAAGCGCCGGCGGATCGGGCACACGTTCATCGACGTCTTCGAGGCCGAGGCGCGCTCGGTCGGGAACGACGTGGGGTTCCTGGTCCAGGGCACGCTCTATCCCGACGTCATCGAGTCGATCTCGCCGCAGGGCGGGCCGTCGGTCACGATCAAGACGCACCACAACGTCGGCGGGCTGCCCGAGCGGCTGCCCTTCGCGCTGCTCGAGCCGCTGCGCGAGCTGTTCAAGGACGAGGTGCGGCAGGTGGGCCGCGAGCTGGGGCTGCCGGAGGAGATGGTCGGGCGGCATCCGTTCCCGGGGCCGGGCCTCGCGATCCGGATCCTGGGCGAGGTCACGCCGGACGGCCTGGACATCCTCCGCCGGGCCGACCACATCTACATCGAGGAGATTCGCGCCGCGGGCCTCTACGACGACATCTGGCAGGCGTTCGCCGTGCTGTTGCCGATCCGCTCGGTCGGCGTACAGGGCGATTTCCGCAGCTACGACCAGGTCGTCGCCCTCCGGGCGGTCACCAGCCGGGACGGGATGACCGCCGACTGGTTTCCGTTCCCGGCCGAGGTGCTCGCCCGGGTGTCGGACCGCATCGCCAACGAGGTGGATGGAGTGAACCGCGTCGTGTACGACGTGAGCTCCAAGCCGCCCGCCACGATCGAATGGGAATGAGCCGACCGCGCGCGGTCACCCTCCGGTTTCTGGCCGAGCCTTCGCACGTCAATTTCGGCGGCAAGGTGCACGGCGGGGCCGTCATGAAGTGGATCGACCAGGCGGGCTACACCTGCGCGGCCGGGTGGACCGGCGGGTACTGCGTCACGCTGTACGTGGGCGGCCTGCACTTCATCCGGCCCATCCGGGTCGGCGACCTCGTCGAGCTCCGCGCGCTGGTCATTCACACCGGCCGGACCAGCCTCCACATCGCCATCGACATCTACGCGCGGGATCCGAAGCTGCCCGACCTCCAACGGACGGGCCACTGCGTGATCGTGTTCGTGTCGCTCAACGAGACCGGGCGTCCACAGCCGGTCCCGGCGTGGACGCCCGTCAGCGACACCGACCGTGCGCTCCAGGCCTACGCGCTCCGCCTGATCGAGCTCCGAAAGCTGATGGATGCCGAGCTCGAGTCGCACCTCGCACAGTTGGAGAAGTCGACGGCCGCTATTTCGGTTTGACCACCTGGAAGGCGCGCCGGCGTACGTCTTCGCTGCCGCCGGGGCCGCGCACGCGCACCTCGATCATGTAGCTCCCCGCCTTCAGATCCCGCAGGCGCAGCGTCCGGTGGGCCCGGATCACCGTGTCCCGCCGCGCGCTCGTCCACGCTCAGCGTGACGGCCGGCCGGCGGTCGGGTGTGGCGGGATCGCCCTTCATCCGGAATACCGCGATCTCGTGGCGATAGCCGGCACCGGCGACCGCGCCGGCGGCCTCGTAGTAGAGCCTGAGCTCGCTCCGCACGGGAAAGAGATCGAACGGCGTGAGCAGGACGGGCTCGCCGCCGGGCGGCAGCCAGGTGGCGCTGGCCGCGTCCACGCCGAGCGCCAGGTCGCTCAATGCGAGGGCCGGGCCCAGGGCGGCGGCGCGCACCGTATCGCGGGGCAGGACGACGCCGGCGGAGTCCCCCTGCTCGATGGCCGCGCGCCAGCTCCAGCGTCCGGCAGGAAGCGGCAGCTCCGCACGCCCGATGAGATACTGCCCCCGTCCGAGCGGGCGCTCGAGCCGGAAGACGAGCGCTGTGTCGATGTTCGCCACGGTGTGCTCGGCGCCGTCGAGCACCACCACGCGCACGCGGACCGGATAGCTCACGCCCTCCGCGCCCTCTGCCGGCGTGGTCTCCGCCGGCCCGATGCCGAACACGAAGTGCGCGAGCGGCACGCCGTTCCGTTCCCCGACGGCGATCAGGTTGGCGGTCGCCGTGAGCCGGCGGGCGAACTGCAGCTCGTAGCTGTCCGTCGTCGTTCCGTAGTCGATGCTCACCCGGCCGATGGCGCGCTCGCGGCCCTCGGCGCGCGCGGCGCCGTTGGGGCCCCAGTTGAGCATGCGGCCGTAGAGCGGCGAGAGGGTCTCGCGCGAGAGCAGCAGCTGGTCGATCGGGGCGTCGGACGCGCCGTGCAGATCGAGCACGCTTTCCACGAGTCGATAGTCGTAGAGGTCGCCGCCGCCGGCATCGTCGTAGCCGGCGCTGAAGTGGAACAGGAGGTCGCCGTCGGCGCGGTCGTAGCGCCAGGTTTCGTTCGGCATGAGCCCGAACACGAAGGGCCGCAGCCGGGTCCGCGGCTCGCCGTGGCGCACGTAGATCACGCCGCGGTCGTCGAGCTCCTCGCTGCCGCTGCGGTACGCGTCCCGCCGGCCATAGAACCGGCGCGAGACGGTGAGCGCGAAGCGCCGGCGGGCGTAGAGCAGGCGGCGATAGTGCTCGTGGAGCCGCTCGCCGTCGTGGCGGAGCTCGGCGTGGTCGCGGTCGGTCCAGAAGCGGCGGAGCCATGCGGCGCGGTCGGCGCCGTGCGCGGCGTCGAACCGCGCGAGGTCCGAATCTGCGGCGATCGGCGCCAGGTCGGCGCGGTAGCCGGCGATGACGGCCGAGTCGTCAGACTCGGCCGTCTCGAAGTACGCGGCCTCGCCCTCGGCTTCGCCGAGGGCGAGGCGCGTCCGCGCGAGCTCCAGCCGGGCGACGGGAATCGTCTCGCCACCGCCCGCACCGGCGGCCTGCTCGAACGCGGCGACCGCCGCGTCGGGCTCATCGGCGGCACGGGCGACGCGCCCAAGCGCCAGCAGCAGCGCGGCCGGCGGGTGGGCCTGCGCGCGCTCGGCCTGGCGGAGCGCATCGAGCGCGCCGCCATAGAGCGTGGTGTCGCGCAGGTCGAGCGCGAGGTCGGCGAGCGTGAGCGCGGCCGGCAGATAGGTGGGGTCGGCCGCCAGGGCACGGATCTCATGCTGGAGCGCCCGCTCGAGCGCACCCGTCCCGATGCGGTTGCCGAGCGCCACGGGATCGGCACGCTCCCACGCGGCTCGGCGGGTCTCGGCCAGCGCGAGCGCGTGCCAGGCGTAGGGCCAGTCCGGCTGCCGCCGGGTCAGCCGGCGGAGCTCGTCGCGCGTCGCCCCGGCGCTCGGATCGACGCCGAGCTCCGTCAGGCGGGCGGACGCGAAGGCGGCGCGGAGCGATCGCAGCGCATCCGGCGGCCGCTCCCGGGCGAGGGAGCGCCCGAGCGTGCGCAACGCGATGGTGTCATCGATGGCGAGAAGGGAATCCTGGAAGCGGTCGAGGGCGGGGCGATCGGAGGCCGACTGGCCGAGCAGCGGCGAGCAGGCGAGGAGGAGCAGCAGCAGGGCCGGGCACCACGAACGCACCGCTTACACTCCCTTCTCTCCCAGCAACCGGAGGAAGTCATCCGCCGTCTGGAGCCTGGCGAGCCGCTCCGGAATGTCGGCGTCTTTGGCGAACTGCGCGATCTTGCCCAGGATCGGGAGATACTGATTCGAGACCTCGAGAGGCGGGGCCACGATCAGAAAGAAATCGAAAACCGGGCGGTTGTCGATAGCCTGGTACTCCACGCCCTGCTTGTGGTGCCCGTAGGCCAGGCGGACGCGGTTGACGACCAGGGAGCGGCAGTGGGGAATCGCGATTCCCCGGCCCACGCCGGTCGAGCCCAGCGTCTCGCGGCGCTGCAGGATGCGAAGCAGCGTGTCGGTCGAACGCTCGTCGAGCTGCAGCAGACCGACGAGCTCCGCGAGGATCTCGTCCTTGCCGCGGCCCTGGAGGTCGACCGAAATGGTGTCCGGCGAATAGAAGTCGGCGAGGTGCATGGCGTGGCGGCAACCTAATTCCGCCCCGCGGGCGAGTCAAAGCCGCAGGCGCAGCACCAGCGGCGGCCGCAGCGTGTCGGGAGCATCGATGGTGCCGTCCTCCCGGAACCGCTCCCACTGACTGGCCGCTACGTAAATACAGGTCGCGGCCCACCACCACGCCGAGCGTCGGCTCGGCGTAGTCGGGACGGGCGCGCTCGAGCACCTCGCTGTGCTCCACGCGGTCGCCTCTTGCGTCCAGGCGCAGCCGGACCACGCGGTGCGGCTCGACGCCGTTCTGGATGCCCGACGAGGCTTCCCTTCACCAGATAGAGTCCGTCGATGCCGAGCGCCAGCACGTCGTCCGCCGTCTCCAGCAGGCGGACCGCGCGGGTGGCGAGATCGATCCGGAGGATGCCCCGCGAATAGTCCGCCACGTACAGCGTGCGCTCCTCGGCGTCCAGCGCGAGCCCTTGCGCGGAGAGGAGCAGGGGGGACGTCGCGAACTGCTCGATCGAATCGGATCCTGCGCGAACGCGGTAGACCGCCGGCCCCCGGCTGTCGGTCGAGTAGACATCGCCGTTCCGCGCGATGGTGACATCGCCGAGCGTATGCGGCTGGCCGTCGGCCGGGAGCGGGAAGCGTCCGGTGAGGGCGCCGGAGGCGAGATCGAACCGGAACAGGCCGGACCGGCCCGCGTCGGCCGAGTCGTAGCCGACCGTCTGCGGCAAGGCGGCCCCAGCCACCCAGAGCACCCGGCGCGCGGCATCCACCCGCATGCCGAGCGGCGCCCAGAATCCCTTCAGTCCCGGAGGCACGAACTCCGCTAGCGCGTCCGCGGCCGTCCACCCGCAGGATCTTGCCCTGATGGACGCTGCCGACGAAGAACGACCGGGTCTTCGGATCGTACGCGATGCCCTCGGTGAGGAGATCCCGCTCCGCCAGGGTGAACGCCGGCGTCGAGCGGACGAGGGGCGCCGCGTTGCGCCGCATCGCCTGGCGCAGGCTGTCGAAGGCGGGGAGGGCACGGATGCTCGTGAGGTCGGCGTCGGCGTCGAGGTCGGCCGTGTGGCCGAGGGCGGCGAAGTGCTGAAGGGTGGCAAGGGCGGCGGCCGTGTCGCCCGTCAGCGCGTAGGCGCAGGCGAGCCCATAGACGACCCCGCCGTGCGCCGGCCGAAGCCGCTCGGCCTCCTTGGCGTGGCGCAGGAAGGCCGGGAAATCGTGCGCCTTGTAGGCCTGGACGGCCTCCTGATAGGCGGCGCGCGAGGCGACGACGGGATCGGACTGCGCGGAGGCGTGGGCGGGCAGGCTCGCGAGCAGCGCGAGCAGCAGGAGACCGATGCAGGGGGGCATAGGAGTCCTACGGGGCGCGGGCACTCCGGGTTCCACCGGAGCGCCGCTCGGGCGCCTCCGGCGGGCGTTGCCGAGCGTACGGTCGCCAAGTATTTTCTCCCCATGCAGTTGCCCTATCCCTCCCCGAGCCCCTTCCCGCTCATCCTGGCCCCGATGGCCGGGGTGTCCGAGGCGCCGTTCCGCCAGATCTGCCGGCGGATGGGGGCCGACGTCGTGCTGAGCGAGTTCCTCTCCTCCGAGGCCATCCGGCGGCGCATTCGCAACACGCTCGAGGGCGCCGAATTCGAGGAGATCGAGCGGCCGATCGGCATCCAGATCTACGGCGCCGATCCGAACGCGATGGCGGAGGCGGCCGCGCTCATCACCCAGCATTACCGTCCGGAGTTCATCGACATCAACTTCGGCTGCCCGGTCAAGAAGGTGGTGCAGCGGAACGGCGGCTCCGGCTGCCTGCGCGACCTGGACCTGGTCGACCGGATCATCCGCGCCGTCATCGGCGCCACGCACCTGCCGGTCACGGTCAAGACACGGAGCGGCTGGAGCGACGAGCAGCGTGACCCGGTCACCATCGCCCGGCGGATGCAGGACGCGGGCGCCCGCGCCTTCACCCTCCACGCGCGGACCCGGACCCAGATGTTCTCGGGCAAGGCCAACTGGGACGAGATCGCGCGCGTCGTCGAGGCGCTCGAGATCCCGGTCATCGGGAACGGCGACGTCCAGACCGCCGAGGACATCGTGCGCATGCGCGATCACACGCGCTGCGCGGGCATCATGGTCGGCCGCGGCGCCTTCGGCAATCCGTGGCTGTTCCGCGATGCGCACGCGCTGCTCGAGGGACGAGCCGCGCCGGCCGCGCCGGCCGCCGCCGAGCGGTTCCAGGTGGCGCTGGAGCACGCCCGCCTCGCGCTTCGCCTGCAGGGCGACACCCGCAAGACCGTGATCGAGTTCCGCAAGCATCTCGGCTGGTACACCAGGGGCCTGCACGGCGCGAGCGATCTGCGCCAGCGGCTCTTCCAGATCGAGTCGATCGCGGAGGCCGAGGCGATCTTCCTGGAATATCTCGATCCGGTCGCCGCGGTGGCGTGAGAGCCGAGCAGCTCGAGGCCCTGCTCGCCGAGGTCGCCGCCGGGCGTCTCGCCCCCGGTGCGGCGCTCGAACGCCTGCGCCATCTCCCATACGAAGATCTCGACTTCGCCCGCATCGACCACCATCGCGCGCTCCGTCAGGGGCAGCCCGAGGTGGTCTTCTGCGAGGGGAAGACCGTCGAGCAGGTCGTCGCCATCTGCGAGCGGCTCGCCGCGGCCACGGGCGCGTTCCTGGGCACGCGCGCCAGCGGGGCGGTGGCAGACGCGCTGCGCGCGCGATTCCCCGGACTGGCCTGGAATCCGATCGCCAGGACCGTCTACCTGGCCGCTCCGGACGCGCCGGCGGCCACGGGCGGGCCGGTCCTGATCGTCTCCGCCGGCACCAGTGATCTGCCCGTGGCCGAGGAAGCCGCTGTGGTGGCCGAGGCGTTCGGAACGCGGGTCGAGCGACTGGTGGACGTCGGCGTCGCCGGGCTTCACCGCCTGCTCGCGGCGGGCGACGTGCTGCGGCAGGCGCGGGTGGTCATCGTCGTCGCGGGAATGGAAGGAGCGCTCCCGAGCGTGGTGGGCGGGCTGGTGGCCGTGCCGGTGATCGCCGTGCCGACGAGCGTGGGCTACGGCGCCGCGTTCGGCGGGCTGGCCGCGCTCCTCGGCATGCTCAACTCGTGTGCCGCCGGCGTGACGGTCGTGAACATCGACAACGGCTTCGGCGCCGCCGCCGCCGCGAGCCGGATCTGCCGGGCATGACGATCCGGAAAGTGCTCGAGCGCAGCGACCCGCCGCTGGTATGGCTGGACCTCGTGCAGCCCACCGCCGAGGAGCTCGACTCGGTGGTGCGCACGTACACCCTCCAGCCCACCGCCGTGAAGGACTGCCTCGAGCCCGAGCACCTGCCCAAGTTCGAGCAGTTCGACGCCCACGTCTTCGTGATCCTGCGCGCGTTCGACGCCGAGTCGCAGCGGACCTGTGGCACGGTGCAGGAACTCACCCGGAAGCTCGCGATCTTTTCCGGCACGACCTTCCTCGTCACCATCCATCGGACCGAACAGCCATGGCTGGCGGCGCTCGAGACCAGGCTCGCAGGCCGAGGCGGCCGCCAAGGCCGGCAAGGAAGGGTTGCAGGCGTATCTCTTGACCCAGGTGCTCAACGGCGCCGTCGATACCTATCTGCAACCGATGGAGGACATCGAAACCCGCATCGACGCGTTCGAGGAGCTGGTGTTCGGCGGTCGGGACGCCGACACCCGCGCCTTCGCCGAGGATCTGCGCGAGGTGCACGTGCTCAAGCGCCAGGTCACGCTGATCAAGCGCCTGCTCTGGCGCACGCTGGACGTCGTGCAGCGGCTGACCCCGGCATCCGGGCGTGCGGCCACGCTGTTCCGCGACGTCCAGGAGAACGTCGAGAGCTCGCACTTCTACGCCGACGAGCTGCTCGACGACGTCAACACCGTGCTCAACGTCCAGCTGGCGCTGGCGGCGCACCGGACCGGCGAGGTGATGCGCATCCTGACGGTCTTCTCGGTGTTCTTCCTCCCGCTCACGTTCCTCGTGGGCGTGTACGGCATGAACTTCGACTTCATGCCGGAGCTGCGCTCCCGGTGGGGCTACCCGGTCGTGCTCGCGGCGATGGGCGGCATCGTGCTGACGATCTACCTCTGGTTCCGCCGACGCGGGTGGCTGCGGGAGTGACCTTCCTGGCGGTGGTGCTGGCCGCGCTGGCAGGCGCCGCGGCGGGCTGGGGATTGGCCCGGCGGCGCGCCGGACCACTCGCTTGCCGGTGGTGTGGGCCCGCACCTGCTGCCGGACCCCGCGCTCGAGTGGCTGCGGCGCGCCTACGGGGCCCTGGGCGTCTGGGTGGCCGAGCTCGACCCCGCCGAGGAGGGGCCGCGCGCCGAGCGCATCGTCGACGCGGATCGGCTCTCCGTGGGGCAGATCGTGGCGGTGGACCGGCGGCTCGAGCGCGCCCGCGACCAGGAGCAGAGCGGTGCGGAGCGCCTCGACAGCGGCACGCTCGTGTTCCACGCGTCGGCGGGCACGGCCGTGGGCCTGCTGCTGCCGCCCGGCTTCGACGCTTCGGGCCTGGGGCTGGTCGAGGCCGATCTCCGCCGCCTGCTCGATGGCACGCGCCGACGCCCGCAGGTCGTGGCGCTGGCGCAGGCGCAGACGCAGGAGGCCTCGCTCGAGTCCACCGGGAGCGTCGGGCTCCGGCTCGCCTACCAGCTCGAGCGCGCGCTCGACGCCCAGGTCATCGTGGTCGTCCAAGGAGGCGCCCGTCGAGCACCAGCAGACGGGCTCGCTGCCGGTGCTGCCGCAGGTGCGCGTCGTCGGCGTCTCGGGCCGTGGCGACCGCCGCCTGCTGGATACCGTCGTCCCCGAGATCAGCGACCTCGCGCGCGTGGCCCGCGGCGAGGTGGCCGGATTCACGATGGAGGGCGACCCGCTGGGCGGCGTGGTCGCCGACCGGCGCCAGCGCGCGAGCGCGGCCATGCTGCTCCCGATTCTGGTCGGCGACGAGGCGTTCGGCGCGGTGGCGATCTGGCCGCCGGGCGGGCGCGAGCCGATCGGCGCCGCGCTGCGGGAGCTGACCGAAGCGCTGGCGAATGCCGGCCCTCGGCTCGCCCGGGCGCTCGAGGCCGACAAGCGCTCCGCCCACGCGTCGTCCGACCGGCTCACCGGGCTCGCCAACCGCCGAAAGTTCGAGGAGCTCATCAGTCAGGCCGAGCCCCGCGGTCCACGCGAGGGCGCGCTGGTGTATGCCGATCTCGACCGGTTCAAGCTGCTCAACGACACGCTGGGGCATCCGGCGGGCGATGCGGCGCTGATCCACTTCGCGCGGATCATCCAGGGGCAGGTTCGGGCGGTCGACATCGCCGCTCGCATCGGCGGCGAGGAATTCGCCATCTGGCTGCCGAAGGCGGATCTCGAGGTCGGCAGCCGCATCGCGGAGCGGATCCGCATCAAGCTGGGGACGACGCCGTGGGACTGGAACGGCCGGAGCTGGCCGCTCAGCGCGTCGTTCGGGGTCGCCGCCTGTCCCGAGACCGGACGGGCCCTGAAGCTGCTGCCGGCGCAGGCGGACGCGGCGCTGTACGTGGCCAAGAATTCGGGGCGGAACCGGGTGGAGCGGGCGGGGAGGTGAGGACGGAAAGACGGAAAGACGGAAAGACGGAAGGACGGAAAGGCGGGAAGACGCGGGCGACCGGAGGCGATTGCCAACTGCATTGCTGCCCAATGGTTTGCCGATTCAACCCGTGCCACCTTTCCGTCTTTCCGTCCTTCCGTCCTTCCGCTCTCCGTCTATATTTACCCTCCGTACGGGGGCGACTGGCTTCGACGGGTTTGTAGAAGGAATGGCAGCGTGCCCAGGTCCAGAGTCCTGGTAAAACCATCTGGAACGCTTTAACTGCCAACACTGAACTGGCACTGGCCGCGTAAGCTGAGCTAACGCTCGCTTGATGCGCCTTCGGCTGGTGGAGCCCGCCCAGAGCGCCTCCCGTCGAATCGCAAACCTGGGCTGGCCGCGCGCGTCGCTCCGACGCGAGTGGTGAGATCCTTCAGGAGCTAGGCCGAGGGGAGGTCGGTTCGGCACCGACCCGAGGCGACGGCAAGAAGACGAGCCTACGCACGTAGACGCGGTTCTGGACGCTTACTCGGACCAGGGTTCGATTCCCTGCGCCTCCACTGCATTTGAACGGGACCCGCGGCAATCGCCGCGGGTCCCGTTCGCGCATTCGGCACGGCCGGCGGCGCGGCCGGGTCAGGGGACGGTGCGTTCGGCGCAGAAGTAGCCGGAGGCAGCTTGGAGGGCCGTTCCGCTCGACCAGGTACCCGCAAAACCATCGGCGTCGATGCGCCGAACGGTGAGCGCGAAGTAGCCGCCATCGAAGCGTGCGACGCCTCGGCGGTTCGCCAGCGCACCGAGCCGGAGCATGACACTCGCCGGGCGCATCGGCGGCGCTCGGGCGCCGCTCGATCACGAGCACGCCGGGGGCGGTCGGATCGGTCGAAGCGTTGTCGCCGGTACTCACGCCACCGACGAGCGCGGGATCGAGATCGGTCGAGCCGGCCAGCGGATAGCGTGTCGTCGTGTCCGTGACCCCGAGCATCGGTGCGGACACCTGGAGGGAATCGGCGAGCGGTGCGAGTCGGAGGTGTGCATCCACCGCCTCGCCGGAGCGCGGGCCGGTGTTCGCCACGAGGCGTACGCGGTACTCACCGCCGAGCCGAGCGCTGGTCGCCGAGCGCGGAAGCTCGCCTGTCGTCGCGGCGCAGGTGTCGGTCGCCGGACTGGCCGGCGGGTTGGTCGCCGCCTTCGTCGCCGGAGCAGCCGAGTGGCAGGCGCCGACGGCGAGCAGCGCCACCAGGCGTGCGCTCGTCGCCCGCATCACCGTACGTCGCCCGCATCACCGATCACGTCGCCGCATCACCGCGGGATCACCCGCAGCACCCGACCCGCGTCGTCCACCTCGTGAATCGGCACCCGGAGCACGTCGTTCTTCAGCTCGATCACCGGCCCGCGGGCGAACGCGCGGAGGCCCGGCGCGAGCGTGTAGGGATCGGCGTCGGCGAGGTTCACGGTGTAGCCCAGGTCCCCCATCGAGGCCACGGTGACGCGGCTCAGCGGGTTCACCCCCGCATCCACGAACCCGGTCATGAGCTCGTTGCCGAACACGGACTCGCGCCAGTGGGAGTCGGCGGTGCCCGCGCCGCCCGTGTTCTCCACCGGCACCTTGAGGCTCGCCACGTAGGATGCGCCGCCCACCGCGTTGAACGCGGCCGTGGCCTGCGCGCCCGTGAAGTGCGGATCGGTGCCGGGCGGCGGGGAGGCATCGGCCAGCAGATTCAGATCGGTCCAGATGGTGCCATAGCCGAGCGCGTGTCCCATCTCGTGCAGGATCACCGCCTGCAGCAAGCCCGCCGTCTGGAGCTGGTCCAGGTCGTCGGTGTCGAGCTGCATCAGGCTCAGCACCGGCAGGTGGCCCGTGTTGCGGATGAAGCAGGGCGCGGACCCGCCGAGCACGTTGCCGGCGCCATCGATGGACGTCAGCGTCACCAGTATCAGGAGGTCGTCCACCGCGCGGGCTGGATGGCCGGCGAGTTGTCGCCGCAGGTGCCGGCCGCCGCGTTGAATGACGAGATGTTCGGCAGGTCGCCGACGATGAGGCTCTCCCACCGCTGCCGTGCCGCCGTGAACGCCGCCATCTGGGCCGGCGTGGGGGTGGAGAGGAACTGGAGCTCGATGGCGAATGGCGACACGCCGGTTTCCGTGAAACTGGCCGTGAGCGACGTGTTCGCGACCGACGCGGTCACCTGCTGCGCGCCCGTCGCGACCGGGGTAAACCCGGTCGAGGCGCGGCCGTCGGCCCCGGTCGAGGCGTTCGTGCTCCCGAGCGTGCCGCCCGTGGCGGCGAACGTCACGGCGACGTTGGCGACCGGGCTCCCGCTCCCGTCGTTCACCTGGACCGTGAGGGGCACCGCCACCGGCTGGCCAGGCGTGGCGGTCTGGCCGTCGCCGGCGACCTTCTGGACCTGCGAGGGCACCTGCGCCACGGAGACGTCAGCCTGCGCGGAGGCCGATCCCGCGCTGACCGTGACCACGGTCGTGCCGTTGCCCGTCGCGGTGACCAGCCCTGATGAGCTCACCGTGACCACGGCGGTATTCGCGGAGGTCCATGCGAGCTGCGGGGAGCCGATCGTGTTGCCGTTCTGGTCGGTGATCGTGGCGGTGAGCTGGGCGGTCTGGCCGATCGCGGCGAGGGACACCGTCGATACGCTGAGCGCGGCTGTCGTCGGGATGATCGGCTCGGTGCCGCCGCCGCCGCATCCGGCGACGGCAAGCCCGAGCACGAGCAGCAGGGCCCCAGAAACCGTTCTACGACTCGAGCGATAGGGCATTCGTGGGCATCCGGACCTTATGAGGGCTCGCCTACTGCGAGGTAACCAGGGCAGATTGGTGAGGCGGCGGAGCGGACGAACCCCCGCACTCCGCGTAGGGCGCTTCGAAGGTAATGCGGGACCTTCGGCGGCGCAGTCGTCCGGGGGCGGAGAATGCGCGAGTGAATGGCCGACGGCATCGGCGGCGGCCTCGAGCGGCGCTCCGCGGGGCGCCGCAGGCGAGTTTTCTTGTTCAATGTTTGTCGAATGTTGTGATCGCAAGTCGTTATGGCTGCGAATCCTACGATATTCTATCTAACGTGACATCGTAACCACAGGACGGTCCATGCCGACGACGATCGACCCCGCCCGCTCCGCCGACATCGACACGCCCGCCGAGATCCGTGCGCGCTTCCCCGCGCTGGCCAGGCGGCACGCCGGTCACCCCGTGGCCTACTTCGACGGCCCGGGCGGCACGCCAGGTGCCCCAGGTGGTCGTCGACGCCATGGCCGACTATCTCCTGCACCACAACGCCAACACGCACTGGCGCTATCCCACCAGCGAGGAAACCGACCGGCTCCTCGCCGGCGCGCGCGAGGCCCTCGCCGATCTGCTCGGCGCCACGCCCGCCGAGATCGTCTTCGGCGCCAACATGACCACGCTCACCTTCCATCTCGGGCGCGCCCTCGGCCGCGGCTGGGGTGCCGGTGACGAGATCATCGTCACCGAGCTCGACCACCACGCGAACGTGGCGCCGTGGCAGGCGCTGGCGCGCGAGCGCGGCGTGACGCTCCGGAGCGTTCCGCTCGTGCCCGCGACCGGCGAGCTCGACTGGGCCGCGCTCGAGCGGCTCCTGTCGCCCCGGACGCGGCTGCTTGCCATCGGCGCGGCCTCGAATGCGCTCGGCACCGTCAACGACGTCACCCGCGCCTGCGCCCTCGCCCGAGCCGCCGGCGCGCTCACCTTCGTGGACGCGGTCCACTACGCGCCGCACGCGCTCGTCGACGTCCGCGCGATCGGTTGCGACTTCCTCGCCTGCTCGGCCTACAAGTTCTACGGCCCGCACGTGGGCATCCTGTACGGCCGGCGCGATCGGCTCGAAGCGCTCGACGCGCCCAAGCTCGCGCCCGCACCGGACACCGCACCCGAGCGGCTCGAGACCGGCACGCTGAACCACGAGGGCATCGTGGGCGCCGGCGCCGCGGTCGAGTTCCTCGCGTCGCTCGCGGGGGATGGCACACAGGGAGGCACGCGGCGGGACCGCCTGGCGCGCGCGCTGGGCGCGCTGCATCAGCGGGGGCAGGAGCTGGTGGGTCGGCTGTGGACGGGGCTGGAGGGACTCGAGGGCGTTCGGCTCTACGGCCCGCCGCCGGGCCGGCCGCGCACGCCGACCGTGGGCTTTACCGTGCAGGGCCGGACGACCGACGATGTGGCGACGGCGCTGGCGGCGGAAGGCGTCTTCGTGTCCAACGGGGATTTCTACGCAACGACGGTCGTCGAGCGGCTGGGCCTCTCGGCGTCCGGCCTCGTGCGCGCGGGCTGCGCCTGCTACACGACCACCGACGAGGTCGACCGCCTGGTGGAGGGCGTCCGGCGCCTGGCCCGCTGACCGCCGGTCAGGAGGCGGGCTTGACCGGAATCTTCACCCGGGTCTTTTCCCACTCGAGCACGAGCGTGGCGCCGCTGCCCGCGCCTTCGCTCCGGATGGTGAACGTCTCGACCGGCGATTTGATCGTCTCGCTCTTCACCTTGGCGCGGCCGACCTCCTGTTTCTGCACCTCGGGCGTGTAGTTGCTCTCCTCGCCCCACTGTTTGGTCGAGCGGTTGACGATGATCTCCCACTCCGCCGCGGCGGGCACCGTGTACAACGAGTAGGTACCCGGCGGCACGGCGATCCCGGCCACGGTCACCGCCACTGGCGTGAAGAAGATCGTGGGCTCGTTGGCGCCGGTACGCCAGAGCCTGCCGTACGGCACCGCCGCGCCGCCGATCATGGTGCGGCCGTGCGACGAAGGCCGCCCGTAGCAGAGCTTGACCGGCTGCTTGGCCACCGTGAAGGTGAGCGAGTCGAGCGGGCTCTTGCGCCCTTCGACGGGCACGTCGTTGGGGAGCAGGACCTGGCAGGCGGTGTCGGCGGCCTGGGCCGGCGGGGCGAGCGGCGGCGCCAGGAGCGCGGTGAGCGTGAGGGCGGTAAGCAGCGACATCGAAAGCTCCGGTGGTTCAGACGGTGACAGGCGCGGGCGCCAGGAGCGCCGCGTGCGCATCGAGCGCCAACGCGAGCGCCTGCCCCGCGTCGCGGGCGAGACAAGTGAGGTGGCCCATCTTCCGGCCCGGCCTCGGGACGGCCTTGCCGTAGAGGTGCAGGCGGACGCCGGGAAGGCGGAGCGCCTCGGCCCAGCGCGGCTCCCCGTGGGCCCAGAGGTCGCCGAGGAGGTTGATCATCGCGGCGGGCGTGAGCAGCCGCGGCTCGCCCAGCGGCAGGCCGCACAGCGCGCGAAGCTGCTGCTCGAACTGATCGACGGTGCAGGCGTCCATCGTGTAGTGTCCGCTGTTGTGCGGGCGCGGCGCCATCTCGTTGACGTAGAGTCGGCCGCCGTTCGCCACGAAGAGCTCGACGCCGAGCACGCCGACGTACGCCATCCGCTCCGCCACGGCGATCGCGAGGGCCCGGGCCTCCTCCGCGAGCCCCTCGGGCACACGGGCCGGGACGACCGTGGTCTCGAGGATGCCGTCCCGGTGCCGGTTCTCGCCCACTGGAAACGCGGCGACGGCGCCGTCCTCCCCGCGGGCGAGCACGACCGAGAGCTCGGTCTCGAGCGTCAACCGCTCCTCCAGCACGCACGCCACCCCACCAAACCGCTCGAACGCCGCGCGCCCCGACGGCACGTCGGTCACCGCCGCCTGCCCCTTGCCATCGTAGCCCAGCCGGCTGGTCTTGAGCAGCGCGGGCGATCGGATCGCCGCCACGGCCGAGTCGAGCTCCTCGGCCGAGTGGACGGGGCGGAACCGCGCCGTCGCGAACCCGGATTCGTGCAGAAAGCGCTTCTCGGTGATCCGGTCCTGGGCGATCGCCAGGGCCCCGACGTGGGGCCGCACGATGTTCGTCCGCGCAAGCCGCTCGAGCGTCGCCGCCGGGACGTTCTCGAACTCGGTCGTGATCGCGGCGCACGCTTCAGCCAGCGTGTCGAGCGCGGCCTCGTCGGAGTACTCGGCCCGGAGATGGCGGTCGGCCACGAGCCCGGCCGGACTCAGGGGATCGGGATCGAGGACCACCACGCCGTAGCCCATCGAGCGCGCCCGGAGCGTGAACATCCGGCCGAGCTGGCCGCCGCCGAGCATGCCGACGGTGGCGCCGGGAAGGATCACGCGGGCCCCGGGAGCGTGAGCTTGAGCACGCGCTCGGTCTGGGCCGCGCGGAAGGCGTCGAGCCGCCCGGCGACCGCGGCGTCCGAGAGCGCGAGGATCGCCACGGCATAGAGTCCCGCATTGTGTGCTCCCGCGGCGCCGATGGCGAACGTGGCCACCGGAATGCCCGCCGGCATCTGCACGATCGAGAGCAGGGAGTCGAGCCCCTGGAGCTGCGCCGATGTCACGGGCACGCCGAGGACCGGAAGCGGCGTCTTGGCCGCGAGCATGCCGGGCAGGTGCGCGGCCCCGCCCGCACCGGCGATAATGCACCGCAGGCCTCGTCCGCGCGCCTCTTCAGCGTAGCGGAAGAGCAGGTCCGGCGTCCGGTGGGCACTCACCACCCGGCTCTCGTGCGCCACGCCGAGCTCCTGGAGCCGCTGGCTGGCGTGCTGCATCACCTCCCAGTCGGAGTCGCTGCCCATCACGATGCCCACGAGCGGTGCGGTCATGACGTCCTCAAGGAGGGGTGGACCGGCGGCGCCGGAAGGCAGGAATTAAGGACGGCCCCCTCGGCCGGGCAAGCGGTCGTGTCAGCCGTCACCGTCAGGCCTCCGTGGCCACTCTAGGTTGATGCCGAACTTGCGCAGGGAGGGCAGCATGAAACGCGAGGTACAGACGAGCAGACCCACGCATCCCCTCGAGGAGCTGACCTTCGGCGAGCGGCTGGTGCTGGCCGTGCTGGAGCACCGGGTCACCCGCATCCGGTACCAGGGGCGCGACCGCGTGATCGAGCCGCAGCTGATCGGCATCCACGAGGCCGGCGAACCGATGCTGGTGGCGTACCAGACCGGGGGCGAGAGCCGGAGTGGCGACGTCCCGGGGTGGCGGACGTTCATCACCACGTCCGTCGAGGACGTCGAAGTCACCGACCAGCGGTTCTCGGGTCCGCGCGGGGATCTCGACATCACGGTGCACCGCATGATCGAGATCTTTGCGCGGGCGTGGGCGCTTGGTACGGCGCGGAGATCCTGCCATGCTGCCGCAGCCGGCGGGGGCACGGCGGCCCCTTCGGTCGCTGCAGAGCGCTTCGATCTTGGGGATCGCGCAGGGAATTAAACGCGCTCTGACGCTCCCTGCGGGGCCACCGCGCCCCCGCCGGCTGCTCGACTCAATCGCCGCGGGGCGCGACACCGACTCCAGTGACGCGCCTCCGCGGTGATCGAAGCGGCGTGCGGAGCCGTGGAATCCGCAACTCGACTCACACCGTCGCGCGCGTGCGGTCCATCGTCCCCCGCGTCGCCAGCGCCGCCTGCGCCGCCGCGAGCCGGGCGATCGGGATCCGGAACGGGGAACAGCTCACGTAGTTCATGCCGAGCCGGTCGCAGAAGGCCACGGCGGTCGGATCGCCGCCGTGCTCGCCGCAGATGCCGAGCTTGAGGTCGGGGCGCGTGCGGCGGCCGAGCTCGCTGGCCATCTGCATCAGCTTGCCGACACCGGGGATGTCGAGGACCTGGAACGGATCGTCCTCGATCACGCCGTGCTCCAGGTAGTAGGGCAGGAAGTGCCCCGCGTCGTCCCGGCTCAGGCCCCAGGTGGTCTGCGTGAGGTCGTTGGTGCCGAAGGAGAAGAACTGGGCCTCGCGGGCCAGCTCGTCCGCGGTGAGGGCGGCGCGCGGCAGCTCGATCATGGTGCCGAGCAGGAACGGCACGGTGATCTGGCGCTCGCGGAAGACTTCCTCGGCCACCTGGCGGACGATCAGCGCCTGCTTCCGGAACTCGACCACGCTGGCGGTGAGCGGCACCATCACCTCGGGCATGACGCGGCCCTTCCGGGCAGCGACGGTGCAGGCGGCCTCGAAGATGGCCCGGACCTGCATGGTGGTGATCTCGGGGTAGATGATCCCGAGCCGGCAGCCGCGGAGGCCGAGCATCGGGTTCACCTCGTGCAGCCGGTCGATCACGGCCTGCAGCGCGGCGATGTCCATCTTGAGCTCGCGCGCCAGCAGCTCGATCTCGTTCGGCTCCTTCGGCAGGAACTCGTGCAGCGGCGGGTCGAGCAGCCGGATGGTGACCGGGAAGCCCTCCATCGCGCGGAAGATGGCCTCGAAGTCGGAGCGCTGCATCGGCAGCAGCTTGGCGAGGGCGCGCTGCCGGCCCACGGTGTCCTGCGCCACGATCATCTGGCGCATGGCGGTCAGCCGGTCGCCGTCGAAGAACATGTGCTCGGTGCGGCAGAGCCCGATCCCTTCGGCGCCGAAATCGCGGCCGCGATGGGCGTCCGCCGGCGTGTCGGCGTTGACCCGCACGCGGAGCTGGCGGATCCGGTCGGCCCACTGCATCAGGCGAAGGAAGTCGCCGCCCATCTCCGGCGTGCGGAGCGCCGCCTGGCCCGCGAACACCTTGCCGGTGCTGCCGTCCACCGTGATCCAGTCGCCCTGGGCGAGCTTCCGCCCGTTCACGCCCATCTGGCCCGCTCGCTCGTCCACCTGCAGGTCCTGCGCGCCCACGACGCACGGCTTCCCCATGCCCCGCGCCACCACCGCCGCGTGGGAGGTCATGCCGCCGCGGGCCGTGAGCACCGCCTTGGCCATCACCATGCCGTGGAAGTCCTCGGGCGAGGTCTCGCGCCGCACCAGGATGACCGCCTGGCCGGCGCGCCCGAGCTTCTCCGCGTGGTCGGCGTCGAACACCACCGTGCCGCAGGCCGCGCCCGGCGAGGCCGGCAGGCCGGTGGTCAGCAGGTCGAGCTGGCTGTGCGGGTCGATGGTGGGATGGAGCAGCTGGTTGAGGTCGTGCGGCGGAATGCGGGCGACGGCCTCCTCCTCGGAGATGAGGTCCTCGTCCACCATCTCGCAGGCGATGCGCACGGCCGCATGCCCCGAGCGCTGGCCGCGCCGGGTCTGCAGCATGTAGAGCGTGCCGCGCTCGATGGTGAACTCCATGTCCTGCACGTCGCGGAAGTGGCGCTCGAGGGTGCGTGCCACCCGCTCCAGCTCCTGGTACGACGCCGGCAGGCGGTCCTTCAGCGTGGCGATCGGGAGCGGCGTCCGGCTGCCGGAGACGACGTCCTCGCCCTGCGCGTTGAGCAGATACTCGCCGTAGAGCGCGCGCTCGCCGATGGACGGATCGCGGCTGAACGCGACGCCGGTGCCCGAGTCCTCGCCCAGGTTGCCGAACACCATCGCCACCACGTTGACCGCGGTGCCCATGGCGTCCGGAATGTCGTGCAGCTTCCGGTAGTCGATCGCCCGGCGCGTGTTCCAGCTCTCGAACACGGCGGCGATGGCGCCCCAGAGCTGGTCGAGCGGGTCGCTGGGGAAGTCGCGCCCGGTCTGGCCGCGCACGTGCTGCTTGAACCGCTGCACGATGGCCTGCAGCTCCGCGATCGGCAGGTCGATGTCACGCTCCACCCGGCAGCGCTGGCGGTGCTCCTCGAGGATGTCCTCGAACCCCTTCCGGGGCAGCTCGAACACCACGCTGCCGTACATCTGCACGAACCGTCGGTAGGAGTCCCACGCGAACTGCGGGTTCGCGCTCAGCCGCGTCAGGCCCTCGACCGTCACGTCGTTGAGCCCGAGGTTGAGGATCGTCTCCATCATGCCCGGCATCGACACGGCGGCGCCCGAGCGCACGCTCACGAGCAGCGGGTTGTCGCCGTCGCCGAAGTGCTTGCCCGTGGCGGCCTCGACCCGGTGCAGGGCGTTCTCCACCTGGGTCTGGAGGCGCTTCGGAAACTGGTGGCTGTCGAGATAACTGAGGCAGAGGCTGCTGGCGATCGTGAAGCCGGGCGGGACGGGGATGCCGATGGTGGTCATCTCGGCGAGCCCGGCACCCTTGCCGCCGAGCACGTCCTTCATCGCGGCGGTGCCGTCGGCGCGCCCCTGCCCGAAGAAGTAGACCAGGGGCTGGGCGACGGGGCCGCTCATGCCGGCGTCGCCACCAGCGGGGAGGCGTGCCGGAGCTGCACCAGCTCGCCCGGGATGGGCGTGGGATACTGGCCGGAGAAGCAGGCGTGGCAGTACTCGTTGCTCTGGCCCGCGGCGCGGAGCATGCCGTCGAGCGAGAGATAGCCGAGCGAGTCGACGCCGAGGAACTCGCGGATCTCCTCGACCGAATGCGTCGCGGCGATGAGCTCCTCGCTGGTCGGCGTGTCGATGCCGTAGAGGCAGGGCCCGGTGATCGGCGGCGAGCCCAGCCGGAGATGTACCTCGCGGGCGCCCGCGGCCCGGATCATCTGGACCAGGCTCTGGCTCGTGTTGCCGCGTACGAGGCTGTCGTCCACCACGACCACCGACTTGCCCTGGATGACGTCCCGCACCGGATTGAACTTGATCTTCACCTTGGCCACCCGATGGTTCTGGGTGGGATTGATGAAGGTCCGCCCGACGTAGTGGTTCCGGATCAGTCCGTACTCGAGCTTGACTCCGGAAATCTCGGAGAATCCGAGGGCCATGGCGTTGGAGCTGTCGGGCACGCTGAAGACCACCTCGCCCCGGGGCGCCGGCTGCTCGCGGGCCAGCTGCCGGCCCAGCTCTCGGCGGGCGCGGTCGACGGACTCGCCGAAGACGGTGCTGTCGGGCCGGGCGAAGTACACCAGCTCGAACACGCAGCGGCTCACCGGCCGGGGCGACAGCCGCGGCAGCTCGGTGACCTTCCCGTCCTCGATCCGGATGAACTCGCCGGGCTGGAGCTCGCAGGCGATGTGCGCTCCCAGCAGGTCGAGGGCGCAGGTCTCCGACGCGACGATCATCCCGCCGCCGAGGCGGCCCATCACCAGCGGCCGGAAGCCCCGGCTGTCGACCACGGCGTAGAGCACCCGGCCGACCGAGATCACCAGGCTGTACGCGCCGTCCACCTGTTCGAGCGCATCCCGGATCTGGCCCTCGACCGTCGATGCCTTCGAGCGGGCGATCAGGTGCACCAGCACCTCGGTGTCCGACGAGGTGGTGAAGATGGCGCCCTTCTCGACCAGCTCCCGCTTGAGTTCGGCGGCGTTGATGATGTTGCCGTTGTGGGCGATGGCGAGCGGCCCGCAGCGCGTGGCGACGTTGCACGGCTGTGCATTGGCGAGCACCGTGCTTCCGGTGGTCGAGTAGCGCGTGTGCCCGACGGCCACATCGCCCGGCAGCGTGGCGAGGATCGACTCCTCGAAGTTCTCGCTCACGAGCCCCATGCCGCGGTGCGAGCGGGCGTTGCCCTCCCGGTCGATCGCGACGATGCCCGCGCTCTCCTGGCCGCGGTGCTGCAGGGCGTAGAGCCCCAGGTACGTGAGCTGGGCCGCGTCAGGCAGCCCGGAGACGCCGATGATGCCGCACATGCCTTACTCTCCCGCCGAGCGGTCCACGTCCGGATGCTGCATCCGTCTGGGAATCGCCATGAAATAGGTCTGCCGAAGTGCGCCGATGCCCCACGACAACAGTTGATGGCCCACCCGAAGTTCCAGCGTGCCGTCCGCCTCGCCGACGCGGCCTGCGCGATGCGCCGGCACGCCGTGCTCGCCGGCCAGCGTCAGGAGTGCCGCGACCTCGCTGGGGGCCGCGGAGACGACGACGCGGGCGCCGTCCTCGCCGTAGAGCACGCCCTCCGGCGGCACGCCGGGGGCGTAGGCGGTCAGGTCGAGTGTCGCCCCGAGCCCTCCGGACGCGTAGGCACCGCCGATGGCCGCCTCGGCCAGCGCCACGAGCAGCCCGCCCTCCGAGCAGTCGTGCGCCGAGCGGAGCAGGCGGCGCCGGGCCGCGGCCACCAGCAGCTCGCTGGAGCCGGCGCTCGGCGTCGAGGTCAACCCGGGCGGGGCGGCCACCGACGAAATCTCGCACCTCGGCCCAGTAGGCGGAGCCGCCGAGCTCGCCGCGGGTGGCGCCCAGGACGAGAATTTCGTCGCCCGGCGCGGCGAAGTGGCTGGGCACCCGATCGGCCACGCGCTCCAGCAGGCCCACCATGCCGATGGTCGGCGTCGGATCGACGGCGCCGGTCGGGCTCTCGTTGTAGAAGCTCACGTTGCCGCCGGTGACCGGCGTGTCGAACGCGCGGCAGGCGTCGGCGATGCCGCGGCAGGCCTCGCGGAACTGGAAGAAGACGTCCGGCTTCTCCGGGTTCCCGAAGTTGAGGCAGTCGGTGATGCCCAGCGGCCGCGCGCCGGTGCAGGCGATGTTGCGGGCGGCCTCGGCCACCGTGGCCTTGCCCCCCTCGTAGGGGTCGAGCGCGACCAGGCGGTTGTTGCAGTCGACCGTGACCGCCAATCCGAAGCTGGTGCCCGGCACCTGGAGCACGCCGGCGTCGCCGCCGGGGCCCAGCACGGTGGACGCCTGTACGGTCGAGTCGTACTGCTCGTAGACCCAGCGCTTGCTGGCGAGATTGGGCGCGTCGAGCAGCAGGGGCAGGGCGTCCTGGAGATCGGCCTTCGGCGCGCGGCTGGGCGACGCCGCGCGGCGGGCGCGCGCGGCGTCGCTCTCGCGAGCCTCGGGGTCGTACATCGGGCAATCGTCGACCAGCCGCTGGCCCGGGATCGCGGCGACCACGAGCCCGTCGTGACGCACCCGATAGATCCCGTCGTCGGTGACGTGGCCGATCGGCGTGGCGCCGAGCTCCCACTTGGCGCAGACCGCCTGGATCTCCGCCACGCGGCCGGGCTCGGCGACGACGAGCATGCGCTCCTGGCTCTCGCTGAGCAGGATCTCGTAGGGGGTCATGCCCGGCTCGCGGGTGGGCACGAGGCCCGGTGTCGATCTCCACGCCCACGCCGCCGCGCGCCGCCATCTCGGCGCTCGAGCTGGTGAGGCCGGCGGCACCCATGTCCTGGATCGCGACGATGA
Source organism: uncultured Gemmatimonadales bacterium (assembly GCA_963833905.1). GTDB lineage: Bacteria > Gemmatimonadota > Gemmatimonadetes > Gemmatimonadales > GWC2-71-9 > CAVVWJ01. Next base: position 51,988 of record CAWHZQ010000013.1, on the reverse strand, counting down.
GTCCGGACGTGATGAGCTCGAGGCTGGCCTCCAGCAGCAGCTTCTCGGTGAACGGATCGCCCACCTGGACCTGCGGCCGCCGCGCCTCGCTCTTCTCGCTCAGCTCCTCGGAGGCGAAGCTCGCGCCGTGGATGCCGTCCCGGCCGGTCCTGGCCCCGACGCAGAGCAGTACGTTGCCCACGCCCGACGCCGCCGCGCGGATCAGGTCGGCCTCCTTCAGCAGGCCCACGCACATGGCGTTGACGAGCGGGTTCCCGGTGTAGCCCTCGGCAAAGCCGACCTCGCCGCCGAGCGTGGGCACGCCGACGCAGTTGCCGTAGTCGCCCACGCCGCGGACGACGCCGGCGAAGAGGTAGCGGTTCCGCGGATGATCGAGCGGGCCGAACCGGAGGCTGTTGAGCATCGCGACCGGCCGCGCGCCCATCGTGAACACGTCGCGCAGGATCCCGCCGACGCCCGTGGCCGCGCCCTGATACGGCTCGACCGCCGACGGGTGGTTGTGCGACTCGATCTTGAACGCGACCGCCCAGCCCTCCGGCAGCCGGAGCACGCCGGCGTTCTCGCCGGGGCCCTGGACGACCTGCGCCCCGGTGGTGGGAAACGTCTTGAGCACCGACTTCGAGTGCTTGTACGAGCAGTGCTCCGACCAGAGCGCCGAGAAGACGCCCAGCTCGGTCGAGCGTCGGCGTGCGGCCCAGCATCTCGACGATGCGGCCGTACTCGAGCTCGTTCAGGTTGTGCTCCCGAACGACCTCGGGCGTGACGGGACGCTCGCCGGGGAAGGGGCTGGCTTCGGTGGCGCCGGCGGTGGCGGTGGAGCTGCTCACGAGGACTTCTTTCGCGAGTGGCTCAGGCTGCTGAACGCATCCGACAGCACCCGGGTGAGCAGGCCGGGCCGCTCTTCGTGCGACACCGCCTCCACCTCGCCGGCATCGAGCCACATCCCGCCGCAGTGGGGGCAGGTCTCGATCTGGACGCCGTGATAGAGGCTGCTGGCCAGGTCGTACCCGTCCTTCGGGCACTTCATGTAGTGCGACTTGCGCTCGGCGTCGACCGCGGCGGCGTCGGCCTGGGCGCGCTGCTTCCGCAGCAGCTCGGCATCCTGCTTGACGAAATACTCGTCCTCGTTGCGGCTGGGCTTGTCGGTCGTCATTGGCTGGGAACCCTGAGCATGGTGTCGCGCGGCTGCCAGGCCGCGAGGGATGTGAAGAATCCGAGCCCGTCGGGCGCTCCGAGGAGCGGGTCGGCGACGCGCTCGGGATGCGGCATGATGCCGACCACGGTGCCCGCGGCGTTCGAGATGCCGGCGATGTGGTTGGCGGACCCGTTCGGGTTGGGCTGAAACGGCGAGGCCTCCGAGGACGGCTCGTACCGCAGCACGACGCGGCCTTCGGCCTCGAGCATGCGGAGCGTGTCGTCGGCCGCCACGAAGCGGCCGTCGCCGTGGGCGACCGGCAGCCGGATCCGGGCGCCCGCAGCGTAGGCCGAGGTAAAGACCGTGTCCGTGCGCTCGACGACGACGTCCACCGGCTTCGAGACGAACGTAAGGCCCGCGTTCCGCATGAGCGCGCCGGGCAGCAGGTGGGCCTCGCACAGGATCTGGAAGCCGTTGCAGACGCCGAGCACCGCTCCGCCTTCGGCCGCGTGCCGCTGGACGGCCTGCATGATCGGGCTGAACCGCGCGATGGCGCCCGAGCGGAGATAGTCGCCGTAGCTGAACCCGCCCGGCAGGATCACGACGTCGGCGCCCTGCAGGCTGGTGTCGCGGTGCCAGACCAGGTACGCGTTCGTGCCGACCCGCTCGGCGGCGCGGAGCGCGTCGACATCGCAGTTGCTGCCCGGGAACCGGACGACCGCCACCTTGAGCATCAGGCCTCCTCCACCTCGAGCAGGTAGTCCTCGGTCACCGGGTTGGCGAGCAGCTTGTCGCACATCTGCCGCACCCGCGCCTCGGCTTCGGGGCGGGAGGCGGCCGCCACGTCGAGCTCGATGGCCCGGCCGACGCGGACCCCGCCCGCTTCGGCGAAGCCGAGCGCCGCGAGCGCATGCTCCACGGCCTGTCCCTGGGGATCCAGCAGCCCGCCTCGCGGCATCACCCGCACGTGCACTCGAAAGCTCATCGCTCCTTCGGCTCCTGGCGCCGGTCGCTCCAGCCGAGCCGGCGTTCGCTGGAAGTGGGTTCGGGCGACACCGCGTCGCCGCTCATGGCCGAGTCCGAGAGCTGGTCGTCCACGGCGGCGGCCGGCTCGGGGCGCTCCATCAGGCCCAGCACCGTGGTCCGCACCAACCCGAACGCCACGTAGAACAAGCCCAGTGGAAACAGAAAATACTCGGGTGCGAGAATGCCGCCGATCAGGATGGCGAGATGCACCGCCAGCCCGAACAATCCCTTGGCGCTCCGGAGCCCGATCGACGGCAGCTTGGGGTACTTCACGTTGCTGACCATCAGCAGCGCGAGCAGCAGCATCAGGACGACCAGCCCCTGGTGCTGCAGGTCGAGATACGCGATCGACGCCCGGTACCAGTCCGTCTGGCTGAACGGATAGTAGACGGCGAGCGTCATGCCCGCCGAGGGCGACGGCAGCCCGGTAAACCATCCGGTGGACGGCTTGCCCGCCGACAGCACGTTGAATCTCGCCAGCCGAAGCGCCACGCCGGTCACGTAGATGTAGGACAGGACCCAGGCGAACCGCCCCGCGCTCGCGAAGTCGAGAAAGTAGATCAGCAGGGCCGGGGCCACGCCGAACGAGATGACGTCGACCAGCGAGTCCAGCTCCGCCCCGAACTTGGTCCCCGTGTTCGACAGCCGCGCGACCCGTCCGTCGAGCACGTCCAGGATGCCGGAGAACACGATGAACCAGCCCGCCCAGCGGAAGTTGCCGTTGAAGGCGGACACGATCGCCCAGAACCCGAAGAACAGGTTGCCCAGCGTGAACGCGCTCGGCATGATGACCACGACCTGCCGCATCGTGGGCCGGCGGGCGCCGCCGCTCCTGCGTGGGATCAGCTCCATTCGGCCACCACCGTCACCCCCACCCGCGTGGTGTCCCCGACGCGCGCGAGCACGCGGGTTCCCAGCGGGAGGAAAAGGTCTACCCGCGATCCGAACCGGATCATGCCGAGCCGCTTGCACTGGTGCACTGTGGTGCCGACCGGGTGGTCAGTGACGATGCGCCGGGCGATGAGTCCGGCGATCTGCCGGATGAGCACCTTGCCCTTCGGCGTCGCGAGCCCCACCGAGCACTGTTCGTTCGACAGGCTGGCCTTCTCGGCCCCCGCGTGTCCGAACGCGCCGGCGTTATAGTGACGATACGCCACCGTCCCGTCGGTCGGATACCGGTTCACATGGCAGTCGAACACGTTCATGAAGATCGAAACCCGCTGGGTCCGCCCGCCGAAGAAGGCCGGCTCGTCCACCTCGATGACGCTCACGACCTTGCCGTCCGCCGGGGCCACGATCAGGCGCTCGCCGAGGGACCAGGCGCGCTCCGGGTCGCGGAAGAAGGCGACGACCCAGACCGCGAGGAGCGTCCAGAGCACCGCGCCGACGATCCACCCGGTGCCCTGCGTCCGGACCGCGGCCGTGACCAGCGCCAGCGCCACCACCCACGCCCCCGCGATGAACCAGCGCCCCTCCGGGGCGGTGCGGATCAACCGGCATCTTCCAGGGCGTGGCCGGTCAGGAGCCGGTACGCCTCGAGGTAGCGCCGGCTCGTCGCGTCCACCACGTCGGCCGGGAGCGGCGGCGGCGGCGCTTCGCCGTTCCACTGGCCGGCGGCCTTGAGCCCGGCGAGATAGTCGCGCAGCGGCTGCTTGTCGAAGCTGGGCTGGCTCCGTCCCGGGCGCGTAGCGGTCGGCCGGCCAGAAGCGAGAGCTGTCGGGGGTCATCACCTCGTCGATCAGCAGCAGGGTCCCGTCCGCGGTGCTGCCGAACTCGAATTTGGTGTCGGCGATGATGATCCCGCGCGACGCGGCGTGATCGCGGCCGGCGCGATAGACGGCGAAGCTCAGGTCGCGGAGCCTGCGCGGTGAGCTCGCGGCCCAGGGCCGCCGCCATGCGGTCGACGGTCACGTTCTCGTCGTGCCCGCTCTCGGCCTTGGTGGCGGGCGAGAAGAGCGGGGGCTCCAACCGGTCGCTCTCACGCAGGCCGGCCGGGAGCGCCTCGCCCGCCAGCGTCCCGTGGCGCTGGTACTCGGCCCACGCCGAGCCCGAGAGGTAGCCGCGCACGACGCACTCGAACGGCCACCGGCGTCGTCCGCCGCACGAGCATCGCGCGGCCGGCGATCTCGTCCGCGCGGCCGGCGAGCGCGGGGACGCGTGCGAGGATGTCGGCTGTATTCGCGGTGACGTAGTGTGACGGGACGATGCCGCCGAGCCGCTCGAACCAGAACGCGCTCACCTGGGTGAGGACCGCGCCCTTCCGGGGGATCGGCTCGCGCATGACGATGTCGAACGCGCTCACCCGGTCGCTGGCGACGAGCAGCAGGTGGTCCGCGTCGACCTCGTACACCTCGCGCACCTTGCCGCGGCGGAGCAGGGGCAGCGGCAGCCGGCTCTCGGTGAGCGTCGTGGGCGCTCATACGCGCACCTCCGCGCCGCCGGTCTCCGCCGCGAGCGGACGGGCGCGCTCGAGCAGCGGGTGGAGATACTCGCCGAGGAACTCGCCCACCTGCTGCTCGGCGCGCCCCGTGTAGCTCGCCGGATCGAGCTCCGCGCGGAGCGACTCGGCGGGGACGCAGCCGGAACGCCGGATCGGCGGAGAGCCGGTCGAGCAGATCGTTCCGCGCGCCGCGGCTCACCGCCTCGGCCACCGACAGGCTGTGCCGGCGGATGACCTCGTGCAGCGACTGGCGGTCGCCGCCCGCGCCCACGCCGAGCATGAGCCAGCGCTCGGTGGCCATGAACGGCATCTGCTCGACGACGTGGCGACGGATCACGTCCTCGCGCACCTCGAGGCCCGCCGCGATGTTCGTCGCCAGCACCAGGATGGCGTCGGCGCCGAGGAACGCCTCCGGCAGCGTGAGGCGGCGGTTGGCGCTGTCGTCGAGCGTCCGCTCCAGCCACTGGCTCGCCGCCGTGTGCGCGCCGTTGGCCTGCAGCGAGATGACGAACCGCGCCAGGCCGGTGATCCGCTCGGCGCGCATCGGGTTCCGCTTGTAGGCCATGGCGCTCGAGCCGATCTGCTCGGACTCGAACGGCTCGAGCAGCTCGCCCTCGTGCTGGAGGAGCCGCAGGTCGCCGGCCATCTTGGCCGCCGACTGGGCGATGCCGCTCAGCGCGTCGAGCACCATGCTGTCGGTCTTCCGCGCGTAGGTCTGGCCGGTGACGGCGAACTGCTCGCGGAAGCCGAGCTTGGCGGTGACGCGCCGCTCGAGCTCGCGCACCTTGGCGTGATCGCCGCCGAAGAGCTCGAGGAACGACGCCTGGGTCCCGGTCGTGCCCTGGCAGCCCCGGAAGCGGAGCGCCTCGAGCCGGTGCGCGACCTCCTCCACGTCCAGCGCGTAGTCCTGCATCCAGAGCGTCGCCCGCTTGCCCACGGTGGTGAGCTGGGCCGGCTGGAAGTGCGTGTAGGCGAGGCAGGGGATGCCGGCCGTGCGTCGCGCGAACCCCTCCAGCGACTGCAGCACCGCCACGAGCCGGCCGAGCAGGAGCCGGAGCCCGTCGCGCATGACGATCAGGTCGGCGTTGTCGGTGACGAAGGCGCTGGTGGCGCCGAGGTGCAGGTACGGGCGCGCGGCCGGCGCCTGGTCGGCGAAGGCGTGGATGTGCGCCATGACGTCGTGACGGAAGCGGCGCTCGTACTTGGCCGCCATGGCGAGATCCACGTCGTCCAGGTGGGCGCGCATCTGGGCCAGCGCCTCGTCGGGGATGTCGAGCCCGAGCTCGCGCTCCGCTTCCGCCAGCGCGAGCCAGAGCCGGCGCCAGAGGCCGACCCGGTGCGGCTCGCCCCAGAGGATCTGCATCGCGGGCGAGGCGTAGCGGGTGCCGAGCGGCGAGCGCCAGCGATCGTCGGTCATCGGAAGACGAGGTCGGTGAAGGTGATCTGCCCGTCGCGCTCGACGTACACCCGGACGACCTGCCCGGAGCGCACGTTGAGCAGGCCCTCGACCTGCGACGCGGTGCGGACGGCGCTCCGGTTGATGGCGACGATGACGTCGCCCTCGCGCAGGCCGGTGGCCCGGCTCACCTGCGTCGAGATCCGGAAGATGAGCGCGCCGCGATCGCTCCGGATGCTGCGCTCCGCCTGGATCTGGGGCGTCACGTTGATGAGCTGCAGATCCTGCAGCACCGTCACCTTCTCGGCGGTGACCGTGGGCAGGTCGCCGGTGACGATCCGGCGGCGCACGGTGCCGCCGCCGCTCCGAACGTTGAGCTCGACGCCGTCGCCGACGTGGAGGTCCAGCTTGACCGCTTCCCAGTCGAGATAGTTGCGGAGCCGGCGGCCGTTGGCCTCGACCAGCACGTCGCCCGGACTGGAGGCCGGCACGCGCCGCCGGACCTTCGGGCGTGACCGCCGCGACCACCACGCCGCCCTGGCTCTTCCAGTTGCGCATCGCGGCGGCGCCCTCGACGTCGAGTCCGACCCACGCCCGCCGCACCGAGCCGCTCTTGATGATCTCGTCCGCCACCCGGACCGCGCGCTCGATCGGAATGGCGAAGCCGAGCCCGACGGAGCCGCCGCTGTTGCTGAAGATCGACGAGTTGACGCCGACGACTTCGCCGAGCGCGTTGGTCAGCGGGCCGCCCGAGTTGCCGGGGTTGATGGCGGCGTCGGTCTGGATCATGTCCAGGTAGAGGCCGGTCTGCTCGCCGGTCGGGAGAATGTTGCGCGACGTGGCGCTCACGACGCCCACGGTGACCGTCGGCTCCGCGTTGCCGAGGAGGTAGGCGTACGGGTTGCCCATCGCGACGACCCATTCGCCGATCATGAGGTCGGTGCTGTGCCCCATGGTCACGGTGGGGAGGCCCTGCCGCTCCACCTGCAGCACCGCGATGTCGGTCAGGGGGTCCTCGCCGAGCACGCGGGCGGGCAGGTCGGTGCCGTCGGGCAGCGTCACGACGACTTTGGTGGCGTTGGCCACCACGTGCTGGTTGGTGACGATGACGCCGTTGGGGCGGATGATGAAGCCGGTGCCGTAGCCCTGCACCACGCGCGCGCCTTCGGGGACGAAGAAGAAGTCCCAGGGCGAGCGCGCCGGCGCCTCCCGAGTGGAGCTGACGTTGATGGAGACCACCGCCCCCGACGCGCGCTCGACCGCGGCGACGATGGCGGTCCGCCGCGAGTTGATGGCCTGCGCGTCCGCGTTGCGCGCGGCGGCCACCTGGGCGCCGGCGCTCGAGACCGGCATCGAGTGGCCTCGAGCGGCGCTGTCGGCGGGAGCATTGTCGGACGCGGTGCCACCGGCCGGTGCCCGGACGTCGCGGCACGCGGTGGCGACGAGCGCGAACACGGTGGCGACGAGCGCGAAGGGGCGCGCGACCCTACGCATCGGAGACCGACACTTCGGCTTGGCGCACGCCGGTCTCCGGGCGCAGAAACAGCTCCGGAGGATACGACGCGGCCACGAAATAGAGCCCCTCCGCCGGGGCCGGCGGGCTGGTCCGCTGATTGTCCCCGCGCTCGAGCAGCATCTCGATGTCACTCAACGGACGGCGGCCGAGACCGACGTCCACCATCGTGCCGACGAGCATGCGGACCATGTGGTGCAGGAATCGGTCGGCCTCGACGTGGAAGCTGGTGCCGCGGCCCTCCGGCCGCTCCGCCCATTCGGCGATGGCCAGCCGGCAGCGGTAGTGCGGCTTGGGCTCACCCTTGGCGGCGAAGGCCTGGAAGTCGTGCTCGCCGTGCAGCAGGGTGGCGGCCGCCCGGAGCGCGGCCAGATCGAGCGGCCGGCCGAGTGCCCACTCGAATGGCCGGCGGAACGGCGAGGCCGACGCCGCGTCGGTGCCGATGTCGTAGCGATAGCGGCGGGACGCTGCGCTCTTCCGCGCGTGGAACCCCGGACGCATCTCATCCACCCGCGCGACCCAGCAGTCGCGCGGGACCAGGGCGTTGAGCGCCCGGTGCAGGGTGGGACCAGTCCAGTTGTCGGGGGCGGGGAAGCTGACGCCCAGTCCGACCGCATGCACGCCGGCATCGGTCCGGCCGGCGGCGTGGGCTGTGGCGGGCTGCGAGAACAGGCGCTCGAGCACGCGCTCGAACTCGGCTTGGACGGAGCGGCCGGCGGCTTGGCGCTGCCACCCGACAAACCCGGTACCGTCGAAGTGCAGCGTGGCGAGGAATGTCCGGCTCATCGGCCCGGAATCTAGCGGGGCGAGACCCCCCGGGCAAGCCGCGCAACTGCTTGTCACAATTGACAAAAGCGGCCTTTCGCGAATACTCTTTTCGACACTTCCCGCGCCATTCCGACGAGGCCCCGACCGCGACCGCCCGTGACCCAGGACGCTCCGCTCCGCCATGCCCTCCACCAGTTGTCTCAGGGCGCTTCCCTCTCGAGCGAAGCGGCGGCGGAGGCGTTCGCCGTGGTGATGCGGGGCGAGGCGACGGCGGTGCAGACGGCGGCGCTCCTGATGGGGCTCCGTGCGAAGGGTGAAACGGCGGAAGAAGTGGCCGGCGCGGCGCCGCGCTCTTCGCGGTGCGATGGTCCGGCTCGAGGTCGACGACGTCGATGGGCTGGTGGACACCTGTGGCACCGGCGGCGGCCGGGTGGGCACGCTCAACATCTCGACGGCCGCCGCGTTCGTCGTGGCGGGGGCCGGCGTCCCCGTGGCCAAGCACGGCAACCGCAGCTACACCTCGCGCTCCGGCTCGGCCGACGTGCTCGAAGCGCTTGGGCGTCGACATCCTGCTCTCGCCGGCTCGGGCGTCGGAGGTGCTGCGGCACGCGGGCCTCGTCTTCCTGTACGCGCCGACGTATCACCCGGCGATGCGACACGCCGGCCCGGTGCGGAAGGAGCTCGCCGTGCCCACGATCATGAACCTGCTCGGCCCGCTGGCCAACCCGGCCGGTGTCCGCCGGCAGGTGGTCGGGGTCTCGAGCGAGGACCGCGCGCCGCTCGTCGCCGAGGCGCTGGCGCGGCTGGGCGCGACGCACGCGCTGGTGCTGCACGCCGCGGTCGGCATGGACGAGGTGAGCCCATCGGGCAGCACTCGGGTGTGGGAGGTGCGTGAGGGGCGGGTCGCTACCTGGACCGTGTCGCCCGAGGGGCTCGGCCTCGCGTGCGACGATCTCGACGGACTGGCCGGCGGCGAGCCGGCGGAGAACGCGGGCCGGGTGGAGCGGCTGCTCGGGGGCGGGGGCACGATGGTCGAGCGCTGCGCCGTGCTGCTGAATGCGGCGGCCGCGCTCTACGTGGCGGGGCGCGGGTGGACGATGGCCGAGGCGGCGGCGCGGGCGAGGGAGGCGCTGGAGAACGGCGGTGCGGCGCGGGTGCTGGCGGAGTTGCGGCGTGCGGCGCCGGGGGTGTCCGGAGTACCGGCGGCGTCGGCAACGTGTCATCCTGAGCGGAGCGAAGGATTGCCGTACTCCTTCGCTCGCGCTCAGGATGACGCGGCTCAATACTTCCGGATCACCCCGACGACGACGCCCTGGATCAGGACGTCCCGCTCCTGAAAGCGCATGGGCTGCATGGTGGCATTGGCCGGCTGAAGGCGAATCCAGCCCCCGGCCTCGCGATAGAACTTCTTGACGGTGGCCTCGCTGCCGTTGACGAGGGCGATGACCATCTCGCCATTTTCCGCGGTCTGCTTGCCGTGCACGACGACGACGTCGCCGTCCATGATGTGCTCGTCGATCATCGAGGCACCCTGCACCCGGAGCGCGTAGTTGGGCCCGCGGCGGGGCAGCATCTGGTCCGGCACCGCGATGGTCTCCTGGTGCATCAGCGACTCGATCGGCGTGCCGGCGGCGACCTTGCCGAGCAGCGGGATCTCGCTGGCCGCCGAGGTGCCGCGCGGAGGCAGGACCTCGATCGAGCGGCTCTCGTTGTAGGAGCGGCGGATGTAGCCCTTGCGCTCGAGGTTGGTCAGATGCTCGTGCACCGTGGCGAGCGACTGAAAGCCGAACCGCTCGGCGATCTCCTCGAAGCTCGGCGCGTAGCCCTGCTCCAGGATGTGATTCTGCAGGAACACGAGAATTTCGCTCTGTCGCTTGGTCAGGGGCATGTCGTATCTCCTCGTCGGCGGTGCGACCGAATAGAGCCCGAACTAGAATACCCGAAGACCGGCCGAAGGACAAGATGCCCGTTACGCTGGACCAGATTCTCACCGCCACCCGGGGCCGGCTGCCCGACCTCAGGGCCCGCCGCGCCGCGGTGGAGCGCGAGGCGGCCGCCGCGGTCCGCCCGCCGTCGCTGGCCGCGGCGCTCAAGCGCCGGACGCGTCGCCGTCATCGCGGAGGTGAAGCGCCGCTCGCCGTCGGCGGGCTCGATCCGCGAGGATCTCGATCCGGCCGAGCGCGCCGAGCGCTACGCGCGCCACGGCGCCGCGGCGATCTCGGTGCTCACCGACGGGCCGTTCTTCGGCGGCTCGCTCGACGACCTCCGGGCGGCCGTCGGCCGCACCGCCGTCCCGGTGCTCCGGAAGGACTTCATTCTCGACGAGCTCCAGATCGTGGAGGCGCGGGCGGCGGGCGCCGCCGCGGTGCTGCTGATCGTCCGGGCGCTCAGCGCCTCCCGACTCGCCGACGCTGCTCGCCTGCGCGCGCGATGCCGGCCTCGAGGCGCTGGTCGAGGTACACACGCCGGACGAGCTGGCGCGCGCGCTCGACGCCGGCGCCGACCGTCCTGGGCGTGAACAGCCGCGACCTGGACACGTTCCGGGTCGACACCGACGTCCGCCTGGACCATGCTCCGCGCGGTACCGGCGGCGCTGCGTGGCCGTCGCGGAGAGCGGCATGACGAGCGTCGCGGACGTCGAGGCCGCGGCCGCGGCCGGCGCCGACGCGGTGCTCATCGGCACGGCGCTCTCCTCGGCCGCCGAGCCTGACGATCTGCTCGGGCGGCTGAGCGCCGTGACCCGCCGTGGCCGATAACGGCCGGCCCGTGCGTGCCAAGATCTGCGGCCTGACGCGCGCCCAGGACGCGGCAGCGGCCGTGGCCGCCGGCGCGGACTACCTGGGCGTCGTTTTTGCTGGTGGTCCGAGGCATGTCACCGCCCAGGCGGCCGCCGAGGTGGCGCGGCCGCGGGCGTCGTGCCCGTCTTCGGCGTCTTCGGCGAACAATCGGTCGACGAGATCCTCCGCATCAGCCGCTCGGCCGCGCTCGCCGGCGCCCAGCTTCACGGGACCTATCGGCGCGAGGACGCGGCGCGGCTTCGCGCCGAAGGACTGCGCGTCTGGCGGGTGGCGCGTCTGGCCGGCCCCGAAGACCTCGGCCTCCTGCGCGAGGCCGCGGTGGACGCGGACGCCGTGCTGGTCGAGCCACGGGTGGCGCACGTCACCGGCGGTAGCGGCGTCGCGCTGGACCTCGTGCTCGCGGGCGAGGCCCGGGCGCGGCTCGGCCGCCGGCGCGATGGTGCTCGCCGGCGGGCTCACGCCCGAGACCGTCGCGGCGGCCGTGGCCCTCGTTCGACCGGACATCGTGGATGTAAGTTCAGGGGTGGAGCGCCTGCCGGGCATCAAGGATCCTGACAAAATCGCGCGTTTTCTGGAGGCGGTCGTTGGCCATAGCGCTATCAGCTGAGCGGGCCGTCGGGGGACGCTTCGGTCCCTACGGCGGGCGGTACGTGCCCGAGACGCTCGTCGCCGCACTCGACGATCTCGCGGCGCTGTACGACGGCGTCCGCGGCGACCGCGCCTTCTGGGCGGAGTACGAGGCGCTGCTGGCGGAGTTCGTGGGCCGGCCCTCGCCGCTGACGGAGGCGCCGCGGCTCGGCGCCGAAGCGGGCACGACCGTCGTGCTCAAGCGCGAGGACCTCAACCACACCGGCGCGCACAAGATCAACAACACGATCGGCCAGGCGCTGCTGGCGCTCCGGATGGGGAAGCGGCGCATCATCGCCGAGACCGGGGCGGGACAGCACGGGGTGGCCACCGCCACCGTCTGCGCGCGCTTCGGGCTCGAATGCGTGGTGTACATGGGCGCCGAGGACGTCGCGCGCCAGCGGCTCAACGTCTACCGGATGCAGCTGCTCGGTGCCACGGTGGTCCCGGTCGAGTCGGGCACCCGGACGCTCAAGGACGCCACCAACGAGGCGCTCCGCGACTGGGTCACCAACGTTCCCTCCACGCACTACATCATCGGCTCGGTCGTGGGCCCCGATCCGTTCCCGCGGATGGTGCGCGACTTCCAGTCGATCATCGGCCGCGAGGCCCGCGCCCAGATGCTGTCGCGCTACGGGCGGCTGCCGCACGCGGTGGTGGCGTGCGTCGGCGGCGGCTCGAATGCGATGGGGATCTTCGCCGGCTTCCTCGACGACCCCGACGTGCGGCTCATCGGCGTGGAGGCCGCGGGCGAGGGGATCCTGAGCGGGCACCACAGCGCCACGCTCAGCGCCGGCGTGCCCGGCGTGCTGCACGGCAGCCTCAGCTACCTGCTGCAGGACGCGGACGGCCAGGTCTCGCCGGCCCACTCGGTGTCGGCCGGGCTCGACTATCCGGGCGTCGGGCCGGAGCACAGCTATCTGCGGGACACGGGACGGGTGAGCTACGAGTCGGCCACCGACGCGGAGGCGCTCGACGCGTTCCAGGCCGTGAGCCGGCTCGAGGGGATCATTCCCGCGCTCGAGACCGCGCACGCCTTCGCCTACGTGCGGCGCATGGCCGGCCGCTGGCCCGCGGACGCGCTGGTGCTGGTCTGCCTCAGCGGCCGCGGCGACAAGGACGTCGCCCACGTGGCGAACTCTGCTCGGGGCGCCCGTGTGACGAGCGGCCCCGTGCCGACGGACATCCTCCCCGCGTCGCAGGTCACCGAGCTGATCAACGGCCTGGTGAAGGCGCTCCGCGCCTATCACATGTACCTGCCCAACAACCCGGTCTACCAGCGGGCGAGCGACAACCTCCGGATCGCGTTCCAGCCGATCTGGGCGGTGCTCGACGAGCTGGTGCTCACGGTCGCGGAGACCGACTTCGTCTGGGAAGAGCAGGTGGTCTACCACCAGCTCAACAAGGCGGAGAGCATCGCGTGGGGACTGTTCAAGGACGGGATGCGCTCGCTGACGATCCGCCGCGGCGCGGAGCTGGAGGAGCTGCCGCGGTTCCTCGAGACGATCAACCGCGCGCGGTTCCTCCCGACGGACGCGGGCGACGACCTCCTGACGCTGCTCTGGGAGGAGGAGTTCGAGTTCATCCAGTACAATTTCATCGAGTTCATCGGCGACACCGGGGCCGGCCTGCCCGAGCAGACCCGCAGCTATGCGGCGAGCGGCCAGGAGGCGGAGGCCGCCGCGCGCGATCGCAAGGCGGCGGCCGCCCAGGAGGCACCGCCGCGGCCGAAGGGCGTCGTCGACCTGGAGGAGTTCGACTCCACGCTCTACTTCCTCGAGGAGAAGGAGATCAACCAGGTCGCCGCGGCGGTCGAGGACGAGTACCGCCGGGACGTGCGCATGGCCGCGCTCAACATCCTGTTCGATCTCTTCGAGACCCAGGCCGACGAGGCCACCCGCGGCGAGATCCTCGGCACGCTCGAGGCGCTGTTCCCCAATCTGCTCAACGCGCGCGATTTCCGGACGGCGGCCACCATTCTCCGCGAGTGCCGCGTGCTCACCCAGCGCGCGTCCGGCCTGGCGCCCGCGCAGGCCGCGCGGCTGGACGGCTTCGTGGCCAAGCTGAGCGAGCCGGCCATCGTGAGCCAGCTCGTGCAGTCGATCGACGAGGTGCCCGCGCTCGCCGGCGAGCCCACGGTCGGCGAGGTCCTGGGCGAGCTCCGCGCCACGGCACTCGAGCCGATCCTCACCTGGATTCCGACGCTGGCCTCGCCCGCGCTCAGGAAAGTGCTCGAGGAAGTGGCCGACCGGCTCGCGGAGGCGCATCCGACGGAGGTGCTCCGCATCCTCCGCTCGCCCGAGTCGGAGGCGCTCGCGGCCGTGGTGGCGCTCTGCGGCCGCCTGCAGCTCACCCAGACGGTGCCCGGGCTCGGCGAGACCATCGGCCACAAGGACGCGGCCGTGCGGCTGGCCTCGGTGCAGGCGCTGGCCCAGCTGGGAACCCCCGCGGCGATGGCGTTCATCGAGAAGACGCTGGAAGACGACGACCGGGCCGTGCGCCTGGCCGCCATCCGCGTCGTCGGCGGCCGCGGCTACAAGGGCGCGCAGAAGCGCGTCGAGGGCATCGTGCTCGGGAAGTCGGTCAAGGAGATGGACCTCACCGAGAAGATGGCCTTCTTCGAGGCCTACGGGTCCATCGCGGGCGCGGCGGGCATCAAGCCGATGAGCGCGTTGCTGCTGCCGCGCGGCCTGCTCCGGATGAAGGAGGCCTCGGAGACCCGCGCCTGCGCCGCGATCGCGCTCGGGAAGATCCGGACCCCCGAGGCGCGGGAGATCCTCCAGCGGGCCGCCGACGACAAGGATCTCGTGGTGCGCAACGCCGTGAGCCGCGCGTTGCGGGAGACCGGCACATGACCACGCCGGCCGAGCAGACGGCGAGCGGCGCGTCGGAGGGCCGCCTCCGCCAGGGCGGGCGGGCGCTGCTGCTCGCGCTCTATACGGCGCTCCGGAGCCTCAAGCTCTACCCGGTGGAGAACGCGACCGTCCAGAAGGCGCTCGACGATCTCGATACCGCCGCGCGCGCGCTGGTGGCCCTCGAGGCCGATCTGGAGATCCGCCTGGCGGGCGACTTCATCTTCGTGAACTCCACCCGGCTCCGGCTCGAGCTCGACAACTACGCGTCGTTCAGCCAGATCCTGGCGATGCTGCGGGCCTTCTCGGTCGGCGCGCTCCGGGTGCACGAGTCGGCCAATCGGCGCGAGTGGCAGATCTTCCTGAGCCTGCTCCTGAGCCTCTTCGACCGGGGTGACCCCGACGAACGCTTCGAGGAGCTGTTCGAGCGCCTGGCGTCGGCCGGGGTCCAGGGCCTCGAGGTCGAGCGCGCCGTGGTGCAGGAGCACGATCCCGACGCGGAGCAGGCCAAGGAGCAGGCCAAGCGGATCTACTCGCAGGGCGTGGCGGTCACCAAGGACGTGATCACCGGCGCCCGGCTGGGCCGCGCCACCAGCGTCAAGCGCGTCAAGCGCGCGGTCCAGCTCATCGTCGACCAGGTCCTCAACAACGAGACCTCCCTGGTGGGCCTCACGACGATCCGTGACTACGACGAGTACACGTTCACCCACTCGGTCAACGTCTGCATCTTCTCGGTGGCGCTGGGCAAGAAGCTGGGCTTCACCCGGCTGCAGCTCTACGACCTCGGCATGACGGCGCTGCTGCACGACGTGGGGAAGGCGCGGGTCCCGGTGGACATCCTCAACAAGACCACCGGCCTCGACGAGCAGGAGTGGCGGATCATGCAGGGGCATCCGTGGCTCGGCGCGCTCACCCTGTTCGCCATGCGCTCGCACGACGAGCTGCCGTACCGTACGATCCTCGTCGCGCACGAGCACCACATGAAGACCGACCTGACCGGGTATCCCAAGTCGGTCCGCGACCGCTCGCTCGGCATCTTCTCGCGCATCGTGGCGGTGGCCGACGGCTTCGATGCCGCCACGACGCGGCGGAGCTACCAGACGGTACCGATCGAGCCGGACCAGGTGCTGCGCGAGATGTGGCAGAACCCGAAGCGTGGCTACGACATCGTGCTGGTGAAGGCGCTCATCAACCTCATCGGCATCTATCCCGTGGGCACCTGCGTCATTCTCGACACCTTCGAGATCGGCCTCGTGGCCGCGCCCAATCCCGAGGGCCAGCAGCTCAACCGTCCCATGGTGCGGATCGCGGTGGACCCGGATGGCGGCTCGGTCCCGCCTCCGGGCACGCTGGTGAGCCTGACGGAGCAGGACGAGAGCGGCGCCTACCGGCGCTCGATCGTCAAGGTCACCAATCCCGAACGCTACGGTCTCACGGTCGGCGACTACTTTGTCTGAGTCCAGGCTCGCACCGGCCTGGGCCGCCCTCCGGGCCCAGGAGCGGACCGCGCTGATCCCATATCTCACCGCCGGGTATCCGTCCGCCGAGGCGAGCCTGGCCGCGCTGCGCATGGCCGACGAGGTGGCCGACATCATCGAGGTCGGCGTCCCGTTCAGCGATCCGCTGGCCGACGGTCCGACCATTCAACGCTCCACCTTCGACGCCCTCCGCCAGGGGATGACGCTCGCCGGCACGCTGGCGCTGATCGAGCGCGCGAGACTCGCCCGGCCGATCGTCGTCTTCAGCTACCTCAATCCGATCCTGCGCTACGGCCTCGACCGCTTCCTCCGCGACGCCGACGCGCTGGGCGTGGCGGGCGTGCTGCTGACCGACCTCCCGGCGGGCAGCGATGCCGGCGTGGAGTCGGCCATCCGGACGAGCCCGCTCGATCTGATTCGACTCATCGCCCCGACGACCCGTCCCGCGCGGCTCGCGGCCTCGGTCGAGGGCGCGCAGGGTTTCGTGTATCTCGTCGCCCGCCTCGGGGTGACGGGCGCGACCGCCTCCCTCGCGGAAGGGCTGGCGGAGTCGATCGCCCAGGTCCGGCGGGCGACGCCGCTGCCGGTGGCCGTCGGATTCGGGATCTCCACGCCGGCACAGGCACGCACGGTGGCCGGCCAGGCCGACGGCGTGGTCGTCGGCAGCGCGCTCGTCGACATCCTCGGCACCAGAGGCGTGGCCGCGGCGGGGGAATTCCTGCGGGGCGCTGCGCGAGGCGCTCGACGCGCGGACGGTGGCTCGATGAAAGACCGCATCCAGCTCATGGTGGACCGGTACGCGCAGGGGCTGTCGGTGGGAGGCGTGCTCTTCACGCTCGCCGCGCTCGCGGCGGACACGCGCTGGACCGACCAGCCGGTGACCACGCTGGCCCTGATCGCGGTGGTGGTTCTGCTCCGCGCGGTACCGGTGCGCCTGAGCAAGTACTCCTACCTGACGCAGACCGGTGTGGCGGCGCTCGTGGGTGCGGCGACCGTGGGTCCGTCGCCGGTGGTGCTGGCCCTGTGGACCGGCGTCTTCGCTTCGGACGTGCTCTGGCTCCGGAAGTTCCCGCGCGCCGGGCTCATCAACGCCGGCCGCGAGGTGCTTGGCTTCGCGGTGGCCTACGGGTACTACGCCGCCGTGCTGGTGTTCGTGGGGCACCCCGAGCTGTCCCTCGACCTGCTGCCGGCCGCCGCCATCCTCGTCTTCATGTACTTCTTCGCGTCGCGAGCGCTGTTCTACTTCACGCTGCTCATCCGCGACAAGCTCGAGCACGCCGAAAAGGTCCTGATCCTCCGCTGGGAGATCATTTCCTACCTGCTGACCCTCATCGCGGCGGTCGTGGCGGTCGCCGCGCTGCGCTCGCTCTCGCCGGTCGGCTGGCTGGCGGTCGGCGCTGGCCATGGGCGTGCTCGGCGTCCTCACGCGTCGCATCCTGGAGGAGGCGATCGGCGCCGAGGACCTGAACAAGGTCCACCTGATGGAGGTGGCGATCGCCAGCAACCGCACGCTGCAGGGCTCGTTCGACCAGATCGAGCGGCTGGCGTACCGGCTGCTCGACTGGGGTGACTTCCGGATCTATCGCGTCGTCGACGGCGTCGCGACGCTGGCCTATCGCGGCGCGCTCGGGCGCCCCGGCCGCGGCGAGCCGCCCAGCGGCGCCGCGCCATTCCGCGCAGAGGCGATCGCGTCGAACCAGGTGTCGTGGTCAAGGACGCCCGGTCCGATCCGCGCGTCGCCTCCCCGATGGATCAGGTCGGGAGCCTCGTGGTCCACCCGATCCGTTTCGGCGGCGACCTGCTCGGGACGGTCGAGGTGGACCACCCCAAGCGGCATGCGTACGGACCCAAGGACCTCGTCGCCCTCAACACGCTGGGTAACCAGATCGCGACGGCGATCCACATCGCCGAGCTGCGCCGGCCTCTGCTCGGCACCGTCGAGCAGATCGGGCAGCAGGTCACCGCGTTGGCCCGCGTCACCGATTCGCTCCGCACCTCGGCGCTGCGCTGGCCGACGCGTCGCAGGGGATGCGGCAGGGCGCGAGCGAGCTGGAGACCTTCGTCGCCGGCGGCCTCGAGGCCACCGATTCGCTCGGCACCGCCACCCGCGCCATGGCGGACCAGGGCTCGCAGGCCGCCGCGGCGAGCGGCACGGCCGCCGAGGTGGCGGCGCAGAACCGCGTGGTCATCGGCGAAGCGATCGACCGGCTCGTCGGGCTCAAGAGCTTCGTGTCCGCCAGCGCCGACCAGGTCGCCGGACTCGGCGCGATGACCACCCGGATCCAGGGGTTCATCGGGACGATTCGCGAAATCGCCGACCTGACGAACCTGATCGCCCTCAACGCGGCCATCGAGGCCGCGCGCGCGGGCGCCGAGGGGCGCGGGTTCGCGGTGGTGGCCGACGAGGTGCGGGATCTCGCCGCCCAGAGCCTGCACGCGGCGGGCGAGGCGCGGCACCTCCTCGAGGAGATCACCGACCAGGTGTCGGCGGTGAGCGGGCAGATGGAGCGCGGACGGCAGGCCGTGGCGGGCGTGGAGGAGCTGAGCGCGGACGCCGCGATGGCGCTCGACGCCATCGTCGGCACGACGGGAGAGGCCGGGCAGCACGCGCGGGCCATCGCCGCCACGGCCGCGGACCAGCTCCGGGCGGTCGACGGGCTCACCGGGCAGATCCGGCAGGTCGCCGCCAGCTCGGCGCGCACGCTGAGCGAGACCGAGGCCCTCGCGCGGCACGCGGCCGAGGCCGCCGGCGGACAGGCCGACCTCGAGCGGTCCATCCGCGAGCTGGGCGACGTGGCCGCCGACCTCCAGCGGATCGCCAGGCACTTCGTGGTGGAGACCTGACGATGGTCGCCGCCGCCGAACGCGCGTACGTGGCGCTCGGCAGCAACCTCGGCGACCGGGCCGGACACCTCGCCGCCGCCCGCGAGGCGCTGGCGAAGCTCCCGGATACCGAGGTCGTCGCCGCGTCGGCCGTCGAGGAGACGGCGCCGCTCGCCGGCATGCACGCAGCCGCCGTACCTCAACCAGATGGTCCTGCTCGAGACGCGGCTCACGCCGCGCGAGCTGCTCGAGGCCTGCCACGAGATCGAGCGCGCGCGGGGCCGCGTCCGGGGCGAGCGGTGGGGTCCCCGGACCCTCGATGTGGACATCGTGCGATACGGGCAGCGGCGCGTGACGGAGCCCGACCTTATCATTCCCCATCCCGAGCTGCCCAACCGCGACTTCTGGCTGCGAGAGCTGGCGGAGCTGCAAGCCCATGAACGCTGACGCACGGCCGATGACGGTGCCCGATCTGCTCGCGATGAAGGCGGCGGGGCGCCGGATCGTGATGCTCACCTGCTACGACGCCGCGTTCGCGCGGCTGCTGGAGCAGGCGGAGGTCGACGTCCTGCTGGTCGGCGACTCGGTCAACCAGGTGCTGGCGGGCCAGGAGACGACCCTCAGCGCCACGCTGGACCAGATGATCTACCATGCCGCCTCCGTCCGCCGCGGCGCGCGGCGCGCGCTGGTCTTCGTGGATCTGCCGTTCCTCACCTACCAGGTGTCGCCCACCGAAGCGATCCGGAACGCCGGCCGCGTGCTGCAGGAGAGCGGCGCGCACGGCGTGAAGCTCGAGGGCGGCCGGCCGATGGCGGAGACGGTCCGGGCGCTCGTGGACCGTGGGATTCCCGTGATCGGCCATCTCGGCCTCACCCCGCAGTCCGTGCACGCGCTCGGCGGCTACCGGGTGCAGGGAAGAGATGCCGCGACGGCCGAGCGGCTGCTGGCCGATGCCGCGGCGCTCGAGGAGGCCGGGGCCTGCGGCATCGTCCTCGAGCTGCTGCCGTCGGCGCTCGCCAAGCGGATCACCGCCGCGCTCACGATTCCCACGATCGGGATCGGCGCCGGGGCGGGCTGCGACGGGCAGGTGCTGGTGCTGCACGACATGCTCGGCCTCAACGAGATGTTCAATCCCAAGTTCCTCAAGCGCTACGCCGAGCTGGGCGAGGCGGTGCGCGTCGCCGTCCGGTCCTACGCCGCCGAGGTGCGGGATGGCACCTACCCCGGGCCAGAGCACAGCTTCGACTGATTCTCCTGCCTCCGAGTCCATGATCGAGCTCAGCTCCATTGGCGACCTGCGCCGCTGGGTGCGCGACGAGCGTGCGGCGGGCCGCCGCATTGCCCTCGTGCCCACCATGGGCTTCCTCCACGAGGGACACCTCCGACTGGTCGACGAGGCCCGCCGGCATGCCGACCGGGTCATCATGAGCATCTTCGTCAACCCGCTGCAGTTCGGGCCCGCCGAGGACCTCGAGCGCTACCCCCGCGACCTGCCGCGCGACCGCGCCCTCGCCGCGGCCCGCGGCACCGACGCGCTGTTCGTGCCGACCGTTGCGGTCATGTACCCGCCCGGGTCGGAGATCCGCGTGGTGCCCGGCGCGACCGCGGACCGGTGGGAGGGCGCGGCTCGGCCCGGCCACTTCGAAGGCGTGTTGACGGTCGTCGCGAAGCTCTTTCATCTGGTCGAGCCCGACGTGGCGTGCTTCGGGAGGAAGGACATCCAGCAGGCGACGCTGGTGCGGCAGATGGTGCGCGACCTGGACTGGCGGCTGGAGATCGTCGTCGTGCCGACGGCGCGGGAGCCCGACGGGCTCGCGCTCAGCAGCCGGAACGCCTATCTGGACGCCGACCACCGGCCGCGGGCGGTGGTCCTGAGTGCCGCGCTCCGCGCCGCGCACGAAGCGTTCCGGTCGGGCGAGCGGAGCGCGGCGGTGCTGCTGGGCACTGTGCGCGGCGTCCTCGCGACCGAGCCCACGGTGGAGGTGGAGTACGTCGCCATCGTGGAGCCTGCGACACTCGCGCCGGTGGAGACGGTCGGCGCCGATACGGTGGTCGCGCTGGCCGCCCGGCTCGGACGGACGCGGCTGATCGACAACATCATTCTCGGCCAGGGCCTCGACGGGTGAGCGCGCAGAGCGGGCTGCCCTCGTGGGCGGAGGTGTCGCCCGAGCGGGCGGCGCACATCGAGCGAGTGGCGGCGCTGGCCGACGGCTGGGCGGAACGGATGCGCATCTCGGCGGCCGAGCGCGCGCGGTGGGTGCGGGCCGCGTGGCTGCACGACGCGTTCCGCGACGCGGCTCCTGCCACGCTCGACCGCTGGGCGGGGGACGCGCCGTGGCCGGGATCGCTTCGGCATGGCCCAGCCAGCGCGGCGCGGGCGGCGGCCGAGGGTGAGACCGACCGGGGGATTCTCGACGCCGTGCGCTACCATTCGGTGGGCTGGGCCGACTGGGACATGGTCGGGCGGGTGCTGTACTGCGCGGACTACCTCGAGCCGGGCCGCGCGTTCAGGCGCGAGTGGCGGGCCGCGCAGGCCGACCGGTTTCCCGACGATGCCGCCGGCGTCCTTCTCACGGTGGCTGGCGACCGGGTGGCGCATCTCGTCGAGTCGGGACGGCCGCTCATCGACCCAACGGTGCGTTTCTGGAACAGCCTCGTCGCGCCCTCCGGCTCGCCCTGATCGCCGCGCTCGCGGTGGCGATCGCGGGGGGGTGGCGCTGATGCTGCCCCCCGAGCGCGAGCACGTCGCCGGCCATGCCTATCCCATACCGTCGCCGGGGCGGCGGATCCGGGTGGAAGTGCTGAACGGGACGCGGCGGCCCGGCTTTGCCCGGATCGCGACGCGCGCGCTCCGGCAAAAAGGGCTCGACGTCGTCTTCTTCGGGACGGGGCCGGCGTCGGACAGCACGCGGATCTACGTACGGCGGGGGGATCCGGGGCAGGGGCGGGACGTGGCGGAGGCGCTCGGCGTCGGGCGGGTGGTGGTGCAGCCGGACACGCTCCGGCGGGTGGATGTGAGCGTCCTGATCGGGAGCGACTGGCGGCCGCGGCTGCCGCTCAGGCCGTAACGCCGCCGGCTTAGCTCATCGAGCGCACACCCCGATCACCACATCCATCACATTCGTCCCCGTCAGCCCCACCTTGAGCAGCGCCCCCGCCGCATCGAGCGCCCGGTAGGCATCATGCGCCGCCAGATCGCGCGCGGGATCCCGGCCCGCGGCGGCCGCCGCGCGCCAGGTGCCGCCGTCGACGATCGCGCCGGCGGCGTCGGTCGGTCCATCGCGGCCGTCGGTGCCGGCCGCGAGCAGCGCGATACCCGGGGCGCGCCGTCGAGCACCCGGGCGGCCGCGAGGGCCAGCTCCTGACAGCGGCCGCCGAGGCCCGGCGGCGCGTCGCCCAGGGTGACGGTCGTCTCGCCGCCCCAGATGTAGCAGCGGCTCGGTGCCGCTGGTTGCGGGATCTCCGACTGGCCGCAATTTTGTAGAATAGAAGCGGCTACACTCGCCCCGGTCGCCGACGCCTCCCCGGCGAGCGGCGCCTCCGCCACGATGGGAGCGAGGCCCAACTCTGCCGCGCGCTTGGCCGCAGCTTCGAGGGCCAACCGGTTACTGGCGATCAGCTCGAGGGTCACCCGCGCGAAGGCCGCGTCTCCCGGCTTTGGCGTTTCCGCCGTTTCTCCCGACTCCGACGCCGTGACGACGCGCCGAGCGGCGGCGGGGATACGATCCCAGAGTCCCGCGCGCTCCAGCATCCGCCGGACTTCGGCGGCGGTGGTGACGTCGGGGACGCAGGGGCCGGAGCCGATCGAGGGCAGGTCGTCGCCGATGACGTCGGAGACGATGAACACCCGCACCCTGGCGGGGGCCAGCGCCCGGGCCAACCGGCCGGCGCCCCAGCGGGAGAAGCGCTTCCGGATGCGGTTCATGGCGGTGATGTCGAGACCGGAGCCGAGCAGGAGGCGGTAGAGCGCGGTGAGCTCGTGGGGCGTCACGCCCTCGACGGGCGCGGCGAGCAGGCTCGAGGCGCCGCCCGAGAGCAGCACCCAGACCTCGTCCTCCGGCGGGACCGCGGCGGCGGCCCGGCCCAAGGCTTCCGCGGCCGCCATCGAGCCGGAGCCGGGCTCGGGATGGTCGCCGGCGACCACGGGGAGGCTGGGATGCGGTGCCGGCTGGATCTCTGGCGCCACGATGACGCCGCCTGCCGGCGAGTCTCCCCATCCCGCGAGCGCGTCGACCGCGGCCCGGGCCATCGGGAGGGCAGCTTTGCCCAGGGCCAGGATCCAGCGGCGCCGCCCGGGGTCGCGCTCGCAGCCGGCCGAGCCGGCTCGCCAGGGCAGGGGCCGGGTCAACGGCCGCCGTGGCAACGCGATACAGCTCCGTGAGGAGCTCGCGGGCGGGTGTCGTCGCTCGGGGATGGGCGGTCGGGAGGGACAAGATCTCAGCCTTGTGAAAAAAAGCACAAAGTGCTATACATGGGTATGGATGCATAAAAATACAGCGAGCGGCGCCGGCGGCGGCGCTTGCTAATGTAGTCAAGATCTGGCGGAGGCGTCTCGTCTCCGCCCCGTCCTTTCTTTCAGCCGCGAGGGTGCGCGCATGGCCGGTCGCAACTTCCTCTTCGTCCCGGGTCCCACGAATACGCCCGACCGTGTCCTCCGCGCCATGCACGTTGCGATGGAGGATCACCGGTCGTCCGATTTCCCGAAGCTCGCGACCCCGGTGCTGCAGGACCTCAAGAAGATCTTCAAGACCACGACGGGGCAGACGTACATCTTTCCGGCGAGCGGCACGGGCGCGTGGGAGGCCTCGCTCTCCAACACCCTGAGCCCGGGCGACCGGGTCCTCGCGGCGCGCTTCGGCATGTTCAGCCATCTCTGGATCGACATGGCCCAGCGGCTGGGCCTCCGGGTCGACGTGCTCGACACCGAGTGGGGCGAGGGCGCTCCCCTCGAGCGCTACCAGGAGGCGCTCGCGGCCGACAAGGCGCACGAGATCAAGGCGGTGCTCTTCACCCACAACGAGACCGCCACCGGCGTCACCAGCGACGTCGCCGGGATGCGGAAGGCGCTGAACGACACCAGGCATCCCGCGCTCCTGATGGTGGATGGGGTGAGCTCGATCGGCAGCATCGACTTCCGGATGGACGAGTGGGGCGTCGACTGCGCCGTGACCGGGTCGCAGAAGGGGCTGATGCTGCCGGCCGGCCTGGGCATCGTGGCGGTGAGCCCGAAGGCCGCGGCACTCTACGACTCGGCCAAGCTGCCGCGTGTGTTCTTCGACTTCGGCGACATGAAGAAGGCCAATGCCACCGGCTACTTCCCCTACACGCCGTCGCTGCCGCTGCTGTACGGACTCCGGGAATCGCTGAACGTGATCTTCGAGGAAGGGCTGGAGAACGTGCTCGCGCGGCACCACCGGCTCGCCGAGGGGACCCGCGCGGCGGTCAAGGCGTGGGGCCTCGAGCTCTGCGCCCGGCAGCCCAAGTGGTACTCGGACACGGTCAGCGCCATCATGGTGCCCGCGGGCATCAACGCCGCCGAGGTGATCGACATCGCCTACCGCCGCTACAACCTGGCGCTCGGCGCCGGGCTCGCGCGGATGGCGGGCCGGCTGTTCCGCATCGGCCACCTGGGCGACCTCAACGAGTGCATGCTCCTCGGCGGCATCGCCGGCGCCGAGATGGCCATGCGGGACGCGGGCGTGAAGGTCACGCCGGGGAGCGGCGTCGGCGCGGCGGAGGAATACTGGCGGAGCACGGCCAAGCCGCTCGAGTCGCGGGAGCTGCCGCCTCGCGCGCCGGATGCCCAGCCGGCGGCCGCGAAGGAGAAGGCCACCGCGGGCGCCGCTCGATGAGCCACACGCGCTTCGAGCCCGCCCGCCAGCGGCTGCAGCGCAGCGAGCTGGCGGTGCCGGGCTCGAATCCGGGGATGTTCCAGAAGGCGCTCGACGGCGAGGCCGACTACATCTTCCTCGATCTCGAGGACGCGGTCGCGCCGGGCGACAAGGAACGGGCCCGGACCAACGTCATCCAGGCGCTGCTGGAGCTCGACTGGCGCGGCCGCGGGAAGACGATCTCGGTGCGCATCAACGGCATCGACACCCATTACATGTACCGGGACGTGGTCGACGTGGTGGAGCAGGCCGGCCACCGCCTGGATACCATTCTGATTCCCAAGGTGGGCGTCCCCGCCGACGTCTACATGGTGGACGCCATGGTCTCCCAGATCGAGGAAGCCAAGGGCATCCCGCACCGCCTCGGGATCGACGTGTTGATCGAAACGGCCCTCGGCATGGCGAACGTCGAGGCGATCGCGCAGTCCAGCCGCCGCCTCGAGGCGATGCACTTCGGCGTCGCGGACTACGCGGCGAGCTGCCGGGCGCGCACGGTCGTGATCGGCGGCCTCAACCCCGACTATCCGGGCGACCAGTGGCACGCGGCGCTCTCGCGCATGATCGTGGCATGCCGGGCCTACGGTCTCCGGCCGATCGACGGGCCGTTCGGCGACTTCAAGGATCCGGAGGGCTACCGGCTCGCGGCCAGGCGCGCGGCCGCGCTGGGGGTCGAGGGCAAATGGGCCATCCACCCGTCGCAGATCGCGCTCGCCAACGAGGTGTTCACCCCGCCGCCGGTGGAGGTGGACCGTGCCAGGCGGATTCTCGTGGCGCTGGAGGACGCGGCGCGCGAGGGCCGCGGCGCGGCGCAGCTCGACGGGCGGATGATCGATGCGGCGTCGGCGCGGATGGCGCAGAACGTAGTGGACACGGCGGCGGCGATCGACGGCAGGGCGCGGCGGCCGTCGAGCTCGGGCCTGATCGTCATGTCATCCTGAGCGTAGCGAGGGATCGCATCGGCGTAGCGAGTGACGCTCGACGTGACTCGAGCTGGCAGGCGATCCCTCGCTGCGCTCGGGATGACGGAGCCGGCATCACGGTCACATTTGATCGACGGAGGCTCGAGCGTGGACATCCACGAATACCAGGCCAAGGAGCTGCTCGCCGGCTTCGGCGTCGCGATCCCGCGGGGCGGGGTGGCGTATAGCCCGGAGCAGGCCGTCTACCGCGCCTCCGAGATCGGCGGCGTCCGCTGGGCCGTGAAGGCGCAGATCCACTCCGGCGCCCGCGGGAAGGCCGGCGGCATCAAGCTCTGCTCCAACGAGGACGAGGTGCGGACGGCGTCCAAGGCCCTCCTGGGCAAGCGGCTCGTCACCCATCAGACCGGCCCTGAAGGCCGGACCGTGCACCGGCTCTACGTGGAGGCGGCGGTTCCCATCGAGCGCGAGATCTATCTCGGCTTCGTGCTCGACCGGAAGAGCGAGCGCGTGATGATCGTCGCCTCCGCGCAGGGCGGCGTGGAGATCGAGGAGATCTCGGAGAAGTCCCCCGAAGCGATCATCCGCTCGACCGTCGAGCCCGCGGTGGGGCTCACCGCCTTTCAGGCGCGCGAGATCGCGTTCGCGCTGGGGCTCGACTCGGCCCAGGTGACCCGCGCCGTGACGACGCTGCTCGGCTGCTATCGTGCGTTCCGCGACCTCGACGCCACCATGGTGGAGATCAACCCGCTCGTCGCCACGACCGACGGCCAGCTCCTGGCGCTCGACTGCAAGATGACCTTCGACGACAACGCGCTCTTCCGCCGCCCCAACGTGAGCGAGCTGCGGGACTACGCGGAGGAGGATCCGCGGGAGTCGCAGGCGGCGGAGTACGGGATCAACTACGTCGCGCTCGACGGCGAGATCGGCTGCATCGTGAACGGCGCCGGGCTGGCGATGGGCACGATGGATCTCATCCAGCACGCCGGCAGCTCGCCGGCCAACTTCCTCGACGTGGGTGGCGGCGCCTCGCCCGAGAAGGTCTGCAACGCCTTCCGGCTCGTCCTCGCCGACCCGAAGGTCAGGGCGATCCTGGTCAACATCTTCGCCGGCATCAACCGCTGCGATTGGGTGGCGCAGGGTGTGGTGAACGCCGTCAAGGAGCTCAAGCCGACGGTCCCGCTGGTGGTGCGGCTGGCCGGCACCAACGTCGAGGAGGGCAAGCGGATCCTGCGCGAGAGCGGGCTCGATCTCGTCACGGCGGATACCCTCACCGAGGCGGCCGAGAAGGTCGTGGCCGTCCTCAAGGCCTCGGGCAGCACGGCCGGGAATGGCAAGCCATGAGCATCCTCATCGACGAACGGACGCGCGTCATCGTCCAGGGCTTCACCGGGGACAAGGGCACGTTTCACGGCAAGGAGATGCGGGCCTACGGAACCAACCTCGTGGGCGGCGTGACTCCCGGCAAAGGCGGCAAGCAGCATCTCGACCTGCCGGTGTTCAACACGGTCAAGGAGGCGGTGAAGCACGCGGGGGCGGAGGCGTCCGTCATCTTCGTCCCGGCGGCGTTTTGCGCCGACTCCATCATGGAGGCGGCGGACGCGGGCATCCGGCTGATCTGCGCCATCACGGACGGCATCCCGGCGCAGGACATGATCACGGTGAAGCGCTATCTCCGGCGGTACCCCAAGGAGAAGCGCTCCACGGTCATCGGCCCCAACTGTGCCGGCGTCATCAGCCCCGGCAAGGCCATGATCGGCATCATGCCGGGACACATCTACCAGCGCGGCACCGTGGGACTGGTGACCCGGTCGGGAACGCTGGGCTACGAGGCGGCGTCGCAGATGAAGGCGCTCGGCATCGGCATCACGACCAGCGTCGGCATCGGCGGCGACCCGATCAACGGCAGCTCCTTCGTGGACATCCTGCAGCGCTTCGAGGAGGATCCGGAGACCGAGGCGGTCATGATGATCGGCGAGATCGGCGGTCCGCAGGAGGCCGAGGCCGCGCTGCACGCCAAGGAGCACATGAAGAAGCCGGTCATCGGCTACGTGGCCGGGCTCACGGCGCCCAAGGGCCGCCGGATGGGTCACGCGGGCGCGATCATCCGCGCCTTCGGCGAGAGCGCGGCCGAAAAGGTCGAGATCATGCGTGGCGCGGGGATCACCGTGGTGTCGAGCCCGGCCGATCTCGGCAGCACCGCCGCGCGGGTGCTGGGCGGCATGTCGAAGCGCGTGACGGTCGGCACGTGAGCGCGCGTCCGGTCGTGGTGGTGACCCGCCGCCTCCCCGAGCCGGTGCATCAGGCGCTCGCCCGCGAGTTCGACGCGCGCCTCAATCCGGAGGACCGACCGCTGACGGTGGACGGCCTGAGGGAAGCCTTCCGAAGCGCGGATGCCCTCCTCACCACCGTCACCGACAAGGTCACCGACGAGGTGCTCGCCACCGAGCCCCGCCGGGCGAAGCTGGTGGCCAATTTCGGCGTCGGCTTCAACAACATCGACGTCGAGGCCGCCAAGGCCCGCGGGATCGCCGTCTCGAACACGCCGGACGTGCTCACCGACGCGACGGCCGATCTCGCGGTGACGCTCCTGCTCATGACGGCCCGCCGCACCGGCGAGGGCGAGCGCCATCTCCGGGGCGGCCACTGGACCGGCTGGCGGCCCACCCACAT
The DNA here is from genome assembly GCA_963833905.1 of uncultured Gemmatimonadales bacterium. Lineage (GTDB taxonomy): Bacteria > Gemmatimonadota > Gemmatimonadetes > Gemmatimonadales > GWC2-71-9 > CAVVWJ01. The sequence goes on along the minus strand of CAWHZQ010000013.1, from coordinate 23,651 downwards.
GCTCGGCACGCACGTCACGGGCAAGACGCTCGGCTTGATCGGCATGGGCCGGATCGCTCGGGCGGTGGCGCAGCGGGCCCATCATGGGTTCGGGATGAAAGTGATCTTCCACGATCCCTTTCCCGCCCGCGCCCGACGTGGCCAAGGCGCTGGGCGCGGAGCCGCGGAACAGCCTCGAAGAGGTGCTGCAGGAGGCGCATTTCGTCTCGCTCCACTGTCCGGCCACGCCCGAGACCCGGCACCTGATGAACCGCGAGCGCCTGGCGCTGATGCGGCCGGAGGCGTTCCTCATCAACAGCGCCCGTGGCGACGTGGTGGACGAGGCGGCGCTGGTCGAGGCGCTCCAGGCCAGGCGCATCGCCGGCGCGGGGCTCGACGTGTATGAGAAGGAGCCGCAGGTGACGCCGGCGCTGCTCGCGATGGAGAACGTCGTCCTGCTCCCGCATCTCGGCAGCGCGACGCAGGAGACCCGCGTGGCCATGGGCCTGCGCGCGTTCGAGAACCTTCAGCTCTTCTTCAGCGGAAAGCCGCTCCGGGATCGCGTCGTGTGAGCCAGGTGGCGCTGGAACCGTTCTCCGCCACCGAGCTGCCCGAGTCGCCGGACCCCGTGGCCGCCAGCGCGGCCCACTACGCCAACGAGGTGCTCGAGCTCCTGAGCGAGCTCATGCTCACGCTGGTGCGGAAGCGCGCGCCGGAGGTCGAGCCGGTCTTGCGCGGCGAGCGGGCCCCGCACGAGCTGAGCGCCGAGCTGCTGGCCCGGACGCTCCAGGTGCAGGGGATCTGGTTCCAGCTGCTCAGCATCGCGGAGCAGAACGCCGCCATGCGCCGCCGGCGGCAGATCGAGGCCGAGCGCGGCTACGAGCTCCTCCGAGGCACGTTCGCGCGGGTGTTCTCCGACGCCGCGGCCGCCAAGGTGCCCGCGGCCGAGATCCGGACGCTGCTCGAGCAGCTCCGCGTCCGGCCGGTCATCACCGCCCATCCCACCGAAGCCAAGCGCGTCACGGTGCTGGAGAAGCATCGGCGCATCTACCGCCGGCTGGTCGACCTCGAGTCGCCCCGCTGGACGCCGCGCGAGCGCCAGGGACTGATCGACGGACTGCGGAACGAGATCGAGCTCCTCTGGCTCACGGGCGAGCTGCGCCTGCAGAAGCCGACCGTGCCCCAGGAGGTCTTCTGGGGCCTGCACTTCTTCAACGAGACCCTGTTCGAGGCGGTGCCCGACCTGCTGGACAAGGTCGAGCGGGTGCTGGCGCAGTTCTATCCGGGCGAGCGCTGGGTCGTGCCGCCGTTCTTCCAGTTCGGCTCCTGGATCGGCGGCGACCGGGACGGCAATCCCTTCGTCACCAATGACGTCACCCATGGCACGCTGCTGGAGAACCGGTTGACGGGGCTCCGCCGCTACCGCCGCCGGATCGACGAGCTGGTCCGCGCGCTCAGCATCACCGAGAAGGCCGTCCCGATCTCCGATCGCTTCCGCACGGCGCTCGATCGCGAGCTGGCGGCGACGGGGCAGGCCGAGGAGATCGCCACCCGCAATCCGGGCGAAGTGTTCCGCCAGTATCTCGCCTGCATGCTCCGCCGCATCCAGCTGATGATCGAGCACACCGAGCGCGGCGACACGCGGCCGGATCCCGCCGGCTATGCGTCGGCCGACGCGCTGCTCGCGGACCTCAAGCTGATGGAGGACGAGCTGATCGAGGACGGACGGCCCGAGCTGGCCACCGCCCTGATCCGCCCGGTGCGCCGGGAGGTCGAGTCGTTCCGCTTCAGCACGGTCCGGCTGGACGTCCGGGAGAACACCACCAAGCTCAACGCCGCGCTCGCCGACCTGTGGCGGACCGGCGGCGGGACCGGCGATGCTCCGGAGCCCGGCTCGGAGGCATGGCGAACCTGGCTGGCGGCGGAGCTGGGCCGGCCGCTCACTCCGGGCGCGCCCGCTCCCGAGCCCTCGGCGGAGTTCGCGGAGACGTTCGGCATGTTCCAGCTCGTCCGCCGGCTGCGCGCGGAGATCGACCGCGAGGCCTTCGGCGCCTTCGTGCTCAGCATGACGCAGAGCGAGAGCGACGTGCTGGGCGCCTACCTGCTGGCCAAGATCGGCGGGCTGTTCGGCGACACGGCGGGCATCGAGAGCTGCACCCTCCCGATCGTGCCGCTGTTCGAGACGATCGAGGACCTCCAGCGCGCGCCGGCCATCATGCGGGAGCTCCTCAGTGTGCCCCTGGTCAAGCGCAGCGTGCGCGCGCAGGGCGGGGTGCAGGAGGTGATGATCGGCTACTCGGACTCGAACAAGGACGGCGGCTTCCTGACCTCGAACTGGGAGCTGTACAAGGCCCAGATCAAGCTCACGCGGGTGGGGAAGGAGATGGGGGTGCCGATCGCGTTCTTCCACGGGCGCGGCGGGTCGGTGAGCCGGGGCGGGGCGCCGACCGGGCGCGCGATCGCGGCGCAGCCCGCCGGCTCGATCCAGGGGCGGATGCGGATCACCGAGCAGGGCGAGGTCGTCTCGTTCAAGTACGCCAACCGAGGCACGGCGCAGTACCAGATCGAGCTGCTGGCCGCGAGCGTGGTGGAGCACACGATCAAGTCCGAGCGCGAGGAGGCGCTCGTGCCGACGGCCGAGTTCGACGAGGCGATGGAGGCGCTCTCGGGCGCGGCCCAGGCGGCCTACCGGAAGCTCGTCGACCACCCTGACCTGCTGCCGTACTACCAGACGGCGAGCCCGCTCGAGGAGATTTCCTTCCTCAATCTCGGCTCCCGGCCGGCCCGGCGGTTCGGCGCGCGCACGCTCGGCGACCTGCGCGCGATCCCGTGGGTGTTCGCCTGGTCACAGAACCGCCATTTCGTGCCCGGCTGGTTCGGAGTCGGCAGCGGAGTGCTGACCTTCCTGCAGGTGCGCGGCCAGCGCGGCTCCGCGCTCATTCAGCGGATGTTCAACGACTCACGCCTCTTCCGGCTCATCGTGGACGAGGTCGAGAAGACGCTGTCGTACGTCGATCTGGAGATGGCGCGGGAGTACGCGGCGCTGGTGCCGGAGGAGCGGGTGCGGGCGGCCGTCTTCCCGCTGATCGAGGAGGAGTACCATCGGACGGTCGAGGCGGTGCTGCGGATCAGCGGCGGAACGGCGCTGGCCGAGCGGTTCCCGAGGTTCCGGCGGAAGCTCGCGCGCCGGCTGCCGATCCTGAATCAGATCTCCCGCCAGCAGATCGAGCTGCTGCGCCGGTTCCGGGACAGCGGCAGCGACAAGTCGCAGGAGGAGCTGCTGTCGGCGCTGTTGTTGTCGATCAACTGTATCGCGACGGGGTTCGGGGCGACGGGGTAGGGGCGGACCTGAGCGAGGGACTTCGCCTGCCTACCCAGACGGTGGCTACCGCCCGGAAGGGTTGAGAAGGTCCCTGCGCTTCGCTCGGGATGACGGGTTGGACGCTCGCCCCGCCTGCCCGCGCCATCCCGAGCCTTTCCGCTTCCGCTCCGTATTCACCCGCAGCTGCCCGCACGCCGCGTCGATGTCCAGCCCCCGGCTCCGCCGCACCGTCGCCTCGATGCCCTGATTCCGGAGCCGTGACGCGAACGCGCGGATCCGCTCGCCGGTCGTCGGCGTGAGGTCGGGTGCGCCGCCCGGATGCAGCGGCAGGATGTTGACCAGCGCGCCCAGGCGGCGCGCCAGCCGGGCGAGCCGGTCGGCATCCGCGTCCTGGTCGTTCACCCCGCCGATCATGACGTACTCGAACGTGACGCGCTTCCGGAACGCCGCCGCGGCGGCGAGCACCGCCTCCAGATCGTATTTCTTCTCGATCGGCATGATGCCCAGGCGCTGCGCCGACGTCGGCGCATGCAGCGAGATGGCGAGCCGGAACTGCTCCGGCCGCCGGGCGAACGCCTGCATCCCCGGCAGGATGCCCACGGTCGACACGGTGATGTGCCGCGCGCCGATCCCGAGCCCGTCGGGTGCGTTGAGGATGGTGAGCGCGGTGTCGACCGCCGGCCAGTTGAGCAGCGGCTCCCCCATGCCCATGAAGACGACGTTGGTCGGCAGGTCCGCCGGATCGCGAAGCGCGATCTCGCGCACCTGGCCGGCGATCTCGAAGGCGCTCAGGTTCCGCCGGTAGCCCATCTGCCCGGTGGCGCAGAACGCGCACTTGAGCGCGCACCCGGCCTGGGAGCTGATGCAGAGCGTCCGGCGGCCGCCCGAGGGGATCAGCACCGATTCGATGGCCTCGCCGTCCGCCAGCCGCCAGAGGAACTTCCGGGTGCCATCGGCCGACAGCTGCTCCACTTCCGCCGCCAGCCGGGGGAGCGGGAAGGCGGCGTCCAGCTCGCGCCCGCAGGGCCAGCGGCAGCTCGGTGGCCTCGGTCCAGGCGGCCACCGGCGCCTGCCAGAGCCGCCGCAGGATCTGGCCCGCCCGATAGGCCGGCAGGCCGCGGCCGGCCACCCAGGCGGCCAGGAGGTCGCGGGCGGCGGCCGGGGTACGGTCCAGCAGGTTGACCGGGGGGTGGGGGGCGGCGACGGGGTGGTGGCTCATCGTGTTGGAATCTAATCGGATAGCCCCGATCCGGGCGGCCCGTCCCGCCGCGTTCTCGCATTGCCCGCCCCTCCGCCGCCGGTTACGTTTGTCCCATGCACCGCCAGGCTGTGCCGTGCTCCTGACCGAGCTGCTCTCGCCGGACCGGGTGGTGGTTCCGCTCAGCGTCGGCGATCGGCACGCGGCCATCGCGGCGCTGACACGAAAACTTGCGAATCTCGCGAACGCTGAATACGACGACGTCCTCGCCGCCGTGCTGGAACGCGAATCGGTGCAGAGCACAGGCATCGGCTTCGGGGTGGCCATTCCGCACGGGCGGTGCGCCGCGGTGCACGAGCTGACGATGGTCGCCGGCGTGACGCCGGCCCCGGTTCCGTTCGACGCCATCGACGGGGAGCCGGTGCGGCTGGTTTTTCTCATCGTGGGGCCGGAGGCGTCGGCCGGCCTGCACGTCAAGATCCTGAGTCGCATCGCCCGCCTGGTCCGCCGAGACACGGTGCGCCAGCAACTGCTCGAGGCCACCACCGCTGATGAGTTCTACAACGTCCTCCTCGACGCCGAAGCGCACTGACCTGGTCCGCTCCGCCTCTCCCGTGACCGATTCCGTGAGCGCCACCGCACTGCGCACGCACCGCGCCGGCGAGCTGACCCGTGCCCACGTGGGCAAGCACGTGCGGCTCGGCGGCTGGGTCCACCGCCGCCGTGACCTCGGCGGGCTGGTGTTCATCGACCTGCGGGACCGGGCCGGCCTGGTGCAGCTCTCGTGCAATCCGGATTGGACCCCGGCGGCCGTGATGGAGCGCGCCGCGGGCGCGGGGTCCGAGACGGTCGTGATGGTCGACGGGCACGGTGGCGCTCCGGCCGGAGCCATCGCGCGATCCGGCGCTCGGCTCGCGCGAGGTCGAGGTCCACGTGACCGATCTCGAGATCACGGGGCCCGCCCAGACGCCGGCGATCCCGGTGGCGCGGAAGGAGAAGGAGGAGCTGGCCGCCGAGGAGCTCCGGCTCAGGCACCGCGTGCTCGACCTGCGCCGGCCCGAGCTCCAGCAGAACATCATCCTGCGCCACCGGCTGCTGCAGCGCGCGCGCCGCACGCTCAGCGAGATGGAGTTCCTGGAGATCGAGACTCCGATCCTCACCAAGCCCACGCCCGAGGGCGCCCGCGACTATCTCGTCCCCAGCCGGATCCACCCGGGCGAGTTCTACGCGCTGCCGCAGTCGCCGCAGATCTACAAGCAGCTCCTCATGGTGGCCGGGTACGACCGGTACTTCCAGATCGCCCGCTGCTTCCGGGACGAGGACCTGCGGGCCGACCGCCAGCCGGAGTTCACCCAGATCGACCTCGAGGCCTCGTTCATGAGCGCCGAGGACATCCAGCAGGTGGTGGAGCGGACCCTGGTCGAGCTCTGGGACGAGGGCGGCTTCGAGGTGGCCCGGCCGTTTCCCCGCCTGGGCTGGCGGGACGCCATGGAGCGCTTCGGCATCGACAAGCCGGACCTGCGCTACGGGCTCGAGATCCGCGACCTGACCCCGCTGATCGGCGCCGACGCCGCGCCGTTCCTGGCCGAGACCCGGGCTTCGGGTGGCCGGCTCCGCGCGATCACCTTCCCGGGCGGAGCGGCGCTTTCGCGGAAGGACATCGACGCCCTCACCGCCGCGGCCAAGGAAGCCAAGGCGGGCGGACTCATCTGGGCGCGGCGGACGGCCGGTGGCTGGGAAGGGCAGGGGGTCAAGGCCGTGGGCCAGGCGCTGCTCGACGCCCTGGGCGGAACGGAGGGAGATCTGCTGCTCGCCGTCGCCGGGGCGGATGCGGTCACCTCGCCCGCGCTCCACGCCGTCCGCAGCGCGCTCGCGCGCCGGCCGGAGGTCCGTCCCACGACGGCGCACGCGTTCGCCTGGGTGGTGGACTTCCCGCTCTTCGAGGTGGATCCCGAGACGGGGAAACACGTGCCGGCCCACCACCCGTTCACCGCGCCGCACCCGGCCGACCGGAGCACGCTCGATATCGACCCCGCCCGTGTCCGGGCGCTCCACTACGACGCCATCTACAACGGCAACGAGCTCGGCAGCGGTTCGATCCGCATCACGGACCCCGCGCTGCAGCGGCGCATCTTCGAGCTGCTCGGCATTCCGGAGGCGGAAGTCCGTCGGCGGTTCGGCTTTCTGCTGGACGGCCTGGCCGCCGGCGCGCCGCCGCATGGCGGCTTCGCGCTGGGCTTCGACCGGATCACCATGCTGCTGGCCGGTGCGCCGTCGCTGCGTGACGTGATCGCGTTCCCCAAGACCACGGCCGCGCGCGCTCTCTTCGAGGGCGCGCCGACGCCGGTGGACCCGAACGACCTCCGGGCGCTGCACCTGCGTCCCGCGGACGAGTAGCCATGGCCGACGACACCCATCACCGGCTGTCCGCCGAAGGCGCCGACCCGCTGCTGTTCGCCGGGGTGAACGACGCGAACCTGATGGAGCTGCAGCGGACCCTCGGCATACGGGTCTCCTTCCGCGGTGACGACGTCAGCCTGGCGGGCACCGCGGAACAACTCGAGCGCGCCACGCCCGTCGTGCAGGGGCTGCTGGACCTGGCGCGGATGGGAGAGCCGGTCTCGCCGGACGACGTCCTTCGGCTGGCGTCGGAGGGGCCGCCGAGTGAGCTGCCGGCCCAGACCAGCGACGGCAAGATCGTGCTCCCGGGGCTCCGGCGCGCCATTGTCCCCAAGACCCAGGGCCAGCGGGACTACCTGCAGGCCATCAGCAATCACGATATCGTGGTCGGGATCGGCCCGGCCGGCACGGGCAAGACGTATCTGGCCGTCGCCAAGGCGGTGGAGGCGCTCGCGCGGAAGCGGGTCAAGCGCATCATCCTCGCGCGCCCGGCGGTCGAGGCCGGCGAGTCGCTGGGCTTCCTGCCGGGCGACATCCAGGCCAAGGTCGATCCGTACCTTCGCCCGCTGTACGATGCGCTCGAGGACATGATGCCGCACGACCGCGTGCAGCGCGCGCTCGAGACCCGCACGATCGAGATCGCGCCGCTGGCGTACATGCGCGGGCGCACCCTGGCCGATGCGTTCATCATCCTCGACGAAGCGCAGAACGCCACCGGCGCCCAGATGAAGATGTTTCTCACCCGCCTGGGCGTGAACAGCAAGACGGTGGTGACGGGCGACAAGACGCAGGTCGACCTGCCCCGGCGCGAAGACAGCGGGCTGGTGCAGGTCGAGCGGATCCTCCCCGGGATCGAAGGCATCGCCTTCCAGTATCTGCACGAGGCGGACGTCGTGCGCCATCGGCTGGTGCGCGAGATCATCCGGGCCTACGCGGAGGATCAGAACGGCTGATGGCTCGCGCGGAGGTGCCTCGAAGCCCGTTTGGGGACACGCTGTCCGACCGGATCAAGTTCCACCTCGTCCGGTGGATTCCCCTGCTCGTCACCGCCGTCCTGACCTACCTGCTGTTTCCGCCGCCGGCCGGTCTCGGCGCCCGGATCCCCGACGTCGGGCAGCGCTCCGAGCGCACGGTCGTGGCGCCGTTTCCGTACCAGGTGCGGAAGACCACCGACGAGATCGCGCGCGAGGGCGAGTCGCGGGCCCTGACCGCGCAGCCCGTCTACCGCTTCAGCCCCACCGCCTACGACTCATCGCTCGCCGCCGCGCGGGACTTCTTCACCGATCTGGACCGCGCGAGCGCGCAGGGCCCCGAGCTCATGCGCGCGGTCGCGTCCACCCAGGCGCACCTGGGCCCCGAGGAGACGCGCTACCTGGCCGACCCGGCGCACCGGCGCGAGATGCGCGACCTGGTGACCCACTTTCTCGGCGACATCCTCTCGCGCGGCGTCGCCGATGCCGGCGTGATCCGCGGCGAGGCCAGCCGCCAGATCACCCTGCGGCGGAACGACACCGAGCGGGTCGTGGCACGCGACTCGATCCTCACGTTCGCCGACCTGATGGAGCAGGCCGAGGCCGCGGGCATCGTGGTGGAGGATCCGGCCGGCCAGCGGACGCTCCGGCGCATCGTGGGCGCGTTCTATCATCCCACGATCGTGCCCGACGCCACGCTCACGAGCGCGCGCCGCGAGCAGCTCCGCGCGAGCGTGGACCCGACACGGTACGGCGTGCGCTCGGGCGAGCGGATCGCCGGGGCGGGGCAGACGGTCACCGAGGAGATGCGGGCCAAGATGGTGGCCCTGGGGCAGGAGCTCCAGCGGCGGGGCGTCGGCGGCTACTGGACGCCCGGCGTGGTGGGCGCGCTGCTCTACAACGCGATCGTGCTGGGCGTCTTCTGGCTGCTGATGGTGTTCTACCGCCGGGAGACGTACGTCGAGCTGCGCGAGATGGCCTTCTTCGGGGCGCTCTTCTCGCTCGTCGTGCTGATCACGGCCGGCACCACGCAGCTGCTCCCCATCCGGCCCGAGATGGTGCCGATTCCCTTCGCCGCCATCCTGGTGACGCTGCTCTACGACGGGCGCATCGGCGTGTTCGCCGCGCTGACCCTTGCCGTGCTGCTGGACGGGCAGTGGTCGCTCGGGGAAAGCGGGATCCTCTTCTTCGGCCTGGTCGGCGGCGTCGCGGGCGCGATCGGCATCCGTGCCGTCCGGCGCCGCCGGCATCTCTACGTCACCGTGGCGGTCGTGGCGGCGGCGAGCATCCTCGCGTCGATCACGGTGGGCCTGCTCCAGGGCTGGGCCACGATCACGATCGTGGCGAGCGCGCTGCTCGGCTCGCTGATGGCGCTCGCGAGCGCGGCGCTGGCGATGCTGGTCATGCCGCTCGCCGAGTCGGCCACCCGCATCACCACCGACCTGACCCTGCTCGAGCTCTCCGACCTCGGGCGGCCGCTGCTCCGGCGCCTGGCGCTCGAGGCGCCGGGCACGTGGGCCCACAGTCTCGCCATGGCCAACCTCTGCGAGTCGGCCTGCAACATCATCGGCGCGAACGGCCTGCTGGCGCGCGTCGGCTGCTACTACCACGATATCGGGAAGCTGAGCGCGCCGGGCTTCTTCGTCGAGAACCAGGGCGGCGGCCCCAACCCGCATGACCAGCTGCCGCCCATCGACTCGGCGCGGATCATCCGGCAGCACGTGCTCGACGGTATCGCGCTCGCCGAGGCGGCCGGCCTGCCGCGGGTGGTGAGGGCGTTCATCCCGGAGCACCACGGCACGACGGAGATCACGTACTTTCTCATGCAGGCCCGGCGGAATCTCACGGCCACGTCCCCCAATCCGGCCGACTATCGCTACCCCGGCCCGCGCCCGCAGAGCGCCGAGACCGCCGTGGCCATGCTCGCGGATTCGGCCGAGGCCGCGATTCGCGTGCTGCCCGAGCAAACGCCCGACAAGGTGCGCGAGGCCATCGAGCTGCTGGTGCAGCAGAAGCTCGCGTCCGGCCAGCTCGACGACGCGCCGCTCACCCTGCGCGATCTCGACCGGGTGAAGCGCGAGTTCGCGCGCGTGATGTCGGGCACCTACCACAAACGCATCGGGTATCCCCGTGCCAGCGGCGGCATCACGCCGGAATTCCAGACCGCCGAGCGGCAGTGACGTGGCGGTGAACGGCCGCCGCGTGCCGCTTCCGGCCGCCCTCGTGCGCCGGGTGGTCGAGGCCGTCCTGCGCGGCGAGCGCCGGCGCGCCCTGATCTCGGTCACCTTCGTCGGCCGCGACGCGATGCGGCGGCTCAACGCCGAGCACAAGGGTCATGACCGGCCGACCGACGTCCTGAGCTTCGCCATGACCGATGCAGGCGGGCGGGCGGTCGGCGACGTGTACGTCTGCGCCTGGGTGGCCGCTGCGCGAGGCGCGGGCACGCCGTATCCCGGTCCGCGAAGAGCTCGTGCGGCTGGTGGTGCACGGGACGCTGCACGCCCTCGGCCGGGAGCACCCCGAGGACGAGCGGCGGACGTCGTCGCCCATGTGGCGGCGGCAGGAGCGGTACGTGGAGGCTCTCGCGTGACCGCCGGCCTGAGCGCCCGGCCATGATGGCCATGCTGCAGCTCTTCATCGCGCCGCTGGTGGCCGCGGCGCTCACGCTGTGGTCGGCGTGGCTGGCGCTCGCCGCCGAGTCGGACGCGGACCTGCCCCGGGCGCTCGGTGGCGAGTTCTCGAACGAGTCCGGCGCCGGCACCTTGTCGCGCAACCTGCACGTGGCGCATCTCGCGCTGCTCGTGCTCGCGGGCGCCGCCGCCGGCGGCGCCGTGGCCTGGTGGGCGCGCTCCCCCGCGGCGGGGCTCATCCGGCTGACGCTCGCCGTCGGCCTGGTCTGGGTGCTCGGCGACCTGCTGCCCAGGCTGCTCGCCGCGGTGGCGCCGGAGCTCACCGGACCCGCCCGGCGGGCGGCGGCCGCCACCCTGGCGCCGTTCCGGCCGCTGCTCCGCCTGGCGGCGTGGGCCGACGCCCGCGCGCGCACCCCGGCCACCACGATGGCCCCGCACCACGCCGGCGCCGCCGAGCGCGACATGCTGCTGGGCGTGTTCTCGCTGGCGGACACGACCGTGGCCGAGGTGATGACGCCCCGCATCGACATCGTCGCCGTCGATTCGTCGGCCGACCGCGAGGAGGTCACCGCGACCCTCCAGAGCTCCGAGCACGCCCGGCTCCTGGTCTACGACGGGCATCCCGACGCGGTCGCGGGCGTGATCTACGCCAAGGACATCCTGGCCGCCAGCGCCGGCGACGGCGCGCCCTGGCAGACGCTCATCCGCCCCTCCGCCTTCGTGCCCGAGGGCAAGCCGCTCGACCGGCAGCTCCGCGACTTCCAGCGGGGGCCGAGCCATCTCGCGGTCGTGGTCGACGAGTTCGGCGGCACCGCGGGCATCGTCACGCTGGAGGACATTCTCGAGCAGATCGTGGGCGAGATCCAGGACGAGCGCGACACCGACGAGGTCGCGCCGATCCAGGTGGTCTCCGAGGACCAGCTCCGGGTCGAGGGCGGGGTCGCCCTCTCCGAGCTGGAGGGCGTGCTCGGGCACAGCTTCGACCGCGAGGACGTGAGCACGGTCGGCGGACTGGTGCTGGCCGAGTTCGGCCGGGTGCCGCGCTCCGGCGAGGCGATCGACCTCGCACGGCTACCGGCTCGTGGTGGAGCAGGTCATCCGCCGGCGGGTGCGCCGGGTCGCGGTCTACCGGCCGGCCGTCGAGGCGCCGCTCGGGAGCGCGGAGCGGGTGCTGCCATGATCTGGCTGGCGATCACCGTCGGGCTCATGGTGGCGGCCTTCGGCGCCACCGCCGGCGCGGCGCTCATCACCGTGAGCCGCGCCGAGCTCACGCGCGCGGTGAGCCGGCGGCTCCGCGGCGGCACGCCGTCGCTCGTCTGGCTCACCCAGGTCGACTACTACCTCACGACCGCATCGGCCACCACTTCGCTCGGCGTGCTGATCGTCGGCGCCGCGCTGCCCGGCCTGGCCGGATCGGGCGCGCCCCGCGTGGTGGTGGCGCTCACCGTGCTCGGCGTCCCGCTCGTCCTCTTCGCGGCCTATCTGGTCCCGCGCTGGCTCACGCAGCCCCGCGCCGAGACCGTGGCCGACCGGGTCATCCCGCCGCTCCGGCTGTGGTCCCGCGTGGTCGGGCTCCTGCTTCCCGCCCGTACCGCGACGCGGCCCACCGACCTGCGCTCCATCTGGCGCGAGGGCGCCGCGGTCGGACTCCGCGCGGACGACGAGCTCCAGCTCGTCGGCGGGGTCATGGCCTTCAGCGTCCGGCCGGTCCGCGAGGTCATGACGCCGAGAACCGACATCGTGGCCATCGACGAGCACGCGGCCCTCGACGACATCCGCATGGTGTTCGCGCAGAGCGGCTACAGCCGGATCCCGGTCTTCCGCGAGACGCTCGACGACATCATCGGGATGCTGCACGCGTTCGACCTGTTCCGGCTGAAGCCGGGGGACCCGCTGCCGGTGCGGCCGGTCGCGGTGACGCCGGCCAGCCGGAGCTGCGGGGACCTGCTGCTCGACATGCAGCGCGAGCGCCGCCACCTTGCCGTCGTGCTCGACGAGTTCGGCGGCACGCTGGGCATCGCCACGCTCGAGGACCTGTTGGAGGAGCTGGTCGGCGAGATCTTCGACGAGCACGACGACGAGGTGCGGGCCACGCCCGCGTCCGGCCCCGCGCTGTTCGAGACCGACGGCAACGTCTCGCCCGAGGCGATCGAGGAGCGCTTCGGCGTCTCGCTGCCCGAGGGCCGGTCGACGACGGTGGCCGGGCTCCTCGCCGAATGGGCCGGGCGGATCCCCAACGCGGGCGAGCGGTTCACCATCCGCGGGCTCGAGTTCGACGTCCTCGAGGCCTCTCCCACCCGCATCGAGCGCCTGGTCATCCGCTCGGGCGCCACCCCCGCCGTCACGCTTCTGCCAGGCGGCTCGTGACCGCGCCCGACGACAAGGTCGGGCGGATGGTCGACCTGGTGCGCACCGGCGAGCTCGCCGACCTTCGTCCGCCGCGCCCACGAGTTCGAGCCCGCCGACCTCGCCGACGTCCTCTCCGCGCTGGACGAGCGCGACCGCCTGACGGTCGTGAAGGCGCTCCCGCCCGAGCTCTCCAGCCAGGCGCTGGCCGAGATGCCCGAGGAGGAGCACGCCGAGACGACGCTCGCGGCCCTGGCCCCGGAGCAGGCGGCGGAGATCGTCGAGGAGCTCGACGACGACGACGCGGCCGACATCCTCGGCGAGCTTCCGGCCGCGGACCAGGAGCGGATCCTCTCCACGCTCGAGCACCGGGCCGACGTCGAGCGGTTGCTGCGCTACGACGAGGAGACCGCCGGCGGCCGGATGACCTCCCAGACGGTGACCGTGCGCGACACGGCCACCGTGGGGGAGGCGCTGGAGGAGATCCGGCGCCAGGCGGCGGAAACCGAGGACTTCTACCAGGTCTTCGTGGTGGACGGCGACCGCCGCCTCGTCGGAACGCTGCCGTTCAAGGACCTGGTGATCAGCCGCCCCGAGCGCCGCGTTCGCGACTTCATGGAGCCCGCCGACGTCTCGGTCTCGCCCGGGGCCGACCAGGAGGACGTGGCCCGGATCCTCGCGCGCTACAACCTGCCGAGCGTGGCGGTCGTCGACGACCAGGGCCGGCTGCTCGGCCAGATCACGTTCGACGACGTGATCGACGTGGTGGAGGCCGAGACCACCGAGGATATCCTCAAGTTCGGCGGCGTGCCGGCGAGCGAGCTGCTCGCGGCGGGCTGGCGGGAAGCGGTGCGGAGCCGGCTCCCGTGGCTCTATCTCAACCTGCTCACCGCGTTCCTCGCGGGCGGGGTGGTCTACGTTTTCCAGGGCACGGTGCAGCGCACGGTCGCGCTCGCGGTCTGGATGCCGATCATCGCCGGGATGGGTGGCAACGCGGGCACGCAGGCGCTGGCGGTCACGGTCCGCCGGCTCGCGCTGGGGCAGATGCCGAGCCACCTGTTCGCGCGCGTGGTCGGGAAGGAAGTGCTGGTCGGGATGGTGAACGGGCTCGCCATCGGCGGCGTGGTGGGCGTGGTCGCGATGCTGATGGGCGACCAGAGCCGGCTCGGCGCTCGTGGTCTTCCTCGCCATGTCGGGCAATCTCCTGGTGGCCGGGTTCGCCGGCGGGTTCATCCCGGTCGTGCTCGAGCGCTACCGGATCGACCCGGCCATCGCCTCCTCGATCTTCGTCACCACCTTCACCGACGTCTGCGGCTTCCTCCTCCTGCTGGGCCTGGCGGGATGGCTCCTGCTGTGAGGGCGCGGTAGGTGCGCGCCCTCGTCATCTTCGGCCGGCTGCTTCCGTTCGTCCTGGCGTTCATGTGGGACCGGCGGCGCTTCCTCGTGCTCGGGCGGCCCCGGCGCCGCGACGCCGAGCGCCACCGCCTCCGCGCCGAGCGGCTGACCAGCGACGCTCGCCGAGCTCGGACCCACCTTCATCAAGCTGGCGCAGGTGTTCGCCGCCCGGGCGGACATCCTGCCCGAGCCGTATCTCAGCGCCATCGCCACGCTCACCGACCAGGTCCCGCCGCTGCCGCCGGGCGTGGCCGAGCGGGTGGTGCGCGAGGAGCTGGGACGCGACGTGGGCCAGGTGTTCGGGCGCTTCGAGCCGGAGCCGCTCGCGGCGGCCTCGCTCGGCCAGGTTCACCGGGCCTCGTATGCCGGCCGCGAGGTCGTGGTCAAGGTCCTGCGCCCGGGCGTCGAGGAGCTCGTCGGGGAGGATCTCGACGTCTCCTTCCGCATCCTGTTTCTGCTCAACCTGCTGTTCCCCAACCATCGCACGCGTGCCATCACGGCGATCGTGAGCGAGTTCTCCAAGCGCATCCGCGACGAGCTCGACTTCCGGGAGGAGGCCCGCAACGCGGCGATGCTGCGCCGGAACTTCCAGAGCGAGCCGCGCGTGGTCGTGCCGGAGGTGGTGACCGAGCTGGTGACGCGGCGCGTGCTGGTGCTGGAGTACGTGGAGGGCACGCGGATCGACCGGCTGCACGAGCGCCTGGCCTCGGGCGAGCTGGACCTGCAGCGGCTGGTCGAGACCGTGGTCGACGCCTACATCAAGATGATGCTCGAGGACGGCGTCTTCCACGCCGATCCCCATGCCGGCAACCTGCTGGTCGACCCGCAGGGCCGCCTCGTGCTGCTCGACTTCGGCATGGTGCTCCAGGTCGAGCGCGACACCCGGCGGCGGCTGGTCGAGACGGTGCTCGCCGCCGCGCGCCAGGACGTCGACGGCGTCATCAACGGCTTCTACGAGCTCGGCATCCTCGACCCCGACGTCGATCGCGGCACCGTGCGCGACGCCGCCCAGAGCCTCATGGCGGTCTCGCTCAAGGACGAGACCTCGCCGCGGCAGATCCAGCGGCTGGTGGAGCAGGTCCTGAACACGTTCTACGAGTGGCCGCTGATGCTGCCGTCCAACCTGGTCTACTTCGGCCGGGCGGGCGTGCTCGTCGAGGGGATCGGGCTCCGCTACGATCCGAACTTCAACGCGCTCGCGATGGCCCGGCCGGTGCTCGACCGCTCCGCGAAGCGGCTGGTTCGGGGGGTGCTCGAGCAGGATCCGCGCACCCGGGTCACCGACTGGACCCAGGAGGCGTTCACCCTCGCGCGGACGCTTCGCGACCTCGTCCGCCGGGTCGAGCGGGACGAGCTCCGGGTCCGCTGGCACCCGCGCGACACCCTCGAGCTCCAGCGGTTCCTGGCCCAGCAGGTGCGGCGCGCGCTGCTGGCCCTGTTCGCGTTCACCGTCGCGGTCATCGCGAGCGTCGTCTACCTGGCGACGCGGCGGCTCGAGGTGCTCGTCCTGGGATTGCTCATCGCCTTCGGGATGTTCTTCGTCATCTTCCTGCTGCCGACCCACCTCTTCCAGAACCCGCTCCGTTTCCGGCGGCGCTGGCCGGCTCGCTGAGCGCGTCGCGCGTAGCGCTCCCGCCACCGGCGCAGCGAATCCGTCGACAGCTCGTCGAGCGTGCGGGACACCGCCGCGACCGCGTCCATGGCGAGCGCCAGGAGTGCGCGGTCGGGGTCGGTGGCCGGCGGCATCCCTGCTGCCGGCCAGCGAGAACATGACGACCTGGAGGTGGTTGTTGATCCGATCGCGCAGCAGCCCGCGGACTTCGGCGATCAGCTCGCGGCGCACGCGGGCGGCGCGGCGGCGCAGCAGCCAGTGGAGCCAGCCCTGGAGCACGCAGGCCGCGAGCGCCGCGCCGGCCAGCTCCTGGGTATCCGTGCCGAGCTCCAGGGCCAGCGGGACCACGAGCGCCACGGCCAGGGCCACGCCCGAGAGATAGAGCTCGAGGTGCGCGGTGAGGTGCTCCTCCACTCGGCGGCGCCATCGCGGCCGGACAGGAGGGCGCCCCTCCTTGCGGAGGGGCGCTTGGAGAGAGGGAACGTCGATCGGTTCAGGCGGACTTGAGCTTGTTGAGCACTTCGTTGTCGAGGCGGCCGGTCACCGGCAGCTTGTTCTGCTTCTGGTACTTCTTGAGCGCCTTCCGGGTATCGGCGTTGAACTGGCCCGTGGGCTTGCCCTTGTAGAGCCCGGCCTTGGCGAGACCCTCCTGGGCCTCCTTGATCTGGTCGGTGGTCCACGTCATGGACTTGCTCGACGACTTGCTCATCGCGGAGGTCTTGCTCGAGTCGCCCTTCGCGTGGGCGGTGGGAGCAGGGCTCGCGGCGGACGGCGTCGGCTTCGACGGGGCCGCGGAGGTCTGGGCCGAGAGCGCGCTCGCGGAGAGCGAGGCCACGACGAGGGCGGAAGCGAGGGCGAGTGATCGGAGCATGGGTTCCTCCTCTGGAGTACGGCGGCCGTCCGGTGTGGGCGGCTGCAGGGGACGTCCGGAGGAAGGGCAATCCATATGCCATCGGTGAGAGGCCCGCGAGGGCGCCTCGAGGGGCTGCGGGCGCGCGGTGGCCGAGCCATGGCGCGCCACTCTGTCCCGCGCGGGACAGAGTGGCTTCAGTCGAAGCGGCGGGGCAGGTTCCAGCGCTGAATCATGCGGCTCAACGTGCGGCGGCTGATGCCGAGGACCCTGGACGTCTCGTCGCGATTGCCGCGCAGGGCGGTCAGCACCTGCAGCACGTGCCGCCGGTCGACCTCCTCCAGCGACTGGAGCCGGTCGTCCACCCCGCCTCGGCCGGCGCGCCGGCATCCGGCCGGCAGCCGCCGGGAGCGCCAGCGGCGAGTCCGGCGCCGCGCCGGCGGCGCCTCGCACCATGGGCGTCAGGTGCTCCGGACCGATGACGTCCTGCTCCGCGAGCAGCATGGCGCGCTCGAGCACGTTCTGCAGCTCCCGGATGTTCCCCGGCCACTCGTACGCCAGGAGCCGGCGCTGGGCCTCCGGATCCACCGCGACCGGCCCGCGGCCGTGGCGCGATGTCAGCTCGCGCAGGAAATGATCGATCAGGAGCGGGATGTCCTGCCGCCGCGCGCGCAGCGGCGGCAGCGTGAGCGTCACGACGTTGAGCCGATAGTAGAGATCCTCGCGAAAGCGCCCCTGCCGGACCAGGTCCGGCAGGTCCCGGTGCGTGGCCGCCAGCACGCGCACGTCCACCCGCACCGCGGTCTCCGAGCCCACCGGGACGATCTCGTGCTCCTGCAGCGCGCGCAGCAGCCGCGCCTGCAGCGCCGGCGAGATGTCGCCGATCTCATCGAGGAACAGCGTGCCGTGGTCCGCCTCGCGGAAGAGTCCGGGCCGCGCGGTGGCGGCGCCGGTGAACGCGCCGCGCACGTGGCCGAACAGCTCGCTCTCCAGCAATCCTTCCGCGAGCGCGGAGCAGTTGACCGCGACGAAGCGCTGGTCGGACCGCGCGGAAAAGTGGTGGAGCGTCCGCGCCACCAGCTCCTTGCCGGTGCCGGTCTCGCCGAAGACCAGCACCGTGGCCTGCGAGGGCGCCACCCGCGCCAGCGTCTTCATCACGTCGATGATCGCCGGGCTATGGCCGACCAGCGCCGGGCCCGCCGGCCGGTCCCGTGGGCGACGCGGGCTCGGCGCCGCCGTCCCGGCGCAGGCCGGCCAGCTTCCGGCGTCCGAGCGAGCGCGCCAGCGTCTCCCGCAGCGCGGCGAGGTCGTACGGCTTGCTGATGAAGTCGTACGCGCCGGCGCGGATGGCTTCGCCTGCCGCGGTCGCGTCGCCGAAGGCGGTCAGCACCAGCACGAGCGCGCCGGGGTCCCGCTCGCGCAGCAGCTTGAGCAGGTCGAGCCCGCTCTTCTCGGGCATGCGGAGATCGGTCAGAACGGCGTCGAACGGACCCGCCTCCTCGACCTTGGCCAGAGCCTCATCGGCGGAGAGCGCGGGGACGACCTCGTACGCCTCCCGCTCCAGCACCTCCGCGAGCAGCCGGCAGGCCTCCTCGTCGTCATCCACCAGCAGCAGCCGGGCGTGGCGTGGAGAGGGCAGGGTCGTCATACGGTCTCCTCGACCGGCAGGGTGAGCCGCCAGCGCACGCCGCGCGCGCTTGGCACGTGGATCAGGTCTCCGCCGAGCATCCGGGCAAGCCGCCGGCTGACCGCGAGGCCGAGCCCGGTGCCCAGCGGCCCCTTCGTGGTCGAGAACGGCCGGAAGAGATTGGTGGTCGCCTCGGCGTCGAGGCCCGGGCCGTCGTCCTGGACGTCGATGTACGCCTGTGGTCGGCGCGGCCGGTGGCGATCGTCACCGTCCCGCCGCCGGGCAGCGCCTCGATGGCGTTCTTGAGGAGGTTGAGCAGGATCTGCTCGACCATGGCGGGGTCGCAGGTGGCGAGCACCGGCTGGCCGCCGTCCTGGGGCAGGTGTGTCCGGACCCGCGCCTCGCAGAGAGACGGCTCGAAGAACCTGGTCATCCGGAGCGCGATGGCATGGAGGTCCTCCCGTTGTCTCAGCGGCGTGGGCCAGGGGCCGCGGTCGAGTCCCGCGCGCACGATTCCGGCGACCCGGTCCACCTGCGCGAGCAGCAGCCGTGCGCGCTCCATGCCTTTCGGGTCGTGCTGAGCCTCGAAGTCGTCGCGCAGCAGCTGCAGGTGGCCGCTGACCGTGTTGAGCGGCGTGCCGATCTCGTGCGCGAACACCGCCGCCGTCTCATGCATGAGCGCGAGCCGGTCGAGCCCGCGGGCGCGTTCCTCGAGCGTGAGCAGCATCGCGCGGGCGGCGCTCTCGCGCTCGCGCGCCGCCAGGGCCGCGCGCATCCGGTTGTACCGCCGCGTGAGCTCGCGGAATTCCGGCGGGCCGATCTCCTGCGCGGCGGGCGCGCCCGTGGCGCCGCCGTGCGCGGCGGCCATGGCGGTCCCCAGGGCCGCCAGCGGCCGTCCGACCCAGCGCGCCGTCATCACCGCCACGAACAGCGCGACCAGCAGCGCCGACAAGAGGGCGAGCAGGTAGGCCCGCCGGCGCTCGAGCCGGGCCCAATCCTGCAGCCGCCGGGTCGAGACCCGTACGTCGAGCACGCCATAGGGCCGCGGCATCCCGAGCGGCAGCACCACCTGCCAGGCCGGTGATGATCCCCCGTGCAGGTGCACTTCGGGCGCGCGGCGGGTGAAGGCCGCGTAGGCCCAGCGCCCGGCCGGCGTCGAGTCCGACAGGCCGCTCGCCGCGGCGGGCGCGAGCCGCGAGCTGCGAAACACGTAGACCATCGCCTGGGATTCCGTGCTCCGGTGGCGCGACCACCCCTCGAGTCCCTGCGTGAGGCCCACGGCCTCGCCGTGCGGCGCGCTCCGCATGAGCAGGGTGGCGAGCGTGTTCGCGAGCGTCACCGTCTCCAGCCGGAAGTCTTCGAGCCGGGTGCGCGCCGACCACCAGAGCGCGATCTCGGTGGCGCCGGTGACGAGCACGATCGCCATCGCGGCCGTGAGCACCGCCAGGCGGCGCGGCAGGCCCATCGGCATCAGGCCGGCTCCACCGCCCGGCGCCGCGCCAGCTCGCGCATTCCGTGGCGGCCGAGGAGCCCTACGCCTACCAGCAGCACGGGCAGAACCTGCACGGCCTGGAGCGCGACCCCTGCGGCCACGGCGCGTGAGGCTTCGATGCCCGCCGGCCGGAGGCCGAGCACGACCGCGCCCTGCACCACGCCCACGTTGCCCGGCGTGAGCCGGAGGATGCCCCCGACGTTGGACAGGACCAGCGCAAGGACCGAGAGGGCGGGGGTGACCTTCGCGCCCGTGGCCACGATCGACCAGTGGTACGTGGCCCACTGGAGCCCCCACGAGCCGACGTTGAGCGCGAGCGGCGCCGCGAGCTGCACCGTGGACCAGCCGGGTGCCGCGCCCTCGCCGCGTCCCGGCCGGAGCCACGGGATCCAGCGCAGCAGCGCGAGCGCACCGCCGATGAGCAGCACGCCCCCGCCGAGCAGGCGCCAGCCGTGCTCCGAGGCGGCGCCCGCGACGACGCCGAGCAGGAAGATGCCGAGCGCCGCTGCCTCCACGATGCGGCTGGCCACGACCGATCGCGTGGCGAGTCCGGCGGCGACACCGTCCCGGCTCGACGCGAGGTGGATGCGGCCGGCCTCACCGCTCATGGCGACGCCGATGGCGTTGATCGCCGCCCCCGCGAACGTCGCGGCCTGGGCAGTCCGGAAGGAGAGCGGGCCGAACGGCCGGACGAGCAGCTGCCAGGCCCAGGCCTTGACCGCGAGCGACAGCAGGTTGATCGCGCCCGCGGCGGCGAGCAATCCCCAGTCCGCTTCGGCGAGCGTGTCCCACGTGACGATCCAGGGGAACCGCGCGGCGTAGTGCAGGGCCGCGAGGGCCAGCACCAGGCCGATGATCCACAGCCATCGGGGGTGCTTCAGCCATCCGGGGCGCTTCACGCGCGGTCTTGGCGGTCAGGCGGTCGAACTTCGTAACCCATCGTACGGCAGCCCTCGGTGAGGCCGGCCAGCGGCTCGGCGTTCGGCGTGCAGCTATGGAATCTAGCCACGGCCGATGGCCTCGGGTCTCACGGGGTCCGCGCATGCGCGGGCAGGGGGCAAGAATGCGGCCAATGGTGGAAGGCCGGGTCCCTTGGCAGATTTCGCGCGTACCGGTGGCGACGCAAGCCGTTCTGTCCCGCTCGTCGGCTTCACCAAGCCATTCTGTCCCGCGAGGTCCCTCATCGAACCGCGCGCCTCGGCGCTGCGTGACGTCGCGCGCCTGTTCCTCAAGCTGGGCCTGGTGAGCTTCGGCGGACCGGCCGCCCACATCGCGCTGATGCGAGACGAGGTCGTCCGTCGGCGCGGGTGGATGGGCGACGAAGAGTTCATGGACGCGGTCGGCGCCGTGAACCTGCTGCCGGGCCCGAACTCGACCGAGCTCGCGCTTCACATCGGCCGGCGGCAGGCGGGCACCGCGGGGCTGCTGGTGGCGGGCGCGTGCTTCATCCTGCCGCCGATGGCGCTCGTCCTGGTCTGCGCCTGGGCGTACGTGCGCTACGGGCATCTTCCCGCGGTGCTCGGCGCGTGGGCCGGAGCCCAGCCGGTCGTCGTCGCGGTCGTGGCGATGGCGCTGGCGGGCTTCGCCCGAACGGCGCTCCGGACGACACCCGCGGTCGTAGCGGGACTCCTGGCGCTGGTGCTGGCGGCGCTGGGCGTGCACGAGCTCGTGGTGTTGCTGGCCGCGGGACTCCTGGTACTCGCCGTCAGAACGCGCTCGCGGACAGGCGGCGCGGCAGCCGGCATGGTGGCGTTCGTGCCCTGGCTCCCGGCGGCGGCTCCCGCTGCCGCCGCTGCGGTTCCCGGGCTCGGCTGGCTCTTCCTTTTCTTCTTCAAGACCGGCGCGGTGCTTTACGGCAGCGGATACGTTCTGCTCTCGTTTCTCCGCGGCGGCCTGGTGGAGCGGGGCGGCTGGCTCACCGAGGCGCAGCTGCTCGACGCCGTGGCGGCCGGCCAACTCACGCCGGGGCCGGTCTTCACGACGGCCACGTTCATCGGCTATCTGCTGCATGGCGTGCTCGGTGGACTGGTGGCCACGCTCGGGATATTCCTGCCTGCGTTCCTGCTCGTCGGGGTGAGCGGGGCGCTCATTCCCTGGCTCCGCCGCTCGCCGCCGGCGCGGGCGTTCCTCGACGGCGTGAATGCGGGCTCGGTGGCACTCATGGCCGTGGTCACGTGGGAGCTGGGCCGGCACGCGCTCACCTCGCCCTGGCTGGCGGCGTTGGCCGCGGCGAGCGTGCTCCTGCTCCGGGCCGGAGTAAATTCCTCGTGGCTCGTGGCCGGCGGCGCGCTGGCTGGCGCGTTGCTTCGCTGAAGCCGCCCGACCGCAACCCCGTCCCCCTGGAGTCGCGCTTGCTGGTACCGAAGCTGATGACCACGCTCAAGAGCTACGACCGCGCGCAATTCGTCGCGGACCTCGGCGCCGGTGTCATCGTGGGTATCGTAGCGCTGCCGCTGGCGATCGCCTTCGCTATCGCCAGCGGCGTGACGCCCGATCGGGGGCTCTACACCGCCGTGATCGCCGGATTCCTCATCTCGGCTCTGGGCGGCTCCCGCGTGCAGATCGGGGGCCCGACGGGCGCGTTCGTCGTCATCGTGTACGGCATCGTGCAGCGCTACGGCGTCGACGGGCTCATGGTGGCGACCATGATGGGCGGCGTCATTCTGGTGGGCTTTGGGCTCGCGCGGCTAGGCGGGGCGATCAAGTTCATTCCGTACCCCGTCGTCACCGGGTTCACCAGCGGCATCGCGCTGATCATCTTCTCCAGCCAGGTCAAGGATCTGCTCGGCCTCGACATGGGCCCGCTGCCCGCGGAGTTCCTCGGCAAGTGGGCCGAATATGCCCACCACCTCGACAGCGATCAATCTCTCGGCAGCGCTCGTGGCCGGCGTCACCCTCGTCATTCTGTTGCTGTGGCCGCGGCTCAACGTGCGAATCCCCGGGCCCGTTCGTCGCCCTGCTCGCCACCACGGCGATGGTGCATCTGCTCGCGCTGCCGGTCGAGACGATCGGCAGCCGGTTCGGCGCCATCGACGCCGGTCTCCCACGCCCGTCGTTCCCCAGCGTACCCTTCGCCACGGTGACCGCGCTGGTGGGGCCGGCGTTCACGATCGCACTCCTCGCGGGGATCGAGTCACTGTTGTCGGCGGTGGTGGCCGACGGCATGATCGGGGGCAAGCACCGGTCCAACATGGAGCTGGTGGCGCAGGGCGTCGCGAACATCGCCGCGCCGCTGTTCGGCGGCATTCCCGCCACCGGCGCGATCGCGCGCACGGCCACAAACGTGAAGAATGGCGGCCGCACGCCGGTCGCGGGGATCATCCACGCGCTCACTCTCCTGATCATCACCGTGTTCTTCGGCCGCTGGGCGGGCTTGATCCCGCTGGCCACCCTGGCCGGCATCCTGGTGATCGTCTCCTACCATATGAGCGAGTGGCGGACCTTCCGCTCGGAGTTCCGCGCGCCCAAGAGCGACCTGGCTGTCCTGCTCACGACATTCTTCCTCACCGTGCTGGTCGACCTCACGGTCGCGGTGGAGGTCGGCATGGTCCTGGCCGCGTTTCTCTTCATGCGCCGGATGGCGGAAGTGTCGAACGTCAGCGTGCTCGGCCGGGAGTTCGACGAGAGCGGTGACGAGGGGGAAAGGTGATCCAAACTCGGTCCGGCGCCGGGAGGTGCCGCCCGGGCGTCGAGGTCTACGAGATCAACGGGCCGTTCTTTTTCGGCGCGGCGGAGAAGTTCAAGGAGACCATCACCGAGCTCCGGCGGACGCCCAAGGTGCTCATCATCCGCATGCGGAACGTGCCGGCCATCGACTCGACCGGGCTCA
>CAWHZQ010000012.1:0-52686 GCA_963833905.1 uncultured Gemmatimonadales bacterium | reverse complement strand
GCACCGCACCTTCGCGCCGGCCGGGGTAGACCTGGCAGGCGAATGCCTTGGCCTCGTGCATGCTGACGTTGGGGTCGGCCACCAGCGAGGTGAGATCGTTGGCGTTGTCGCCCACCACCTCGCCGGCGAAGGCCCAGTGGAATGGGATGCCGATCTGGTGGACGACGCGTCCGTCGACCGTGAGCGGCCACATCCGCCGCGTCACCATCGCACGCGCCTGGATTCGGGTCCTGGCCGTTTCCACGGTGACCCAGCCGCCGTGCACGATGCCGCGCTCTGCGGCCAGCTCGTGGCTGAGCTCGACGAACATCTCCGGCTGCAGCTCGTTGAGCCAGCTGTTGAATCGGCTCATCGGCCCGCTCAGATAGTGCTCGGTGAGGCGGTAGGTGGTCGCGACCACGGGGTAGTCCCACGTCGGGGTGTGGGCCAGCCGGTTGAGCGGGCCCTCGAAGAACCGCACCGTCGGATTGCACGGCTGTTTGGGATATAGCAGGTTGCCCACCGGCGATTCGACGGGCTCGAAGTGCGCGGGCAGCGGGCCGTCCTTCACGGTGCCCGGCGCGAAGAGCCACCCGACACCGTCGGGCTTCATGATGAAGGGATGGTTGCCCGCGATCGCGCTCATCCCCTTGGCGCCGGGCGGCGGGCGGTAGTCCGGCGGCTGCTCGGGATCGAAGTCCGGCTCGTCGCCGCCGACCCACCGGCGCGATTGCGCGTCCCACCAGACCAGCTTCTTTCGCTCCGACCAAGGATGCCCGTCGGGGTCCGCCGATGCGCGGTTGTAGAGGACGCGGCGGTTGTGCGGCCAGGCGAAGCCCCACTCGGGGTGGATCGGATTCGAGCTGAGCTTTCGCTCCCTTGCGCGGTTACGGCCCGGCTCGGGGAACACGCCGCTGTAGATCCAGCACCCGCACGACGTCCTGCCGTCCTCCTCAAGCTCGGAGAATCCCGACACGAGCCGCGGCCGGCCGGTGCGAGGGTCGGTCTCATCCAGCCGGTATCCGTTGATCTCCATGAGCACCTTTTCGAGGTCCGGCTCCCCCTCGATCCGGCTGAGGCTCCCGTCGGGCAATCGCGGCGGCTGGTCGAAGTCGTAGTCCCAGGTGAGGTGAAGCAGGGGTTGGTCCCTGGGATCAGTCGAGCCGGCGTAGAGCTGCTTGAGGCGCTTGCCGAGGTTGTAGAGGAACCAGGCGTCGGAGCGGCTGTCGCCCAGCGGGTCGAGCGCCTTGTCGTGCCACTGGAGCATCCGCTGGGTGTTGGTGAGGCTGCCGTCCTTCTCCGGTGCCGCGGCGGCCGGGATGAAGAACACCTCGGTCTTGATGTCGGCGGGTGGCGGAGCACCCGGGTCGTCTTTCCAGAACACGGCGCTCTCGATCTCGAACCAGTCGAGCACCACCAGCCAGTCGAGGTTGCGCAGTCCCGCGCGATGCAGGCGCGCGTTGGGCGCGCCCCCGGCGGGATTCTGCCCGAAGAGGTAATAGCCCTTCACCCCGCCCTTGGACATGTGATCGAAGTAGGGCAGCTGTGAGTAGTCGGCATCCACGCGCGGGAGCCAGGAGAAGCCGAAGTCGTTCTCCGGCGTGGCGGCGTCGCCGTACCAGGCCTTGAGCAGACTGACGACGAACTTGCGGAAGTTGGCCCAGTATCCGGTGAGCATCCCTTCGTGCTCGACATAGGAGTCGAGGGTCTCGTGGTGCGCATCGGCGTATGGCTGCGGCAGGTAGCCCGGTAGCGCGTCGTACAGCGTCGCCAGGTCGGTCGAGCCCTGGATGGTGGAGTGGCCCCGCATCGCCATGATGCCGCCGCCCGGCCTGCCCATGTTGCCGAGGAGGAGCTGGAGGATGCCGGCGGTGCGGATCATCTGCACGCCGGTCGTATGCTGGGTCCACCCCAGCGCGTAGACCACGGCGCTGGTCCGCTCGCGGCCGGAGTTGGCGCACAGCAGCTCCGCCACCCGCACCAGCTCCTCCGGGGCACACCCGCACACCTGCGAGACCACCTCCGGCGTGTAGCGGGCGAAGTGTCGCTTCAGGATCTGGAAGACGCAGCGGGAATGCTGCAGGGTGGGGTCGGTGAACGGCTCACCTTTCGCTGCGGTCGTCATCTCCTGTCGCGTACCGGAGTGGGAGCCGGCTCCCGAGTCCAGGCTGTGGCCGTGCATCCCGAGTGCCTGTCTCAACATCCGGTACATCGGAGTCGCGCCGCTCAACTCCTCCTCCTCGTCCTTCACGTCGACGCAGCCATAGCGCCAGTGGCCCGCGCGCGCGTCGTAGTCGCCGGTCTGTCCGTCCCCGCGGTAGCCGCTGAACAACCCATCGAGGTCCTCGGTATCCCGGAACCCCTCCTGCACGATGCAGGATGCGTTGGTGTAGTTGATCACGTAGTCCTTGAACCAGCGATCGTGGCTCAGGACGTAGTTGACCAGTCCGCCGAGGAAGGCGATGTCGCTGCCGGCCCGGATGCCGACATGCACGTCGCACAGCGCCGACATGCGGGTGTAGCGCGGGTCCACGTGGATCAGGGTCGCGCCCTTCGCCTTCGCCTTCATCGGCCAGCGGAAGGCGACGGGATGGGCCTCGGCCATGTTCGAGCCCATGAACAGGACGCAATCGCTGTTGGCAAGGTCCTGCTGGTAGTTGGTGGCCGCGCCGCGGCCGAACGACGTGCCCAGACCGGGCACCGAAGCGCTATGTCATATCCTGGCCTGGTTCTCGATGGAGACCACTCCCAGTCCGCCGCCGAACAGCTTCTTGATCAGGTAGTTCTCCTCGTTGTCGATCGTCGCGCCACCGAGGGTCCCGATCGAGCGCACCGAGTTGAGCAGGCGGCCGGACTCGTTCCGAACGGTGAAATCGGCATCGCGTGCCTCCTTGGTGCGCCGGGCGATCTGGTCCAACGCCCAGTCCAGCGTGCGCGTCTCCCAATGATCGGAGTAGGGC
This sequence comes from uncultured Gemmatimonadales bacterium, assembly GCA_963833905.1. GTDB lineage: Bacteria > Gemmatimonadota > Gemmatimonadetes > Gemmatimonadales > GWC2-71-9 > CAVVWJ01. The sequence continues at coordinate 49,747 of CAWHZQ010000012.1, read as the reverse complement.
GCGCGATAGAGCACCTGGGTCACGCGATGGGGATTGACGGCGAGCTGGAAGGCGTCGGCTCCCTTGGGGCAAAGCGTCCCCTCGTTGATGGGGCTCTCGGGGTTGCCTTCGATGTCGATGAGCTTTCCGCCCTTGGTGTAGATGAGCTGGCCGCAGCCCACGGCGCAGTAAGGGCAGACGCCCTCGGTGACGGTGGCGCCGCGGAGGCGGGAGGCCTTCTCGACCGATTGCCGGCTGAACGGCTCATGCGACGATGGGGAGCGGGGCCAGAGCGGGAGGTGGGACATGTCTTCCTCGTGGGGGTTGAGGAGACCACGGGCGTGGCATAGTTAATTCATACATAGTGTATGGACAGTTTGCGAGCGCGGGGCGATGTAGGAGCGAGGCGGCATCATCAAAAACGCCGTTCACAGCCAGCGCATGATGCCGCCGTTACGCGGCAGCAACGAGTCAACGAAGTGCATCTCCAGTACACTGGGTTTGTCACGGGCGCTACAGCCCCGGCCAATTGGGAGGTGTACCCCAATCCGCGCGGCGTAACGATGCGGGCCGCCGCGGGAACAGTCGACCCGGCATGGACGTCTTCCGGCGACTGGGACATACCGGCGACGCTCGGCGAGATTGCACCTGGGACCTCCAAGGCCGGGTTTGATCTGCGGTCCCAATGCGCCATTAGCGGCTATGCAACCTATTTTGTGCGCGGATACAATCACCTGGTGGACACGCCACTTGACCAGAATGGCGATTTCTTGCCGGAGCCGACGTGGCGGTCGGATGCGATGCGGGGAGCCGTGCTGGGTCCAATGGACTGTTCGACGGTTCGTGACTGGGGCGGGAAGAAAACTGGAGTTGACGGCTTCCTGGGGGCGGTCAACTTCGTCAGTGGCTCGACTCTCCTGCCAGGACCTGTGACGCTGCAGTTCCGCTTCTCCAAAAACGGCGAGCAGGTCAACGCCAGTACATTTAAGGCGGTGCTGAACGGCACAGACGTCACGAGCCGCTTTGCAACTAGCTCTCGCGGCGACCGGGTCGCCGTGTTTAGTCCTGGTGTAGCCCCGATAGCTCGAGGCCGCAATACCATTCAAGTGAGCGTGCAGGGTATCAGCACCGGCACGGGAACTCTGGGTACTGATGCCGACAAGTACACCTTTTCTGTGCCTTGACGACCTGAAGAGCGCGCCCGCGAAGTAAACCTTGGCCGTGCCGGCGAGCCCGCGACTAGATTGCGGCATGCCATCACTTGTCCGGGCGTCGGGCGCGATCGCGCTGGCGCTCGGCGCGCACGCCGCCGTGCTTCCCGCCCAGACCGTCCCGGCCTCCGCACCCGCCCCGGCCGGCGAGCCGCGCACGCTCCAGGCCGGCGGCGTCACCCGCCGCTACTTCCTCTACCTCCCGTCCACCTGGCATCGCGGCCGCCCTGCCCCGCTGGTCCTGGTCTTCCACGGCGGCGGCGGCCGCGCGAGCGGCATCGCACCGCACACAGGCTTCAGCCGGCTGGCCGAGCGGGAGGGGTTCGTGGTGGCGTACCCGCAGGGGCTGAACGGGCGGTGGAACGACGGGCGGGGTTATGCGGCGACGCATGACGACGTGGGCTTCGTGCGGGCGCTGCTCGACACGCTCGGCCGCGAGTTCGCCATCGACCCGCGCCGGGTCTACGCGACGGGCATCTCGAATGGTGCGATGTTCTCCTACCGCTTGGCATGCGATCTCCCGGGCATGTTCGCCGCGGTGGCGCCGGTCGCCGGCGCCATGCCGGCCGACCTCGCCCCCGCCTGCGCCCACACGCAGCCGGTGAGCGTGCTCGCATTCCAGGGCACGGCCGACCCGCTCATGCCCTACGCCGGTGGCGGCGTCGCGCGCCGGCGCGGACGCGTGCTTTCGGCGGAGCGGAGCATCGCGTTCTGGGCGACGACCTCCGGCTGCGCCGCGGCGCCGGTCACGACGGATGAGCCTGACAGGGTGACCGGACGGCACGCGGGTGCGGAGGACGATATATGGGACGTGCCGCGATGGGCGGTCGGTGGAGCTCTATACGATCGAGGGTGGCGGGCATACGTGGCCGGGAGGGCCGCCGGTGGGCGGAGCGGTGGGGCGGGTGACGCGGGAGATCGACGCGACGCCGGTGATCTGGGCGTTCTTCGCGGGGCATCCGAAGCCGTGACCATGCTGACCGCGCGAGTCACTGCTCTCCCCCCGCGAGTCACTCCGTTTCCCACGCGGAAGCGCCCATGCTAGGCCTCACCATGGACTACCCCCTCACCATTACCGCCATCGCCCGGCGGGCGGAGACGCTCTTCGGCAACCGCCCGATCGTGAGCCGCCGCCCCGACCGCACCCTCCACCGCACCACCTACGCCGAGTGCCTCCGCCGCGCCCGCCGCCTCGCCGGCGCGCTCCACAGCCTCGGCGTCCGCCCCGGCGACCGCGTCGCCACCCTCTGCTGGAACCACCACCGCCATCTCGAGACCTACTTCGCCGTCCCGCTGATGGGCGCGGTGCTCCACACGCTCAACCTCCGGCTTCACCCCGACGAGCTGGCCTACATCGCCCGGCATGCGGAGGACCAGGTGGTGGTGGTGGACGAGTCACTGCTCCCGCTGCTGGAGAAGTTCCGCGACCGCGCCGCCTTCCGCCACGTCATCGTGGTGACCGATGGCGTCAGCGCTCCGCCCGGCATGCTGGAATACGAAGCCCTCCTCGCCGGCGCGCCCGGGCCGCTGCCCGACTTGCCCGAGCCCGACGAGCGCGCCGCCGCGATCATGTGCTACACCTCCGGCACCACCGGCCGGTCGAAGGGCGTGGTCTACTCGCACCGGGCGCTGGTGCTCCACTCCATGGCCACCGCCATGGCCGACAGCTTCGCGATCCAGGCGGCGGACGTCGTGCTCGCCGTCGTGCCGATGTTCCACGCCAACGCCTGGGGGCTTCCCTTCACCGCGGCGCTCACCGGCGCGGGACTTGTCTTCCCCGGCCCGCACCTCGAGCCCGCGGCGCTGCTCGAGCTCTGCCACGCGGAGCGGGTGACCTTCAGCGGCGGCGTCCCCACCGTCTGGCTCGGCGTCCTCGAGGCGCTCGACGCCTGCCCGGGCAAGTACGACCTCTCCCCGCTCCGTACGATCGTGATCGGCGGCGCCGCGGCGCCGGAATCGCTGGTGCGCGGCCTCGAGGAGCGCCACGGCCTGCGCCCGATCACCTCGTGGGGCATGACGGAGACGGCGCCGGTCGGAACCGTCGGCTGGCTCACGCCGGACGGCGCGGCGCTGCCGGCAGCCGAGCGGCACGCGCTCCGCATGAAGCAGGGGGTGCCGGGTGCGCTGCTCGAGCGGCGCGTCCGGAACGAGCAGGGGGACGTGCCGCAGGACGGCGTCTCGATGGGCGAGCTCGAGGTCCGCGGCGCCTACGTCGCCTCGGCCTACTACCGGCCGGAGGAGGACGGCGGCTGGTTCACGGCCGACGGCTGGTTCCGCACCGGCGACATCGCCTCGATCGACCCGCTGGGGTATCTCGAGATCCGCGACCGCACCAAGGACCTCATCAAGTCCGGCGGCGAGTGGATCAGCTCGGTGGCGCTCGAGGGAGCGCTGATGGGCCATCCGGCGGTGGCGGAGGCGGCGGTCGTCGCGGTGCCGCATCCGCGCTGGCTCGAGCGGCCGCTCGCGGCGGTGGTGCTGCGCGAGGGCCGGACGGCGGAGCCGGCGGAGCTGCTCGCCCATCTCGCCGGACGCTTTCCGGACTGGTGGCTCCCCGACGACATCGTGTTCGTGCCCGCCATTCCGCGCACGTCCACCGGCAAGTTCCTCAAGTCCGCCCTTCGCGCCTCGCTGCGCGGGCATTACGGCGGGAGCTGAGAGGGCCGCCGCGATGAACCCGCTCCTCGACCTCTCGGCCCGGCCGGTGATCGCCCATCGCGGCGCCTCGGCGAGCGCGCCCGAGAACACCCTGGCCGCGTTCGAGCTGGCCGTGCAGCAGGGGGCCGACGCCTTCGAGCTGGACGTGCGGCTCACCCGGGACGGCGCGCCGGTGGTGATCCACGATGCCACCCTGGAGCGGACCACCAGCCTCACCGGCCCGGTCCGCGCGCGGACGCTGGCCGAGCTGCGCGCGGCGGACGCGGGACACTGGTACACGCCGGACGGCGGGCGCACCATGCCGTGCCGCGGCCAGGGCGTGCGGATCCCGACCCTCGCCGAGGTGTTGTGGGCCTTCCCGACCATGCCGGTGCTGGTGGAGGTGAAGGAGCCGGAGGTCCAGGAGGCGGTGCGGCGGGTGCTGGTGGACGAGCAGGCCGTGGAGCGCTGCGTGGTGGCGTCGGAGGACGACGCAGCGCTCACCGTGTTCCGCGATGGCCCGGTTCCCTGCGGCGCGTCGGCGCGGGAGATCGGCGAGCTCTACCGGGCGGTGCTGTTCCGGCGCCGGCTCCCGCAGCCGCGCTACCGGCTCCTGAGCGTGCCGGTCCGCCACCGGGGGCTCCCGGTGCCGACGCGCCGCTTCGTGGCCGCGGCGCGGCGGCTGGGATGTCCGGTGCACGTCTGGACCGTAAACGACCCCGCCACCGCCCGGCGCCTGTGGGCGCGGGGGGTGGCGGGGGTGGTGACGAACGAGCCGGACAAGGTCCGGCGCGCCGGAGCTACTTCTTGAAGTTGAAGTACGCCAACGGGCCGCGCGCGGTAGCCTCGCCGAGGTTCAGGCCGATCGCCTTGCACGAATTCGCGTAGCTCGGCGGCGTCTTCCAATTGTACTGATAGTACCCGTCACCGAGGTTCTGGAGCCCGGAGTTGCCGGCATACTCCTCGATCTGGTCGAGCGTGGTGGACACAGTGCACTGCAGGCCGGTCACGGCGATGCCCAGGGCGGCGGGGGAGAAGTTCAGGACCGGATTGCCCTGGGAGTCGGTCAGCCGCCACTTGAGCGGGATCGCCTGGCCGGCCTTGGAGACGTTCATCGTGTTGGGCCGGTCGACCGGGGCGAACAGACCGTCGAAGTGGTAGTTCACGCTATAGGTGCACTCCGCCGCCGGGCTGCCGTTGCCGACGGCATCCACGGCCGAGCCGGCTGCCGCTGTGGCCGTCTTGGATCCGACCGTGCCGGTCGCAAGGAGAACGCTCCCGGATGCGCCAGTCGCTACGCCGGACCCACCATCCGTAGCCGTCCAGTTCGCGTATTCAGTGGCGCCCAGGATCACCGGCGAAGCGGGGCAGACCAGATTCACCGTTGGCCCCTTCTTGTCGACCTTGTTGCCCGCGATCGGGCCGGCGGTCGCGCTGTTCCCGACGTCGTCGGCAACGGCGCGCGTGCCGGTCGACGCGTTGGCGTCCTCCGTGCCGGCAGGCACGTTCGTCGACAGGTTGAAGCTCGCATCATCGGACGCGTTCGCCAGGCCCGACCCGCCATCCGTCGCCGTACAGCCGATGGAGACGTCGGTGGCGTGCCAGAGGCCATCGGCCACGCCGCAGGAGAACTGGGGCGCCTTCTTGTCCACCTTGTTGCCGGCGATCGGGCCGGCGGTCGCGCTGTTCCCGACCGCGTCCGCGATGCTACGCGTGCCGGTCGAAGCGTTGGCCGTCTCGGTTCCTGCGGCCACGCTGGTCGACAGGCTGAAGTTCGCGTCGCTCGCGTCGGCGAGTCCCGAGCCTCCGTCGCTAGCGCTGCACGCGATGGAGACATCGGCCGCATGCCACGCACCATCGGCCGTTCCGCACGACACCTCGGGGTCCTTTCGATCGACCATGTTGCCGGTCACCGGTCCGGCGGTGACGTCGTTCCCCACGGCGTCGGCTACGATGTGAGTCCCGGTGGACGCATTCGCCGTCTCCGTGCCGCTCGCCACACTGGTCGACAGGTTGAAGCTGGCGTCGGCGCGCGTTCGCGAGGCCCGAGCCACCGTCGGACGCGGTGCAGGCGATCGAGACGTTGGCTCCATGCCAGACCCCGTCCGCCGCGGCGCAGGAGACGGTCGGGTCCTTCCTGTCCACCTTGAAGGTGTACGGGCCGGCGGTGGCGCAGTTGGTGAGATTGTCGCACACCTGATGGCTGTTGGTCTGTGCGGTTGCGGTTTCGCTGCCGGCAGAGACGCTCGTGGACAATGAGAATGCTGCATCGGCCGGGTTCGCGAGCCCGGATCCGACGTCGGACGCGGTGCAGTTCACCGTGACGTCTGGCCCCGTACCAGGCGGACTGATCCGGAACCGTGCAGTCGATCACCGGGGCAGCCGCATCGCCGGAGCTGATATTGAATTGGTCGCTGTTCACGCTGAGCGGATTACCCGAAATGGTCGCCGCGGCACGCAGCCGGTAGTCCGTACCGAGGCGTTGATAGCGCACCTGCAGAACGCTCGCATTGCCGCCGCTCAGCGCCGAGCGGATTCGTGGTGCAGGCCAGAGCCGCGCCAACAGTTCCGGTCCCCGGCACGATCGACAACGTGATGGAGTCGCCGCTTCCGGCCCGGGCGTCTTGACCGTTCGCCGCCGGCGTCCTGCACCTGCACGGTCGGCTGGGTCGGGAACGCGACATTCGGTGTGCTGCCGGAGGGTTGCTGGCTGAACACCAGTTGGGTAGCAGGGCCGACGGTGATCGTTGAACGCGCTGCTCGTGCGCCGGTCAACCCCCGCCACTCGCGGCCAGTTGATACCCCGTGCCGACCTTGTCGATCGACAGGTTGGAGAACGTGGCCACGCCGTCGACAGCCGCCTGGGCTGAGGGTTCCGCTCAGAGTACCGCTACCAGGGTTCGTGCCGATGGCTATCGCGACGGACGCCGCGCTGTTGCCGACCACGTTGTTGTTCGCGTCGAGCACTCGCACCGTGACCGCCGGCGCGATGGACGCCGTCGCATCGGTGTTGGAGGGCTGCTGGAGGAAAGCCAGCTTGGTGGCGGCGCCGAAGACGATGAGGGTGCCGGTGGCGGTCGGGCCCGTTCCGGTGCCCTGACAGTCGGCCCCTCGAGCGGCCAGCACGGTGAACGTGTACGTGCCGGGCGGGGTCGCACCGGTCGTGATCAGCGAGAGCGTGCTGTTGAAGTTGGTACTGCCGCTACCGGCTGGCAAAACCCTCGGGTTGCCGGTGAAGGAGGGGTCGTCCCCGCGGGATGGCCCGAAGCCGACATGGTAATCGTGCACGCAGTTGAGTTGCCACCCATCGCCACCGGAAATATCGTGGTGGCCGTTCCAGCGACCGGAATCCCGAAGGTGCGATGGGCGTGATCGTCACACTGGTCGGCGATCCGTCTGTAAACGTTCACCGTCAGCGTCTGTTCCGGATTTGAACGGCTCGTGGCGATCAGCGTGAACGTCACGCCGAGGTCGTTGATGTCCACGACGTAGGTGGAATCCCGGAACCCTCCGTCCTCCCCGATCCCCACCGTCCAGCTGTGACTATCCAGGGTCGGGTCATCCGTCAGCACGATGTCCACGCTGTCGCCCGGCGTCCATCCAGCGCCCGTAAACCACACCGTATCCCCCGGCGCGTAATCGTCCTTATCGGTGGTGATGGACAGCCCCGCTCCATTGCTCGCCGTGGCGAACGCGATCGAAGGCGACGCCGGATCGGCCCGGTCGGGGCTGACGGGATCATCCCCACAGTTCGCGATGAATCCCACGACTACCAGCGCCATCAGGGACCGGACAACGAACGTCACGCCGCGCATACACGCCTCCGCTAGGGACGACAAAGGACTCCGGCATTCAGGAGCAGGACACACCGGGCCCCGCACGCGGGGCCCGACGTCTGGTTTTTGGACGTGATATGCCAAATCGCGGATGGAATCCGCGCTATGTCGTCGCCTGGGATCTGCGGAGGAACGGCCTACGATATGCACTCCTCTGAGCCATGCCGGACCGGCCGGGCAATGGCTTGCGCAACGGGCAGTTACGTAGGCGGACTAAAGGCGGGCTATTGGGCGGTGCGGCGAATCCACTACAGCAAAAGCGCCGCAATCACGCGGCGCTTTCGGGAGCTTGCTCTGTCCGACGCCCCTGCGTGCCAATTCTCGCAGTGGGCGTCCAAATCCTGTTCGCTGATCCTACGGCTTCTCCACCGGCAGCCGCACCGCGTTCCCCCACTCCGTCCACGACCCGTCGTAGTTCCGCACCTTGTCGAACCCGAGCAGATACGTGAGCGCGAACCAGGTGTGCGACGACCGCTCGCCGATCCGGCAGTAGGCGATCGTCTCCTGGTCCTTCTTCAGGCTGTTGTCCCCCTCGTACAACTTCCGGAGATCGGCCGCCGACTTGAAGGTGTGCGTCTCGGGGTCGATCGCCTTGGCCCACGGGATGCTCTTCGCCCCCGGAATGTGGCCGCCGCGGAGGCAGCCCTCCTGCGGGTACTCGGGCATGTGCGTCTTCTCGCCGCGGATATTCCTCCGGGCTCCGCACGTCCACCAGCTGTCCCTTCTTCTTCAGATGGCCGAGCACGTCCTCGCGGAAGGCGCGGATCCGCTCGTCGTTCCGCTCGCCGACCGTGATGTTCCCCTTGGGGTACGACGGCGCATCGGTCGAGAGCTTCCGGCCCTCGTCCACCCAGCGGAGCCGCCCGCCGTCGAGGATCTTCACGTTCTCGATGCCGAAGAGCTGCAGCACCCAGAGCGCGTAGGTGGCCCACCAGTTGTTCTTGTCGCCGTAGAAGACGATCGTGGTGTCGTTGTTGATCCCGCGCGACTGGAGCAGCGCCTGCAGCCCGCTCTTGTCCACGTAGTCGCGGACCAGCTGGTCGTTGAGATCCGTGGTCCAGTCGACCTTGACCGCGCCGGGGATGTGCCCGGTGTCGTACAGCAGGATGTCCTCGTTCGACTCCACCAGCCGCACCTTGGGATCGTTCAGGTGCTGCGCCACCCAGTCCGTCGACACCAGGACCTCCGGATGGGCGTAGCCCCGCTGCTCGATCGGTGTCACCGCCGGTACCGCCTGTGCTGTGCCCATCAGTCCCTCCTTACGCGTGGTCGAAAGCCTCGGTCGTACACACTTCGTCGGACAAATAAAAAACCGGCCGCGGGTCCCCTTGCGGGGTGCGGCCGGTGATCTCGATGATGTCCTGAGCTCGCGCGCGACCGCGTCAGCCCCGCATGGCGGGTCGGAAACGGCGACAGCAGGCGGCCTTGACGAAGGTCGCGCGATCCAGTGGCATCACGAAAGACTCGGGATCGAGTTGACGAATAGTAGACGGATAGTATGGCGCCTGAGCCCGGAGTGTCAACCTCCGGCCGCCCTCACCAACTGCTCGACGGGAGCTCCGCCAGGGGCCGCCGGGAGGGCGCGCGACGCTGCACGCCGTGTGTAGAGCGCGAGATGCCGCGTCGTCATCCGCTCCCACGAATACGTGCGCTCGGCGTCGGCGCGGTTCCGCTTGCCGATCTCGGCGCGAAGGCGCGGGTCGGCGGCGAGATAGGAGATCGCATGCGCCAGCTCCCGCGGCCGCCGGGGCGGGACCAGCATCCCGTGCCGTCCGTGCTCCACCAGCTCCGGAATGCCGCCGGCCGTGCTCGCCACGATCGGCAGCCCCGAGGCCAGCGCCTCGACGAACGCGTTGCCGAACGATTCCACCCACGGCGCGAGCGTGAAGAGGTCGGCCTCGCGGCACCGCCGCGCCACCTCGCGGGGCTCCAGCCAGCCGGTGAAGCGCACCACGCCCTCGAGGCCCAGCCGACGCACCCGCTCCCGGAGCGCCGCCTCGTACGGCCCGGTGCCGACGATCTCGAGCTGGTAGCGTCCGCGCTCGAGCAGGGCGAGCGCGTCGAGCAGATCGTCCACGCCGTTCCGCTCGACCAGTCGCGCCACGGCGAGGCAGCGGACCACGCCGTCCGGCAGCCGGCGGAGTGCCGGGCGCGGGCGGAAGCTCCCGAGGTCCACGCCGCCAGGCACCACCGAGTAGCGGAGGCGGGAGTCGGTGCGCTGCGCGAGCCGGCCCAGGCTCTCCGACGGCACCACCACGCGATCGGCGCGCTTCCAGATCCAGCGCGTGAGCGGGTGGAGCAGCCGGTGCGCCTGCCGGAGACTGCGCTGCCGCGCATCGAACCCCGGCACGTCCGAGCCGCGCAGCGTGACGACCACCGGCGCGCCGTGCAGGTCGAGCAGCGGGAGCATGGCGGCGGTCGGCAGCGAGAAGACGAAGTGGACCACGTCGTACGGTTCGCCGGCGAGCAGGTGCCGCACCGTCGGCGTGGCCGCCGCGAGGTAGCCGACCGCGCCGCGGATCCCGGCGTCGTGCGCCGCGAGCCGGTGGCTCGCCACCCGGTGCACCGTGAGCATGCCCTCCTCGGCCGCCGCGCCGTCCCAGAGCAGCCGCGGATCCGACGAGGCGTGATCGCCACCGCTCACGACGTCCACCGTCACGCCGCGCCCGGCCAGCCCCTCGGCCAGCGCGCGCGTGGCGAGCCCGGCTCCGCTCCCGAGCGGCGGATATTCGTAGTTGAGCAGCAGCACGCGCATGGGCGACACCGCTCCCGTGAGGAGTGGACTTCGGCGGAGATGGATCTGTGATGGTTCGGGTGCTGAAAGGGCAAGAGGTACGCCAGCCACGGGGGCGTGCCGGGGCGTTACGGTGGGAGTGGGCGGAGGTGTGCAAACCGGCGAGAATGGCGGGGCTTGGAGGCGGACGGTGAGCGCCATGCAGTCGGTTGCGCGTCGTTCGGGCCGGGCCATCCTGTAGCGGATGGGCGACAGCGGCGCTGCGGCTACGGCGGCAATCACTGGCGCGTCCTGAGCGCAGCGAAGGATCGGGTCGGTGGTCGAGTGACGCTCGCCGCCGCCTGAATCAGCTCCCCAGCAGCACCGCGATCTCCCGCGCCGCCGCCGCCTGCGCGTCGGCCTCTTCCCGCAGCTCACGGGTCACGTCTCCGAGCGTGGACTCTCCCGCGTCACTCAGCTCCGCCTGCTGCGTCCGGAGCCGCGACACCGCCGTCATCGCCTCGAGCAGCCGCTGGACGAGCGCGTCGCGCGTGCGCTCGCACCGGGCCAGCGCGTCGAGCCGCTCCGGGCTTGCCGCCGCGAGGCGCTCGCGCTGGCGCTCGAAGCGGGTGAGCTGGTCGTCCAGGTCCGCCAGGTCGCGGGCGGCGCGGCAGGCGGCGGTCACCAGCTCCTCGAGCGACGGCGCCAGCCCGCGGGGATCACCCTCCCGCGCGATGGTGTCGAACAGCGCGCCGCAGCGTCCGCACCACGTCGGCCAGGAGGCTCCGCGCGGTGCCCGCCGGCATCGTCACCAGCGCCTCGACGACGGTGCGCTCGAGCGCGGGCGGCAGTCCGGCGGCGCGCCGGGGTGCCGCCACCAGCGGCGTCCGGGCGTCGCGGCCGGCGCCGAGCAGCACGAGCGTCGCGATCAGCGGGCTGCTCCAGAGCAGCATCGGCAGCGCGATGGTTCCCGCCACGCCGCCAGCGGTGACGACCGCACCGGCGAGGATCCAGGCGCGCGCGGGCAGCGCGCCCCACGCTCCGGCGATCGGAACCGCGCGGGCCGGCAGCTCCCGGCGATCCATCTCCTCGCAGCAGACGCGGCATGCCGGCGCGGGAGACGCGGAACAGCGGCCGCTCCCCTCGCGCCGCCAGGCCGGCGGCCTCGCGTCCGACGTCGGGCAGCACCGTCTCGAGCCGGAGCGCCGCCGCGCGCCGCGCCGATGCGTCGCCGCCGCGGCGGAGGAACACCAGCGTGTCGGTCGCCTCGGGCGAGCCGCCGCACGCGGGGCAGAGGCCGAGCGCGAGCGGATCGGGGCCGTTGCACAGCACGCACGAGCCGGAGGCGCCGTTCACCAGGAGCTCGGCCGCAGCGCCCGGGCGCGCCAGCGCCTCGTCGAGCGCGGCCGCGGTCGGGAACCGCTCCTCGACGGCGGCCGCCGTCGCATGGGCGACCACGTCGTCCAGCCAGGCCGGGACGCCTGGCGCCAGCGCCGGGGCCGGAACCCCAGCGGGTCGGGTGTCGGCGGCAGGTGCGGCGACGGGCGGTCGGGCAGCTCACCGGTGAGCGCGTAGTAGAGGGTGAGCCCCAGGGCGTAGACGTCGGCCCGGGCGTCGCCCCGGCGGCCGGCGAGCACCTCGGGCGCCGTGTACGCGAGCGTGCCGGCCAGCGTGCCGCTGCCGGTGACGCCGAGCTGCCCGTCGAGCTTGGCGGAGCCGAAGTCGGTGAGCCGCGCGCGGCCGTCGGGATCGAGCAGGACGTTCTGCGGCTTCACGTCACGATGGAGGATGCCGCGCCGGTGGGCGGCCGAGAGCGCGCCGGCCACATCGCGCCCGAGCCGCACGGCCGCATCCGCGTCGAGCCGGCCGCGCTCGCCCACCCGCACCTGCAGGTCGGGCCCGCGGACGTACTCCATGACGATGAAGCTCCACGGGCCGTCCTCGAGGAAATCGAACACGGCGACGATGTTGGCGTGGGAGAGCCCGCGGACGCGCCTGGACCTCGCGCCGCATCCGCTCGCGCGCCACGTGGGCGGCGGCGGGCGGCGGGACGAGCAGCTTGAGCGCGACCTCGCCGTCGAGCTCGCGGTCGCGGGCGAGGTAGACGACCGAATAGCCGCCGCGGCCGATCTCGCGCACGATCTCGTAGCGCCCCCGGAGGAGCGCTCCAGCCGCGAGATAGCCCGGGCCGGTCACGGCCCCGCTACGGCTTGGCGTCGAGGCGCTGCAGCACCTCGACCGCGTTGTTCCGGTACCCGTCCGGGTCGTGATAGAGATCGAGGAACTTCCGGAGATGCGTGCGGGCGAAATCCATCTGGCCCAGGATGTACTCCGACATCCCGGCGTGGTAGAGCGCCATGTAGTTGTCGGGCTGGTAGCTCACCACGAGCCGCATGATCGGGCCCGCCGACTGGTCGTCGCCCGCGTCGGCCACCGGATGGCCGATGTTGAAGACGATGCTCGCGGCCTGGGCGCGTTCGCCGGCGGCGAGCGCGTCGATCACCGTGCGCGCGCGCTCGATCTTCCCGGCGAGCGCGTAGCAGGCGGCGCTGTACCCCGCGCCCTCGACGCCGCCCGGGGGCGGCATCTGCTGCTGGCGGACCTCGACCTCGACGGCATTGCAGAACGGCTTGACCTGCGTGAACCACTCGCCGGCGCCGCCGGCGACCGTGGCGACCGGATGGGTACGGGTAGGCACCCGGAGGCCCGGGTCGCCAAGCCTTGGCTGGCCATGCGTGGCCACGACGAAACCGCAGAGCGCCACATACCCCCACCCCGCGACGTAGAGCGCTCGATTCATGGGACCTCTCTGGAGGGGAACGATCGCAACTATGCGGCAATGTCCATGCCCCGGCAAGACAAGGTGATGCGGGAAGGGGGCGGGGTTGCACAGGCGGTCAGGCGGTCAGGCGGTCAGGCGGTCAGGCGGTCAGGCGGTCAGGCGGTCAGGCGGTCAGGCGGTCGGCGGACGGTAGCTGATAGGTCGGTCAACTGGGCGCCGTAGGCCCCGGCTTGCCGGAAACTCCCGCACCCTGGCGTAGAGGAATCCGTCCAGCACGAAGCCGTCCTTCACGGCCGACGATAGCAGCCGTCCCTCCAGCACGTAGCCGGCCTTCTCGAGCACGCGGCAGGAGCCCGGGTTCCACTCGAACACATTCGCGTAGATGCGGCAGAGGTCGAAGGCGTCGAAGGCGTAGTCCGTGAATCCGCGGACCACGGCCGTCGCGAGGCCTCGGCCCCAGAACGCCTCACCGAGCCAGTACCCGATCTCGGCCGAGTAGCGCTCGACGTCGGCCTGCAGAAAGAGGCCCACGCCGCCCACTGCCTCGCCCTCCACCTCGATGGCGAACTGGGTCTCGGGCGTCGCCGCGGACGCGCGCGCGACCCACGCCTCGGCGTCCGCCGGCGTGTACGGATGCGGGAAGCGGTCGCGCACGTTGAGCCAGATCTTGCGGTTGTCCGCATGCCGGACGATCGCGGGCTCGTCGCCCACGCGCCAGCTTCGGATGCGGCACCCCGGGACGTCGAGCTGCACTCAGGAGTCGGCCGGCCGGAAGACCAGGTCGAAGGCCAGGAACAGCGTCTTGGTGAACGGGAAGAGCACGAAGGGCGCAACCACCATCAGCGCGATCCCGCCAAGCTGGAGCAGGGTCCACGGCGGCGAGGGCCAGGTCAGCCACACGATCGCCAGGAACACCACCGCGAACACCAGCTCCGACGCGACGATGTTGAACATGTACGAGCCCACCTGATACCCGTCCTCGCCCCGCTCGAACGCGAGCCCGCACACCTCGCACTGCGACCGCATCCGAAACCAGGACACAAAGGGTTTCCCCTTCCCGCAGTTCGGGCAACGGAGCCGGAGCGCCCGGCCGAACATCGACAATAGTCTTGGCATGACGGAAACTTAACAGGCGGTCAGGCGGTAGGCGAGGCGGTCAGGCGGTCAGGCGGTCAGGCGGTCGGCGACGGAGATCTGGCGAGCTGACGGAGTCAAGCAGCCGCCGGGGGCGCGGTGGACCCGGAGGGAGCGTCAGCGCGCGTTCAATTCCCTGCGCGATCTCCAAGGTCGAAGCGCGGTGCAGCGACCGGAGGGTCCGCCGTGCCCACGGCGGCTGCGACAGCATGCCCACATTCCCGCGCCACGACCGCGCCGAACTACATGCGAAAGAGATAGCTCATCTTGAAGAAGAACCCGTCGTCCGCACGCCTGAGCCCCGTCCGGAACGGCTCCTCGGGATCCACCGGGTCCCGCAGCGTGCTCCCGTAGCCGGCGAACAGCACGGTGCCCGGATTCGGCTGGTACGAGAACAGCAGGTCGCCGCGGAACGACTCGCGCCGGAAGGCAACCGCCCGGACGAAGTCCGCCACCTCGGGATCGAAGATCAGCAGCGGCGCCTCGGTGCGGGTGTGGTCCCGGAGGTCGTCCTGCCGCTCGCTGGTGTACTCGCCGACCAGCCTGAGGAAGATCGGCCGCGAGAGCTGGTACTCGATCTTGAGCCGGGGAATGTGCTGGATGTTGACGGTGCTGCCATCGGTGCGGCGGCCGACCCGCTGGAGCTGGTAGGTGGCGTTGAGCCGGACCTGGTCGGCCGGCCGCCAGTCGAGCCCGGCGTTGAACAGCGTCAGCTCGGCCGAGGCCCACTCCAGGAAGTTCTCGTCGTGGCCCCAGAGCACGAAGGCGTTGCCCGAGAACTGGGAGAACTCCGGCGTCTCGACCTGCAGCACGTAGTCGCGATTGGGGATCGCCGGCCGGCCGACGAAGGGCACCGTGTCCACGCCGGACCCGTTCGCCCGCGGCAGCTCGATCCGGTACCCCTCGTACACCTCGGCCGGGTAGCCGAACTGCTCGATCAGCACCGAGGCGCCCGCGGTCCAGCCGCCCCGGAGCCGCACGTTGGTGTTGATGTGGATCTTCTCCTCCTGCATCCCCGCGCTGGTGAAGTACTGGTCGTAGCGGTACTGCCCGTCGACGTTCACGTCGCCCGTCACGCTTTCGACGAGGCCTCCCGCCTTGCCGTAGAGGGTCACCCGCGGATCGAGATTGGCGTGGGACAGCCCGGGACGCGAGAAGAACCCGCTCTGCGCGCGGAAGTCGGGATCGCTGGCGTTGAGCTGGGCCCGGAATCCGAACGTGCGGCCGTTCCTGACGAAGCGGGCGTACCAGAGCGGCGCCGTGGTCGTCACGCCCGCGGTGCGCGTGCGGCTGCCGGCGAGCTGCAGCTGGAGACTGTACACCTCGCCGAACAGGAGCCGCCCGTCGACGCCGCCCACGCGGTTGTAGTTGCTGCCGACGATGCGGTCGGTGTAGACCACGCCGAGGCGCGACTGCGCGCCGAGGTCCCGCTGGAGCCGGAGGAGGTTGTAGATCGGGTGGTCCTCGCCGGTCGGCGAGACCGCCGGATCGTCCACCGCCGACAGCAGCGCGATCTCGGTGCCGAAGCCCTTGCCCGTGAGCTTGGCGGCCGCGACCGGCTGCACGATGCGCCGGGTGTAGATCAGCGAATTGGGGGTGGTGAACTGCTCGATGCCGTCGAGGAAGAACGGCCGCTTCTCGGAGAAGAAGAGCTCGTTCCGCGGATCGAACTGGAACTGGCCCTCGTCCGACTCGACCTGCGAGAAGTCGGGATTGGCCGTGGCGTTGAGGTTGAGGTTGTTGGTGACGCCCCACCGGACGCTGCCGCCCAGCTCGGGATTCCCGCCCGAGTAGTCCCAGCCGGTGGCGCCCGGCGCGCCCGTGGTCCGCGACGTGAGCGACGGATTGAACTCGAGCACCAGCCCGCGCCGCAGCTCGGTCAGGCCGACCAGGTGGCCCGACTGCGACAGGAACGACGCGCTCGCCCGCTTGGCCGGCGCCCACGAGTCCTCGGCGCCCGAGTGCTGCACCTGGCGGGTGACGTTGATGCCCCACCGCTGCTCCTGCGCCGGCTGGAAGCGGAGGCTCTTGAACGGAATCCGGACTTCGATCTCGTAGCCGTAGTCGGTGAGCCGGCCCTTCGAGTCGAACACGAAGTCGGGACGGAGGTCGGCGATCTCGCGGCGGACGACGGCGTTGTTGAAGCCGTTGCCGCTGGTGGAGCCGGTCTCGACCAGCGCCCCGTCGGACTGCACCCCGAACGGATTCACCGCGAACACCGACGCCTGGCGGCCGTCGTCGAACGTGCCGAGCAGGATCTGGACGAAGTCGTCGGCGCCGATCTTGTCGCGGTCGGCGAGCGTGGCGTGCACCTGGCCGTGCGCCTCGTAGGCCCGGACGCCGAAGTGGATGGCGGTCGCGGAATACCAGACCAGGACCTCGGTCGAGTCCACCGCCGCCACGCCGTCCACGGGCGTGAACTGGGAGAAGCCGGTGAGCATCGCCGCCTCCGCCCAGACCGGCTCGTCCAGCGTCCCGTCCACCATCGAGCTCCGCCTCCAGCCGGGGCGGGTGCACGTCCAGCCGGCCCGCGCGCCCGTTGTAGACGGCGGCAGGATCGGTGTCACCGAGGAGCAGGAGCAGCGGCAGCAGCATGGAGGCAGTCGCGGAAGGTGTACCTTGGCCTACGCGGGCGCCTCGACGGGAGTTTCGGGAGTATGTCGCTCAGGGCGACTCGCGGACGGGCGCCGAGTGCGGCAGCGCGTCCGGCAGATCGGCGACGACGTACGCCATCACGGCCATCGCCGCCACGCAGCGCGCCAGCTCGGCCGGATCGAGCTTGTCCAGCGTGTCGCCGTCGCTGTGGTGATACCAGAAGTAGCGCGACCCCTCGGTATCGATCTCCATCGTGGCCACGCCCGCCTCGCCCAGCGGCGTGATGTCGGCCGCCGGGCTCCCGTCCACCCGCTGGACGCCGGTCGCATTGATCGGCTGCATCAGGCCGGCCACCTGCTGCACCACCGCGGCGGCCGAATCCGAGCCCGCCGAGGACGTACCCTTTCGGGTTGAACGCGCCGTTGTCCGACTCCATCGCCAGCACGTGCTTCGCCAGCTCGGCCGCGTGCGCATCGCGGTAGGCCAGGCCGCCCTTGCCGCCGTTCTCCTCGTTGGTCCAGAGCACCACCCGCACCGTGCGCCGCGGCCGGAGACCGAGCCGGTGGATCAGCCGCACCGCCTCCCAGGCCGCGACCGAGCCGCCGCCGTCGTCCATCGCGCCCTGGCCCACGTCCCACGAGTCGATGTGGCCGCCGAGCACCACGACCTCGTCGGGCTTCTCGCGGCCGACGATCTCCGCCACCACGTTCCGCGACGGCGCGTCGGGCAGCGTCCGCGCGCTCATCTTGAGCGTCACCACGACCGGCTCGCCGCGGTCCTGGAAGCGGTGCAGCATCATCGCGTCCTCGACGCTCAGCGCGGCCGCCGGGATCTTCGCCACCGTGGAGTCGTAGACCGTGAGGCCGGTGTGCGGGCTCCGGATCGACGCGGAGGCCACCGAGCGGATGAGGCAGGCCACCGCCCCCACGCGTGCCGCGGCCGAGGGACCCTCCGTCCGGACCCGCCGGGTGACGGGGTAGTCGGTGAGCGGCACGTCGAACAGCACGATCTTGCCCTTGGCCTCGGCCGCGCGGCGGGTCAGCTCGTCGAGCGAGCTCACCACCAGCACCGGCGCCGTGATCCCGGCCTTCGGCGTGCCGACGCTGCCCCCCAGCCCCATCATCGCGAGCTTGGCCGCGCGCGGCTTGACCAACTCCGCCGACTCGGCGCCCCGCACCCAGCGCGGCACCATCACCGGCTCGCCGCGCACGTTCTCGAGGCCGTCGGCCTTCATCGCGTCGAGGATCCAGTCGATCGCCGCCTCGAGGCTCGCCGTGCCGCTCAGCCGGGGCCCGAACGTGTCGACCAGCCGTCCCAGCCGGCGATACGCCGAGCTGTCGGCGATGGCCGCGCGGATGAGGCTGTCGGCCGGGGCACGATAGGCGGTGGCGATGTCGCCGGAGCGGGCCGGCCCGGCGGCCTGGCCGAGCGCGGACGGCGCGGCCGCGAGCAGCGCGAGACCCAGGACGGACGAGACGCGGCGAAGGCTCATGGAAGTCTCATGATTGAAGGCTCACCAGTGATGCTCGTCGGCGATGAGGTGGTGTTCGGCGAGGCAGGCCGTCAGCTCGGCCACCCCGCGGTCGGAAAAATGGCGCCGCACTCGCGCGAGCGCCGTGGCGGTGTCCGAGTCGGCACTCGCGCCGGCGCAGGCTACCGCGTCGACCAGGGCGAGCGCGGCGCGGTCCCGTTCGCTCAACTCCGGGCTCGTCGCATGACGATCGAGCGAACGAAGAAGATCCACTGGCAGCCCGGCCGCGCGCCAGTCATGCCGCGCCCGGTCGATGCACCACCGGCAGCCGCTCCGCTCGGCCGCGAGCTCGCGCACGAGGAGACGGGTGCGGTCGTCCACCTCTGCTGTCTGGCCTGGGCGGCGGGCCAGCGCCAGGTAGGCGTAGAGCACGTCGAACTGGCGGTCCATGAGACCTCCTTGCGTGGGCATCCAGGGGATGCTACAGTTGAGATAATGAATGATTCAACTGTGATATCTGCGCAAGGGGCCAAACGCGCCCCGGGGCGACTGGCTCTTCCTGATCCACCAGATCCCGCCCAAGCCCGACTACTTCCGGGTGAAGATCCGTCGCCGGCTCCAGCGGCTCGGTGCCGTCGCCCTCAAGAACTCCGTCTACCTCCTGCCCCAGCGGACGGAGACACGGGAGGACTTCGAGTGGCTGGCGCGCGAGATCCAGGCGGAAGGCGGCGAGGCCACGCTCTGCCGCGGCGCCCTGCTGGCCGGCACGAGCGACGAGGAGGTCGAAACCATGTTCCGGACCGAGCGCGACACCGACTACGCCGCCATCGAGCGTGACGCGCGCGCGCTGGCCGGGCGCGGCGAGCCCACCGACGACGAGCTGGCGCGGCTCCGGCGGCGCCTGGAGGAGACCGAGCGGATCGACTGGTTCGACGCCCCGGGACGCGCGGCCGCGGAGCGGGCGCTGGCCGCGCGCGGCGAGCCCGCCTGCGCCGTCGCCTGAGGCGGCAGAGGGCGGCGCCTCGTCGGTTCGCGGTGCCACCTGGGTCACGCGCACGGGCATCAAGGTCGACCGGATCTCCAGCGCCTGGCTCATCCGGCGCTTCATCGACCCGGCAGCCCGATTCAAGTTCGTCCCAGCGAAGGGTTACCGGCCCGCGGCCGGCGAGCTCCGGTTCGACATGTTCCAGGGCGAGTACACCCACGAGGGAGATCGCTGCACCTTCGAGACGCTGCTCGCGCGGTTCGGGCTCAGGGATCCCGCGCTCCGGGCCCTCGGCGAGATCGTCCACGACGTGGACTGCAAGGACGACAAGTTCGGCCGGCCCGAGGCGGCGGGCATCGCCTCGCTGATCGACGGGCTCGCGCTTGCCTACCCGGACGACGCCGAGCGGCTGGAGCGCGGCGCCGCCGTTTTCGAGGGCCTCTACGCCTATATTTCCCGTGGGGCGCGAACGCGTCCCGCGGAATGACTCTCGGTGGAGGCTGCATGTCGAATCGTATCCTGGGCCCGCTCGCGGCGGCCGTCCTGTTCCTGGCCCCCCGCGCCTGGGCGCAGGGCGCGGGGTCCGCGAAGGAGCCCGTGTCGGACGGCAAGACGTTGAGCGAGTGGGTGGCCGATCTCAAGGATGGGACGGCGCCCCAGACGCGGAACGCCGCGGCCTACGAGATCTCGGGTATGGGTCCGGCCGCCGCGCCGGCCGTGCCCGCGCTCATCAAGGCGCTCGACGATCCGGAGCCCACGGTCCGATTCCCCGTCCTGGTGGCGCTGGGCGAGATCGGCCCCGCCGCCAAGGCCGCGGTGCCCAAGCTCAAGCAGATGATGGACGAGGAGATCAACGACGAGATCGCCGCCGCCGCCAAGCGCGCGCTCAAGCGAATTCAGCCCGAAGCGGTCAAGACCGACTAGCCGCGCCCCGGAGGGCCTGGTCGAGATCCTCGACCAGGTCCGCCGGGTGCTCCAGCCCGATCGAGAGCCGCAGCAGGCCGGGCGGCGTGCGGCTCTCCGGACCCTCCACCGACGCCCGATGCTCGATCAGGCTTTCCGGCCCGCCCAGGCTCGTGGCGCGGGTAAAGAGCCGCACCCGCCGCACCACGTCCAGCGCCGCCTCGGCGCCGCCCTTCACCTGCACCGACACCATCCCGCCGAACCCCGTCATCTGCCGCGCTGCCACCGCGTGGCCGGGATCGGTCGGGAGTCCCGGATAGTGGACCACCGCGACCGCGTCGTGCACGGCCAGGGCGCCCGCCACCGCGGCCGCGTTCTCCTCGTGCGCATGCATGCGCCAGGGCAACGTCCGGATCCCGCGCATCAATAGCCAGCAGTCGAACGCGGACGGCACCGCGCCGCCCAGGGCCTGGAGGGTGCGGAGCCGCGCCGTCCACTCGCTCTCCGCGGGCGCCACGAGCGCCCCGCCGGTGAGATCGCTGTGCCCGCCGAGGTACTTGGTGGTGGAGTGCATGACGAGATCGCAGCCGAGCTCGAGCGGGCGCTGGAGCACGGGCGTGGCCCAGGTGTTGTCGCAGACGGTGCGCGCGCCGGCGCCGCGCGCGATCGCGACGACGCGCGCGATGTCGGTCACGGCGAGCGCCGGGTTGGACGGAGTCTCGATCCAGACGAGGCGGGTGCGGGAAGTGACCGCCGCGGCCACCGCGGCCGGATCGGTCATGTCCACCAGCGTGCTCTGAAGACCCCAGCCCGCCATCACTTCGCGGAGCAACTTGGCGGTGCCGTAGTAGGCGTCCAGCGGTGCCACGACGTGGTCGCCCGGGAGGAGCGACTGGAAGACCGCCGCGGTCGCCGCCATCCCCGAGGCGAACGCGAGCGCGACCGCGCCGCCCTCGAGCGCGGCGAGGCAGCGCTCCAGCTCCCGGCGGGTGGGGTTGTCGCTCCGCGCGTAGAGGAAGCCGTGCGGCAGGGAGCCGTCGGCCTCGCGGCCGAAGGTGGTGGTGAGGTAGATCGGCGGAGTTACGGCGCCGGTGGCGGGATCGACCGCGTGCCCGGCGTGCACGGCGAGCGTCTCGATGCGCATCGTCAGCGCCGCGCGGGCACGGCCGCCACGCCGCTCTCGAGCAGCGATCGCAGGAGCTGGCGCACGGTGGCCACCCCGTCGAGGCGGAAGCGCGCGCGGGTGGCGCCTGGGCCGACCCGAATGGAGATCGCATCGGGCGGCAGCACGTTGAACAGGTCCTCGTCGGTGCGGTCGTCGCCGATGGCCACGATGGTCGTGGCGGCCAGTCGCTCGGGACTGAGGGCGGGCACGATCCGGCCCTTGTGCACGCCGTAGGGCCGGATCTCGATGATGCGGTTGCCCGCCAGGATCTCCACGGGCTGGTTGCTGAGCAGCTGATTGAGGTGCAGGCGCAGCTCGTTGGCGCGGCGGGCCCCGGTCTCCTGGTCGGCCATCCGATAGTGCCAGGCCAGCGCCGCCGTCTTGACCTCGACGAGCGAGCCGGGCGTCCGCTGCGTGATCTCGCGGAGCATGGCCAGCACCGGCTCGCGCCAGCTCCCGCCGAGCTCCGCGGCCGGCACCCACTGGCGCGTCTCCGGATCGCGGGAGAGGAAGCCGTGCTCGGCGTGGAGCCAGATCGGGAGGTCGCCGAGCCATTCCTGGAGCGTGTCCGCCGACCGGCCGCTCACGACGTGCACCTGGGTGTCGGGCCGCGCGGCGAGCGCTCGCAGGAGGTCGAGGACCTCTGCGTCCGGCCGGGCCAGCTCGGGCGTCGGGCGTGAACGGCACCAGCGTCCCGTCGTAGTCCAGCAGGAGCAGGAGCGAGTCGGTCTCCGCCAGCCGGAGGTCGAGCGCGCGGCGGGCGGCGCCGCCGCCGGCCGTGGGGCCGGAGCGCGGCCCCGTGGGCGTCAGCTCCGCCAGCTGCTCGAGGAACGACGCCACCCACCGGTGCACGTCGAACGTGTGCACGCGCGTCCGGAGCGGCGCGAGCCGCGCGCGCCGCTCCACGCGGGGCATGGCGAGTGCCCGGTAGTACACCTCCGCGGACCCGTCGACGTCGTACGGATTCACCAGCAGCGCCTCCGGCAGCTCCCACGCCGCGCCCGCGAACTCGCTCAGCACCAGCACGCCGTCGCCGTCGGTGCGCGAGGCGATGAACTCCTTGGCCACGAGATTCATCCCGTCGCGGAGCGGGGTCACCAGCATCACGTCGGCCGCGCGGTAGAGTGCCACCAGGTCGGCCTCGGAGAGCCCGCGGAAGATGTAGTGCACCGGCACCCAGCGCGGCGTCCCGAACGCGCCGTTGATGCGGCCCACCAGCCCGTTCACCAGCTCCCGGAAGTCCTGGTAGGCGCCGACGTTGGTGCGCGACGGCACCGCCACCTGCACCAGCCGCACCTTCTCCCGGAGGTCCGGGTGCGTCTGCAGCATCCGCTCGTAGGCCAGCAGCCGGCCGGGGATGCCCTTGGTGTAGTCCAGCCGGTCGACGCCGACGAGGATCCGGACACTCCCGTCGCCGCGAATGGCTTCGACCTCGCCCTTGACCGCCGGATCGTCGGCCAGCGCTGCGAACGTCCCCGCGTCGACTCCCATGGGAAAGACACCGAGGCGGACCTCGCGCTCGGAGAGCTGCACCCGGTCGATCTCGACCGAGTAGCCCAGGATGTCGGTCAGCGAGATGGCGAAGTGGCGGAGGTACGCCGGCGTGTGGAAGCCGACCAGGTCGGCGCCGAGGATGCCCTGCAGCAGCCGCCCGCGCATGGCCAGGGTGCGGAACAGCTCCTCCGAGGGAAACGGGATGTGGAGGAAGAAGCCGATGCGGGCGCTGGGGAGCCGGTCGCGGAGGAGGCCCGGCAGGAGGAGGAGCTGGTAGTCGTGCACCCAGATCATGTCGCCGGGCCGGTAGTGCGCGGCGACGACGTCGGCGAAGGCCTCGTTCGCCTGGACGTAGCTGTCCCAGTCGCTGACCTGGAGTGGAATCTGTTCCAGGAGGTAGTGAAACAGGGGCCAGAGCACCCCGTTCGAGAAGCCCTCGTAGAACCGGGTGATCTGGTCGGCGGTGAGCGGCACCTCCACGAGCCGCATGGCGGTGAGCGCCTCGTTGAGGCTCGCCTGCCGCTCGGGATCGAGGTCGCTGGGCGCTCCCGACCACCCGATCCAGAGCCCGTCCGACTGCTCGTGCGGCCGCATGAGGCCCGTCGCCAGGCCGCCCGTGCTCCGCTGTACCTCGATGCCCGTCTCGGTGGTCTGGACGGTGATGGGCAGGCGGTTGGCGACGATCAGGAGCCGGGACATGGAGGAAAGGTAATGTGCGCCGGAGGAGCTCGGGCACCCCGTCATCCCGAGCGCAGCGAGGGACCTTGCCCGGGAATGGCTCGAGCCACTCCAGGCAAGGTCCCTCGCTGCGCTCGGGATGACGTCGTAGGTGCTCCGATCAACGACTTACTTAGGTCGCCGCCGCCCCGGTCACCTTGGCCATCGCTGATTGTCCCGGTCCATGTCCGGGAACTCGTGCCCCGGATCGATCTCGATGCTCTTCACCGCGGGCTCTCGCGCTACCCGGACCGTGGTTCGCTTGGCGCCGCCCAGCCAGACGTCCACCGGGACGGTGAGGCTGTCCACCTTCCCGTCGGCGCGGGTGACCACGAGCGGCACCGGCATCGGCGCCCGGCCGCGGTTCTCGATGCCGATCTCGACCGAGTCGCCCACGGTGGCGACGCTGTCGATCGACTGGTCGAGGCGCCAGGTCTCGAAGAACCAGGTCCGCCAGAACCACGACAGGTCCCGGCCCGACACGTCGTCGAAGGTGTCGAAGAAATCGTAGGGCGTCGGGTGCTTGTACTGCCACCGGCGGCCGTACTCGGTGAACGCCTTGTGGAAGAGGTCGCGGCCCAGCACGCCCCGGAGCGCCACCATGATCGGTGGCCGGCTTGTAGTAGGCGGCGACGCCATAGGCGTTGTAGCTCGGAAACCGGTCGCCGTGATGCATCAGCTCGACCTCGTCGCCGGACGACGCGGCGTCGAGATAGTTCTTCCGGTTCCGCTCTTCGTCGTCGAAGCCCTTGAAGAACGCGTCCATGGACTGGGACTGGTCGAACTGGGTGAGGCCCTCGTCCATCCAGGCGAAGCGCTTCTCGTCGGAGCCGACCATCATCGGGAACCACATGTGCCCGATCTCGTGGGTGGTCACCTCGTACATGCCGAGCGTGTCCCATTGCCCGCCGATGCAGGTCATCATCGGGTACTCCATGCCGCCGCACGAGTTGGGACCGTCGACCGCGGTCATGTGCGGGTACGGATATGGCCAGAGATACTTCGAGTAGAACTCGATCGAGTACCGGCTGTAGCGCGCGCTCTCGTCCCAGTGATTCACCCGCTGCTCCGGGCGCCAGAACGCCTGGATCAGCGTGGTATCCGGCCGGCCGTCGTTGTTGGCGTCGCCCACGGCGGCGTTGGTGGCGTCCCACAGGTAGCGCGACGAGGCCGCCCAGCTCACGTCGCGCACGTTCTGGGCGCGGAAGTGCCAGGTGAGCTTTCCGTCCTTGCCGGCGGTGGTGGAGCGCCCCGGCTCGCGGTCGACGTCGGTGACCACGTGCACCACACCGGTGGCGCTCCGAGCCGAGTCGAGCCGCGCGCGGGTCTGCTGCGTGAGCACCTCGTCCGGGTTCTGCAGCGTGCCGGTGGCCGTGACCAGCCAGCCGGCCGGGCAGCGTGAGGCTCACGTCGTAGTTGCCGTAGCCCATGTAGAACTCGGCGTTGCCGACGTACTGGTCGATCTGCCAGCCGTTCACGTCGTCGTACACCGCCATCTGCGGGTACCAGTAGTTCATGTAGTAGACCTCGCCGTCCTGGCCGCCGCGCGGCGCGCCGTCGGGCGGCACGCGGAGCTTCCAGTCGAACGCCAGGTCGGCCGTGCCACCCGGCACGAGCGGCTTCGGCAGCCGGAGCCGCATGATCGTGCCGTTCACCTCGTAGCCGGGGCCCTCGCCGCCGCCCGCCGCGAGCGTGGTGCCCTGCGCGGCCACCTTGCCGAACTCGATGCCTTCGACGGACCACGGGACGCCCGTGTTGTGGCGGGCGTTGGGGGCGAAGATGTTCTGCAGCAGCTGGACGTAGACGGTATGGAGGGTGTCCGGCGAGCGGTTGCTGTAGGTGATGGTCCCCGAGCCGGTCATGCGCTTCGACACCGGGTTGAGCTCGGCCGACAGCTTGTAGTCGGCCCACTGCTGCCAGTAGCGTGGGCCCGGCACGCCGGTCCGGGTCCGCGTGCCGCGGCCGACGGCCGTCTCGAACCCCACGAGCGCCGGGACGGTCATCGCCCGGACGGCGGGTGCCGGCGGTGGCATGGCCAGCGGCCGGCGTGGGCGCGGGCGCCGCGGGTTTGCCGCCCGAGCAGGCCGAGACGAGGGTGAAGGCAATGGCCGCCGGCAGCCGGCGGGAAGCGTCGAAACGTGCCATGTCGGCTCCGAATCAGGTATGCGCCAGGCGCTCTGGCCGGGCGCGAAGGGCGCGGTGCCCGGGCGCGGGATGATGCCCTGACTACGGACGAGGGGCAAGTCTCGGTTTCGCCGGCCGATCGCCCGTGCCGGGATGGGCGCACCACCGGACCACGACCGGCCCGAGCAGGGCCCCCGCGCCGGGCGGGAGCTCGAGCGGCGGGTAGGCCGGGTTGAGCGAGACCAGCCGGAGCGCGCCGCCGTCCGCCCGGAGCACCCGCTTGACCACCGAGCCGTGGTCCGGGTGGCGCGCCACCGCGATGGCACCCGGCGGCACCGCGGCGTCGAGGTCGACGAGCACCACGTCTCCTGAATGCATAAGCGGGATCATGCTGTCGCCCACGACGCGGAGGGCCACGTACCGCGCGGCCGGGAGCCCCTCGGGCAGCGCCACCCACGCGTCGCAGGGCTCGTCGAACAGCTCGCGGCCGGTGCCCGCCGCCACGCCCAGCTCCGCCAGCGGCGCCGCGCCCCGGTTGCGCGCCGCGGCGAACATGGCCGCGAGCGGACCCGGCGCGTCCGGCCGCACCAGCTCGGGCGCGTGGTCGATCCGCCGGACGCTTCGCCCCGCCGCCGCCACGGTGCGGCGCACGCGCTCCGCGAAGCGGGCGGCGTCCGCCTCTCGCCCCGCCTCGGTGCGCCAGACGGCAAAGCGCGCCATCGCGCGGGCGAGCCGGGGATCATCCGGCGGGCGGGCTGTCCCGTCCGTCGTTCCACCCATGGCCGCCTCGATGGCCCGCCCGGCGAGCCAGACGACGGCGTCACGCTCCCACTCCTGTCGATCGCTCATGACACCGGTGCCTCCTCAGCATCCGCGGAAGGGTCCGCAGCGGCGTCCGCGGCGCGTGCCGCCCGGAATCGGGCGGCGGGTGCGGGCGCGAGCGCCGCGCGCCCCAGGAACGCGAGCAGCTCCCGTCGCTCGTCGCCCTCCGCCGCCTCGAGCCGGCGCAGCGCTACAAGCTGGAGACGCTCGCGGAGCCGTTCGATGCGCTTGGCCGCCGTTCGATCACTGAGACCGAGCCAGGCGGCGATCTCGCGCAGCGGCACGCAGTGGCTCAGCCAGACCGCGAGCAGGCGGTCCTCCTCTACAAGCGTGGCCGCCAGGGCGTTGGCCAGGCGCGCGAGCGCCGGCGCGAGCGGCGGCGGGTCGACCTGGGCGCCGCTTGCCCGGAGCGCGTAGTCCGAGCAGCACGCGGCGACGGCGCCTTCGAGAGCGTCGCCGGCCTCCTCCGGCGCGACACTGGCTCGGCCAGACGCCGCTCCGCGCGGGCGCGGGCACGGAGACCGTTGAGCACGCGGTTCCGGAGGCTCCGCGCCAGGTACGCCGGCAGCGAGCGCGGCGGCGCCATGTCCGAGGTGATGAGGTGCACGGCGACGTCGGCCAGGCAGTCGTCCACCAGCGCGTCGAGCTCGCCCGGGTCGACCCGGAGCCGGCGAGCGGCGAGCACGAGCGCCGGGCGGAAGCGGAGGAAGAACTCGCGCAGGGCGCCTTCATCCTCGCACCGGAGCGCGGCCACGAGGGCCTGGTCGCCCATCGCGGGCCGGCGGGCGGCTATGCGGCCGGGCGCGGTGCGTGCTCGCCATGGCTGGTGCTCCACTGGGGGTCTCCGTGGGGGTCATCCTGAGCGGAGCGAAGGAGATGACGATTCTCCAACCGCTCTGCTATTCAGACACCGGCCCGCGACACGCCGCGCCTCGCCGCCCCTCACTCCCCCCGCCCCGCCCGCGCCGCGTGGTCCTCCATCCGTCGCTGGATGAACCGCCGGAGCTCGTGCTGTACCTCGGCCAGCTCCGCCGCCGGGAGCCCCCGCCCCACGCGCGCCCGCAGCGCCTCCGCTCGCGTGGCGCTCAGGCCGGCGCGCTCGGCGGTGCGGAGGAGCTGCAGCACGTCGGGCTCGCCGGCGAGCCGCGCCCGGGCTCGATCGGCCTTGGCGACTTCCTCGGCGCTCGGCCGGAGCCGGGACGCGAGGAATCCGAGGTTGGCCAGCGCGCGGCCGATGGCCGAGGTCTCGGTGTTCTCGAGGCAGGCCACCGCGTTGACCTCGCCATCGCCGATCCGCTCGGCCGCCCAGCCGGTGGCCGCCGGCTCGCGGTCTTCGGCCGCGCGGTAGACGGCCGCGCGGAAGACGATCTCCTGCTCGGTGCGCTCGACCAGCTCGGTCAGAATGCGGCCGTTGGGATACCGCTCATAGAACAGCTCGACCCGCGCGGCGACCGGCGCGTAGGTCTCGGGATCGAAATCGGATGTGGTCTTGGGCATGGACGACACGACGGGTAGAGGTGAAGCCGGGGTATGGAGTAAATATACCGAAGAAAAACCGAAGCCGATAGGTCGCCTGCTGTCGCCGCCCGGTGTCTTCCTCGTGTTCGCGGGACTCTTCAGCAGCTCTCAAGGAGGCAACATGTGGTGGATCTTCGGCTTCGCCATCGCCGTCGTGATCGCGGCGGCCTACGTGCTCACCCGCCGGCCGAACCGGCGAACCACGATCGTCGTCGAGCGTGACTGAACCGGCCGGTGCAACCACTCGTCGCCATCGTGCATCTGCAGAACGTCCAGGGCCTACTGCCCTCGCGTTATCACGTCTCAGGAGACGCACGACATGTCGCACGGATGGTTGCGCCGACTGCGGTCCAGCGGCACCGGACTCGCATTTCTCGCAGGCCTGCTCGCTCGCCGGCCTGCTTCACCTCCCCAACTTTTCCTCGGCCCAGCAGCCGAGCGCGCCGGCGGTCTCGACACGCCCACCGCGGCGCCGCCGGCCGGCGCGGCGACGCTCGCCAACCTGAGCGAGGCGTTCGCCTCGGTGGCGGAGCACGTCAAGCCGAGCGTGGTGTTCATCAAGTCGGGGAAGACCGAGCGGGCGCAACAAGGTCCGCGCCTGCAGATCCCGCCCGGCATGGAGCAGTTCTTCCCGCGGCTGCCGCAGCAGGGCCCGGACTTCCAGGAGAGCGCGGGCTCCGGCTTCATCGTCTCGAAGGACGGCTACATCCTCACCAACGACCACGTGGTGGACGGCTCCGACCAGGTGACCGTCCGGCTGCTGGACCGGCGTGAGTTCAAGGCCAAGGTCGTCGGGACCGACCCGGGCACCGACCTCGCCGTGCTCAAGATCGACGCCGACAACCTGACCCCCGCCCCGCTGGGCGACAGCGACGCCGCGCGCGTGGGCGAATGGGTACTGGCGGTCGGCAACCCGCTGGGCGACAACCTGACCTTCACCGTGACCTCTGGCATCATCAGCGCGAAGGGCCGCACGCTGGCGCTGCCGAACACGAGCGACCGGAGCATCCAGGACTTCATCCAGACCGACGCGGCGATCAACCCGGGCAATTCGGGCGGGCCGCTCGTCGCCGTGAACGGCGCGGTCATCGGCGTCAACTCCGCGATCGCGAGTCAGACCGGCTTCTACTCGGGCTATGGCTTCGCGATTCCGATCAGCCTGGCGCGCCGGGTCATGGACCAGATCATCCAGCACGGGAAGGTCGATCGCGCCGCGCTGGGCGTGACCGTGCGCAACGTCTCGCCCAACGACGCGGCGTATGTCGGGCTGCCGGATGTGCGCGGCGTGGTGATCGAGGACTACGGCGGCGAGCGCTCGCCGGCCAAGCTGGCGGGCCTGGAGCCGGGCGACATCATCGTCGCGGTGGACGGCAAGCCGGTCGAGTACGTGGGCCAGCTGCAGCAGCAGATCGCCTTCCGCCGCCCGGGCGAGACGGTCAAGGTGGACGTGGCGCGGAAGGGCGGCGTCCGGAAGACGTTCGAGGTGAAGCTGCGCGAGCTCCCGGCGGCGAAGTCGGTGGCGGACGCCGACAGCACCGCGTCGGGTGATGCCGACGAGGACTCCGCCGCGTCGATCGGCCGGCTCGGCGTCACCGTCGCGCCGGTGGACAACGACGACGTGCAGCAGCTCCGGCTCACGCCCGAGCAGCGCGGCGCGATCGTGACCGACGTGAAGGCGGGCGGGCCGTCGTACGGCGCGCTGGTCGACCCCGATAACGGCGGACCGGACATCATCCTCGAGGTCGAGGGCACGCCGGTCCGCTCGCCGGCCGACCTCCGGAAGGCGATCTCGGCGCAGAAGCCGGGCAGCATCGTGAGCCTTCGGGTGTACAACGCCCGCGCGCAGACGCGGCGGGTGGAGCGGATCAAGCTCGGGGAGTAGGGAGACGGGCTCCCACTCGGTTCTTTCTTTCCCTCCGCGTCACCCCTGAGCGCAGCGAAGGGGGCATGATTCCGGTCATGCCCCCTTCGCTTTGCTCAGGGTGACTCGTCGAGCGTGGCTATCCCTTCTTCTCGGGCTTTCGCTCCCAGAGCACGTTGACGATCAGCCAGCGGCCCTCGACCCGCACCAGCTGCAGGTAGTCGATCCAGTCCGTCATCACCACCTTCGCGATCGCGGCGTTGCCGAAGACGTCGAGCACCGTCACGTCCTTCTGCTGGCGGTCCGCGGGGGTGCTCTTGCCGTAACCGTGCAGGGTGCCGTTCACCAGGGCGGAGGCGCCCATGGTCTGCACGAAGCTCCGGCCGGTAGCGGTGTCGCTCACCAGGATGCGCTTCACCAGCTCGGGGTGGAGCGCGCGGCCCATCCGGTCGCCGTCCCCGGCGTACCACCCTTCGGCGTAGTCCAGTGCCGTGGCGCGTATGGCGGCGGCTTCGGCGGCGGTCTGCGCGCGGGCAGTGGGGGCGGCGGCAAGCAGGCCGAGCGCCAGGATGAATCGCGGGTCAAGCAAACGGAGAGGCATGGTCAGGGTCCGGGGTAGAGGGGTGTCGAGATGGGATCCCTACGGTCGGGCGGCCGGAGCCGTTTCGGTGAGGCCTGTCACCGCTCGCGTGCCGGCGGCGATTCATTGTCCGACATGAATCAACCGTTGTCACCGAGGAGGCAATCGTGGCCGTGAAGAAACGCGCCGGACGCTGGTCCGGCACCAAGAAGACATCGCATGCGGCGGCGGGGAAGCGGGACGCCGAGACCGACCGGAAGCTCCAGCGGCAGGCCGAGCGCAAGCGCTCCCCCAAGCCCCGATCGAAGAAGACTGGGGCGGTCCAGGCCGGCTCCCGCCCCTACCCCGCGCCACCGCTGCCCAAACAGCACCAGGAGAAGCCCGGGCGCGAGACCGACCTCGAGCCGCGTCCCGCCTACCTGGCACAGGACTATATCGGGTCAGGCAAGCTCGAGGGCAAGGTGGCGCTCATCACCGGCGGCGATTCGGGCATCGGGCGCGCGGTGGCGGTGCTGTTCGCCCGCGAGGGGGCGGATGTCGCGATCGTCTACCTGAGCGAAGACGAGGATGCGGAGGAGACCCGCGTGGCGATCGAGGCGGAACGCCGCCGGGCGTTGCTCATTCCCGGCGACGTGACCGATTCCTCGTTTTGCCGCGAGTCCGTCGAGACCACCGTGCGGGCGTTCGGGAGACTCGACATCCTCGTCAACAACGCCGCATTCCAGGAGCACGCCGACACGCTCGAGGACATCAGCGACGAGCAGCTGGAGCACACTTTCCGCACCAACATCTTCGGCTACTTCTACATGGCCCGCGCCGCCCTGCCGCACCTGAAGGCCGGCGCGTCGATCATCAATACGAGCTCGGTGACCGGTCTCGATGGGAGCAAGGAACTGCTCGATTACGCGTCGACCAAGGGTGCGATCAACGCCTTCACCAAGTCGCTCGCGCAGAACGTCCTCGAGCGCGGGATCCGGGTGAACGCGGTGGCGCCGGGGCCGGTGTGGACGCCGCTCAATCCGGCCGATCAGGATGCGGAGAAGGTGGCCAAGTTCGGCGAGTCAGCCGGGATGAAGCGGCCCGCGCAGCCCGAGGAGATCGCACCGTCGTACGTTTTCCTGGCTGCACCGGTGTGCTCCAGCTACATCACGGGCGAGGTGCTGCCCGTGGTCGGCGGCAGTGAGGGTGGGTGAGTCCCCCCGCCGCGGCTAGCGGAGCGTGATGCGCAGATCGTACGCCGCGCGCTCCGCGCCCGGCACCACGCTCACGACGTAGTCCTGCGTGGTCGCCACCCGACCGGCGTAGAGCCGCTGCCGGTCGGCCAGGCGGGCGAGCTGCGCGCCGTCGTTCAGGCCGTAGACGTGAAGACCGACCGTCGGCGCGCCGCCAAGCACGACCTCGAGCGTCCGGCCCACCTCGGCCCGGATGAGGTAGTCGATGGGAGCGCGAGAGGGAGTGGAGCCGGTGAAGATCGCCGTCGGCTGGTCCGCGCTCACCTGCACCTGCCGCGGAATCTGCACGGCCAGCGTGTACGTCGTCTTCGCGCCCGCGGTCACCCGCACGACGTAGTCGCCATCCGCCGGCAGCCGCGCCGACCAGACTTCGGGCTCGGCGCGCGGCGAGGGCAGCTCGCGTCCGGTCGCCGCCGCGAACACGCGCACGACCGGCTCGGGCGGCGGGTGGAGCCGTTCCGCCACCGGCCACGCGATTGCGTGCGCCAGCATCACCTGCCCCTGCCGCGCGCCGACCAGGTAGCTGCGCGTGGCCCCCGCGGCCAGGCTGTCGTCGAGGATTCCCGACGTGGTCCCCTGCGCGAAGCGGACGCGCGGGAGGCCGACCGTGTCGATCGGCGTCGTCGCAGCGGTCCGGGCCGCCGGCGCCGCGACAGGCGGGGGCTGTCCCGGCGCCGTGCCCCCACCGCGCGCACACGCCGCGGCGGCGATGGCCGCGATCAGGCAGGCGCCGCCGACCGCCGGGCGATGGACGGATCGCATGGGGTGCTCCTGTTGGGGTGGGGGAAGTATAACTGACGGAAAGAGGGAAGGAGGGAAAGACGGAAGGACGGAACGGTTAGGCCTGTCACCCTGAGCGCGCGTCGGGGACCGGGAGCAGGCCAGCGCCTTACCCCGTCCGCGACCCCGACGACCACGCGGGGCTGAGCGCCGCGAGCGGCGCCGAGCGCCAGGGCTGCGGCTGCCGCTCGAGCACCACCAGCACGAGCGCCTGCGAATCGGTCGCGAGCGAGCCGATGACCCCGAACGCCTGCCGGGTTCCGTCCTTCCGGCGGAAGACGACGCCCGCCACCCGCTCGAGCCCACGCTCGACGAGCGACAGCACCCGTCCCTGCTCCTCGCGGCTGCCGAACACTCCCAGCGTATCCGCCACCCTGAGCAGCTCGGCGGCCGAGTCGTAGCCCAGCAGGCGGGCGAAGGGGCGATTGGCGGCCACCGGCGTGCCGTTGGGCCGGAACAGGCAGAGCCCGACCGGAGCGGCGTCGACCAGCTGGCGGAGCTGTTCCTCGCTCTGGCGCAGCGCGTCCTCGACCCGGCGCCGGGCCGTCATGGCCTCGCGCAGGTCGGCGATCTGCTTGCGCAGGCCGGTGACCTCGTTGATGAGATCCTGTTTGGGGCGGTGTTGGTCGCGCATGTCAAAGACTAGGACGGCTGGCCGCCCCGCTCTTGCACCGCGCGAGTACCATCTGGTCTGCCTGCGACGCCGGCTCAGGCCCTGAGAAACGCCGGGTGGTCGTGTCCGGTGAGCGCCACGATGACGCGCTCGTAGACCCTCGGCCCGTTACCGCTGTTGGTGAGC
This sequence comes from uncultured Gemmatimonadales bacterium, assembly GCA_963833905.1. Classification (GTDB taxonomy): domain Bacteria; phylum Gemmatimonadota; class Gemmatimonadetes; order Gemmatimonadales; family GWC2-71-9; genus CAVVWJ01. The sequence goes on along the minus strand of CAWHZQ010000012.1, from coordinate 16,409 downwards.
ACCACGATGGCCCGGCGGTTGGACGGATCGGCCACGGCGAAGTTCCGGAACCCGTTGTTGGCGCCCCATTGCCAGAGCGTCCGGCCGTACTCGTCCTCCTGCAGCCCCCAGCCGAGTCCCCAGGCCAGCGCGCTGTTGATCCGGACCTGCGGGGTCATCATCGCGTCGCGGGTGGCGGGGCGCAGCGCGAGCGCGCCCGTTGACGCCCCGTGGGCGCGCCCGGCTGGGCGACGAGATGCGCGAGGAAGCGGGCGTAGTCCCGCGCGGTCGTGAGCAGGGACGCGGCCACGTTCGGCACCATGTAGACGGGTAGTACCGGCCAGGCGGGATTCACCAGCGGGACGACCCGGGCGGCATCCTCGTATCGCCACTCCTCGATCGGCTTGTGCCACTCCTCCGCGATCACCGCCGTGCGCCGTCCGATCGCCGCGTAGACCTCGGCGGGGTTTCCGTTCTCGTCGTAGCCGACGGCCATGCGGGCATCGAAGTCGTCACGCCACACCCAACTGCTTTCCGTCATGCCCAGCGGCTGCAGCACCTCTTCGCGGAGCAAACGCGCAATGGGCCGGCCCGTCACCCGCTCCACCACCCGCTGCAGATAGAAGAAGGCCTCACCCGAGTAGGCGTAAGTCTTCCCCGGCTCGGTCTCGGGCGCGAGCGGGCCCGGTACGTGCCGCCAGTTGGGAAGGCCGCTGGTGTGGGTGAGCACGTGCCGGGCGGTGACGCGCCGCATGCGCGGCGTGTCGGCCTCGGCGCTGGCGAGATATTCGTGAAGTGGGCGGTCGAGGTCGAGCACACCGGCGTCGACCAGCTTGAGGACCGCATAGGCGAAGAGCGGCTTGCCGAGCGACGCGGCCTCGAACACCGTACCGTCGCCCACGCCGCGTGGCGGCTGGAGACCGGCGCGGCCCGAAGCCTTGGAGACGATGCCGCCATCGTCCACGGTGGCGAGCGCCACGCCGGGTACCGCGGCGAGCTCCAGGAGACGCGGCAACGTGCGGAGCAGATCGGCGGTGGGACGCCATTGCGGACCGACCGCGCCAAGCCCACGCCGGAGCGATGCCGTCTGCACCGGCCAGACCTGGCGGGCAGGCAACGTCGCGAGCAGACCACCCGCGGCAGCGGCGAGAAAACGACGGCGGTTCACGGCGTGAAACGTCTCCATCGAACGATGTCCGGCTCCTCAAACTACGGACGCCAGCCGCGAGCGTTTCGCACACGCGGCGATGTTTCACATGTTCACGATTGTATCGGGCGCGCGCCCGAGTTCTCGTGCGTAGAGCTCCGATGCTTTGATAGATGCCCGACGAGCGCAAAGGGTTTGCTCGCCCTCCCTGGTCATCCGTTCGCCCGAGCCCCGACTCGCCCATACGCCCGATATCCCGCCCGCCGGAAACCCGGCATCATGCTTACCGGTTCACTCACATCGGAGCATTCATGTCTGCATCCTCGAGCGGCGGCCCGCTGGCCGCGCTATCAGATGATCTCGCTGCCGCGGTCGACACGGTCGGCCGGTCGGTCGTCGCCATCCATGCCCGCCGCCGGATTCCGGCCTCCGGCGTCGTGTGGCAGCCGGGCGTCATCGTCGCGGCGCACCACACCATTCAGCGAGACGACGACATCACCATCACGCTGCACGACGGCACCACAACGACCGCCACGCTGGCCGGACGCGATCCGTCGACCGATCTCGCCGTGCTCCGCCTCGCGGACGGCTCCGGCGCGCCTGCTGCGGCCGCGGCCGACGGCGCGCCGCGTGTCGGCCAACTGGTGCTCGCGCTCGGCCGGCCGGGCACGACCGTCACGGCCAGCCTCGGCATCGTGAGCGCGGTCGGCGGCGAGTGGCGCACCTGGCAAGGCGGAGCGATCGACCGCTTCATCCGCCTCGACCTCAGCGTGTACGACGGCTTCTCGGGCGGCCCGCTGGTCGACGCCGGCGGCCGTGTCGTCGGCATCAACACCTCGGGGCTCGCGAGAGCCACGGCCCTCACCGTGCCCGCGAGCACGGTGGAACGCGTCACGGGCCAGCTCCTGGCGCGCGGCCACGTGGCGCGCGGGTGGCTCGGCATCGCGACCCAGCCGGTCCGGCTGCCGCCGCCGCTGCAGCGGAGCCTCGGCACCGAGGCCGACGGCGGACTCGTGGTCGTGAACGTCGAGCCCGATAGCCCCGCTGACCGCGGCGGCCTGCTCCTCGGCGACATTCTGATCGCGCTCGACGACGTCCCGGTGCGCGACCCGGGCGACGTGCTCGCCGCACTCGGCGGTGATCGCATCGGGAAGGTCGTGACGCTGCGCGTCGCGCGTGGGGGCCGGGCCGAGCAAGTGAGCGTGACCGTCGGGGAGCGGCCCCGTGGCCGGCGCTGAGTCGATCCTCCGCGGCGCTCTGGGCGTGGAGACGGCGCTCGCCGAGGTGGCCGAGCGGCTCGGGCGGGTGACCGTGCACGTGCGGGCCGGTGGCCGGAGCGCGGGCGCGGGCGTCGTCTGGCTCCGGAGCGGCGTCGTGATCACCAACGCGCACGTGGCCTCGGGCCCCCGCGCCGAGGTCGTGCTGCCCGACGGCCGGGCGCTCACGGCGGTTGTCACCGCGCGCGATCCCCGGCGTGATCTCGCGGTGCTCACCATGACAACCGACGACCTGGAGCCGGCGCTCCGGGCCGACGCGCGAGGGCTCCGTGCGGGTGAGCTGGTGGTGGCACTCGGCCACCCGCTCGGTGTGGCCTACGCGGCGGCACTCGGGGTGGTCCACCGCGCGCCGACCGGCGCGCGCGGGCCCGCGGGCTGGCTGCACGCCGACATTCTGCTCGCGCCCGGCAACTCGGGCGGGCCGCTGGCCGACGCGCAGGGACGGGTGGTGGGGATCAATGCGATGATCGTGGGCGGGCTCGGCATCGCCGTGCCGACCCACGTCGTGGAGGCGTTCGTTCGCGAGGTCGAGGCCGCCAGGCGCGGGGGCGCGCGCGCGGCGTGATTCGCGTGCTGGTGGTGGCGCGGTCGGACCTGGAGCGAACGGGGCTGGAAGCGCTGCTCGGAAGCCGGGGGCACGTCGCGGTGGGAGGCGGCGGCGCTACGCTCACCGAGGCACGCGGACGCATCGAGGAGACGGCGCCGGCGGTAGTGCTCGCGCTCGTCGAGCGCGGCGGCGAGCCGCCCAGGCTCGCGCTCACGCCCGACGCGCTGGCCTCGGCACCGATCCTCGTGCTGCTCGGCGAGGCGCTCCCGCGCGGCTGGGCGGTGCGCGCGGTCCGGAACGGAGCCCGCGCGGTTCTCCCGCGCACCGCCAGCGCCGACGCCATCGTCGCGGCGGTCGAGGCCGCCGCCGCGGGGCTGGTCGTGCTGCCGGCCGACGCGCTCGCCGAACTGCCGCAGGGCACCGCCGCCGGCACGGCGGCGCCGCCCGAGCCGCTGACCGCGCGCGAAGCCCAGATCCTCGCGCTGCTGGCCGAGGGGCTGGTCAACAAGCAGATCGCGGCGCGGCTCGGCATCAGCCGGCACACGGTGAAGACGCATCTCGCGGCGCTGTTTCACAAGCTCGGCGTGTCCACGCGCGCGGAGGCGGTGGCGGCGGGCGCGCGGGCCGGGATGATCCTGCTGTAGGCTACCGCAGCAGCTTGAACGCGTGCTATCGCCAGGGGCTCGATGGCGCGCGCGGCCAACGACATCGCCCATGTCCGCATGATGCTTACCTCGTCCCGTCGATGGACGCCGTGCTCGCGAAGACCACTTCATGGTGGTCCACGTGCGGACCGCGCTCGACGAGAAACCGGTCATCCTCCGGATAGTAGACCGCGCGCCCGATGTCCTCGCCGGCGAACGCGGTGATGGCCGACTCCGATTCCCAGAGCGACAGCGTGATGAACTCGGCGCGGTCGCCGACGATGCGCCGGAAGCAGAACGCGCCGCGGTTGCCCGGCGTGTCGCGATAGGCCTTGAGCCCGGTGGCGTGGAGGTAGGCAACGTAGGCGTCGGCGTCAGCGGCACGAGTGGCGCCGCGCCAGGTGCGGGCGATCATGAGTGTTGTTCCTTTCCCACGCGTGGATGGAGTAGCGGGAGGAAGCGGAAGCAGCGGGAATAAGCGGCAGCAGGCGAGTCACCCTGAGCGGAGCGAAGGGGGCATGATCTAAATCATGTCCCCTTCGCTCCGCTCAGGGTGACTTCCTGCTGGCCTGTTACGCCGTTGCCCGGTCGAGCCGAATCGGCAGCTTCCGCAGGGGGAGGCGACTAGGGCAGTATAGTGAATCTGGAGCGCTCTAAGGGTCAAGGCGGGCGGGACATGACCAGGTGGAGGAGACTCTGCTCGTCGCTCCGGCGGTCGGAGGGTCGACAGTGGCCGCGGCCCGGGCACTGGCCGCTCCGGCTGGGGCGGTGCTCGACCGGTACGGGCTCGCACTCTACGATTGACGGGGGGCAACGGTGATCGGAGAGCCAACGGCCTCGGGACAGCGCCAGGCCCAACGGGCGCCGGCATTGCCCGCGACCGCCTCGGGTCAGGCGAGGTGCCGCATCCCGGGGCGCGCGGCCTCGCGCTCGCGGCTGTCCAGCAGCATCCCGCGCACGTCGGGTCGGTCGCACAGCGCGGCGATACGGGGGTCGAACCTCCGGCCGGCGTACTCGCGGATGTACGCCAGCACCATTTCCGTGGGCCAGGCATCGCGGTAGACCCGGTCGGAGGTAAGCGCATCGTAGACGTCCGCGACCATGACCAGCCGCCCCGACAGCGGGATCACTTCCCCGGCTACGCCCTGGGGATATCCCTGCCCATCCCACTGTTCGTGGTGATAGAGGGCGATCTCCTCGGCGAGCTGGACGACGCGGGACCGCCCGCCGGCGAGGATCCGCGCACCGATGGACGCGTGGGTCTTCATGACCTCCCATTCCTCGCCTGTCAGGGGACCGGGCTTCCGCAGAATGGCGTCTGGAATCCCGATCTTGCCGACGTCGTGCAGCGGGGCCGCGCGCCGGATGAGAAAGAGATCCTCCTCGGGCATGTCGAGGGCCCCTCCGAGCAGCGCGGCCACCTCGCCGACCCGCTCGGTATGGCGGCCGGTCTCATCGTCGCGGAACTCGGCGGCGCTGGCGAGGCGCTCCAGGGTGTCGAGGTAGGCGTCCTCGAGCTCGCCCGTCCGCTCCCGCACGCGCTGCTCGAGGAGCTGATTCTGGGTCGTGATTTCCCGGTGCAGGTACCGTGTCTCGAGCAGGTTACGGATCCGGAGCAAGACCTCGTCCACTTCGAACGGCTTGGTCAGGAAGTCCTTCGCGCCCTCGGACAGCGCCCGCCGGCGAGCCTCCGGCGTGTAGTCGCCCGTGAGCACCAGCACCGGGACGTAGGCCTGAGGGCCCGCGATCGACCGGAGCTGCCGCAGGACACCGAGGCCGTCGAGATGCGGCATGTGGAGATCGAGCAGGATCACGTCGGGGTCCTGCTTCCGATAGAGGTCGGCGACCGTTCTCGGGTCCGTCGTCCCGAGCACGTTGCCGTAGCCCGCGGCGCGCAGGATCCGCGTCAGCGAGTGCACGTTCGTCTCCTCGTCATCGACGACCAGGATCCGGGCGTCGGCGAACGGGCTCTCAAGCATTGAATCTCTTCCCACTCAGCGTCTCCTTGACCTGGACCTGGGCAAGCTGCTCCGATAGCGGATGACTGAAACAGCGGACGGCGAGGAGGGCGACAGCAACGGCCATCGGCAGGGTGGGCTCAGTCATTCCAGGATGGCTCCCAGCGGAGAGGGCGGCGGCGGCACGCGGCGGAATTCGAGCTCGAGGGCATATACGGGGGCCGGGGGGCACAATCCGGGCCAGTATCGAGCCGTATGTACGACAGCCGGTTACCGGTTGGAGAGCCGTCCGCGGCCTGCCGATCTGCAACGGCGAGGGCAAAATTCGCTGATCAGGCTGACGATCCGGGGCCATCTCACTGGCCGGTAGCCGCCTTCCTGAGGGCTTCCTGAACCTTGAGCCCCAGCGCCTGCGGGCTGAACGGCTTCTGGATGAACTCGGTGCCGGGATCGAGCATGCCATGGTACATGACGGCACTCTCGGTGAAGCCGGACATGTAGAGAACCCGGAGCTCGGGTCGGGCCGCGACGAGGCTCGCGGCGAGCTTCGGCCCGCTCGTCTTCGGCAGAACCACGTCCGTCAGGAGGAGGTGGATCGGACCGGGGTGCTGCTCACTGGCTCGCAGGGCCTCTTCGCCGTCCCGCGCCACCAGTGTGGCGTAGCCACGGCGCAGCAGGGTGCGCATCGCGAGCAGGCGCACCGCCGCCTCGTCCTCCACGATCAGCACGGTCCCCGTCCCACTGGTGCTCACCGGCTGGCCTGGGTCCTCACCGGTCGCCGGCACCGGCTCCGCGACCCGGGGGAGATACACCTTGAACGTGCTGCCGCGATTCGGCTCGCTGTAGACCGATACGCTCCCGCCACTCTGCTTCACGATCCCGTACACCGTCGCGAGGCGGCGGCGCCGGACGTCATAGTCAGTCCGAGCCGGTGCCGACGCCCCAGTCGGAGATCGTCTCGAGCTTCCCTGTGAGTGTTGTCGGGATTCGCGCCTCCCCAAAACAAAGGACCGCCCGAAGAGCGGCCCTCGAACAATCTCGAATCCACCTTGCTACACCGTCCGACGCCCGCTGATGAAGTTGAACAGGAACACCACCAGAGCGACGACCAGCAAGAGATGGATCAATCCACCGGCCACGTGGAACACGCCCCAACCAAGCAGCCACGCGACGACGAGAAGTACTGCTAGCCAGATCATACACGCCTCCTGCACTCGGGTGGGCATCCGGGGCCAGACATCGTGGCCTACGATAACCCTTTCCTCCCGCCCCTTCGGTGACGCGCTACACGCTACGGGAGTGTCCCCGAAGACATCTCAGCTGCGGATCGGAGGTTAGCCCCGGTCCGCCATCCGGGTGCTATACGGACCTCCTAACCGGATTGTGAGCCTGACATGAGGGGAGTATGAGAGGGAAGTGAGCGCGGCCTCTTAGTGTAGGGCCCAGAGTCGCCGCACTGCCAAGGCGGCTCGCGCACCTAACCCTTATCTGTTTGGAGGTCACCATGTGGCCCAGCCTTTCTCGACTCGTGGGAGCCGTCTCCCCGCTCTCGATACTCATCGCGTGCGCTTCCGGCGGCGCCACAGCCCGCGATGCGAACGTGATCACCGCCCCGGAGCTCAGCCGTAGCGGAGCCACGAATGCCTACGACGCGATCCGTCAAATCCGCCCCGAATTGCTCCGTACCAGGGACCCGGGCTCCCTGGTGTACTTCAAGGCCAATCGGCCAGCGGTAGCGGTAGACAACACCCTCGTTGGGGGCGTCGAGGTGCTCCGAGCCATGCCTCTCGACACTGTGGCCCGGATCGAATACGTCAGCGCTTGGCAGGCCACGAAGAGGTACGGATCGAGCTTGGGGAACGGGGTCATGCTCATCGAGACCCGGTCCGTTTCCGAGGCCGAACTCCCCGATCGCCAGAGCGCGTCCCGATGAGATCGGGCAACCAACAAAGCCATGCGGCAACGAGCGCGATTATCTCGTTGCCGCATGGGCCAAAGTGTTGTGCTTCTCTCCCGAGGAGGGCTCGGGCGCGGCTAAGCCAGGGTTACTGGTACCCGTCATGGTACCCGTCAACTGGGTAGACCCGGGCCAGTCCTGGTGTCGATGCCCTGGCGTCGACCGAAGCAGGACCGCAGATTCGAAATACCCCTCCTTCCTGCCGTGCTGTGTGGCAACACCTCCTGCCTTAGTCGCGGACACCCTCCGCGACCGCTACACGATCGAGCGCGAGCTCGGCCGCGGCGGCATGGCGACGGTCTACCTCGCCCAAGACCTCCGCCACGAGCGCAAGGTCGCCATCAAGGTCCTGCGCCCCGAGCTCGCCGCAGTGATCGGCGCCGCGCGTTTCGTGCGCGAGATCCGGACGATCGCGGCCCTGCAGCACCCGCACATCCTCGCCCTCATCGATTCGGGCGAGGTGCAAGACACCGCGTACTACGTGATGCCGTTCGTCGAGGGGGAATCGCTGCGGGATCGGCTGAGCAAGGAGAAGCAGCTCCCGATCGCGGATGCAGTCCGTCTTGCCACGGAGGTCGCCTCAGCGCTCGACTACGCCCACCGCCACGGGGTCATTCACCGCGACATCAAGCCCGAGAACCTCCTGCTCCTCGACGGCCAGGCCCTGGTGGCCGACTTCGGCATCGCGCTCGCCGTATCGAGCGCGGGCCGCACCCGGATGACCGAGACCGGGATGAGTCTCGGCACACCGTACTACATGTCCCCCGAGCAGGCGATGGGCGAGCGCGAGATCACCGCGCGCTCCGACGTGTACGCGCTCGGCTGCGTGCTCTACGAGATGCTCACGGGCGACCCGTGAGGTAAGCCCCAGCCACCCTACATCGTACGCCGCCCACCCGTCATATACTTCCGACGCCACGTGTACCCCAATCCCAGCCCCATCTGCGTGGAATCAGCGGCGGGAAGGTCGCGTAACTTAATGGCCAGAGAGGGAATCGAACCCCCGACACGCGGATTTTCAGGGCGTCGTCGCCTTATCCGCTGAGAACTGCGGAGACCGGTTAAGCACTTTCCAGCAAGACCTTACGGTGCACGGCATGATGGCCTAGCACCGGCTAGAACTATCCAGGAGTGCGGAGTTCAGGTACTACTCAGGTAACAAGTCCGGGGCGGACGGGAAGGTCTCGATACACCCGCTTTTCCTCAGCTTGTCAGCCCGAATCCGCGTCGACCCAATCGATCCCCAAATGTCTTGGCCACGCAGCCGACGATGATCAACGAAGAGGCAGAACCTCGCGCCCTCCCCGGGTCCTCACGGGCGAACGCGGATGATCGTCTTCCCCGGGCGTCGCTCAGTCGGGTTGAAGGCGGCGACGGCGTCGTCGAGAGTCGAGACGGTGCCGATGTTCGTCCGCAGCCGTCCGTCCCGCACCCGCTGGACGATCTCACCCAGCTGGGCGCGATCGGACTCGACAACGAAATCGATCGCCAGGCCGTCGACGGGCCGCGCCTCGGACGGTCCCACGATGGACACTAGGGTTCCTCCTGCTCGAACCAGGCGCGCGGACCGCTTCCCGATATCGCCGCCGATGAGATCGAACACCAGATCGACTTCGCCAACGTCTTCCAGGGCCTCCTTGTCGAGGTCGACAAACTCGTTCGCGCCGAAGTCGAGCGCCTTCTGACGGTCGGCGGCGCGTCCGGTGCCGATGACGTAGGCGCCGAACTCACGTGCGAGTTGCGTCACCATCGACCCGACCGCGCCGGCCGCGCCGTGCGCGATCACGCGCTGCCCCGCCCGAAGGCGACCGTGCACGATCAGTCCCTGCCACGCGGTCAGGCCCGAGATCGGAAGGCTCGCACCCACTGTGAAGTCGACGTCGCCCGGCAGTGGCGCGAGGTTGCGCGCCTCGACGGCCGCGTACTCCGCCAGGGTGCCGTCGCGAGACCAGTCCGTGAGGCCGAACACCCGCTGTCCGACCGACAGCCCCGTGGTGCCATAGCCCAGGACGGTGACCACTCCGGCCAGCTCGTGCCCGGGGATCGACGGTGTTCGGTCGCGGTTGAGGCGATCGGTCCAGGTCGAAGGCCAACCCAGCTCAGTGTTGACGAATCCCGACGCATAAACCTGAACGACGACATCGTTTATCGATGGCTGCGGCTCGGGCCGCTCCACCAGCTTCATCCCGGCCGTTCCCGCAGCCTGGTCCGTCACCACTATCGCCTTCACGTGAATTGTCTCCTTGGTCATCCGTCTGTTTGGTGGAAATGTTGCACGGATGGACATGCGCCGCTCACGGACGAACGCGGATGATAGTCTTCCCGTTGATCCGTTTGGTGGGATTGAAGGCGGCCATCCAGCTCCAAACCTTGCATCCCCAGGGTTAGGACTCGATAAAGCCGCGGTGAAACCTTCCCTCATGATCCGAAGGCGTGCTCCAGGGCGATTCGCGGGCAAGACTGGATCTCTCGGTCGTCCCGCCGGTGGACGGCGTGAGGCCGCGCTACAGTTCAGCCATGGACCTGCGCGAACGGCTGCAACAGGAGCTGTAAGGACTTCCTGCGAGGCGTCCGATCGTCCAGTGCCACGCAGAATTGCCCATACCCTCGGAGTTCAGGTACCAATCAGGTACTGGACGCCAGGCTGCGACAGAACGGTGGATCGTCACCGGCGCGACAGCTCCATGACCCACACGTATCGCTTGCAGCTGATGCGCAAATCGTTAGATGGCGCCCACGCACTCATGTCGGGACAGATGAGACTACGTACCGTGGGACCCGATAGCCCCGGCCAGTGTGAGCCGGGACTATCGGACGACCGACCGCGAGATCCACGTCTCTGTTACTGTCCCGAGCTCTCACCCAGGGCGACGAGAAGCTCGTCCAGCTGATCGAACGTCTCGCCCATTGCATCGGCTGCTCCGGTGCCGGCGGCGTCGAGCGCTTCCTTCGAAGGGTAGCTCTCGTGCAGGACCACCAGCGTCTTGCCGCCCTTTTCCTCGAAGGTCACCGTGGTGACAGGCCCGCCCTCGCCACCTTCCTCATTGGTCCACGCGAGGCGCGAATACGGCTTCACTTCGACATACGTGCCGAAAAACGCGGCAGGCTCGGGACCACCGTGGTCGAATACCAATCGGTACTTGCCTCCGACACGAGCATCCACCTCGCAGGACAGCAGGGTCATTCCCATCGACTTGGGCACCCACCAACGCTTGAGCAGCTCGGCCTTGGTAAATGCCTCGAACACGATGCGCGCCGGGCCGTTGATGGTCCGCGTGACAACCACCTCGCGGTCCGACTTCCGTTCCACCGTGGTGCGGTTCTTCACGGGGCCGGGCTCACTTTCGATTCTTGCGTTCATCGCTCTTCTCCTTTCGTGTCAGTTCCTCGACAACCTTGTCCAACTCGTCGAAGCGTTCGTCCCAGCGCTGGCGGTACCTCTCGAGCCACGCCGTCTCTTCCTCCAATCGGCGCGGGCCCAGCTGGCACGTCCGCACGCGCCCGATCTTCTTCGTGGTGACGAGCCCCGCCTGCTCCAGAACGCCGACGTGCTTCTTCATGCCCGTGAGCGTCATGTGGAACTTCTCGGCAAGGTCCGTGATCGAAGCGTCGGCTCGTCCGAGCTGCTCCAGAACGCCACGCCGCGTGGCGTCCGAGAGCGCGGCGAACGAAGTATCAAGTCGGGTCGTCATATACTGAACCATATGGTTCAGTATTTTAACACAAGCGTTCACGGCATGCAAGGGGTGGCCGCGAAGAACGATGCGTCCTACGATCTCAGCAGAGCGCGCGCATCCGTGAAGAGTCGGGCGGTGGGCTAAGTGCAATGGCCAGAGAGGGAATCGAACCCCCGACACGCGGATTTTCAGTCCGCTGCTCTACCAACTGAGCTACCTGGCCTGAGGGGCGGGAATATAGAAAGGGGTCGGTGGCTCGCCAAGGGACCGCCGGGAAACCGTTTGGCTCCCCGCGGCGTTTCCCGATACCTGCGTCCGGAGCCTGAGATGCCCCGCCTTGCCCTGCTGTTCCTCCTCTCGCTGGCCGCCACGGTGGCCGGCGGGCTCGCCCTCGAGACGGCCAGCCGGGCCCAGGCCCAGGCGCGCGTCCCCCTGGTCAACGCCCCGGCCGAAATGGCATCCCCCGCCCCCGCCTGGCGCAACGCGAGTTGGCTCAACACCGACCATGCGCTCTCCCTGTCCGAGCTCAAGGGCCGGGTGGTGCTGCTCAACTTCTGGGTGTTCACCTGCTACAACTGCACCAACACAGTGCCGTCGCTGGTGGACTTCGACCGGAAGTACCGGGACCAGGGCCTCACGCTGATCGGGATCCACACCCCGGAGTTCCCGCCCTATGCCGGCGAGCACGACCGGGGGAACGTGGAGCGGGCACTGCGAAAGTACGGAATCGAGTACCCGAATGCGCAGGACAATGATTCGAAGACCTGGGACCTGTATGGTATCCGGTACTGGCCGAGCTTCGTGCTGATCGACAAGCGGGGGAACATCCGGTACGAGGGGTATGGGGAGTTTCACCTGAACGACGGGAGCTACCGGACGTGGGAGGGGCGGATTCGGGAGCTGTTGGCGGAGTGATGGGGGGCGTGGGGCGATCTGTTCCGAGCCCGAGCCGATCCTTCGCTGCGCTCAGGATGACGCTAGTCGCCGTCGGCCTGGCCACGGCGTGCAGCCGCCCGCCCACCGAACCCGGCCCGCTCCAAGTCACGACCGCTCCATCCGGCCCCGATACCCGCCTTACCCTGCGTGCTGGCCCGCATCTCAAGATCAACGCCCGCCTCGTTCCGGCACTCGAGCTAAGCAACGGGACCATCCTGAGATTCCGCACGGGGCGTCTCACCGCCGACTCCGCCTACTACGCCGCGCCTCCGAGCGCCGTCCTGCCGGGCCGGCATGCGCGGGTACACGGCACCCTCCGAGCCAGCGTCTGCCGCGACGACGAGCAGGTCTGCCGCGCAGTACGGGTGGAGATCTAGCTCGCCCGGCCGCCTTCGCCCCACATGACGGGTATCACATCGCGAATTCGCCCTTTCGCCTAAGCTCCCCGGACGCAGTCAGATACCCGGCTCCAGGGCGCCGGGGTTCGCATTGTCTCGAAGGAGGTAGGTCTACGATGGCTATTCACTTTCGGCCCACGCCGCTGCTGGCGATGCTCGGCGTGCTCGCCCTCGGTGGCGCGTCGGCCGCGCGGGCGCAAGACACCAGCGCGGCGGCCCGAACCGACACCTCAGGTTATCAGCAATACGAGAATCGCACGGACTCGACTCAGGCCGGGAAGGACACCACCAGCACGGACAGCTCCGGCTTCAAGTACACCGGTCCCTCGACCGATACGACCCTCAAGGCCGCGCCGGGGGCCCAGACCGGGCCATCGACGGACAGCAGCAGGGCCGCGGCGCCGTCGGGCATGAATGCCGCCGACTCGGTCGTCTGCAAGGACGGATCGAACGAGGGGAACCGGGGCGGAGTGTCGTGTGGAGCCCACGGAGGGATCGACTCGGTCACCACCACGGCCGCGATGAAAGCGCGGGGATGGCTCGGCAAGTCGGACTCCAGCGCCGCGAAGGACACCAGCTCATCCAGCCAAAAGCAATCACCGTAGCACAGGTGCCATGCCTCGCTGACACCCACGGCCACCTCCCGAGGTGGCCGTCTTGTCGTGCGATGCGAGGCCGCGCGCCCTCCCCCTAGCCCGATCCCTCCCGCATATTGGTCGCATGCCGGCCACCCAATTCGCGAATCTCACCGTGCTCGATCACCCGCTGATCCAGCACAAGCTCTCGATCCTCCGCGATCGCGAGACCAGCACCCGCGACTTCAAGCAGCTGGTGAGCGAGATCGCGATGCTCATGGCCTACGAGGCGACCGAGGACCTGGCGACGGAGCCGGTCGAGATCGACACGCCGCTCGAGCGGATGACGGGCCGTCAGGTCTCGGGCAAGAAGCTGACGCTGGTGCCGATCCTCCGCGCGGGGCTCGGCATGGTGGAGGGCATCGCCCAGCTCATTCCGTCGGCCCGGGTGGGGCACATCGGGCTCTACCGCGACCACGACACGCTCAAGCCGGTCGACTACTACTTCAAGATCCCGGCGGCCGAGGTCGAGCGCGACTTCTACGTGCTCGACCCGATGCTCGCCACCGGCGGCTCGGCCGTGGCCGCGGTGGGCGCGCTCAAGGAAGCCGGGGCGCGGCGGATCCGCTTCCTGTCGGTCGTGGCTGCGCCCGAAGGCGTGCGCCGCATGCTGAACGCCCACCCCGACGTACGCATCTTCTCCGCCGCGCTCGACCGGCAGCTCAACGAGCAGGGCTACATTCTGCCCGGGCTCGGCGACGCGGGCGACCGGCTGTTCGGCACGCGCACCCTCTGAGCCTTCACCTTCTGTCCCGGACCGACCCATGACCGGTATTCGTCTGACCTTCTGGGGCGCCGCCGGGCGAGTCACCGGCTCGATGCACCTGCTCGAGGCCGCGGGCGCGCGGTTCCTGCTCGACGCCGGCCTGTTCCAGGGCCGCCGCGCGGAGACCCACGAGCTCAATGCCCGGCTCCCGTTCGACCCGCGCCGGCTCGACGGCGTGGTGCTGAGCCACGCGCACATCGACCACGCGGGCCGGCTGCCGCTGCTGGTGCGGCACGGCTTCCATGGGCCGATCCACGCCACGCCCGCCACGCGCGACCTGTGCGCGGTCATGCTGCCGGACGCGGCGCACATCCAGGAGAAGGACCACGCGTACCTCCAGCGCCGCGGCAAGGCCGGCCCGGACAGCGAGCCGTTCTACAACCTGGCCGACGCGGTTGAGGTGCAGGACCTGATGGTGGGTGTGCCCTATCGCCGGATCACCCACCTCCGGAAGCATCTCGCGCTCGAGTTCGTCGAGGCGGGCCACATCCTGGGCTCCGCGTCGGTCGACCTCCGGCTCACCGAGGGCGGCAACCAGCGGGTCGTCTTCTCGGGCGACATCGGCCGGAGCGGGCTCCCGATCATCCGCGACCCCGAGCCGCCCTCGGGGCCGATCGACACCCTGATCGTCGAGTCGACCTACGCCGACCGCGACCATGAGTGGGTGGCCGACGCCGAACAGCGGCTGGGCGACGTGGTACGGCTGACGGCCGCGCGTGGCGGGAAGATCCTCATCCCCTCGTTCGCGCTGGGTCGCGTGCAGGAACTCGTCTACGCCTGCACCAGCTCCGGCGCCGTGGCCGGCTGCCCGAGATTCCGATCTACGTGGACAGCCCCCTCGCGGTGAGCGCCACCTCGAAGGTGTTCCGGCTCCATCCCGACGTCTTCGATCACACGCCAGCAGCTCATCGAGAAGGGATTCCTCGAGACCCTTCGACTTCCGCTCGTGCATTACGTACGTACTATGGCCGGACTCGTGAAGCTCAACCACCCTGAACGGTCCGGCGGTCTACATCGCCGCCTCGAGGCATGGCGGAATCGGGGCGCATCCTCCATCATCTCGCCCAATCACATTGGCGATCATCGCAACCTGCATCCTCTTCGTCGGGTTCCAGGCGGAGCATACCCTGGGGCGCCGGATCCAGGAGCAGCGAGTCGATGGTGAAGATCTTCGGCGAGGATGCATGAGCGGCGGGCGGAGGTGATATCGATCGACGGCTACTCGGCGCATGCCGACCGCAACGAGCTCCGCGCGCGTGGGTGCGGCGCCTTGGCGGTCCCATCAAGCGGGCCTTCGTGGTGCACGGCGAGGCCCCGGCGCTGGGGGCGATGGCCACAACCTCCTGCGGGAGGAGGGAGTGCGCGAGGTGCACGTACCGGAGCCAGGGTGATACGTACCACCCTCTCACGGCCTGTCGCCGCGCCGTTCCCCTCCCGGTCAGCCATGAATAGTTCATTCGCAACCTCGCCCGCGCCCTGCTCGGTCTGGGCGCTACTCGCTGCGGTCGCACTCGTGGCGGCCTTCATCGTCGTGCTCACCACCGCCACCCGTCGACGAGCGCCGTCCCGCCGACGCCATCGTCGTCCTGGGCGCGGCGCAGTACAACGGCCGGCCGTCACCCGTGCTGCAGGCGCGGCTCGATCACGCGCTCAAGACTATCGAGCCGGGCTGGCTCCGGTGATCGTCGTTTTTGGCGGCGTTGGGTCGGGGGGACACCGAGAGCGAGGCGACGAAGTGGGGAGAGCGCTATCTCACGGCGCGGGGCGTGCCGGCGAAGGCGAAGTGGTAGCTCGAGGCCAACGGCCGCTCCACCCCGGCGAGTCGATGACCGCCGTCGCGGTGTGGGGCGGCGAAAGCGAAGGTGAAGACGAGTCATCCTGGTGAGCGACCCCTTCCACATGTTCCGCCTCCGCCTCGAGGCGCGCCGCACGGCGCTCGAGGCGTACACCTCGCCCACGGAGAGCAGCCCCATCTCCGACAACCCCGTCCTCGAGCTCCGCTACCTCTTCGCCGAAGGATTCAAGATCCCGGTGGCGTGGGTGCGGAGCTGGTCAGCCGCCATGGCTCTGATCTCCTCCGAACGGCTGTACACCGGCCGCATCGTCAGCCTCGACGCCGACACCGTGCGCTTCCCCGACGGCTCCACCGGCCGGCTGGAGATGCTCCGGCACCCGGGCGCGTCGGCGGTGGTGCCGTTCCTCGACGATCCCGGGCGAGCCCGACCCCCGCGTCATCCTGATCCGCCAGTTCCGCCACGCGGCCGAGGGCTTCATCTGGGAGGTGCCGGCCGGCCGGCTCGACGCCGGCGAGAGTCGCCGGAGGCCTGCGCCCGGCGCGAGCTGGAGGAGGAGACCGGCATGCGCGCCCGTGCGCTCGAGCGGCTCACCACCATCTACACGACCCCGGGCTTCACCGACGAGCGGATCCACCTGTTCCTGGCGCACGGACTGGAGGCGGGAGCCCATCGCCGCGAGGCCGACGAGTTCA
>CAWHZQ010000011.1:0-247204 GCA_963833905.1 uncultured Gemmatimonadales bacterium | reverse complement strand
GTGACGATCGAGCGGAGCCGCTCGTATCACCGGGAGTGGCTGGTCAAGTTCGCCGGCGCCGACCGGCGCGAGGCGATCGACCCGTGGCGGGGACTGTTCCTGGCGGTCCCGGCCGACGAGCTGAGGCCGCCCGAGGGCGACGAGGTCTACCTCCACGAGCTGGACGGCTTCGCGGTCCGGCTGCCCGACGAGACCGCGCTGGGGCTGGTGAGCGCGGTGTACGAGCTGCCGTCGGGTGTGATGATCGAGGTGCAGGGGCCCAAGCGCGAGTTCCTGCTGCCGTACAAGAAGGAGTTCGTGCGCGAGGTCGACCGGGCGGGCCGCCGGCTGGTGGTGACGCCGCCGGAGGGGCTGATCGAGTAGGGTCGAGGGCATGCTGACCATCGACGTCATCACCCTGTTTCCCGAAGTGATCGCCCCGTTCACGACCGCGAGCATTCCGGGGCGGGCCGCGGCGGCCGGACTGGTGAAGTTCAACCTGGTGCAGCTCCGGGACTTCACCCACGACCGGCACAACACCGTGGACGACTACGCCTACGGCGGCGGCGCCGGCATGGTGCTCAAGCCGGAGCCGTTCTTCGAGGCGGTGGAGAGCCTGGGCGAGACCGAGGCGATCGTGCTGCTCTCGGCGCGGGGCCGGCGGTTCGGCCACGACGACGCGGTGCGGCTCTCGCTGGACGACGGCTCACGCTGCTCTGCGGCCACTACAAGGACGTGGACCAGCGGGTGGCGGACGGGCTCGCCACCGAGGAGCTGTCGGTCGGCGATTTCGTGCTCTCCGGGGGCGAGCCCGCCGCGCTCTGCGTGCTCGACGCGGTGGTGCGGCTCCTCCCCGGCGCGCTGGCGACCACGAGAGCGCCAGCGGCGATTCGCACTACGACGGGCTGTTGAGCCCGCCGAGCTATACCCGGCCGCCGGACTATCGCGGCCTCGCGGTGCCCGAAGTGCTTCGGTCGGGCGACCACGCGCGGATCGAGGCGTGGCGGCAGGCGGAGGCGGAGCGGCTGACGCGCGAGCGGCGGCCGGATTTGTGGGAACGATCGTAACGAGTCGTAAACGTGGTTCACGCGGCGCCGGACGGCGCGGAGGATTCGACGATGCAGCGATTGGCAGAGGTGGCCCGTGAGGGCTTGCGCACGGACATTCCTGCATTCGAGCCGGGTGACACCGTCCGGGTCATGGTCCGCGTCCGGGAAGGCGACAAGGAGCGGCTGCAGGCGTTCGAGGGGCATCGTCATCGCCAAGCGCGGCGGCGGGATCAGCGAGAACTTCACCGTCCGCAAGGTGTCGGCCGGCGTCGGTGTCGAGCGGGTGTTCCCGATCCACAGCCCGACCATCGCCTCGGTTGAGCTGGTGCGCCGCGGCCGCGTCCGCCGGGCCAAGCTCTACTACCTGCGCGCGCTGAGCGGCAAGGCGGCACGCATCCGGGAGAAGCGCGACAGCTGAGCCGATGCGCCTCCGCCCCTCGCTCCACCGGGAACGGGCGGCCTGGGCCGAAGCGGCGCTCCTCGTGGGCGTCGATGAAGCGGGCCGCGGCCCACTGGCAGGACCAGTGGTCGCCGCGGCCGTCGTCTTTCCTCCTGATTGCCGCGCGGTGCGCGGCCTCCGCGACAGCAAGGTCCTGCCGCGCCCGCGTCCGCCTGGTCCTGGCGGACCGGATCCGGTCCCGCGCGCTCGGCTTCGCCGTCGGCGCCGCGTCGTCGCACGAGATCGACCGGCTCAACATCCGGGTGGCGTCGGCGCTCGCCATGCGGCGCGCGATCGCGGCCCTCCTCCGGCGTGCGGTGCTCGATGGCCGCCCCTACCGCATCCTGATCGACGGTCTGCCCCTGCCCGAAGTCGGTTACGCGCACGACGCGCTGGTGGACGGCGACGCGCGCTGCCAGTCCATCGCCGCCGCCGCCATCCTCGCCAAGACCACGCGCGACCGGCTGATGGAGCGCCTGGCCCAGCGCCATCCGGGCTACGGGTGGCAGACCAACATGGGTTACGGCACGGACGAGCATCACGAAGGGCTCAAGCTCCACGGGCCGACCTGCCATCACCGCCGGACGTTCGCGCCGCTCGCGCAGCTCACCCTTTTCTGAGCGGTGGCCGCACCGAGCACCTGAGAGCAGCGTCCGGCCGGCGTCGCACGGCGCCGGCCCCGCGGCGCGGGCACCCGCCCCGCGCCCATTACATTCCCCGCATGTCCTTCGCCGGCCCGCGGCTGGCGCTCGCCGTCCTCCTGGTCGGCGCGCCCCTCTCCGCCCAGACCAACCTCGAGCGCGTCGTCAACGGGGCCTTCACCCCGTCGCACGACTACGACCTGGTTCACCAGCGCATCGAGGTGCGGAACTTCGACTGGGACTCGACCGCGTTCGACGGCCGCGTCACCACGACGGTGGTCTCGCTCCGGCCGGGGCTCGATGCCGTCGTCCTCGACATGGGCCGCACGCTCGAGGTCCGGAGCGTGACGCCCGTATGCGCACGTGCCCGCGCCGCCTGCGGCCCGCTCGCGTTCGCGCGACCGGGCGATTCGCTGGTGGTCCGCCTGCCTCGGCCCGCTGCCTTGGGCGATACCCTCCGGTTCACCGTGGACTATCACGGCCGCATCCGGCAGGGCTACGGCCTCTACTTCTTCAAGGCCGACGGCCGGCCTCACCGCCCGCAGCAGGTGTACAGCGGCGGCGGTACCGACGGCAACCCCCGCTGGCTGCCGACCTGGGCCGGCCCGGCCGACAAGGCGACGTGGGAGCTGGCGGCGACCGTGCCGTCGAAGCTCGTCGTCGTCTCCAACGGCCGCCTGGTGAGCGATCGTCCCGCGCCCGGCGGCATGCACACCGTCACCTGGCGGCAGGAGAAACCCGCCTCGACCTACCTGATCTCGCTCGCGGCGGCGCCGTTCGCCCGGATCTCCGACCGCTGGCGCGGCATCCCGGTCGACTACTACGTCTACCGCGAGGACAGCGTTCTCGCGCGGCCGCTGTTCGGCGCGACGCCCGACATGATGGAGACTTACAGCCGTCTCACCGGCGTGCCGTATCCTTGGAACAAGTACGCGCAGGTCACGGTGGCCGACTTCATCGGCGGCATGGAGAATGTGAGCGCGACCACGCTGGTGGACTGGCTGCCCGATGCGCGCGCGTACCTCGACCGGCCGTGGTACCGGCAGTCGCTCATCCCCCACGAGCTGGCCCACCAGTGGTTCGGCGACCTGGTGACGGCCGAGAACTGGGCCAACTACTGGCTCAACGAGGGCATGGCCGAGTTCATGCCGGGCCAGTACTGGGGTGCGAAGCAGGGCGCGCACGCGGAGCAGGACTACTACCTCGCCGAGTACCGCCAGTTCCTGGCCGCCGACGCCCGTCGGCGGATGCCGCTCGCCACCTACAACTCGAACAACGTGTACCCCAAGGGCGCGCTGGTGCTCGAGATGCTGAAGACGCAGCTCGGGACCGGGCCGTTCTGGGCGGCCATCCACCGGTATCTCACCACCTCACGCGTACGGCTCGGCGACGAGCGACGATCTGCGCCAGGCGGTGCTCGACGCGACCGGACAGAGCCTGAGCTGGTTCTGGGCGCAATGGATCTACTCGGCCGGCTATCCGGCCTTCGCGGTGACATCCGCTTACGACTCCACCGCGCGCGCGCTCACGCTCACGGTACGCCAGACCCAGATGGACACCCCGACCGCCGACAGCAACGGCGTGCGCTTCGTGACGCCGCTCGCGTTCCGCGCTCCGATCGCCATCCGCGTCGCCACGCCGCAGGGCGACGTGGTCCGGCAGGTGACCATCGACCGCCGCGAGCAGACGGTACGAATCGACAGCCTGCCCGGTCCGCCGACCATGGTTGCGTTCGACGACGCCAACGCGGTGGTCAAGACGCTCGTGTTCGACCAGCCGACGGCCTGGCTGGCGGCACTGCTCGAGCGGCATCCGCATCTCTGGCAGCGAGCCTGGGCCATCCAGCAGCTCGGCGTGCGCACCGGCGACCCGCTCGCCGGCGTGGCGCTCGCCCGGGCCGCGCGCGGCGCCGACTACTCGCGGACCCGCGCCGACGCCGCGAGCACGCTCGGCCGGTTTCCCCAGGCCATCGCCCTGCCGGCGCTCGAGGCGGCGGCGCGCGATACCGCCGCGCTGGTGCGCGAGGCCGCCGTCGGCTCGCTCGGGGCGGTCGGCGGCACGCGTGCCGCTCGCCATCACGACCGACGCGTGGCGAAGGGATTCGAGCTATCAGGTGCGGGCCGCCGCCCTGTTGGCGGTGGCGAAGCTCGGCGCGCCGGCCGCGCGGGAGGCCGTGCTGGCGGGTCTCTCGACGCCCTCCTACCGGGACGTGATCCAGAGCGCCGCCGTGGCCGCCGTGGTGCAGCATCCCGACTCCGAGCTCGTCGCGGTGCTCGCCCAGCATCTGGGCGCGCAACCGCTGCCCTCGCTGGCTCTCGCCGCGCTCACGGCGAGGGGCAACCCTGATGCCCGGCGCGCGCTGGTGACGGCCCTCGACGACGAGCGAAGCTGGGTGCGGGCGTGGCTGTTGGAAGGGGTGGCGGACCAGCTCGACGAGCCCCAGGCGCTCGCGCTGCTGCGCGAAGCGGCGCCGGCCGTCCGGTCACCCAAGGCCCGCACGGACCTGAATGCGGCGATCGGTCGCCTCGAGCGTCCGCCCAGCTAGGCCTCTATCCGCATCAGTGGGAGGTCATCGTGGAATATCCGCCAGGCTGGACCTGCGAGCTGATCGTCCTCCGGCTCGAGTACTACCTCGTAGGCACCCTGCCGCTGGTCGAAGCGCTCGCCGTAGCCGAGCATGTGGAGGCCTGCGCCGGCTGCGCCCAGTTCCTGGTGCTCCGCCGTGCCACCGTCGGCGGGCCGGGCACGGAGGGGCGGCGGCGTGGCTGACCGCATCGTCGCCTTCGCAGGCAGCCTCCGCCGCCGGTCCTTCAACCGCGCCCTGGTCGCGGCTGCCGTCGAGCTGGCGCCCGCCGGCATGACCGTCGAGCCGATCGAGATCGGCGAGCTGCCTTTCTACAATGGCGACGTCGAGGCGGAGGGCGACCCGCCGGCGGTAGCGGCGTTCAAGGCGTTGCTGCGCGATGCCGACGGGCTCCTGATCGCCACCCCCGAGCACAACAACGGCATCCCGGGTGTGCTCACGAACGCGATCGAGTGGGCGTCGCGCCTGCCTGGACGATCGCCGCTGGCCGGGAAGCCGGTCGCCGTGATGGGCGCGTCGCCCAGTCAGGTCGGTACGGCGCGGGCCCAGCTCCACCTCCGACAGCTGCTGGCCCATACGCAGGCCCGCGTGCTCCCGCCGCCGGAGCTGCTCGTCGCGTCGGCGCACGAGCGCTTCGACGCCGACCTGCGGCTCGGCCACGAGACCGACGCGACGGGTGCTGGCGGATCTGCTGGGGCGGTTCAGTCGCTGGATCGAACGCGAGCGAGCGGCGATGGAAGTGGAGCGCGGCCGGGCACGCGTCGGGTCGTAGGCGCGGCCGGACGCCGAGCGGTCAGCCCGCGGGCCGCAGCCAGTCGAGCATCGGAGCGAGCGCGGTCACAGCCGTGAACGGGTCGACGGCGCGCGGCAGGGCGAGCACCCGGTCCACGCCGCTGATTCGTGCGATCGCCGCGGCGTTGGCACCCGTCGACGCGTCCGGAGCCTCCGGCGTCGTCAGCACCAGACCCGCGACCTCGAGGCCCGCCAGCTCGAGCGCGCTCAGCGCGAGCAAGGCGTGGTTGATCACCCCGAGCCGGTCCGGGCCCACGAGCAGAGCCGTCGCCCCCAGCGTGCGCGCCAGGTCCACGACGTTCCACTCCCAGGTGATAGGCGACAGCAGCCCACCAGCCCCCTCGATCAGGACCAGGTCGGCGCCATCGCCGAGCGCTTCGATGCGGAGCACCAGTGCGTCGAGGTCGATGGCTTCGCCCTCGGCGTCGGACGCGAGAGCGGGGGCGAGCGGCGCGGCGAAGCGGTAGAGCGCGGCCTGCGGCTCCGGCTGACCGGTCGCGGCGGCGAGCAGCACGCCATCTTCCGACGCGCTGGTCGCCTCGCGGCACCCGGTCTCGACCAGCTTGATCGCGACCACCCGGCGGCCCGCGTCGTGAGCGCCCGTCCGAGCGCGCGGGCCACCCAGGTCTTGCCGACGCCGGTGTCGGTGCCGGTGATGAGCAGCGCGTTCATCCACAGCCCTCCGGCCGGTCTAGGGCGCGGTTGGATGGAGCAGGAGGATCTTCTGGACGGTGCGCAGGCGGTCGGCGAAGTCGAGCGGAGCGAGGTCGTACACCTCGTCGTCGGCGCCGACCAGCGCGTTCATCGCGCCGGCCGCACCGCCATCGCCGACCTGCATCTCGGACTTCCGGATGAGCCGGATCTCGGTGATGTGGGCGACGGGTACGCGCACCAGGCTGTCCGACTGGCGGACGGCCAGTGAGTCGCCCTCCAGCCCGACCAGCCGGATGTCCCAGACGTAGCGGTTGTCATCGAGCGTGACCTGCCAGCGGTCGCCCTGCGCCGCGAGCGGGCGCGCGAGGGCCAGCAGGACCACCAGGGGACTGCCGATCCGTCCGATCATGGGTCGAGGCTCTCCTGGCAGACGCGTACCCGGGCCGGTCGCCGCGGTTCCGATGCCGCTCGCCGCAATATACCGCCGCGGCGCCGGTCGCTAACCGGGAGGCCCCCTAGGCGGTAGATTGGAAGTCTGTCCGCTCCCCCTTGGTTCCGCAGGCTGGAGGCCCCGATGGTCCGCAAGACGCGCGAGCAGGTGTTCCGGGAGTTGGACGTGCTGGGAGAAGACGAGGTCCGCCGGCGGCTGGACGCGAAGCCCGCGGATGTAGAGGAGCCCGGCCTGATCCACGAGTGGCTCACGCACCGCGAGCGGGTCAACAGCGCGTTGGCCGACACGTCGAAGGAGCTGGCGGCGCGGCAGCCCGCGCTGTCCCAGGGCATGAAGCGGGCGGTCGGCTCGGCCGCGCTCATCGGTGTCGCCGCCGTGGCGCTCGCGTTTCTCCTGGCACGCCGCAGGCGGTAAGCGGCGCTCGATGACCGTGCCCTCCGAGCGCGACGCGTGAACCGGCCCGGCATCCGACAGGCGCTGCTCAAGCCGGCTTTCGCGCACCTTTATCCCGGGATCGCGGCGAACGAATGGCAGCCGGCCGCGGTGATGATGGATCAGGTGCTCGCGCTCCGGCTACGCAAGCTGGATAAGGTGCCGCTCACGCGCGACCGCGCGCTCGACGAGCGGCACTTCGAGTTCCGGGGCGTAGCCTCGTCCGGGTCCAACGACGCCGTGCGCAAGGCCCGGCAGGAGGAGCGGCGCCGGCGGCTGGCGGAGGAGTAGCGCTTGTCCGGCCGTCCAGCCGGCGCTGGCCCGCGCCAGCTGGTTTGGCCCCCTTCCCGGAGCTCTGCCGCAGGGCGACCGACGGCGGCGGATCCGCCGCCGTCGACCTGTGGAAAGATCCAGATCGATGTCGACTGGAGGATGTCGTCCGCGCTGATCCTCGCGCTCGCACGCGCCTGCGCTCTTTCCCCTTGGATCAAGTCGCCGGGCTGACAGCCGGGCACGTCGGCCAACTTCTGCAAGCCGTGAGATCCGCTCGCCCAGTCAGATGAGCGGGGCGTCACCTACTAGCTCTCATGCCGCTGCCTGGGCGAGTAGCGAGCGAGCACAGCCTCGCCTTTCACGCCTTCGCTCGCCACCAGCAAGGTGCCATCCGGGAGAAAGGCGAGACTCTCAGGCTGAGGAAGCGTACCCTTGTCGATTGAGCCACCACGGAGCGGCGCGCCGTCTGAACCGACCTCGGCGAAGAGTTGCTGGGGTCCGGCGACCATCAGCAGCGACCGTCCGCCCGGCGCGAGCGCGACCGCCGAGCCATTGAATCCCTTGCCACCCGTCACCCGGGACAGCGCGCTCCACGGCACCGCCAAGCGCGGTGCGTCGCCACGCGTGCCATCGACGAGCGACCAGGCGTAGATCACCACCTGCTGGCGCTCGAGCTTCTCCCGCATCGTCTTGCAGAGCAGGAGTAGCGACTTGGTGGACGGGTCGTGCGCCAGCCCTTCCACTTCGCAGACCTGCTCGAGCCCCGTGGGGTAGGCCCGATACGGGACCGCGCCGCCGTCCGGCCCTTCGGCGAACTCGAGGAGGACGCCGGTGCTGCTGACCAGGAAAAAGCGTTCGCCAACAACGGCGATGTCCTCGAAGTCGCCCGTCAAGCCGCCGTCCCCGCTCTTCTTGCCCAGATCAAGGCCGCTGCCGCTGCCAGCGAGGGCGAACCGCTTCGTTACTCGGCCCGAGTGGGGGTCGAGCTGGTAAACCGTGGCGTCCTCATCCCCATGGGCGAACACTCGGCCGTCTGGGGTCACGGCGAGCCCGGAGATCTCCCGGAGCTCGGCGGGCAGCGTAACCCGCGAGCTCGGTGGTGAGGCGAGGTCGTAGGCGGCGATGCCCCCGGCGGGCGAGGCTGGCCGCGCCGCGGCCTCGACCGTGGTGGTCTGCGCAGGCGCGGATGCCCGGCCCACGGCGGGGCGCCCCTCCCGGCAGCCTGTGGCACTCGCCAGGAGGCCGAGCCCGAGGAGTCCTCGGAGCACGAGCGCGCTCATGGGCCCTGCCGCCGGAAGCGAAGTACCGTCTTCTCGTCGGCCAGTCGCACGGTCAGCATGCCGCCGTCGAGCGAGCCGTGATCGAGCTCGTCCAGATCGATCTCCCGCTCGAGACTCCAGTCCGCGTCGTTCCGGTTGCCGTCGTCGTCGAGGAAATGAATCGTGGCCCCCTCGGTGCGATACATGCCGTCCTCATCTTCCTGATCCATCTCCGTGCGGTCGCCACAGGTCTGCCGCACCCTGGTCTGGAGCCGCCAGTGGCTGCCCTCGCGCAGCACGAGCGTGCCGGCGGTCACTTCGTCGCGGCAGCGCCACTCCCTCTCGATCTCCACAGGCAGCCCCTTGCCGCCCACGTCCACAAGCGCGCACCGGTTTTCGGCTGGCGCCGGGGCGAGAGTCTGGGCTGCGGGACCCGCTCCCCTTGGTGTCGGCCGTGGCCGGGGCCACCTGCGCGATCGCCGCAGCCGTGATGGTCAAGCTCAGCGTCGCGGCATCTGCGACGGCGGTGAGCGGGTGCTTCGGATTCGTCATCGTGCTTCTCCTCAGGGTTGGTTCGCGCCCGACTGCTCGCCGAGCCATCGGTCGTACGCTGCCTGCTGCTCGGATGTCAGCAACGCGCGGATCTCCTGGCGGCTTGAGTCAACGAGGGCCTTGAGATCGGGCAGCCGGGAGTTCCAATAGTCCTCCAGCCGGTCTTCACGACGTTCGAGCAGGTGATCCACCGAGTCGAGCTGTGCCTGGCCGAGGCTGAGACTCTCGAGAAAGTCCTCTTCCGCATCGTCATCGAGCGGCTCGCGGTCGTCGGGCCGGTCGAGCGTCCGGCCCTTGCCATGGCCGCCGGGCCAGTGAACCTCGTCCACAACGTCCTCCAGCAGCGATCCGGCAGCACCGCCCGCGAGGAACACGGCAAGGAGCAGGAGCACGGCAGTCCGGCGGGCGCCCCAGCTCATCGTGCCGGCTCCCGCAGGAGCGCGCGCAGCTCCGCTCCACTGGGAGCCCAGCCGTGCGCGAGCGATGCCTCGCTGAGCAAGGCGAGGCGACGTGCCTCACCCAGGCGCGCGGCGCCTGCGCTATCCAACGCGCGAACCAGCGCATCAGCACCGCCGAGGAGGGCCAACAGGAGCGCGGCCGCGGCCAGCACCGGGCGGGCCCAGCTGCTCAGGACATCGAACGGCCCCTGGTGCAGCGACGGCTCCCGACCATCGCGGCCACGGTTCGGCGGGTTGCCTCGACCCGCGCGGTCCACGAGGGCCGGTGGGCCGGGTCGAGTGGAGAGAGGTCCACGGGCTCCCACGGATCGGTCATCCCAAGTCCTCGCTCAGGCTGCGACGCAGATGGCGCCTCGCGTGGTAGAGGTGCGACCGCACGGTGCCTGCCGCGAGCCCGAGGTGTCTGGAGATCTCCGCGTGCTTCCAGCCTTCGAGATCGTGCAGCAACACCACCTCGCGCTGGGCTTCAGTGAGCTCTTCCAGCGCCGCGAGAAGCCGTCCCCGAAGGTCGCCGCGCTCCACCTCCGCGGCGGCAGACACCGCTCCGGCCACCTCGTGCAGTTCCAGCGGCTCGGTTGCCCGGATCGCGTGATGCCGGACCAGATTGCGGGCCCGGTTGCGGACGATCTGAAGCAGCCAGCCGCCGAATCGCGCCGGATTCCGGCAGCTGTCGATCCGCTCAATGGCCGCCACGAACCCGTCCTGGCAAGCATCATCGGCGTCGGCCTCGTTGCCGGTGACCGCGAGGGCGACGGCCCGGCAGGCCCGGAAGTACCGCTCCAGGAGCCGGTCCGCCGCTCGGCCATCCCCGGCCCGGACCCTTGCCACCAATCCCGCATCGCTTTCCTCCATCGTCCATTCCCTGACACGCGAGACAGTGAAAGTGTTGAGGTAGCGGCCGGAGAGATGGTGACTCGCTGCGGGAGCAGCCCCGATGGCCTTCACTCGTGACTACCTTGGAGGACCAGCACGAGCGCGCTCATGCAGGGAGCGAAGGGAAACCCCCGCTCACACCGGAGTGCAAGCGGGGGAGGACCTCCAGAGTGGGCCCGGCGCGACTCGAACGCGGGATTTCTCCGAAGCCGCCCGACGCCAGCGCGGATCACCGCCCAGCGTAGATCCATCAGTTACGACCCTGCCTCGCCCGCCGGCCGGCTCATAGCTGACCTGCCACCATCTTGTCTAAGCGATTCTCTGTGAGGATGTTTCAACCATGTCCGGGGGGCGTAGCTCAGCTGGTAGAGCAAGGGACTTTTAATCCCTAGGTCGTGGGTTCGAGTCCCACCGCCCTCATAGACTTAGCTGTTCTTGGTCTAATTTGGTACCGTTGTTCCCTGACAATGCAAACGCGCCTGGCTCGATCATGGGCGCGTTGCATGTCTCTGGGCCTGCCGTCACGCCCTTTTTCCCTGATACGGGGCCGTCGCCCTGCCAGACCCCCCACCGCCCACCATGTCTTAGCAGTGTTACCCTGGCCCAAATGCGCGCCACAAAATCCTGGGTTCGGATAACGTTCTATTCCTCGAATCTTGCCGAAACACTCAATCCTGCCTTGGCGCTACCCAAAGGGAGCTCGGCGGGATTGGCTGAAAATAAGAGGGCACCAATGCCGCCTCGCCGGTTCCCTGATGGGATTGCCAGGGCCGCGTGTGGTCGCCTGCCGGGGTGTGTCGTGCAGCGCTGCCGACCAGCCTTGGGGGATACGACCGAGGAACAGCCCGACCCCCCATCACACCCAGCTTGTGGGGGCGATACCCTTCGAGAAATTCGTGACCCAAAATCCTGGGTCATACACCTCCGCTCGTAAGCAACTCAGCGGACAAGCACCAGTTCGTGGCCGTGTCATTCAGCAGATCTGATCTTCAACCATCCTTCATGTCTTCGGGGGGTATAGAGGTACCTCCGAAAAATGTCATTGAGGCCTTTTCAGGCCGCTGACTGTGGAGTTTGGCTTGGAGTGTCTCACTGGTGGGAGGGGGGACGGCCTCTGAGTTGTGCGATGATCTCATCGGTACGCGGCGACGTGAACTCCAGCTTGCGCTCGTATAGAGGTATTCTCCGAAAATGTCAGTGTGGCTTCAGTCAAGTATGCCTGGCGTGTCGCAGAAAGATCGTTCACCGATCGCACGCGACACCTGGTGACGCGCTCCGCGTGAGACGAGGTCCTCAATCGTGGTGAAGGCGGAAGATTTATCCCCTGAACTCTCGCTGATCGCGACTCAGTAACCGAACGGGAAAGTCCGTGGCTTCGGAGCGTCCTCAGCTCGCACGTAGGTAATCGTGTAAGGGCCCATGAACGTGGCGGACAGCAGGGTCCTTCCCTTCGCGATCGAGAAATGGTGCACACCCGCCGGCGCCGTGGCAGAATCGCCGGCTGCCAGGGCTTGGGTCATCTTGGGATCGAGCTCGTCTCCCAGGCCGACCAGGAGCGTTCCCTCCTTGACCTCGACGTGCTCATAACTGGGGTGGCTGTGCGGCGGGATCCGGTACCCGTTCGGCATGGAAACCAGAAGAGTGAATGGGCCGGGGCGGGTGGGATCGCCGCTGACGACCGCAATGAACGCGCCGGGTGGCAGTACAGGGGGTACTAACCAGTGTGGTGACGCGGACCCGGCCGAACTCTGGCCAGCGCACCCGGAGGCGCCAGGAACCACACTCGATGCGGCGACGAGCACAGCCAGCAATTCTGGCCTACACCAGACCATGAATACTCCTCTCGGCTGTCGAAGCCCTCACGAGTCCAGGAACAGCGTCGCGTGTCGCACGAAGGAGTCGTGGAACTGAAAGAGCGAGCCGTGCCCCGCGTCGGGATAGATCAACAGCATTGCGTTCGGCAGGTGCTCGGCTAGCAGGTACGAGTTTCTGACCGGAATCATCGTGTCCAGCATGCCGTTCACCACCAGACACGGCTGCGTGATCCGCCGGAGCTCCCCGAAACGCTCGACATCAACGCGCTCCCACGCACGAAACGCGGCGATCTGGGCCTGCGCGACCTTCGGGCCAGACACAGGCTCCCGATCCTGGGTGCGTGCCGCGAGCCGCGTCACGAACGCCTGGCCGGCCGCCTGGCTCGACTCGCTCGGGGTAAAGAAGAGCCGCACCAGGATCTGAGGGCCAGAAAGGCTGGGGTCCTCGAGTATTCTCCTGAGCTCCGGCTTCTCCAGGTGCATAATGTCCTCACCGCCTGCCGGGGCGGTGCCGACCAACAGCATCTTGCGGACGAGGGAGGGGCGGTCGAGCGCGACCTTCTGCGCAACCATACCCCCCAGCGAGAAGCCGAGCAGGTCGATCTGGGTGAGGCCGAGCGCATCGGCAAATGCGAGGAGGTGCGCGGTCATGCCGGCGATTGTGGTAGGCACCTCTCCGGTCGAGCGTCCCACGCCGGCACTCTCGAACAAGATCACCTCGCGGCTGCCGGCAAGCTGGTCCGTGACGGCAGGGTCCCAGTTGTCCAGGGTCCCCGTGAAGTGCTGCAGAAAGACGAGCGGTGGGGCGGCTCCTCCTCCGAAGCGGCGGTAGGCGTACGTCTCCAGCCGGGTCTCGATGAATCGCGTCGGTGCGGTGATGGCGCTTGCCTCATTGGACACGACGGGAGCAATGGCGGATGCGGGGGTCATGCGTTCCTCCTCCTGTCAAACCGCGGCCGGTTTCTGACCTGAGCGCTTGTTCCACCCATGGAAGGGCGAAAAGTCGCCTGCCTCCCAGGCCTCGCGGAGTCCGGGGGTGCTCAGGTCCCAGTCCGGGCGGATCTGACTCGTCACCGCACGCAGGTCGTGCCAGAGGTCGACGACCGACGGGCGGCCCCAGAACCAGTAGCCGTTGTAGATGCGGTGGATCACGAGGCCCGGCTTCAGCACCAGAGTGTGCGGGATCATCGGGTCGTGCTCGGGGTCAGTGTACTCCTGAATGCGGAGATCCCGCTGCACCGTTCGACCAGGGTCGGAGAGGAACGTCCACTGCGCGCCGACCGACGCGCGGAACTCCTGGAGCGTGTGGTGGTCGTCGGTCGTGATGGTGGCGATCCGGGTGTACGCAACGGCGATCTTTGGATAGAACGCCGCGAGCTCCAGATGCTGCTGGTGCTCTTTCGGGCAGTAGTGGCCGCGCGCGAGCGTGAGGATCAGCGGGTCGTCGCCCTGCAGGTCGCTCAGCCGGCGTGAGGTGCTCGTGTGATCGGGCAGCTCGTAGTCGGGAAACGTGCCGCCGGGCACGATGTCAGGGCGCACGGTCGGTCTCCGCCCGCTTCACCTGGGCAATTCCGTGCCGGCCTGCTCCGCCATCATGTACGCGGCGTACCAGGACGGCCAGTCGGCGTCCCGCTCGCCGGTTCGCGCCTCGTGCTCGCCATGAGCGGCCTCGGCGCGCCGCAGGGCCTGCGCCAGGTCGGACGCCGACGCGTACGTCGTGTCGCCCGCCACCCGCCCCGGGAACCGCGTCGTGACCTCCTGAAGCAGCCAGCCGTTGCCGTCCGGGTCTTTGAATGCCGCGTACGACCCGTAGCTCTGGTGGTCGGCGGCGAGCCCGCCCACAAAGCCGCCGAAGGGAGCGGGGCCTTTCGCGAAATGGAATACCTCGCTCACTTCGACACCGCGCCTTAGCAGGTCCTCGCGCGCCGCCTGGATGTCGGAGACGACCAGGAACATGCCCTGGGCGGATCCTGGTGTCCCCTGGCTCGGCTTTCCGAAGTGAATAGAGCCTTGGGACCCCGGAGGCGTGAACTGGATGGCGCGCTCATCGCCGTCGCTGAAGTCGGCATCGAGCCGCCAGCCGAGACCCTCGTAGAACTCCTTCGCGCGGTCGACATCCGAGACCGGGATGGTGATGACCTCGAGCTTCAAGTCGACCTGACCGACGCGCGTGTCAGTGGTCGCGTCTTTGCCGCGGATTGCGGTGGTCATGGCTTCCTCCTGGCTGGTGTGAGCCGTGTGAGTACCGATTGACCATCAACATGCCCTCGCAGAGTGGCAGCGTTGACGGTTGGCGTCCATTGCACCATGGTATCGGTCTTCAGCACGGCGACGGCGCCCGATCCCCTCCGTCGCCTCCAGAGCCACGCCGAGCCGCTCGGCCATCTTCACCAGGTCGACCAGCGAGCCGGCGCCCATCTTCCGCATCACCTTGCCGCGGTGGGCCTTCACGGTGATCTCGCTGATGTGGAGCTCGCCGGCGGTCTGCTTGTTCAGGAGCCCGGAGATGACCAGGGCCATCACTTCCCGCTCCCGGGGGCTGAGCGTGGCGTAGCGGTCTCGCAGCAGCCGGGTCTCCGACTGCCGCTCGAGGGCCGCGCGACTACGATCGAGGGCGCTCGTGATGGCGCCCAGGAGCACGTCGTCCCGGAACGGCTTGATGAGGAATTCGGCCGCTCCCGCCTTCATCGCCCGCACCGACATAGGCACGTCGCCATGCGCCGTGATGAAGATGATCGGCAGCTCGCCATGATCGGGCCCGAGACGATGCTGGAGGTCGAGCCCGTTGAGATCGGGGAGCGATACGTCGAGGACTAGACAGCTAGGAACGAGCGCCCGGGGCCGGGCGAGAAACGCCGCAGCCGACCCGTACCCCTCGGCACGCCAGCCGACCATACGGATCAGAAGTTCCAGCGATTCCCGGACCGAGTCGTCATCATCGACGACGAACACGAGGGGACCAGGAGCAGTCACACCTTACCTCAGGCCACTCGCAGCGCGGAGCCGATGGCGGCCAGGAGCGCGCGCTCCGTGAAGGGCTTGAACAGGCACTCCACGGCGCCCTGCTTGAGCAGGCGCGGACGCATTGTCCCATCGACGTTCGCCGTGATGAAGATGACCGGCATTGATTGTCCGCGGCGCTTGAGCTCGCGCTGGAGCTCGGGTCCTGACATGCCCGGCATCACCACGTCGACAATCAGGCACTTCGCCCGGCCCGGGCCACCGGAGGCGAGGAACGCCTCTGCGGACGCGAACGTGTCGACCTCATACCCGGACTCGCGCAGCAGCTCGGGGAGCGACTCGCGCACGGACTGGTCGTCATCGATGAGCGTAAGCAAGGGTCGCCTGCTCGACTCATACCCCATACCACTCCTAGCAGCCGATGTTCCAACACAGTACGCCCGCCGGGCTGCCACGGCTATCACACCTTGGTATCGGTTCACAGGACGGCGGTCGTAGTGGCAGCACCAAGTACGAACTGGAATACCGCGCCCCGTGGTGCATTCGGCGCGACGCACAGCGTGCCCTCATGGGCCTCGATGATCGAACGGCAGATCGAGAGGCCCATTCCCATGCCACCAGCTTTCGTGGTGTAGAGCGGGTTGAAGACCCGCTGCACGTCCTCGGGGCCGACCCCATACCCCGTGTCGGCGATCGCAACGAGTACACCGCCGTCGCCCTGGAACTCGGAGCGCACGGCGAGCACGCGCGGGTCGTCCATGGTGGCCATGGCCTCCATGGCATTCGTGATCAGGTTGAGGAGCACCTGCTGGAGCTGGATGCGATCCCCCATGACCAAGAGCAGCCGTTCATGTAGGGCCAGCTGCACCGCGATGCGGTGACTGCTCAGCTCGTCCTGGAGCAACGCGACGGCCTCCATGATGAGACCGTTGACGTCGAGCGGGGCCCTGACCTGCGCGTCGGGCCGGAAGTTCGCCCGGATGCGGTCGAGCACTGCTGCCGCGCGGTGTCCATCATCCGCGATCTGCCTGAACCCCGCCACCGCTGTGTCAAGGTCGGGGGCCTCGCGATCGAGCCCGCGCACGCCCGCGTACGATCTCGTAATCATGGCGGTGAGCGGCTGCTTGAGCTCGTGCGCGATGGTCGCGGCCACGGCGTCGCCCGTAAGCAGTCGGGCATCGCGCTCGCGCCGCCGTGCCGCCACGGCACGCTGCAACATCGCGCGCTCACGCTGCAGCATGGTGTTCGAACGGGCAAGGCCAGCATAGAGCTGCGTCATCTCGGCCAGAAGCACCACCATGACGACGGTGGCGGTCACCAGCTGATAGAAGCGCCCCGCATACCATGCGAAGTTATAGCGGCCGGCGCTCAGCACCGAGGCCAGGAGCACCTCGAGCAGCAGCGCGCACAGGGCAACCACGAGCCACTGGTCGAGCAGGGAACGCTGGCGGCGCCAGAGGAGCCACAGGGCGGCCCCGCCCAACGTCAGTATCACCAGGCCACCAATGGTGCGACGGAACCGACTCAACGGGTGAACGTCGACGAACGTGACGGGGAGCAGATCCTGATGCTGCGTCACGAGCCAGAACAGTCCGATGACCAGGGCGAGCACGCCCGCGACGCTCAGCCTGATGGCGGCTCGCGTGACGCGTGCGTCGGCCACTCGGTCGGTGTCCTTGAGCAGCGCGTAGCCGACGATGGCGAGGGGAAGGCCGGCATGCCAGAACCAGTAGAGCCAGACGGCGGATTGGATGCCGGACCCCAGGACTCCGGTCGGCGTGAATGCGCCCGGAAATGCCAGTGCGTGGGCGATCACGATCATGGCGCTGAACAGATACCCGCTGGCGATCACCAGGAGGGCCCACTGCTGCAGCAGAAAGAACTGGGCGAACAGTAAGGCGGCGGTGACGCAGTCGCTGACGAACAGGGCGGCGGCGAGTGTCGGGACGAACGCGTGGACTTCGGGCAGCCGTACTTCCGCGAAGGGCGCTGTGCCTAGCAGGATGACAAGGAGGCCCAGGAGGAAGGCGCGCGCCAGCCGCCGCTGGTCCGCCGTGGGGGGGATGTTGGCTAGGACTTGCGGCTCGGTTGGGCTAGGGGCGGATGCCAGGGCTGCGTCCGTGCTTTCCATCATCGGACTCGGAGTCCGTCCTGGATGTGAAATGTCGACGTCGCGTGGCTCAGGGCCAATGTTACTCGGGCGCTGGTCGTGGTGGTAGGTGGAGTGTGGCCGGCGAAGCCGCCCCGCTGCGCCGGCGGTCGCCGGCACTTGCCGGTTAGCCGATGCCATCGTCCAATGGATGTGCTGTGCCTGCTAGGCGCTGGGGAGCGGTTCGGTGGCGCGCGACGCCCAAGGCGTCGCTACCCTGGATAGGGAAGCACATGGGGGACAAAGGATGACCGTGAATGAACGGACCTGCGAGAACCTGCTGCAAGGTGACACCGCGGACCTGCATGAGGCGCTGCACGCAGCGTTCTCGGCACTCGGCATTGCGCGCGTGGTGCGAGGGGCGCGGGCTCTTGCCCAGCGTCGCCCCGAGGGCAAGACCCACTGCTTCCTGGCCCTGGCGTATGGCGAGGCTGGCGCGCTTCGTCGAGAACGAGTGGAGTTCTTCGCCCCGCGGGCGGACAGCCCGGGGATCATACGAAACTGCATACCCGCGGCTCAGTTCGCCGCCGCCCTCTATTGGAAACCCACCCAGCGCCGGCCGAGCACCTAGGCGGCCTGGAGGAATAGACCAGGTCCACAGAACGGGTCGAGGAGGAAGTCGCCTCAGACGAGGAACTCTCGATGAGCGTCCGGAACACCTCCGCGGCAGTTAAGCGACTCCTCTTACGAGTAGCTCCGATCCTAGTATGCCACGTATATCGCGCGGACTTGGTGAAGAGAATCGTGTTACCGCAGCTTTGTGCGCTCGGCTGCGGCGAAGAGATCGCGCCCGCGGCCCTCGACCGCGAACACGCGCGAGAGCACGGTCGTCGTCGCCGGGATGACGCGCTCGAGTGCCCGCGTGCGGCGCCTGAGCGGCAGTGGGCGTAGTCCTTCCCGCTGGATCGAGCGCCACGACCTCGTCACCGAGAATCGTCTCTTTGACCCGCAACTCTTCCCGGACCCAGTAACAGAGCTGCTCGAACTGCTTGAAGACGTTGCCACGCTTCGAGCGAGATGGCACTCCCGGCCGCTGAGGTAGAGGAGACCCCGGAACCCGTCGTATTTGGGCTCGAAGAGGTACGCCAGATCATCGAAGGGATGGTCGCGAAGCACCGGCACGATCGGCGCGACCAGCGGTAGCGTGATGGCACGGCGGGTCGGCATGGATCAGCGCTGGTGACTGCCTGGGGACGGCGGTGGGTCCGGCACCTCCCCATGGGGGCAGGTTGCTCGGCTCACTTTCCGGTGGCCCTAGAAGGTTCTCGAGCATCTCGGCCAGCTTGTCTCGGAACACCGGCTTGGTGAGGCAAGGAATGTCCTGGTAGGCGCGCAACAGCACCTGCTCCGACATGTCACCAGGCGCCGCCATCAGTACCACGCGGAGCCCCGGGACCAGGTCCCGCGCTCGTTCGGCGAACTCCCCGCCGTCCATGTCCGGGAGACCGAGATCGGCCAGGAGGCACTGCACACCGTCTGGGGCAGCTTCAGGAACGCCAGGGCGTCGGCGGCGGTCGAGCAGGCTGTGGCCGGGTACCCGAGATTCCGAACGGCGCCGGTCACGAGCACGCGCGGGGTGCCGTAGCGCTCGGCGACCAACACCAGCCGGCCGCGCATGATGGGGATGACCTTGGAGTCGTGGGGCATCGGGCCTCAGGGCAGCCGTATAGGCGCCGTCAGGCCCTCCCCACGAGGAGGGCGGTTCGGTGTGCTTCCTTAGCCTAATGGAGTTAGCGACGTGCGGGCTGTGATCTTTCCACGTAGGCGAGCGAGTGGGATTGGCGGGCAGCCGGATCAGCGGCTTGTCGATACCTAAGCCGCGTGGCTAGGCGGTGGCGAACATTTCGGCGGCTTCAGAGGGAAATGTGAGGGTGAGTGGTGCAGGATGCACAGCCGGATGGTGAGAAATGTGCAGGATGATCGTGGGAAGTTGGCACAGAAGTTTGCACACCGGGTCGGCTGGCTAGGCGACTGCATCCGGAAAATAGAACCGCCGCCTGTCGGCGGCGGTCAGGGCTCGCGGGTCAGCGGGCTCACAGAATGTTGGGTCCTGCTCTACTTGGTTGCCATGGTTCAAGCCGACACAAATAGCACAATGGATAGCTGGAGACCGCGAGCATGGTCACGCAATTCGGAGTTAGTGGCCTGGCCGTTCCGGACTCATCGGTGCGGCATCGGCGCCGGCAATGCTGCCGCCCGTACTGACCATCCGCCCGCGGACCGGGTCACACCCGAGCATGGTTCACGTGTCTATCGCCTTCAGCAAACCGGCAATCAGCTGCTTCTGGGCTGGGGGGGGAACGAGGCCTTGAAGTCAGGAGTCACCAGCTCGCTGCGCACCAGCCCAGAAGGTCCTGCGCGCCGCAGACTGCATATGAGAAGTTGTGCCTCACCTCTGTTGCACCCTTCGGCAGTGCCGGTCATGTGCGCGTTCGCGATTCTAATGCGCGAGGCGTCTCTTGTAGATCCATCGCCGATCGAAGACCCACATGGCTGTGAACTCCCCCATGTGTTCTTGTGGATTGATCACCACAAAGCCATTGTTGCCGAGCGCGAACACATAAGCACTGCTCTGAGCCGCGCCGCCTGTGCCGCGAGCCTTATTGTAGGCATTCACCCCTGACTTGCATGTGTTCGAGCTGGTGACCAGACTAATCGCCGCGGGATCGGCATAGGGCAGACCCTTCGACTTCAGGACTGTCGAATCCATTTCGCCATAGGCTCCTTGCAAGCCCGCCACAAGCACCCCGGCAGTATCCGGGTGTGACCGACAGTGCGATGTTTGGGCATGAGCACCGCTCGGTGACAGAGTGGCTATGATCATCCATGCCGCAAGAGCGGGTCCGATAACCCGCATTCGAATCAACACTGTGGTAGACTCCTCTGGCAATCAGACGCGAGTACATCCGTTCCCGTCATTTCGCGGAATGGTGTAATAATTAGTATAGGCATCCTGAAGATTCGTGCCGTTCGGAACGCGGTAGATGTCCTTTCCATCCAAAATATAGATCGGTATAGGGCTGGTAACGGCGCCCCTCATGAGGTCTAGCGTCGGGGCGGAAATCCCCACAAATCTCCCCACGGCAAGGCGCCGGATCTTCTTTCGGCGCCTTGCTTCACTTGCGTAATCTGCTGAGGTGAAAGAGGTTTGGGCCTTCTGGCGTGGTGGCCGAGCGGTTGAAGGCAGCGGTCTTGAAAACCGCCAAGGGCGAAAGTCCTTCGTGAGTTCGAATCTCACCCACGCCGTTGTAATCCGACTAAACCGGTGGGATCCCTCCGCTAGCTACCACTCGTTCCACTCGGCCAGCCGCCCGCGAGAAATACGTCGACCGCGCTGAAGAACCGCGCCGGATCCTCCACGTAGAGGAAATGGCCCAGCCCTCGCATGATCAGCAGCCGCCCGTTGGGCATCGTGGCCGCCCACTCCCGGGCGTATTCCATTGGGATCACTTCCCGGTCCCCGTGCATGATCAGCGTCGGCGCAGTCACTTGCCGCATCGCCGGCCGCCAGTCGTACGCACCGAGAGAAGCCGAGGTGTAGCGGTTCACGACCAACGCGTTGCGACGGGACGCCGGCGGATCGCTGCAGAAGTCGATTCGCTGGAGCGTGGCGCCTGTGGTGTCTACAAAGAAGGGTGTGAAAAAGAGGGCGTTCAACTTACGGCAGGCGGTTTGATCCTCGGGGTTGGCCTTGAGAGTGGCTTCCCACTGATTCATGTGCCGGATCGTGGCGCTGTCTCGGCCCGCGCGAAGGCCACCGAAGAAGGCCGCCAGTCCTTGGGCAGTCAACGGAATGCCGCCGACGATCACAATCCGTCCCACCCGGCGGGGATGCTGCGCGGCGTACAACGCCACCACACCGGCGCCCCAGGAGTGTCCCAGCATCGTCATCTTCTCGAACTTGAAATGACGGCGCACTGCCTCCAGGTCTTCCGCGAACCGGGGGGCGCTCAAGCCGGCGGAATCCTTGACCAGGGTGGACCGGCCGGCCCCGCGTTGATCGTAGAAGAGCAGCGCATGGCCCCGCCCGGTCCCAACCAGGGCATCGAGATCGTGGCCGAAGTAGGCGCTGCTGAAGCCGGGGCCGCCATGAATGATGACGAGCGTATCGCGGCCGGTGCCGAGCAGCCGGTAGAAGAGCCGGACGCCGTTCCCGGCGTCGACGTGTCCTTCGCGGATCGACGGTGATGAGGACTGAGCGGGGAGCAAACCGGGAATGGACAACTGGATCAGAAGCGCACCCAGCACGGCGTTACGGTAGCGAGCGAGCACATGGCCTCCGGGTAGATGTTCCCTACGGCGCTCACCTGCGAGCGCCGCGGGCCTGGCGTGGCGCACCGGCATTGAGATAATGAACGGCCCGCGATACGTTGGGATCGGACGAACCGTCCTATACGCGGAGGGTCTCCGCCATGGGCCTGGCGATGCGACAAGTGGATCTCGAGCGGCTCGATCGTGCGCTGACCACGATCCTGTCGCCGCTCGCGCACCAGCGCTGCGACGACTGGTGTCTCGCCGTCGAGTCGTCAGTCGCGGAACTGCTCGATGGCGATCACGTCGTGTTCGGGTTGCCCCGCGCCGGCGTGCCGATGCACGTCCATTCCATGAACGTGGCGGCGAAGCCGCAGCATGCGATCCAGACGCTCTTCGGCAGGCTGCCGGACCTGCCGCCGGATCCTTGGCTTCAGAAGGCGGAGCGCGAGCGGCTGCGGTCGAGCGTCGAGGTGTGGAGCCGGCTCCGTGCATTCTGGCAGGCGGCCGCTGGGCAGCCGGCAGCACTACGGCGCTCGGCCTTCCTCGGCGAGGTCCTCACGCCCGGCCGGATATGCGACAGCGAGAACATCGACTGGCCCGTCGCCGACGGGCACACCGCGCTGTGCATCTCGTACAGCAACGTCGAGACGTCCGTTCGTTCGCGTCGGACGAGCCCAAGACATGCAGCGGGAGCGCTGCTTCGACTGCTGCTCCCCGCGCTCAAGGTGGGAGTCACCATGCGTCTCGCGCGTGACCGCGAGGTCGCGGCGGAGTTGACGCTCGGACGGTTCGGGCTGACCAGGCGTGAGGCGCAGATCGCGCGTCTGCTCGCGCGCCGAGCGACGAACAGGGAGATCGCCGATCAGCTCGACGTGAGCCCGCACACCGTGCGGCATCATGTCGAGAATATCTTTGCGAAGCTCGGCATCCATTCGCGCCGCTCCATCGCCTTGCAGTTCGCGTGACCGCGCGGCGCCTCACGGGGCGGCTGGTTCGGCGCTGACACTTCTCGGAGGACCACGCGATGGCCGCCCCCACCTCGAACACCACGCCCACCAGCATGCCCGCCACCCTCGCCTCGATCGCACCCTGGACCCATGCCCTGCTCCGCATCGGCGCGGGGCTGCTCTACATGGAGCACGGCCTGCAGAAGCTGTTCGGCATGTTCGGCGGCATGGATGGCGCCGGAGCCACGGTGACGCTGGTGTCGCAGTTGGGGCTGGCGGGTGTGCTGGAGACCTTCGGTGGGCTGCTGCTGGTGCTCGGCCTGCTGACACGCCCTGTGGCGTTCGTCCTGGCCGTAGAGATGCTCGTGGCGTTCCTGCAAGTTCATCTGCCCCGTGGCGGGGTGCCGCTCCAGAACGGTGGCGAGCTCCCCCTGCTCTACATGCTGGTCTTTCTGTTCCTCGTCGGCCACGGGGCCGGCCGAGCCAGCCTCGACGCTCGCAGCGACCGACCCTGATCCGGTACGGCCGGTGTCTCAACGCGGCTTGTCGAAACCCTTCCACTCGCGGCGGAGCGCCTCCGCCATGGGCGCCGGAATGCGGACCTCGCCGTAGAGCTCGGCCGTCGGTCCGCCCGGCGGCATGCCCAGCCGCCGGCGCGCCTCGGCCACCGGGACGTCCCAGAGCTCGTCCACCGGGAATGGTGAAGAGGTTGGTGAGCCGGGTGCGCACCGCGTAGGCATACGCGCGGTTGAAGAGACCGAGCCGGATGCCGCGGAACACCTGCCCGAACGGGGCGATCCGCCGCGCGCACTCCACGAACGCCCCCCCGTAGAACAACACCCACCCCACCGCTCGCGGCGTCCCGCGGGACGCGAAGTAGAACCCCTGCTCGACCGCTTCGCCGGCCAGGAGCACCAGGGGCGGCTCGTCGTGGGTGAACGTGGTGCCGGTCAGCACGTGCGACGCGTCGTGGACCCGGTAGATCTCCTCCGGCGGGCGCCGCCCGTTGATCAGGCGGCGGAACACCTTGAGAAACGCCGGCTTGGCCGGAATGGGCAGGCCGACGTACCCGTTGACGTCGCGGAACCGCTGGACGGCGTCGCCGAGGGTGAGCGTCTCGCGCTGGCTCTCCCAGTCGTAGGCGGACGACAGCAGCTCGCGCGCGGTGGCCTCGCCCCGGGTCGGCGCCGTTGCCTCCATCAGCCCCTGGTTCATCCCGCGTTCCGCAGGAGCACGCCCCCGCCCGGCCGGGTCTCGTCGAGCTCGGCCTCCAGGTCCTCGGTGCTCCGGCCACCGATGTACCGCCGGTACCAGACCTCGGCGCTCAGCAGCAGCCAGATCCGGTTGCCGTGGTCGCGGTAGCGCTTCAGGTGCTCGTCGACCAGCCGGCGCACCGTGGCGGCCTCGAGGTAGCCGTCGCGCACGAGCTCGCTGTTGAGGAGCAGCGCGGGCGCCAGCGTCCGCACCTCCTCGTCCATGATGTACATGAGCGGCGACGCGAACCCCTGCTTCTTCCGCTCCAGCACCTCCCGCGGCAGGTAGCGCTCGCCCAGCCGGCGCTCGAGATAGCGGAGCCGCCGGCCCCGGATCTTGTGGCGCACGGGCACCCGGGCCATGAACTCCGCGAACCGCGGATCGAGGAACGGCGACCGCGACTCGAGGCTGTACGCCATCGTGGCCCGGTCGAGGATCATGAGCGACTGGCCCGGCAGCCGGGACATCATGTCCACGTACATCATCCGGTCCACCGGATCGTCGGCCTGCTTGGCGGCGTAGAGGTCGAGGAGGCACGCCTCCGGCCGCCGCCCGGCGAGCTGCGTGCCGGAATCCCGGCGTGTAGAGCTCGGCACGGCGGGCCTCGTTGAACCAGAAATACTGCAGGCTCTCCGCGTAGCGCTCGCCGCCGGTCTTCCGCGCCATCAGGTCGACCCAGCGGAGCTTGTGCGTGACGCTCTTGAACGTGAACTGGTCGGGCAGGCGGTCCAGCACCTGGCCCGAAATCAGGTCGCGGACCACCGCCGGCACCGCGCGATAGGCGTCGAGCCAGCGCTCCGCGGCGTACCGGTCGTAGCCGCCGAACAGCTCGTCGCCCCCGTCGCCGCCGAGCACGACTTTCACCTCGCGCGAAGTCATCCGCGCGAGGTGCAGCAGGCAGATGGACAGCGGATCCGCCGGCTCGTCCAGCGCCGAGATGAGCCGCGGAAGATCGGCCGCGACCGACGGCGTGACCTCCTCCGCGAAGTGCCGGGTGCCATATCGCCGCGCCATCGCCGCGGCGGCGGGGAGCTCGTTCAGGTCGCGGTACGGGATCCCCATCGAGAACGTGCGGAGCTCGGAGCCGAGCACCTTCACCGCGTACGCGGCCACCAGCGTGGAGTCGAGGCCGCCGCTGAGGAAGCAGCCGACCGGCACGTCGCTGGTGAGGTGGAGGGCCACGGTCTCGCCCAGCAGCTCGTCGACCTGCTCGAGGATCTCGGGCTCGCTGGCCGTCATCTTGGGCCCGAAGTTCAGGTCCCAGTAGCGCCGGACCCGCGAGGTACCGTCTTCCCAGACCAGATAGTGGGCGGGCGGGAGCGCGCGGATGCTCTCGTAGAACGTGTCCGGCGCCTGCACGAACCGGAGGGTGAGATACTGGTCCAGCGCGAACGGCGACATCCGGGCGAGGCTCGGGTCGTGCGCCAGCAGCGCCTTGATCTCGGAGGCGAACGTGAGCCGGCCGCCCTGCTCGGTGTAGAACAGCGGCTTCTGCCCGAACTGGTCGCGCGCGAGCAGCAGCCGCTGGTGGCGCCGGTCCCAGAGGGCGAACGCGAACATCCCGCGCAGCCGCTCGAACATCCGCTCGCCGTGGTCCTCGTACAGGTGGACGAGGACCTCGGTGTCCGACCGCGTCCGGAACTGATGCCCCGCCGACGCCAGCTCCCGGTGGAGCGCTTCGTGGTTGTAGATCTCGCCGTTGAACACGACGAGCACGCTGCCGTCCTCGTTCGTGATCGGCTGGTGGCCCCCGGCCAGGTCGATGATGCTGAGGCGGCG
The DNA here is from genome assembly GCA_963833905.1 of uncultured Gemmatimonadales bacterium. Taxonomy (GTDB): domain Bacteria; phylum Gemmatimonadota; class Gemmatimonadetes; order Gemmatimonadales; family GWC2-71-9; genus CAVVWJ01. The sequence goes on along the minus strand of CAWHZQ010000011.1, from coordinate 221,610 downwards.
CATGCCAAGGCCGACCCCGCCCTCGACGAAGGTGCCCCAGTCGTCGGGGCCTCGATGGCGGATAGCATCGCACATCCGCTGCACTTCGGCATCGGCGACGGATCCCGGTCCGGCCGTCCCTACGATGCCGCACATCTCAGGCGGCCTTCCTTCCCCAGGTCACCATCATGTACCCCTCGGAGAACGGGATGAGGCGGTCCAGCATGGTCCAGGCGCGGAGCGCCGGATAGATCGCGGAATATACCTTGTAGGCCGTGCCCACCTTGTTCAGGGCATCGGCCGACATGGGCGCGGTGTCACCGTGAAAGTCCTGTTCCTTCGTGTCCTTGGCCTGCATCGCCTTCCGGTGGTACGCGTAGTTGAGCAGGTCCTCGAGTGATTCGGTGAAGAACCGGCAGTAGGTCTCCTGCCCCTGCACGCGGATGCCATGGCGCTCCATGAGCGCGCGGGCCGCGGGGATCGGGTACCCGTCACGCGCGTGGCCGAAGCCTTCCTGGTCGGCCGTGAAGCCCAGCATGCGCTTGAGCATGAAGCCGGGCCGGCCCGGATCGCCCTTGGGGGCCATGAACAGGAAGTCGCCTCCCGGCTTGAGCACCCGCACCATCTCGGCCACGAAGGTCTCGTCGTCCTTGATGTGCTCGAGGAAGTTGACCGCGGCCACCAGGTCGAACGACGCGGTCGCGAACGGCAGCTGCCGGTCGCCGACCTGCAGCACCCGATCGCGCACGAGCTGTCGCGCGGAGCGCACGTGGTCGCGCTCGAAGTCCGCGCTGACCCAGGTGCCACCCCGCTCCCGCAGGAAGTGCGAGGTCAGCCCGGTCCCGCAGCCCAGCTCCAGGCAGAGCTTCCCCTGGACCGGCGGAAGGTGCCCGAGCATCGCGTCGACCGTCTGCCGCTTCTTGAGCGACCTGCGAAAGAGCTGGAGCTGCCAGGGCTCGGTTGCGACGCCCGTTGAAGTCCCCAATGTATGCCTCGATGACTCGGTGAATCGTGATTCAACGCACAGGGCCGCGCGCGCGCTCATCCCAGTGCGCCGGAGCGCCGGTAGTCGTCCGCCGTCCGCCGCACGCCCTCGGCCAGCTCGACCCGGGGCGCCCAGCCGAGCACGCGTTGGGCGCGGGCCGTATCGAACGCCGAGTCGCTGGTGAAGAAGTCCATCCGACGCCGGTAGATCGGCGGATCGACGTGCAGCACCTGGCATACGTCCTCGACCACCGCGGCCGCGGCCAGCATCGGAGCCAGCGGCAGCCGCCGCCCGAAGCGCGCGCTGCCCGTGGCCCGGCGCACCTCCTCGATGAGCTCGGCCAGCGTGCAGGGCCGCGGGCCCGCGACGATCATGCTTTCGCCCACCGCCTCCGGCCGCTCGCAGGCGGCGAAGAACGCCGCCACCACGTCCTCGACGTACACCATGTGGCGGCGGCCCCGGCCGTCCCCGAACAGGGGGAAACGGCCCCGGCTCACGCCCCGGAACAGCTTCAGGAGCCGCTGGTCGCGCGGCCCATAGACGTCCGCCGGCCGGAGGACCGTGTACGGCACCTCGGCGGCCGGGGCCAGCTCCCGCACCATCCGCTCGGCCGCCACCTTGGTCCGCTCGTAGATGTTGCCGGGCCGGAGCGGGCTCGCCTCGGTCGTGATCCCCGGGGCGCGGTGGCCGTAGATCCCGATCGTCCCGCAGTACACGAAGCGCTGGACCCGCGCCGCCCCGGCGGCTTCGAGCAGCCGCTGTGTCCCGTCGAGGTTCACCCGCTCGAAGAACTCGTCGCTCTTCCCGCCCTCGCGCATCGCGACGGCGAGGTGGAAGACATGCGTGACCCCGCGCATCGCCCGCTGGCAGAGCTCGGCGTCGGTGATGCTCCCCGGGATGATCTCCACGCCCTGCCGGGCCAGGAGCTCGGCGTTGGCGCGCTCCTCCGGCCGGTCGTTCAGCCCGAGCACCACGACCTCCGCCCCGCGCCGCCGCCCCTCCTCCGCCAGGTGGGACCCGATGAAGCCCGTCCCCCCGGTGACCAGCAGCCTCATCCGTACCGTTCCGCCAGCGCCGCGAGGATGCGCTCACTCGCGTGGCCGTCGCCGTAGGGGTTGACCGCGTTCGCCATCCGCGCGTAGGCCTCGGGCGAGGTCAACAGCTCGGTCGCGGCGGCCACGATCCGCGCCTGGTCGGTGCCCACCACCCGCGCCGTGCCGGCCGTGACGCCCTCCGGCCGCTCGGTGACCTCCCGGAGCACCAGCACCGGTTTCCCCAGCGAGGGCGCCTCCTCCTGCACGCCACCGCTGTCGGTCAGCACCAGGTCGGCCCGGGCCATCAGGTGCACGAACTCGAGGTAGTCGACCGGCGGGATCAGGTGCATCCCTGGCAGATCGCAGAGCAGCTCCTCGACGGTCCGCTTGACCTCGGGGTTCGGGTGCACCGGCAGCACGAACTGCAGCTCGGGAAACCGCTCCGCCAGCTCCCGGATCGCCGCGCAGGTGGACCGGAGCGGCGCGCCGAAGCTCTCCCGGCGGTGGGTGGTCACCAGCACCAGTCGGCGGGCCGGATCGAGCGCGGCGAGCGCCGGCGTACGGAACCGGTACTCCGGCCGCACCGTCTGCAGCAGCGCGTCGATGACCGTGTTGCCGGTCAGGTGCACGTCGCCGGCGGGTATGCCCTCCGCCACGAGCGCGTCCCGGGCCGCGGGCGTGGGCGCGAAGTGCAGGGCGGCGATCCGGGTGGTGAGCACCCGGTTCATCTCCTCGGGAAACGGCTGCCAGCGATCGCCTGTCCGGAGGCCCGCCTCGACGTGTCCCGTGGGCACCCGCTCGAGGAACGCGGCGAAGCTCGCGGCGAAGGTGGTGGTGGTGTCGCCCTGGACCAGGACCACGTGTCGGCCGCACCCGGCGAAGCAGCGGCGGCAGCCGATCCAGGATTCCCGCCGCGATGCCCGCCGGCGACTGTCCCGGCACCATCAGGTCGAGGTCGATGTCGGCCGTCAGGTCGAACACCTCGAGGACCTGGTCGAGCATGCTGCGGTGCTGCGCGCGTCACGCACACGAGGCTCTCGAAGCGCTCCGGAGCCGCCCGGAGTGCGCGGACCACGGGCGCCATCTTGATCGCCTCCGGCCGGGTGCCGAAGACGCTCAGGACGCGAATCATCGGGTGGCGGCAGCCGCCTGCAGCCGCTCCGCCATCGTCTGCATCGTGACGAACCGGAAGCCGCGCTCGACCACGCGCGCGAAGACCTTGCGGAGCACCGCCTCGCGCACGCCCTCGTAGCAGGGGTGACCGTACAGGATCACCTCGTCGTGGGCCTCGAGATGCTCGTCGAGCAGCCGGAGCATCTCCGCCTCCGGCGTGGCCTTGGCGCCGTGATACTCGAGGAAGGGAATCGTCCGCGGCCCCGACAGGGTCACGGGGATGGTCCAGTGGCCGAGCTCCCGGCCGTCGGCGACGGCGCGATGCGGCTCGCCGCCGATCGCGTCGCCGTTGTACAGGAAGCCGAGCCGGTCGAGCAGTCGCATCACCCGCTCGTCGCTGTAGAAGCCCGGCGAAGAGAAGCCGACCGGCCGCCCGAAGTGCCGCACGAAGTGGCGGTACGACTCGTCCACGTCCGCGGCCAGGTCCTCGTCGGGCAGCTCGTGAAACCGGCGGCTCCAGATGACGTGATCCATGCCGCCGTGCAGTCCCAGCTCATGGCCCTCGGCCTGGAGCTGCTGGATCTCGGGCACGAAGCTGAGGCCCACCGGGCGGGCCAGCGCGGTCTCGAGGAGGAAACGCGGCCAGCCGGTCTTCTTGATGAGGTGCACCGCTTCCCGGTCGGCGAACTTGGCCTTCGAGCGGCTGACCCCCTTGCCGAGCCACTCCCGGAGGTTGGTGGACCGGCCGAGGTTGACGAAGAAGGTGTTGGGCACGCCGAAATCGCGGCACACGGCGCTGATCCGTGGCAGCCCGTCGGTGACGCAGACGCGATGATCGATGTCCCAGCGAAACGCGAACAGCCGATCGCTCACCGGCGCGCCCCCGCGCCGATGCCGGCGTAGATCTGCTCGAACTGCTCGGCGCTCCGGTCCCAGTCGAACAGCCGGAGCGCGCGCTCTCGTCCCGCGTGGCCCATGCGCGCGCGCCGGGCCGGGTCGGCGAGCAGGTCGCCGATCGCCCCTGCCAGGGCGCTCGCATCGCCGCGCGGGACGATGAGACCGGTGACGCCGTGCTCCACCACCTCCGGCAGGCCACCGGCGTCGCTGGCGACGACCGCCGTCTCGCAGCCCATGGCCTCGGCCGCCGGAATGCCGAAGCCCTCCTCCAGCGACGGGATCACCGACAGCGCCGCGGCGCGGTAGTACTGCGGCAGCTCGGAGTTCGGCACCCACCCGAGGAACGTGACGTCCCGCGCGATGCCCAGCCGCTCGGCCAGCGCGATCAGGTCGGGCCGCTCGAACCCATCGCCCGCCACCACGACCTTGAGGTCGGGGAACCGGGGCTTGAGCTGCGCGGCGGCCTCGACCAGGAAGCGAATCCCTTTCCGCGGGAAGAGCTGGCGGCACGCGAAGATCATGCTGGGGCCGAACCGGGGGTCCACCGCACCGGCCGGCGCCGGGCTGAACCGCCGGAGGTCGGTGCCGTTGAAGACCAGGTGCATCGACCGGGTCGGCGCGCCGGCCCGGAGCGCATGCTGCCGGCAATCCTCGGTGATCGCGGTCAGCGCGCCCGCCTTGCGCAGGGTCCACCGGAGCGCCGGGCGGACGTACCAGCGGGTCGGAAAGTCGTACCCCTGCTCCGGGTTCACGTAGACGTCGCCCCCGTGCATCGTGATGACGCTCGGCAGGCCGAGGCGCCGGGCCGCCGACACCGCGGCGGGTCCGGTGGGGATCGCCCAGTGGGCGTGGATCACATCGGCCCCGCGCTCCCTGGCCGCGGCCACCGTGGCCCGGAACTGGGCCTCCAGGTAGTGAGCCATGACGGCCACGCGGGCCACTTTGCCCATGAGATTGACCCGGGTCTGGGCCACCCGGCCGTAGGTCAGGTCGACGGGCAGCTCCATCGGAAACCGGACGACGTCCACGCCGTCGAAGCTCTCCTGGGCCGGCATCGAGGAGTTGCCCGGCGTCACCACGGTCACCCGGTGCCCGCGACGCACCAGATGGCGGTTGATGTCGTGGACATAGGTTGCCTGGGTATCGGTCGCGTGCTGCGGGTACCAGTAGGTTGGGCAGATGATGCGCAAGGAAACCTCGGACCCGTCGTCCGCGAGCGGGGCGCGCCTGGTGGGCTGGACCTCCACTGCGCCTATCGTCATTTCGCTGAAACCTCACAAGCCGTCCGGGAGGAGCAAAGCCTAGGGGGACGGGGCCCAAAGATCAACATTTGTGCCACTTAGGGCCTCTCCCGGGCCCCTCTTGACGACCTCCGCCGGCTCAAGACCGACCTGGAATCTGCCGACACTGCAACACCCCGTTGCGGTCCCGCGCCGGGGCTCCGAGGCGTGTCCCGAGGTCCCTTCGCATCCCGGCTACGGTCGTCCGATCGCGAGCTGATCCTGGTGCAACTTATGACACGGTGTGGGAAGCTGAGGGGCGGCGAGCAACTCCGGTCGGAACGGCACTCTGACGGCCCTCAGCGACGTGAGGCTTGCCTGCGCTCGGCCACTGTCGGCTGACGCTCAGCCAGCGCAGACGTCGCCGACCTCGCACTAGCATCGGACCTTCGTGGCCAGATCCTCCTGGGTGAACGGCTTGGCGAGGAAGGGCGCCCCGGGCTCGAGCAGGCCGCCCCGGAACACCTCGGACGCGAAGCCCGACATGTACAGGATCGGCTTCCCGGGCCAGCGCTCCTCCACGAATCGGCCCAGCTCCCGCCCGTTCATCCCCGGCATCTTGATGTCCGTCAACACCAGGTGCACCGGACCGGAGTGCTGCTCGATCGCGTCCAGCGCTTCGCGTCCATGCCGCGCCTCGATGGCCTGGTATCCGGCCCAGGTCAGCATGCGGACCGCCAGCCGACGGACCGGCTCCTCGTCGTCGACGACCAGGACGGTGTACCCACCGGCGGGCCGATTATCCGGCGCTGGCTGACGAGTCACGCGGGCCGTCCCATGATCGATGCCTGACGAGGTTGGGAGATGGAAATTTTGTCCCGCGAGGACTCGCCCGCAAGCGGCGGCATCAGGCGGGGTCATGGTGCACGTCGACTCCGCCTGAGGCCTGAATCTGTCCGAGGGTTGGGCCTAGTGAGGCCGCGAGGCGTCACCAATGCCGGCCAGCATCACTTCGCCGTCGAATCGGCGGCCTTCGCTTTGCTGGTTTCCGGCACGACCGCGACGGCGTTGAGCTTCCAGGCCGTCACCCCACGGCGAAGGACGACGAGATAGTGGCTGACGTCCTCGTGACCATCCGAGCCCGACATGCGCACAGTTCCCACGTCGTAGGCAGTGTTCCCAAACACCCGGACGCTGTCCGATGTGAGCGACATCTTCATCCATGGCCCGGACTCAAGGCTTTTCCCGATCGCTTCCTTTCCGATCAGCATGGTGCCGTCACCAGCGATCAGCGTGGCATCCGGAGCATACATGGCCGTCAGCGCCGCCGCGTCCTTGTTGTTGTATGTCTGGGCGTATTCCTCGCGGAAGGCGCTGATTTCGTTGAGGGCCGTCCGTACCGGCACTCTGGGCTTCTCGATTCCCTGGCCGGTAGCCACGCCGGGGAGGAGAAACGCGAGAGACACCACGAAGGGCAGCCAAGCGCAAACGCGACGGGCGAGTGTCATACGAGCCTCAAATGTTTGGGGATGGAGCCGAAAGCGTACGGCGAAGGTACGGCCCGTTCCGCGGCTGCGATAGATCAACGCCCGCCGGACCGACTGGTCTGGCGGACGTCGAGCTCAGGTCGGAGCGAGGTGGCTCAGTGCGTCCCGCAGCAGCTCGGTGAGATCGGGACCGGTGAGCGTGAACGGCTCGTAGCGCGAGCTTCGGGGTCGGACGTTGAGGACGTACGACGAGACCTTCCCCACGCCTTCCTGATGGCTCTCGAAGTCGGCGCGACGGCTCAGGGTGGCCCGGACCTCGCCGTAGGACAGGGCCTTCGGGTCGCTGGAGTCTGCTTGCATGGTTTGGAAGGTAGTCTTCCGGCCTCTCGCCTCACAGGGCCTGCTTCACCAATCGCGATCTCAGCGGCAGAAAGCCAGAGATTTCGCGGCCTCTTCGGTCACGTCCACCACTTTCCGCGGCCCTTGCTCATCCCCCGCCATCTGGCGAAGTTACCCCCGCGCTGGAGTGGTGGCCGAGTGGCTGAAGGCACCGGTTTGCTAAACCGGCATGGTGGGAAACCGCCATCGCGGGTTCGAATCCCGCCCGCTCCGTCGGACCACCGAGAGGTGAAGGGTGAGCGAGTTCACCTTTCACCTTTTTCACACACCCACGAGACCCATGACCCCGCCCCGCGTCCGCTTCGCCCCTTCCCCGACCGGCTATCTCCACGTCGGCGGCGCCCGGACGGCGCTCTTCAACTGGCTCTTCGCACGGCACACCGGCGGCACGATGGTGCTCCGCATCGAGGATACCGATCGCGAGCGGAGCACCGAGGGGCACACCCGCGTCATCCTCGACGGCCTCGGCTGGCTGGGGATCACCTGGGATGAGGGTCCGTTCTTCCAGGGCGAGTACGGCCCCCGCCACCGCGCCGACGCGGAGCGCCTCCTCGCCGAGGGGAAGGCGTACCGCTGCTTCTGCACCCGCGAGGAGCTCGACGCGCAGCGCGCCCGGACCGAGGCCGCGGGCGGCGGCTTCCGCTACGACCGGCGCTGCTACCGGCTGTCCCCCGCGGAGGTGGACGAGCGCGTGCGCGCCGGGACGCCGTTCACGATCCGCTTCCTGCTGCAGGACGACGAGATCGCCTGGGAGGACGCGGTGCACGGCCGGATCAGCTTCCAGGGACGCGACCTCGACGACTTCGTCATCCTCCGGAGTGACGGCACCGCCATCTACAACCTCGCCGTCGTGAGCGACGACATCGAGATGCGGATCACCCACGTGATCCGCGGCGACGACCACATCTCGAACACGCCCAAGCAGATCGCGCTGTATCGAGCGCTCGGTCACGCGCCGCCGGTCTTCGCGCACGTGCCGATGATCCTCGGCACCGACGGCAAGAAGCTGTCGAAGCGGCATGGCGCCACCGCGGTCGGCGACTACCAGGACCAGGGCATCTTCCCGGCCGCCATGCGGAACTTCCTCGCCCTGCTCGGCTGGTCGCCCGGCGGCGACCGGGAGATCCTGCCCGAGCCGGAGATGATCGAGCTGTTCACGCTCGAGGGCATCCAGAAGAAGGCGGCGGTGTTCGACACCACCAAGCTCGAGTGGATGAACGGCCAGTACCTCTCGGCCCTGCCCGCCGCGGAGCTGCTGCCGGCCGTGCGGCGCGAGCTGGAGCGCATGGGCGTGGACGCCGGCGCGCGGGACCTGACACCGCTGATCGATGCGGTGAAGACCCGCTCGCGCACCATTCTCCACGTGGCGGAGCAGGTCGCCGTGCGGCTGGATCCCTCCCGCGCGGCCGCTCGATCCCAAGGGCGAGGCGCTGATCCGGAAGATGGGCCCGGCCTTCGCCGCCAACCTGCTCCGCGCCGCCGACGCGCTCGAGCAGGTCGGGCCGGCCGAGTGGCGCGCCGAGCGCGATTCTCGAGGTGCTGAAGCAGATGGCGGAGGCGCACGGGCTCAAGCTGGGCGACGCCATGCAGCCGGTGCGCGTGGCGCTCACCGGCTCCACCGTGTCGGAGCCGGTCAACGAGCTGCTCGCCGTGGTGGACCGCGCGACGGCGCTCCGGCGCCTCCGCGAGGTCGCGCGGCAGTCGGACCAGGGCGGCGACCCCGCGCCGTCCAGGCGTGATCCGCCGCGCCGGCCTCGCGCTGGCGTTGGCTGGGCTCGCGGCCTGCGGTGGCAACCCGCCGCCCGCGGCACCGACACCCGCTCGCGATACCGTCTCCGCGCCGCCGCCCGCGCCACCGGCGCCGCCCGCTCCGCTGCCTCCTCCCCCCGCCCCGCACCCGACGTCCGTCCGGCTTGCCTTCGTCGGCGACATCAACCTGGGCACGACGACGCTGCCCGACGGCGTGCCGCCCGACAGCGGTCGCGGCCTGCTCGACCGGGCGCGGCCGTTCCTGACCGGCGATCTCGTCGTCGGGCAACTTCGAAGGCGTGCTCGCCGACACGGGAACGTCGGAGAAGTGCGAGCGGATGCGAGCCGAGGACGAGCGCCGGCATCCGCGCCGGAAGCGGCGCCGGCCCGTGCAGGACACGGTGACCGTGCGTCCGGGCTGCTACGCGTTCCGCACGCCGACCGCACTGGCCCCCCGCCTGGTGGACGCGGGCTTCACCCACCTCAACCTGGCCAACAACCACGCCAACGACTACGGGCCGGCGGGACGCGCGTCGACCGAGCGGATCCTCGACAGCCTCGGTCTCCGTCGCTATGGCCCGCTCGGCCGGATCGCGATCGACACCGTCCGCCGCGGCGACAGCCTGACGACGGTCGGCCTGCTCGGCTTCACCACCTATCCCTACGCCTACGATCTGCTGGACATCGCACGGAGCGCGGCGGTGGTGGATTCGCGTCCGGCCGCTGGTGGATCTGCTGGTCGTCACCTTCCACGGCGGGTCGGAAGGCATCCGCGCGCTGCACGTGCCGGAGACCGCCGAGTCCTCGGGACGCGAGCCGCGCGGCGACCTGCGGCGATGGGCCCGCGCGGTGATCGACGCGGGAGCCGACGCGGTGATCGGCCATGGGCCCCATGTGCTCCGCGGGATCGAGTTCTACCGCGAGCGGCCGATCGCCTACTCGCTCGGCAATTTCGTCACCTATCGCGGCTTCAATCTCGACGGACCGCTGGGCGTCACCGGCGTGCTGCAGCTCGAGTTCGCGCCCGACCGCCGGCTCCGCTCGGCGCGGCTGGTGCCGATGATCCAGCGCCCCCGGCAAGGGCCTGCCCCCGATCCGGATCGCACCGCGCTCGAGCTGGTCCGCCGGCTCTCGTCCGAGGATTTCGGGGCGACCGCCGCGCGGATCACAGAGGACGGCGGCCGTTTTCCCACCCCCCTGAGCTTGCCTCGGTCCCCGCACTCGCCTATCGATTCCCCATGACCAGCGAACGACCCGAGCCCGCGCCGGGCGACGAAGCCCTCGCCCGCGGCCATCGCAGCCACCGAGCATCCGGTGCAGATCACCGTCGGTCTGCTCGCAGGACGACCGTGTCCCGGAGGGGATGTTGTGCATGGGCAGCTACCGCAATGGCCGGCTGATCGCCCGGGCGGTGCTGCCGCTCGAGGCGTGGCGCCAGATCGAGGAGTTCGAGGTCTTCGGCCAGCCGGTGCAGATCGTGCTCGTCGCGCGGGAGGCGCCGCCGGGCCTGCAGTGCCAGCTCTACGCCATGGTCCCGCTGCCGGATACCGACGAGGACGAGGACGAGGAGCCGTGGAGCGCCAGCGTGCCGGGGTCGTCCTACGAGTCGGTGGTCGAGGCGGAGGAGGAGGACGTCGAGGGCGAGGATGATCCGGCGGTGGCACCGATCCCGCTCGGGAACATCGTGCGGTTCGGGCGCGACCGGGTACACCCCGAGAGCCTGCCGCTCGAGGCGGTGGACGTGCTGCGACGCATCATCGATGGGGAGACGTCCGAGGTGGTGGACCGGGCGCTGTCGGACCTGCTGGGACTCTGACCTGCTCGCGCGTGCCTCGCTAGACGAAGGTCCCCACCCGGAACCGCCAGATCCGCCCCAGCAGATCCTCCAGATGTCCCTGCGTCGTGAACACCTCGACCGCCGCCGCCGTCGCGGCTGCGTTCACGCCCCAGAGTGTCGCCCGCTTGGGCTCGCCTTCGAAATCGGCCTGCACGAACACCTCCTCCTCCCGGTTGTAGATCGTCGGGAGGAGCGACGTGAACTCCTGCGCCACGCCGTTCACGCCCGGTCCGCCGACGGCGATCGTCGGGTTGTGATGGAAGAGGCGGTTCTCCAGATACCACACGTCGGCCACGACGACCGCCCGCCGATAGGCGTGGCCGGCACCGCGGCGATCGATCTCCGACTTGAGGAGGTAGGCGAGCGGCCGGTCCCGCTCCTCGGCGGTGAGTGAGGAACCGGTGACGAGGACGACGGTCTCCTCGGTGTCGACGAGCTTCATGACCGCTTCCTTCGCTCCGAGCCTCATGGCGTCGCGGTGTCGGCCGGCGGCGGGGCGGTCCGCTGGTTCCGCTCGAACTCGCGCTCGTGCTCCTTCCGGAGCCGCATCTCGCGGATCATCGCCTTGAACTCCTCGAGATTCTCTGCCCGCTGCGCCGCGTACTGCAGGTCCGACCGCAGATCCATCAGATGGTTGTATGCGCGGTTCTGGTCGATGTTCCCGGCGGGAATCGGCAGCAGCGCCAGCACCGCGGCCGGGATCTTGAGGCCCGCGATGTAGATGCTCTTCGAATCGATGCCATACTTCTTGCCCGCGATCTCCTTGGTCCAGCTCGGCAGGGCCTGCCCGCGCGACGCGGGATCGTTGGCGATCGAGTCGAGATAGCCCTGCACGATCGCCGTCACCGCGCTGTCCACCAGCGCCACGTGGCTCTTGCTGAGCCGCTGCGCCAGCTCCTTGGGCGGGAGCGGCAGCGGCCGCACCCAGAGCCGCCCGTCGGCCAGGCCGGCGCCGATCCGGCCGATGGCCGGCCGCGGACCCGGCGCCGGCGGCGGCGTGCTTCCCGTGTCCGGCTTCGGTGGCGTGATCACCGGCTCCGGCAGCTCGGCCACCGATTGCGGACGCGGCCGGAGCGCGGGCCGGGAGGGCCGATCGCCCGCGATGCCCGTGCCGGCGCTCCCCTCCGCGCGCGGCATCCGGTAGGGCATCGGGACCGCGGCCGGCCCCTCGGCCGGGGGCGCCAGCACGATCAGCTGCGACGGGCGCCGAGGCAGGATCGGCTGGCGGCCCTCGATCCAGCAGAAGAGCAGCAGGCTGTGCACGCCGATGCTGGCCGCGATGGCGATCCGCGACCAGCGCCGCGCGGGCGGCAGCCGGGTTTCAGGTAGCCGGCGCAAGCTCTCCTCGATGGAGCTCCTGAAGCGTCTGGCCCAGGCGGGCCGCGGCGATGCCGCAGCCGGTCCGCCCCGACGGTGAGGGCGATGCGGAAGAAGCCTTCGCCCGCCGGACCGAAGGCGCTGCCCGGCAGGACCACCGTGCCCGTTGCCTCGATCGCCCGCTTGGCAAACGCGGCCGACGTGATGCCGGCCGGCAGCGCCACCCACAGGTACATGGCCGCCTTCGGCGCCTCCAGCGCGAAGCCCGCCTCCCGCAGTGCCGCCACCGCCGCGTCGCGCCGGGCCTCGAGCTCGGCGCGGATCGGCTCCACGATCGCCTCCGCCTGGTCGAGCGTGGCGGCGCCGGCCTTCTGCACCGCCAGGAACGGCCCGGTGTCGGTGTACGACTTCACCCGCGTGAGCGCCGTGATCAGCTCGGGCCGGCCCACCGCGAACCCGATCCGCCACCCGGTCATCGAGAAGCTCTTGGAGAGCGAGAAGAACTCGAGCGCCACGTCGCGCGCCCCCGGCGAACTCGAAGATGCTCGGGGCGCGGTACCCGTCGTAGGTGAGGTCGCAGTAGGCGTTGTCGTAGGCCAGCAGGATCCCGTACCGCCGGCAGATGGCTACCGTGCGCTCGAGATACTCCGGCGTCGCGACGGCCGCGGTCGGATTGTTGGGATAGTTGACGAACACCAGCTTCGCGCGCCGGAGCACGGCCTCGGGCACCTGCTCGAGCTCGAGCAGGAAGTCGTTCTCCGGCCGAAGCGCGGCGATGTACGGATCGGCCCCCGCGAGGATGGCGCCGCCCAGATACGCCTGGTAGCCGGGCTCCGGCACGATGGTGGCGTCACCGGGATTGACGACCGCGAACGGCAGGTGCGACAGCCCCTCCTTCGAGCCGATGAGCGGCAGCGTCTCCGTGACGGGGTCGAAGTGAAGGCCGAAGCGCCGCTCCACCCATCGCGATGCGGCCTGACGGAACGCCGGCAGCCCCTGCTGAAACCCGTACTTGCTGTAAGCCGGCTGATGGAGCGCCTCGGTCATGGCCTCGACGGCGACAGCGGGCGGCGGCGTGTCGTTGTCGCCCGCGCCGAGGTCGATGACGTCGATCCCGGCCTCGATCAGCCGGCGCTTGATGCTGGGGATCTCGGCGAGGGGGTACCCGGGAAGGGCGTGCAGGCGCTGGCTGAACTCGATCATCGGCCGCCGTCGCGAACGGGGTTGGAAAGCAGGCCGACGCCGGGGATCTCGACCTCTACGACGTCGCCGTCATGGAGCGGCCCGACGCCGGCCGGCGTGCCGGTGGCGATCAGGTCGCCCGGCTCGAGCGTCATGATGCCGCTGATGTACGACACCAGGAACGGAATCGTGAAGTGCATGTCGGTGGCCGGCGCCCGCTGGCGCTCCTGGCCGTTGACCCGGCCGACGACCTCGAGCGTGCGCCAGTCGAGGCCGTTCCGGACCGCCGGGCCCACCGGGCAGAAGGTGTCGTACCCCTTGGCCCGGCCCCACTGGCCGTCGGTCTTCTGCAGGTCCCGACAGGTGACGTCGTTGACGCACACGAACCCGCCGATCCCCCGCTCCGCCTCGAGCCTCGGTTGCCCCCTGGAGCCGGGTGCCGATGACGACGCCGATCTCCGCCTCGTATTCGACCTGGCGCGAGGCGGATGGCAGCACGATCGGCTCCCCCGGCCCGATCAGCGCACTCGGCGGCTTGAAGAACAGCATCGGGAGCGGCCGGGACCTCGTTGCCCAGCTCCTTGGCGTGGGCCACGTAGTTGCGGCCGACGCAGACGATCTTCGACGGACGCACCGGGATCACGCGATTGCCCCGATGCCGTGCCGCGCGAAGAAGTCCTCGCACTTGGTGCGCACCTGGGTCCAGGTCCCGATGATCCGCTCCGCCCGCGGGAGCCCGCCCAGCAGCAGCGGGCCGTACCGCTTGGTGACCACCCGGCTGTCGAGCAGCACCACCACGCCCATGTCCTGGCGGCTCCGGATGAGGCGGCCGAAGCCCTGCTTGAGCTTGAGCGCCGCGTGGGGCAGCAGGTAGTTCATGAAGCCGTCCTGGCCCTCTTCGGCCAGGCGCTCGAGCCGGGCCGCCGTCAACGGCTCGCTTGGCACCTTGAAAGGTAGCTTGTTGAGCACGAGGGTGCGGAGCGCGCGCCCGGGCACATCCACGCCTTCCCAGAACGAGTCCGTCCCGAGCAGAATGGCGTTCTCCGCCTCGCGAAAGCGGCGGAGCAGGATGTCTCGCGGCCCCTCGCCCTGGACCAGGATCGGCCAGCGGGTGCCGAGCACCGACCGGAGCTCCTGGGCCGCCTTCCGCAGCGACGCATGGCTGGTGAACAGCACGAACATCCCACCGTCCGAGGCGTAGGCCAGGTCGGTGACGACCTGGACCACCGCCGTGGCGTGCGCGTGCTCGTCCTCGCGGGGCTCGGGGAGATCGTTGGGGATGCCGAACAGGCACTGCGACGGGTAATCGAACGGCGAGGGAAAGACCTCGTGCACCGTCACCGGCGTATCCTCGCCGGTGAGTCCCAGCCGGGACTCCAGGAAGGCGAATTCACCGCCGGCCGCCAGCGTGGCGCTCGTGAGAACGACGGTGTCGAGCCGGTCGAAGAGCAGCGCCCGGAGCACCGGCGCCAGGTCGAGCGGCACCGCCGAAAGGCTGACGCTCTGGCCGCGCTGGGTGCGCTCCATCCAGCGCACGGTGGGCGTGCCGCCGCCCGCCGGGCGGAGCGACCGGTTGAGGCCGTCGGAGATGGCATCGAGCCGGCGCATGACGGCCCTGAGCTCCTGCAGGATCGTCCCGCGCCGCTCGGTCTCCTCCGATTCGGCCAGCCGGTCGGCGATCGTCTCGACCGATTCCCGGAGCGAGCGGAACCCGCCGAGCGTCGCGTCCAGCTCGAAGGCCAGGCCCTCGTCCCAGATCTCGTCCGAGGCGAAGTCGTCGCCCAGGCGAAGCTGGCCGGCGGCTGCGCCGTCGAGCCGCTGGTACAGCCTGAGAAACATGGCGTCGCTCGCGCGCCGCGCGTCGCCGATGGCGGGCAGCAGCCGCTGATGCAGCAGCTCGAGGCTCGCGCGGCTGAGCGGATCGCCCCGGCCCATGAGCTCGTGCGCGAGCGTGGGGGCCAGCCCGCGGCCGTTCCGCTCGAACCGCGCCAGCAGCCGGCGGACCGAGCGGCTGCTCACCTGGATGCCGAGGTGGCCGGCCGCGACGTCCTCGAGGTGGTGGGCCTCGTCGAGGACGAGTCGCTTGTAGGGCGGCAGCACCGCCGCCTCTTCCCAGTTGTCCTGCGCCTGGCGGACCGACAGGTCGGCGGCGAGCAGGTGGTGGTTCACCACCACGATGTCGGCCTCCGCCGCCCGGCGCCGGGCGCGGAACAGGAAGCAGCGGTCGAAGTGGCTGCACTTGAGGCGCGGGCAGAGATCCGCCTCCGCGCTCACCTCGTCCCACACCTCGTTCGAGGGCGTCACCGGGAGGTCGCTGAGCGTCCCGTCCGACGTGTGGCCGGCCCACTCGGCGATGCCGATCAGCTCGTCGAGCTTGTCCTGCTCCAGCAGCGTCCGTTGCGAGGCGACCGCCTGGTGCATTCGCGAGAGGCAGAGATAGTTCCGCCAGCCCTTGAGCAACGCGAACGTCGGGGTGTACGTCTCGCCGCCGAGCGCGCGGCGGAGCAGCGGCAGGTCCTTGCCGACCAGCTGCTCCTGCAGGTTGATCGTGTTCGTGCTCACGACCGTGCGCTCGCCGTTGACGCGCGCCCAGTGGAGCGCCGGCACCAGGTACGCGAACGACTTCCCGACCCCGGTCCCCGCCTCGAGCAGCTGGACGCCGCCGTCGTTGTAGCCGTCGGCGATGTAGGCGGCCATGTCGCGCTGGCTCCGCCGGTCCTCGTATTGCCCCAGCTGCGCCGCCACCGGGCCGCCCTCGCCCAGCGTGTCGATCACGTCGAACGGATCGATCTTGAGCACCACGCGGTCGTGCGGCACTTCCACGACGACGTAGATCGCCGTGGCGCCGTTGTCGATGATGCCGAAGCCCACCCCGCCGTCGTGCAGCCGGGACGCGACGTCGAGGTCGGGTCCCGACGGATCGAGCCGGCCGCTCGGGTGGTTGTGCAGCAGCATCTCGCCCCGCTGCGCCACACCCGGGAGGGCAAGGACCATGTCCACCGTCCCGCGCGCCACCGTCCGGGCGCCGGTGACGACGCCGTCGCGGTCCACCTGGGCGACGAACGAGACTTCCCGTCCTCCGGCCGCCGCCACCTCGCTGGCGAGGTAGGCGCGGACGCCGGGGGCGATGCGCTCGGAGGGGTTGACGCTCACTCGGATCCTTGAGGAGACGGGGATTCACCGGACTGGTCACCGGAGTCGTGCTTCGGAGCTCACGAGTCACCCTGAGCGAAGCGAAGGGGCCATGCCTCGGGTCATGGCCCCTTCGCTTCGCTCAGGGTGACTCAATTTAACATCCTCAAGTCTTGAGCTCCTTCTTCTTCGCCGCCGGAAACAGCACGTTGTTCAGGATCAGCCGGTACCCCGGCGAGTGCGGATGCAGCGACAGATCCGTCGGCGTGTCCCCGATCTGGTGCTGCGGATCCTCGGGATCGTGGCCGCCGAAGAAGGTCCACGTCCCCTGCCCGTGCTCGCCGTGGACGTACTTGACCCAGGGCGCGCCCGGCTCGTCGGCCAGCACCGTCCCGCTCGGCTTGAGGGTCTTGCGGGTGAAGGACGTGGTGAGGCCGTAGAAGTCGGGGATGACCTGCCGGTGGTTCTGCACCAGCATCGTGGCCACCGGATCGATCTTGGCGCTGAAGTTGAACAGCGTGAACGACCCCAGCGGCTGGCGGCGCTCGGGGGAATTCACCTGGTGGCCGTCGATGTCCGAATACACCGGCACGGTCGGGCTCTGCTCGAGCTGCGCGTTCTGGAAGGCGAGCGCCAGCTCCCACCGCATGCGGCTCGACGCATCCGGGTCCATCGGCGTCCCGTCGGCGTAGGCGGCCGCGATGTCGACCTTGTCGGCCGCGAGCGCGAGGTCGAGCGTCTCGGTCGCGGTGCACATGGCGAACAGGAATCCGCCCCGCTGGACGTAGTCGGCGATGGCGACCGCGACGGCGCGCTTCTCGGCCGGCACGGAGGGATAGCCGAGCTGGCGGGCCATCGCCCGGTTGCGATCGACCATGTCCACCAGCCAGGGCGCGCCGGCGTAGTTGAGGAAGAACTTGGAGTACTGCCCGGTGAAGTCCTCGTGGTGGAGATGCAGCCAGTCGTATGTCTTGAGCTTGGCTCCGAGCACCTCGGCGATCCCAGACCTTCTCGAACTTGATCCCGGCATAGTTGAGCACCATCGTCACCGCGTCGTCCCACGGCGCGGCGTTGGGCGGCGCATAGACCGCCACCTTGGGCGCCTTCTCCAGCGGCACCGCGTCCATGTTGCCGCCCGCGAGCTCGCCCCGGATCTGAACCACCTGCCCGTCGTCGAGCGGCTCGGTGGTGATGCCGTTGAGCGCCGCGTCGCGCGTCGTCGCGGCATCGGCGGGCAGGAGGAACGCGCCGCTCCGGTAGTTGAGGAACCACTCGGCTCGGCCGCCGCGCTCGAGCAGCCGGAACGCGAGGCCGTAGGCCTTGAGGTGGTCGCCCTGGGCGTCGTCCATCGGCACGAGCAGCCAGGGCGCGGCGCGCCGGCAGCCGGATCCGGCCGAGCGCGGGCGAGAGCGCCACGAGCCCGGCGGCTCCTCGGGCGAGAAAATCGCGCCGATTCAGCATCCCGCCTCCCTCATCATGTCTGCGGCACCGCGCCCCGCGCCTCGTCCAGCAGCCGCCGTGCCTGCGGCACCAGCGCGCTCGCGGGATAGGTGAGGATGAGATGCTCGAGCTGGGCGACGGCCTCCGCCTGGCGGTGCTGGCCGATCATGACTTCCGCCAGCGCCAGCTCGGCCGCCGGCGCGGTGCCAGGCGCGTCACCGCTCGCCGCCTCCTTGAACAGTCGCTCGGCGTCCGCCGGCTTCCCGGCCGCGGCGGCCAGCCGCCCGGCCAGCAGCCGCACCTCGGCGCCGCCCTGGGCCGGTGGCAGGCTCGGTCGCGACCTGCTCGAGTCCGGCCACGGCCTTGCTGGTGTCGCCGCGTTCGAGCTGGAGCAGCGCCTGGCCCAGCGCCGGGATCGAGTCGGCCTCGATCGGCTGCAGCATGGCCAGCAGTGCGGTGCGCTCGGTCGCCTCGGCCCGTTCCCCTGCGTACGGCCCGGCCGCCTTGAAGCGCTCGATCGCTCCGGCCACATCGCCCCGATAGAGGCGGATGCGCCCGCTCAGGGCGAGGCCATCGACCGTGCTGTCGCCCGGCGATCGCGGAGTCGGCGCGCGCCAGGTCGCCCGCCTGCACGTAACCCAGCGCCAGCCGGCGCCGCAGCGAGGCGTACTCCTCCCCGCCCATGTCGCCACGGTGCTCGGCCAGCCGCGCCGCGGCCTCGTCGAGCTTGCCCTCGGCGATCAGCACCTGAACGAGCGTCGTCGCTGCGCCGGACGCGATCGTACCCGGTGCGCTCCGATCGTCGGCGATGCCGGTGAGCATCCGGCGCGCGGCATCCCGCTCCCCGGCGGCGGTGTAGGCCCGTGCGGCCTCGAGCCGGAGACGCGAGCGCTCCGCGTCCGGGCTTCGCTCCGCGATCAGCTCGAGCGCCCGGCCCGTGGCCAGTCGCGCTTCGCGTCCGGGCCGGAGCCGGAGCTGGTCGAGCAGCCCGCGCAACGCCTCGAGCGCCTGGGCGCGGTCCTCGGGCAGCGCGCCTTGCAGGGTCTCGAGGGCGCCCAGCGGATCGCCCCAGCGCGCGCGCAGGTCCGCCTGCAGCCGCCGCGCCGAGAAATCCGACTCCCGCTCGAGCTGCCGGAGGAGCGTGGGCCGAATCGAATCCGGCGCCTGGCTCAGCGTGCTCACGGCCGTGACGCGGTAGCCCGGCAGGCGGCGGATGGCGGGCAGCCATTCCCGGAGCGCGCCGGCGAAGTCGCCGTCGGCCGCGGCGAGCTGCGCCAGCTCGGGCGCGAGCGCATCCGGCTGATGGAGCCGTTCGCGGCCCCGTAGGTAGGCCACCCGGGCGCCGGCTCGGTCGCGGCGCGACAGGGCGGCGGCGCCCCATTCGCGGTACGGCGTCTCGTCGCCCGGTGCGGCCGCGGCCCATCGCTCCGCGACGGCGCGCATGCTGTCGGGCTCATCCACGGCGGACCAGGCCCGGAGGGCCACGCCGAACACCGGCGCGCTCGACCGGTTTGCCGCCAGGGCCGCCCGCACGTCGGGTACGATCTCCGCGCTCCGTCCCAGCGGCAGCAGCGCGCGCTCCAGACCGAGCAGCGCCGCGGGGTCGCCAGGCTTGGAGCTGAGCACGCCGCGATACGCATCGGCGGCCGCGGCGTAGTTGCCCCGCCGCTCCAGCTCGAAGGCGCGCGACATGGCCGGATCCTGCGCGGCGAGGATCGCCGGCGCGAGCCCAGCGAGGGCCAGCGCGGCCAGCGCGAGACCGGCCACGTCGGCGGCTTCATCGGCCGCCCGGCTCCGACAGCCGCCGGAAGTAGTCCACCACCAGCCGTCGCTCCTCGGGCGAGAGCTGCTGCAGCTCCTCCCAGCTCGGTACCCGGAGCCGGTCGTCGTCGCCCATCAGTTTGGCGCGAAGCGCCGGCGGCAGGTGGATGCTGTCGTCCGTCGCGACCGTGCTCTGGCGCTCCTTGCGCTCGTCCTCCTCCTTGCCCTGCAGCGTGCGCCCCGCGTCCAGCATCCGGCGGAACAGCCGCTCCTGCCGCTCGACCACCTGGCGGTCGAGGCGACCACCCTCGAGCCGCCTGGCCAGGTCCTTGGCTTCGTCCGACATCTCGCCCGCGCCGGGCATGTTGGCCGCCGCCCTTCAGCTTCTGGAGCTCCTCGGCGAGCGCGCGCTGCTTGGCGCCGAGCTGGCGGAGCTGCTCCTGGATGGCGCCGTTGCCGGCCATCGGCAGCAGGCCGGCTCCCTGCTGGCCCGAGTCCGCCCTGCTGCTGCGCCAGCTGCGCCATGCGCTCGAGCGCCTCGGCGAGCCCCGAGCCCGAGCCCGCGCCTTGAACGTCGCCGCGCGCGCGCACCAGCTGGTACGCGGCGGCGTTGAGCGCGTCGACCGCGCCGCCCGCCTGCTCCGCGCCTTCGCGCGTATTGGGCGTGGCGTTGGCGATCGCCTCGCGGGTCCGCTGCATCTGGCGTTGCGCGCCGCCGAGCGCCGCGCCGATCTCGGGCGGCACGAGCGCGTTCTTGCCGGCCGCCTTCCGGACCTGGTCGATCAGCCGCTGCACGCCCTCCTCGATGGCGCCCTGCTCCGCCCGCATCCGGCTGCCGGCATCGCCGCCGGCTCGGAGCTGGTCCTGCACCTCGAGCTGGCGCTCGGCCAGCCGGCTCGTCTCCGCCAGTGCCTGGTCGATCGCCGTCACCACCTCCTTGCGCCATTCCTGCTGCATGCCCTCCCGCTCCTGCTGCAGCTGATCGCCGAGCGGCTGGAGCGACTGCTCCGCCTGCTCCCCCTTCTGCTTGGCCTTCCCGCGCTGGCCCTGCTGGCTCGCCGACGCCGCCTGCTTCATCTGCTGTCCTGCCTGCTGGGCCTGGTCGCCCGCGGCATCGAGCCGTTCCTGCCGGCCCGAATCGCCGACGGCCTTGCCGAGCTTGTCGAGCGCCGCGGCCAGCGAATCCGCACGGGCCGCGAGCTCGCGCTCCGCCTGGGCCGAACGCGAGCTGTCGGCGGCGCTCACCTGCTTGTTCCACTCCCGCTGCTCCTGCGCGAGCGCCTTCGACTCCTTGCTCAGGTTCGCCAGATCGCCTTCGAGCGCCGCGCGCTTGAACAGCTCGCGGCTCCGCTCCAGCGCCTCGCGCGTCTCCCGCTGCGCCTCCGCCAGCCGCTCGAGCGCCTCCTGGGTGCGCTCGGCGTCGAGGTCCTTGAGCGCCTGCCGCAGCTCCTGCAGCCGCTCGCGCAATTCCGGCGAGAGCGCGCGATCGAGCTGCTCGCGGATCTCCGACAGCTCCCGCTGCCAGGCGCTGTCGCCGAGCCCGGCCGCCTCCGCGCTCTTCTGCAGCGACTCGAGCGACTGCTTCAGCGCCTCGGCCTGCCGCATCAGCTCCTGCTGCGACTGCGCGACCCCCTCCGCCTTCTTGGCCTCCTCGAACGACAGCGACTCGCCCGCCTTCTCCCCCTGGCCGTCGGCCGGCCGCGGCCGCTCCCGCGCCAGGTCGTCGGTCTGCCGCTCGAGCTGCTTGCTCGCGGCGGACGACCGAGTCGAGCGCGGCCGGCGACGGCGTCGCTCGCCTGGCGCTGCGCGGCGCGCACCTCGCTCATCGTCGGGAGCCGGAGGATGTACTCGCGCGAGCGGCCCGCCTGATGCTGCGGCGTGTTGTCGGTGGCCACCGCGAAATAGCGGAGGGTGTCGCCGGGCAGGAGCCCGCGGCGCGTCAGGTCGAGCGTGTGCGTGAGGATGGCGCGGTCGGGCGTGCCGCCGGGCACCGCCACGGTCTCCCGCCGCGCCGAGTCGGTGAGGCCGAGGCGGCTCACTCGGCGGCTCTCCACGGTCACGGCCGAGATGCCGTGGTCATCCCGCGCATCCACCACGAGCGGCACCTGCGAGGCTGATCGGTGCCAGCGTGTCGGCGCCGGGCACCGGCACATCGACCTGCGGGGCGCTGTCCGCCACCAGGCGGATCGGCAGGCGCACCGTGTCCGACGTCAGCGGGGCGCCGCCCGCCGTCGCGAGCGCCAGGTGATACTCGCCCGACGCCTGCGGAACGAAGCTGCCGGTGAAGCGGCCTCCGTTGACCGACAGCGCGGCCGTCCGCTCGCCCGCGGCCCACGCGGCGCTCGCCAGCGGCGCCGTGGCCTCGCCCCGGGTCTCGAGCCGGGTGCCCGCGGGCAGCAGCAGCGTATCGCCGCCGGTCGGCACCGGCTCGGCCTCGAGATCGAGGTAGGCGGGATAGTGCGCGGTGACGCTCAGGGTTCCGAGGAAGACCGGCAGGCGGACGCGGATCACCACGGTGTCGGACGAGCGGCTTCCGCTGGTGAGCCGGGCGAACAGATCGCTCTGGAGGGCGCCGGTCATCACCCGCGCATGGCCGCGTGGTGTCGAGCGAGACGCCGGTCGACCGCCAGCCCTCGCCCGGCGCGCGGAGCCACAGCGTCGCATGCCGGCGGCCGAACGCCTCGAGCTCGAGCGCGGTCGAGTCGCCCCGGATCGACGACGTCGCGGGCGGCGCGGATCCGCACGGGCGCGACCGTGGCGTCCCAGGCGCGCCGCGGATGCCAGAGCGCCGCGGCGGGTCCGTGCACCGGGCCCGCCGAGCCGAACGCGGCCAGGCCGACCACCAGCGCGCCGAGCCCCGCCAGGCCGAGCACACGGATCGGCGCGCGCGAGCGGCTCCGCGGCCGTCGACGCCGCGCCGGACGACGTCGTCGGCCTGCGACCGGTCCGCCAGATCGAGCAGCGCCGCGCTCGTACCCGCGGCCGAGCGGTCGAGCAGCGCCGTGAGCGCGCCCCGCCGCCAGGCGCCGAGCTCCTCGAGGCTGCCTGCCACGCCGCCGGCGGAAAGCCGGGCGCTGGCGCTCCACGCCAGCCACGCCACCGCCGCGCAGAGCGCGAGCGACCGCACCCCACGCCACCAGCACCCAGTAGGGCGCGTCCAGCCAGCCGAGCCCGCACGACCCACGCGGCGGCACCCGAGCAGGAGCGCG
Source organism: uncultured Gemmatimonadales bacterium (assembly GCA_963833905.1). GTDB lineage: Bacteria > Gemmatimonadota > Gemmatimonadetes > Gemmatimonadales > GWC2-71-9 > CAVVWJ01. The sequence continues at coordinate 198,869 of CAWHZQ010000011.1, read as the reverse complement.
ACCCGCACCGAGCGCGAGCGCGGCCCAGCCGAGGAGGGCGCGCACCCGGAGCGGGCCGCGCGAGGCGCTGCAGCGCGAGGTAGGTGGCCGGCGCCGTCACCCGCCGTACCCGACCGCGTAGGCGAAGAGGTTCACTCCCATGCGCAGGGCGGCCTCGTGCTTCTCCGGCGGATCGTGATGCACCTCGAAGTCCTCCCAGCCGTCGCCGAGGTCGCTCTGGTACGAGTAGTACACGGCGAGCCGGCCGTCGAGAAAGATCCCGAAGCCCTGCGCGGGCTTGCCGTCGTGCTGGTGGATCTTGGGAATGCCCTTGGGAAAGTCGAAGACCACATGGTAGATCGGATGGTCGAGCGGGACCTCGACCAGCGGAATGTCCGGGAAGAGCCGGCCCAGCTCGCGCCGGATGGATGCGTCCATGCCGTAGTTGTCGTCGGCGTGGAGGAAGCCGCCCTGCAGGAGATAGCGGCGCAGCGTGGCGAGATCGCGATCGCTCCAATGGACGTTGCCGTGCCCGGTCATGTAGATGTAGGGCACGTTCCAGAGCTCGTCCTCGGCGAGGGTGACGACCTTCTCCTCGGCGGCGACGTGGAGCCCCGTGCGGGTGCGGATCGCGGTCAGCAGGTTGGGGAGGCTCGAGGGGTTGGCGTACCAGTCGCCCCCGCCGTCGTAGTGCAGGCGGCCGATCGTCATCACGGGAGCGCTGGACGGCGCCGCGCCGGCCAGAAGCATGGTACTCAGGACCAGGGGCAGCGCACGACGGATCATCAGGGCAGCTCCATCACCAGCCGATAGGCGTCGTTCCGGGGGAGGCCGAGGGTCTCGCTGATGCGGCGGACGACCTCGCGGCGCGTGAGCCCTTCGGCGAGCAGCAGGGTGGCCTGCTCGACCGCCTCACCGGTGCGGTCCGGGGGCTCGGCGGGCGCGCCCGTGCCCTCGAGGACGATCGTGATCTCACCGCGTGGCGGATGCTCCGAATAATAGCCCGCCAGCTCCGCCAGGGTGCCCGCCCGGAACTCCTCGTGCAGCTTCGTGAGCTCCCGGGCCACGACCGCCCGGCGGCTGTCGCCCACCGCGCGCGCCAGGTCTTCCAGCAGGTCGGCGAGCCGTGGCGGCGCCTCGAAGAACACGACGCTCCACTCCTCGGCCGCTGCACGCGCGAGCAGCCGGGCCCGCTCGCTGCCCTTGCGCGGAATGAAGCCGAGGAAGAGGTAGCGGTCGCCCTTGAGCCCGGCGGCGGAAAGCGCCGTGGCCACGGCGGATGGGCCTGGAATCGGGACCACCGTGATGCCGGAGGCACGGGCGGCCGCCACCAGGTCGGTTCCGGGGTCGCTGACCACCGGGGTGCCGGCGTCGGAGACCAGCGCCACGTCGCGGCCGTCGTGGAGGATCTCGAGCAGCGACCTCGAGCCGCGGCTCTTCGGAGTGGGCGTGGTAACTCAACAGCCTGGGCGATGCCCCCAGGTGACTGAGGAGCCCCCGCGTCCGCCGGGTGTCCTCGGCCGCCACCACGGGCACCGCACGGAGCACCTCCATGGCCCGCAGCGAGAGGTCCCCGAGATTACCGAGCGGCGTGGCGACGACGTAGAGGATGCCGGGCATCGGGGAAAGGTACGGAGGCCGGAGATGCCGGAGAAGGCGGAGCGGACGAGCTCAGCGCAGCATTTCCGACAGCACCCGGCCTTGCGACCCTCCCGGCGAGAGCAGCCCCAGCAGCGCGGACAGCGTCGGCGCGATGTCCGCGACATCCGCGGGACCCTGGTGCACGCCGGGCAGAATGCCGCGCCCGAACCAGAGCAGCGGGACCTCCTGGTCATAGCGCCAGCCGCTCCCGTGCTCCGCACCGCTGGCGGACGCGTCGGGCAGCCAGTACGGCTCCAGCATGTAGTAGAGATTGCCGCTTCGGGACGGATGGAACGAGCGGACCGGGCCACTCTCGGTTCCCGCCGCACGCAGGCGCGTCAACTCGCTGCCGGTCAACACCTCGTGCACACCCGGGACGGATCGCACCGCCGCTTGCGCCACGCGTTCCGCGTCTTCCACGGGAATATTCAGCGCGGCGAGCGCCGCGCGGTTCAGATAGATCTGGGGCGGCACGTGATACACGACCCATCCCGGCGTGTCGACCTGTCCGTATCGCGCCGAGAGTGCCTTTCGCACGGCGGTATCGATGATCGTCGGGTTGAGACGTCGCGCCGTCGAACCCGGTCGGATCCGCGCGAGCACCTCCGGCATCGGAGCGACGCCGTGGTCCGCCGTCAGCACCACGTCCACGTTGGCCAGGCCGATCGTGCGGTCGAGAAAGCCGAACAGCCGCTGCAGCGTGCGGTCCAGCCGGACGGTGGCGTCCATGACCTCGTGGCTCTCCGGCCCGTAGGTATGCCCGACGCCGTCGTTGGCGGAAAAGCCGATCCCGAGCAGGTCGGGCACGGTATCCCGGCCCAGCCCTTCGGCGTCCACCGCGCGCATGGCGAAGTCGGCCACGACGTCGTTCAGAAACGGTGAGCTGTGGAGTGCGTCGATGCCGCCAATCCGGTGAGGGAACGTGCGTCCCATGCCTGCCACGTCCCGCTCGGCGGGCTCATCGTCGGGCCCCATCATCTGATACGCGGCCGCCGGGAGCAGCCGCTCCCAGGTCCGCCCGAAGTACTGGCTGATCGCTCGCGATGCGTTGAACTCCCGAACCCAGGCGGGGAGGTCGGGCCGGTAGTAGGTCGAAGTGACGAAGAGGGTGTCCACGATCCAGTAGGCGGCGTCGGCGAGCTGCCCGCCGAGCATGATCGCCGAGCGATCCTTGGCGGACACGGTGACGACCCGGCTCCGGCCGGCCGTCGCCGTCTTCAGCACATCCCCGACCGTGGCGCCGAACAATTTGCGCGGAGAAACGCCCGGCCCGGTCGACCCGACCAGGGTGACCGCCGAGTCCTCGGCGCAGTAGGTCGGGCGGCCGGCTCTGGTGTCGTACCACTCGTTCGCGATGATCCCGTTCACCTCGCCATAGCTGCCGGTGAGGATGACGGCGTGACCGGGACAGGTCGAAGTGGTTGCGTGCGCGTAGCGCGCCTGGGCGAAGCTCGCACCACGCTGAAGGAAGAGGTTGAAGCCACCGGCGCCAAAGTAGGGCCGGAAGCGCTCGATGTAGTCTGCCCGGAGCTGGTCGACGGCGATCGCCACCACCAGGCGCGGACGCGGGCGCGGCGCTGCCTGGGCCGCCGCGTCGGTCGCCATGGGCAGCGAGCACCGCCGCGGCAAGCCACCACGTGGCGAGGTGCCGGGAACGACGAACGGGCGGGCCCGCCCGGCGCTTGCTCACGCCCTGGACGGTCCCGCCCGTGATGAAACTTCGGTACGATTGCACTGCCCGCCGTGGGGCTAGGCGAGGTGCTGCTTGATCTTCCCTTCCAGCGTCGCCTTCGGCACGGCGCCGATCACGGTGTCCACGTGCTGGCCGTTCTTGAAGAAGAGGATGCTGGGAATCGAGCGCACGTTGAACCGCATCGCGGTGCGCTGGTTCGCGTCCACGTCGACCTTGGTCACCTTGGCCTTGCCAAGGTACTCGCCCGCAAGCTGCTCGAGAATCGGCGCCACGACCTGACACGGCCCGCACCACGTCGCCCAGAAATCGACGAGCACCAGGCCATTGGCCTGCTCGATCTCCGCTGCGAACGAGGAATCGGTAACGTGAACGGACTGGGGATTCGTCGCGGCCATGATGTTATTCTCCTGTAGTTGATATCGCCTCGAACAGATTCGCCGGAGGGATCGTTTGCCTGATCGCCCCCGCATCGCGCATGTCGGAGTCGCCGTGCCGGATCTCGACGCGGCGCTCGCCTTCTACCGGGATGTCCTCGGTCTGACGCCGCACCCGCCGGAACAGGCGGACGGCGCCACCATCGTGTCCCTGCCGTTCGGCGACTCCGAGATCGAGCTGCTCGCGCCGCTCACGGCGGACGGTCCCATCGCCAGGTTTCTCGAGCGTCGCGGTCCCGGCATCCACCACCTGTGCTATCGGGTCCCGGACCTGGATGCCGCGCTCTCCGCCTGCCGGGCCGCGGGCTATCGCCTGATCGACGAGGTGCCGCGCACCGGAGCCGGCGGACGCCGGATCGCCTTCGTCCATCCGAAGGCGACGGCCGGCATCCTGCTCGAGCTTACCGAGTAACATAACAGGAGCGGAGGGGGCGAAAGTTCCCCGACGTTACGGAGCGGCGCGGGACGTGTCCTGGGCCGAAGAGTCGCAGGGGCGTGCCGGATTGCCGGCGGCGGTGAGGTCCATCTGATTGACGATCCAGCTGCCGTCGGCGAGCTGGATGACGAGGAAGGGGATCGTCCAGGTGCAGGCGGACCGCCGGATCTGGACCTGGACGGTATGGCGGCCCTCGGACACGTCGGGCGCATCGCCGAGGATCCGGAAGTCATCGTGACTGAGGTAGCTCCGCATGACCGAGATGCGCCGCTCGTAGTCGGCCGGCTGCCGCGTGCGCGAGGCCGGACCCTTGGACGTGCCCCACAACCCCGCCATCGCGGCGAGGTTGCTGTCGGCCACCGCCTTCATGAAATTCTCCACCGCCGCCGAGGCGGTGTTCGCCGGATGCACCGCTGCCGCGCCGCCGCTGCCGCCGCCGCATGCGGCGAGGAGCATGGCCGCCGCCACAAACCACCGTCGCTGGATCACGAGTGTCTCGTTGGCCGAGTGTAGGCGAGCGAAGTTAACCGGCCGTGGAGCCCCGAGCAATGACGCCACAGCGCCTGTACATCAATATCGACCACGTGGCGACCGTGCGGCAGGCGCGCCGGACCGACGAGCCCGACCCGCTCGAGGCCGCCCGCCTCGCCGAGGCCGCGGGCGCCGACGGCATCACCGTCCACCTGCGCGAGGACCGGCGCCACATCCAGGACGCCGACGTCGAGGCGCTCGCGCCCGCCGTGCGGGTCTTGAATCTCGAGCTCGCCACGAGCGCCGACGTCCTGGCGCTGGCCTGCCGCCTCCGCCCGTACCAGGCCACCATCGTGCCCGAACGCCGGGAGGAGGTCACCACCGAGGGCGGCCTCGATCTCCGCCGGCCCAATCCCAGGCTGCGCGAGACGATTCGGCGGCTGGACGAGGCCGGCGCCCGGGTGAGCCTCTTCATCGACCCCGACGTGGCCGCGCTCGACGCCGCCAAGGACCTCGGCGTCCCCGCCATCGAGCTCCACACCGGCCGCTACGCGCACACGTGGCGCGAGAGCGACGCCGCGCTCGACGAGCTCCGGCGGGCCGCGCGCCATGCCGCCGACATGGGACTCTTCGTGCACGCCGGCCACGGCCTCACCTACCGCAACGTGATCCCGGTCGCCGCCATTCCCGAGATCGAGGAGCTCAACATCGGCCATAGCGTCGTGAGCCGAGCGGTGATGGTGGGCATGCGGACGGCGGTGGAGGAGATGCTGCACTTGGTGCGCGGCGCGAGGCACTGATACCTTACGGAACGCCATGACCAATCCCCTCGCCACCGCCGACTTCTTCGCCCTCGAGGCGGGCGAGTGCCTCGATCGCCTCGAGTCGCTCATCGGCCGGCCCGACGGTCCCCCGGCCGACGAGTTCCTTCGGACCGCGCGCGTGCTGCGGGGGTCCGCGCTGATGGCCGGCCAGCAGCCGTTCGCGCGGGCCGCGGCGGGGCTCGAGGGGCTCGCCCGGGCCTATCGCGACGGGCGGCATCCGTGGGACCCGGCCACTCGCGCGCATGCGGCGCAGGCGGTCGAGGAGTTCCGCCTGCTCGTCCGTCGCGTGCGCGAGTGGGGTGACGCCGAAACGGCGCGAACCGTGCGGCTCGGCCTCAGCCTCGAGTCCCTCGCGGGCCGTACGCCGGGCGCCGAGCCGGTTCGGGCCGACGTGCCGGGCGCGCCGGGCGAGCTCAACACCGGCGTGCGCGCCTTCGTCGCGCGCGAAGGCGCGCTCATCGCGAGCGCGCTCGACCGGGCCGCCCGCGCCCTCCGTGCCGCGCCCGGCGACCGGGAGCCGCTCTACACCGTCATCCGCCGCATGCAGTCGCTCCGCGGCCTCGCGGAGCTGAGCGAGCTGGTGCCGCTGCCCGAGATCCTCGACGGCATCGAGCTGGCCGTGGGCGACCTCACGCGCCTGTACGCGCCGCCGCCCGGCGTCGACGAGGTCATGGCGGCCGCCTCGAGCGCCCTGACCCGCATCGCGCGGGACATCGCCGAGCATGGGCGTCCCGCGCCCGAGACCGAGGAGGCCCGCCGGTTCACCGAGCTCCTGCTTCGCGCCTTCGCCGTCGAGCGCGACGTAGTCCCGATCGAATCGCTGTACTACGCCGACGACCCCGCGCCGTTCACGCCGCCGCTCACCCAGCCGCAGTTCACCGCGCCCGCGCCGCTCGGGCCCACTCGAGCTGGTGAGCCACGGCGAGCATCTCTGCCAGAGCGCCGACCTGATCGCCGCCTCCCGCTCCACCATCGAGCGGGACCTGCGGCTCTACCATCTGCTCGGCTCGCTCCGCACTGCCGGGACGCCGGGACCCGACCCCGTGGCGAGCGCGCTGGTGGTCTTCGCTCGCTCGGCCCGCGAAGCCCTGGCGGCGGGCGTGGCCGCACGGGCGACGCCGGCGCTGGTGAGCTGCCTCCGCGAGGCCGGCGAGCTGCTCCGCGCCGTCGCCGACGCCGACGACCGCATGCTGATCTCCCGCCGCATCCTCGACGCCGCCTACCGGCTCGACGGGCTGCGGCTGGCGGAGGCAACGCCCGCCCACGTGGCGCCGGCGCCGGCCTCGATGGCCACCACCCCGCGGCCCGAGCCTGCCGGACACCGCCGGCCGGATCGTCCCGATCGAGTCGTTGCTGTACGACGTTGTCCCCTCGCCGCTCGCCGAGCCGCCGCCAGCCCGAGCTCGCCGGTGGTGCCGATCGAGAGCCTGGCCTACGACGCGGTGCCGATCGAAAGCCTGGCCTACGACGCGCCTGCCGGCGGGCTCGAGGGCAGCTACTCCACCTTCGACCGCCTTCGCCGCGAGCGCGCCGCCGAGCCCGCCTCGCTCGAGGCGCTCGTCGGGCGTGCCCTCGCGGCCACGACGCCGGCCGCGGCCGACCCGGAGGCGGTCACCGTCGAGATCGGCGTCCTCTGCTACAGCGGCCGGGCGGCCCTGGAGCGCGCCAACGCCGTGCGCCAGCAGCTCGCCGACGAGCTCGCCCGGCACGGCGGCCTCGAATCGATTCGTCCGCTGCTGCAGGAGCTGCTCGACCTCGTCCCGCTGGCGCTTGCCGAATCCTGAGCGCCCGTCGGGCGGCGGGCGGCGCACCGTATCCGCGCTCATCGGCGTGGTGCTCGCCGTCGCCCTGCTTGTTTGGGCGCTTCGGGGCGTACACCTCTCGGAGGTCATGCGCCACCTCCGGAACGCCCATCCTGCCCCGCTCCTCGCCGCTGTCGTCCTCGCCACGCTGACATATCCGCTGCGCCTGGTGCGCTGGCGCCTCCTCCTTCGGGCCGACGACGGCGGTCCGCTGCCGGCCACCCCGCTCTGGCACGCGGTCGCCATCGGCTTCATGGCGAACAACCTGCTGCCGTTCCGGGCGGGCGAGCTGGTGCGCCTGCTTGCCGCCTCCCGCCTCGCGGGCGTCCGCTTCAGTGCGGCGCTCTCCTCCGTGGCGGTCGAGCGCATCTTCGACGGCCTCAGCGTGGTGGGGCTGCTCAGCGTCGCGCTGCTCGCGTCCGACCTGCCACCGGACGTGGCCGTGGGCGGCGTCTCGGTGCGGCATGCGGCGCAGGTCGCGGGCGTGATGGGAGCCGCGGCATTGATTGCGGCGCTGCTCGTGGTGGCGTTTCCGCTGGCGGCGGAGCGCGTCGTGCGCCGGCTGCTGCCCGCCGGCGCGCTCGCCGAGCGGATCGTGGCGCTGATCGAAGGGGTGCGCCACGGACTGTCGGTGCTGCGGTCGCCGGCGCTCCTGGCCGGCACCGTCGTCTGGTCGCTGATCCTGTGGCTCACCAACGGGCTCGCCTTCTACGTGGCGTTCAAGGCCTTCAACATTCCCGTCGGATTCCTCGGCGCGCTGCTGCATGCAGGGGATCCTGGTCTTCGGCATCACGGTGCAGCTCACGCCGGGCTTCGTGGGCCAGTTCGAGGCCGCCATCGTGGCCGCGCTGGCGCTCTACCGCGTGCCCAACGACCTCGCCTCGTCGTACGCCATCGCCTTTCATGCGACGACCTTCGTGCCGATCATCCTGCTGGGCGCGTGGTCCCTGGCCCGCACGCCGCTCGCGCTGAGCGACCTGCGAGCGCCCGACAGTCCATGACCCCGGCGGCCGCTACCGCCCAGGCGCCGGCCAAGCTGAACCTGTTCCTCCGGGTGCTCGCGCGCGAGGCGGACGGCTTCCACGGCCTGGAGACGCTCTTCTGCCTGGTGAGCCTGGCCGACACGCTGCGGGTCGAGCGGCGCGAGGGGCGCGAGGTCACGATCGACGTGGAGGGCGCGGACGTCGGGCCCGCGGCGGACAACCTGGCCGCGCGCGCCGCCGAACTGGTGCTCGATGCCACCGGGCGGCGGTTCGGCGTCCATCTGACGCTCACCAAGCGAATCCCGACCCGGGCCGGCCTCGGCGGCGGATCGAGCGACGCCGCCGCCGCGCTCCATGCCACCAACCTGCTGGCCAACGGCGCCGTGCCCCGCCATGAGCTGCTCCAGTTCGCCGCGCGCCTGGGGAGCGACGTGCCGTTCTTCGCCTCGGGCGCGCCCCTGGCGCTCGCCTGGGGCCACGGCGAGCGCCTGCTCCGGCTGCCGCCGCTGCCGAGCGCGCCCGCCCTGCTCGTGACGCCGAGCATCGGGGTCGGCACCGCCGACGCGTACGGCTGGGTGGACGCGGCGCGGCAGGCTGCCGGCCGGCGCGGCGCGGTGGCGCTCGATCTCGATGCGCTCTCGACCTGGGGCGACGTCGGCCGGATGGCGGGCAACGATTTCGAGTCGCCCGTCTTCGAGCACGTCCCGGCCATCCGTGCCGCCTTCGAGGCGCTCGCCGGCACCCGCCCGCTGGTGTGCCGGATGAGCGGCTCCGGCTCGACCCTCTTCGCCGTCTATCGCTCCGCCCGGGACCGCGAGGACGCCCGGCTGATGCTCGGCCGCAAGCATGGCCGGCTGGACGCCGTCGAGACTCTCGCCGCGCCCCCGGCGCCGCCTGTGGTCTCCGAGTAGGTCGCGCTAACCGATCCGGATGATGCGCGCGATAGACGGGATCCCGTCGGCGTCGAGCAGAACAGCATGTAATGCCCCGGAGGTGCGATCGCGGCGCCCGCGGTGCGGTCACCGTGAGACCTCCCGCACTGCGAGCGAAGGCCACGGGCACGAAGCGCTGATTCTGGTCGAACGCATGTGTCACCGAGGGCAGCCGCACCAGCGTCACCCGCGTCACCACGCCCGCGTCGGGCGTGCTCACCTGAAAACTCTCTCCGTAGGCCACGCTCGACGGGGCACTCGTGATCACCGGGCGCGGCCCGCGCACAGATACGGCGGGGTGAAGAGCTCCGCGTTCAGCTCGCGCGGCAGATTGGCGCCATCGCCGCCGCCGGCGTGGAGCAGCCGGCCGTCCGGCAACACATGGTGGTCGAGTGGTAGACGCGGTTTACCGCCGGCACTGGCCCGGTGCTCCACCCGCCGGTAGCCGGGTCCCATACCTCGGCCGCATGCGTGGCGCCAGCGAGGTCACTGAATCCGCCGGTGCTGGTGCCGCCCGTCGCGACGACGCGACCGTCCGGTAGCAGGTGGCGTTCGAGGTGCCGGCGCGCCGACGCCATCGACCCGGTGGTCTCGCCAGGCGGGCGCCCCGGCCGCGAGGTCGATCGTCTCGGCCGAGGCGGTCGGCGGGCCGTCGGCCGGATCGCTGCCGCCCACGATGAGCACCTTCCCCGGCGCGTACATCACCGCCGAGCCGTAGTCGCGCCGCCCATAGTGGCTGTTTGCCACCGGCGTCCACGTGCCTCCGCCGGCGGGGTCGAGGTAGGCCGACTGGGGCAGCTCCCCGGCGTAGAACACGAGTCCGTTCGGCGCCACGAAGGTTCGTGGATAGAACGGTATGACTCGCGACGCGCCGGGCAGCGCGGTCCAGGCCGAGCCGTTCCAGATCTCGGGCTCGGCGACGTCGAGCCCGTCCTGGTCCTGGCCTGCCAGGACGAGCACCCTGCCGTCGCCGAGCGTGGTGGCGGTCGGGTACCAGCGGCCATGGGCCATCGGTGGCACCGGCGTCCAGCTATCGCCGGCCGGGGTCGAACAGGTTGGCGGCGGGCAGGCCGTGGTTGTCGCTGATGTGGCCTCCGGCCACGAGGAGCCGGCCGTCGGCCAGAAAGGCGTGGCCGGCACAGAAGATGTCCGTCGCGATCGGTGCCGGGGTGAACGCGCCGCTGGCGGGATCCCAGATCTGGGGATCGCCGAACCGTCCCCACGAGAGCACCCGGCCGTCGGGCAATAGATGCAGGTGCACGGCCACGACGGGCCAGGGGAAAGGCGCGCCCCACTCGCCCGTGCTCGCGGCGGGCTCGGGTACGGTGGACGCGGGCGGCGGGCAGGTCCCGCCACTCGCGGCCTGTGCCACCGGCTGGCCTTGGTAAGAGAGGTCCACGGTGCCGGCCGTCAGCGTGACCAGCCGCGTGACGGCGGCGGCACCCCCGCTCGCGCCCGCGGTCAGCGTGAGGTCACCCGACTCGGCGGAGCCCGCGACCGCATATCGGACCGTCACGCCGACCAGGTTGCCGTTGCCGACGTCGAAGCGCTCACCGCAGACGTGGGTGAGCGTGACGAGCGAGAGATCCGGCTCGCTCGTGCCCGGCCGGGTGCTGTCCTGGCAGGCGGCGAAGAGGAGGAGCCCGGCGAGGGCCGCCGTCGTGGCGCGGGCGGGGGTGACGAGGGGCCGGATCAGTTTACCGTGTGCTCCTTCGAGTGTACGTTCTCTGCACTGGCCCTTCGTCCAATGGCAGGACAGCGGACTTTGGATCCGTCAATGGTGGTTCGAGTCCACCAGGGCCAACTGCACCTGCGATTCCCTCCCGGTTTGCCGCACCAAATCACCCGACGGATTTTCAGGATGGTCAGCGCTCTCAACGACATCGCGACAACGGGTGTGAGCGCGAGGCAACGGATGCCCGATCAGCCCAGGCTGCGGGTTATCTTTGCCGGATGCGAAAAGCCCTGATCGGCACCCTCTCGGCGCTGGCCCTTGCGACCGCCGCATTCGTCGTGTATTCGCGTCCCCGCCACCCGGCCTTGATCGCGGTCCGGCCAGTCACCGACTCGATGCTGCTCGCGGCGGACTCCGGCGGCGACTGGCTCACCTACGGCCGCAGTTTTGCCAATCAGCGGTTCGCTCCGTTCACGCAGATCGACCGGGAGACGGTCCGGCACCTGCGGCCGCTTTGGCACCAGGGGACGCGGCGTCTCATCAAGAGCTACCTCCGCACCGAGAGCACCCCGGTGGTCGCGGACGGCATGCTGATCTACACCGACCCCGGCATGCGGGTGGCCGAGCCGGGGAACCACGTGATCGCGGTGACCTGCGCACCGGCCGCGAGATCTGGTCGTGGTACCACGACCCGGGCAGCACCGCGCTGTGCTGCGGGCTGGTCAACCGCGGCGTGGCGCTCTACGGCGACAAGGTGTACGTGGGCACGCTGGACGCGCATCTGGTCGCGCTGGACCGCCGCAGCGGCAAGATGGTCTGGGATCGCAAGGTCGAGAACGCGGAGCCGAACGAGGGCTACTCCTTCACGATGGCCCCGCTCGCCGCCGGCGGGAAGATCATCATCGGAACGAGCGGCGGCGAGTTCAGGATCCGCGGCTTCGTGGACGCATACGATCCCGAGACCGGCCGGCGGCTCTGGCGCTTCTACACGATCCCTTCGCCCGAAGAGGGCGGCTGGTGGGGCCGGCTGTCGCTCACGACCCCTGAAGGCACCCGCTCCCGCGCGACACAGCGGAGGAGCGCCGCGACAGCGCGGCATACGCCGATACCTGGAAGCTCGGCGGCGGCCCGGTATGGACCACGCCGGCCTACGACCCCGCCCTCGGGCTCATCTTCCTCGGCATCGGCAACCCGTCGGGCGTGGACGGCCGCATTCCGCCGGGGGACAATCTCTACACCAGCTCTCTCGCCGCGCTCGACCTGGCCAGCGGCAAGCTTCGCTGGTACTACCAGATGGTGCCGCACGACGAGTGGGACTACGACCCGGCGAGCCCGCCAGTGCTGCTGGACGTTCCCGCACGGCGGCGCAACCATCCCGGCCGTTGCACAGGCCGGCAAGACGGGCTGGGTGTACATCCTGGACCGCCGTACCGGCAAGCTGCTCCGGCGATCGGAGCCGTTCGTGCCGCAGCAGCACATCTTTACGGCGCCCACCGCGGAGGGCCTGCGCGTCGCGCCCGGGACGCGGGGCGGGAGCAACTGGCCGTCCGCGGCGTACTCGCCGCAGACGGGCGCGCTCTACGTGCTCGGCGGCCACGTCCCGATGCTCCTTCAAGATCGACTCGGCCGCGACGGCCGCGGCCGGGGCCCGGAAACCGAGCGCGCCACCGCACGTCATGGCGACATTCACGGAATTCAAGAACGATGGGCGGTTCGGCACCTTCACGGCGGTCGACGCCGCCACCGGCAGGATCCGCTGGCAGCACAAGGTGAAGTCGCCGCTGATGGTGGGAGGCGCGCTCGCCACGGCCGAGCGGGCTCGTCTTCTTCACCGAGCCCCGCTTACCTGAACGCCTGGACGCCGAGACCGGCAAATCGGTCTGGCGCTACGAGCTGGACAAAGGTGCCATCGGGCCACCGATCACCTTCATGGTCGACGGGAAGCAGCGGGTGGCGGTCACCTCCACGCGGGGCGTGACGGTCTTCGGGCTGGGCGGCGAGTGACCGGCGGCCCTGGAAACCTCTTGGACTCGCGCGCTCCCTTCGACCGCTGTAACCTAACTGTGGAGTGGTGAAGGATGTCTTTCCCTCCGGAGAGTTATCTGATTGGGGCGCAAAAGGCCGGAACAACGACGTTAGCGTATCTGCTGAATCAGCATCCGCATATTTCGATAGGACAGACAAAGGAACCGCATTTCTTTACTGATAACTGGGGGAAAGGTCTGGACTGGTACGGGAAGCAATTTCCTGGCTCAGCAAATACTGTCTGTCTAGATGCTTCGACGAGTTATTCGATGGCACCCTTGACAGAAGGATGGAAGCATAGAAATCCCAGAGTTTACGAAGACATTCCTGCCAAGGTTCATTCGGTACGCCCAGACGCCAAGTTCATCTATCTGTTACGAAACCCAGTGGACAGAACCTACTCGGGGTACTGGCATGATGTCCGAATGGGTGTCAAGAATGAAGCGTCCAGAACTGCTTTGCAAAGCGATCCTTTCTATCTTGATGTCAGCGACTACCATGGACAACTGCTGCGATGGTTGGATTACTTTCCGTTGTCTTCCTTCCATTGCGTACTCTTTGAGGAGCTGAAGGAGCGCCCTCATCAGGTCGTGGACGAATGCTTCGCCTTCTTGGGACTGGATAGGTCAACCAATGCGATCCGTTTGGACTCGGCCAAGAACCAAAGTCACCAGGTAGGCTGGGTGGGTCGCAGGGTAAACCAAATAGAGATCGCCTATCCCCGTCTTCGGGCCATGCTTAAGTCCAGTCTCCCAGACTGGGTTGAAGAGATTTGTCACTAGCGTCAAGGCCGGTTCCACCCCTCTCCCGGCGATGACCGAGGAGGATAGGCGCTTTTTGGTCGAGTATTTTCGTGAGAGGAATCAAAACCTTCAGAAACTGATCGGCAGGTCCCTAGATGGATGGGCCTGAAATCCTTGACCCGCCCCGAGGTGCAGTGCGACCTTGAACCCGTGAACGGTGGTTCGAATCCGCTAGAGACAACTGCTGTAGCCGTTCTGCACAGCCCCGGAGGTCGTCCTGCCGCTTCGCCTGCTCCAAAAATCGACAGCCCTGCGAACCGCCATGGTGTTCGGGCTCGGCGGCGTCGGATACGGCCTGGGCAACCTGCTGCTGGCGCGGGCGCTTCCACCCGCAGAGTTCGGCGTCTTCACTCTTTTTCTCGCGCTCGTTCAGATCGGGGCCTCCCTCGCCCCGATCGGGCTCCAGGGTCAGGTGAACCGTCGCCCAGGCGTCCTGGTGTCCCCTGGCCGGCCGCTGCTCACCTCCGTCATTGTAGCAGTCGCCACCGCCATCCTCGCCTCGATGCTCTACCGGATGGAGGTGGCTTTCATTGTGGCCCTGGTCGTCGGCATTACCGCGGGCGGCACCAGCCAGGTAGCCTCGGCCGTGTTCCAGAGCCGGCTCCGGTTTGGCCTCGCTCTCAGCCTCTCCCAAGGCCTTGCGGCGGCGCTGCTCGGGATGGGGGTGGTAGCGGTCGTTGCCGGAGGAGTTCGAGCCCTGGTTTCTCGCAGCTCTGGTGGCCGGCTACTACGTGATCTCGGCTAGCGTGGGTTGGGGAATACTGGCGCGCGAGCGGCCTCGAGGGCCGAGTGCACCGCACTCGTTGATGGAGGGTTTGAGCCTGCTTGGCATAACTGCCGCCGCTCTGATCCTCATGCAGCTTGAACGCCTGCTGATTCCCCGGCTCCTCACGCTTGAAGACCTGGCCACGTTCGCGGTGGTCGCGACCCTCGCCGGATCACCTTTCCGCATGCTCCAGATGGGAGCCGGTTACACCTTGCTCCCGAGGCTCAGCGCGGCGTCGACTGCCACGCAGCGCCAACACCTGGTTCGGCGCGAAGCCGTCGCTGTCGCGTCGATCGGCGCCGTCGCCGCGCTGGTCATTCTAGCGGTGGCACCCTGGATCGCCGCCCGGCTGCTTGCCGGCAAATACGAACTTCCGTCGGTGCTGATGATCGCGGCACTGGTGAGCGGAGCCGTCAAGCTGGCTGACGGGTTCGCGACAACCATCGTCTGGGCCCTCGGCAGCCCTCGGCAACTCGCGTTGCTGAACTGGGTGAGCTGGACATGCGCCGGCATCGGAGTCGCAGCCGCGTGGTTCGGAGCCCGATGGGGTCTCCTCGGGTTGATGTACGGCGTGACGTTTGGGTGGGTCAGCCGCGGCGCGGTCGCTGGTGCGCTCGCGTCGAAGCTGGTGCGCACGGTGCCGGTGACCGGCGCACTGCAGCCTGAATCGCCGGCGGAGATGCCTTCTTGACCGCCCAGGCGATGGCGCCCATGAGCCAGCCAACGGTCACTGCCATCATCGCCGTTCGCGACGGTTCACCGACGATCGGCGATTGCCTGGACGCCATCGCCGCGCAATCCTATCCGGTTACGTCCATCATGGTCGTCGATGACGCGAGCACGGATGACACCGTCAGGCTGGTTCGGGAGCGCCGCGATCCCATCATCGAGCTCATCGAGCTCGCCGACAATGTAGGACCCGCCGAGGCCCGCAACCTTGCCCTGACGCGCGTCACGACCGATTACGTCTGGATCGTCGACGCCGATTGCGTCCCCGCCCCCGATTGTCTGGCGACTCTGTGCGCCGCCATGTCGACGGATCCGGCGATCGGAGTCGTCGGCGGTCCCAATCCGCAGAACCCTCGAACGTCGACCTATGCCGCTGCCGCGTTCGACTTCTCGAACCGCTATCTCGTCGATCGGGCGGCGCCCCCGACCGACGTGCCCTATGTCGTGGGCGCGAACATGCTGTTCCGGCGCGCGGTCATCCAGCAGGTCGGCTCGTACGATCCGAGTCTTCGCATCGCCGAAGACTTCGATCTTTGCGTGCGGGCGCGTCAGGCCGGGTGGCGCGTAGTGTTCGAGCCCAAAGCAGTTTCGGAGCATCGCCATCCTCGCTCCACGGTCGCCAGCTATTTGCGTTACCAGTATAAGATCGGCTACTATGGCTGCCGCTTTCGCCTGAAGCACCGCGCCGCCGTCCCGTTCGGCCGGTGGTATCCAACCACGCCCGCACGGGCCGCGTTGCTCGCTCCGGCGTACGTGACGCTGGCGCTCGGTCGGATCGTGGCAAAAAACGTGGCGGCAGGAGCGATCCGGCCGCTCCTCTGGTATCTCCCGCTCATCGCGCTGGGACAATGCTGGGTCGTTACAGGGGTGATCCGGGGCCTCGCACACGTGAAGGACAGGTAAGCCCTCAGTCGACGAACAGCTCCTCCCAGATTCGATCGGCAGCCCGCTCCCAGCTCTTTTGGGGAGCCGTCGATAAGCAGAATTCCGAGGCGCGCTCGAGTCGTTCAGGGGACTTGAGCAAATCAATGATGGTGGCCGCGATTTCCTCAGTGTTGCGGGGATCCACCAGCCAGCCGGATTTCCCTTCATCGATCGCATCGGGAATGCCGCCGCTCCGGCCGCCGACGGACGGAAGGCCGCAGGCCGCGGCTTCCAGGAACACCAGGCCGAAGCCTTCGACATCCGGCGGCTCCTCCCGGGACAGCATCACGAACAGGTCGGCCAGATTGTACAGCTCCACAATTTCTGATAATGCCAAGCGCCCCAAGAAACTCACCTGGGTTTGCAAGCCCAGGCGGGCGGTCAAGTCTTCCAAGCGCTGCCGGTCCGGACCTTCGCCCACAATCAGGTATTTGACGTCGGGAACAGCCTGTGAAATCGCCGGCAGCGATTCCAGCATGCGATCCACCCCTTTGTAAGGATAAAGACGGGTCACGGTGAGGAGGATTCGTTCGCCACGGGGCCTGTATCGTGCTTCGACGTTTGAGTTCCCGGCCGTCTTCTTGAAAATCGTGGAGTTCACGCCGTTGTTGACGGTGATGACTCCATTGTCATTCCCGCCCGCCTCCTCGAGTACCGCCTTGCGCGTGTACTGGCTGACCGGAAAGACCTTCTCCGCGTCGTGAAACACCCTCCGCTTTAGCCGACGCGCCAGCACGGTCCGCACGCTATTCCTCACCGTTGTGAAGTCCTCAAAGACCTCCGTCCCGTGGGCCGCCACGAAGTAGGGGATAGGCGTCCCCTTCAACGCCCAACGGCACGCCGCACCATCGGGAAGCCACATGGGGCAGAACACAGCATCGGGAGGGTGCAGTCGGATCAATCGTCGCAAGGTCCTGGCGAAAAGTGGAAAGCTGAGAAGGGCGCTGTGTGGCGTGCGGATCCGGGAGACTTTGTAGGGGAGGCGCTGATCAAACTCCTCCATCCCGGGGAGCTTTCGGCTGAGCACATGGACCCGCGCCCGTTTGCTGAATTGCACGGCCAGTTCATGGCCATAGTTGGCAACCCCTCCCAGCAGGGGTTTAAAGTCGTACGCCGGGATGAGGATGGTTTTTTCATTCATGGTCGGTAGGTGGGCAGGGCGACAATAGGCTCCCGGCCGGAGTCGAGCCGGATCGGTTGCAGACTCCCGTCGTCCCGCCGGAGGAAACCCTCCGGCGGGCTACTGCATTCGAGCTGTGACGGGCTTACGGTACTACGGTCGCGTGAACCGTCAGAACGATGTCGTTGAAGTCAGGCTCTCCGGGGGCCCCGGCATTTCCTCCATCATCGAACTCGATGGTCCAATCCGGGAAAGCTCCGGACACTCTGGTCGACGCCGGGCCCGGATCCGGGTCGCCTGGCCGAGGTTTCGTTCCCTGGGTGAACTGGGCCTGGAGGTTGGTTCCGGCGTTGAAGGCCCCTCCACCGTTGATGGAGAAGGGGGTTCCATCCGCCAGCTGACAGCCATCCGTGAACACCGGCTCCTGGATGGGCTCAGTGATCGCGAACGCGTTTCCAATGAACTCGCAGTCCGAGGTAGCCACTGTGATCGTCACTGTGGATTTCGAGCTGAGGACGATTGTGCAATCGCCACCGGTGCACACCAGGTCCTGAGTCACTGTTATCGTCTGCGTTTCCACGTCCGTGGCACCAACGCCGTCCGTGACGGTAAGCGTGACGGTGAAGTGGGTTGGGCCCGTGACGGTGTAATTGTGCGTTGGGTCTGCTTGGTCCGACTGGTTGGCTGCACCGGAAGCCGGGGTCGCCGAAATTCCACAAGTATGAAGCGATAGTCCCCGTGCTGGTGTTGGTGAACGTGCAATTGCCACCAGCGCAGTTGTACGTGAAGCCAGCAGCCACCGCGGTGCTGCTCGCAGTGACCGTTACGGCGACGGTCTTCGCGCCGGTCAGGCCGCCGCCGTCGGTGACGGTAAGCTTGACGTTGTAGGTACCGGAGGTGGCGTAGGTGTGCGAGGGACTCGCCGTGGTGCCATGCGCTGGTGTTGTCGCCGAAGTCCCAGTCCCAACCCGTGACTGCGACATTATCGGTGCTGGCGTCGGTGAAAGTACACGCCGTGCCGGCGGTGCAGGCCGGTGCGGTGAAGTTGGCCACCGGTGGATTATTGGGACCAGTGCCCCCACCATCGCCGCCGCAGGCCGAGCCCAACACCAGCGCTCCGGTTACCGCTGCGAGCATACGGATTGATTGCATAGGATCTTCCGAGCCAAGGGTGACAGTATGCCCACGGAAACCAACAGAATGGCGCTGAACCTGGAATGACTTCTGAAGATGTAGCGGTCAGTGGCAAGCCCGCCGTGATGCAGATTCCCAACCAGCCCGGGCAAGGGCTGGAACCTACCTCCCCGCCACAGGTCCACCAAGCTCTGTACGCCAAAAGCACTGCCGCCGGGCGAAGTTCGCCCGGCGGCAGTCGTGCCTTCAGCGAGTCGGGGACTACTGCGGTGTCGCCACGACCCTGATGACGAGATCGTTGAAATCGGGCTCGCCCTCGCCGACGAAGCCGTCGTCGAACTCGAGCGTCCAGCCGTCTTCGAAGGTGCCCGTGACGCGGAGCTGCGGGTTCTCCGCGCCGGCCACGCCGGTCTGGACTTCCGCCGACAGCTCCGTGCCGGCCGCGTAGACGTCGCCGTTGTTGAGGAGGAACGGAGTACCGGGCGTCGAGAAGCAGCCGTCGGTGAAGAGCGTGTCGACCGCCGGAGCGGTGATCACGAAGGTGTTGCCATGCGCTTGGCAGCACACGGTCTGTAGGGTCACCACGACGGTCGAGGCCTGATCGAGGACGAGCGCGCAGGCAACGCCGTTGCAAGTGAGGGTAGCCGCCGGCGAGACCCTGACCTGCTTGGTGGCCTGGCTGGTGGCGGCGCCGTTGGTCGCCACGAGAGTGATCGTGAAGGTAGTCGGCGTGGTCACGCTGTAGACGACGGGCGCCGGGTCCTGGTCCGTGCTGGTCTGGCCGTCGCCGAAGGTCCACTCGTAGGTCGCGCTACCGCCTGTGGCCGTGCTGGTGTTGGTCAGCGCGCACGTGAGGCCGGTACAGGCGACATCGAAGTCCGCCTGAACGGTGGCGGACGCTGCGGTCACGGTGACGGTCTGCGGGTCGCTGGTATCGGTCAGCCCGCCGTTGTCCGTGGCCTCGACCGTGACGTTGTAGTCTCCCGCGCTGGCGTAGGGGTGAGTCGCGGTCGCGGCGGTTCCGGTGCTTCCGTCACCGAAGTCCCAGCTGCGCGACGCGATCGTGCCGTCGTCATCCGCGCTCCGGTCGGTGAAGGTGCAGCTGAGGTTGGTGCACTCGTAAGTAAAGGCGGCCGCCGGCGCCGTGTTCGAGGGGCCGTTGCCGCCGTCGCCGCTACACGCCGCGATCAGAGCAACGCCGGTCATCAGGGTAAAGACACGCGAAGAGCGCATAGTGTAGGTTCCAAGCCCCAGGATGAAGGTAGGTGTTGCAGGGAACGCGTCATGGTACGGGATCCGACCCGCCTGTCCGAGGGAGCCAGAGCCGTGCCAGCCAGGGGGTGTCAGATTTGACGACAGACCCTTGGCCGCCAAGATTCGGCCGCATAACGACCTAGTGGAGAGGCCCCCAGAACTTGACAGCGCGGCGACGGCCCCTCAGCGTGTTGCAGGATCACCATACAGGGCCCTCGCAATGCGGGAATTTGCGTCCCTGCCGTCGAGGAAGGCGCCCTGCCCGGGAAGTCGCTGTCGGGCTCCAGGTTGACGCGCGCCCGGGGCCCTAACTATTTTTGCGGGCTGTAATTATGACGGATCTCTCGCTCTCGCGCAGCCAGATGCTCCTCCTGAGCGGCTCGGGCAATCGTGCCCTCGCCGAGGAGGTGGCCGCCCATCTCGGGCAGCCCCTCTGCCAGGTCACGCTTCGGCGCTTCGCCGACGGCGAGCTGTTCGTCAAGATCGACGAGAACGTCCGCGGCCGGGATGTCTACATCATCCAGCCGACCAATCCGCCGGCCGAGAACATGATAGAGCTGCTGCTCCTCATGGACGCCGCCCGGCGGGCCAGCGCGGCCCGGGTCACGGCGGTCATCCCCTACTTCGGGTATGCCCGGCAGGACCGGAAGGACCAGCCGCGGGTGGCCATCAGCGCCAAGCTCATGGCCAACATGGTGAGCATGGCGGGCGCGGACCGGGTGCTGGCGATGGACTTCCATCAGCACCAGCTGCAGGGGTTCTTCGACCTGCCGGTCGACCACCTGTACGCGGCGCCGGTGTTCGTGAGCCACTTCCGGCAGAAGCAGCTCCACGACCTCGTCGTGGTGGCCCCCGACGTCGGCTCGGCCAAGATGGCCCGCGGCTTCGCCAAGCGGCTCAACGCGTCGCTGGCGATCATCGACAAGCGGCGGCCCTCCGCCAACGTCGCCGAGGTGCTGAACGTCGTCGGCGAGGTGGGCGATCGCGACGTCCTGATCCCCGACGACATGATCGACACCGCGGGGACCATGGCGGAGGCGGTGACGGCGCTCAAGCGGCTCGGCGCGCGCGACATCTATTGCTGCGCCACCCACGCCCTGCTCTCCGGGCCGGCGGTGGACCGGCTGATGGCGTCGCCGGTCAAGGAAGTGGCGGTCACCAACACGATCGCGATTCCGCCCGAGCGGCGGTTCGACCGCCTGAAGGTGCTCTCGATTGCCGGCCTGCTGGCCAAGGCGATCGGTTACACGCATAGCGACCAGTCGGTGAGCTCGCTGTTCGACTGACGCTTCACTGACGCTCCACGCGAAGGATCGGACCATGGCACAACAGGCGAATCTCCAGGCGGCCTCCCGCACCGCGACCGGCAAGGGCGCGGCACGCTCGCTCCGGCGCGACGGCAAGGTCCCGGGCGTCATCTACGGGCACGGCCGGGAGGCGGAGGCCGTCACGATCGACAAGTCCGCGCTCAACAAGATGCTGTTCGGGATCAGCGCGGGCACGACGATCCTCGACGTGGCCGTCGACGGCCGCGCGCCGGTCAAGGCGCTGATCCGCGAGATCCAGCGCGATTCGCTTCGCCCCGCCGAGATCATCCACCTCGACCTGTACGAGGTCCGGAGCGACGAGGAGATCACCCTCGCCGTGCCGATCCGCCTCATCGGCATCCCCGACGGCGTCCGGAACTTCGGCGGCGTGCTCGACCACGTCCTGCGCGAGCTCGAGGTCGAGGTGCTGCCGAGCAACATCCCGGATCACGTGGATCTCGACGTCACGGCCCTCACCATCGGGCATTCGCTCTTCGTGCGCGACGTGAAGGTGGAGAACGCGAAGGTCCTCAACGACCCCGACACCCCGATCTGCACCGTCGTGGCGCCGCGCACGGAAGAGGCGCCGGCCGTGGTCGAGGAAGTCGCCACGACCGAGCCCGAGCTCATCCGGAAGCCCAAGGCCGAGGACGAGGACGAGACCGACCAGAAGGTCTGACCTCTGCGTGCCATCGTGGGGCTGGGAAACCCCGGCCCGGAGTACGACGAGACCCGGCACAATGCCGGGTTTCGATTGGCGGACCACCTCGCCGCGCGCTGGCGGCTCGGCGCCTTCGCGCGCGGCGAGCGGGCGCGGCAGGTGGCAGGGACGGTCGACGGCCGCCCGGTGATCGTGCTCAAGCCCCAGACGTACATGAACCGGAGCGGCGCGGCTCTCGCGCCGCTCCGCGCGCTTCCGGACTTCGATCCCGCCGCCGACCTGCTGGTGCTGGTCGACGACGTCGCCCTCCCGGTGGGCAAGTTCCGCCTGCGGGGCGCGGGCTCGGCGGGCGGCCACAACGGCCTCAAGAGCATCGAGGGCGCGCTCCAGCGGCAGGACTACGCCCGCCTCCGGATTGGCGTCGGGCCCGTTCCCGCCGGCCTCACCGAGCTCGCCGACTTCGTGCTGGGCCCGTTCGAGCCGGAGGAGTGGCGCGCCGTCGGCGAGCTGCTCGACCCGATGTCCGAGGCCGTCGAGTGCTGGCTCGCCGACGGCATCGAACGGGCGATGAGCCGGTTCAACCGGTGAGACCGCTCCGCCGCACCCTTTCGCGGAATCGCATCGTCGTGCTGAGACTCGGGATCGTCGGCCTGCCCAACGTCGGCAAGTCCACCCTCTTCAACGCCCTCACCGCCGCCAAGGCGCTCGTGGCCAACTATCCGTTCGCCACGATCGAGCCCAACACCGGCATCGTGCAGGTGCCCGACCCGCGGCTCGATGCCCTTGCCCGGATCGTGCAGCCCGAGCGTACGGTGCCCGCGGTGGTGGAGTTCGTGGACATCGCCGGACTCGTCAAAGGCGCCAGCGAAGGCGAAGGGCTGGGCAACCAGTTCCTGGCGAACATCCGCGAGGTCGACGCCATCGTCCACGTCGTCCGCTGCTTCGAGGACGACGACATCCAGCACGTCATGGGCGCGGTCGATCCGGTGCGCGACCGCGAGATCATCAACATCGAGCTCGGCCTGGCCGACCTGGCCAGTGTGGAGAAGCGGCTGGACAAGGCCGCCCGGACCGCCAAGTCGGGCGACGCCCAGGCCAAGGTAGAGGCCCGAGTGCTCGAGGCCGTGCGTGACGCCCTCGCCGCCGGCCGCCCCGCGCGCGCCGTGACGCCCACCGAGGAGGAAGCCGCAGCCTATCGCAGCTTCAACCTGCTGACCGCCAAGCCGGTGCTCTACGCCGCCAACGTCGCCGAAGGCGAGATCGCCACGGGCAACGCGCACATCGAGGCTCTCCGTGGCGCGCTGGCCGCCGACCACGAGATCGCCGAGATCGTTCCCTTCTCCGCCAAGGTCGAGGCTGAGCTGGCGGAGCTGCCCCTGGGGGACCGGGCAGAGTTCCTCGAGTCGCTGGGACTCACCGAATCCGGGCTCGACCGCCTGGCCCACGCGGCGTATCACCTGCTGGGGCTCCAGAGCTACTTCACCGCGGGTGAGAAGGAGGTCCGGGCGTGGACCATCCACCGTGGCGACCGTGCTCCGGCGGCCGCGGGTGTCATCCATTCGGACTTCGAGAAGGGCTTCATCCGGGCCGAGACGGTCGCGTTCGACGAGTTCGTGCGGGTCGGCGGCTGGAAGCCGGCGCGCGAGCAGGGCCTCGCCCGCGCAGAGGGCAAGGAGTACGTGGTGCGGGACGGCGATGTGATGCTCTTCCGTTTCAGCAGCTGACCGCCTAGCTTCCGGCCTCGCAAACCATCCTCCTCGGCGCCCACACCGGCCCGGGGCGACCTAGACCGAAGGAAGGTGTCATGACCCGTCAGTACGAGGTGGTCTATATCTTCGACAGTGTGCTCGAAGAGGCCGCCATCAACGAGCGCCTCGCGCGCTTCCATGCCCTCATCCAGGTGCCAGAGGCCGAAGCCCCCCAGGTGAACCACTGGGGCAAGCGGTCGCTTGCCTATCCCATCAAGAAGCACGAGACCGGCTACTACGTGGTCGCCAAGTTCGACGCCGAGCCCACCGCCCTGCCCGAGTTCGAGCGCGCCATCAAGCTCGACGACGGCGTGATGCGGTTTCTCGTCGTCGTGAACGAGGGCGCCCAGCCGGTGCCCGTCACCGCGGGCAAGAGTGACGAGGAGGACGACGAATGAGGCGCCCGCAGAAGACCTGCGCCATCTGCGAGAGCGGTGTGCGGGTCGTGGACTTCAAGGACGAGCGCACGCTGTCCCGGTTCCTGACCGAGCGCGGCAAGATCCTGCCGAGCCGGCTGTCCGGCACGTGCGCCCGGCACCAGCGTCAGCTGAGCACCGCCATCAAGCGGGCGCGCGAGCTCGCCCTGTTGCCGTACATCAAGGGTTTCGTCGGCTGACCTCGCCGCGTCCGGCAGGCTGGGGGCAGGTGCTGGCGCTTGCCGGCTACGTGCTCCTGGCCCCGCCGGTTTTCGTGTTCGGGCCGCTGGCCGGGCTGCTGCTCGTCTCGCGCCCCGGCACGATACGCGAGTGGGCGTACCTGCTCGTCGCCGGGGCCTGGTCGCTGCTCTGGCTGCAGGAGGTCGGTGGCCTAGGGGCGCAGGTCACGCGGGCGGGCGCGGTGCTGCTCATCGGCAGCTTCCTCGCGCTGACCCTGTGGCAGCCCTCGAACGGGGTCGGGCGCGCGCTTGCGGCCACGGCGGGCGCCGGCGCGGCACTGCTGGTGTGGATGCGCGGGCTGGGCATCGGCTGGGCCCAGCTGGTGAGCGGAGTCGACCACGACCTCTCCGTCTACCAGACGTCGATCCGCGACCAGTGGCGCAGCGCCGGCGCGCCGCAGGAGCTGATCGATCAGTCCGTCGCGCTGATGCATTCGGCGTCGCAGCTCTACCCCGGCCTGCTCGCCATCGCGGGGATCGCCGGGCTCCGGCTCGCCTGGGCCTGGTACCACCGGCGTGGCGGTCCGGCCGCTCGGGACGCCGCCCGCGCCGTTCCGGACGTTCGTCTTCAACGACCAGCTCGTCTGGGGCTGGGTCGCCGCGGCCGGGCTGGTGCTGATCCCGGTGCCGGAGCCCTGGCGGCTGCTCGGGGCCAACCTGCTGCTGGTGCTGGGCGCGCTGTACGCGGCGCGGGGGCTCGCGGTCGTCGTCGCCCAGTCGCGGGGGATCGCGGGGCCGGTCGGCGCCGTGCTGACCCTGGTGGCCATGCTGGTGCTGCCGTTCGTCGTCGGGGGCCTGACACTGCTCGGGCTGGCCGACACCTGGCTAGATTTCCGGCGTCGGCTGTCGACGCCGGCCACAGGAGGAACAGATCGATGACAGACGTGATCCTGCGCGAGGACGTGAAGTCGCTCGGCAAGGCCGGCGAGCTGGTCCGGGTCAAGCCGGGCTACGCGCGGAATTTTCTCCTGCCCCGCGGCCTCGCCTTCGAGGCCACCGAGGGCAACAAGAAGCGGATCGCGGCCGAGACCCGTGCCCGCGGCGCCCGCGACCAGGCCGAGCGCACGGAGGCCGAGCGCTTCGCCGCCACCCTCGGCGCGGTGACGTTGACGCTCAAGGGCAAGGCGGGCGAAGAGGGGAAGCTGTTCGGCTCGATCACCGCCCAGGACATCGCCGATGCCCTCGCGGCCCAGGGGCACCAGGTCGACAAGCGGCGCATCGAGCTGGAGCACCCGATCAAGACGGTCGGGCACCACACCGTGGCGGTCCGGCTGCATTCCGAGGTCCATGCCGAGGTGCGCGTCTCGGTCGTCGCGGAGTAGTCCGCGCCCGATGTCGATCGGGATCGCCTATGTCGACGGACCGCGGCTCGCCCGCTCCCTCTTCGCCGCCGCCGACTGGGTGGCCGCCGGGCGGGACGAGATCAACCGGATCAACGTCTTCCCGGTCCCCGACGGCGATACCGGCACCAACTTCAGCCTGACCCTTCGCGCCGTCGCCGACGCCCTCCGGGCGCTCGGCGACGCGCCGCTTCCGGACACCGCGCGGACCATGGCCCGCGCCGCCGTGCTCGGCGCCCGCGGGAACTCCGGGATGATGCTCGCCCACTTCCTCATGGGCTTCGCCGAGTCGCTCGGCGACCGGCCCGCCGCGACGACTCGCGACGTCGCCGCGGCGCTCCGCCAGGGCGCCGACCGGCTCTACGAATCGCTCGACGATCCGCGGGAGGGGACGATCCTCACCGTCGCCCGCGAGGCCGCGGCCGCCGCGGAGCGGGCGGCGGCGGAGACCGGCAGACGTCGGCGAGTTCATGCGGCGGCTCCTCGAGGAAGGCGAGGTCGCCCTGGCCCGGACGCCGGAGCTGATGGCCGTCCTGAAGGAGGCCGGCGTGGTCGACGCGGGCGGCAAGGGCTTCGTCCGGATGATCGAGGGCGTCGTCCGCTACATCGAGGGCGACCCCATCCTGTCGCTGGCGGACGCCAACGGCTCGGACCCCTCGGCGGTACAAGTACCGGCGGCGGCCGTCGAGATCGCGGCCGAGCGCGACTTCCAGTTCTGCACCGAGGTGCTGGTCCGGGGCGAGCAGTTGCCGCCGGCCAACGAGGTCCGGGCGGCCATGCACGGCTTCGGCGGGTCGGTCGTGGTCGCCGTGATGTCGGATATCCTCAAGATTCATGTGCACACGGATACCCCGGAGGCCGTCTTTAGCTATGCGGCCCGGTGGGGACGCGTCGAGACCACCAAGGCGGACGACATGCGGGCCCAGCACCGGCGCCTGGCCCACGCCGACCGCCGGCCCGTCGCCATCGTCACCGACAGCTCCGCGGATCTGGCCGACAGCATCCTCGATCGGCACCACATCGCGATCGTGCCGCTCCAGGTCGTCTTCGGCAACGAGACCTTCCGCGACCGGGTGGAGCTTCGGCCCGAGGAGTTCTATCGGCGGCTCCGGCACCGCCCGCGACCTGCCGACCACGTCGCAGCCGACGCCGGCCGAGTTCGTCCGGGTGCTCCGGGATGCCCGGAGCGAGGCCGACGAAGTGGTCGGTGTCCTGCTCTCCGGCAGCCTCTCGGGCACGTATGCCTCGGCGCAGGCGGCGGTGCGCGCAGCCGGAATCTCGGGCGTCCACCTGGTGGACAGCCGGTCGGCCTCGCTCGGCGTCGGGATGCTGGCGCTCCGGGGCGCGGAGCTGGCCGAGTCGGGCTGGCCCGCCGCCGAGATCGCGGCCGAGCTCGAGCGGGTGCGGGGGCAGGCCGGCATGCTGCTCACGGTCGACCGGTACGACAACCTGCTGCGGTCGGGACGGGTCTCCCGGGGCAAGGCGTGGATCGCCGGGATGCTGGACGTGAAGCCGGTACTGTCCCTCGATCCGGAGGGACGTGTCGTCCCGGTGGACCGGGTGCGCGGGCGGGAGCAGCTGGTGCCCCGGGTCCTGGCGCTGCTCGAGAAGCGGCTCACGCCGCGGCCCCGGGTGGTGCGGTTCGGCGTGGTGCACACCGAGGCGCCCGAGATGGCCGAACGGGTGCGCACGGCGCTGATCGCGGCCTACCGGCCGCGCGACTGCTTCGTCACCCTCGCGACCGGCGTGCTCGGCACCCACGTGGGCGAGGGCGCCTGGGCCATCTTCTATCAGGTCGAGGACGGCACCCCCGCCCGGCTCGACGCCGCGACCGCGGGGGCGGAAGGATCGGCACGCATGCAGGAACGGATCGCCCGGTGACGCCCCGGATTCCGGAGGCGCTGCGCCTGGCGTTGGACGCCATTCAGGATCTGAAGGGCAGTCAGCTGGTGGTACTCGACTTGCGGGGGCTCACCGATGCCACCGATTTTTTCGTCATTGCGTCCGGAACTTCGGACGCCCATGTCCGCGGCATCGCCGAATCGGTCATGGAGAAGCTCGACCGGAAGGGCCACCACACGCATCACGTGGAAGGCCTGACGAGCGGACGATGGGTACTGCTCGACTTCGTGGATTTCGTGGTCCACCTGTTTCACCCGGAGACTCGCTCCTTCTATCAGCTCGAGCGGCTCTGGAACGACGCACCGGAGCTGTTGACCAGCTCCACCTAGGCTGAGGTCGCCATGCTTCGACGCACCGCGCCGGTCCTGCTCGCCTGCCTCCTGAGCGCGCCCGGCCTCCTGTCCGCCCAGTACTTCGGCCGGAACAAGGTCCAGTACACCGACTTCGATTTCAAGGTCATCCAGACCGAGCATTTCGACATCTACTACTACGACCGCGAGCGAACCGCCGCCCTCGACGCGGCCCGCATGGCGGAGCGCAACTACGCCCGGCTCTCGAAGGTGCTGAACCACGAGTTCCGCGAGCGGAAGCCGATCATCCTGTACGCGTCCCAGACCGACTTCATGCAGACCAACGCCACCGAGGTGAGCAGCGAAGGCACCGGCGGCGTCACCGATTTCGCGCGGAATCGCGCCGTCATGCCGTTCACCGGCGCGTACTCGGACTTCGAGCACGTGATGACGCACGAGATGGCGCACCAGTTCCAGTACGACATCTGGTCGCGCGGGCGGGCGGGCGCGGGGATCCACACCCTCATCGCCATCGCGCCGCCGCTGTGGTTCGCGGAGGGCATGGCCGAGTACCTCTCGCTCGGGCCGATCAACGCCGAGACGGCGATGTGGCTCCGGGACGCGTCGCTCGAGGGCAAGCTGCCGACCATCGAGCAGATGACGGCCGATCCCTACGAGTACTTCCCCTACCGCTTCGGCCACGCCCTGTGGTCGTACATCGGCGAGCGCTGGGGTGACGAGGCGGTGGGCGCCATCCTCAAGGCCACGCTCAGCGGCGGGGTCGAGCCGGCCTTCCGGCGGACGATCGGCCTCAGCCTCGAGCAGCTGTCCGAGCAGTGGCGGGACGCGGTGCAGAAGCGCTACCTCCCCGAGATCGGCGCGCGGGCCAAGGCGCGGGCGGTGTCCGACGAGCTGCTCACCAAGAAGCGGTCGGAGGGCACGCTGCACCTGGCACCGGCGCTCTCGCCCGACGGGTCGCAGGTGGCGTACTTCAGTGAGAAGGACTTCTACTTCGTCGACCTGTACCTCGCCAACGGCGAGACCGGCGAGGTCAAGCGCCGCATCCTCAAGTCCGGCATCAGCAGCAACTACGAGACGTACCGCTTCATCAACTCGCAGGCCAACTGGTCGCCCGACGGCAAGTACCTCGCGTTCGCCGCCAAGCGGGGCCCCCGCGACGAGATCGTCATCGTCGACGTGGCCCGCAACAAGCAGGTCGGCCGGATCAAGGTCAAGCTGAGCGGGGTCACCACGCCGGCCTGGAGCCCGGACGGAAAGCAGCTCGTGTTCACGGGCTACGACGGCGGCCTCAGCGACCTGTTCACGGTCAACCGCGACGGGTCGGATCTCCGGCGGCTCACGTCCGACAAGTTCGGCGATCTCCATCCCGTCTGGAGCCCGGACGGCAAGACCATCGCGTTCGCGTCCGATCGCGGCCCCCGGACCGACTTCAAGACGCTGGCATTCAGCAATTTCCGGATCTCGCTGTACGACCTGGCCACCGGCACCGATCCGCGTGCTCGACCACATGGACCAGGGCAAGAACGTGAGCCCGCAGTGGGCCCCGGACGGCAAGTCGATCGCGTTCGTGTCGGACCGGAGCGGGGTGAGCAACATCTACCTGTACGACCTGGGCGACGGCTCAGGTCTACCAGCTCACCGACTTCTACACCGGCGTGCAGGGCATCACCCCGCTGTCCCCGGTGCTGAGCTGGGCCCGCGAGGCCGACCGGCTGGCGTTCGTCTACTACGAGGACCAGAAGTTCGACGTCTACACCATCACCAACCCGCGGGGGCTCAAGCGGTCACCCTACCAGCAGCCGGCCGTCGACAGCGTGAGCATCCTGGCCCGCGTGGCCACGCCGCCGCTCGACACCACCCGCTCGCTCCAGGTCCGGGAGGAAGTGCGGTCGCAGGTCGGCGAGGGCGGCTCGATCTACCGCACGCAGAAGGGCTTCCGCTCGTCGAGCGACCTGGCCCGGACCGGCGACACGGTCCAGCTCACGCCAGCCGGTGTCGATCAAGACGCTGATGGATTCGGCCAACTACAGCCTGCCCGACACCAGCGAGTTCACGCTGAAGGACTACCGGGTGCACTTCTCACCCGACTACATCGCGCGGCCCTCGATCGGATATGCGCGCGACAACTTCGGCCGCGGCTTCTTCGGCGGATCGGCGATCTCGCTGAGCGACATCCTGGGGAACCACCAGCTGGTGTTCGCCGGCTCGGTGAACGGCCGCATCAGCGAGGCGCAGGTGCTGGCGGTCTACGCCAACCTGAGCAAGCGGATCAACTGGGCCGTGGGCGCGAGCCAGGACCCCTACTACTTCCTCGAGCCCAGCCAGATCGTCGCCGACCCCCAGACCGGGGACAACATCTTCATCACCAACATCCGGCGGCTGGTGGTGCGCTCGGTGTTCGGGCAGGGCGTACTACCCGCTGAGCCGGTTCCAGCGGCTCGAAGGCTCGCTGCGGTTCTCCAACGTGGACGACGCGCTGCTCCAGATCAACGAGCCCTACAACCCCAACACGGGGTTCGCCACCGCCGATCCGTTCCTCGAGACCGTCAATCTGCGCCGGCGTGAACTATCTCCAGCCGTCGCTGGCGCTCGTGTTCGACAACTCGCTGTTCGGGTATGTGGGCCCGTTCTACGGGCGGCGCTCGCGCTTCGAGTTCGCGCAGACGCTCGGCGACTGGCGATTCTCCCAGGTGACGGCGGACTACCGTCGCTACGACCGGATCGTCGGCCCGATCGTGCTGGCCACCCGGGCGCTCTACTTCGGACGGATCGGACGTGACGCGCGCGAGTTCCGGATCTTCGCGGGCAGCACCGACCTCATCCGCGGCAACACCTCGGGCTCGTACCGCCGGAACGAGTGCCTGAACGCCAACGATGCCAACACCGAGACCGGCTGCGCCGAGCTCGACCGGCTGGTCGGCACCCAGATCGGCGTCGGCAGCGTCGAGATCCGCTTTCCGATCCTCAATCCTTCCTTCGGACTGCCGGCGGCGGTCCCGCCGATCGAGGGAGCGCTGTTCTACGACATCGGGATCGCCTGGGACGAGACCAGCACGCTCAAGTGGAGCCGTGCGAGCACGGACGACCCCATTCGGGTTCGGACGCCGCTTCAGACCTTCGGCGTGTCGGTGCGGACCAACCTGTTCGGATTCGCCATCGCGCGGCTGGACTACTCGTTTCCCCGGGATCGTCCGGCGGTCAAGGGGCTCTGGACGTTCAGCCTCGGACCGTCGTTCTAGCGAGCGGCGATCGCGCCCCGTCATCCCGAGGGACCTTGCCGAGGAATGGCTCGAGCCATTCCCCCCGGCAAGGTCCCTCGCTGCGCTCGGGATGACGGCGGCCTTCGCCGCCCTCTCCGCCTTCCCCGCCTGCTCTATTACATTTCCCCTCCGTGACTTACCCCCGACTCCCCATCGCCGCCGGGCTGTTGCTGCTCGCCGCGGCCTGCGGCCGCGACGAGCCCAGGCTGGCGCTGGACCACCTGCCCGCCAGCGTGCGCGGACCCGCTCCATCGTCGGTGCTCCGGCTGCCCGGTGAGGGCGGCGTCGCGCGGCTCTACCGGGTACCGTCCCTCGACCCCAGCTCGTGGACGGCCGAGGATCCACTGCCCGCGGTGGACCGCATCGTCGGCGCCGATCCCGAGCAGGGCGTGGTCTTCGCCCTCGACACCAAGCGCAATCTCATCACCCTCGACCTCGAGACCCGCCGGGTCCGCACCTATCTCGACCAGGTGCGCTCGGCCACGATGGGACCCGATGGGGCGCTGTACGCCGTCGACACCGGCAGCACCGTCACGCAGATGGTTCGCCGGGCCCCGATCCGGTTCCGCTCCAAGCTGCAGGGCGCGCCCAAGGAGCTGCACGCGACCATGACCGGTGCGCTGCTCGCCCGGGTGGGCGACAAGGCGCCGGTGCTCGAGGTGCTCGGCCCCGACCAGGCTCCGGTCTCCACCACCCTGCCGTCGGAGGACATCGCGCCGAGCTTCTACGGCGATCTCGTGGCGGCGGCCACCGACACCGCCGTCGTGATCTACGAAACCCAGGGCAAGCGGCCGCCGCGCTCGATCCACCTCTCCGGGCACCCGCGCGACGTGCTGTTCTCGCCGTCGGGGCACCGCCTCTACGTCGCCCAGGACGACGACAAGCTGCTGGTGTTCGACCGCTACGGCGGCGAGCAGCTGGCCGCCATCGACCTGCCCGGTCCCGCCCGGTCGCTTCGCGGCGACCGCTTCGGCCAGTGGCTGCTGGTCCGTCCGGCCAAGGGCGACAGCGCGTGGGTGATCGACATCGGCAAAGGGCGGTTCGCCGGATCGGTGGCCGCCACTTGGGGCCCCGATCTCCCCGCCGTCGCGTCGCCCAGCACCCTCCTGGTCCGGCGCGGCAAGGATGTCCTCGCGCTGGACCTTGCCGCCGAGGGCTTTCCGGAAACCGGACGCGTGAAGGACAGCGCCGGCGACGAGTGGCTGCCGGTCGCCTGGCGCCCGGCGCGGGACGTTCAGAGCGACGTCCTGGCGGATTCCGCGGCGCTGGCCGGCGCCGACAGCGGCCAGGGCCAGGCATCGGTCTACCTGCAGGTCAGCAGCTCGCAGAACCCGGCTTGGGCCACCGAGCTCGCCGAGAAGCTGCGGGCGGCCGGCTTGCCCGCCTCGGTGCTCGCGCCGACCCGCGGAGACGAGGCGCACCGCGTGGTGCTCGGTCCGTACGCCACCCGGGAGCAGGCCGAGGAGACCGGCCGGAAGATCGGCATGCCGTCTTTCATCGTGGCTGGGCAGGACTCGCCGGACCGCTGACGTCACGCGCCTCCCCCGGCGCACCCACACCTCCATCGGCAGGATGCCCGCATGAAGCTTACCCGGCTGGAGCTCTCCGGCTTCAAGTCGTTCGCGGACACCGTGACCCTGACCTTCGAGCAGGGGGTCACCGCCATCGTCGGCCCCAACGGGTGCGGGAAGTCCAACGTCTCCGATGCGGTGCGCTGGGTGCTGGGCGAGCAGTCGGCCCGCCTGCTCCGCGGCGGCAAGATGGAGGACGTGATCTTTCAGGGCTCCACCGCCCGGCGCCCGGTCAACGTCACCGAGGTCTCGCTCTTCCTCGACAACAGCGACGGCGACCTGCCCATCGCCTACCGCGAGGTGGTCGTCACTCGCCGGCTGTCCCGGTCGGGCCAGAGCGACTACCTGCTCAACGGATCGCCGGTCCGGCTCCGCGACATCCAGGACCTGTTGCGCGGGACCGGCCTGGGGAGCGATGCCGGCGTCGTGATCGAGGCCAAGATGATCGACCTGCTCCTCTCCGACCGCGCCGACGAGCGCCGGTCGCTGTTCGAGGAGGCGGCGGGCATCGGGCTGTACCGCGACCGGAAGCACAGCACCGAGCGGCGCCTCGAGGAGACCGCGACCGACCTCCAGCGGGTGGAGGACCTGATCGCGGAGGTCCAGTCCCAGATCCGGAGCCTGGCACGCCAGCGCGGGAAGGCGGAGCGGTCGGTCAAGCTCACCGAGGAGAAGTTCGCGGTGCAGATCACGCTCGCCCGCCGGCTGCTCGAGAAGCTGAGCGCGGAGGCGGCCGGCATGGAGCTGCGCTTCACCGAGCTGACCGAGCTCCTGCCGGCGGCCCGCCAGCGCCTCGCCGAGGACGAGCAGCGTCGCGAGGAAGCGTCGCGCGGTCGGGCGGCCGCCGAGGGGCAGCGGACCGAGATCGCCCGCCGGCTCGGCGCCGTCCGGGTCGAGATCGGGAAGCTCGACGGCGACCTGGCCCTCGCCGGCGAGCGCTTGGCCAACGCCACCGCCCGCCGCGTCCGCGCGCAGGAGGAGCGGAGCCAGATGGAGCTGCGGGTGCAGCAGGCCCTGGTGGAGCGCGACGCCTCCGCCGCCGATCACGACGCCGCCGCCGTGGAGCACGAGCGCATCCGCGGCGAGCTGGCCGGCCGCGCCGAGGCCGAGGAGGACGTCCGCCGCCGGCTCGGCGAGCAGCGCGCCCAGGTTCGCCAGTGGGAGCAGGAGCTGCAGGCGCGGGCCGAGATGCTTCGCTCGCTCGAGGGCGAGCGGGCGGCGCTCGAGGGCGAGCTCGCCTCGCTCCGCGAGCGGGCGGCCGGCGCCGCCGCGCACCGCGCGGGGCTCCAGGGCGAGCTCGCCGGCGCCGAGCGCCGGCGCGACCACGCGGTCGAGCGCGCCGGCTTCCTGACCCACGAGTCCAAGCGTGCCGCCGCCGAGGCCGAGCACGCGCGGCACCTGGTGGCCGAGGCGCGCGAGCAGGAGGCGATGCACCGCTCCGACCGCCGCCGCGCCGAGGAGATGCTGGCCCAGATGACCGCGCGGCGCCATGCCCTCGAGGAGCTGGAGCGCGACCGGGTCGGCCTCGCGCCCGCCGCCGCGGCACTCCTCGCCGCGCGCGAGCGCTTCGACGGCGGCATCCTCGGCCCGCTCAGCGATTTCGTCAGCACCGACCGGGACGACGCCGAGCTGGCCGAGCGCCTGCTGGGCGACTGGATGCACGCGGTGCTCGTGCGGGATCGCGCGACCGTCGACGCCGTGCAGGCGTGGCACGCCGACCAGCAGCCGGGCTCGCTGGTACTGCTGCCGCTCGACCCGGGGCCGCTCGCCAGCCACGAGGTCCAGCCGCTCGATGACCGTCTGCGGGTCGAAGGCCCCGCGGTCGGCTGGGTGCGCACGGCGCTCGCGGGGAGCGAGGTGCTCGACACCGCCGGCCGGGTCCTCCGGCGCGCGAGTGGCGCCATCTTCCTGTCCGGCGCTGCCGCGCCGTCGGGCCCGCTCCGCCGTCGGGCCGAGCTCGCGACGCTGGGCCAGGAGGTCGAGCGGGCCACGGCGGCGCTCGCGTCCGCGGAGGACGCGGTGCAGGCCACGATCGGTCGGCTCGCCGAGCGCGAACGGACGCTGGCCGCCGCCGCCGCGGCCGCGGACCTGGCGCGCGAGGCCGAGCGCGTCGGCACGGCGGGGCGCGAGGACGCCATCCGCATCGCGGGCAACCTGGCCCGCGAGATGGCTGAATCCGAGGCGCAGCTGATGCGCGTGACCGAGCGGCTCACCCGCGCCGAGCAGCGTCTGGCCGAGATCGACGCCGCCCTCGTCGAGGGCGACATGTCGCGGAGCCGCCTCGACCAGGAGCTCGGCAGCGGGCGGAGCCGGCTCGGCGAGCTGGAGGCCGAGCAGGAGGCGGCGCGAGAGCAGCGGGTGCACTGGCAGGTGCAGGAAGCCCACGTGGCCGGCGGGCTCCGGTCGTCGGAGGAGCGGCTCCAGCGCGCCGCCGCCACGCGCGAGGAGGCCGAGCGCGCCGTGCATTCGCTCGGCGGCGAGCTGACGCAGCTCGAGGCCGATACGGCCGCGCTGGCGGCCCAACAGGCCGAGTGGCGGGAGGCGCGCGCCGAGCGCCAGGTGGCACTGCACGAGCTCGAAGCCGCCAGCGGCGACGCCGACTCGGCGCTCGCCGCCGCCGAGGCGGCGCTGATGTCGGCCGAGCGGGGAGTCGCTGTGGCGCGGGCGGCGCTCGAGGCCGCGAGCGAGGAGAGCCACGGCCTGCAGGTGCGCCTCACCGAAACCGCCGGCACCCGCCGCAGCATCCTGGAGCGGGTCGAGGCCGAGTGGCGCCGGCCGTTCGAACAGCTGGTGGAGCAGGCGCCGCTGCTCGACCTCGACCTCGAGACGCTGGAATCCGAGGC
This sequence comes from uncultured Gemmatimonadales bacterium, assembly GCA_963833905.1. Classification (GTDB taxonomy): domain Bacteria; phylum Gemmatimonadota; class Gemmatimonadetes; order Gemmatimonadales; family GWC2-71-9; genus CAVVWJ01. The sequence continues at coordinate 163,646 of CAWHZQ010000011.1, read as the reverse complement.
AGCGCGCGTCGTGGGCGCGCTCGAGGCCATCGGCCCGGTCAACCCGCTCGCCGTCGAGGAGCACGCGGACGAGGTGAAGCGCCTCGATTTCCTGACGACCCAGCGCGACGACCTGGTCGGCGCGCGCCAGTCGCTGATTCAGGCCATTCGGGAGATCGACGGCACCGCGCGTACCATGTTCCTCGAGACCTTCACCGCCGTCCAGGGCAACTTCAGCCGCGTGTTCCAGACCCTGTTCGGCGGCGGCGAGTGCGAGCTCCGGCTCGCCAACCCCGACGATCCGCTCGAGAGCGAAATCGACATCCACGCCGCGCCGCGGGGCAAGCGAACCCAGCGCATCCACCTGCTGAGCTCCGGCGAGCGCACCCTGGTGGCCGTGAGCCTGCTGTTCAGCATCTATCTCACGAAGCCGAGCCCCTTCTGCCTGATGGACGAAGTCGACGCGCCACTCGACGACGCCAACGTGGGCCGCTTCACCCGGCTGCTCGACGAGTTCAAGGGCGACACCCAGTTCCTGGTGATCACCCACAATCCGCGGACGATGCAGGCCGCCGACGCGGTGTACGGCGTGACGATGCAGGAGCCGGGGGTCTCGACCATCGTCGGCGTCCGGCTGGGTGAGGCGGAACACGTCGCGTAGGGGTCGCGTGGGCGTGGTGCGGGGCTTGCAGTTGCGGGGCATACCCCGGCACCCGGCCCGGGTCCGGGACGGATGGAGAAGGTCCCTCGCTACGCTCGGGATGACGTGCAGATGGTCCACACTCGGAGAAGCACCAGCATGCTGATCGTGATGCGCCACGGCGCGGCCGAGGACGAGATTCAGCGAGTGGTGGCCACCATCGAGGAGATGGGCTACCAGGCGCGGCCGATGCCGGGCAAGCAGCGCACCACCGTCGGCCTCGTGGGCAACGACGGCCGGGTGGACGGCTCCCGACTGGCCGCGCTGCCGGGTGTCCAGGAAATCCTCCACGTCACCAAACCTTACAAGCAGGTGTCACGCGAGTGGCAGGCCGAGTCGACCATCGTCCGGCTGCCCGGCGGCCTCACGGTCGGCGGCGAGGAAGTGGTCGTGATGGCGGGACCGTGCTCGGTGGAGAGCGAGCGTCAGATCCTCGCGGCCGCACGCGCTGTCCGAGAGGCCGGGGCCACCGTCCTCCGGGCAGGAGCCTTCAAGCCACGCAGCTCACCCTATTCGTTCCAGGGCCTTGGCCGGGCCGGCCTCGAGCTGCTGGCGCGGGCCCGCGAGGAGACCGGCCTGCTCATCGTCACCGAGGCCATGGACGCCGAGGGCCTCGACCAGGTCGTCGAGGTGGCGGACATCGTCCAGCTCGGCGCTCGGAACATGCAGAATTATTCCCTTCTCAAGCACGCCGGCCGGTGTGGCAAGCCGATCCTGCTCAAGCGCGGGCTCTCCGCGACGATCCAGGAGCTGCTGCTCTCGGCGGAGTACATTCTGGCGGAAGGGAACCGACAGGTCATCCTGTGCGAGCGCGGCATCCGGAGCTTCGATCAGGCCACCCGCAACCTGTTCGACCTGAGTGCGGTGGCAGTGGTCCACGGACTCTCGCACCTCCCGATCGTGGCCGACCCGAGCCACGGCACCGGCCATCGCGACATGGTCATTCCGATGGCGCGCGCCGCGGTGGCGGCCGGCGCGGACGGGCTCCTGGTCGAGGTCCATCCGACCCCCGATCGCGCGCTGTCCGACGGCGCCCAGAGCCTCTACCCCGAACAATTCGAGCGAATGATGAAGGAAGTGCGACTCATCGCGGAGGCGATCGGCCGCCGCGTCGCGGAGCCGGCCGGAGCGCGCGCGTGATCCGCCGGCTGCTCCTGCTGCTGGGCCTGCTCGCGGTGGCACCCGCTGCCGCCCGCGCGCAGGACGCGAACGCGCTGGTGGGCCGGTCGTCGCGCGTCTACCGCTCGCTGACGAGCCTCACGGCCGATTTCGTGCAGCTCATCGACAATCCCATGATCGACAGCGCCGAGAGCCGCGGCACGCTGGTCCAGGCCGGCCCCGACAAGCTCGCCATGCGCTTCACCGACCCGCCCGGCGAGGCCGTCATCATCGACGGCCGTTCGGTCTGGGTGTACACCCCCAGCACGACCCCCGGCCAGGTGATCCGGATGTCGGTGCCGAGCGGCGGGCCCGTCTACGGCTACAACATGCTCGCGTGGCTGCTGGACCGGCCCGCCGAGCGGTACACCGCCTCGTATCTCCGGGCCGACGTGGTGGGCGGGCGGTCGATGGATGTGGTCGAGCTGGTACCGGCGGTACCGGACCTGCCGTTCGAGAAAGCGGTGCTGTGGCTGGACCGGGCGGACGGGATACCGCGCCGGCTCGAGATCACGGAACACTCGGGCGCGACGCGGACGCTGACGCTGTCGAAGGTGCGGGTCAATCGGTCGGTACCCGACAGCACCTTCCGGTTCGAGGTGCCGTCCGGCGTCCGCGTGGTGGATCAGTGAGCGCGGGCGGCGTTCCCGCTCGCGAGACCCAGCAGCGCGCTCGGCGTGGTCACCTGGCGGAGTAGCTCGGCGGCGCGGCCGATCTGGGGATCGTCGCTCGCGCGGCGCCGCCGCTCCGCGGCCGGACCGAACACGTAGCGCGCCACCTCGTAGCCCAGCTGCTGGTCCAGGATCTTGGTACCGTGCAGGAAGGTGCTGTCCGCCATCTGCACGCCCCGCGCCGCCAGCCGCTGCCGCACCTGATCCCGCATCGCCTCATCGACCTGGAAGCCTTCCGACGCCACCGTCCCGCCACGCCGAAGCTCCAGCGCGTACGCCGTGAGTACGTCGCGGAACGCCGTGAGTTTTCCGTTGAGCGCCAGCGTGAAGCCCTGCTCCGGCGTGGTCAGGGTATCGGGATCGAGCAGCACGTCGGGGACGATTCCGCCGCCGCCCGCGAGCGCGCGCCCGCCGTCCGAGCGGAAGGCCGACGAGTCCGCGGCCGTGTGCGCCGCGCCCATCACCGAGTCGAGCGAGGCGCCCTGGATCGACCGCCCGCTCGGCGTGTACCAGCGGGCCGTGGTGATCCGGAGCGCCACCTCGGGCCCGAGCGGGAACAGCGTCTGGACGATGCCCTTGCCGTACGTCGTGTCGCCCACGACCAGCGCGCGGTCGTGGTCCTGCAGCGCGCCCGCGATGATCTCCGCGGCACTCGCCGTTCCCCGGTTCACGAGGACCACGATCGGCAATCCGCGCCAGCGCTGGGGAGCGCCGTCCGACCAGCGGTGGTTGTCGCCCGGGGCCCTGCCCCGGCTGATGAGGATGTCCTGGCGTGGGTCGAGGAAGAGATCGGCGGCCTGAACAGCCTCGTCGCGGAGGCCGCCCGGATCGGAGCGCAGGTCGAGCAGCAGCGACTTCATCCCCTGCCTGGTCAGGCGGGCGACCTCCTGCTCCAGCTCCCCGGCGCTGTTCTCCCGCACCATCGACAGCGACAGGTACCCGACACCGTCGGCCAGCAGCAGTCCCTCCGAGACCGCGCGCTGATGGATCCGCTCGCGGGTGAGGCGATGGCGGATGGGCGCCTCCATGCCCTCGCGGCGCACCGCCAGGTCGATCGACGTGCCGATCGGGCCGCGCAGCGCCTGCACCGCCCGCTCCATCGTCCAGTCGGCCGCGGAGACGCCGTCCACCTCGACGAGCTGATCCCCGGAGCGGATGCCGGCCCGCTCGCCCGGCGAGCCGGTCATGGGCGTGACGACGGTGATCCAGCCGTTCCGGGCATCGACCTGGAGGCCGATGCCGCCGTAGTCACCGGTGGTCCGTTCCTGCAGCCGCTGGTAGTCCTTCCCGGCGAGCAGCGCGGCGTAGGGATCGTGCAGCTGCTCGAGGAACCCGTCGATCGCCCGGTGGTAGAGCTCGCTCTCGGGAAGCGAGTCGACCTGGTAGTCCCGCACGTGCTCGAACACCTGCTCGAACAGGCGCGCCTGCTGATAGACGTCGTTGCCGACAGCAAGGCGACTCTGCAGGAGCCAGCCGCCGGTGAAGCAGGCGACGAGCGCCAGTCAGCGCGGGAATGGTCCACCGTCTCGTCATGGAAGCCTCGGAAGGTGCGTCATCCTGAGCGGAGCGGTCGAGCATGGGACCAGGACTACGACTACTAGCGCTCGTTCCCTGCCCCGAAAAGTTTCGCTCAGCCCTCGCCGGCCAGCGCCCGCTCGACCGTCGCGGCCGCCGCCTCGCCCAGTCCCGCTTCCCGGGCGAGCCCCAGCGCGACCAGGCCGAGCGCGCGATAGAGCGCGCGGTCCTCAGGCGCGAGCGCGGCGAGGTGTCGGCGCACGGTGGCCGCATCACCGCGGCGGACCGGCCCGGTGAGCGCCGCCGCGGGCCCGAGCGCCAGATTGGCCACCGTGCCCTGCATGAGCGGGAGGTAGAGCGCGCGCGCCTCGGCCGGAGATACCCCGGCCCTGCGCGCCAATCCTTCCGCGAGGGAGGCCAGCACGACGACGTAGTTGGAGGCGATGACCGCTCCCGCATGATACGCCGCCTTCGCGCCGGGCGCGAGCCGGACGGGATGCATGCCCAGCGCGCCGGCGAGCCATTCGCCGGCATCGAGGGCACGGTCGTCCCCCTCCAGTCCGGCGAAGGCGCCGCGCAGGCGCGCGCCTGCGGTCGACGGATCTGCAATCGATTGCAGCGGGTGGAAGGAGCCCAGGGCGGCGCCGGTGCCGGCGAGGGGGCGGAGGGCGTCACGGTCCAGCAGCCCGGAGAGGTGCAGCACGACGTGGCGCTCGCTCACCGCCTGGCCGCGGGCGAGGTCCGCGGCCAGCCGCTCCGATGGCGTCATCGGGCACGGCGATGAGCACGAGCGCCGCCCGGAGGGTGTCCTCCGGGCGGCGCGTCCGATCGAGCAGCGTGGCCTCGACGCCGGCTTCCTGCAGCGCCAGGCTCAGGCCCCGGCCCATACGCCCGGCCCCGATGATCGCGACCGGGCCGTAGTCAGTCACCGGCACGCGGCCCCAGCCTGCACGCCGTCATCCACTCGGAGAATCGGGCCGCTCCCGGAAAACGTCGGCGCCGTCCTAGTTCGGCGACGGCGCCGCCGCGCGGCTGGCCGTCGCGAGGCTCAACAGCTCGCGCGGGCTCCCCGCCTTGCGGAGGAGGCCCAACGCCGTCTGCATCTGCGCATCGTCGTGCGCGCGACGGCGGAACTCGGCGGGCCGCCCGAAGACGTACCGCGCGATCTCGTAGCCGAGCTGCTCGCTGATGAGTCCGCTCGCGCCGTCGTAGACCTGGGGCGTCATCTCGATCCCCTTGGCGCGGAACCGCTGGTACACCTCCTGGCGCATCTCCGGCGTCACCGTGAACGACTCGGCCTTGACCGTGCCCTTCTGCTTCAGCTCGAGCGCGAAGCTCGTCATCACGTCCCGATAGTCCGGCACATGATTGCCCAGGGCCTTGGCGAACTGCTTCTCGCCGACCGAGAGCGTGTCGGGCCGGATCACGAGGTCGGGAACGATCCCGCCGCCGCCGCGGACCACGCGGCCCGCGTCGGTGTGGAAGATCGGCCGGGTCTGGATGGCGGAGTCGGTATGCTCCTTGTCGGGCGTGCCGGGGAGCGTGTCGCCGGCCTCGAGCGCGGCCTGTTCCGCCTGCGCCTCTTCGTTCCTGGCCGTGCGCTGAATGGTCCGGCCGCTCGGCGTGTACCAGCGGGCGGTCGTGAGCTTGAGCGCCACGCCCTCGCCCAGCGGGAAGAGGGTCTGGACCAGGCCCTTGCCGAAGGTCGGCGTGCCGACCACCACCGCGCGGTCGTGGTCCTGCAGCGCGCCCGCGATGATCTCGGCGGCGCTGGCGGTGCCGTCATTCACCAGCACGACGATCGGCAGCTCCGGCCAGGCCTGGCGGGCGTCGTCGTAGAACTCCTTGGTGGACCCCCGCGCCCGGCCACGGGTGGCGACGATCTCCTGCTTCGCGTCGAGGAACAGGTCGGCCACCTTGACGCCCTGGTCGAGCAGGCCGCCCGGGTTGAGCCGCAGGTCGAGGATGAGGGACTTCATCCCCTTGCGCTTCATCGCGCCGATCTCCGACTGCAGCTCCTCGGCCGAGGTCTCGGCGACGGGAGTTGAGCGAGATGTAGCCGACGCCGCCGTCGAAGAGCGTGCCGGGGGGAACCGAGCGGACGTGGATCTGCGCCCGGACCAACGAGTACTTGATGGGATCGGTCACGCCGGAGCGGCGCACGCTGATCGTCACCTTCGAGCCGGGAGCGCCGCGAAGCGCCTTGACCGCCTCGTCGTTCTTCCATCCTTCGGTGGACTTGCCGTCGACCTCGATGATCTGGTCGCCGGTGGCCACGCCCGCGCGCTCGGCCGGCGTCTCGGGCAGCGGTGCCACCACGGTGATCCAGCCATCCCGCACGTCGATCTGGATGCCGAGCCCGGCGTAGTTCCCCGAGGTCTGCTCGGTGAGCTGCTTGTAGTCGTCACCGGTCAGGAGGACCGAGTAGGGATCCTTGAGCTGTTCCAGCATGCCGCGCGTGGCACGGTCGTACAGGTCGGTCTCGCCGATCGAGTCGACGTAGTACGCGTTCACGTGACCGAGCACGTCGTCGAAGAGACGGGCCTGCTGATAGACATTGCCGCCGCTCGCCACGCCGCGCTGCAGCAGCCAGCCGCCGGTCACGAACGAGATCACGGCTACGAGAACGATGAGACCCCAGCGCTGCTTCATACCGCCTCCGGTCCTGCAGAAGACTCCCTGTCCACCCTAACCCTGTCCCGGCGCGAAACGCTCAGGATCGAGTGTCGCGATTTCCGCCCACGCCGCCTGCACGAGCCGGTCCGGCGGAAGACATGCATCTAAATGTCGCACCCGGTCGCCCTGCACCGCCAGGTAGTACGCCATGACCCGCCGGTGGAGCTCCATGCTCTCGGCGTCGAGCCGATCGAGCCGCTTCCCGGCCGCCACCTGACGCGCGCGCCCGACTTCCGGCGGGAGGTCGAGGATCAGCGTGAGGTCGGGCTCGAGCCCGCCGGCCGCGGCGCGGTTGGCGGGCTTCACGACCTCGGGCGGAATGCCCCGGCCGGCCATCTGATACGCGTCGGTCGAGAGCACGAACCGGTCCGAGAGCACCACCCGCCCAGCCGCGAGCGCGGGGGCGATCACCGTCGACACCAGCTCGGCGCGCGCGGCGAGGAACAGAAACAGCTCCGCCAACGGGCTCACCGGGTGCTCCGGATCGAGCAGCGCATCCCGGGCGATCTCCCCGGCACGCGTGCCGCCGGGCTCGCGCACGACCACCGGATCCACTCCGCATGCCCGCATCCGCTCGGCGAGTGGCGCCTGCAGCGTCGACTTTCCCGAGCCCTCCGGCCCCTCCAGGACGATGAAGAGCCCGGGCCCGCTCATCCCAGCGTGATGATGCTGCTGGTCGCGCCCTTCTCCATCCCTTCGCTGATCTGCTGGTTGACCTTCGCCATCAGCTTCTCGAAGTTCGACCGCGCCACGACGTAGGCCTGCCCAACGGGGCTCAGCTCGAGGTCCCGCACGGCGGCCTCGTAGGACTCGGCCGTGGCCTGGTCGGGCATCTGACCGGTGGCCACCATCTGGTCGACCTGGCGGGCCAGCGTCTGGATCTGGTCCAGCATCGCCACGGTGTCCTTGTCCTCCCGCAGCGTGGCCTCGGCCCGGCGCAGCGCCTGGTATTCCGTCGACTGGCCGATCTGTCGTCCGAGCTCCTGCGCCTTGTCCCAGATCACGGGGCATCGCTCCTGCGCGCGAGCAGGTAGCGCTCGCGGCCGAAAAGGTCAGCATGAATGGCGACGTCCGTCCAGCCGAACGCGCCGGCGTGCCAGGCGCAGTGCGCCGCCCGGGCACAATCGATCTCCAGCGCGAGCCACCCTCCGGCCCGCACGGCCGCGCGCCCCGCATCGAGCAACGCCAGAACGGCGTCCAGGCCGTCGGGTCCGCTCGCGAGCGCCAGCGCCGGCTCCCAGTCCCGGACCGATCCATCGAGGGCGGCGTACTCCGCTGCCGTAAGATAGGGGGGATTCGAGACCAGCGCGTCGAGCGACGCCGGGGCCAGCGGCTGGCACAGGTCGCCGCGCACGAGCGCGACCCGGGCCGCCGGTCAGCGCCCGGTTCTCGCTCGCGAGCGCCAGCGCCTCGGCCGACAGGTCGATGCCGATGACCTGCTGGTAGCGGCCCTCGGTGGCGAGGCTCAGGGCGATGCACCCGCTCCCTGTGCCCGACGTCCGCCACCCGGCCGCCGGGGACGCGGGCCAGGACCAGGTCGACCAGTCCTTCGGTCTCGGGGCGCGGGATGAGCGCGCGACGGTCGCTCCGGAGCGTCAGGTGGCGGAAGCCCGTCCGGCCCGTCACGTGGGCGAGCGGCTCTCCGGCGGCGCGGCGGCGGATGGCCTCGGCGAAGGCGTCGGCCCGCTCCCTCGCGACGGCCGCCTTCGGGCGGGACCAGGGCCGAGGCCGAGCCTCTCCCGGAGAGCTCGGCCCAGACGCGGAGCGCCTCGCGCCGCGGCGCGCCGAGTCCCGCCGCGGCGAGCACCGCGGCGCCCTCGGCGAGCAGCGACCCGCGCGCCACGCCGGCCTCAGACGCCATCCTGCTCCTGCCGGCTTGCCACGCGCAACGCCTCGACCAGCGTGTCCAGATCCCCATTGATCACGTCGGCGAGGTTGTGCACCGAGAGGTTGATCCGGTGGTCGGTCACCCGGCTCTGGGGAAAGTTGTAGGTCCGGATCTTGGCCGACCGGTCGCCGGTGCCCACCATGGCGCGGCGATCCCGGGAGCGAGCCGCCTCCTGCTCGGCGATCATCCGGTCGAGCAGCCGCGCGCGGAGCACTTCCATCGCCTTGAGCTTGTTCTGGAGCTGCGACTTCTGATCCTGCTGGCTGACCACCACGCCGCTCGGCAGATGGGTGATGCGGACGGCGCTGTCGGTCGTGTTCACGCTCTGTCCGCCGGGGCCCGACGAGCGGAAGACGTCGATCTTGAGATCGCTCGGCTCGATCTTGATATCGACCTCTTCGGCCTCGGGCAGCACGGCCACGGTCGCGGCGGAGGTGTGAATGCGCCCCTGGGTCTCGGTCGCCGGCACACGCTGGACCCGGTGCACGCCCGACTCGCGACGAAGGCGGCCGAACGCCTCGGGACCGCGCACGGCGACGATCGCTTCCTTGATGCCACCGAGGGTCCCGTCGCTCAGCGACATCGGCTCCCAGCGGAGGCCGTGGCGCTCGGAATAGCGCTGATACATGCGGTAGAGGTCGGCCGCGAACAGCGCCGCCTCGTCGCCGCCGGTGCCGGCGCGGATCTCTATGATGGCGTCGCGGTCGTCGTGCGGATCGCGCGGGATGAGCAGCGCCTGCAGCTCGCTCGGACACGGCGGCGATCTCGTCCGGCACCCGGGCCATGTCGGCGTGGGCCAACGCAACAAGCTCGGGATCCGCCTCGTCGGCGAGCTCCCGAGCCTGTTCCAGTTCACTTTCCAACCGCGCCAGCCGCTCGGCCAGACGAGCGATCGGGGCCAGCCGCGCGTGCTCCCGACCCAGGGATTGGAGCTGCGCCGAGTCCCGGGCGACCGCCGGGTCGGCAAGCTGCCGCTCGACCTCCGCCGCCCGCTCCAACGCCTGGCGGAGTCGAGCGTCCATGCCTCAGGCCTTGGGGGCGGCAGCCGGCTCCGTCTGGTACTTCCGGCGGAAGCGGTCGACACGACCAGCGGTGTCCACCAGGCGCTGCTTGCCGGTGAAGTACGGGTGGCACTGCGCGCAGACTTCCACGTGAATGGACGCGGCAGTGGAGCGGGTCTCGAACGAATTCCCGCAGGCGCAGATGGCCGTGATCTTCTTGTAGCTCGGGTGCAGATCGGGCTTCACGGTACGACTCCTCGAGGTTGATGCCAAGCAGGTAAACATAGCCGGGGAGAGGGGTTAATGGAAGGACGGTCAGGCGGGCAGGCGGTCAGGCGGGCAGGCGGGCAGTCGGAGCCGTCAGAGGACTCGGAGCGACGGCGGCTACCGAGCAGTACGGTGAGTACTTCGGCACGCGCCGAGCCGCCGACCGTCGACCGTCCGACCGCTCCGCTCCGCCTGACCGTCCGCCGCCCGCCGCCCGATTGACAGCCCCCCAAGTCGCAAGTATTGTACCCCCAACTACTTCCGCTTCCTGCGAGGCACGCGTGCCCCTGTCGCCCATCGAAGTCCTCCGTAAGGTTCCGCTGTTCGCCGGCTTGGGGGAGCCCGATCTGACTGCCTTCGCCGAGCTGACCCGCGAGCGCAGCTATCCGAAGGGCAGTGTCATCGTGTTCGAGGACGATCCCGGGGACGCCCTCTATCTGGTGGCCGCCGGGCAGGTGAAGGTCGTCATCATCGCCGAGGATGGACGGGAGGTCATTCTCTCGGTGCTGGGGGAGGGCAGCTTCTTCGGCGAGATGGCCGTGATCGACGACGAGCCCCGCTCTGCCCACGTGATCGCCATGGAGGACTCCGGCCTGCTGGTGCTCCGGCGCGAGGACTTCTACGCGCGGCTCCGGAGCTCGCCCGAGGTAGCCATCGCGCTCCTGCGCGAGATCTCGCGCCGCCTTCGGCGCGCCGACGAGAAGATCGGCAGCCTCGTCCTGCTGGACGTCAACGGCCGCGTGGCCCACCTGCTGCTCCGCATGGCCGACGACGAAGGCGGCGACCGCATCACCCGCAAGCTCACCCACCACACGATCGCCCAGATGATCGGCTCGAGCCGCGAGACCGTGTCGCGGACCATGCGCAATCTGGTCGAGCGCGGCATCATCCAGGTCACCCGGAAGGAAATCACCCTGCGCGACCGCCGCTCGCTCATGCTGGCCGCCCGCCGGGCGTGAACGCAGTCACGGCCCCGCTGTGACTGCGGACGCGGACCGTGGTGCGCATCCGGGGCGAGCTTTCACTATGCCTCCACTTTTCCGAGGCCGGCGGGCGTGGCCTACCAGCTGACCTTCTGGGGTACCCGCGGCTCCATCCCGACTCCCGGCGCGCACACGATGCGCTACGGCGGCAATACCGCCTGCATCAGTCTCAGCGCCGGTGACGGCCGTCTGACCATTCTCGACGCGGGCAGCGGCCTCCGCCCGCTCGGCACCGCGCTCATGAGCAACCGGGGCCGGACGCTGTCCGCCGACATCCTCCTGTCGCACACCCACTGGGACCACATCCAGGGGCTGCCCTTCTTCAAACCGTTGAGCGCGGGCGGGAATCGGTTCTTCGTGTACGGCGCCGCGCAGGAGGGCGTCCCGCTGGAGGAGATCCTCCGCCGCCAGATGGATCCGATGGTCTTTCCCGTGCCGCTCACGGCCCTCGCGGCCGGCATCGAGGTCCACGACATCGTCGAGGGCGACGTGCCGCTCCGCGATTTCCACGTGCGCGCCTTCCGGCTCCGGCACCCGGGAACCACGCTCGGCTATCGGCTCTCCCCGATCGACGGCGGCCGGGAGATCGCCTACCTCACCGACAACGAGCTGGGCGCCGGTGGCACGTATCCTGTATCTGCTGATTGGCGCGGCGCGGCTGGTGCAGTTTCTGGCCGGCACCGACACCCTGATTCACGACGCGATGTACTCGGATCAGTTCATTCAATTCCGCGCGGGGTGGGGCCACTCGACGCCACGTCAGGCGGTCGACCTCGCGGCGGAGGCGGAATGCGCGCGGCTCATCCTGTTCCACCACGAGCCGGAGAACGACGACGAGACGATCGACGCGCTGCTCACCGATGCCCGGCAGCACGCACGCGCGGTGGCGCCGAAGCTCGTGGTCGAGGCGGCCAGGGAAGGCAGCGGTTTCGCCCTGTGAAAGGAGCCGTCATGCGCGGGTCGAAACGGGCGACCATGGATGCTGGCCGCGCTGGCGCTGGCGTGGCCGCTGCACGCCCAGAACGCCTCGCCGGCGGTGGCCGTGCTGCCGTTCGAGAACACCGGCTCGTATGGGCAGGACAAGGAGAACTTCGACGCGCTCGAGGTGGGCCTGCCGGCGATCCTCGGGTCCATCCTGGCCGCGCATCCGGGGATCCGGGTGGTCGACCGCGCCGCCGTCCGCGAGGCGATGGATCGCAGCCAGGTTGGTGCCGGACGCCGCGTCGACGCCGCGTCCGCGACCCAGGTGGCCAAGGCCGCCGGCGCGCGGTACGCCGTCACCGGCAGCTTCGCCGATTTCTATGGGAAGTTCCGCATCAATGCGCGGGTGGTCGACGCCCAGACCGGCGAGATCCTCAAGGTCGTCTCGAATGAGGATCCGAAGCTGCAGGACCGCGCCCAGCTCTCGGCGATCCTGCAGCTGGTCGGTGAGCGCATCGTGCAGGCGCTCGGCCTGCCGCCCTACCCGGCCGACGTCGCGGCGCGGCGCCGGGCGGTGCCGACCGAGGCGCTCACCGATTACAGCCGCGGCCTCATGTTCGAGGCCCGCGGTGAGCGCGCCAAGGCCGCGGAAGCCTTCCAGCGCGCCCTCAGCGCCTACCCGGACTACCCGGAGGCCCGGGACGGCCTTCAACGGGTGAAGGGCGCCTAGGCCGGACTCTCAGGCTGCCACCGCCGGCGCCCGACGAGGCGCCTGAGCCCGGCGGCAATCCCCACCTGAGCCGGCAGCGCGAGCGCAATCACCGGTCCGTTGACCTGATCCAGCCCCGGCAGCGCCTGCACCGCGAGCCCCAGCCCCGACAGCACCGCCACGACCAGCGCCGCGCGGCCCGCGAGCTTCGCCGCGCGGCCTCGACCCCGCCATCCCACCACGCCCGGCAGTACCAGCAACGCCAGCGGGTTCATCTGCAGCAGGTTCTCGTTGCAGCCGGCCATCACGTGGTCGGTGAGACCCCAGAGACCCGCCATCACGAGGCCCGCGAGCCCCGCCACCAGCGCCCAGCTGCCGGCGAGCAGCGCGAAGCCGACGCTGGCCGCGGCGCTCGCGCGCGCGCGGCGCGCGAGCAGCCAGGCCGCGCCGCCGATGGCGGCGCCGGCCGCCAGGTACCAGCGCAGCCAGTCGGGTGGCGCGGCGGGAGGCGGCGGGGCCGTCGACTCGAAGAGCGTGCGCTCGGACCGGACCAGCGGCAGGCGCGTGCCGTTCGGTCCCGGGACCGTCACGAGCCGCACGTGCTCGCGCAGCTTGAGCGGCAGGAACATCTCGTCCCACGCCGAAATCGGCAGGTCGACTCGCTCGCCCAGCGCGAGCAGCAGCCCCGTGTAGATCGGCGGGTCGTTCGCGGTGAGGCGTTGGGTGTGGAACCGGTACGTGGCGCCGGACGGGAGGTCCGCCGTCTGGGCGAGCAGCGCGCCGCCGGCCGCGCGGTCGATCGCGTCGCGCACGCGGGTCGAGCAGTTGTCGCGGTAGTAGTCGTAATGGTAGAACCGGTGCTCCGGCTCCGCGTTCCAGCGCAGGAAGGTCTGCAGCTGCGCCTTCGCGCTCGGCGTGAGCTCGAGCTCCTGCACCCAGACCGAGCGGTTGTCGCGCTCGTACTGGGCCACGTAGCGGTCCGCTGGAAAGCCCGCCATCCAGTACCACATCTGCCCGCGCACGAAGCGCAGGATGAAGTTTTCCTGGGCGAAGTCGAACAGCCCGTAGTTGTACGCCTGGTCGGTGCCGTTGGCCGGGTCGTGAATCCAGATCGCGTTGTGCCCGAACCGCTCCCAGACCCGGGCGCCGGGCCCGAAGGTCATGAGGTAGACGGTGAGGTCGGATGGGGAGGAGGCGGCGGGGGGCGAGGTCTGCTGGGCGAGCACCGCGCGAGGTCGCCCCGCGCCGGCCACCGCCAGCAGCGCCAGGAGCAGGCCGCCGGCGCGACGCCGTGTCAGGCTCACAGGATCACGTCCCGGCCGTCCTCCGCCGACTTGTACACGGCGTCCATGATCCGGTGGAGCACGAGGTGCTCCTGCAGCGAGGCGACCTTGGCCTCACCCGCGATGGCGGCCTCGAAGTGGGCCCACTCGGCGCGATAGGAGGCCGTGAAGGCGTTCTCCCGGCTGCCCGACGAGGTCGGGGAGACGTCGACCGGCATGCCGTTGAGATCCTTCCAGACGGTGAGCGGGTTGATGGCCGCGGTGCCCTTGCTCCCTCGAAGGCCAACGCCGAATCGTTCGCCCTCGCCCAGGTGATGCCAGGTGACGTCGACGAAGAGCGACATGCCGTTCTCGCACACGACGAAGGCGCTGCCGCTCTGCTCGACGCCGCGCTCGCGACCCGCGCCGTCCAGGCAGGCGCTGACCCGCACCGGCGTCGGCATGCCGCCGAGCCAGAGGCCGAGGTCGAGGATCGACAGGCCCAGGTCGAGCATCGCCCCGCCGCCGGCCTGATCGCGCCGCTGCCGCCAGCCGAGCTGGTTCCGGCTCGGCCGGAAGACGTGCCAGCTCCCGCGCACGCTCTCGATGCGGCCGAGCTCGCCGCTCTGGACGAAGCTGCGGACGATCTGCACGTCCGGGCGGTAGCGGTGGTTCATCCCGACCATGACGATCCGCTGACGCTTCTCCGCGGCCCGGATGATCCGCTGCGTGCTCGCGGCCGACATGGTCAGCGGCTTCTCCACGAGGACGTGCATGTTGGCCGAGAGCGCGGCCAGAATGTGCGACTCGTGCAGATGGTTGGGCGAGCAGATCACGGCCGCGTCGAGGCCGTCGGTCCGGAGCAGATCCTCGATGTCGTCGACCGCGTCCTTCACGCCGAACCGGTCGGCGAGCGCGCGCGCCTTCGGCAGGTCCGTGTCGCAGATGGCCCGCACTTCGATCGACTTGAGCTTCTTGAGCACGGGCAGGTGGGCCACCTGGGTGATGCCCCCGCCGCCGACGATGCCGACCCGCAGCCGATCGCTCGTGGCCCGACTGGCGCTCATGCCGGTTCCTCCCTCATCAGTAGAGACGCTCGAGCGACGCGCCCGGGTAGTAGGCCGCGAGGATGCGCTCGTAGTCCTGCCCGGCGCGGGAACGTCCGACGGCGCCCCACTGGCAGAAGCCGACGCCGTGCCCGGCGCCCGCGCCGTCGGCCGCAAGCCGTGTGACCCGCTGGCCGGCGCCGGAGACGGTGAGCGTGAACGTGTTGCTCCGCAGCAGCTCGCCGGAGACGGGCCGGAGCACCTGCCGTACGCTGGGCTCCTCGACTTGCACGTCCCCGCGCCGGAGCGCGATCGTCAGCAGGCCGACACGTCCGGACGGTGTGCGGTAGGACACCCGCACGTCGCGCACCTCGCTCATGTCGCCCGCCGTTGTACCGCGGCCGGCGGCGGCGGCCACTGGCGGCAGGGTGCGCTGCAGCGTCGCGCGGAGCGCCTCGCCTGTCCACTCCTCGTGCCACCGGAAGCGCGGTGAGATGCTGCAGTACGCCGTGCCGTCGTCCGCCACGTCCGCGACCGAGCGGAGGTACGGGCGGTCCGCCGCGCGAAACACTTCGGTCCCATCGGCCGTGCGGCCTCCGCACGTGGAGTAAAAGAACGCGTCGATCGGCACGCCGCCGTAGGTGAGGATGCGGCCGCGGGTGGCGTCTACCGCCGCGCGGCCCTCCGGCGTCTCGGACGCGGCACCACCGTACACCTGATCCGCCACGGTGGCGTAGAGATCGAACCCCTGCGCCTGCCATCGACGCAGGTTTCTGAGCGCGAAGGTTCGGAGACGACGGCCTGCGCGCGGAGCGCCTCCTGCTCGCTGAGGCTCCGGCGGCCCATCTCCGCCGAGACCACGCCGGCGAGGTAGGTCTCCATCGGGACGCGGTCGACCACCGTGACGCCGGTCCGGTCCCGCAGCGCCGTGATCGTGCCCCGATACGGCCGGCCGTTCACCCGCACCAGCGCGGCGGGGTCGGGCGAGCCGATCTCGATCAGCTCCGATGGCGTCGTGCCGGCGCCGCCGGGCGCGAGCACCACGAGCCCCGTCCCGCCCGCGGTCACCCGCCAGACCTCGCCCGCGGGAATCTCCGCCAGCCGGGCGCCCGACGGATCGCTCACGCTGAGGCCCGCGGTGCCGGACACCGTCGCGACCGGCGCGCCCACCACGAGCCCGAGCCGGATCTGCGGCTCGGTAGGGCCTTCGGCCGGTGTGGACGGGCCCGGCATCGGCACGCGGTGTGGACGGGCCCGGCATCGGGACGGGAGCGGGAGGCGGCGCCGCGGCGGGCGTGCAGCTCGCCACCGCGACGGCGGCGGCCGCCGCCGTCGTCAGGACCGCCCCGCCCCACCGCGCGAGCCGCCGGCCGCGCTCAACCGCGGTAGTTGCCAAACTTGAGCTCGATGCCGAAATCCTGGCCCCTGAGCATCGCGATGATCGACTGGAGCTCGTCGCGGGAGGGGCTGGTCACCCGGATCTCGTCGCCCTGAATCGTCGCCTGGGTCTTCTTGAAGCCGCCGTCCTTGACCGCCTTGATGATCTTCTTGGCCACGTCCTGGGCGATGCCCTGGGTGAGCTTGACCGTCCGCCGCACGGACTGGCCGGTGGAGGGAACGAGCTCGCCCATGTCGAGATTCTTGACCGGCACGCCGCGCTTGATCATGCGCGTCTGCAGGACGTCCACCAGAGCTTCCATCCGGAAGTCGTCGTCCGCGGCCAATTGGATCTCGGCCTTGCCCCGGTCGAATTCGATGGTGCAGTGGGTGCCCTTGAAGTCGTAGCGCTGGGCGATTTCCTTCAGGGCCTGGTTCACGGCGTTGTCGACCTCCTGGAGGTCGGCGCCGGTGGAAATGTCGAACGAGGGATTGCTGGCCATGAGCAAAGGATTACCCCACCTCACGAGCTTGACAACCCTCCGCGCGACCGCTAGTCTCACGGTCGCGGCGGTGCTTTAGGGCCACTTGCTCCCGCCGGTCCACTGCGGTCTCCGTGGACGAACCAACGAGCTAAAGCGCCGGATGCACGCCCTCCGAGCGCCCCAGGCCGGAGGGCGTCGTGTATGCGCCCTCCCCGACCCCGAACGGGAATCGCTCACGTGGACACTGGCCGCCCGATGTGCTGTCGAATGATGCTCTGTCTCCCCCGACTGGGGTGGACGGCCTCCTCGGCACATGCGCGCGGCAGCGGCGGGACCTAACTCTCGCCACCCGACACCCGAGGCCCGGACCACTCCACTGAGAGCGGTCCGGGCCTTTTCGTTTTCCCACACTGTGAGGAGCGCGGCATGACGTACCATCCCGACACCCTGGCGGTGCACGCCGGGCAGGCCCCCGATCCGGCCACCAACGCGCGCGCCGTCCCGATCTACGCGACGACGAGCTACGTCTTCAACGACACCCAGCACGCCGCCGATCTGTTCGGGCTGCGGGTGTTCGGCAACATCTACACCCGCATCATGAACCCGACGAGCGACGTGTTCGAGAAGCGGATCGCCGAGCTCGAGGGCGGGATCGCGGCGCTCGCGGTGGCCAGCGGCCAGGCCGCCGAGACGCTCACCGTGCTCAACCTGGCGCGCGCGGGCGACAACCTGGTCTCCTCGCAGACGCTCTACGGCGGCACCTACAACCTGTTCGCCTACACGCTCCCCAAGTGGGGCATCACGACCAGGTTCGTCGACATCCACAACCTCGACCAGGTCCGCGCCTCCATCGACGCGGGCACCCGCCTGCTCTACGTCGAGACCATCGGCAATCCGCGGCTCGACGTGCCGGACTTCGAGGCGCTGGCGACGATCGCGCACGAGGCCGGCATCCCGCTGGTGGTGGACAACACCTTCGGCGCGGCCACGCTCAGCCGGCCGATCGAGCACGGCGCGGACATCGTCGTGCACTCGGCCACCAAGTGGATCGGGGGCCACGGCACCGCGATCGGCGGCGTGGTGATCGACGCCGGCAAGTTCGACTGGACGAGCGACAAGGCCAAGGCGCGCTTCCCCGAATTCAGCGCGCCCGACCCGAGCTATCACGGCCTCGTCTACACCGAGGCGTTCGGCCCGGCCGCGTTCATCATCAAGCTGCGCGTGCAGCTCCTGCGGGACCTCGGGCCCGGCGCTGTCGCCGTTCAACTCCTTTCTGTTCCTGCAGGGTCTGGAGACGCTCCCGCTCCGCATCCAGCGGCACTCCGCCAACGCCCTGGCCGTGGCGCAGTGGCTGGCCGAGGATCCGCGGGTCGAATGGGTGTCGTACCCGGGACTCGCGAGCCACCCCGAACACCGGAACGCCGCGCGGTACCTGACCGGAGGCTTCGGCGGCGTGCTGACGTTCGGCATCAAGGGCGGGCACGCTGGCGGCGAAGGCATTGATCGACCGGGTGAAGCTGTTCTCGCTCCTCGCCAACGTGGGCGATGCCAAGTCGCTCATCATTCATCCCGCCTCGACCACCCACGAGCAGCTCACGCCCGAGCAGCAGGTCGCGACGGGCACCACGCCGGAGCTGGTGCGGCTGTCGCTCGGACTCGAGGACGTCCGCGACCTCATCGCCGATCTCGATCAGGCCCTGGGGGAGACCCCGGCAGTGGCCAGTGAGCCCCGGAAGGCGACCGCCGGAGCCGCTCGGTGAGCAGGCCGATGGTCGTGAAGTTCGGCGGCGACGCACTCGCAACTCCCGAGCGCATCGCCGCCGCCGCCCGGCGCGTAGCGGCGCGGCGAACCGAGCGGCCCGTCGTGGCCGTGGCCAGCGCTCGCCGGGGGGTGACCGATCACCTGCTCGGTCTCGTCGAGCAGGTACGGGAGGCGATCGGCGTCGAAGGCGCCTCGCCGGCGGCCGGTCGTGCGGCCGCGGACCGGGCGGTCGCAAGCGGCGAGCTGGTGGCCGCGTCGTTGCTCGCCGTAGCGCTGACCGACCTCGGCGTCCCCGCGATCGTGCTGGACGCGCGCGAAGCCGGCCTCGGGAGCGATGGTCACGCGGGCGGCGCGACGCTCACGAGACTCCGGAGCGATCGGCTGCGGCGGCTCCTGGATCGGGGCGTGACGCCGGTCGTCACCGGATTTCAGGGATGGCATCGCGGGCGAATCACCACCCTCGGACGGGGCGGCTCGGATATCACGGCGGTGGCGCTCGCGGCCGCGCTGAGTGCGGAAGCGTGCGAGCTCGTCAAGGATCCCGGCGCGCTCCACACCGCCGATCCCCGGCTGGTGCCCGAGGCCCAGCCAATTCGCCGCGCGACGCACCGCTTCGTCAGTGAGATCGCGCTGGCGGGAGCCCGCGTGATTCACCACACCGCCGCCACACGCGCCGAGCGGGACGCCGTGCCACTGCGGTTCACGTCGTTGCACGCGGACGGCGAGCCATCGACGGTCGTCGACCTGCCGGACGCCGGGATCGAGTTGGCGGACTATGTCTACGCGGTCGTCGTCGGGGCCGGCCACCGTGGTATCGACCTGGCTGCCGCCGATCCGGGGACGTGACAACGGTCAGCCTCGTGTCGGCGCTACCGGATGCGGCGGCGCTCCGGGCCGCGGCCCGCGCCGCGGCGGCGCTCGCCGGCGTCACCCTGCTCCGGAGCGTCGACCGACCTCACGCGTTGGCCTTTCTCGTTCCGGCGGCCGAGGGGCGGCACCTGGCGCGAGCCATTCATTCGGCGGTGGCGCTCGCCGCGTACGCCAGCGAGCCCTCCCTGAGGAGTGAACCGTCCCGCAGGATCGCACTGGGGCATACGTGACCGCCCTCGTTCCCGGCACCGCCGGCACCGGCGATCTGCCGCTGGCCCCGCTCCTCGCGAGCGACGGGCGTACCCTTTCGGGCCTCCGGCTGCGTTACCGCGTCCTCGGCAACGTTCCTGCCGCGCGTGAGAACGGCTGGATCCTGATCTTTCACGCGCTGACCGGGAGCGCGGACGTCGAGCAGTGGTGGGGGCCGCTCGTCGGACCGGGCAAGCCGCTCGACACCTCGCGGCACGCCATCGTGAGCGCCAACCTCCTCGGCAGCTGCTACGGCTCCACCGGCCCGCAGGAGTGGGCGGCCGAGCACGACGATCCTTTCCCCCAGCTCACCCCGGCCGACCTCGCCGACGCCCATGTTTCCCTGCTCGAGCATCTGGGCGTCGAGCGCCTGGCGCTCGCAACGGGCGGATCGCTGGGCGGTATGGTGACGCTCGAGTGGGGCCGGCGCTCCCCGGTTCCGGTGGACCGGCTGGTGGTGTTCGCGGCGCCGGCCGCGACGTCCGCCCAGGCGATCGCCTGGAACACGGTCCAGCGCATGGCCATCGAGGCCGACCCCGCGTGGCGGGGCGGACGGTACGCTGCCGGCCAGGGTCCGGCGGCGGGACTGGCCGCGGCGCGGGCCCTTGCGATGATCACCTACCGCACGGCGGTCGAGTTCGAGGCGCGCTTCGGCCGCAGGTCCTCTCGCACGCCCGGGCGGTTCGACGTCGACCACTATCTCCGGCGCCAGGGCGACAAGCTGGTGGCCCGCTTCGACGCGGCGAGCTACGTGGCGCTCATGCGGGCCATGGACCTGCACGACGTGGGCGACCTCCGTGCCGCCGCTCAGGCCACGGCGGCACGGGTCGGGACGGTGATCGGCGTGGGGGTGGACTCGGACCTGCTGTATGCGCCGGAGGAGGTCCGCGCCTGGACCGAAGCGTACCGCGCGGCCGGAGTGGACGCGCGGTACCGGGAGATCACGTCGGCCACGGGGCACGACGCGTTTCTCATCGAATGGGATCAGGTGGAGGCAATTCTGCGGGAGCGGTGATACGGAGCCCTACGCCAGGAAGCTCTCCAGCGCCCGTGCCCGGCTTACGTGCCGGAGCCGGCTCAGCGCCTTCTCCTTGATCTGCCGAACCCGCTCACGGGTGATGCCGAGCAGGCTGCCGATCTCCTCGAGCGTCATCGGCTCGGGCCCGTCGAGGCCGAAGTAGAGCCGCAGGATCTTGGCCTCGCGCTCCTTCAGGGTCGACAGCACCTCTTCGATGGACTCGGTAAGCGCGTGCTCGAAGGTCTCGGAGTCGGGGCCGGGGTTCTGGGTGTCGGGCAGGTAGTCGAGGAGCTTGTTGTCTTCGCCGGGGGTCAGCGGCGCGTCGAGCGAGAGGTGGTTCTGGGAGATGGAGAGGGTCTTCTGCACCTCCTCCATCGAGATGTCCATCCCCTCGGCGATCTCCGACGGCGTGGGCTCCCGTCCGAGCTCCTGGAGCAAGGCGGACGAGCGCTTGCCGATCCGGTGGAGCGTGCCCGCGCGATTGAGCGGCACCCGGACGATGCGGCTCTGCTCGGCGAGCGCCTGCAGGATAGCCTGACGGATCCACCACACGGCGTACGAGATGAACTTGATGCCCTTGGTCTCGTCGAACTTGTGGGCGGCGCGGATCAGGCCGAGGTTGCCCTCGTTGATGAGGTCCGCGAGCGACACGCCCTGGTTCTGATACTTCTTGGCGACGGAGACCACGAAGCGGAGGTTGCTGCGGACGAGCTTGTCGAGGGCCTCGGGGTCGCCTGTCCGGATGCGCTGGGCGAGCGTGACCTCTTCCTCCTGGGGAATCAGCGGATACTTGCTGATCTCGCGGAGGTACTGGTCCAGCGACCCTTCATCGAACGAGGGGCCTCGCCTGCCGGCACCGACCTGCATTGGACGCATGCGATTGGACCTCGGACTGACTCGATCTGAATGGCAGACTGAACCTGACGAACCTTACTCTCCGGCCAACCTGTGCGCAACCGGCTCAGCGAGCCGGTTGACCGCGCCGGTCATCCGTCACACGGCGAGCGCGATGCGTCAGACGTCGTAATTGTCCATCTGTGCGCGCTGGAGCCGGCCCGAGTAGTCGACGTAGCCCACCTTGGTCTCCGAGTAGAACTCGTAGACTTCCCAGCCGCCCTCGCGGTGACCGTTGCCCGTCGCCTTGACGCCGCCGAACGGCAGATGCGCCTCGGCGCCGATGGTCGGCGCGTTGACGTAGGTGATGCCGTTGTCGAGCTCCTGCAGCGCGCGGAAGGCGAGATTCACGTCTCCCGTGTAGACGCTGCTCGACAGGCCATAGCGCACATCGTTGTTCACCCGCACCGCCTCGTCGAACGAGCCGACCCGGACGACGCTGAGCACGGGCCCGAAGATCTCCTCCTGCTCGAGCCGGCTGCCGGCCTTCACGCCCGCGAACACGGTGGGCCGGAAGAACCACCCGCCGGCGAGGCGCCCGCCGGGCGCCTTGCCGCCCGTGACCAGCTCGGCCCCCTGCTCGCGGCCGATCTCGACGTAGCGCTCCACCTTGTCGCGCGAGGCCTCGTGAATGAGCGGACCGACGTCGGTCTTGCCGGCGCGACCGTCGCCCAGGCGCAGCCCCTCGGCGGCCTCGGCCAGGCGGCGCAGGAAGCGGTCGTGGATCTTCCGGTGCAGGATGAGCCGGCTGGTGGCGGTGCAGCGTTGCCCCGTGGTGCCGAACGCGCCCCAGAGCACGCCCTCGAGCGCCAGGTCGAGATCGGCGTCGTCCATGACGATCATCGCGTTCTTGCCGCCCATCTCGAGCGAGAGCCGCTTGTGCATGCGGCCGCAGGTCTCGCCGATGATGGATCCGGTCTCGGTCGAGCCGGTGAACGAGATGACCGGCACCTCCGGGTGCTCCACCAGCGCCTTGCCCGACCGTCTCGCCCCGGCCGTGCACGAGCTGCACGACTTCGGGCGGCAGCCCAGCCTCGAGCAGGATTTCCACCAGCAGGTGCACCGTGTGCGGCACGTCCTCGGACGGCTTGATGATGACCGAGTTCCCGCAGAGGAGCGCGGGGAACATCTTCCACGTCGGGATCGCGAGCGGGAAGTTGAACGGGGTGATGAGGCCCACGACGCCGATCGGGCGGCGGAAGCTCATCGCCCACTTCGACCGGAGCTCGGACGGCACCGTGTGGCCGAAGAGCCGCCGGCCCTCGGTGGCCGCGTAGTACGCGGTGTCGATCCCCTCCTGGACGTCGCCCCGGGTCTCGGCCAGCACCTTGCCCATCTCCCGCGTCATCGCGTCGGCGATCGCTTCCTTGCGCTCGACCAGGAGGTCACCCACCCGGCGGAGCACGTCGCCGCGCGCCGGCGCGGGCGTCTTGCGACCACAGCGCGAAGCCGCGCTTGGCCGAGCGGACCGCCGCCACCACGTCGCGGGCGTCGGAGTCGGGAAAGCGCCCGATCAGGTCGGCGGTGTCCGCCGGGTTGCGGTTCTCGAAGTGGGCGCCGTTGGCGGGCGCCACCCACTCGCCACCGATGAAGTTGCGGAACGTCTTGGCCATGGGGTCCTGGAATGAGTTGAATGGGACGCGATCTCCGCGGTTGATGCCATCGCTGACTCGATCATCAGCGTCCCTCGCTGCGCTCGGGATGACGAGGTTCACGAGTCCTATCGCGCGGTCGGCGCCCGTTGCGGCGCTGGAGTCTTCTGCGGCGTCGGACCCTGCTGCGGCGCCGGCGCCTGCGGCGCGGGCCCGGCCGGCGCCGCCTCGCACGTCCAGGTCCGGGCGGTCTTCGCGTATCCCACCCGCGGCAGCACCTCACGGAGCCCGATCACGGCCGCCCACAGGATGACGGCCAGCGACACCACGTGGGCGAACCCGCGCCGGTTGGCCCAGCTCGCGAGCGCGCCGAGCAGGCCGATCAGCGCCGTCACGCCCGTCGCCCCCATGAAGAACATGAGCTGCAGGCCGCACGAGCGCTGGTAGGGCCAGAGCGGCAGCGCCGCCGCCAGCGCGACCGCCAGCAACACCCAGAACCAGGTGAGCGCCACCGAGCGGCGCGGGACCGGCGCGCCCATGGGCACACCGGCTCCCCGGCCGGCCGGCGCCGGAACCGATCCGCTGCCGCGGCACGCTGCCCTTCGCGATCACCTTGTCGATGTCGGCCAGCTCGCGATCCCAGTTCCTCGGCTGCTCGCTCATGTCGACTCCCGCGTGAGGCCGTAGCGCTCGATCTTCTTGTAGAGATTCGAGCGGGGCATCTTGAGGGCCCGTGCCGTCTCGGAGACGTTCCAGTCGTGCTCGCGCAGTTGCTGGGCCAGGAAGTTCTTCTCCGCTTCCTGCTTGAACGTCTCGAAGGTGTGCGCCCCGCCCGGGGCGGACGCCAGCGGCATCGCGCCGTCGCCGCCGGGCAGGAGCCGGTCGATGTCGGCCGCGGTCACTACCTTGCCCGGCGCGAGAATGAGGGCCCGCTCCACCGCGTTCCGAAGCTCACGGATGTTGCCCGGCCAGGTGCGCGTCTGCAGCCGCGCCATCGCGTCCTCCGCGAACTTCTTGCCCGGCACGCCGGCGCTCTCGGCCAGCGCCTCGGCGAAGTGCGCGACCAGCGCGGGCACGTCCTCCAGCCGCTCGCGCAGCGCCGGGACCTCGATCGGCACGACGTTCAGCCGGTAGAGCAGGTCCTCCCGGAATCGCGCCTCCGCGATCTCGCCCTCGAGATCCTTGTTCGTCGCCGAGAGCACCCGGACGTCCACCGCGATCGACTTCGAGCCGCCGATCCGGGTGACGACGCCCTCCTGCAGCACCCGCAGCAGCTTGGACTGGGCGGAGAGCGACATGTCGCCCACCTCGTCGAGAAACAGCGTGCCGCCATCCGCCTGCTCGAATTTCCCCGCCCGGTCGGCGAACGCGCCGGTGAACGACCCCTTCATGTGCCCGAAGAGCTCGCTCTCGATCAGCTCGGACGGGATCGCCGCGCAGTTGACCTCCACGAACGCCTGGTCGCGCCGGGGCGACGCCTCGTGCAGCCCGCGGGCCACCAGCTCCTTGCCGGTGCCGTTCTCGCCGGTGATCAGGACCCGCGCCGCGGTTGGCCCCACCTTCGCGATCAGCTCGCGCACGTTGTTGAGCGCGGCGCTCCTGCCCACCATCTGATAGCGGCTCTCGGTGACCTCCCGCAGGCGGGCGTTCTCGCCGACGAGCTCGGCGTGCGCCAGCGCGTTCCGCACGGTCAGCAGGAGCCGGTCGGTGTCGAGCGGCTTCTCGAGGAAGTCGAACGCGCCACGCTGGGTCGCCTCGACCGCGGTGGCGATGGTGCCGTGCCCGGAGATCATGACGATCTGCGCGCGGGAGTCGAGATCCCGAAGCCGCGTCAGCGTCTCGAGGCCGTCCAGGCCGGCCATCTTCACGTCGAGAAACACGAGGTGCGGGCGGAACTCGGAGTAAACCGTGATCGCTTCGCCGCCGGACGCGGCCACGCGGACCTCCAGCTCCTCGTACTCCAGCACCTGCTTCAATGCCTGGCGGATGCCGGCTTCGTCGTCGACGATGAGGACCCGATGACTCATGGGCGTGGAGCTCCGTAGAGGGTCGCACCGCCAGGATGAATCCGGATGGCGCGGATGCCGGCCGGGACGGTCCAGGGGACGGTCTCGCGCCCGGGCTCGTCGAGGGCGCGGGAGATCAGGCGAGGAACCGCCGCCGCGGGCACCGGGATGTCCCGGATCCGGAATGATCGCACCGCCCATTCACCCGCGCCGGGACCGAGGACGCGGAGCGGCCCGGTGGCCTCGACCGGCTCGTTGGGCCGGAGGGCCGTGGCCAGCGGGCCGACGCAGCTCCCGCGGCAGCCGCGCGGTGCGGAGCCGGGCCCGCACCTGCACCTCGTCGTCGAGCAACTCCACCTGCAGCGAGTCGAGCTCCTTCCGGAACTTCGGCGCGAGCCCGGCTCCCATCAGCGACGCCACCTCGGACGCCGAGAGGACCACCGAGTCGGCGCGCCAGCCATTCAGCGAGTCGATCTTGGCCCGGGCCGACGCCAGAGACCGCGTGCCCGGGCGGCCAGCCGAGCCCGCGGGCGGCCGCTTCTCGGCAGGTGCCTCGATCCGTCCCAGGATCCGGCGACCCTCGCGGACCACCCGGTCCCGATACAGCCACCCGACGACGAGCGCGGCGAGCAGGCCGAGGCAGCCGAGCACCTTGAACGGCGCCGTCAGGCAGCCCATCACGCGGAGAGCTCCAACGTGAGGCGCGCCTCGTAGCGCGGGCCCCGCGTCGTGAGCACGCTCTCGTACAGGACCAGCTGTCCACCGACGAACGGCGCGCGGGCGTAGGCGTCGCCGAAGTCCTCCAGCCCGTGCGGCGGAATGCGATGGCCCTCGCGCACGCGGCCGAGCGTCACGTGCGGCTGGAATGGCGTTCCCTCCGGCGGGAACCCGATCCCTTCGCCACCGCGCTCCAGCCGGTCCTGCATCAGCGCCAATGCCGGCGGCGCGTCGATGCCGATCCAGAGCACGCGCGGTCGAGTCGCGCTGGGAAACGCGCCGAGGTCGTGCAGCCGAAGCGCCAGCGGGCCAGTCCCCTTCCCCGCGAACCGCACGGCCTCCTCGATCACCTCGAGCCGCTCGGGCGCCACCTCGCCGTAGAACTTGAGGGTCAGGTGCAGCCCTTCCTCGTGGACCCAGCGGACGGGCCAGCCACTGTCGCGAAGGCTGCCGAGCAGCGTGACGATCTCCCGCCGAGCGTCATCGACGATGGGGATCCCGGCGAACAGCCGCATCAGGCGGTCGAGCGCCGGGCGAGGGCGAGCAGTCCGCCACGACGGTAACCGGCGGGATCGAGCTCGACCGCCGCGAAGCCGAGCCCGCCGAAGAACGCGGTCACGGCTGCCCACTTGTCGCTGACGCCTGTGATCTGCTCGGGCGCCACTTCGATGCGCGCACGGTCACCGTGGTGCCGGACGCGCAGATCGCCGGTGACGCCAAGCCCGCGCAGGTACGCCTCGCCATCCTCGACCTGGCGGAGGCGGCGCGGCGTGATCTCGAGGCCGTAGACTACTCGGCTCGAGAGACACGGCGCCGCCGGCGCATCCCAGGTCGGCAAGCCGAGCGTGCGGGAAGCCTCACGCACGGCCGCCTTGGTCCAGCCGAGCTCGGCGAGCGGCGAGCGCACGCGATGCTCTTCGGCCGCGCGAAGCCCCGGCCGGTGCTCGCCCAGGTCGTCGGCATTGGTGCCGTCGATGATGGTGTCGAAGCCGCGCGCCGACGCCACCTCGCCCAGGCGGGTCCACAGCTCGGTCTTGCAGTAGTAGCAGCGGTTGGTAGGGTTGCCGAGATAGCGCGGATCGGCCAGCTCGCCGGTGTCCACCTCGAGGAGCGGCACCTCGAATCGGCGCGCGAGCTCGACCGCGCTCCGCCACTGCGCCTCGGGATACGAAGCGCTCCGGCCGACCACCGCGAGGAAGCGCTCGGTGCCGAGCGCCTGGCGGCCGACGACGGCGAGCAGCGCGGAGTCGACCCCGCCCGAATAGCCGAGCACCACTCGGCCGTAGCCAACCAGGTGGTGGCGCAGGAGATCGAGGTCGGTCATGGGCAGTAACGTAATGCGGTAGGCACCCAAGTGAGAGCCCGGAAGGAGTTACTTTTCGGCATGCCCGACATGGGGTTTCTCGAGGTCTCGCCCGACCTGCGCGTGCCGCTCGCGGAGCTCGAGTTCCGCGCCTCGCGCTCCGGCGGGCCGGGCGGCCAGCACGTCAATACGTCGTCGACGCGGGTCGAGGTCACCTGGGACGTCGCGGGCTCGCCCGCGCTGAGCGAGGAGCAGCGTCAGCGCCTGCTCGTGCGGCTCGCGAGCCGGCTCGACGGCACGGGACGGATCCGGCTCGTGTCGAGCAGCACGCGCAGCCAGCTCCGGAACCGCGAGGACGTGACGGAGCGCCTGCGCGAGGTCGTGGCGCAGGCGCTCGTGGTGCCCAAGGCGCGGAAGCGGACCCGCACGCCGCGCGCGGCCAAGGCGGCGCGGCTCGAGAGCAAGCGGCGGCGGGCGGCCACGAAACGGGACCGGCGGCCGCCACGGGGGGAGGAATGACGCCGGCCGGTTGACCGGGTTGTCATCCGGCGTACCACCTATCAGATTATTGCGGTACCCCCTGCGACTCAACGAACCGAGCGTCACGCCGCTGCCCTTCGCCGATCCAGACTCCGGTACTGAATGGCCTCGCTCACGTGGGTGGTTGCCAGCTCATCGGCCCCCGCGAGGTCGGCGATCGTGCGAGCGATCTTGAGCACCCGGTGGTATGCCCGCGCCGAGAGGCCCAGGCGTGCCACGGCTTCGCGGAGCAGCCGCTCGACTGCCTCCGACAGGGGACAGTAGCGTCTGCAGATCGCGCGCGGTCATGTGCGCGTTGGCGTAGAGCCCGGGCCGGTCGTGGAACCGCTGCCGCTGGCGGACCCGGGCCAGCTCCACCCGCTGCCGCACGACCGCGCTGGGCTCCTCCGCGTCGGCGCCGATGAGGTCCCGGTACGGCACCGTGGGTACCTCGAGGTGGATGTCGATCCGGTCGAGGAGCGGGCCCGAGACCCGGGATCGGTAGCGCTCGACGTCGGCCTCCGCGCAGCGGCAGACATGCACGGCGTCTCCGAAGTAGCCGCAGGCGCAGGGATTCATGGCCGCCGCGAGCATGAATTGTGCAGGAAAAGTGAGGCTTACGGCGGCACGGGCCAGCGTGACGGTCCCGTCCTCCAGGGGTTGTCGCAACACCTCGAGCACATTGCGACGGAATTCGGGCAGCTCGTCCAGGAACAGGACCCCGCCGTGGGCCAGGCTGACCTCGCCCGGACGCGGGACCGAGCCGCCCCCGATGAGCCCCGCGTCGCTGATGGTGTGGTGAGGGGCCCGGAAGGGCCGGACGGCACAGAGCGACCGGCCTCCGCCGAGCAAGCCGGCCACGCTGTGGATCTTGGTGGTCTCGAGCGCCTCGTCCAGGGTCATCGACGGCAGGATGGTTGGTAAGCGGCGAGCCAGCATCGTCTTACCAGCCCCGGGCGGCCCGACGAGCAGCAGGTTGTGGGCGCCGGCCGCGGCCACCTCGAGCGCGCGCTTGGCGGCGGCCTGGCTCCGGACGTCTGCGAAGTCCACGTCGTCCCGCCGCCGCTCCGCCATGAGCGCGGGCAGGTCGACCTGGGCCGGGGCGAGCGGCAGATCGCCGGCCAGGTAGGCGCAGACCTCCATCAGGGAGCGGGCCCCGCGGACTTCGAGGCCTGCCACGACCGCGGCCTCGGGCACGTTGTCATGGGGCAGAAGGAGTCCTGAGCAGCCCGCCGCCCGTGCGGCGAGCGCCACCGGGAGGGCTCCGCGGACCGGGCGGAGGTCGCCCTCGAGGCCGACTTCGCCGAGGACCATGACCCGCTCGAGGTCCACGTCCGGGAGCTGGCCGCTGGCCACCAGGACGCCGAGCGCGATGGGCAGATCGAGGCCCGAGCCGAACTTCCTGATGTCGGCGGGGGCCAGGTTGACGGTGATGCGCCGAAGCGGAAACTCGAACCCGGCGTTGGTGAGTGCCGCGCCGATCCGCTCCCGGCCCTCCCGCACCGCGCCGTTGGGCAGGCCGACGGTGGCAAACGAGGGCAGGCCACTGCTGATATCGACTTCGACGTCCACCGGATAGGCGTCGATGCCGAGGATGGCGGCGGAGCGGATGCGGGCGAGCATGCCGGGCACCTTTCGAGGTCCCGGTGACGTTATGGCAGGACCCCGGCGGCAGGCGGACCCCGCGCCCGCCGCAAGGTACCCAGAGACGCGATTTGATCGCGGGAGTCGTTCGATGCGCCGTTGGTTCGCTGGAGTGATGCTGTGGTCGTCGGTTGCCGCCTGCGCCGTACCCAAGGCGGCGGGCGCTCCTTTGGCGCCGATCGAGCGCGCCTGGGAGGTGCCGACACTCGAGCTCTACAGCGAATGGTGGCGGAAGACCGAGGCCTGCTCCGGCCGCACGGGCGACATGAGCCAGGTGACGTTCTACGCGGTCGACGCGCCGAGCGGCGCGATCGGGCTCAACGGCACCGTCGCCCATGGCTGGTGGGTCCGCCAGGGCAACCGGATCTACCTCCCCGCCAACGCGCTGGGCGAGGAGTGGCTGGTGCGCCACGAGATGCTGCACGCCCTGCTCCAGCGCGGGTCGCACCCCAACAAGAAGTTCGTCGAGGCCTGCCACCTCGCCTCGATCGAGGCCTGGCGGGATTCGACGCTGCGCGTCGATCCCGCCAACCCCGCGGGCCGCTGACGCGACCCGCGGCAGCTACCGCCTACCCGGCGGCCGGCGCCTCCTTCAGACACCCTCCCCCACCGCTGTTTCCAAACGTCGCAGCGCCTGCTCGTCGGCCCGGGTCGGCCCGACGAAGGTCCGCTTGGCCGACACCTGCCAGTAGAGCACCAGCCCCACCGCCAGCGCCAGCATCGTCCACAGCACCAGCTCGTTGGGCGGCAGGCTGAAGATCACCGTCAGGAACAGCACCCACACGATCGCGATCACGTTGAGCACCGGGCCCCACGCCCCGAGATTCCACGGCGCCGTCGCCGCCGTGGTGAACTCTCCCTGCCCCCGCCGCCGGTTCCGCCAGTTGAGATAGATCGGGAACATGTAGGCCAGGTAGAGCGTGATCGTGCTGATCGACGTGACCACGAAGTACGCCGCCGCATAGAGGCACAGCACGCACCGCCAGCGCGCTCGTGATGAGGATCGACCAGACGGGCGTGCGGTAGGTCGGGCTCACCCGCTTGATGAGCGACGAGCCGGGCATGCCGTCGTCGCGAGCGAAGGCGTACCACATCCGCGCCATCGACGTGATCGACGACGAGCCGCACAGCCACATCGCCACGCCGATGATGATCGCGACGACGTTGGCGAAGAAGACGCCGAGGTTGCCGTAGACGATCTGGAGCACCGGGTAGGCATCGTTGGCCGTCGCGGCGACGTCGCCGTTCGGGATGCACCAGGTCAGGATCAGCAGCATCACGTAGCCCACCACCGCCGACACCGCCACCGACAGGAACACGCCCCAGGCGGAGTTCTTCCGCGCCATCACCGTCTCTTCGGCGACGTGGGCCGAGGCGTCGTAGCCGGTGTAGGTCCACTGCGCCTGCAGCAGCGCGAGCACGAAGACCAGCGCGAACGGCGCCGCCCGGTAGACCTCCGCCAGCCAGGGGAACGAGCGCGAAGAGCGGCGAGGCGAACTTGAAGTCGCCGAACACCAGCGCCGGCTGAGGCGTGCCGCGTGCCGAGGTCCGCGGAGGAAGCGTCGAGCGGATTGACGACCGTGGCGCCGGGAGAACAGGAAGTCGAGGCTGTTGTGATGGGTGCCGAACACGGTGAGCAGCAGGGCGATGATCGCCACGCCGCCGATGTGCCAGTAGACGCTGAAGTCGTTCAGCCGCGCCGTCAGCCGGATGCCGTAGATGTTGATGAGGATCTGCGGGATCATGATCAGCACCATCACGAACACGTAGAAGTACCAGTTCGTCATGGTCCCGAACACCGGCACCGCCTGGTCCGCCGGCAGGCCCATGATGCGGGTGACGGCGCCCGACGATGTAGATCGACGCGGCGACGTTGATGCCGGCGGTGATCGTGATCTGCCCGATCATGTTGAGCCACGCCGTCGTCCACGCCCAGGTCCGGCCGCCCAGCCGGAAGGCCCAGAAGTAGAGCCCGCCCGCGGTCGGGATAGGCCGACGCCAGCTCCGCCATCGAGGCCGCGACGCACAGCGTGAACAGGCTCACGACCGGCCAGCCGACCGAATTGATGATCGGCCCGGCGAACTTGAGCCCGTAGCCGTACAGCAGGACGGCGCCGGTCAGAATGGAGATGATGGAGAACGAGATGGCGAAATTGGAGAATCCGCCCATCTCGCGGAACAGCTGCTGGGCATAGCCCAGCCGGTGGAGCTCCTGGATGTCCTGCTGGATCATTTCCTCGCGAGTCGGCGGACGCGCGGTCATGGACGACCTCCTTGTCGGGGCAGGACGAGCGGAGACAGCCACGCCAGAGATGCGGCGGCGCAGGCGCCCCGTCAAGATCCGCCGGCCCGCCGCGGCCCGGCAGCGACCGCGTCGGACACCCGAACCGCATGAACGCTCGACCCTGGCGGGAGCCGAGTGGCCTTCCTATGATTCGTGCGGAACCCCTCTCACAATCAGGGCCCGGACCTCGGGCCAGACCCGGATCCGACATGCCGCGCTTCAGCGGATCGGCACCCGCACAGGCGCCACCCGCGCTCGCGCCGACCCCTCGCAGGCGGCTGGACGAGTGCGTCGAGCGGCTGCACCGCGCCGCGCGCGCCTTCGCGACCCTCCCGCTCGGCGACCGGATCCAACTCCTCCGAGCCATGCGCGCCGGCTACGCGCGGACGGTGCCCCGGAGCGTCGAGAGCTCCTGCCTGGCCAAGCGGATCGTGCCCGGCACGGTGCTCGAGGCGGAGGAGTGGTCGCTGGGGCCGTGGCCGGTCCTGCGGCAGTTCCGTCTGCTCATCGAGACGCTGTCCGCGCTCCGGCGCCGACGGGCACCGCCGCTCGGCGAGCTGGGCCGCACCATCGACGGGCGGCTCAGCGCCGAGATCTTCCCGGGGAGCGTGCTCGACTCCCTGCTCATGGCCGGCACCCGCGCCGAGGTCCACATCCGCGCCGGGATCGGCGAGCGCGAGCTGCTGGCTTCGCAGGCCCGGTTCTACAAGCAGAGCGCGGCCCGCGGCCGCGTCGTGCTGGTGCTCGGCGCGGGCACCTCGGCCGGCGTGCCGGTGCAGGACGTGCTCACCCGGATGTTCAACGAGGGCAAAGTCTGCCTCCTCAAGCTGCACCCGCTCAACGACTATCTTGCGCCGCTGCTGTCGGAGGCATTCGCCGCGGCGATCGACCGCGACTTCCTTCACATCGTCACCGGCGATGCGGACGAGGGAGCCTATCTCGTCCGCCACGCGGGCATCGACGAGATCCACCTGAGCGGCTGCCCGGAGACCCACGAGGAGATCCTCTGGGGCTCGGCCGATGCCGGCGCCGCCGAACGCAAGCGGCAGCACCATCCGCTGCACATGAAACCGGTGACGTCGGAGCTCGGCGGCGTGTGCCCCGTGCTCATCGTCCCGGGACCGTATCTGGACCGGCAACTGGCGTTTCAGGCCGAGGCCCTGGCAGGAGCAATGGTCCACAATGCCGCCATGAACTGCCACACGCCGCGACTGCTCGTGACCCCGCGGGGATGGCCACAGAGGGATGCGTTCCTGCGCCACCTCGAGCATGCGCTGGCTGCCGCCCCGCTTCGTCTGGCGTACTACCCCGGGACCGTCGAGCGCTGGGAGCGGATCACGGCGGGCCGGCCCGGCCTCCGCCAGATCGGCGCCGCCGTCGCCGGGATGCTGCCCTGGACGCTGGTGCCCGGGCTCGACCCCTCCGACCGCCGCGAGCCATTCTTCACTGCCGAGTCGTTCTGTCCCGCGCTGGGCCAGGTGGAGATCGGGAGCACCGACCCCATCGAGTTCCTGCAGCAAGCCGTGGGGTTCGTGAACGAGCGCGTCTGGGGCACGCTCGCGGTCATGCTGATCGTGCATCCGCGAACCGAGGCCGATCCGCAACTCTCCGCGGCGCTCGAGCGCGCCATCTCACAGCTCCGCTATGGAGCGGTGGGCGTCAACGTGTGGCCGGCGCAGCTCTCCGCCATCGGCTCGGCGCCCTGGGGCGGTCACCCCAGCTCGGCCGTGAGCGACGTCCAGAGCGGTCGCGGGTGGGTGCACAACACGGCGATGCTGGAGGAGGTGGAGAAGGCGGTGATCCGCCAGCCGGTCGCCGTCCAGGTCAAGCCAGCCTACGTCCCCGGCCATCGCTCGGCCGACAGCCTGCTCCGGCGCCTCACCGCGATCGAGCGGGGCGCGGGGTGGGCTGGACTCCCCGGCGTCCTCGATGCTGCCCTCCGGAGCTGATCCCTGGCCGGGCGGGACCGCGGGATCGGGATGCCAGTGGCGCAACGTTTCCGTATCTTTCAGCATCTCACGGGCGGCTGGGCTAGGGGAGCGTCAAGCTCTGCGGCCCTGGCCACCGCCGAGGACAATTTCGCGAATCAACTGGCGGCCTGGGGTCAGCAGCCGGTCGATCGGGTGACCCTGGCGGGGTCCAAGTGCCCTGGCCGGAGGGTGCGCCCCGCTAAGGCGGCGGCCCCCCTTTTGCTGCACGTTTGGTCGGGACGAACCTCCCGCCGTCTCGCCTCCGCGACTGATGCATCCGGCAGACTTTTCTCGCAATCCGCGGGAGCAATTGCGCGATGATGAGATCCTTTCCTCGAGCTCGTTTGGCGGCACTGGCCTCCATCCTCGTCCTCACCTTTCTCAGCGGTGGGTGGCTGCTTCGTCCACGCCCCTCCGCCGAGGGCGGGGTCTATGAACAGGCCCGCCTCTTCGAGGGGGTCGTCGGGACCATCAATCACCACTACATCGATTCGCTGGGTGAAGGCGACCTGTATCAGCGGGCCGCCGACGCGCTGGTAGGGTCATTGCACGATCCCTATGCCGAGCTGCTGATCAAGGATTCGTACCGCGAGTATCAGCGGCAGATGGCGGGGACGGAGATCGATCTGGAGCGTGGGCCGTCGGAGTCGGGTTGGGAAGGTCGAACCGGCGGCAACGTCATCGCCCCGGGCGACGAGGTCCTGAGCATCAACGGGCAGAACACGCGGGGGTGGTCACCGGAGCGGCTGGACGAGGCCCTTCAGCGGACGTCCGGACCCACCGTCACCATGGTGGTCAAGCCGCGAGGGGCGCCCTCACCGGTGATCCGTCGGTTCACCCGCACGGAGATCCACGTGCCGGCCGCCTCGCGCGGCGTGCTGCTGGCCGACGGAGTCGGCTACATCGTCCTCCGGCGCATGAGCCAGGGCTCCGCCGAGGAGCTTCGGGCCGCGATCGACACGATGGTGGCGCAGGGCATGACCTCCCTGGTCCTGGACCTCCGGTCTAACCCGGGCGGGCTCATTCGCGAGGGTGTGTCGGTGGCGGGCCTCTTCCTCGACGTGGGCGACACGGTCGCCACGTCGGTGGGTCGGTCCGCCAAGCGGGCCAAGACCTATCTCGCCGAGGCGCCGGGCGCCTGGGGCGATCTGCGCCTGGCGGTGCTCGTCAACCGCGGCACGGCCAGCTCGGCCGAGCTGGTGGCCGGGGCGCTCCAGGACCACGACCGTGCCGTGATCGTCGGTACGGCCACCTACGGCAAGGGCGTGCTGCAGACCACTTACCCGATCGGCGCGGACGTCGCGATCAAGCTGACGACGGCGCGCTGGTACACCCCGAGCGGCCGCACCGTCCAGCGGCCGCGCGCCGACACCGCCGGCGCCGACGGCAACAGGATCCCGTCCAGCCGTCCGCGGGTATTCTACAGCAGCCGCGGCCGAGTCGTGCCGGACGCGAGCGGGATCCTTCCCGACCTGCTCGTCCGCGCCATGCCGCGGTCCGAGGGTGAGCGCCTGCTCGCCGCCCGCCTGGGCGACGACATGAACCGCTTCCGCGACGTCCTCGCGGGCTACGCGGCCGAGCTCCGCGCCGGCCAGGTCACGCAGGCCGATACCGCGCCCATGACGCCCGAGCGGCGGGACACGCTGTTTTCGCGGATGGCCGAGGCCGGCGTGCATCTCGACCGCGCCACGTACGATCTGGCGGGGGAATTCGTGGAGGAGCAGTTGGGCAACGAGCTCGCCCGGGCGTTCTTCGGCAGCGACTCGGTGCTCCGGCGGAAGGCGCGGACCGATCGCCAGCTCCAGGCCGCGCTCACGGTGATGCGCGGCGCCGATACCCAGGACGGCACGCTGACCGCCGCCATGCGGATGCAGCTCAGCGGGCGGATTCGCTAGCAGCGGCAGTCCGCTCCTGCGCGCTCGGTGTCGCCCATCGCGCCCGACCATCGCTCATCGCTCCGACAAGTGCACCACGATTCGCGTCCCCCGCCCCACCTCGCTCTCGACGTCGATCCGCCCACCCCATCCCTCCACCAGCCGCCGCACGATGGCGAGCCCCAGCCCCGACCCGCTCGTCGTGGTCGAGAAGCGGGGCTCGAAGATGCGGGGCAACAGCTCCGGCGGAATCCCCTCCCCGTCGTCCATCACCTCGAGCCGCCCCGGCCCCACGGTCACGTCCACGACGTGCGCGCCCGCCGTTCGCGCGTTCTCGAGGAGGTTGACCACCACCTCCTTGACCTCGTCCGCGCGCGCGGCGCCGCTCGCACCGGGCTGGCAAGTGAGCCGCACCGCACACCCCTCCTCCGCCAGCCGGTAGAGCTGGATGACTTCGCCGACCACGACGGCCAGATCGATCCGATGCGAGCGGCTGGAGGTCGTCGGCCGGCGCGGCGAAGCGGCTGAACGCGCGGGCGATCGTGTCCAGCCGGTCGATCTCGGCCAGCATCCGCTCGGCCGTGTCCTCGAGCGTGCGGTCGAAGTCGGGGCGGCGGTCGCGGTACACCCGCTGGAGATGCTGCAGGCCGAGGCGCATCGGCGTGAGCGGATTCTTGATCTCGTGCGCCACCTGCCGCGCCATCTCGCCCCACGCGAGCACCCGCTCGGCGCGGGAGACGTCGGTGACGTCGTTGAGCGCGATCACGACGCCCCGAACCTCCGGTCCGAGTGACGCGAGCTGGAAGGAGATCCGGCGGCCGTCGGCCTCGAGCTCGGCGGTGGGCTCGGCGGTCGCGTCCTCGAGATAGCGCCGCACGGCCGTGGTGAACGGAGCCCACTCCGCGCCCAGGCGGTCGAGCATCGGCGCGCCCTCCTCGAGCTCCACGCCGACGAGATCCACGGCCTGGCGGTTGGCGATGAGCACCCGGCCCGCCGGATCGATGCCGACGACGCCGGTGGCGACCGTGCCGAGCACGGCAGCCGTGCGCCGGCGGGCTTCCTCGAGTGCGTTCTGACTGCTCCGGATGTCCGCGGCCATCCGCTCGAACGCGCCGAAGACCGGCTCGAACTCGAGCGGCGGCTGGTCGGCGTGCGGTGGCATCGGCTGCCCGCGGCCAAGGGCCAGCGCCGAGCGCCGGAGCTCGGCCACCGGGCGGGAGAGTGTCCGCGAGGCGCGCTGCGCGCCGACCAGTGCCGCCGCCACGCCCGCGAGCGTCGTGAGCAGCAGCACGAGCGCCAGGTCGAGCTGCCGGACGGCGAGCGAGGAGTCGTCGGCGAGCTGCGGCGTCGCGAGGACCCCGATGTCGGTCGGGCCGCCGGGCTGGACCACGCGGTACCCGATCCGCTCGGCGAGCGAGGGGATGGAGCCGTCACGCGTCACCTCGAGCTCGCCGCCGATCGCGAGTGCGTCGTAGGCATCGGGATCCATCAGCTGCGGCATGACCCCGAGGTCCTCGAGGACCTGCGTGCTCGTGCCCGCGAGCCGCCCGCCGAGGTAGAGCGCGAGATCCGCGTCGATTCGCCGGCTGAGCTCGCGGAGCCGATCGTCCGGCGCCGGGGTGCCGCCGCGGAGGACGCCCCCCGCCGTGAGCACGGCATCGCGCAGGGTCTGGGTGATCAGCAGGTCGCGGCTCCGCTCGACCTCCTCCGCCAGGCGCGCGAAGCTCCACGCGGCGAAGCCGATGGCGGGCAGCAGGAAGAACGCGCCGAGCGTGACCGCGAGCCGGATACGGAACGACCGGGCGAGGCTCCGCCACCGCGGTGGCCGCAGGCGCACGCCGGCGATGAGCTCGGCCACGAGCCAGAGCAGTCCGAGTACCGCGGCGTCGAGCAGCACCACCAGCGCCCCGCGGACGAAGAGCGGCACCGGCCCGCGCAGGTCGATCGAGGCGTGCACCACGCGTTGGCCCCCCGGAAGCTCCAGCGGATACTCGTTCCGGACGGACCACCCGTCGCGCGTCCAGCGCGGGCGGGGCGTGGCCGCGGAGGGATCCGCCGGCGGGCTGAGGGTGAGCCGGTAGAGCGGCGACTGCTGGCTGCCCGGATCGAGCAACCGACCCACGCGGCCGCGCTGTACCAGCGCGGATCGTGGGCCCACCGCCGCCGTCATCACCTCGTCCGGCGCAACCCGGACCATCAGCACGTAGTGCACGCCCGGCACGCGAAGCACCTGCGACACCCGGACGCTGTCCCCGCGGGCCAGGCCGCGCACCATCGTCGACAACAGCGATGGCGGCAGATCCAGCGAGTCGAGCACCAGCTCGTCCACCAGCGCGCCCTGCGCCGACCAGAGCGCGAGGTGCGAGGGATATCCCTGCGACCCGAGGGCGGAGCCGTGCCAGAGGGCGTACATCTCCGAAGCGCTCCGGGGCGGCGGAGCGCGGCGGACTGCCTCGCCGAACCGCTCGAGCAGCGGGACCGCGAGCGGATCGGGCTCGTTTCCGAGCCGTGCCACATCCCGCTGCGCCACCTGGACCCGGCCGGCCAGCTCGGCGCCCCATGTCACCAGCGCCGAGGAGCTCCCGGCCACCAGCGCGATGCCGGTGATGGTGGCCCAGCGCGGGCCCGGCAGCGTCACGAGCAGCAGCGCCGGGGTCCAGAGAAACGTGTACCAGTCCGGCCAGCCGCCACGCGGGCTCCAGACCAGGACGCCGATCACGGACGCCGCCAGCGCGATGAGCACCCCCGCGGCGATGTGTCCCCACCGCCGGGTTTCGGGCGCACGGCCCCGGAACAGCGCGGCGGTCGGCACGATGAGCGCGGATGCGGAGACCATCAGCGCCAGGTGCCAACTCAACCAGAGTCCGATCGACACGCCGTCGGCCGGTGGCGTAATGCCCCGCCCGAGGCTGCTGATCAGATACGGCGAGAACAACAGCAGCGCGCCGCCCAGCGCCAGCCCGTACCATCGCCTGGCGAGGCGCTGGCGCCAGAGCCAGACGCCTCCGACCGTGAGCAGGATGCCCGCCAGTGCCAGCACGCCGGCGCTGCCGGATAGCGGGCCGAGCACCGGCCGGAAGAACGTGGCCGGCGAGAACAGCGGCTGGAGACCGAGGGACGGCCCCACGGGCGCGCGCATCGCCAGCCAGACGAACGCGGCGAGGAGCGCAAGGCGCTCGAACGGCCGCGCCGTCACGCTCAGACCGAGCGCGAACACGACGACCACCAGCCACGTGACCAGCCAGGTCCCGCGCTCGGACGCCAGCTCCTTGGCCGCGCCCTGCTCCGGCGGCACCGGGCGCACGCTGAAGAGCAGCCGGTGACCGGCGGTGGTGGGCTCCTCGTAGTCGAAGACGTCGGCACTGTCCGGCGCGGTATTCGGCGGATAGACGATCAGGCCGACTTCGGTCCGCCGGCGGAAGAGCTCGGCGAGGCTGCGGCCGCGGTCGGGCACGGCGGGATGCGCCCAGATGAGCACGCCCGCCACCGCGACCCGGCCGTCCGGGGTGTGGCGCCTGGCCTCGAGCTCCACGTAATATCCAGTCGCCCGTGAGCCGATGGAGTCGCCCCGCGCCGCCGGCGGCAGCCGGTGGCGCCCCGCCCAGGCCCACGGCAGCCCGGCGCCGTCCAGGATCACGACGCTCATCTCCGGGCCGCTGGCGGGCACCAGCCGCTCCAGCAGGGTGAAGGCGGTTTCCCGGTCGTTCGTGGCGCTGGCCGCGGCGGCGGCCTCGGTGAGCCGCTCGGCCCGATGATAGGCCGCGTGCAGATCGCCCGCGAGACGCTCCGAGGCGGCATCCACCCGGCGCTGCCGCTGCTCGGGCCAGCGGCGCTCGATGGCCGTCAGCCTCCACTGGGAGACGGCGAGCGCCGCGACCAGCCCGGCGAGCGCGGCGGCCAACGCCCGCCGGCGCCACCCCGTCCAGGGGTGTCCGAGCACGAGCAGGACGGCCAGCAGGATCGCCACGGCCACCACCCATAGCCACGCCGGACGGCGCAGCCACTCCGCCGCCGCAGCGAGGGCGGCGACCACCACCAGCACCCACGACCACACGCGATGACTCAATCCGGCCGCCCCTGGCGAATAAAGGATATGACCCCCGGTTCCGTGCGCGAGCGGCTGGAGGAGCGGCCAGGCCTGGTCGTGCCCGTGGGCACGACCGAGCAGCACGGTCCCCATCTGCCGCTCGGGTGCGACACGATCATCGTGGAGCATCTCGCCGACGATCTGTCGGCGGAATTCGGGATCCTGCGCGCGCCGACGGTGGAGTACGGAGTCCACGCGCCCGCGCATGCGTTCCCGGGCGGCGCCTCATTGCGGCGCCGCACGCTGCATCGGGTCATGAACGAACTTATCGAGTCCTGGGAGGAGGGGGCAGGCGTCCGCGAGTTCGTCATCCTCACCGCCCAGGCGAGTGACGCGCACCTCGAGGCCCTCAGCACGATCCGGACCGATCGGGCGCGGGTCCAGGTGGTCGATGTCTTCAGCCTCGACTTCGGCTCCCTCCTGGAGCGCCCGGGCGCCCCGATTCAGGGCGGTGAGCTCGATACCTCGCTCCTGCTGCATCTCGCGCCGGAGGTGGTCCACATGGAGCTGGCGCGCGACTTCGCGATCACGCCCCAGATGCTCGCCCGGTACCGGCCGGGGCACAGCAAGCGGCTGCCTCAGGGATCACCTGGCTCGGTGGGATTTCCCAGCCTCGCGTCCGCCCAAAAAGGGGAGCTGCTGTATAGATTCATCCTCGACCGGATCAGGACCTGTCTGACCGGACCCTCCTGAGGCGAAACGGAGACCGCATGCGCAGCGCCGCGCTGCTGTTGATGGTGCTGCCCTTTCTGCCCGCGGCCGCGCAGGAGCCGCTGGAGACCAAGCTGGTGGTCACCCAGAACGGGCAGGAGATCGGCCGCGAAGAGTTCACCTTCCGCCCGACCCGCGGCCGCGGGCTGCCGGGCACGACCATCATCGCCGCCGCGCGTTACCCGTCCACCAGTCCCACGACCCGCCTGGCCGCCACGCTCGAGCGCACTCCCGATTCGTCGCTCGCCAAGTTCCAGCTCGATGTCGAGAGCGCCGGGGCGGTGACCGTCATCCTGGCCGCGGGGTCGGGCGCGCGGCTGATCGTGCGCACGGTGGCCAAGGGCTCCGAGTCCGGACGCGAGCTGCCCGGCGGCCCGGACGTGGTCCTGCTCGACGACGGGGTGTTCTCGCTCTACCACCCCGTGGCGGAGCTCGCCACGCCCGCGGGCCGCACGCTCACGGCGATCTTCCCGCGCTCGGGCAAGCGGGCCACGTTCACCGCCCGGCGCGAGTCCGGCTCCGCCGGCGCGGCCGGCCGGGTAGTCCTGAGCGGCGAGATCACCGGCACGCTGGTCACCGACGCGCACGGCCGGCTCGAGCGGCTGGAGCTGCCCGCCAAGGGCACGGTCGTCACTCGAGCCGAGTAGGGCCCTTCCGTAAATCGTTACCCACGCTGATGCACCGAGGCTTCGTCGCAACCTGAAACCTGCGCGACGGGGGGCCCGTATGGGGCCCGGCACCGTTCACACCTCATGAGGGCTCCGTCATGATTCGCTGGTCCTGCTTCCTCGCGCTGGTCGCACTGTGCCCCCGCCTCGCCGGAGCGCAGGACACGACCGCGGCTTTGCGCGCCGTCCC
Organism: uncultured Gemmatimonadales bacterium; assembly: GCA_963833905.1. Taxonomy (GTDB): domain Bacteria; phylum Gemmatimonadota; class Gemmatimonadetes; order Gemmatimonadales; family GWC2-71-9; genus CAVVWJ01. The sequence continues at coordinate 122,650 of CAWHZQ010000011.1, read as the reverse complement.
GGCACAGGACACGACCACGGCTCACGGTCCCGGTCCCGTCGTGACGCTGTCGCTCCAGGAGGCGCTGCAGCAAGCCCGGGCGAACAGCCCGGCGTATCGCCAGACCCTGAACGACGCCGGCCCCGCCAAGTGGGGCGTGCGGAACGCCTACGGCAGCCTGCTCCCGTCCGTGAACGTGGGCTCGGATCTGGGCTACACCGGCAGCGGCCAGTCGAACTTCGGCGGCGGCTTCGTGCGGCCCACCTCGGCGTTCGTCACGTCGGGCTACAACCTCGGCCTCCAGTGGCAGCTCGACGGCCGGGTGCTCACCGCCCCGGCCCAGCAGAAGGCGCTTCGGCGGGCCACCGACGAGGACATCAGCGGTGCCGGCGTCGACCTGCGGGCGGAGATCGAGACCCAGTATCTCACGACCCTGCAGGCCGGCGCGCAGGTCGCGGTGGCGCGGCAGCAGGTGCTGCGGAACGCGGAGTTCCTGAAGCTCGCGAACGCGCGCCATCAGGTGGGCCAGGCCACCCTGCTCGACGTGCGGCAGGCCGAGGTCACCAAGGGGCAGAGCGACGTGGCGCTGCTCCGCGCCGTGCAGGCGGAGAATGAGGCGAAGCTCGACCTGCTTCGCCGGATGGGCGTGGAGCCGCCCGCGCCGGTCGACCAGATCGTCCTCAGCGATTCGTTCCCGGTCACCGCCCCGGCCTACGCCCTCGATTCGCTGCTGGCGCTGGCCGACGAGCAGAATCCGGCGCTGCGCTCGCTCCGCGCGCGGCGGAAGGCGGCCTCGTTCGGCGTCCGCGCCGCCAAGAGCGAGTTCCTGCCCACGCTCTCGGCGCAGGCGGGGTGGAGCGGGTTCACCCAGCAGTTCACCAACGAGACGTTCCTGATCGACCAGACGCTCTCCGACGCGCAGGGCAGCATCGTCGACTGCCAGGGGAACAACGCGACCGCGCCAGGACATCGGTCTGCCACCCATCGATTGCTTCGGGAGAGTCGGGCTCAACGCCCAGGGTACCGCGCTCCAGGATGGGGTGGTCCAGCAGATCCGCGCGGGCAACGACGTCTTCCCGTTCGACTACACCGGCCAGCCGTTCCAGGCCAGCCTGCGGATCTCGCTCCCGATCTTCACCGGATTCGGCCGCTCGCTCCGGCTCTCCCAGGCGCGCGCGGACGAAGACGATGCGGACGAGAGCGCCCGGGCGCGCCGCCTCCAGGTCCGGAGCGACGTGCACGCGCGCTACCTCGGCCTGCAGACCTCCTACCAGGCGATCGGCGTCCAGGCGGCCAACCGCGAGGCGGCGCGCGACCAGCTCCGGCTGGCGCAGGACCGCTATCGGCTCGGCGCGGGCACGTCGCTGGAGGTGTCGGACGCCCAGAATGCCGTGCAGCAGGCCGAGGGCGATTACGTGAACGCGATCTACGATTACCACAAGGCCATCGCGGCGCTGGAAGCCGCGGTGGGTCGTCCCCTTCGCTAACGAGGAATGCACATGTCCCGCGGGATGAAGATCGGTCTGATCGTCGTGGGCCTCACGCTGGTCGCGGGTGGGGCGGCTGCCTACCAGATCAACAAGAAGAAGCACGCCGGCACCGAAGTGCGGCTGGAAAAGGTGGCGCGTCGCGACCTGGTGAGCGCGGTGACCGCGAGCGGGAAGATCGAGGCCAAGACCTCGGTCGACATCAGCGCCGACATCACCGGGCGCATCATCCGGATCGCGGTCCGCGAGGGCGACCTCGTCAGCAAGGGCCAGTTCCTCATCCAGATCGACCCGGCGCAGTACCAGGCGGCGGTGGCGCGGGCGCAGGGCGTCGTCGGCTCCACCGAGGCCACGCTGACGCAGGCGCGCGCCAACCTGGATCAGGCGGAGCGGGCGTGGAACCGCGCCCGGCAGCTCACGCAGCTGGGGCCCAACCTGATCGCGCCCGAGGCCGCGGAGCAGGCGCGGACATCCTACGACGTGGCGCAGGCCAACTGGCAGGCCACCCGCGCGCAGCTCGAGCAGTCGCGCGCCAGCCTGCAGGAAGCACGCGACAACCTCTCCAAGACACGGCTTACCTCCCCGATCGCGGGCCGGGTGGTCCGCCTCGCCGTCGAGGAGGGCGAAGTGGCGGTGCCCGGCACGTTCTCGCGGGAGACGGGCTTGCTGATGACCGTCGCCGACCTGTCGGTGATCCTGGCCAAGGTGCAGGTCGACGAGACCGACGTCGTCCGGCTCGCGGCCAACGACTCGGTGCAGGTCACGATCGATGCCTATCCCGACACCGCCTTCACCGGCCGGGTGACGGAGATCAGCCACAGCGCCCAGCTCACGGCCACCCAGACCGCCTCCGGCTCGAACGACCGGGCCGTCGACTTCGACGTGGAGGTCACGCTCGACAACCCGCCGCGCGACGTCCGGCCCGACCTGAGCTGCACCGCGCGCATGGTGACCGACACCCGCGCCCGGGCGCTCAGCATCCCGATCATCGCGCTCACCGTGCGGGACCACGAGCGAGTGCCTATCGAGGACTCGACCATGGACACCACCCGGCTCAAGAAGCTGGGCAAGGAGGCGGAGGGCGTGTTCGTCGCGCGGGAGGGCAAGGCGACGTTCCGGCCGGTCAAGGTGGGCATCGCGGGCGACGAGTACTTCGAGGTGACCGACGGGCTCCGCGAGGGCGAGACCATCGTCGCCGGCACCTACCAGGCCATCCGCGATCTCAAGGACGGCGCCCGCGTCCGGGCGGCCGACACCACGAAGCGGGCCGAGGCATCGGAGTCATGAGCGAGCTCATCCGCATCCGGGACCTGGCGCGCGAGTATCAGATGGGCGAGGAGCGGATCCTCGCCCTCCAGAGCGTGACCCTCGATATCCGCCGCAACGAGTATGTGGCCATCATGGGGCCCTCGGGCTCGGGCAAGTCCACGATGATGAACCTGCTCGGCTGCCTCGACACGCCCACCGGCGGCGAATACTGGCTCAACGGGCAGGAGGTCTCGCGCCTCTCCGACGACCAGCTGGCCCGCGTCCGGAACCGGGAGATCGGCTTCGTATTCCAGACGTTCAACCTGCTGCCCCGAGCGACGGCGCTCCACAACGTGGAGCTGCCCCTGGTCTATGCCGGCGCGCGCGGGCGGGAGCGCGCGCGAGCGGGCGGCGGCGGCACTCGCACGGGTGGGGCTGGAGCACCGCATGGAGCACCGGCCCAACGAGCTGTCGGGCGGCCAGCGGCAGCGGGTGGCCATCGCCCGGGCGCTGGTGAACGACCCGTCGATTCTCCTCGCCGACGAGCCGACCGGCAACCTCGACAGCGTCACGAGCGAGGAGATCATGCGGGTCTTCGGCGACCTGCACGCCGCCGGCCAGACCGTCATCATGGTGACGCACGAGCCCGACATCGCCGCCCATGCGGAGCGCGTGGTGGTGCTGCGGGACGGGCGGGTGGAGAGCGACCGTCTCACGCGCGGCGCCGCGGCCTAGATGCGCTTCCTCGAAGCGGTGCGAATGGCGTTCCGGACCATCCGGGCGCAGAAGCTGAAGAGCTTCTTTTCGCTGATCGGCGTCCTGATCGGCGTGACGTTTCTCATCGCGGTGGTCTCGATCGTCCAGGGAATGAACCGGTACATGGTCGACCGGTTCGCCAACACCCTCATCGGCGCGAACACCTTCGAGCTGCGCCAGCGGCCCAGCATCGTGACGGGCGAGGTGACCGACGAGACCTGGCTCGCGTGGATGCGGCGGCCGCGCATCAGCTACACCGATGCCGACTACGTGCGCGCGCGCATCACCACACCCGCCACCTTCGCCAAGTTCTGCGAGGACCGGGTGGCGGTGCACTACCAGGGGAAGGTGGCCAAGGACATCCGCCTGGCGGGCACCGAGGCCAGCTACTTCGGCATCCGGAACTACCAGGTCGTGGCCGGCCGGATCTTCACCGCCCAGGAAGTGCGGCAGCGCCCAGCCGGTCCTCGTTGTCGGCTACGAGCTGGCGGAGAAGCTGCTCCCGGGCGTCGATCCCCTGGGGAAGATCGTGCAGATCGGCGGCCTGCCCTACCGCATCATCGGCGTGGTGGAAAAGCAGGGGACGCTCTTCGGGCTCTCGCTCGACAAGTTCGCGGTCATGCCGTTCAGCGCCCCGGGACGTCGGCTCATCTGCCCCATCAACATCCTCGACGCGCTGATCGTTCGCACCGCCGATCCCACCGACATGCAGCGTGCCATGGGGGAGGCCGAGGCGATCATGCGCAGCCGCCGCGCGCTCAAGCCTTGGCAGGGAAACACCTTCGACTTCCAGACGGCGGAGGGGGCGCTGGGCACCTGGCGCAAGATCTCGAAGATCCTGTTCCTCGCCCTCCCCGGCCTCGTGGCCATCTCGCTGGTGGTCGGCGGCATCGTCATCATGAACATCATGCTGATGGCGGTGAGCGAACGGACGCGAGAGATCGGGATCCGGAAGGCGCTCGGCGCCCGCCGCCGCGATATCCTGGCGCAGTTCGTCGTCGAGTCGGCCACGCTCTCGGCCGCGGGCGCGCTGCTCGGCATCGGGTTCGGCCTGGCGCTCGCGTTCGTGGTGAAGGCGCTGACGCCGCTGCCGGCCGCGGTGGCGCCGTGGTCGGTGCTGGTGGGCGATGACGCTCGGCATTGGCGTGGGCGTCGTGGCCGGCGTCTACCCCGCCAGCCGGGCCTCGCGGCTCGATCCCATCGTCGCGCTGAGGGCCGAGTGACGCCCGCCCGGCCGATCACCGTGCTGAGCCGCATGGGGGAGGGCGTCGGGATCGCGCTCGACTCCGTGCGGTCCAACAAGGTCCGCGCGTCGCTCACGGTGCTGGGCGTGGCCATCGGCGTCACCGTCGTGATCGCGATGGGCTCCGCCATCACCGGAATCAACCGGAGCATCACCGGGATCCTCGAGTCGGCGGGCCCCAAGACGTTCTACGTTCAGCGCTACTTCGACGGCGGCATCACCGTGTCGGACGGGTCCGACGAGCTCTCGCCCTGGCGGCGGATGCCCTGGATCACCGAGGAGGAGGCGGAACTGATCCGGCGCCAGCCGACCGTCCGGGACATCAACATCGGAGACTACGCCCGAGGGCCGGTGGGCGCCGAGGCCACGACGCTCTCGAGCGTCGCGATCGCGGGGTTCAGCCCGACCTACCTCCAGGTCAACGGCGGCGACATCATCGCCGGGCGGAGCTTCACGCCGATGGAGTATGCCGCGGGCGCGCGGGTGGCGGTGATCAACGACAAGCTCGCGCAGTCGCTCTTCCCCGGCCGCGACGCCATCGGCAAGACGATCAAGATCTACGGCCAGCCGTTCCAGGTGATCGGCCTCCACGCCGAGGCCGCGTCGCTCTTCAGCAACGCGAACGAGCCGCGGCTCGCCATCCCGCACACCATTTTCGTCAAGGTGGCCGACTACGAGCGCGGCTGGATGGAGATCGCCGTCGTGCCGACGGCCTCCGCCACGACGCTGGAGGCCCAGGACGAGGTCACCGCCGCCTTGCGCAGCGCCCGCGGCCTCAAGCCGGCCGAGCCGAACAATTTCGCCATCGTGACCCAGGACCGGGTGCTCGAGGCATTCAACAAGATCACGGCGGGGTTCTTCATCGTGATGATCGCGCTGTCGAGCGTGGCGCTGATGGTGGGCGGCGTCGGGGTCGTGGCGATCATGATGATCTCGGTCACCGAGCGCACCCGCGAGATCGGCGTCCGCAAGGCGCTCGGCGCCACCCGCGGGGAGATCATGTTCCAGTTCCTGGTCGAGGCGGCGACACTCACGCTGATCGGCTGCCTCATCGGGATGGCGCTCGGCGCACTCGTGGCCTGGGGGATCCGGACGTTCTCCCCGATCCCGGCGACGGTGCCGCTGGCGTCGGTCGTGGCGGCGGTCGTCGCGTCGATTCTGACGGGGGTGCTTGTTCGGGCTCTACCCGGCGAGCAAGGCCTCGCGGCTGGATCCGGTGGAGGCGTTGAGGTACGAGTAGGGCAGGCGGTCAGGCGGCAGGCGGTCAGGCGGTCAGGCGGTCAGGCGGTCGGAAGCTGTTCGAGGCGATCGTTTCGAGAGCAAGCAATGTGCTGCCACGAGGCAGCAATCCTGATACTCGAGCCACTCGACCGTCCGAGCACGCCTGACCGCCTGACCGCCTGACCGCCTCGACCGCCTGACCGCCTGACCGCCTGACCGCCTGACCGCCTGACCGCCTGACCGCCTGCCCGCCTGACCGCCTGCCCGCCCGACCGCCTTATCTTCCCCCAATGCCCTTCCTCGAGGCCCTCCGTCTCGCGCTCCAGGCCATCTGGGGTGCCAAGCTCCGGTCCTTCTTCACCCTCCTCGGCATCATCGTCTCCGTCGGCTTCCTGGTCGTCGTCGTGGCGGTCATCCAGGGGATGAACGCGTACGTCAAGGAGAACCTGACGGGCGCGATGATCGGGACCAATGCGTTCCAGGTCCGGCGCACGCCGATCTCGGTGGGCCTGCTCGACGACGAGCAGGTGCGGGTCATCGCCAAGCGGCCCCTGATCTCGGCGGAAGACGCGGCGGTGGTCAAGCGGCGTGCTTCCCGACGCGAAGGCGGTGGCCCTCCAGTCGGGCTGGCCCACGCCGATCAGCGACGTCTCCTACCGCGACCGGACGCTGGGCAACGTGCTCGATCTTCGGCGTCACCCCGCCCTACCAGATCGTCCAGGACTACCAGATGCTGGCGGGCATCCCGCTCACCGAGCCGGACCTCCGCGAGCGGCGCCCGGTGGCGGTGATCGGCTACGAGGTCGCCGAGAAGCTGTTCGACCAGCCCGGCCGCGGCCGTGGGCAAGAAGATCCGGGTCGTCCGGGCGGGAGGTGCTCGTCACCGGCGTGATCGCGAAGAAGGGCCGCGTGCTCGGGCAGTCGTTCGACGCCTTCATGCTCCTGCCCTTCAGCACCTTCGAGTCGTTCTACGGCCGGCGGAAGACGACGGTGGTCTCGGTGAAGATGGCGAGCTCGGAGGCCATCGAGCCGGCGATGGCGCGCGCGGAGGAGGCGATGCGGATCGCGCACCGGCTCCGGCCGGGGGAGCCGAACGACTTCACGGTGGACAAGGCCGATGCGCTGGTGGCGTTCTGGCGGCAGCTCACCCGGGTGCTGTTCACCGCGATCCCCGCCGTGGTCTGCATCGGGATCGTGGTCGGCGGCATCGTCATCATGAACATCATGCTCATGAGCGTGACCGAACGAACCCGCGAGATCGGGCTCCGGAAATCGCTCGGCGCCCGCCGGGCGGACATCCGGCGCCAGTTCCTGATCGAGGCGATCGTGCTGTCCACCCTCGGCGGGCTGCAGGGCGTGCTCGCCGGCTGGGGGCTGGCGGTGGTGGTCTCCACGTTCACGCCGCTCCCGGCGCGGATCACCCTCTGGTCGGTGGCCGTGGCGCTGGCGCTCGGCGGGGGCGCCGGCATCGTCTTCGGCGTCTTCCCGGCCGCCCGCGCCGCGCGGCTCGATCCGATCACCGCCCTCCGCGCCGAATAGCCTCGCGTGCGCCTTCACATCGGCATCCGGAACGTGGGCGAGGGGGTGGCGATCGCCTTCGACTCGCTGCGCGCCAACAAGCTCCGCTCCGGGCTCACCATCCTCGGGCGTCGTCATCGGCGTGACCACGGTGATGGCCATCGCCTCGATGGTCCAGGGGATCCGCACCCAGATCTTCAACGCGATCGAGACCGCGGGCCCGTCGGTCTTCTACATCGTCCGCTTCTTCTCGAGCACGCCGGTCAACCCGGACAACCTGCCGTACGAGGTGCGGATCCGCCCCATCGTGACGCCGCACCGACGCCGAGGCGGTGGCGCGGGCTGCCGCAGATCGCGTACGCGGGCATGTGGGTGCAGCTGTTCCAGCGGATGGAGTACCAGGGCAACCGCACGCAGACGATCACCATCTTCGGCGCCGACGACCACTACATGGACATCCAGGGCGGCACGCTGCTCCGCGGCCGCTTCTTCACCAAGGGGGAGCTGAGCGGCGACGAGGTGATCGTGATCGAGAGCCGAGGTGGCCGACCGGCTCTTCGGCGACCTCGACCCGATCGGCCGCTACGTCCGGGTCGGAGCGACCGCCCTCCGGGTCATCGGCATCTACCAGAAGCCGGACAACATCTTCGAGCCGCCGGGCCAGCAGATCGGCGGCGTCATGCCGTTCGAGACGGCGCATCAGAACTACCACTACGACGAGACCAACAACCTGTTCATCGCCGTCCGGCCGCGGCCCGGCCAGGATCCGGAGACGGTGCAGGGACCTGGCCACGGTCGCGCTCCGCCGGGTCCGGAACCTCCGCCCGGGCATGCCCAACACCTTCGACCTGATCACGCAGGACCAGATCCTGGACGTCGTCGGGAAGTTCACCACCTATTTCTTCCTGGCGATGGTCTCGCTCTCGAGCGTGGCGCTCCTCGTGGGCGGCATCGGCGTGATGGCGATCATGATGGTCTCGGTCACCGACCGGACCCGCGAGATCGGCCTCCGGAAGGCGCTCGGCGCCACCCGGCGGGAGATCCTGTGGCAGTTCCTGGTCGAAGCCGCGACGCTCACGCTGGTGGGTGGCCTGGTCGGAATCGTCTTCGGGCTCGGGCGCGGGCGAGCTGATGAAGGCGGCGCTCGACTTGAGGTCGGGCGTGCCGCTCTGGAGCGCGGGGCTGGCGTGCGCCGTGAGCATCGGGATCGGGCTGGTCTTCGGGCTCTACCCGGCCAACCGGGCCGCGAGAATGGACCCGGTGGAGGCGCTCCGCCACGAGTGAGTGCTGACGCCCGTCCGGAAAGCCCGGCAGGCGCGCGACTCTCAGCGTTCGGCGTGCTGGCCGCTCGCCCGCTCCTTGACCGTGCGGGCCACGCGCTCCGCGAAGATGCGGACGCCCGCCCGGATCATGGGCTCGGGATCGCCCTTGAGCTCGGTGGAGTCGTCCATCACGATCTCGCCGCTGTCGACGTCGATCAGCTGGCCCGTGAGCAGCCAGATGAGGTTGCTGGTCTTGCTCACCTTGGCCATGACCACCCAGTCGGCGTTGAGATCCCGCCCCACCGCTCGAGCGCAGGCGACGATGACGTAGCAGGCCTGGTCGCCGGCGACCTGTCGGATCCGGGGATCGCTGGCCCGCCGGGCGACGGCCGCCGAATCGGCGAGAGCCGGCCCGAGCAGCTCGGCGAGCTTGCCGCGGAGGACGGACGTGGCGAGCGCGGCTCGGCCCGTGTCGCTCGCCTCCTGGAGGTTGGCGCCGGCCGTGTAGAGCGCGACATCGAGGGCGGCCACGGCGCCCGGCCGGAGCGGCGGGCTCGCGGCCGGCGACTGGGCGAGCGCGGGGGCAGCCACCGGTGCGACGGCGAGCAGGAGGAGCAGGTACGTCGAAACCTTCACGTGACGATGCACGATAGTCTCCAGGCATGAGGGCCTGTCGGAGGATGGACGGTCTGGCCCAGGCAGGCAAGGCGGGGATATTCTTGCAGCGCAGCGCGTCCGACCCGAACCCAGCCGCGGAGTCCGCATGCCCGTCGATGTCCTGGCCATCGCCGCCCACCGCGACGACGTCGAGCTCACCTGCGCCGGCACCCTGCTCCGCGCGGTCGACGCGGGACACCGCACCGGCATCCTGGACCTCACGGCAGGCGAGACCGGCACCCGGGGGAGCGCCGAGTTGCGGGCGCAGGAGGCGGAGCGGGCGGCGGAGGTGCTGGGCGTCAGCGAGCGCCGGAACGCCGGGCTGCCGGACGCCCATCTCCAGAACACCGACCAGATGCGGCGCGTCGTGGTGGAGCACATCCGCCATTTCGCGCCGCGGGTCGTGATCCTCCCGTTCGCGGTCGGCCGGCACCCCGACCACCGCAGGGCCAGCGAGCTCGGCCGGGACGCCTGCTTTTTGGCCGGCCTGGCCAAGTACGACGCGGCCGGCGCCCCCCACCGGCCGTTCAAGATCCTGTACGCCCTCTCCTACCGCGAGGATCCGGTCAAGCCGACGTTCGTGGTCGACATCACGCCGCAATTCGAGCGGAAGATGGCGGCCATCCGCTGCTACGCGAGCCAGTTCGATGGGGCCAAGGCGGCCGGGGAGATCTTCCCCACCGGCCAGGACCTCTACTCCCTGGTCGAGACCCAGAATGCGCACTACGGCTCGCTCATCCGCACGCGCTACGGCGAGCCGTTCTTCACCGACGAGACGATGGCCGTGGACGACGTGACCGCCCTCGGCGTGCAGAGCATGTGAGCTGCTACCTCGGGCGGCTCAGGAAGACTATTTTCCGCCCGTGACCAGCGCCCCCGTCTACCTCGACTACGCCGCCACCACCCCGGTCCGCCCGGAGGTGCTGGAGGCGATGCTGCCCTATCTGACCGCCCAGGCCTTCGGCAACCCGTCCAGCTCCCACCGGTACGGCCGGACCGCGCGGGCCGGCCTCGAGCAGGCCCGGCGCGAGGTGGCCCAGGCGGTCGGCGCCGAGCCCAACCAGGTGATCTTCACCTCCGGCGGCACCGAGGCCGACAACCTCGGCATCGTCGGCGCCGCGCTCGCGGCCCGGGAGCGCGGCGGCGCCATGTGTGCCGTCGTCTCCGCCATCGAGCACAAGGCCATCCTGGCGGCCGCCCACGCCGTCTGCCACCTCGGCGGGCGCGAGGTGCTCCTGCCGGTCGACCGCGAGGGCCGGGTCGACCTCGACGCGCTGGACGAGGCCCTGCGCCATCGGCCGGCGGTGGTGTCGGTCATGTGGGTGAACAACGAGGTGGGGTCGTGCAGCCGGTCGCGGAGATCGCGGGGCGTTGCCACGAGGCCGGGGTGGCCTACCACACCGACGCCGTCCAGGCGTTCGGCAAGGTGCCGATGAACCTCGCGACGACGGCCTGCACGCTCGCCACCATCTCGGGCCACAAGATCGGCGCGCCCAAGGGCATCGGGGCCATGATCGTGCGGGACCGGAAGGCGATCGAGGCGATCATCCATGGCGGAGGCCAGCAGTACGGCATTCGTCCCGGCACGGAGAACGTGGCCGGTGCCGTGGCGCTCGGCCGCGCCGCTGCCCTGGCCGCCGCCGAGCAGCCCGCCGAGACCGAGCGGCTGCGGGCCCTCCGCGACGAGCTCGCGTGCCGGCTCCGGGAAGTAGTGCCTGACCTGGTCGTGAACGCCGAGGGCGCCGAGCGCGCGCCCCACGTCCTGAACGTGGCCGTGGCCGGGAGCCGACAGCGAGGCGCTGCTGATGCACCTCGATCTCGCGGGCGTAGCGGCGTCGAGCGGGTCGGCCTGCTCCACCGGCGCGGTCGAGCCGTCGCACGTGCTGGTGGCGATGGGCATGCCGCGCGAGCTCGCGCTCGGCGCCATCCGGTTCAGCCTGGGGCACGAGAGCGGGCCCGGGGACGTGGCGCGCGTGGCCGAGGTGATGCCCGGCCGTGGTGGCCAAGGTCCGGAAGCTCGCGGGAGTGCTCGGGCGTGCGTGAGCGCGTGCTGGTGGCGATGTCGGGCGGCGTGGACAGCTCGGTGGCGGCCGCGCGCCTGGTCGAGCAGGGCTACGACGTGGTGGGCGCCACGATGAAGCTCTTCTGCTACGGCGACGACGTACCGGACCGCCCGTGCTGCTCGCTCGACTCGATCAACGACGCGCGGGACGTGGCGCACACGCTCGGCATTCCGCACTACGTCCTCAATCTCGAGGACCGCTTCAACCTGCACGTCATCCAGAACTTCGTGAGCGAGTACAGCCGCGGCCGCACGCCGATCCCGTGCGTGCGCTGCAACTCGTTCACCAAGTTCCGCGACCTCCTGGCCCACGCCGACGCCCTCGACTGCGCGTACATCGCCACGGGACACTACGCGGTGGCGCGGGACGGCGGCCTCTTCCGCGGCGACGATCCGCTCAAGGATCAGAGCTACTTCCTCTGGGGCATCGACCGCGCGGTGGTGGCCCGGATGCTCACGCCGGTCGGGTCGCTCACCAAGGCGGAGACCCGTGCGTACGCGCGCCGGCTCGGGCTGGCGACGGCGGACAAGCCCGAGTCGGTCGAGATCTGCTTCGTGCCGGACGACGACTACGCCGGCGTGCTCGAGCGGCACCTCCCGGCCGACGCGCCGGCGCTCGCGCCGGGCCCGCTCGTCACCACCGCGGGTGAGGTGGTGGGCGAGCACCACGGCTTCGCGCGCTACACGATCGGCCAGCGGAAGGGGTTGCCCGGCGGGTTCGGCAGCCCCACGCTTCGTCGTGGCCATCCGGCCGGAGCGCCGCGAGGTGGTGATCGGCACGGCGGACGAGCTCGACGGGCACCGCGTTCGGCTCGACGAGCTCAACTGGCTGGCCGAGCCGCTCGCCACGGGCGACGGCTGCGAGGTCCAGATCCGCCACCGGGCGCGGGCCGTGCCGGCGACCGTCGTGTCCAGCGAGGACGGTTCGCTCGAACTGGCGCTCACCGCATCCGTCCGGGCCATCACGCCCGGCCAGTCGGGCGTGCTCTATGCGCAGCGACGGCCGGGTGCTCGGCGGCGGCGTGATCGGAGTGGCCGCCTAGATGCGAAACCTCCTCCTGCACTGGGGATTCAATGCCGTCGCGCTCTGGGTGGCGGCCTACTTCATCACGGGGCTCGACTTCCACGGCGACCTCCTGCACCTCATTCTGGTGGCCGCGGTCTTCGGCCTGGTGAACAGCCTGCTCCGCCCGCTGCTCACCGTGCTCACCTGTCCTCTCATCGTGCTCACGCTCGGCCTGTTCACCCTGGTCATCAACGCCGTGATGCTCATGGTCACCGGCTGGCTGGCCGACCGCTGGGACCTCGGCTTCGTGGTGGCGGGCTTCTGGCCGGCCTTCTGGGGCGGCCTGGTGGTCGGTCTGGTGAGCGTCCTGCTGTCGATCCTCTTTCCCGCCCAGGAGCACTGACCGGCCGGCGTTACCCCGCCGTTACAATTCGTTCCCCCGCACCGACCGGCACCGTACATTGCAGCCGTGACCGACCTCCTGCAGCCCCCGCCGCCGCCCTCGCCAGCGAGTCCCGCGGCCCCGATCGACGTCCGCGACCCATCCCTCTATCTCAATCGGGAGCTGTCCTGGCTCGAGTTCAACGGGCGCGTCCTGCACGAGGCGCTCGATCCGCGAACACCGCTGCTCGAGCGGCTCAAGTTCGTCGCCATCTTCAGCAGCAACCTCGATGAGTTCTTCCAGGTGCGGGTGGCGGGCCTCAAGCAGCAGGCGGCCGCAGGCATCGTCGAGCGGACCGCCGACGGCATGACGCCCGAGGACCAGCTCTCGGCGATCTCGACGATCGTCCGCGAGCTGGTGGGGCGGCACCGACGCTGCCTGATGCAGGACCTGCTGCCCGCGCTCGCGGAGCAGGGCCTCACGATCCATCAGAGCGTCGACGATCTCCCGCCGGCGGACCGCGCGCACGTCGACGCGTACTTCCACGCCAACGTCTTCCCGGTGCTGACGCCGCTCGCGGTCGATCCCGGGCATCCCTTCCCCTACATCTCGAACCTCAGCCTTTCGCTCGCCGTGGTGCTGCGCGGCGCGGACGGCGAGGAGCGCTTCGCCCGGGTGAAGGTGCCCAAGATCCTGCCGCGCTGGGTGCCGCTCCCGACGCCCGAACCAGTTCGTGCCGCTCGAGGAGGTCATCGGCGCCCACCTGGAGGCGCTCTTCCCCGGCGTGGAGATCCTGGGCTGGTACACCTTCCGGATCACCCGCAACACCGATCTGCAGATCGATCACGGAGACGAGGCGGAGGACCTGCTCAGCCTGATCCAGGAAGAGGTCCGGAACCGCCGCTTCGCCGAGGTGGTGCGCATCGAGGTGCACGCCTCGATGCCGGCGTCGCTCCGGGACCTGCTGCTGATGGAGTTCAGCGAGCAGCAGGATCCGCCGACCCGTCCGCTCACGCACGACGACGTGTACGAATTCGCCGGCCTGATGGACACCGCCGACCTGTTGACGCTCTCCGCGCTCGACCTGCCGGCACTCCGGGACCCCGTCTTCCATCCCGTCACGCCGCCCCGGCTGGCCACGTCGCGCAATATCTTCGACGTGATCCGCGAGGGCGACCTGCTGCTCCACCACCCCTACGACAGCTTCCAGACCACGGTGGAGCGGTTCATTCAGACGGCGGCCGAAGATCCCGACGTCCTCGCGATCAAGCTCACGCTCTACCGCACCGGGGGCGACTCGAGCATCGCGCGGCTCCTGGTCCAGGCGGCCGAGCGGGGCAAGCAGGTGGCGGTCCTGATCGAGCTGCAGGCGCGCTTCGACGAAGAGAACAACATCATCTGGGCGCAGCGGCTCGAGGACGTGGGCGTGCACGTGAGCTACGGCGTGGCGGGGCTCAAGACCCACGCGAAGGTGATGCTGGTGGTGCGGCGGGAGGGCGACACGATGCGCCGCTACCTGCACATCGGCACCGGCAACTACAACCCGAAGACGGCGCGGATCTACACCGATTTCGGCCTGCTGAGCGCGAGTCCCGCCCTCGGCGCCGATCTCACGGACCTCTTCAACGTGCTGACGGGGTTCGCGTCACCGGCGGGATACCGCGAGCTCATCGTGGCGCCGCGCGGGATGCGCGACCGGTTCATCGGGATGATCCGCCGGGAGATCGCCCACCGGCGGGCGGGCGCGCCGGCGCGGATCATCGCCAAGATGAACGCGCTGGTCGATCCGGACATCATCGCCGCGCTCTACGAGGCCTCGCGGGCGGGCGTGCCGATCGACCTGATCGTGCGCGGCATCTGCTGCCTCCGTCCCGGGCTCCCGGGCGTGAGCGACACCATCCGGGTGATCAGCATCGTCGGCCGGTTCCTCGAGCACTCGCGCGCGTTCTACTTCCTGAACGGCGGCGCCGAGGAGGTCTACATCGGCTCGGCGGACTGGATGCCGCGGAATCTCGAGCGGCGGATCGAGGCCGTCACCCCGATCCAGGACCCGGCCGACCGGCAGGCACTCCGCGACCTGCTCCTGCTCATGTGGGAGGACAACCGCCAGGCGTGGGAGCTCCGGGCCGACGGGACCTACGAGCAACGTCGCCCGCCCAGTCCGGAGACCGAGCGGGCAACGCACCGGCTGCTGATGGAGGCGGGGAGATAGCTTCGTCAGGCGACGTCAGTGCGCCAGCCCCGCCGATTCCGCGAACTGCTTCAGAAGGCCCTCCTGCTCCGGCGTGAGCTTCTCGGGCACGGTGACCTGCACCTGCACGAGCTGATCGCCCCGCACGCCATTCTTCTCCACGCCCTGCCCCTTGATCCGGAACTTCCGGCCCGGCTGCGTGCCGGCCGGGATCCGCAGCATCACCTTCTTGCCGTCGAGCGTGCGCACCCGGAGCCGGGTGCCGAGCGCGGCCTGGGCGATGTTGAGCGGCACCTCGCAGACGATGTCGAGGCCCTTCGCGATGAAAGAAGCGGTCGGGCTGGACCTGGAAGGTGATGATCAGGTCGCCTGGCGGGGTGCCGGACTGTCCGTGCTCGCCCTGCCCGCGCATGCGCACACGGGTGCCGGTCTCGGTCGCCGGAGGGACGGTGATGATCACCTGGCGCTCGGTGCGGATCTCGCCCGCCCCACGACAGGTCGGGCATGGCTGCGACGGTACGCGCCCTCGTCCGCGGCACTGGGGGCACGGCCGATTGACGGCGAAGCCGCCCTGGCCGAACGAGATCGTCCCCCGCCCGTTGCACTCGGGACAGGTGGACCAGGTGGCGCCCGGCGCGCCGCCCGAGCCCGTGCACGTGGGGCACGGCTCGGTCACCTGCAGCGTCACCGGCACCTTGCCTCCCGAGTGCCGCGACCCGGAACGGCACCTCGACGACGGTCTCGATCTCCTCCGCGCCGGGCGGCGGTCTCCTGTCGCCCGCGGCCGAAGATCGACGAGAAGATGTCGCCGAGCCCGCCGAAGTCGCCGAAGTCCATGCCCTCGGGCCGGAAGTCGGGACCCGCGCCGCCTGCGGTCCGCCCGCCGGCGGTGGAGCGCGGGCCGCGAGCCATCCCGCCGTCGAACGCACCCAGCCGCCGCATCTGGTCGTACTGCTTCCGCTTGTCGGCGTCCGACAGGACGCTGTGCGCCTCGGAGATCTCCTTGAAGCGCTCGGCGGCCTGCGGGTTGTTGGGGTTGGCGTCCGGGTGGTACTGCTTGGCGAGCCGCCGGTATGCCTTCTTGATCTCGGCCTGGCTCGCCGAGTCGGGGACGCCAAGGACCTGATAGAAGTCCTTCGCGGCCACGTTACGCCTGTCCCTGCTCGGCGTACACCTGAACGCGCGCGGGACGGACGAGCGCGCCCTTGAAGCGGTAGCCGGCCTGGAAGGTGGCGCTCACCTGGTGGTCGAGCTCGGGCGACGGCGGCGGCAGCGTGGAGACCGCCTCGTGCTTGCTGGGGTCGAACGGCGCGCCGGCCGGATCGATGCGCTCCAGGCCCGCCGCCAGGAGCTCCTTCCGGAGCTTCCGGTCCACCAGCGCGACGGCCTGCCGCACCTGCTCGGCGGACGCCGAGGCGCCGTCCGCGACGAGGCGCTCCAGATCGTCGAGCGCGTCGAGCAGCCGCCCGACCAGCGTCGCCTGCGACCGGTCCGCGAGCTCGGCGCGCTCGCGCGCCACCCGCTTCCGGTAGTTGTCGTACTCGGCGGCCAGGCGCAGGTACCGCTCGCGCTCCTGCTCGAGCTGTTCCTCGAGCCGGCGAACGGCCTGGGCGTCCGGCTCCATCGGCAGGTTCGCGCTGCCGACGCGCGCGCGCGAAACTCCGGCTGGGTGTCGGGGTCACGCGAGGAGGGTTCCTGGGACATATCGGTGGACGCCATGTCTGCACCATCGGCACTCGGGCCGGTCGGGGCGGCAGGATCGGTCATCGCCGCCGGGGCTGCGCGTGCGGTCGACGTCGTCGGTGTACTCGCCGCTAACCCTTCGGTTATCAGTCACTTGCGACCTCGTGGATTCGAGAGCTGTCCGGAAGATAATAGCAGGCGGCGTGCCGGAGAGGTGGGTCAGAGTGGCAGGGTCCACCCTATGCTCGCAGACGCCGGAGCAACAGATGCAGTGCCGCCTGCGCCGCGCGTGCCCGGATGTCGTGGCGAGTGCCGGGCAGCAGCGCCCGGTGGCCGTCGACCCGGCCCTCGAACGCGACACCGTACCAGATCGTGCCCACCGGCTTCGCCTCGCTTCCGCCGCCCGGACCCGCGATCCCGGTCACCGAGACGGCCGCGTCGGCGCCCAGCCGCTCGACCGCGCCGCGGGCCATGGCCAGTGCGACCGCCTCGCTGACCGCGCCATGCTCCGCCACCAGCGCGGGATCCACGCCCAGCACCCCGGTCTTGAGCTCGTTGGCGTAGGCGACGACGCCGCCCACGTAGACGTCGGAGCTGCCCGGGATCTCCGTCAGCCGCGCCCCCACGAGCCCACCGGTACATGACTCGGCCGTGGCGATCCTGGCGCCGTGCCGACGCGCGGCATCGAGCACCAGCTCCGCCAGGTCCGCCTCACCATCGCCGTAGACGTACTCGGCTCCACGTTCCCGAAGCAGGGCGACGGCCGCGTCCAGGCGCGCGTCCGCCTCGTCGGGCGGCAGCCGCCACGCGCTGACGCGGAGATCGACACCGTCGAGACCCGGCAGGTACGCCAAGGCTGAGCGGCGCGATCTCGCGCTCGATCTGGCCCATGCGCTCGGCGAGGGTCGATTCCGGAATGCCGGTGGTGCGCACCACCCGCGAGCGAATGACCCGGCCGTCGGCGCGCCCCGCGAGCCGCGGCACGACCTCGTGCTCCAGCAACTTCCGCATCTCTCCCGGCACACCGGGCAGCATGATCACGAGTCCCGGCGCTCCCTCGATCCAGAGGCCCGGCGCGGTGCCCCAGCGGTTGCGCAGCACCGTGGCGCCCCGGGGCACCTCTGCCTGGCTCCGGTTGCTCTCGACCGGCACCCGCCCGAGCCGGGCAAACCGTTCGACCAGTGCCGCCCAGACGCTCTCGTCGAAGTCGAGCGGCGCGCCGAAGAGCTCGGCGACGGCGTGCTTGCTGATGTCGTCCCGCGTCGGGCCCAGCCCGCCGGTGGTGATCACGGCTCCGGTGCGCGCGAGGCCGTCGCGCACAGCCGTCGCGGATCGCGTCGGGGACTGTCGCTCACGCTGGTGCGCCGGACGACGGTCACGCCGGCCGCCGAGAGGGCGCGCGCGAGCTCGGCGCCGTTGGTGTCCACGGTGAAGCCGAGCAGTAGCTCGGTGCCGATGGTGACGAGCTCGATGTTCATCGAAAGATCGGAGTCGCTCCGCTCAGGGTGACTCCGGAATGGAGACCAATTCGATCACCGGGCGCGCGAGAACAGCCGGCGATTGCGGTAGAGATACTGCGCGAACGAGGAGACCGTGAGCAGCGTCGCGACGGCCAGCGCCACCGCCACGAACCCGCCGTGGAACTGGTTCCAGAACTCGGCGAAGCGGCTGTGCTCCCAGCCCATCGGCTTCCGGGCGTCCCGGAAGGCGAACCAGAGGATGACGGCGCCGATGAAGATGTTCTGGATGGTCGTCTTGAGCTTGCCCGCCCCGGCGGCGGGGATCACCACGCCGCGCCGGCTGGCCCACCAGCGGAACCCCGTCATCGCCACCTCGCGCCCGATCAGCAGCAGGCAGACCCAGAGCGGGATGCTGCCCCAGATCGGGATATCGTAGAGATCGTGGCGGGCGCGGGAGATCCAGTAGATCGGGATGAGCGTCGCGAACAGGAGGAGCTTGTCGGCGATGGGGTCGAGCAGCTTGCCGATGTCGGTCACCTGGTTGCGGGACCGCGCCAGGTGGCCGTCGTAGATGTCGCTGATCGCCGCGGCGAGGAAGATGACGAACGCGATGAGCTTGGGCCAGTAGCCCTCGATGAACGGCAGCAGGGCGATGACCGGCGTGAAGCAGATCCGGATCAGCGTGATGACGTTCGGGAGGGTCCACATGCCGACTGCTACCCCAGGGTCTTGACGACGTTCTTGCTGATCGCCTTGAGCGTATCGAAGACGCCGTCGCCCGTGAGCGCCACCGCTTCGAAGTATGGCGCCCGCTCGATCCATTGCCCGTCCTGCTGACTCACCAGGAACTCCCCTTCCCGGCCGGGATCGGGCAGCACCCGCTGGCGGGCCGGATCGTCCACCGGCCAACCGGGATTGAGCGCCGCCTGAAGCTCCGCCGACCGGGGCGGCGTTGGGGAGGTCACGCTTGTTGTACTGGATGGCGAACGGGATCCGGGTGAGGTCGTAGCCGTGCTGGGCCATGTTCTCGTACAGATTCTGCATGGCCTCGATGTTCGCGTCCATGCGCTCGATCTGGCTGTCGGCCACGAACACCACGCCGTCGACGCCCTTGAGGATCAGCTTGCGCGAGGCGTTGTAGTAGACCTGCCCCGGCACGGTGTAGAGGTGGAACTTGACCTTGAAGCCCCGGATGGTGCCCAGATCGACCGGGAGGAAATCGAAGAACAGCGTGCGCTCGGTCTCGGTGGCCAGGGAGATCATCTTCCCCCGCGAGCCCGGCGCCACCTTGTTGTACACGAACTCGAGATTGGTGGTCTTGCCGCCGAGCCCCGGCCCGTAATACACGAGTTTGCAGTTGATCTCGCGCGAGGCGTAGTTGATCATCGACATGCTTGCGGTCTCCCTCAGGCCCCGAAGAGTTTGTCGATCTCGTCTTCCGCCTCGCCGAGGAAGTCCGACGCGACTCCCGGCGCACTCGTGCCGTCCCGATTGAACATGTCCGTGAAGACCTGATTGAGCTGGCCCACCGCCGACTTGACGCGGAGCTTCACGAGGCCCAGCGTGGTCCGGTTGTCGAACAGCACCACGAGGATGACCCGCCGCGCCACGTCCGCCAGGTACATCGACTCCTTCTCGCCCTGGTGGAACAGCGCGCCGAACTCCGGCTCCCCGAGCATCCGGGCGAGCTGGTCGTTGGCGCTGAAGTCGGCCGCCGTGAGCGAAGCGAAGGCGGTGGGGTCGAAGCGTGGCGCCTCGCCGACGGTGGCCACCATCTGACCGGTGCGGTCCACGATCAGCGCCGTCCGGGCGTTGGACTCGCCCAGAAAGCCGCTCAGGATCACCTGAATGGCGCGGGCGTCTTCCTCCCGGAACGACCAGCTCGACGACCCGCTCATCGCCACCTACCGCTCATGGGCCCGCCTCATGCCAGAGTAGCTTCCAGGCCCCGCAGAATGGCCTGGGCGCGGCGCCGGAGCACCGGCTGGCGCTCCCACGCGAGGTAGTCCCGCAGCAGCCGGATGGTGTCGACGCCGGTCTGTCCGGCCAGGAACCCGAGCGCCGCCAGGCGCCGGAGCGGCCGCGGACTGAACAGGTCGCGCTGGTGGGTCGCGAGCCGGCGCTGCGCCAGCACCCATCCCGCCATCGCGCCCGCCGCCAGCCCGCCCGCGAAGAGCCACGCGCGCGAGCGCATCACGACACCGTCGCGATCACGAGACCTCCTGCCGCGCCACGAGCGCGTGCGCCAGCGTCACGCCGTCGACGTATTCGAGATCGCCGCCCATCGGCAGCCCGCGCGCCAGCCGGGTGACCCGCACGCCCTGCCCCGCGAGCAGCTGCTGGATGTAGGTCGCGGTCACCTCGCCCTCCATGGAGGGGTTGGTGGCCAGGATGACCTCGCGCACGCCGCCGTCCCGGACCCGCGCCACCAGATGCTCGAGCCGCAGCGACTCCGGCCCCACGCCGTCGAGCGGCGAGAGCCGGCCGCCCAGCACGTGGTACCGGCCGCGAAAGTCGGTGGACCGGTCCACCACCTGCACCGTGGAGGATTCCTCCACGACACAGAGGAGCGCCGCGTCGCGGCGCGGGTCCTGGCAGATGGCGCAGGGCTGCTCCTCCGTGAGGTTGCCGCACTCGTCGCACGGCCGCACGCGCTCGCTCACCGCGACGAGCGCGGCCGCGAGACGCCCCGCCTGTTCGGAGGGTTGCTGGAGCAGATGAAAGGTGAGGCGTTGAGCCGTCTTGCGGCCGATCCCCGGAAGCCGTGCGAGCTCCGTGATCAGCGCGTCGATGGCGCTCACCGTCAGCCGGCGACGAACGGCAGCGAGGGAACCTTCCGCATCTCCGCCTGCAGCAGGTCGGCCGCGCGCCGCTGCGCCTCGGCGACCGCGGCCGTCACCAGGTCCGCCAGGAACTCCGCGTCGTGCCCGGCGAAGACGGCCGGATCGATCACGACCGATCGCACCGTGCCACGGCCGTCGGCCATGACCCGCACCATGCCGCCGCCCGCCGAGGTCTCGATGGTACGACCGGCGAGCTCGGTCTGGAGTTGCTGCAACCGGCCCTGCATCTGCTGGCCGAGTTGAAAGAGCTGCTGGAGATCTGCCATGCTATCGGGTAATCCGGCCATGTCCGGGCAAAGTAAGGGGACGGGGAAGGCGTGGGCAAGCTAATCCACGATCTCCAAATCTAACGCATCGGCGGCCGTGTCGAGGGTCGGATCCTTGGTCCGGAACGCCCGCAGCCGGTCGGCCTTGAGGCTCGCGTCGGTGAGCTTCCGGGGCTTCGGGGCCGGGGCGCCGTCCGGAGAGCCGGCCTCGGTGACGCGGAGGCGCGCGGGCTGGCCGATCGCCCGCCCCAGCACCTCTTCGACCAATCGGGCCTGCGCCTGGAGCCGCTCGGCGAACAGCGGGTTCGGCTCCGCCAGGGCCACCGTCAGCCAGGGCAGCTCGAGCGCCGCCGGTGCCGTGTGGGACAGGGCCTCGCCCAGGAACCGGCTCCGTTCCCGCACCTCGGCCACGATCTCCGGCCACGCGGCCTGGAGCGCGTCCAGGGTCGCGGGGATGGGCTCCCGGGGCGGGGACTCCGTTGGCGGAGACTCTGCAGGCGGAGACTCTCCGGGCAGAGACGAGCTAGCCGCGGGCGACCCTCCGCCCGAGTCACCCTGAGCGGAGCGAAGGGGCGGAGCGACGGATGGGGGTACCGGCGCCGGCGCCGCCGGTCGTCACGCCGTCGGGCGCTGGCCCCTTCGCTCCGCTCAGGGTGACTCGAGGAGAGGATCGGCCGGCCGACCCGCCTGCTGAGCCGCCACCGGCCGGCCCGCCACCAGCCGAATCCCCGCGCGCGAGCACCTGGGCCAGGTCGACGATCCGGTCGAGCATCGTCCACCTGAGCAACAGGGTCTCGACGATCAGCCTGGGGTTCGCACTCCGGCGGATGTCGGTTTCGCTGTCCGCCAACAGCCGGAGCATGCGAAGGAGATCCCCGGACTCGAGCCGGTCCCGGTGCAGCTCGAGCGCGCCGCGCAGGGCCTCGGTGAGCCCCTCGGGAGCGCTGCCGAGCTGCAGCATGAGCAGCGCCCGGAGCGCCTCGCCCGCCCCGCCCATGAACTCGGCCAGGTCCGCGCCGGCGTTGACCAGCCGGTCGACCAGCGGAAAGACGCCCTCCGGCCGCCGGTCCGCGACGAGGTCCAGGACTTCGGCGTAGAGCTCGTCGCCCACGAGGCCCAGCACCTCGCGGACGCGCTGGGCGGTGACGGCGCCTTCCCCGAAGCTCAGGCACTGGTCGAGCACGCTGAGCGCGTCGCGCATGCCGCCGTCGGCGTGCCGGGCGATGAGCGTCAGCGCGTCGTCGTCCGCCGCGATCCGCTCGGCCTCGAGCACCTGCCGCAGCCGGTCCCGGATGGCGCCGGGCCCGATGCGCCGGAAGTCGAAGCGCTGGAGCCGCGACAGCACCGGGGCCGCGGCGGCCGCAATCTTCTGCGGTTCGGTGGTGGCGAAGACGAAGACCACGCCGGGCGGCGGCTCCTCGAGCACCTTGAGCAGCGCGTTCCAGGCCTCGCGGGTCAGCATGTGCGCTTCGTCGACGATGTAGACCTTGTAGTGGCCTTCCCGGGAGGCGGCGTACATCGCCCGCTCCCGCAGATCGCGCGCGTCGTCGACGCCCCGGTTGCTGGCGGCATCGATCTCGACCACGTCGAGATTGGCCGAGCCATTCCAGACCCGGAGGCAATTTTCGCACTCGCCGCAGGGATCGCCCTCGGCGTCTCGGTTGGGGCAGTTGAGCGCCATCGGCGAGGATCCGCGCGGCGGTCGTCTTGCCGACGCCGCGGGGGCCGGTCAGGAGATAGCCGTGGCCGACTCGGCCCCGGGCCACGGCGCCCCGAAGGACGGCGGCCACGTGGTCCTGCACCAGCAGGTCGGCGAAGCGTTTGGGACGGTAGCGGCGTGCGAGGGCGATGGTCATGGGCGGAGGGAAAAGAAAAGTGCCTCAGGCTCCCCGAAGCGACACCGGGCATCGCTTAGCGCTGCTACCGGCGAGGTCCTGACGCGGTTCACGCGCCGGCGCCCTTCGGACCTGAGGCACCAGCAATATATACCCGGTGCCCCCTGGATGGAACTCTCTATTTGGGGGCCGGCCGGATGGTCAGCCCAGGATGATCCGCTGCCGCTCCTGCATGTGGCGCAGCTCCCAGGTCTCGGCGACCACGCCGCCGAGCAGGAAGACGATGGCCGTGTAATAGATCCAGAGGACGAACAGCACCGCCGCGCCGATGTTGGCGTCGCCCGAGGCGCCTCCCACCGACGCGAAGTGGGCGAGATAGAGGCCGTAGAGCCGCTTGGCCGCCTCGAACAGCAGCGCCGTGAAGGTGGAGGCCAGGAGCGCGGTCCGCCAGGGGAGACGCCGAACCGAAGCGTAGCGGTAGGTGACGTAGAAGAGCGACACCGAGAAGCTGAACGCGAGCAGCTCGCCCAGAAAGCGTCCGAGGGTCGAAAAGAAGAAGGCGAGCTGCGGGATCACCCGCTGCTCGCCCCGGGCCCATGCGATCGTGACCACCGTGCTCAGCGCCGTGTTGGCGAGGAAGAGCACGACGGTCGCGATGACCATGAGCGAGTCCCGGACCTTCCCCGCGAGCCAGATGAGCAGGAAATTGCGCGGCGGAGACGGGCGAGCGGAGACGTCGTAGATGTCGTTGAGCGACGTGCGCACCCCCGCGAAGAGGCGGGTGCTGAACCAGACGAACGCCGGGAGGGCGAAGAGCGAGATCTGCCCGCGGTTCCGCGCCACGCCGACGAGCAGCCGTTCGACCAGCGCGAACGGATCGCGCCCGGGCGCCGAGGTATGCGGCGGGAAGAAGCGGTGGAAGAGGGCGGTGGCGTCGACCGCCGGTCCGCCCGCGATGGCCTGCGCGACGTGCGTCAGGCCGATCAGGACGAGCAGGACGAACGGCACGGCGGCCAGGAGCGCATCGAACGTCAGCGCGCTGGCGAGAAAGGGAATGTTGTTTTCGTCCGCGGCCTGGAGCGTTCGGCGCAGGAAACCGGCGGGGGTGCGGTGCCACCCGCCGGGCCGCAGCCGTTTCAGGCGAGCGGCTCCTCGAAATCGCCCACGGCGCGCCGACGCGCGCGCGACTCGGCCAGCCGCCGCTCGAGCTCCTCGCGGGCCGACGGCCCGGAGGCGCGCGGCCGGAGCGACGGCAGGTCGCCGGCCTCCTCGAGGTCGTCGTCCTCCTCGTCCGCGAGGTCCTCCAGGCCGGCCTTGCCGCTCCCGAACTGCTGGGCCAGCTCGTCCAGCTTCTCCTCGGTCACGGCGCGGAGCTTCCACAGCTTGCGCTGGAGCACGCGGCGAGTCTCCTCGCCGGTGCGCGGCGCGTACATCAGCGCCAGCCCGGCGCCGAGCACCGCGCCCCAGAACAGCCACTTGGCGGAAGCATCGCCGCCGCGCTCGACGTACACCACTTCCCGGCCCTGCTTGCTACGTGCCATCCGCTCCTCCTATTCCCCGGCGTCGGGATCGTCTTCGGCCGCCACCAGCGCGGGCCTGAGCGCCGCGTGATGCTGCATGGGAGCCTCGACGAAGCGATTGATGTCCTTCTCCGTGCCGTTCACGTTGAGCTGCTCGAACAGGAATCCGAACGTGCGCTCGAGATCTGCGGCGATGGCCTGCCGCACGTCCTCGCCCAGGGACCACATTTCGCGCTTGAATGGTCCGATGGCCTTCTTCCGCGCCTTGTAATAGAACTGCTCGGCGGTGTCCCCGCTCTTCCGCTCGCCGGCCGCGTTCTCGTCCACCCAGCGCCGGAGGCGATCCCGCAGGTCGGCGGGAAGCTTGGGATGATCGAACACGATGTTCTGGAAGTTGGTGGCGAGGTGGATCTCGGCGGTCTCGATCCGAGGGAAATTCCCGAACGCGTTGGAGGGCAGCGTGCTGGCGCCGTGCTGCACGGCGCCCGCCAGGCCGTACTCCTCGCGCGCCGCCTTGGAGAGCGCGGCGAGCGCCTGGAGATCGATCTTCACGTCGGCCATCGAGCCGTCGGGCAGGACCACCCCGCCGTGCGACGTGCCCGTCTGGACCGAGATCTTGCTGATTCCCTCGAGCGCGCCCTCGTGAGCCGCCAGGCTGGTCTGGTACCCACTCATGAAGGCGTGCAGCTCCTCGACGGTGCTGTTCTTCATGCCGACCTCGCCGATCTCCGCGCCGACGGAGACGGTGACGCCGTCGGGCTCGTGCGCCCGGATGAACGCCGTGATCTCGGCCGCGCGCTCGTAGTTGAGCCGCTGCTGCTCCTCGAGCGTGGGATACGCGAGGTCGACGAGCGTCGAGGTGTCGACGTCGATGTTGTAGAAGCCGGCGCCGATTTCCTCGGCGATCAGCTTCTTCACCTCGCCCACCTCGCCCTCGGGATCGGCCTGGTACTTCTTCTGGTTGACCTGGCAGTGGTCGCCCTGAATGAAGAGCGGCAGCACGTAGCCCTCGCGGAGCGCCGCGCCGATCAGCACCGAGACGTACTCGGCCGGCCGCTGGTCGGTGTAGGCGATCTCCGAGCGCGCGATCTCCAGCAGGATCGCGCCCGGCCTTGCCCGCGCGGGCGGCGCGGAAGACGGCGCGCGCGGTGTCGTAGGCCAGCATGCGCACGTTGATGGCGGGCACGGTGAACCCGCTCACGTCGCCCCGGCCGCGGGCCTCGTACAGCCCCTGGATCGAGGCCGGGCGGGCGCCGGTGACCTGGCCCAGCTCCCAGAGCAGCCACCGGGCCGCGTCGCGCGCCTCGCCGGTGGAGAACACCGCCTGCCACACCAGCCGGTCGGTGGCCGCCGAGCGGAGCTTGGCCGGGTCGCGCACCGTCACGCCACCCGGCACCAGCGCCACCGCGCCCTCGTACAGATCGACCGCCCGCTGGGTCTCGTCAGCCATGTATGGACACCCTCGGAGATTGCAGAGTCTCAGGACCACGGGTAAAGGTAGGCCGGAGGCGGGGGAGCGTCAAACAAACTCGCGTACGGCCTGGCGGAGTCGCGCATCGGTCTCGCGGCTTCGGACGTCGGAGTCCACGGCTTCGCACGAGGGATCGGGGGCCGGACCGCCACGCGCATGTCGGTCCGGCGACTCGTGCTACGCCCACGACGGAGCGCACGCCCGGCTGTTCGCTCCAGCACGCCGGACGAGCCCGGAGCCTCAGGTCGAGCCGCCGGGCCGAGCCGCGGTGGGTCCGCAGGGAGCGTCAGTGCGCGTTCAATTCCCTGCGCGATCCCAAAGGACGAAGCGCACTGCAGCGACCGGAGGGCCCGCCGTGCCCCCGGCGGCTGCGACAGCATGCCCACATGCCCCGCGCCCCCGATCACGCCTCGTCCCGACCCGCCGCCTGCCGCACCGGCGCCTCATACCCCGGCCGCCCCATCGCCGCATACGTGAGCTGCTTGCCGAGCTCGACCCCCGGCTGGTCGAACGGATCGATGCCGTACCAGACCCCCGCGTAGCCCGTCGCGATCTGGTAGAACATGATCGCCTCGCCCAGCGTGGCCGCGGAGAGATCCGGGAACCGGAGCGTGCAGCTCATGCGCCCCATCTGCGCGAGCGCGGCGGCCGTAGCCTCGTACTCCGCGCGGAGGAGCTCGCCGAGCGTGTGCCCCGGCAGATAGGCGAGGTCCTTCGGCAACGGCGCGGCGCCCGGCGCCGGCGAACCCGGCGGGATCTTGACGTCCTCGCCCAGATCGTCGACCACGGCGAACGTGATCACCTTGTCGAACGGCCCCTCCATGAAGAGCTGCACCTGGCTGTGCTGGTCGGTGGCGCCGGTGGCCGCCACGGGCGTGGGCCCGCTGTGGACGGTGCGCCCCTCGCGATCCACGCGCTTGCCCAGGCTCTCGGCCCAGAGCTGCCGATACCACTCGGCGAACTCCCGCAGGCGATCGGTGTAGGGCATGAGCACGTCGATGCGGGCGCCGAGGTCGGTGTCGGCGGCCCAGTGGAGCGCGGCGTAGAGCGCGGCCGGATTCCGAGCAGGTCGTCGGCCTCGGCCCGCTCGACCGCCTGCCGTGCACCCGCGAGCAGCGCCGCGATGTCGATGCCCACCAGGGCCGCGGGCAGCAATCCCGACGGGCGACAGCACGCTGAACCGCCCGCCGACGTCGGGCGGGACGCTGAGCGTGGCGATCCCATCCCGGCGCGGCGATCTCACGCAGCGCGCCACGCTCGGGGTCGGTGGTGAAGACGAGATGGCGGTAGGCGGCCGCGCCGAGCGCGTCTTCCAGCCAGGCGCGGACGACGAGGTACTGGGCCATCGTCTCCGCCGTCCCGCCCGACTTGCTGATGACGTTGACCAGCACGCGGCGCGGATCGATCCGGCGGAGCGCCGCGCCGATCGTCGTCGGATCGACGTTGTCGAGCACGGTGAGGCGCGGGAAGAACTCCCGACCCTCGTCGTCCCACTCGTTCCAGGCGGGACGTCGGAGGGCCGTGAGCAGCGCCCGCGCGCCCAGCGCCGAGCCGCCGATGCCGAGCACGACGACGTGGTCGTGCGCCTGGCCCAGTCCCTCGGCGAAGGCCGAGATCTCGCGCACCGCCTCGCTCTGATCGACCAGCTTGTAGAACCCGTATTCGCCCGCGCCGCGGCGGCGGCGGACCTCCGCCTGCACCGCGCCGAAACCGGCCGCCAGCTCGGCCAGGCGCGCGCGCGGAAGCCCATGCGTGCCGTCGAGCCCGTCCTGCAGCATGCGTCCGTAGGCCAGCCTGATCACGCAACCTCCACGGTGAGCCCGTCGTACGCCGGGAAGATGCCCTCGGGCAGCTTGCCCGCGAGCTCCGCGTGCCCGGTTTCATGCGTCAGATGGGTGAGATAGGTGCGGCGAGCACCGAGCGCCTGGGCGGTTTCGATCGCCTCGCCGATACTGAGGTGGGTGGGATGCGTCCGCCACCAGAGCGCGTTGAGGACCAGCACGTCGAGCCCCTGCAGCTGGCGCCGCTCCGCGTCGGGGATGGACTTCACGTCGGTGATGTACGCCAGGTCGCCGATCCGGTAGCCGAAGACGCGGATGTGTCCATGCCGGAACGCGAGCGGGAGCACCGGCACGCCGGCCACGTCGACGGTCTTGCCGGGCTCGATGGCGTGGAGCGCGAGGGTCGGCTTCGACGTGCCCTCGTAGGGGCGCACGTCGTCGAAGATGTAGCTGAAGGAGGTGCGGAGCCGCTCGAGCGTCTCGGCGGGTCCGTAGAGGGGGAGGGCCCGCCGCTGGCGCACCGAGAACATTCTCAGATCGTCGATGCCATTGGTGTGATCGGCATGCTCGTGGGTGTACAGCACCGCATCCACCTGCGAGAATCCGCCGGCGATGAGCTGCAGTCGCAGCTCCGGCGGCGTGTCGATGAGAATGCGTGGACCCGCCCGCCTCGACCAGGGCCCCCGACCGGCTCCGCTTGTCCCGCGGGTCGGTGGACCGGCAGACCGCGCACCCACAGCCGATCTGGGGCACGCCGAACGACGTGCCCGTCCCCAGAAGAGTGAGCCGCATCCCCTAAACTGCTTCGATCTTGAGGAGGTTGGTAGTGCCGGGCATGTCGAACGGAATGCCCGCCGTCACCACGAGCCGCTCGCCGGGTTGCGCGAGCCCGCGCTCGAGGATCTGCTGCCGCGCGACGGCGAGCATCATGTCGTAGTCGGTGAAGTGCTGGGTGAGCGCGGGCGTCACGCCCCAGACCATCGAGAGCTGCCGGAACGTGTCCGGCTCGGGCGTGCAGGCGAAGATCGGCACCGTCGGGCGGCAGGTGGCGACTTTCCGCGCGGTGAACCCGCTGCTCGTGAAGCAGACGATGAGCGGGGCGCTGAGCATCTCGGCCGCGGCGCAGACCGCCACCGCGATGGCGTCCTCGGTGCGGATCGGCCCGCTCTGCGCGACGCGATGCTGCGGCAGACCCTGGCCGTCGCCCGTACGCCGGCCCAGGACGGCGTCGATGGTGACGCCGCGGCCCTGCCGCTGGAGCTCCATCTCGCGGGCGATCCGGTCCATCGCGCGAACCGCTTCGAGCGGAAACTCGCCCACCGCCGTTTCGGCGGAGAGCATGACCGCGTCGGTGCCGTCGAGAATCGCGTTGGCGACATCCGACGCCTCGGCCCGGGTGGGCCGCGGCGCGTGGACCATCGACTCGAGCATCTGCGTGGCCGTGATGACCGGCTTGCCGTGCAGGCTGGCCTCGCGAATGATCTGCTTCTGCATCAGCGGCACTTCTTCGAACGGCAGCTCGACGCCCAGGTCGCCGCGGGCGACCATGATCGCGTCCGACGCCTCGAGGATGCCGCAGAGATTCCGGAGCGCGGTGTCCTTTTCGATCTTGGCTACGAGCTTGGTCGAGCGCGGCACCAGGGTGCGGAGCTGCTCGATATCCTCGGGCCGGCGCACGAACGAGAGCGCGACGTAATCCACGCCGAGCGCCGCCGCCTGTGCCACGTCCTCGAGGTCCTTCTCGGTGAGCGCCGGCGCGCTCACCTCGATGCCGGGAAGATTCATCCCCTTGTGCGATTTGAGCTCGCCGCCGTAGTGCACCACCGCGTCGACTCGTCCGTCCCGGATGCCGGTGACCTCGAGCGAGAGCAGGCCGTCATCGAGCAGGATGCGCGCGCCCAGCCGGACGTCGGCGGCGAGGGCGTCGTAGGTCGTAGGAATCTCCCCCGCCCCGGCTTCGTCCTCCGGCGCGAAGGTGACCGTCTGCCCCGCCACGAGACGCAGGGGAGCGACCAGCGTGCCGACGCGGATGCGGGGACCCTGCAGATCCAGAAGCAGGGCGACCGGATCCCGCCGGCCGCCCGTGACCTCGCGGAGCCGCTCCACCCAGCGCTGGCGGATCTCGGGCGTGCCGTGCGAAGCGTTGATCCGGACGACGTTGACGCCAGCGTCGATCAGCGCGGCCATTTTCGCGGGGTCGTCCCACGCGGGGCCCAGAGTAGCGACGATCTTGGTGCGGCGGACAGGATTGCGAGACATGGCACGGAGTCTAATGCCGCTCCCTCACCGCTGCATCACGACCTCACCGCCAACCACCGTGAGGCGGGCCGAGCCCGCTCGCGCGGCGTCACCGGCACCCCTCTCGACGGCGGGGTCGAACTCCCAGGCCACCAGATCCGCGTCGTGGCCAGGCGCGAGCGTGCCGGAACGGCCGGCGCCGGCCGCGTGCGCCGCGCCGACTGTATAGGCGCGCACGGCCTCGCCGAACGAGAGCTTCTCCTCCGGCCGCCACCCGCCGGCCGGGCCGCCGGCGTTGCTCCGGCGCTCGAGTGCCGCGAAGAGGCCTTCGCGTGGATCGATCGACGCCACCGGCACGTCGCTCCCGAAGACCATGGGCGTGTGGCGCCGCCGCAGGGACCCGAAGGCGTACGCACCGCGGCCGCGGCCGCCCCAGTGGCGCTCGACGAGCGGGATGTCGGTCAACAGGTGCGCGGGCTGCATCGAGACGACGAGTCCGGCGGCCGCGGCGCGGTCGAGGTCCGCCTCGGCAACGCACTGGAAGTGCTCGATCCGGTGCGGGATCGCCACCCGGGGGAGCTGCGCCATCAGGTCGAGCGCCCGGCGGACGGCGGCATCACCGATGGCGTGCACGGTGGATGCGATCCCCGCGGCTGCCGCGGCGCGCATGGC
Source organism: uncultured Gemmatimonadales bacterium (assembly GCA_963833905.1). Classification (GTDB taxonomy): domain Bacteria; phylum Gemmatimonadota; class Gemmatimonadetes; order Gemmatimonadales; family GWC2-71-9; genus CAVVWJ01. Next base: position 91,869 of record CAWHZQ010000011.1, on the reverse strand, counting down.
GCGCGCGGCCTCGTCCCCGGACGTGATGGGCATGCCGCGATCGCCGCTCCCCTCGTATGGCCGCAGCATCCACGCGGTGCGGCTCCCGAGGCTCCCGTCGAGGAACAGCTTCACGCCGCCGATCCGGAGCCAGGCCGAGCCGGCACCGCTCCGGATGCCGCGCCGCACCAGTCCATCGAGCGAGGTGACCGGCGGATGAAACAGCACGCGGAGCCGGAGCGCGTCCGACACGGCCAGTCGCTCGAACGCGGCCAGCGCGCCGTCGCCCTCGACGTTGTGAATGCCGGTGATGCCCAGCCGGTGGGCCTCGGCCTGGGCCTCCCGGAGGGCCGTGTCGAGCAACGCGGGCGGCGGCTCGGGAAGGTGCGGAGCCATCAGCTCGATCGCGCGCTCCAGAAGCACGCCGGTCGGCTCGCCGGCCGCGTCACGCACGATGCGGCCGCCGAACGGGTCGGGCGTGTCTCGTCCGATTCCCGCAGCCGCGAGGGCCGCGCTGTTGACCCACGCGGCGTGCACGTCCAGCGAATCCAGATAGACCGGTCCTGGCTGCACGGCATCGAGCGCCGCGCGGTCCGGGGCGCGGTCCCAGCCGTTCGCGTCCCAGCCCTGCCCAACGATCCATCCCTGCACCGGCGAGACGGCGGCCACCCGCCGCACCGCCTCTTCTCGTGTTGGCGAGCCCCCGAGCTGCACCCGCCGGCGGCTCAGCGCCCACATCGCGAAGTGGGTGTGCCCGTCGACGAAGCCTGGGGTCACCAGCGCATCGGGCAGCTCGTACATCGGCGTTCCATCGGGCACCTGGCGAGCGAGCGCGGCAGCAGCACCGACCGCTTGGATCCGGGCGTCTCGCCACCACACCGCATCGCCCTCGACGCCTGGTGCGAGCGAGAGCACGCGCCGCGCGCGAAGGAAGCCCGAGGTGGCGGAATCAGGGAGAGCTCATGGGCGAAAAGCGGGCCCGGCGGGCGGTTTCCACATGTTGAAAACTCGGCCAAGTGAATATCTGGATTGGAGAAAACGGGCGAGAAATAAGGTGAAATGATCGGGAGAAACGACTTTACTACATGCATGCTTAACTCTTTCAGGTCATGTCTTTACGCGAGCGTTCATAAATCCTCGTCGAGCAACACGACACTGTCGCCTCAGCCAAACTATTTATTCAGATCGACCGATTATGAACATCTTCGACATGCACGTTTCTGCAGATATCCTCCACGGGCCTAGCCGCGCCGAATTCTCACTTTCGGAGCGAGATCGATCCTCCTCCGCCCTGGTATGCGGGCCCGGCGAAGCGCGTCGGCGAGGCGCGGAGCGCCTTCGCGAACGCATCCTTCCCGTCCACCTTGAGCGAGCCCACCATCGCTCGCGAGGAGACCGGCGAGAGTACGACTTCCCCGGATACCACACCGTCCTTGGCCCCGGTCGCTGCCCAACTGATGGCCCATGGCTCCCGCACCGCGGTGCGCTCGCGGGATCGCGGTCCGTCCCAGGTGATGGTGGTCCCTCCCACCTTGACCTGGAAGCGCTCGTCGGAACTCGGCACCCCATCATCGTCTTCGGATGGCACGAGCCCGACCGCCACGCGAGCCTCCCGCACTTTCTGACCGGCCAGGCGCGCGGAGCGGATAAGACGTTCGCTATTGGCGAACAGTCGGAGCGCTACGTCCCCCGCGGGGCCGCCCGGCGCCGCGGCCAGCACCGTCCACGTCGCGAAGAGCTGCGGGTGCCGGCCGCTCCGGTCGGCGAGGGTGTACTCGGCGGTCTGCACGGTGTCCACGGCCTCGAAACAGAGCCGCGATGGGCTCCAGCCCCCGAACTCGGCCTGCTCCTGCACCACACCACGCAAAGAAAGGTGAAGTTAGGCGGCCTCCGAGGCGGGAACCGGCCGATAACCCTGTGGCAAGTCCTCGAGCGCGTCCGAGGCGGGGTCCATCAGGAACTGGATGCAGAACGCGGTGCGGAGCCCCTTGAGGCGCCAGACCTTGTCGTCGGGCACGGGGCCCTGAGCGGAGAGCGTGCCCGCGACGGCGGCCAGCGCGGCGGCCGCGAGGAAGAGAACTACGGTACGACGCATCGGCGGCTCCGCGCGGTGAGAATGGGGCGGGCTCAGCCGCCCCGCGACCGTCTGACGGCGGCGCCCAGCTCGGCGTAGTGCTTCGGGTCGAGCACGTTGAAGCGAAGGTTCCGGTACTGCACCTTGCCGTCCGCCCCGACCACGTAGACCGTGCGGCGGAGGTAGCCCGAGCGGTCGTTGCTCGCATACCGGCGGGCGACTTCCTGCGTCGGGTCGCTCAGCAGTCGGAACGGCAGATCGAGGCTGGCCGCGAACCGGCTGTGGGTCTCGAGTGGATCGGTGCTGATGCCCACCACGACCACCTCGGACCCGAACAGCGAATCGTACCGCTCGGCGAACGTCCGCATCTCGGTGGTGGAGCTGTTGGTGAAATCGCGTGGGTAGAACGCGAGCACCACGGTCTTGCCGCGGTCGAGCGCGAGGTCGTAGGGCTGGTCGGCCGGGCCGACCCCTTCCTTGCTGGCCCACGGGAGCCTGAACGTGGGGGCCCGTCGTCCGACATCCGGCCCCGAGACCATGATGGCGGTCGGCGGGCCCTTCGACGGCTGACCGGCCTTGCTCGAGTCCTGGGCCGGGAGGCGCGGAACGGCGGTCAGAGAGAAGACGACGGCGGCGGCGGCGATTGCACGGAGCGGCATGGGGGCAGCAGTCCTGGGCGAAGGGTGGATCATGGAATGGCCGCCTCGCGCCGAGGACCGGCGGCGTACCGCGACGCGACGTACTGTTCGAGGATCTCGAGAAACTCAGGGACGATCGCGTCGCCCTTGAGCGTCACCGCGAGGCGGCCGTCCACGAACACCGGCGCCTTCGGATCTTCGAAGGTGCCCGGCAGCGAGATGCCGATGCTCGCGTGCTTCGACTCGCCCGGCCCGTTCACCACGCAGCCCATCACGGCCACCGTCATCTCCTCGACGCCGGGCCGCTCCAGGCGCCACACGGGCATCTTCTCCCGCAGGTAGTCCTGGATCTGCTGCGCCATCTCCTGGAAGAACGTGCTGGTCGTGCGGCCGCAGCCGGGGCAGCTCGTCACCTGCGGCGCGAAGCTCCGGAGGCCCAGCGACTGCAGCACCTGCTGCGCGACCTGCACTTCCTCCGTCCGGTCGCCGCCGGGCGCGGGCGTGAGCGAGACGCGGATCGTGTCGCCGATGCCCTCCTGCAGGAGGATGCTGAGGCCCGCCGTGCTCGCGATGATGCCCTTGGCGCCCAGGCCCGCCTCGGTGAGCCCCAGGTGCAACGGGTAGTCGCAGCGGCCGGCGAGCATCCGGTAGACGTCGACCAGGTCCTGCACGCCCGATACCTTCGCGCTCAGCACGATGCGCTCGTGCGCCATGCCGGAGGCCTCGGCCAGCGCGGCGCTCCGGAGGGCGCTCTCCACCATCGCCTCCATCGTGACGTCGCGCGCGTCCAGCGGGTCGGGCCGGCGCGCGTTCGCGTCCATCATCTCGGTCAGCAGGCTCTGGTCGAGCGATCCCCAGTTCACGCCGATCCGCACCGGCTTGTCGTTCGCGAGGGCGACGTCGATGATGGCGCGGAAGTGCTCGTCGTGCCGCTTCCCGCCCACGTTGCCGGGGTTGATGCGGTACTTGGCCAGGGCCCGCGCGCACTCGGGAAATCGGGTCAGCAGCAGGTGGCCGTTGTAATGGAAATCGCCGATGATCGGCACGACGATGCCGATCCGGTCGAGCCCCTCGACGATCTCGGGGACGGCCGCGGCGGACGCCTCGTTGTTGACGGTGACGCGCACCAGCTCGCTGCCGGCGCGCGCCAGCGCCGCCACCTGGCGCACGGTGGACGCCGCGTCGGCGGTGTCGGTGTTGGTCATGGACTGCACGACGATCGGGTGCCCTGAGCCCACGGGCACGCCGCCGATGGTGGCGGTCACGGTGGTCCGGCGCGAGAGCGGTGGCATGGCGGGAATATAACGCGGCGCCCGGTCCGTTCTTGCGCCCGGTTCAGGTCCCCGTGAGATTCGTGCATGCCTTCCCCGACCTTCCCCGTCGTGCCGCGTGCCGCGATCACCGGCGTGTCGGGCTACGTCCCCGAGCGCCGCGTCACCAACGCCGAGCTGGCAGCGCGGCTCGATACGTCCGACGACTGGATCGTGAGCCGCACCGGGATCCGCGAGCGCAGGATCGGCGCCCTCGGGGAGACCACCTCGACCATGGGCGCGGAGGCGGTCCGGCGACTCATGGCGCAGCGCGGGCTCGGCCCGGACGACGTCGACGCGCTGATCGTCGCCACCGTCACGCCCGACATGGTCTTCCCCGCCACCGCCTGCCTCATCCAGGACCAGGTGGGGCTCCGGAACACCTGGGGCTTCGACCTGTCGGCGGCCTGCTCGGGTTCCTCTACGCCCTCACGACCGGCGCCCAGCTGGTGGCGTCAGGGTCCCACCGCAGGGTCATCGTGGTCGGCGCGGACCTCATGAGCGCCATCATCGACCCCCTGGACCGCACCACGGCCGTGCTGTTCGGCGACGGCGCGGGCGCGATCCTGCTGGAGCCGGCGGAGGCGGGTTTCGGGCTGCTGGATTTCTACCACCGCGTCGACGGGAGCGGCCGCGACGATCTCCTGATGCCCGCCGGCGGCAGCCTCCATCCGGCCAGCCATGCGACGGTCGAGGCCCGCGAGCATTTTCTCAAGCAGAATGGCAAGGTGGTCTTCAAGTTCGCGGTGTCGCAGATGGCCGACTGCATCACCACCATTCTCGAGCGCCATCAGCTCACGCCCGACGACATCGCGATGATCATTCCGCACCAGGCCAACCAGCGCATCCTCGACGCCACCGCCGAGCGCCTGTCGCTGCCGCCCGGCCGCATGGCGTCGGTCATCGCGCGCTACGGCAACACCACGGCCGCGACGCTGCCGCTGGCGCTGGAGGAGGTCGTGCGAGACGGCCGGATCAGTCGGGGCGACCTGGTGATCTTCGTGGCGGTCGGCGCGGGATTCACGGTGGGATCGAGCCTGCTGCGGTGGCAATAGCCTAGGCCCGCGAGAACTCGGCGGCGTCGATCGCCGCCAGGTCGTCCTCCCCCAGCACCAGGTCCGCCGCTCCGACGCTGTCGAGCGCGTGGTCGACCGTGCGCGCGCTCGGGATCACGATCACCGAAGGCGACTGCGCCAGCGCCCACGCGAGCACCACCGCGTGGGCCGACACCCCGAGGCGCCGGGCGATCGGCACCAGCACGGGATGCGCAGGCAGCGTTTTCGTCAGGCGGCCCCCGCCCGTCGGGCTGTATGCCAGGAACCCGATTCCCTGCTCCGCGCAGTACGCCACGACGCCCCCGACCAGCGACTCCCGGAAAAACGGATTCAGGCGGTTCTGCACCGAGGTGATGGGGGTGATGCCCTGCGCCTCGCGAATCTGGAGCAGGTTCACGTTCGACAGCCCGATCCACCGGAGCTTGCCCGCCTCGCGAAGCCGCGCCAGCTCGCCGACGCTGTCGGCCAACGGCACGCGGGGATCGGGTGCGTGAAGCTGGTAGAGCTCGAGCCGGTCGACGCCCAGCGCGCGCAGGGAGCGCTCGCACGCGGCCCGGAGCTGCTCGGGCCGGGCGTCGGTGTCCCAGCGACCGGCGGGCCGGACGAGGCCGCCCTTGGTGGCCACAGTGACACTCGCGCGGTCTCCCGCCCAGCCGGCGAGTGCCTGGGCGATCAACCGCTCGTTGTGTCCGATGTCGTGCTGATCGAGACAGTAGACGTCGGCCGTGTCGATGAGCGTGACGCCGGCATCGAGGGCGGCCCGCAGCACACGAAGGCCTTGCTCCTCCGGCGGCCGCCCCTCGATGGAGAGATGCATGCCGCCGTAGCCCACCGCCGTGACCGCCGGGGCGCCTGGCCCGAGCAGGCGGCGGTGCATCAGGCCAGGCCGAGCTGCCTTGTAAGCCGGCGCCAGTCCTCCGCGCTGACGACGCCTTCCTGGAGCAGCGGCGTCAGTGTCGCCAGGATCTCCGCCCGCGAGCCATCGATTCGGCGGTCGCGGAGCTCGGTGATCATGCGGGAGAACCGGTGCTCGTACTCGTCCGGCTTGACGCCGCCCGCCGCGCGCTCGCTGCTGAGCTTCCTGAGCTCCTGCGCGACCCGCGCCGGCGATATCGGCTTGAGAGTGCCGCCCTGCTCTTCAGCCATGTCGTACCTCTCGCATCACGTGGAGGAAGGGACCCTTCGCTGCTGCTGCATTATGCCCCCCGTCGGCGCGCCGCGTCCAGGGTCGTCGTCGGGTCGGCACCGGTCCAGGAGACGTCCGCCGTGGGGCCGTAGGTGGGCGGCACGCGGTCCTCCAGCAGCCGGAGGGCGACACCGACCTGGGCGCGGTGGTGGGCCGTGTGGAGCACGCGCCGCCAGAACACCCAGATGCGCTCGCGCCGGACATCGAAGAACGGCACCTCGGCCCGCCAGAACGCCTCGTCCCCGTCGGCCAGGGCCGCGAGCCTGGGGCGGGCCAGGGCGACGAGCCGGTCGACGTAGGCCCCGACACCGGGCGCCTCGCCCGGCGGCAGCACCGTCTCGACGGGTGGCTCGGCGAGCCCGATGAACTCCGCGAAGAAGCGACGTTCCGAGAGGAGCTGGTGCACCAGGATCTGGCGCACCGAGCTGCTCCGGCCGTGCGGCCGGAACTCGAGCTGGGCGTCGGCGAGCTCGCTCCAGACCGCGGCCGTTTTGCTGGTTTCCGACGCGTAGGTCTCGACCAGATGCTGCAGCAGCGGCAGCCGGGCGCGCGGCAGCTCCGCGGCGGACAGGAACTCGTGGTCGTAGCGCATCGGCATGCGGTCGCCTCGGGCGGTCGGGCGGTCAGGCGGTCAGGCGGTCAGGCAGTCGGACGCATACCAATCTGCACACCAGCGCGCGAGCACGAGTCGGGTGTGGGAGGCGGCAAGTGGGAGATGGCAGGCAGAGCCGCCGGGGAAAGCAGCAGGCATGGGCAGCCGTCAGGGTCCGCAAGCCTCCCGGCAGAGTCACCCTGAGCGCAGCGAAGGGGACATGCCTTTCGGAACATGCCCCCTTCGCTGCGCTCAGGGTGACTCGTGACGCAGACGCTCGCCGAGCGTTCCCTCTCTCTACGCCTCTACCAGCGCCGCCGGCGTCACCGCCTGCTCGTCCCGCTCGCCGGTCCGGATGCGGTGGACCTGGTTCACGTCGAGGACGAATACTTTCCCGTCGCCGACCTCCCCGGTCCGAGCCGAGCCAAGAATCGCCCGCACGGTGACATCGACGAACGGCTCCGATACGCCGATCTCGATGCGGACTTTCTCCTGCAGGTCCATCTTCACGGTCGTGCCGCGATAGGTCTCGACACGGTCGGTCTCACCGCCGTGTCCCAGCACGCGGGACACGGTCAGACCCCGCACCTCGGCCCGGTAGAGCGCCTCGAGCACCTCGTTGAGGCGGTCGGGACGGATGATGGCCACGATCAGCTTCATGTGAGTCGTCCTCCCGGCGTCAGCGCGCGGCGGTTTGCGGGGTCAGTGCGCGAACCGGCGCACCCACGGTCGAGGCATCGGGCATGACGAGGATCGAGCCCTCGCCGCTGGAGTACGCTTCCTCGCCGTGCTGGGTCACGTCCATCCCCAGCCCCTCGGCGCGGGGCGCGGCGCGGAGCGCGGTGACCAGCCCGAGCAGCTTGAGGATCACGAAGGTGCCAAGCGCCGCGTACACGATCGAGCTGGCGACGCCCAGGGCCTGCGTGCCCAACTGGCCGGGGTTGCCGGCGAGCAGGCCGTCGTTGCCGGCCGGGTTCCAGACCTTCGAGGCGAAGACACCGGTCAGGAGCGCGCCGGTGATGCCGCCGATGCCGTGGCCCGCGAACACGTCGAGCGAGTCGTCGAGCCGCGTACGTGACCGCCACACGATGATGAAGTAGCTCGGGAACGCGGCGATGGCGCCGAGCGCGAGGGCACTCATCGGGCTGATGAACCCGGCAGCAGGCGTGATGGCCACGAGCCCGATGACGATGCCGGTGGCCCCGCCCACCGCGGTGGCACGGCCGGTCCGGAAGTAGTCGAGCAGCACCCAGACCACCATCGTGGCCATCGGCGCCAGGAAGGTGTTGGTGAACGCGACGGCGGCGAGCTCGTTCGCGGCCAGCGCGCTGCCGCCGTTGAACCCGAACCAGCCGAACCAGAGGAGCCCGGCACCGAGCAGCACGAAGGGCACATTGTGCGGCAGGATGGCCTGCCGGCTGTAGTCCTTGCGGTTCCCGAGCACGAGCGCGGCCACGAGCGCCGAGACCCCGGCATTGATGTGCACCACGGTGCCGCCCGCGAAGTCGAGCACGCCCCTGGTCATGAGCCAGCCCCCACCCCATACCCAGTGGGCGACCGGCGCGTAGACGAAGAGCGTCCAGAGCACGATGAACGCGAGGTACGGCCCGAACCGCATGCGCTCGACGACGGCACCGGAGATCAGCGCCGCGGTGATGATGGCGAACGTGCCCTGGTAGGCCATGAACAGGACGTGTGGAATGGTGCCCTTGGCCTCCGTGCCCACGCCCGCCAGCAGCGCATTCGTGGTCCCACCGATCCAGGCATTCCCTTCCGCGAACGCCAGGCTGTAGGCCAGCAGCGCCCACACGACGCCGACGGCACCGAGCGCGGCGAAGCTCATCATCATGGTGTTCAGGGAATTCTTGGAGCGGACCAGCCCTCCGTAGAAGAAGGCGAGGGCGGGCGTCATGAGGAGCACGAGCGCGGTGGATACGAGCATCCAGGCGGTGTCCGCCGGCACGACGGACGGCGCGGCGTCCTGGAGCGCGAGCAGGAGAGGGAGATGGATCACCGGTGGCTTCCCTGAGGTTGAGGGTCGAGGCGGAGCCAAAGTGGCCCCGCCCACAAAATTGTATCCGCCGGGGCCAGTTCGCGCAAGAGCTGTGTTTGGTAAAATGTGCACTTTCTGCTCAATTTGTGGCCACAGATGGGGTAACGGACGGTAGTTCGTGCACTTTTGATCGATGAAATGTGCAAGATAATGCTTGTTTTGAGTGACAGCACCAAGAGCTGTGGGCAGTTGCCAAGTCTCACTCTGCTTGGGAGTTAGACCTGTGGTACACCGCGACGAGGCGACGCGCGGCGCGGCTGTCCGCCCCGTTCGCGACCCGAATGGGCGGCACACGAATGGTCGGTTGCGATTCGAGTCGTTGGAGGCGGACGATGCGCCGCCTCGAAAGAGGAGCGCGCATGAAGGACGCGGCGCGAGGCGGCGCGCTCCGCGGCTGAGACCTGTGAAGATGAGCCTCGTTGGTGGAGCCTACCGTACCATGCGACGTGCTATTCAGCGCTGGCTGTCGCTCCGTCCCCGCGCACCCGCACCGCCGTTCCCCACGGATCTCGCGCCACCCCGCCATCGGCCGAGTGCTCCACGGTTCCACCAGCCGCCGCGATGCTCGCGATCGCCTCCGCGGCGTCGCGAACCGACGGCACCAACAGCTCCCACTCCAGCAGCCGGGCCTCGTCCGGATCCCGCCGGCACCGCCCCGGCCGCCCAGGTGTTGACGCCGAGGTGATGGTGGTAGCCGCCGGCCGACAGGAAGAGGGCGCCGGGATAACTCCAGACGGTCTTGTCGAGTCCCAGACCGGCATGATAGAACGCCGCCGCACGCTCCAGGTCCGCCACGTACAGGTGCACGTGCCCCAGCACCGTACCGGATGGCATCCCCGACCAGTGCTCGTCGCCCGCGGCGGCAAGCACGGCTTCGACGTCGAGCGGGTTAGTGGCCATCGTGAGCTGCCGGTCCTCGTGCGCGCCAGGCGCCGCGCGGCCGGTCGGCATACACCTCGATGCCGAGCCCATCGGGATCGGTCAGATACAGCGCCTCGCTGACGAAGTGGTCGGACATGCCGGCCCGCTCGCCGATTTCCGACAGGTGGCGCAGAAAGCGTCCGAGCGCGGGCCTGTCGGGCAGCAGGATCGCGTAGTGGTAAAGCCCCAACCGCCCGCGGCGCGGGACCGGCGCGGCACCAGGATGCTCGTGCAGCTCGACCAGCGGCGTGGCGGCGCCGGGGGATGCCGAGATGCGCCATGCGATCGGCCGCCGGACGGTCGAGCGGCTCCAGACCGAGAACCCGTCCGATACCACTCCAGCGAGCGCGCCAGATCCGCCACCTGCAGGCGGACGATGCCGAGACGCGTGGCGGCGGGGAGGCGGTAACCCGGTGGGGCGATGCCATAGGCCATGGCGTGCGACGCTAGCGCTCATCGCTTGCCCGGCCCCTCGGCCAGTACCCGATCGAGGGAATAATTGCCGGCCCCGACCAGGGCCAGCGCGATGGCGCCGCCAAGCAGCGACAGCGGAAACTCGATACCCTTCGGCGCGAAGAAACCAGCCTTGAGGTGCACGAATACGATGGCTCCGAGCATGTCCAGGGCGAGTCCAATCGCCGCGACTCGGGTTTGCACGCCGAGCAGGAGTGCCAGACCTCCGAAGAACTCGAGCACCGACACCACGGGACCAGTCACCGCGGGCAACGGCACACCCATCTGACCGAACGCGCCCGTGACGCCGGCGATCCCGAAGACGAACAGCTTCTGGGCGCCGTGAACGATGAAGATCGTGCCGATTACGACGCGGAGAACGGCGAGGCCGGCGTGGAGCCGGGACGGGGGGTTGGGAAAGGTTGTCATCAGGCCGGTCTCCATCAGAGGGTGTAGGGCGCCACACCGGATAGTGCATGTTACAACATGCGATGTCAACCTGGCGCCCTTGCCACCCGGGGGATTGACTGGTTCACGGGCCGAATGATATTTAACCTGCAGGATGAATATTACGCCGACGCTCGACCACGTCCTCGTCGCGATTGCCGACCCGACCCGCCGAGCCATCCTCGAGCGGCTCGCGCGCGGACCCGCCCGCGTCACCGACGTAGCCGAGCCGTTCGAGATGTCGCTGGCCGGCGTCTCCAAGCACGTGCGGGTACTTGAGCGCGCTGGGCTGGTTCGCCGCGCGCGCCGGGGACGCGAGCACACCCTCACGCTCGATGCGCGGCCGCTCCGCCGGGTCATGCGGTGGACCTCGCGCTACGAGCGGTTCTGGACCGAGCGCCTTGATCGCCTCGAGGCGTTCTTTGCACAGAAAGGACAGCTCAAATGAAAACATTCGATCTCACCGTCTCCCGCACCATCCAGGGCTCGGCCGAGGAAGTGTTCGACGTGTGGCTCGATCCGAAGAGCCCCGGCGGGCTCTGGTTCGGTGTCGAGCGCGCCATCATCAATCCCGTCGTCGACGGCCTCTTCTACCACGTGGTCAAGCACGAGGGCCGATCGTGGCCGCACTATGGCCGCTTCATCCGCCTGGATCGCGGCCGGACGATCGAGCACACGTGGGTCTCCGAAGCGACGCGAGGCCTGGAAACGGTCGTGACGATCACGCTCGCGCCGAGGAAGAACGGCACCGAAGTCACCCTCCATCATGCCAACGTGCCCGACGACGACATGGGACGCGGGCACCAGGACGGATGGACGTGGTATCTGAATGTGCTGGGGCAGCGGTTCGAAAAGGTCGCGGCCAGATAGGAACGGAACAACGGGATGCCGGCCGAAGCCGACATCCCGTTGGGTACCGCGCGACGACTTCCCGCTATCTACGGATGACCACGATCATCCGCACTCGCTGAAGCCGCACACGTGGCACTTCATGCACCCCTCGGCGAATTCGAGCTGCGAGCCGCAGTCGGGACAGGCGCCCGACAGCGTCTCCTGCATGCCGCCGAGCACGATCTGCTCCCCGCCGAGCCCGGCCACCGCCGCCCGCTGCGCGACCACCGGCGCGGGCTCGGCCGGCGCCGGCGCGCCCGGCAGCAGCTCCTGCTGAATGCCCTGCTTCTCCTGCATCCAGCGCTCGATCGCGATGCCCACCGCGTCCGGCACGGACAGGATCTTGTTGGGCCCGAGGCCGATCACCCGGTCGGAGCTGATGCCGCGGAGCTGGCGGTAGATCTCCTTCATGGGGATCCCTGACCGGAGCGCGAGGCTGATGAGCCGGCCCAGCGCCTCGACGTCCGCCATGAGCGCGCCGCCGGCCTTCCCGAGGCTCATGAAGACCTCGAACGCCTGGCCGCGATCGTCCTCGGTGATCGTGACGTAGAGCGTGCCCAGCGGCGTCTCGAGCCGGCGGGTGGCGCCGCGGAGCAGCTCCGGCCGGGAGCGCTTCTGCCGGCGCTGCAGGTTCTCCGCCTCGAGATCGAGCACCACGCGCCGCAGCCGGTCGTTCTCGGCCTCGAGCTCGGCCAACTGGCCCTTGAGATCGGAGACCGCCTCCATCGCCGCCCGGTCGCCCGAGGCGGCGGCGACGCCCGCCAGCTGGGCCAGGTCGGCGCGCGCCTCGGCCTTGCCGCTGGAGGTGGCCTGCTCCTGCACCTTCCTGGCGACGGAGCCGGTGCTCAGCACCTGCATGTCGCGGCTGCCGTCGCGGTAGACGGTCACGCCCTTGCAGTTGAGGCTGTAGGCGAGCCGGTAGATCTCCTCGACGTACGCCTCGCTCGCGTCGTTGGCGAAGTTGCAGGTCTTCGAGATGGCGCTGTCGTTGAACTCCTGGAACGCCGCCCTGCATCCGGATGTGCCACTCGGGCTTGATGTGGTTGGCGGTGACGAACACTCGCTGCCACTTCTCCGGCACTTCGGGGAATTCGATGTGCCCCGCCTCGGCGATCCGGTGCATCAGGTCCTCGGAGTGCCAGCCCTCGGCCTTCGCGATGGCGACGAAGTCCTCGTTGACGTCGGGCATGAGCACGCCGGCCTGGTTCCGCATGAAGGCCACGGCGAAGAGCGGCTCGATCCCCGAGCTGCAGCCGGCGATGATCGAGATCGTGCCCGTCGGCGCGACCGTCGTGACGTTGCAGTTCCGGAGGCGGCGCATCGGGCGGACCCGCTCGCCCTTGGGGCCGCGGGCCGCGGTCTTGTCCGGGCCCCAGATGCTCCGCTCCCACTCCGGAAAGACGCCCCGGTCGCGCGCGAGCCGCTCGCTCTCGACCTTGGCCTCCTCGTCCACGAACTGCTGGATCCGGCGGCCGAGGGCCACGCCCTCCTCGGAGTCGTACGGGATGCCGAGCTTGATGAACAGGTCGGCGAGCCCCATGACGCCCGAGGCCGATCCGGCGGATGCGCTGCGCCAGCTCGGTGATCTCGGGCAGCGGGTACTGGTTCGCGTCGATCACGTTCTCGAGGAAATGGGTCGAGAGGTGGACCACCAGGCGCAGATGGTCCCAGTCGATCTCCCCATCCTTCACGAAGGCGCCGAGATTGATCGAGCCGAGGTTGCAGACGTCGTACGGCAGGAGGGGCTGCTCACCGCAGGGGTTGGTGGCCTCGTACGCGCCGAGGTGCGGCACCGGATTGTAGTAATTGGCCTTGTCGACGAAGAACACGCCCGGCTCGCCGGTCTTCCAGGCGCCGTGGATGATCTTCTCCCAGACCTCGCGCGCGTTGAGCTGGCCGACGACCTTGCCGGTCTTCGGGTGGTGCAGGTCGTACATGCTGTCGGCCTCGACCGCGGCCATGAAGTCGTCGGTGACGGCGACCGAGATGTTGAAGTTGGTGATCTTGGTCGTGTCGTCCTTGCAGGTGACGAACTCCATGATGTCCGGGTGGTCCACCCGCAGGATGCCCATGTTGGCGCCGCGCCGGGTGCCGCCCTGCTTGACGACGTCCGTGGAGGCGTCGAACAGGCTCATGAAGGAGACCGGACCCGAGGCCACGCCCATAGTGGACCGGACGATGTCGTTCTTGGGCCGGAGCCGCGAGAAGCTGAAGCCGGTGCCACCCCCGCTCTGGTGGACGAGCGCCATGGCGCGGAGCGTGTCGTAGATGCCGCTCTTGCCGTTGGACAGCGCGTCATCGACCGGAAGCACGAAGCAGGCGCTGAGCTGGCCGAGCGGGCGGCCGGCGTTCATCAGGGTCGGCGAGTTGGGGACGAAGTACCGGTTCGCCATGAGGCCGTAGAAGGCCTGGGCCACCTCCTCCACGGCTCCGACGGACACGCCGTAGCGGCGGTCGGCCTCCGCGATCGTCCGCGCCACACGCCAGAACAGGTCCTCGGCTGTCTCGACCGGCTGACCGGCGTCATCCTTGATGAGATAGCGCTTCTCGAGGACCGTGATGGCATTGGGCGACAGCGAAAGCACGTCCCGTGGGGTGGACGAAGTCATGGAGCTCCCCGCAAGCGATATGGAAGAGAAGAGAGTGCAGAGACTGCACTACGGAAACCATCGAGCTCAGCTACCACCAGCGCCACGTCCTTCACGTGCCTGTTCCGCGTCCGCATCCGCATCGACCGCTCGAGCCGCGCACCGACCCCGAAACGGATGGCCAAAGTAGGCGAACGCGGGAGGGCGCACAATACCATGTAAAAATCGCGTAACTACGTGGGATGGGCCTTCCCACATCACAAATATAACCTGTTGTGCGTATGTGAATTAAGTGGATAACGTGTGGCGGGGATGTGGGTAGCGACAGTCCTCGGCGCAGTGGTGAGACAGCGCGCGGGGAAGACACAGAGGTCATCGTCATCCCGAGCGCAGCGAGGGACCTTTCAGGATGGCTCGAGCCATCCGGACAAGGTCCCTCGCTGCGCTGCACAGTCGCGCCTGCCCCCGAACAGCCTACCTCCACCCCCGAACGGCCTACCCCTCGACCTCACCCTCCACCACGACCATCGGATACCGCCCCGCCCGGTGCGCCCGCGCCTGAGCGACGTAGTGCGCCCAGGTCTCCGCGATTCGCGCCGCCAGCGCCGGGTCGACCGGCCGGACGATGCGTCCGGGCACCCCCATGACGAGCGAACGCGGCGGCACCTGCATCCCCTCGGGAATCACCGCGCCCGCCGCCACCACGCTGCCGGTGCCGATCCGGACGCCGTTGAGCAGGACGCTGCCCATCCCGATCAGGCACTCGTCCTCGACGGTGCAGCCATGCAGGATCACCCGGTGCCCCACGCCGACCCGCCGGCCGACGATACACGGCGCGTCGTCGTCCACGTGGACGATCGTGCCGTCCTGCAGATTGCTTTCGGGGCCGATCACGATGGGGGCCATATCGCCGCGAAGAACCGCGCCGTACCAGACGCTCGCATCCTGGCCGATGGTGACGTCGCCCATCACGGCCGCGCCGGGGGCTATGAAGGCGGATGGGTGGATCCCGGGGCTCACTTGGGCGCTGGCGGGAACAGCATCTGGGTCCAGGCTTCGACCGGCGCCCCGTCCTTGACCGCGGGGTGCCACGAAAGGCTCCAGACGAAATTCCGGACGGCGCGCTCGAAGGCGGGGTCGTCGGAGGGACGCAGCCGGCCGACGTCCACGGTCCGCCCTTCGGTCGACACCTTGACCCAGAGGAGCGACGGGCGCGGGGTCTCGGTGACCTCGTCGGGCACCGGCACAAACGGAGGCGTAGCCGGCTTCGGGCGCTCGTCGAAGCACGAGCCGTCGGAATTGTATCCCGGGCCCGGCTCGCAGCGGCTGGCCGCGCGCGTCACCGTTCGGCGCCGGGGCAGGTCGGGCGAGCCGATCGGCGTGAGCTGCGGGCTCACCTCGGCGATCTCCCCCGGCCGGACGACGATCGTATCGGAGTAGAAGTTGAACCGCGGGGCGGACACGCCGACCGCATGCGGGCCCGGGGTGAGCCTCGTCATGGGTTCGCTCACCGGCTTCTCGTCGATCATGACCGTGGAGCCGCGCGGCAGCCCCACGACCCGGATGCCACCGCTGTCCCCGCGATCACCGGTGCGGGCGTGCTCGCGCTGTCCGGAGCGCGCGTCGGCTCGGGCGGACGGGGCGGCGCTGGCGCGGGAATCGGCGCCGGCGCGGACGCCGACGGCGTACTGTCGCCCTTCGGCGCGGGCGTCCGGGCCGCCGTCGTGTCGCGGAAGGGCGTCGTGTCCGCGGCGGAGGCCGCCGAATCGGCGTCGGCGCCGATGCCGGGCGCGAAGCCCCGTGACTTGTAGTAGTAGAAAGCGCCCCCGCCGCCGCCCAGCACGGCCAGCACCACCCAGAGCCAGGCCCAGGAGGAGTCGGGCCCCCGCGCATGGCAAGCGATCGGTCGGCGACCCGCCGCGGCAGATCCCGCCGCTCGAGCGGCGTGGCGCGCCGGTTGACCAGCGGCGAATCGATCGGCGTGGTCGGCTGGCTCACGATCGGCGGGACGCCGCCGCTCGGGCTGGCCACCGTCGGCGTGCTCGACCGTCCCCCCACCATCGCCCCCGCCGCGGCCGAGACCCGCACCGCGCCGGGAGCGGCGGTGGGCTGCCCCTGGATCGACGCGACCAGTTCCTCGCAGCTCTGGTAGCGGTCCGCCGGATCCTTCATCAGCATGCGCTTGATGACCTCGAAGATCCGCCGCTCGTCGGCGGTGATCAGCGAGGGCGTGGGGATCGGCTCGGTGATGTGCTTGTAGCCGATCGAGAAGCTGTCCTCGCCGTCGTACGGCACCGTCGCCGCTGAGACACTGGTAGGCCACGACGCCCAGGCTGTAGATGTCGCTTCGCCCGTCGATGGCCTGCGCCCGGGCCTGCTCGGGACTCATGTAGTGAGGGGTGCCGATGGACATCCCCGTGCCGGTCAGCTTCTGGCCCGACGCCGCCTTGGCGATCCCGAAGTCGGTCAGCAGGCACTGGCCGAACTCGTCGAACATGATGTTGTCGGGCTTGATGTCGCGATGAACGATGCCACGCTGGGCCGCGTAGCCGAGGGCGCCGCCGGCCTCGAGCAGGAGCCGGCGGATCTCGGGCGGGGTGAGCTTCTTCCGCTCCTGCAGGACGGTCGAGAGCGACCCGCCCCGCAGGTATTTCATGACGAAGTAGATGACCCGGCCGGACCGGCCGACGCGGTAGATCGGGATGATGTTCGGATGCTCGAGCTGTGCCGCCGTGCGGGCCTCACGCTGGAATCGCTCGACGAACTCGGCGTCGAATGCGAGCGAGAACGGGAGCACCTTGATGGCGACCTCGCGCTCCAGCTGCCGGTCCCGGGCGCGATAGACCAGGGCCATCCCGCCCCGCCCGAGCTCCTCGATGATCTCGTACTCGGCGGCCAGCGCCTCGCGCACGAGATCGGTCTCCTGGAGCGCGCCCGTGGCGATGGCATGCACGGGCGTCGTCGCCATGAGATCGAGACCGCAGGATGGGCAGAACTTGGATTTGCCGGTGATCTCGCTGCCGCAACGGGAGCAGAACATGCGCGCAAGCTACCCTTCCGACCGGGGGAGTCAAGCGGAATCCCATGGCGTATCGCGAGAGCCGTTGCGGACGGCATGGGCCGCTCGGCGGCGCCGGGCGGCTTCGCGGGCGAAGGAATTGGCACGACCCATGCAAGCCTCGCCCGCGCGCGTCCGAGCTCCCGCCGACGACGCATCGACCAACCATAATGCTCGACTGGAGATACCGTGGTCCCGTATCACACGATCGCCTTCAGCCAGCAGAAGCTGCGTGCGGCGCTTCGCCGTGCCGCCGGGCAGGACCCGGCCTTCACGTATGGCTTCGTCGTGCACTCGCGCCGCTACACGGACCACCCCACGCTGGGCCTGATCACGTTGCAGGGCGAGAGCCTGGCCCTGAACGAGCGCCTCCTGCAGGCCCTCGACGGCGCCCCGCTGTGGCTGTTCGGACACGCCCGCATCACCCTGGGGTCGGGCACGCCCATCCAGGGTACCGAAGACAGCAGGGCCGATCCGATGGACCGGCCCCTGTCGTGCCTGCTGATGCACATCGCCACGTTCGACACCAGCACCGGCGTCACCCAGCACCTGGTCCAGGTCGAGGCCCAGGTGAAGGCCGAAACCCTGGTGCAGCCGCTGCTGGTCCTGACGCACGCCCGGCCGAACGCCTGGCCCCTCTGAGCCGCTAGCCGCTACTCGTCGACCACCTGGAACGGCCGCAGCCGCTGGTCGCGGTGGCCGCCGGCGTCGGTCACCTCCACCTCCAGCACGTACATCCCGGGCTTCAACTTTTCGAGCTGCAGGCCGCGGTGGGCCGATTCGACCATCGCCGTGGCCCGCGAGTCGAACTTGAGGCTGATGGCCGCGCCACCCCCGCCGAAGATCTTCCGGAACAGACCCCCGCTGCCACCCTGCTTTCGCACGGCGAGCCGCACCTCGTAGGAGCTGCCCGGCTGCAGGCCCTGCACCTCGTAGTAGAGCTGCATCTCCTCGGCGCGCTTGAACGTCTGCAGCGGATTGAAGAGCACGGTATCCTGCTCGGACCGCCGCCAGGCCAGATTGGCGCTGCGGCTTCCGAGGACCAGGTCGCTCAGCCCGAGCGTGACCGAGCTCGGGCCGCCCGACGCGCACCGTGTCGCGCGGCAGCACGATGCCCGCTTCCTCGCCCTGCTGGATCGCCAGCCGGTATTCGTAGCGGCCGGTCGGGCACCGGAACGGCGACACGGCCGACCAGGTGCTCGTCATCGGGAACCCGCTCGGGGGCGACGAAGTGCCGCGTGGTATCGAGCGACGCCACGACCCGGCCGGTGTGGTCCATCGCCGTGAACCGGACCCGGACGGAGTAGAGAAAGCCGCGCGTCACCGTGACCGGCTCGAGCCCCTTGCCCGAGATGGCATAGGCGATCTGTACCAGCGTCCCGCTCGAGTCCCGCCCGACGGCCAGCACCTCGGTCCGCGCCTTGAGCTCCTCCGCAAAGGCGAGCTCGTAGCTGTCCGTGCGGGTCCCCACCGCGATGCTCGACTGTCCCATCCGCCGCTCCTCGGCCTGAAACTGGCCGCTTCCGATCCGCCCGGCCGACTGCAGGCGCTGGTAGATCGGCGAGAGCTGCTCGCGCGAGAAGATCAGCTGCTCGGCGACCGGATTGTCGGCCACGTTGTCCGCCCGCAGCGCGATCTGCTGGCTGAAGCCGAGGACATCGAACAGGCTCTCGACCAGCTTGAAATCCTGCACGTCCTCGCGCGCGACGAAGTGGAACAACAGGTCGCCCTCGGGACGGGAGTAGCGCCACGACTCGTTGGGCTCCAGGCCCGGGGCCGCGTAGGTGGCCCGGCTGGTCGGCTCCCCGTGGCGGATGTAGATCACGCCGCGGTCGTCGAAGTCGCGGCTGCCGGATCGGTAGCGCTCGACGATGTCGTAGTGCCGGTTGAGCGAGGTGAGCTGAAAGTTCTTTCGCGCGTAGAACATCCGGCGGTAATGCTCGCGAAGTCGCTCGCCGTCGCCCCGGAGCTCGGTGCGATCGCGCTCGGTCCAGAAGTGCTTGAGATAGGCGGCACGCCGCGCGCCGGAGGCGTTGTCGAACTCCTTCAGGACGCTGTCCGAGGCGATCGTGGCGAGGTCCCCGCGATAGCCCGCGACCGTCGCCGGATCGTCGGACGCAGCCCCCTCGTAGTACGGTTGCATGCCGTCGAAGCGGCCGAGCAGGAAGAGCGTGCGCGCGATCTCGAGCTGGCCCAGGCTCCGGCTCGACGCCACGATCGAGGTAGCCGCGGAAGGCGGCCAGGGCGGAGTCGCCGTCGCCCACCTCGCGCTCCACCCGTCCGCGGGCGAGCAGCACCTGGGGATCCTGTGACTTGGCGCGTCGGAGGGCGTCGAGCGCCACGCCGAGCTTGATGTTCACCCGCTGCCGCAGGGCCGTATTCGAGAGCTCCACGAGGCCCCGCACGAAGGTGGAGTCCACCTCGGCCGACTTCGCGAACGCCATGGCCGAGCGGGTGAGGGCGTCTTTCCCCAGCATGGTCTTGAGGCCGGTCACGAAGGAGATCTGCGAATCGCCCACGCCATACTCGGCCAGGCCCATGCCGTACCAGGCGTAGGGCCAGGTGGGCTGCAGGTCGATGGCCCACTGGAATTCGGACGCCGCGTCGTCGTAATGCGCCTGGCCGCCGAGCTCGCCAATCCGCAGCGAGAGGAAGCCGAGCTTGAGGTGGACGAGTGTGTTGCCGCGGTCCGCCTTGGCGAGATCGATCAGGCGGCGCTCCTCCACGAGGAGTCCGGCCGTATCGGATGCTGGCGGCCAGGGAGTCGCGAAAGCGCTCCAGTTCGTCGCGCTGTTCGGGGGCCTGGGCCGACAGACGGGAGGGGACGAGGACGACGATCAGCGCGACCGCAAGCTGCGCCAGACGCGAGCGGGGTGAAGCCATCAGCGGGATCCTCATGCGTGCCATCCGGAAGGGCTCCACCGCGGGTCGGCCGAAGCCGGCGGCGGCGGGGCAGGATTCGTTACAGGAGACGCCGTCGCCGGGCCACGGACCACACCCGTTTCAGCGGTCGCGGGCACGGTCCTCGAGGTAGGCGCGGAGCCCGTCAGCCACGGCCTGTGCGTACAGCCGTTGCCCCTCGGCCGAGCGCAGCGCCGCCTCCTGGTCCGGCAGCGTCATGAACAGGCCCTCCGTCAGCACCGACGGCATCCAGGTGCCGCGGACGAGCGCCAGGTCGCCCCGGCCGAAGCCCAGGTCGCGGAGGCCGAGGCGGCGAAGGAGCGCCGCCTGGATCGCCCGGGCCAGGGGCACGCTGCGGGGCTGGTTGTAGTAGACGCTCGTGCCGTTGTTGACGAACGGATTGATGCCGTCCGGCAACGCGTTGTTGTGGATGGACACGAGCACCTCGGCGCCCGCCTGCTCGGCGAACTGCACCCGCGGCCAGAGATCCACGACGCTGTCGGTCACGCGGGTCATCAGCACCCGCGCGCCGGCGGCCTGGAGCAGACGGCGGAGCTCGAGCGCGACGCCCAGATTGGCATCCGCCTCGCGAAGTCCCGTCGGCCCCATGGCGCCGCCAGGCGGATGGCCGGGGTCCACGGCGATCAGCCGGCCGCGGAGCGGATCGCCGGCGACGATGACGGGTGGCCGGCGGATGTCGAGCAGCAGGTCGGTGCGGTCCCAGCGCGCACGGTAGCCCCAGACCGGCCGCTCGAGCTCGAAGGTGAGCGCCACCTCGTCGGCCGCCGCCTGCCGCCAGCTCATGCGGCGAATGAGCGAATCGGCCGGCCCGTAGCGCATCCAGTCGACGTCGCCCGTCGCGCCGTAGACGGTGACGACGAGCGAGCGATCGGTCTCCTCGACACGAAACGGCGCGCGCTGACTGAGCGGGATGCGCACGGTGGCCCGATCGGGGCTCCGCGTCACGCTCACCGAGCCGACGATCGCCTGCGGCGCGGGCCCGCCGGGCGTGAGCGGGCGGGCGTCGATCGCGGGTACCCAGGCCTCGGCGTCGTGCGAGAGCCGGAGGCGGACGTCGTCGTTGCGGCGGCCGGTGACCGTGGCGCGCGTGCCGGTCGGGAAGAACCAGGCGTAGGTCCCGCCCGGGACGGCGCGCCCGACCGTCATGCTGTCGGTGATGCCGGTGCCGGTCGAGTCGTCGTCGAGCTCGACCGCGCACCGGCAGCGTGTCGAGCATGGCCACCTGCAGCGGCCAGCGAGCGCGGGCGGTATCGGTGCCGACGATCGCCTCGACTACGGGCCAGAGGCTGTCGGCGGGCCCATACCAGCGCGCGCCAGCGCGGACGCGGTGGACGCTGCGGGTGCCGTCGGTACCCGCGCCGAAGCGGCCGGCGCGGGGCACCCGGCGCTTCGGATATCGCGGGCATGGCGCGACGTCACGACCGGCAGCATCACGCCGGGATCGGGACCCAGCGCGCGCCCGCGCACGAGTCCCACGTAGCGGTCCCGGACGACCGGCGTTCGAAGTCGCGTCGTGTCCCGCTCGAACGCGCGCACCGCGGCCGGCACCTCCAGCGGCTGCGGCTGGGGCGAGAGCGGAAGGATCGTCCCATCGGGGAGCCGGAGGCGGACGGCCGCGCCTTCGGCCGCCCGGACGCCGAGCGTAAGGTACTCGCCACGCGCGAGCCAGAGCCGGCCCGTGGGCGTGAGCGAAAGGGAGTCGAGCCACGCCGCGCCGACGGTGTACCGACCGGCGTCGGGCAGGCGCCGGCGGAGCGGATACTCGAGAACCGCCAGGTCGGCGCCGCGCCGCGCCTCGATCCGGAGCCGCATGAGGCTGTCGAGCGGCAGCGCCACGTATGCCAGCCAGGCACCGTTGGGCCAGACCCGCGCCGGCTGGCCGTCGATCGTCACAGCGGCGTCGCCGCTCCCCGCGGTGCCGAAGAGAAAGCTGGAGTCGCGCACCTGAAGCACGGCGTCGGGCGGCGGGTAGACTACCCTGAGCGCGAGCGGTCCGCGGACGGGCGCCACGGGGGGCAGCGCGGGCGACGGAGGGAGTGATTCGGCCGGCGCGCGAGCGGCTGGCGAGGGGGTGACCGGGGCCGGCATTCGGCCCGCGCACGCGGCGGAAAACGAAGCCACACCGAGGAGGGCCGACGGCCACCGCGCGTGCCCTAGAGCAGGGTCATGGCTGCAAGGTACACGTTGACTGAGACTTACGACAAGCGTACGTTGACGCTCCTCCGGGGGCGGCCTAGATTCGTCACACTCTCAAGTCGCCGAATGGATCATCGGAAGGAACAGCTCGTGTGACTTTCGCGCCGGGGTATGCGTGACGGGTCGACCGGTTAAGGTGTCCGTCTTTGGCAAGACCGATCTGGGGCGCACGCGCGAGCACAACGAGGACACCTTCCTCGTGGCCGACCTCAGCACGGGCAACGCCAGCCTCCATCCGGAGGTGCGCCTGCATGAGGTGGGGCCGCGCGGCTCGCTCTTCATGGTGGCGGACGGCATGGGCGGGGCCGCCGCGGGCGAGCTCGCGAGCGCCATGGCCGCCGACCTGATCTACCGCCATCTCGCCACGGCGTGGGCCGCGGACGAGGACGCCTCGCCGGAGCGCTTCGCCTACCGGATGAAGGAAGCGGTCGAGCTCGCCAACCAGCAGATCTACAGTTATGCCCGGGAGCATCCCGAGGTCCGCGGGATGGGCACGACGGTCACCGCCGCCGGCATCAACGGCGACGAGCTCTATCTGGCGCAGATCGGCGACAGCCGAGCCTACCTCGTCCGGAACGGCGAGGCCATCCAGCTCACCAAGGACCAGTCGCTCATGCAGCGGCTGGTCGACGCCGGCGAGCTCACCGAGGAAGAGGCGGAGCAGAGCGAGCGCCGGAACATCATTCTCCAGGCGCTCGGCCCCGATCCGCGCGTGAAGGTCGACCTCACCCATCAGACGCTCCGCCGCGGCGACACGCTCATCATCTGCTCCGACGGGCTGTCTGGCCTGGTGCGGCGCGAGGAGTTTCCGGCCATCGTCGCGCACGAGCCGGAGCTCGCGGACCTCTGCTCCGCGCTCATCGACCTCGCCAACGCCCGCGGCGGTCCGGACAACATCACGGTGGTCGCGGCCCATTTCGAGGGCGACGGACTGCCCGAGCCGAGCGAGGCGGAGGACGTGGGCTACGCGGTCTATCATCTTCCCGACGGCGATTCCGGCGAGGACGAGCTGCCGACCGTGCCGGTCAAGGCCGCCGCGGCCGCGACCCCGCCACCCACCGTGCTCGGCGGCCGCGGCGCGCGCGCTGCTGCTCATGGCCGCCGTGCTCTGCCTGATCGCGGCGCTGCTCGCGTTCTGGCTCTGACGGCCCCCACCGAGGCCCGGCTCGGCACGCGACTCGGCTGGCTGGGGGCGCTCTCCTTCGCCTCCGGGATCCCCTACTTCTTCTTCAACGAAACGGTCCCGGTCTGGCTCGCCGCGTCGGGGATGAGCCTGGCGGGGATCGGCCTCGCGAGCGGCGCCTCCCTGCCCTGGGTGCTGAAGTTCCTCTGGGCGCCGCTGGTCGACCGGCTGGGAAGCCGGCGCCTCTGGATCCGGATCTGCCTGGGCCTGCTCGCGGTGACGACGGCGGTACTCGCCGGCGCCGATCCCGGGCGGCACGCGGGGCAGCTCGCGGCGCTCCTCCTGCTGTACGTCACGCTCTCCGCCACCCAGGACATCGCGATCGACGCCTACACCATCGAGACCACGCACGGCCGCGAGCTGGGCGTGGCCAACTCGGTCCGGATCGCCGCGTACCGGAGCGCGAGCTTCGTCAGCAGCGCGTTCCTGGTCTGGATCGCCGCGCGTCACGGCTGGCGCGCCGCCTTCCTGGCGGGCGCCGCGTTGCTGGGAGCGCTCGCGGTGGCGACGCTGGCTCCTCCCATCGCCGCGGCGGGAGACGGCGCACCCGCTGACGCTGGGCGAGCCGATTCGCGCGCTGCTCCGGCGTCCGGGCATCTGGGCCGTCGTGCTCTTCGCCCTGCTGTTCAAGCTCGACATTTCGGCGATGGACCCGATGACGAGGCCGTTCTGGGTGGCGAGCGGCTTCTCGCTGGACCAGATCGCGGCGCTCACCACGGGCCGCCTGCTGGCCACCCTGGCCGGCGCGGCACTGGGGGGCGTCATCGCGACGCGGGTGGGGATCTTTCACGGGCTCTGGTCGCTCGGACTGGTGCAGCTGCTGTCGAGTCTGGGCTACTCGGCGGCGGCGGCCGCGAACGCCGGCAAATCGCCGATCGCGGCCGCCGCGCTGTTCGAGAACTTCGCCGCCGGACTGGGCACGGCCGCGTTCCTCGCGTTCCTGATGTCGGTGTGCGAGCGCCGGTACGCGGCGACGCAGTTCGCGCTGCTCAGCGCCATCTACGCCCTGAGCCGGTGGGCGGCCGGGCTGATGTCCGGCGTGCTCGCCGAGCGGCTGGGGTTTGCCGCCTACTTCTTCTGCACATTTCTGCTGGGGTTGCCGGCATACCTGCTGCTGCGTCGAGTGCGGTACGCGGGGGTCGAGGAGTAACGCTCAGCCGAGGCCGCGCGCCATGGCGGTGGCGGCGAGCACCATGAGGATCACGAGCACGGCCTGCACGTAGCTCGTGCGCGCCATGCCGGGGGCCGCGCTCAGATCAGGCGTCTCGCCCTTGGCGAGCTGGCGGCGCCAGGCGCCCAGCCTCACGATCGGGGTCGACTCGAGCACCAGGATCGCGGCGAACAGCGCCATCTTGGCCCAGAAGGCGTGGTTCTCGAGGTAGTAGGCCGTCGTCTTCTCCGTGCCGGCGAGCAGCCGCCAGAGCCCCGAGCCGACCCAGAGGATCGCCGCGACGCCCCACCAGACATCGGCCGCCAATGCCCGCCGAAGGGTCGGGGTATCCAGCGTCGGCGCGCCGAGCAACCGCGCGCGGGCCCACACCGACCCGAGCCCGATGCCCAGCGCCAGCAGGTGGACCGCGGCGAGAAGCCAGCGCACCATCAGCGCTCAGTCCCTCAGCCGCCTGACGAGCCAGCGCCCGACGGCCTCCTGCATCAAACGCTGGCGGTGCCACGCGAGCAGCACCGGCGCATCGGTCGGGAGCTCCGGCAGGAGGCGCGGGTGGCCGAAGAGCACGATCAGGTCGGCGCCGGGCACGGCGTTCGCCAGCGCGTCGCGCGAGGCGGCGCCGAAGCCGGACCGCCCCTTCCACGCCCGCGGCTCGGCGAACGCCAGCACCACCCGCGACCCGCCGTCGTAGCGCCCGATACGGTTCGCCCCGAGCACCTGATGGACCCAGTCGCTCGGGCCGGGCGGATAGGGACCGCCCAGATCGTCGTCGACCACCACCAGATCGAGCGGGCCGCGGAGCGTCGGAGCGCCTCCGCGCAGCATTCCCTGGGCCAGCAGCGCGTCGGCCAGCGCATCGACCGACTCGAACGGGCCGCGGGTGACCGGCGGCGTCGCGCTCGTGGCCAGCGCGAGCGCGCGGTCGTAGCGGCGGCGCGCTTCCGCCAGTCGCGCGGGCGCGAGCGTACCGCTCGCGAGCGCCTGCTCGAGCGCGTCGCGAACCCGCCGCGCGTCGTTGGGGTAGAGCAACAGGTCCACCCCGGCCTGCACCGCCTCGACCGCCGCGTCCGATTCGCGCCGGCCGACCAGCGCCGCGTCCATGATCAGCGCATCGGTCACGACCAGCCCGTCGAACCCGAGCCGCTCGCGCAGCTCGGCCATGATCGGGCCGGAGATCGTGGCCGGCACGCCGGAGGCATCGAGCGCGGGGTACGCCACGTGGGCCGTCATCATCGACGCCACTCCGCTCTCGACGGCGATGGAGAACGGCAGCAGATCGCTGTCGCGCAGCGTGTCCGCGCTGTCGCTCACGACGGGCAGCGCGATGTGGGAGTCGACCGTGGTGCGCCCGTGCCCGGGGAAATGCTTGGCGCAGGCCAGCGCGCCCGCGTCCTGGCAGCCCTCGATCCAGGTGCGGACGAGGCTCGCCACCCGATTCGGGTCGTCGCCGAAGGCCCGCGTCTGCACGATCGGGTTGTCGGCCAGCACGTCGAGATCTCCCACCGGCGCGAACACCCAGTTGATGCCCACCGCGCGCGCCTCCTGCGCGGTCACGGCGCCGGCCCAGCGCACCACGGCCGCGTCCTCGAGCGACGCGAGCGCGAGCGGCGGCGGGAACTCCGTGAGTCCGGCCACCTGCTGCCCTGCCCCGCGCTCGAGATCGGCGGCGATGAGCATCGGGCGGCCGGCGCGGCGGAACAGGTCGGCCGTCAGCCGCCGCACCGATTCGACCGTGCCGCCGAAGACGATGAAGCCCCCGACCCCGAGGTCGAGGGCGTCGGCGATGCGGGCGGCCTCATGCCCGAAGCCGCCGTCTGCGGCGGCGCGAAGCGCGGGAAGGATGAGCCGGCCGGAATCGGGCACGGCGGAAGCGGTGCTCATGGAGGCGTGACCGTGCCAAGGACGCGGGCGCCGCTTGCGCCGGTCGCGGCGGGAACGTTGCCGGGCTGCCCGTGGAGCGTAAGATAGCCCAGCAGTGCGAACGCGACCGCCTCCTTGGCGTCACCCGGGAAGAAGAGGGCGTCGAACCGCCGGAGCGCGTGGCCGCCGGACGCCGCGAGCCGGCGCTCGAGCGCCGCCATGAGTCCCGGGTGGTGGCAGCCGCCGCCCGAGGCGACCACTTCGGTGCCGGCCGGGCGTCCAGCCCGCGACGGCCGCCGCGACGCTCCGCGCGGTGAGCTCGACCGCGGTGGCGACGCCGTCGGCGCCGGGCACCCGCGCGTGCAGCGCCGCGGCGTAGGCGTCCCCGAAGCGCTCGCGGCCGGTGCTCTTCGGGGGCGGTGCCGAGAAGAACGGATCGGCCAGCAGCTCGGCGAGCACGGCCTCGTCCGGCCGTGCCCTGGGCCGCGATCAGGCCGTCGCGGTCGTACGAGCGCCGGCGATCGACCTGCCGCGCGACGCCGTCGACGATCGCCACGCCCGGCCCGGTGTCGAACGCCAGCACGCCGTCCTCCTGCGACCGGCGCGGGACGTACGTCAGGTTCGCCATGCCGCCGAGATTGAGCAGCACGCGCGGCGAGTCCGGCGAGGCGAAGAGCAGCACGTCCGCCATCGGCACGAGCGGCGCGCCCTGCCCGCCGGCCGCCAGGTCGCGCGCGCGGAAGTTGCTCACCACCCGGACGCCGAACCGCTCGGCGAGGACAGCCGGCTCACCGAGCTGCCAGGTGACCGTCGGTGGCTCGTGCCAGATCGTCTGGCCATGGAACGCGATGAGCGCCAGCTCCGACGCCGGCACCCGCGCCTGCACCAGCACCGTCTCCACCGCCTCCGCCGCCCACTCCGCCAGGCGGACGTGGAGCCGCGCGAGCGACGGCGCGTCGCCCCCGGCGAGCGCGTGGCGGAGCTCGGCACGCTCGTCGTCGGTGTAGGGCCGGGTGACGAAGTCGATGAGATCGGCGTGGGTGGGACCGTGGAACCGGACCAGCGCCGCGTCCATCCCGTCGAGCGAGGTGCCCGACATGAGCCCGATGGCGAGCGTAGGACGCTCGGTCATGCGGTGCGCACCGGCGGAGGATCGCCGACGATGCTGCGAAGCCGGCCGGCGTGCTCCTGGAGGAGGCGCTCCGCCTCCTCGCGGCCGACCCCGCGCCGCGCCATCACGATGGCGGTCTTGACGCTGCCGCCGGACGCGTCGAGCACCGCGCGGGACTCGTCCCGGCCGAGGCCGGTGGTCTCCATGAGGATCCGCTGGCTCCGGTCCACCAGCTTGTCGTTCCAGGCGCGCAGGTCCACCATGAGGTTGCCGTAGATCTTGCCGAGCCGGATCATCGCCCCGGTCGTGAGGGTGTTGAGCACGAGCTTGGTGGCGGTCCCGCTCTTCATGCGGGTCGAGCCGGTGACGATCTCGGGACCGACCGGCACGACGATGCAGACGTCGCACGTCTCGCGCAGCAGGCGCGACGGCTCCGACATGGAGACCAGGGCGGTCCGGGCGCCGAGCGTCTGCGCGCGGGACAACGCCGCTCGCACGTAGGGAGTGGTGCCGCTGGCCGCGATGCCCACGACCACGTCGTTGGGGCCGACCCGGCGGGCGTCCATCTCGCCGATGCCGGCGTTCACGTCGTCCTCGGCGCCCTCGATCGACTTGATCAGCGCCGGCAGCCCGCCGGCGATGACGCCGACGACCATCTCCGGCGGCGAGCCGAACGTCGGCGGGCATTCCGCGGCGTCGAGCACGCCGAGCCGCCCGCTGGTCCCGGCGCCGACGTAGAGCAGCCGGCCGCCCGCCCGAAACGCCGCCTCGATGAGATCGATGGCGCGGGCGATCTCCTCCCGCGCCTTGGCGACGGCGGCCGGGACGGTGGCGTCCTCGGCCCCGATGAGATCGACGATCTCGAGCGAGGTAGCGGTGTCGATGGTGGAGCTGCGGGGATTGCGTCGTTCGGTCAGACGCGGGTCCAAGTAGTCGTCAGGCACGGCTAAATTAGACTCCGTTGCGTCGCCGGGGGCAACCCGGGTCAACCTTCCTTCCATCGAGGTCTCCGTGCGCCTGGACCGTCTCCTCGTTCCGGTCGGCCTGTTCGCCGCCCTGGCCTGTGGCCCCCATGCCGGCCCGCCGAGCGCCGGCCCCGCGGCCGGAACGGCCGCCGGCTGGGAGTTCACGGGACGCGCGCGCGTCGCGCAGGGCGCCCGGACGATGGTGGTGGCGGGCAGCCCGATCGCGAGCCAGGTCGGGCGGGACATCCTGCGGCAGGGCGGGAACGCGGTGGACGCCGCGGTGGCGGTGGGGTTCGCCATGGCCGTCGTTCACCCCGAGGCGGGCAACCTCGGCGGCGGTGGCTTCATGGTCATCCGCCTGGCCGACGGCACGGTGCAGACGCTCGACTACCGGGAGACGGCACCGGCCCGGGCCACCCGCGACATGTATCTCGACTCCCTCGGCGAGCCGACCGACCGGAGCCTCACCGGCCACCTCGCCGCGGGGGTTCCAGGGGCCGTGGCCGGGCTGACGGAGGCGCATCACCGGTTTGGGCACCTGCCGTTCGCGGCGGTGATCGCCCCCGCCATCGGCCTGGCGCGCGACGGCTTCCTGGTGGACGAGTACCGGAGCCAGTCGATCGCGGGAGACAGCGCGCGCCTGGCGCGGTTTCCGGCGTCGCGGGCCAGCTTCCTGCCCGACGGCGCGCCGCCCGGCCGCCGGTACGGTGCTGCGCCAGCCCGATCTGGCCGCGACGCTCGAGGCGATCCGCGAGCGCGGCGCGGACGGCTTCTACCGAGGGCTCCGGTGGCGGATCTGATCGTCGCGGAGATGGAGCGTGGCGGCGGCCTGATCTCGCACGAGGACCTCGCGAGCTACCGGGCCATCTGGCGCGAGCCGATCGCCATCCGGTATCGCGGCTACACGATTTACTCGATGCCGCCGGCGTCGTCCGGCGGCGTCACCATGGGCGAGATCCTCAACATCATGGAAGGGTACGACCCGCTGCCGCCGTTCGGCTCGCCCGGACTCGTGCACCTCGAGGCCGAGGCCATGCGGCGCGCCTTCACCGACCGCAACACCTGGCTCGGCGATCCGGCGTTCGTCCAGAACCCCACCGATCGGTTGCTCAGCAAGAGCTACGCGGCCGATCTCCGGAAGGGCATCGGCGAGCGCGCCTCGCCGACGCCCGCGTTCGCGCCGGGCCCGCGCACCGGTGCGTCGACCACGCACTACTCGGTCGTGGATGCCGACGGCAACGCCGTGAGCTGCACGACGACGCTCAACGACAGCTACGGCAGCGCCGTGACGGTGACCGGCGGGGGCTTCCTGCTGAACGACGAGATGGACGACTTCGCCACGGCACCGGGCAAGCCGAACATGTATGGCCTGGTTCAGGGCGAGGCCAACGCGATCGCGCCCGGCAAGCGCATGCTCTCGGCGATGACGCCGAGCATCGTGCTCGATCCCGAAGGACGGTTGCTCCTGGTCGTCGGCACGCCCGGCGGGCCGCGCATCATCACGATGGTGTACCACGTGATCTCCAACGTGATCGACCACCGGATGACGCTCCCCGACGCGGTCGTGGCCCCGCGCATGCACCACCAGGGGCTGCCCGACACCCTGCGAGTCGAGCATGGCGGCTTCCCTCCCGCGACGCTCGACAGCCTGCGGGCGCGCGGGCACGCCATCGGCGCCGGCGGCTACTGGGGGGACGTCGAGGCGATCATCCGGACGCCGACGGGATGGCAGGGGGTGAGCGATCCGCGGCGGGGGGGTGGGGGGGCGGGGTTCTAGAGGCGGGCGGGCGGAGGCGGTAGGCGGAAGGCGGGCAGGCGGTCGGAGCGAGGATAGCGCCAGGTCGTCACCCTGAGCGAAGCGAAGGGGGCATGACTCGAATCATGCCCCCTTCGCTCCGCTCAGGGTGACTCGCGTTCGACGAGCGCCCCGCTAGCTACCCGCCACCAGCTTGTCATCCAGCGTCAACGTCACGGTGGTGCCTTGCGGGACCACCACATCGCGGTCCTTGGTCTCGATCGCGCGCTGGGTGCCGACCGCGCCGCCGATGATGCCGCCGATGATCGCGCCCTTGCGTGCTGCCGCCGATCACGCGGCCCACGACTGCGCCGACCCCCGTCCCGACGCCGACCTTGGCGATATCACCGGCGTTGGTCTTGCGGCCTTCCAGCTTCGTCGTCACGCCCGAGATGGACGCCGGCAGCGGCTTCGAGACGCCGTTGATCGCGATGCTGGTGGGCTTGAGCGTCAGCGTGCCGGTCGTGTCGCCCTTGTTTTCCGACTCCTTGATGGCAGTCACCTGCAGCGTGACCTGCGAGCCGGCGGGAATCACCACCCGTCCGGCGGCGTCCTTGACGTCGTTCGCCACCGTGGCCGTGACCTGGTCGCCCACCTTGTTCTTGTTGCGAGCGGATCTCGGCGTCCGTCGCGGCCGAGAAGCTCGTGCCGGCGGCGAGGCTGCTCGGAGCCGGAGCCGGGCCGGCGCCGGGGCGGCCGGCGCCGGCGGCGCAGGCGCCGCGGCGGCCGGTTTCGGCTTGGGCTTGGGCTTCGGCGCGGGCTTGGGTGCCGCAGCAGGCGCTGGCGCGGGCGTGGCGGTCGCGACCGTGGCCGTATCCCCGCCGGGCTGGTCATTGAGCGCGGCGCTGGTATCGACCGGCGCGAGCTGCAGGTCACGGTTCAGGCTGTCGGCGGACGCAACGTCCGATTTCTCGCCCCGGCCGCAAGCCGCGAGGGCCAGCAGCGTGAGCGCGGCGAGCCTCGTTCTGGACATGGTTCTCCTCCTCGTGGTGTGACTTGCCGGGGGTTCGCGACTCGATGACATTCCATCAGCCATGAACGAGCTGCGTCCCCTCCTGCCCTACCTCCGGCCCTACCGGCGCGAATACCTCCTCGGCATGGCGCTGGTCGTGATCTCCAACTTCTTCACCACCCTCGGCCCGAAATTCATCGAGCGGGGCATCGACGCCCTCCGCAGCGGCGGGGGGTTCCCGGCCGTCCAGTCCGCCATCGGGCTGCTGCTCGTCGTGGCCCTCATCGGGGGCGTGGCCCGCTACGGCATGCGCGAGCTGCTGAACAGCGGCAGCCGCCGCGTCGAGACGGACCTCCGGGACCATCTGTACCGGCATTTGCAAAGGATGTCGGCTGAATTCTACGACCGATACCCCACCGGCGATGTGATGGCCCGCACGACCAACGACCTCCTGGCCGTCCGCATGGTGGCCGGTCCCGCCCTCATGTATCTGGTGGATACTACCATCCGGGCGCTCCTAATTGCACCCGCCATGGTGGCCATCAACGCCCGCCTGACCCTGCTTGCGCTGGTGCCGCTCCTGGGGCTGCCGGTCGCGATGATCTCGCTCGGGCAGCGGATCCACCGCCGGAGCCAGCAGATCCAGGAGCAGTTCAGCGACCTCACCAGCCACGCCCACGAGAATCTCTCCGGGGTGCGCGTGGTCCGGGCCTACCGGCAGGAAGCGGCGGAGATCGCGGGCTTCCGCCGCCTGAGCGACGACTACCTCGCGCGCAATCTCAGCCTCGCCCGGGTCCAGGGGCTCTTCTTCCCGCTGCTCACGCTGCTGGGCGGCCTGAGCGCCCTGATCGTGCTCTACGCGGGCGGGCGGCTGGTCATGGCCGGAACCGTCACCATCGGCGAGTTCGTGGCGTTCGGCGTGTACCTCGCGATGCTGGTGTGGCCGATGATCGCGCTCGGGTGGGCCATCAACCTGGTGCAGCGCGGTGCCGCGTCGATGGGGCGGATCAACCAGCTCTTCCGCGAGCAGCCTGCGATCACCGAGCCCGACGCACCGGCCGAGCTGCCGGCCGCGCGCGGTGGGCGCACGGTCGAGTTCCGGAACGTGTGGTTCGCCTATCCCGGCGCGCGGGAGCGCGGGTCGGTGCTGCAGGACATCTCGTTCAAGGTCGATGCCGGCCGCTCGCTAGCCATCGTCGGCGCCACCGGGTCGGGCAAGACCACGCTGGTGGATCTGCTGGTCCGTGCGTACGACCCCGACCGCGGCGCCGTGCTCATCGACGGCGTCGACCTCCGGCGGCTGCCGCTCACCGACCTCCACCGGGCCATCGGGTTCGTGCCGCAGGAGACCTTCCTCTTCAGCGAGACGCTCCGCGAGAACGTGCTGCTCGGCGCCCCGGACGACGGCCGGCTCGAGCGCGTGGCCGAGGTGGCGCAGCTGACGGAGGCCCTGCCCGCATTGCCGAAGGGCTACGACACGATGCTGGGCGAGCGAGGCATCAATCTGAGCGGCGGGCAGAAGCAGCGGAGCGCCATCGCGCGCGCGCTGGCGCAGGACCCGCCGATCTTCGTGCTCGACGACGCCCTGAGCGCGGTAGACGCGCAGACCGAGGCGAAGATCCTGCGCGCGCTGCGGGGTGCCCTGGCCGGCCGGACGAGCCTCATCGTCTCCCACCGGCTCGCGGCGGTGCGGGAAGCGGACTGGATCCTCGTGCTGGACGATGGCCGTATCGTGGAACAGGGCACGCATGGCGAGCTGATTGCGCGCGGGGGCCGGTACTGGGAGCTGCTGCGCCGGCAGCAGCTGGAGGAGGAGCTGGAGGAGGAAGGGATCGTCACGACGCCGGCGCCGTAGGGTGCGCCTGCTCGAGCGACTATCCGAGCGCTGCCACCATCTCACCCGGATCGACGCGTCCGCCTAGATCTGCTCCCGCAGGACGTCCGGCGTGAACTGCTGCAGCCACCCGGCCAGGCGGGTGAACTCACCAGTCACCATCAGGACGCCGACGAACACCAACAGCACCCCGCTCACCCGCATGACCCACGGCAGGTACCGCCGGAACCGCTGGAACCATCCAGGAACGAGTCGAGCGCCACCGCCGCGATCAGGAACGGCACGGCCAGCCCCGCTGAGTACGCGGCGAGCAGCAGCATCCCCCGGCTGAGGTCGTGCGCGGTGGCGGCGAGCCCCAGGATCGCGCCCAGCACCGGCCCGATGCACGGCGTCCACCCCGCCCCGAACGCCATGCCGACCAGCGCCGAGCCCAGATACCCCACCGGCTTCTGCTCGACCTGTACCCGGCGCTCCTGGCTCAGGAACCCCACCTTGATGACGCCCAGGCAGACCAGCCCGAACCCGATGATGAGCACGCCACCGATCCGCTGGAGCCAGAGCTGGTAATAGTTGAGCGCGCGCCCGAGCGCGGTGGCGCTGGCGCCGAGCAGCACGAAGACCAGCGAGAAGCCCAGCACGAAGAGCAGCGCGTGCCCGAGGGCCACGCGCCGCCGCCCGCCCATCTCGGGCAGCGACATGCCCGTGAGGAAGCCGATGTAGGACGGGACCAGCGGCAGCACGCAGGGGGAGAGAAAGCTGAGGAGGCCCGCGGCGAACGCGACGAAGAGCCCGAGTGTGGCAGGCTCGTTCACAGCGCCCCGAGCTCCCGCTGGCGGCACTCGCGGCAGACGCCGTAGATCTCCACCCGATGCCGCTCGTGCTGGAAGCCGTGCTCGTCGGCGATGATCGGCAGCATGCGCTCGAGCCGCTCGTTCTGGAACTCGACCACGCGGCCGCAGCGCTCGCAGATCAGGTGCTCGTGGTGGGCCTGGGCCGGCATCGGCTCGTAGCGCTTGAACCCCTCGCCGAAGTCGTGGGCCCGGACGAGGCCGCTCTGGACCAGCACCTCGAGCGTCCGGTAGACGGTGGCGGTGCCCACGTGCTCGCCGCGCTCCTTGAGCGCGCGGCGGATGCCGTCGACGGAGGGATGATCGGCGGAGAGGAAGACGGCCTGGGCGACGAGGTCCCGCTGGCGGGTGACGGGCTGGCGATGGTCGCGGAGGTACCGGCGGAAGCGCTCGAGGAGGGCCGCGCCCTCGTCGCTAGCGAGGCTGGGCATCGGGCGCGGCCGCGAACCAGCTCTCGGGCGGCACCGGCAGGGGCGGCTGCTCGTCGTCGATGCGGCGCTGCGCGTCGTGCAGCAGCTGGGCGAGCGCCTCGACCGGGCCGCTTCCGACCTCCTCGACGGAGGCCTCGAACTTCCCGCGCTCCTTGCCCTTCACGGCCAGCATGTAGCGCGCGGTGTAAATCCGGCGGCGGTCGCCGTCCACCCGCGAGAGCACCGCGGTGCCCCACTCGCGCCCTTCGTGCCGCATGGTGCTGAACACCCAGACGGCGTCCACTTCCGCGGGCGGAATCTGCTCCGCCACCGCGGCCGCGAGGCGCGGCCACCCCACTCCGGTCACGACGAGCCCTGCTCCCACCGCTCGGTGTAGAACCGGAGCACGTGCATGAAATCCTGCGCGTTGGTCACCACGCCGTAGGCCTGGTGAGTGCCGCGGTCCTTGAGCTTGTTCACCACGAACTCGGTCTGGTCGACGCAGATCGTCATCAGCGGCTCGGCGCCGTGGTCGCCCAGGTAGAAGGCCGGCAGCATGTTCCCGACGGCGATCGCGTGGAGCGCGGTGGCGACGAAGATGGCGCCCGTCGCCTTGACGGTGTGCTCCCGCATGGCATCCTGGGCCTCGAGCGCGTTGCTGTAGACGCCCGGCAGCGGACCGTCGTCGCGAATCGACCCGGCGAGCACGAACGGGATGCGGTGGGTGACGAGCGCGTGCATGATGCCGCTCCCGATCAGTCCGGATTCCACGGCCCGCTCGATCGAGCCCGCCGCGCGGACGCGGTTGATCGCCCGCATGTGGAGCCCGTGGCCGCCCTCGGTGGGCCGTCCCGTGTTGCTCATGCCGAGCGTGGTGCCGAAGATCGCCGCCTCGATGTCGTGCACGGCGACGGCGTTGCCGGCCAGCACCGCCTGCACGTACCCCTGGCGGATGAACCATTCGAAGTCCGCGCGCGCCCGCGAATGCACGAGCGCCGGGCCGACCACCCAGACCAGATAGCCGCCGCGCCGCTTCTCCTCGCCCACCCGCATGGCGAGCTCCTCGTAGTTCACCGGACGCTCGCGGCTCACCTCGGTGGACATGAAGCGGAACTCGTTGGCGCCGTGCCCGCCGCCGAGGAAGCCCTCGCCGTGGACCACGATGCCCTCGGTGCCGTCCTCCGCCTCGCCCATGGCGACGAGGTCGCCCCGCCGGAGGCGGCGCGGCTCGATGGTCTCGAGCCCGCCGGGCCGCTTCACGACGACGCAGTCCATCCGGGGACGCGTCGGCGCAAGCCATCGGCCGTCCACGTGCACGTAGGTCGGCAGGTTGGAGGTCGAGAAAAAGCCTTCGGGAAGCACGCCGTCCGCGGGCAACGGCTCGAACCTGGCCGCCGGCGCGCCGGTGAAGGGCGGCGCCGAAAAATCGGGGTTTGTCGAGGGGGAATCGGGCATACGGCGGAGGAAACTAGGCGGAGCAAGCAGGGTAAACAAGCCGCGTTTAGCTTTCCCGGCTCACTCGAGGAGACGCCATGCGCCGTGCGCCCGTCCTGTTTCTCGTCGCCCTGTTCGCCGCCTCCGCCGCCGCCGCCCAGGTGCCGGTCCGCCCGGATACGGTGGTCCGGGACTCGAGCCGGGTAGCGAAGCTCCCGGAGATCGAGGTGACCGTCACCCGCACACCCGAGCCGCTCGCGCGCGTGCCGTACGCCGTGGGCGTGCTCGACCGCACCGCTATTCAGCGCGGGCAGCAGACGACCGGCATCGACGAAGCCCTGAGCAACATCCCCGGCGTGGTGGTCAGCAATCGCTACAACTTCTCGCTCGACCAGCGGATCTCGATCCGTGGCTTCGGCAGCCGCTCCAACTTCGGAGTCCGCGGGCTCAAGATCCTGCTGGATGGCATCCCGCAGACCCTGCCCGACGGCCAGAGCCAGCTGACCAACATCGACTTCGCCGACATCGACCGGGCCGAAGTGCTGAAGGGCGCCAGCTCGTCGCTCTACGGCAACGCGTCCGGCGGCGTGATCGCGCTCCAGACCGAGGGTGCCGCGCCGGAGCCGTTCGCCCAGCGCATCCGGGTGCAGGCCGGCAGCGGTGAGCGCAACGGCGACGCGTTCTACAAGTGGCAGAGCTGGACCTCGGCCCGCTCGGGCAGCGTGAGTGGCACGCTCTCGGTCTCACAGTTCAAGGCCGACGGCTTCCGGGTGCACAGCGCGGCGGAGACCCGCCAGCTCAACGCCGGCGTGGACTACGCCATCAGCGGCTCGACGCTCGGCACGCTCCGGCTGAGCCTGGCCGACGATCCCGAGGCCCAGAATCCCGGGGCCCTGACGCGGGCCGAGTACCTCGCCAATCCCGATGCGGCGGCGGCGAACAACATCGTCCGCGGCGCCGACAAGGACGCACAGCAGTACCAGCTCGCGCTCGGCCTGAAGCACTACGATGCCGCGGGGAACGAATTCGACATCTCCCTGTTCGGCCTCCTGCGCGACCTGGCCAACCCGCTCGCCGCGCCACCGGACATCAACCCCGGTCCGACCGCGGGCACCTTCGTCGCCATCGACCGGGCGGTGGGCGGCATGCGGCTCAGCGCCGCCCGGCGGCTCGGGCCCGGCGAGACCTCGCCGCGACTGGTCGCCGGCGCGGACGTGCAGCGCCTGCGGGACGACCGGCAGAACTTCGTCTCGGACGCGGGCAGGCGGACCGACGCCGTGTTCCTCGACCAGCGCGAGAAGGTGACCGAGATCGGACCGTTCGCGCAGGTGCAGTGGACCGCGAACGAACACCTGCTGCTGAGCGGCGGCGCCCGGTTCGACTGGGTGCGCTTCGATCTCGACGACCGCTACCTGGGCGACGGCTTCGACGACAGCGGCTCCGCACGATGTCGTCGCTGAGCGGCAACGTGGGGGCGAGCTGGGCGTTCGGCGACCGCTTCGTGCCGTACGTCAACGTCTCGACCGCCTTCGAGACGCCGACGACGACCGAGCTGGTCAACAAGGCCGACGGCTCGGGCGGCTTCAATCCGGAGCTGGGGCCGCAGCGCGCCGTGAACTACGAGATCGGCGCCCGCGGCCAGCCGACGCCGCGCGTGACCTACTCGGTCGCGCTGTTCCTCGGCCGGGTCACCGATGCGATCGTCCAGGTCGGAGAGATCGGCGGCCGCGCGTTCTTCGGCAACACCGGGAAGACCCACAACGACGGCGCGGAAGTCGGGCTCAGCGTGACGCCGACCGGCGGCCTCACGCTGAGCGGGGCGTACACCTACGCCCGCTATCGGTTCGCGAGCGGCCCGTTCGAGGGCAACCGCCTGCCCGGCGTACCCGAGCACTACTGGCGGCTCGGGCTCCGGACCGAGCTGCCCGCCGGCTTCTTCCTGGACGCCGACCACACGCTCAGCTCGTCGCTCGCCGCGGACGACGCCAACACCGACCCCTATCGTGGACTCCTGGGGTGCCGGCGTGACCAACCTGCGGCTCGGCTGGGACGGCGAGGTCGGGAGCCTCCATCTCGGGCCGTTCCTCGGCGTGAACAACCTGTGGAATCGGCGATACGTCGGGTCGGTGACGCTGAACGGGCTGGGCGGGCGGGTGTTCGAGCCCGCGCCACTGCGGATCATCTACTTCGGAGCGGAGATCGGGTATCGGGCCTTGGCGGGCCGGTGAGATCCGGCGGTCAGAGCAGCGACACCGGATCCCGATCGATCACGACCCGCACGTCACCCGCGCGCGTGAGCCGCGTCGCCGCGTAGCGGACGATGCGGCCGAGCGCCTCCGATGGCCCCTTGAGCAGCACGTGCCAGCGCCAGCGGTCCTTGATCCGCGCGAGCGGACAGGGCGCCGGCCCGAGCAGTGTGACGGGCAGGTGGTATTTCGCCACCAGCGCCGCGCACCAGTCGGCCAGCTCCGCGGCGCGCTCGCCCACCGCCGCCTCGGAGGTTCCCGTCACCAGCAGGTTGACCAGCGCCGTCGTCGGCGGATATGGCGGCGACTCGCGCAGGGCGCGCTCCTCGCGGAGGAACCCTTCGGCGTCGTGCTTCGCCGCCCAGACCAGCGCGTGGTGCGCCGGATGCCGCGTCTGCACCAGCACGCGCCCGCCCTTGGGCCCCCGCCCCGCGCGCCCCGCCACCTGCGCCAGCAGCTGAAACGTCCGCTCGGCCGACCGGAAGTCCGGGAGGTAGAGTCCCGTGTCCGCGTCCACCACGCCCGACCAGCGTCACGTTCGGAAAGTCGAGCCCCTTCGCGATCATCTGCGTGCCGAGCAGCAGGTCCACCTCGCCCGTCTCGACCGAGGCGAGGATCCGCTGGTGCGACCACTTGGTGCTCGTGGTGTCGAGGTCCATGCGCGCCAGGCGCGCCTCCGGGATAGCGCTCGGACAGGAGCCGCTCGAGCTGCTGGGTGCCGAAGCCCGCGCATCTGCTGCACCGGGTTGGCGCACTTGCGGCAGGTGAACGGCACGGGCTCCTCGTGGCCGCAGTAGTGACAGCGGAGGCCCGGGCGGCGACGAGTGCACCGTGAGCGAGATGCTGCAGCGCGGGCACTGCCACACCTCGCCGCAGTCGGGGCACTGCAGGAACGCCGCGAAGCCGCGCCGGTTGAGCAGGAGCAGGGCCTGCTCCCGGCGCGCGAGCGTGGCCACGATGGCCGCGTCGAGCGCCTCCGACCAGGCCGATGCCGCCGGTCCCGCTCACCTTGGGCGCGACGCGCAGGTCCACCAGCTCCACCGGCGGCAGCGGCCGCGCGCCGATGCGCTCCGGGAGGCGGAGCAGCCGGAGCCGGCGATTCACCTGCGCCATCGTGTCCAGCGACGGCGTGGCGCTCCCGAGAATGAGGCTGGCGCCCTCGATCCGGGCGCGAACGGCGGCGACCTCCCGGGCGTGGTAGCGCGGCGTCTCGCCGTTCTTGTAGCTGGCCTCGTGCTCCTCGTCGAGCACGATCATGCCGAGGTCCCGCACGGGCGCGAAGATGGCGGATCTCGCGCCGACCGCGACCCGCCGCTCGCCCCGGCGCAGCAGCCGCCAGGCATCGGCGCGCTCGCCGTCCGACAGGCGAGCTGTGGAGCACCGCGACCTGGTCACCGAAGGCGCCGCGGAACCGGCTCACCGTCTGCGGCGTGAGGCCGATCTCCGGGACCAGCACGATGGCGCCCCGGCCCGCCGCCAGCACCCGGCGCACCGCCTCGAGGTAGACCAGCGTCTTGCCGCTGCCGGTGACGCCGAAGAGCACCGCGCCGTCGCCGGGATCCACCGCCTGCACCGCGGCGAGCGCGGCCTGCTGGTCGGCGGTGAGCGTCGACGGCGGCGGCACCGCGGGGAAATCCGCGAACGGATCGCGCACGCGCTCGGCCTCCCCGATGCGGACGAGACCCCGCTGCTCGAGTGCCCGGAGCACGGCCGGCGTGAACCCGAGCTGCCCGATGACGTGCCGGACGAGGGCGCTCCCGCCGAGCTGCTCCAGCGCTTCGTACAGCCGGCGCTGTTTGGGCGCGCGCCGGAAGAGGCCGTCGCGCTCGAGCAGCGTGGGCGGGTCGGCCGCGAGACTGGCCACCCGCTCGGTGAGCATCGCGCCCTCGGTGTCGGGCGGCTCGACCCGAAGCACCACCGCGCCCACCCGCGCCAGCCGGTCGAGCACGTCCCAGAGCGGGCGCTTGAGCGCGCGCGCCGCCGTCGAGACCGGCGCCTCGCCACCCCGTCCCTCCAGCCAGTCCGTCACCTCGCCCGCGAGCCCGCCGGGGACCGCGGCGCCGCGCACCAGCGTCGCCACCACCGTGGACTCGCCCCACATCCCGCCAGGCAGCATGGCCTTGAGCGTGAGCCCGAGCGGAGCGCCGTAGTAGCCCGCGACCCAGTGCGCCGTCTCGAGCAGCCCGGCCGGGATCGCGGTCTCGTCGTCCGGCGCGGCCAGCACGTCGCGCGCCGCGGCCTCGGGCGGAGCGCTGTCGGCCTCGACCACGATGCCGATCAGCTCGCGCCGCCGCACCGGCACGACGACCCGGGCGCCGGCGACGACCCGGTCGCCCAGCGTCTCGGGAATGCGATAGGTGTACGAGGAAGCGAGGGGGAGCGGGAGGGCGACCTGGGCGAAGCGCTCGCTCATCTCGCCCGGACGCCGAGCCCCGGGCCGTCGGGCAGGGTGACCTGGCCGCCGGCGATGCCGGCGCCGGCGAACGGATCGTTGGCGAGGAGGGCGGCGCCGTCGAGGTCGACGATGTCCACCAGCGGCGTGAAGTGCGCCGCCGCCGTGATGCCGAGC
This sequence comes from uncultured Gemmatimonadales bacterium, assembly GCA_963833905.1. Classification (GTDB taxonomy): domain Bacteria; phylum Gemmatimonadota; class Gemmatimonadetes; order Gemmatimonadales; family GWC2-71-9; genus CAVVWJ01. Next base: position 51,131 of record CAWHZQ010000011.1, on the reverse strand, counting down.
GAGCTCTCGATCATGCAGCCGACCATCACCATCATGCCGTGCGCCCGCGCCACCGCGATCATCCGGAGCGCCTCGCGGAGGCTCCCGCACTTGGCCAGCTTGATGTTGATCCCGTCCACCGCGCCGACCAGCGGCGGGATGTCCTCCGCGGTGCGGCAGCTCTCGTCGGCGATGACCGGAATCGTGGCGCGGCGCGAGATCTCGGCGAGGCCCGCGATCTGGTCCGGCGGGAGCGGCTGCTCCAGCACGGTGACGCCGAACTCCTGCAGCACGGGGAGCATGGCGATCGCCTGCTTGACGGTCCAGCCGCAGTTGGCGTCGACCCGGAGCTCCTTGTCGGTGACGCCGCGGATGGCGCGCAGGATCTCGACGTCGTGATCGGTCCCCAGCTTGATCTTGAGGATGGGATACTCCGCCGCCTCGCCGACCTTCAGGCGGATCCGCTCCGGCGTGTCGAGCCCGATCGTGAACGTGGACCGCGGCGCCTTCGAGGGATCGAGCCCCCAGAGCCGGTAGACCGGCACGCCGAGCCGCTTGCCGACGAGATCGTGCAGCGCGGACGAGAGCGCCGCCCGGGCCGACGCGTTGACGCGGAGCATCGAGGCCCAGCGGCGCTCGGTCTCCTCGAGGTCAAACGGGTCCTCGGGCATCCCCGCCACGTACACGTTGAGCGCCGCCAGCACCGTCTCGGCGGTCTCCCCGTAGAATCGGGAGGGCGCGGCCTCGCCCCAGCCCTCGTGCCCGTCCGCGTCCTTCAGGCGGACCCAGATCGTCCGGTAGTCGCTCTGGCCGCCCCGCGCGATGATGAACGGGTGCTTCGTGCGCAGCTCGAGATACTCGGCTTCCATGTGGAGCGGCTGGGCCACGGGATCCTCGACGGTGCGGGGCGGAACGGGAACGCGCGGGATGTAGACTAGGCGAGGGCGAGCGCGTGCGCCAGCACCCCGTCGGCGAGCCGGGCGGGCACGTATCCTCCCTCGAGCAGCCCGACGATCGGCGCGGCCGGCAGGCGCTCCCGCAGCCGCCGCGTGAGGTCGGCGTAGTGCTCGGGCTCGAGCGTGAAGCCGCCGAGCGGATCGCCGAGCATCGCGTCGAAGCCGGCGGAGACGAGCACCAGGTCGGGCGTCCAGCCCGACGTCGCGGCCACGATCGCGGCCCAGAGGTCGTCGACGTAGCGCGCGGGCGGGGCGCCGGGCCCCCGCGGGACGTTGAAGACGTTCCCGACCCCGCGCTCCTCGGCCATGCCGGTACCGGGATACCACGGGTGCTGGTGCAGCGACACGTAGCGGATGGTCTCGTCGTGCTCCATCAGCGCCTGGGTGCCGTTGCCATGGTGGACGTCCCAGTCGACGATGAGCACCCGCTCGGCGCCCGAGCCGCTGCGCGTGCCGCGCGGCGACCACCGCGTTGGCGACCAGGCAGAAGCCCATGGCCCGGGATGCGAGCGCGTGGTGGCCGGGTGGCCGCACCGCGGCGAAGGCGTGGCCCGCCCCGCCGTGCGCATGGTCCACCGCGGCGAGCACCGCGCCGGTCGCCCCGAGGGCCGCGGACCAGCTCGCGTCGTTCACCACGGTGTCCAGGAACAGCGCGCCGCCGCCTCGGGCGCTGATGGCCGCGAGGCTGTCGAGGTAGGCGCGGGGGTGGACGGCGAGCACGGCGTCGATCGAGCCGGCGCGTGCCTCGCGCACCTCGACGCCGGGCGTCGGCGCGAGCACGGTCGAGCAGCACGCGGAGGCGGGCGGGCGTCTCGGGATGGTCGGGGCCCGGGTCGTGGCGGAGGCAGTCGGGGTGGGTGAAGATGGGAACGGGCACCGGGGGATCGCTCGGTGAGGGGGCGGTCGGGCGGTCGGGCGGTCGGGCGGTCAGGCGGGCGGGCGGTCAGGCGGTCGAGCGGTCAGGGCGGTAGCCAGTGAGCCGGAGCGTAGCGCGCGCACTCATACGTTCTGGCGGTTACTGACCGCCTGCCCGCCCGCCCGCCTGCCCGCCCTACCTCACCGGCCTCCGCCGCCTCGACAGCACGATGAGCGCGCCGTTGGGCACCATGCCCGCGTCGGCCAGCGACCGCGTCTCGTCCTGCAGCTCGGCGCCGCGAAACTTGAGGAGATAGCCGGCCGGATCGCCGGTGACGCGGGTGGCCTCGAGGGCCCGGCGCTTGACCTCGACGAGCGGCGTGGCGGACGGGAGCTCGAGGCGGACCTCGTCCCACGCATCCTGCACCATCACGCGGACCGGCAGGATCGCCGTCATGCGGCCGGCTCCGACGAGGCGGGCAGCGTGCTGAAGAACCGGTCCACCGTCTGGTCGAACAGCAGCGTCGAGGCGCGCACCCGCGTGCCACCGGGGGCCGCCATCACCGCCATCGCGATCTCCTCCCCACCCTGGCCACGGAGCGTCAGGTAGGCCGGCCCCTCCTTCTCGGGAAAGGCGGCCTGCATCGGCACGCGCTCGGCGAAGAATTGCTTGGCACGGCGGAGCACCTCGGCGCCCGCAAGCGCGGTGACTACCTCGTGGACCATGGTCCGTCCCGTTCGTGAGAGAGGCTCAATCCCCGCCATCGGTGCCGGGAAGATAACCCGTGGGCTCGGCGACCCGCACCGCGGCATGATACCGCTTGACCGGACGAAGGAGGGCGAGCATGCCGGGCTTCCGGCGCACGACCAGCACCAGCTCGCCCGCGGGCGGATCGGCGACGCCGTCGAGGATCAGGAAGGCCGGAAGCGACGCCTCGTGAGGGACCGGCACCAGGTACTCCCGGCCGCCCCAGCGTACCGAGACGGCGTCGGGCAGCGCGGTCACGATCCGGTCGAGAAAGACGTCATCCTCCACCCGCCAGGCATCGTCGCCCACCGGCGCCCCCGACAGGTAGAACGCGGGATCGAACGTCTCGCCGTCCTGCCGCGCGTAGTTCTGCTCGACCGCCCAGTCGAAGTCCTCGAGGTCGGGCGCGCGGGCGCGCCACTCCAGGTGATGCCGCAGCTCGTGCGTCAGGGTCTCGAATGCCTCGTCCTGCCAGTCGAATCCCGGCGTCATCGTGGCGAGCGCGGCGAACGACCCATGATAGAGCACGATCCGGCTCTGGATGCTCTCCGGCCCCGCGTCGGCCGCGACCGGGAGCGGGATGCACTCGCCGAGCGTGAAGATGCCCGGCCGGTCCGGATGCGGCAGCGTGCGCGGCGAGACGACGATCTCGGCCACGCCGTCGAGAAACTCGCGAGGCACGTCGCCGGCCAGCCGGACCGACCATGGCTTCGAAGTCGGAGAGGCGCATGCGCGGTCAGTCCCGGCCGATCCGCTCCGCCACGAAACCGGCCACCTGGTCCAGCCCGATCCGCTCCTGCAGCATCGAGTCGCGGTGGCGCACGGTGACGGTCCGCTGCGCCGCGGTCTCGCCGTCCACCGTGATGCCGAACGGCGTGCCGGCCTCGTCCATCCGGCGGTACCGCCGGCCGATGGCGCCGCTGTCGTCGTAGAAGGCCGGGAAGCGCCGCTTGAGATCGTGGTAGAGGGCCGTGGCCAGCTCGGGCATGCCGTCCTTCTTGACCAGCGGAAACACGCCCGCCTTGATGGGCGCGACCGCCGGATGGAGGCCGAGCACGACGCGGGTCTCGCCCTCGACCTGCTCCTCGCGGTAGGCGTCCGCCAGCAGCGTGAGGGCGACGCGGTCCGCGCCGGCGGAGGTCTCGACGATGTACGGCAGGTAGCGCTCGTTGGCGGCCTGGTCGAAGTGCTCGAGCTTCTTGCCCGAGAACTCCTGGTGGCGGCCGAGGTCGAAGTCGCCGCGGTTGTGGATGCCCTCGATCTCCTGCCAGCCGAAGGGAAACTCGTACTGGATGTCGAACGCCGCGCGGGCGTAGTGGGCCAGCTCGTCGGGGCCGTGCTGGTGCCACTGCAGCTTCGGCGGGCGTGAGCCCGAGGCTCTGGTGCCACTGCATGCGCCACTCGCGCCAGCGCTCGAACCACTCGGCGTCGGTGCCGGGCTTCACGAAGAACTGCATCTCCATCTGCTCGAACTCGCGGGTCCGGAAGATGAAGTTCCCGGGAGTGATCTCGTTCCGGAACGCCTTGCCGATCTGGGCGATCCCGAACGGAATCCGCTGCCGCGAGCTCTGCAGCACGTTGAGGTAGTTGACGTAGATGCCCTGAGCCGTCTCCGGCCGCAGGTAGACCACCGCCGCCTGCTCCTCGACCGGCCCCATGAACGTCTTGAACATGAGGTTGAACATCCGCGGCTCGGTGAGGCTCCCCCGGCTGCCGCAGACGGGGCACTGCGCGTCGGGCTGGCCGGGCGTGCCCTTGATGCGCGGGTCGTCCGCCCGGAAGCGGTTCTTGCAGTGCCGGCAGTCGACCAGCGGGTCGGTGAAGCCGGCGATGTGGCCGGACGCTTCCCACACGCGCGGATGCATCAGGATCGCGGCATCGAGGCCCTCGATGTCGTCCCGCGCGTGGACCATGGCGTACCACCAGCGGTCCTTGACGTTCTTCTTGAGCTCGACGCCGAGCGGGCCGTAGTCCCACACCGAGCCGAGGCCGCCGTAGATCTCCGAGGACTGGAAGACGAAGCCTCGGCGCTTGCAGAGGGAGACCAGCTTGTCCATCAGGGTGGTATCGGCCATGGAGCGCATCGGTGTCGGGGAGGCGTCGCAACGGGAGCGAGGAAAATAGGCCGGGCGGGGGCGGTAAGGAAGCGCCAGGCAGGCTCTTGCGGCGGTGGGAGCCGAAAGATAGTTTTGTGATGTGCATAATTCGCCGCGCACGCACACTATCCCCGCGCCCGGCCCGATCTCACCTTCCGGCCGGTCGAAGGGCACTTCACCCTGACCGACCGCGCCGGCGCCCAGACCGAGCTGGCGCTGAGCCATGCGACGCGACGGTCACGCATAGCCCCGTCGCGCCGCCGATTCACTAGCCCTCCCCGCCCTGGGAGGGCTTTTGCCACGGCCCCGGGACCCATCTTCCGGCACCTGGCGCTTTCTGCCGACCAGCTGGCCTCGCCCAGCCACGGCAAATCCACCATCCACAACAGCTTACGCGCGTGCCACCGGTGGCGGGAATCTTGCTCTTTTGGGCCCGACCATCACCGGCCACCTACCATGAGCTCGATCCCAGAGGGGCTCCCGCCCCTCTCCCAGACCCCCGGGGCGCGCTCCACCGCGACCCTGTCGAGGGACTTGGCGGATTTTCTCGTCGAGTTCTCCATCGTGCTGCACAAGCGCGCGATGTACCCTCTGGGCCACCCCCACCTCCAGGAATCCACCGAGCGCTTCGTCAACCGGCTCGAGTCCCTCCTCGCCCCGCGCGACACGCTGGCGATCGGCGTCGCGCGGCACCAGCTGATCGTCGCCGGCGTGGCGACCGACCCGCGGAACGCCCTCCTCAGCGACCTCGCCCGGCGGCTCCACCGCCACCGCATCGCCACGCTGCGCTTCGATCGCGGCATCTCGCTCCAGGAGATCGACGACCTCCTGGGCGCCCTCGCCGCCGACCCACAGGGCGACGACGGGCCGTTCGGTCTTCGGCTCGGTGCCGGCGGGGCCTGGATCCACCTCAAGGTCCAGCCGCCCGAGCTGAACCGCCTGTTCCTGCAGGAGGAGGAGGACGGACGACGCGCCCGAGACGCCGGGCGGAGCGCTCTGGCTCGGGCCTGGCCCATCTCGCGCTGTCCGCCGACGGCAGCCCCACCGACACCGCGGAAGATCCGCTGGTCGTCGCCCGGGCGATCGATGCGCAGCCGGAGCAGGTCGGGTACGATCGCGTCGTGCTGGACTATCTCGGCCAGATCGCCGACGAGATGTCCGGGCGCCAGGGGGCCTGGGAGCCCCGCGTGCGCGAGCGGGTGTCCCGCCTGGTCACGTCGCTCAAGCCCGAGACGCTCCGGCGCGTGCTCGAGGCCGGAGCCGACCACTCCGAGCGGCGCCGCTTCGCGCTCACCGCGTCCGAGGTGCTTGCGGTCGACGCCGTGATCGAAGTCGTCGAGGCCGCGGCGGCCACCACCGGCCAGACCATCTCGCACCAGCTCCTCCGGCTGCTGCACAAGTTCGCCCATCACGCCGAGCAGGGGCCCGAGCGCGGCCGCGCCGAGGCGGAGTCGATGCTGCGGCGGAACGTGGCGCAGCTGATCACCGAGTGGAATCTCAAGGACCCCAACCCCGGCGAGTACACCGCGGTCCTCGACGGCATGGTGCGCCAGGCGCCCCGCGACCCTGGCGTGATGGAGGAGGACCGGCTCGACTGCGAGCCGGCGCTGGTGCTCCAGATCGGGCTCGAGACCGACTGTGGCGGTCCCCGGGTCTACGCGGCCCTGGAGACGCTCGTCGAAGCGAGCCGGATTCCCGAGGCGGTCGGCGTGCTCCGCGAGGCGCCGTCGGCCAGCGCCGCCACGGCGAACGCGCTGTGGCACCACGTCGCCACGCCCGCGCGTCTCCGGCTCGAGCTCGCCGTGCCGTGCCTCGACTTCTCCACGATCGAAAGCCTGGTGAGCCGCCTCGGGGCTCACGCGGTCGACCCGCTGCTCGACCTGCTGGAACAGGCCAACGACCGCTCCGTCCGCGCGCGCACCCTCCGGCTGCTGGTCGCGATCGGTCCGCCGGTGGCGCCGGTGGCGGCTGTCCGTCTCAAAGACGCGCCCTGGTTCGTGCAGCGGAACCTCCTGGCCCTGCTTCGCATGCTGAAGGTCTGGCCGGCCGGCTTCTCGGCGGTGGCCTACGCCCGCCACCCGGACATCCGCCTCCGCCGCGAGGCCTACAAGCTCCTGCTCGAGTTTCCCGAGCACCGCGCCTCCGCGATCATGCGCGGGCTCGGCGACGAGAGTCCCGAGATCGTCACGCTCGTGCTGCGGGCCGCAGTCGACGCGCTGCCCGCCCGACGCCCTCCGCGCCGTCGAGCGATTCACGGGCGACCGGCGCCGGCCGGCCGAGCTTCGGGCGATCGCGGTGCGCGCGCTGGGCCGCGCGAACGGGCCCCACGCCCTGGCCCAGCTGCTCGACCTCGCGGGCACCCGGCGCCACTTCTTCGGCTGGCGGCATCGAGACCAAGTCGCCCGTGGTGCTCGCCGCCGTGTCGGCGCTCGCCCGGAACTGGGGCGGGCATCCGCAGGTCATCGGCCTGCTCAAGAAGGCGCGCGACCACGACGACCCCGAGATCCGCCTGGCCGCCCGGATGCGGTTCGCGTGAGCGATCCGGTCCGCTTCCTCACCTCCCTCTCGAACGCCCTCTCCACGCTCGGCCTGTACGGCGAGGCGCACCCGGCCACGCGCCGCGCGGCCGACGCCTCCTACCGCGAGCTCGCCGACCTGCAGGCGGGCCGGCCCGGCCTGATCTTCACGTTCATGCAGGAGGAGGTGCTGTTCGGCCGCGACCTGCTGCCGGAGCTGGAGCGCTGGGAGTGGAGCGCCCGGTTCGCGCAGGGAGGCATCGAGCGGCTCGAGATCAGTGGCGCGGTGACGCGAGCCGCACTTCGAGCGCTTCCTCGGCCACGCGGCGGCCGTGCTCGGGCTCGCACGGCGACGCGCGCTCGGACCTATGGCAGGACGGTCCCGAGGGGATCCGGTTCGGCCGGATCCGCCTCGACGACACCGGCCGGCGAGCCGGTGCGCACCGAGCCGCTGCCGGTGGCCACGCTGGGCTATTCGCTCCGGGAGGAGCGCGAGGCGGTGAGCTGGATCCACCAGGAGGTGAGCGACGGGAAGGGCATCCCGCTGCTCGAGGCGTACGGCGTGGTCCGGTCGCTCTCGCTCGCGATGCACGGCGGCCAGGCGATGGTCATGCCGCTGCTGCAGCTCAAGGAATTCGACCAGTACACCACGACGCACTCGATGAACGTCTCGGTCCTCACCATGGCGCTCGGCGAGTTCCTCGGCATGGCGCCCGCCGCGGTACGCGGCTTCGGGCTGGCGGGGCTGCTGCACGACCTGGGCAAGGTCCGGATCCCCAAGGAGATCCTGTCCAAGCCGGGCAAGCTCACGCCCGCAGGAGCGCGCCGTGGTCGAGGCCCATCCCGCCGACGGCGCCCGGATGATCCTCGAGGGCAGACGAGCCGCTCGATCTCGCCGCCGTCGTGGCCTACGAGCACCACCGCTACCACGACGGCGGCGGCTATCCGCACGTCCACTACCCGCGGGACTGCCACCAGGCCAGCCGCCTGGTACATGTCTGCGACGTCTACGACGCGCTCCGCACGCGCCGGCCCTACCGCGACGCCTGGTCCTCGACGCAGGCGCTCGACTACATCACACGAGCGCGCGGGGGCCGAGTTCGACCCGGCCATGGCCGCGGCGTTCATCGAGATGATGCGGCGGTGGGATACCCGGATCGCGATCGAACAGCTGGACTGAGCGCGTGAGGCACCGTCAGCCAGCGACCTGCCGAGCCCCCCGCCCGGCTGCCCGCCGGCTCCGGGCAACGATGTCGCCCACGATCAGCTCGCCGTGCCCGCGGGCATTCTCGATGAACAGCCGGTTGGCGTCGTTGCCGCTGGCGATGACGCCGGCCAGGTAGACGCCCTCGACCGGCGTGCCCATCGTCCGCTCGTCGTGCGCCGGGACGCCCGACGCCTCGTCGACCGGGACGCCGAGCCGCCGGAGCAGCGTGGTATCGGCGTGGTAGCCGGTCATGGCCAGCACGGCGTCGGCCGGAAGGCGCTCGGCGGCGCCGGTGATTTCGGAGACGATCTCGATGTCGGTCGGCGTGATCGCCCGGATGCGCGACCGCCAGCGCACCGCGATGCTGCCCTCCTTCACGCGGTTGGTGATGTCCGGCAGCACCCACGCCTTGACCGTCCGGTCGAAGGCCTCGCCGAAGTGGACCAGCGTCACCGTGGCGCCCGCGCGCCAGCATTCGAGCGCCGCGTCCACGCTGCTGTTCCCCGCCCCGATCACGATGACCCGGCGATGCCAGTAGGGATGACCCTCGAGGAAGTAGTGCGCGACGTGCGGCAGCTCCTCGCCCGGCACCCGGAGGAAATTCGGGTTGTCGTAGTAGCCGGTGGCGAAGACCACGTTGGCGGCGCGATAGCGCTTGGCGTCGTGCGCGCGGGTCACCTCCACCACGAAGCCTCCGTCCGGCTCGCGGGCGACGTTCACGACGTCCTCGCCCGGCCGGACGTCGAGCCGGAAATGCTCCGCGACCCGCCGGTAGTAGATCAGGCCGTCCGCCCGGGTGGGCTTCTCGTGGCTGGCGATGAAGGGGATGCCGCCGATCTCGATCCGCTCGGGCGTCGAGAAGAACGTCATCTGCAGCGGGTAGCGCTCGATCGTGGAGACGATCGTCCGCCGGTCGAGCACGACGCACGACAGCCCCGCCTGCGTCGCGGCGATCGCCACGGCGAGCCCGCAGGGCCCCGCGCCGACGACGAGGAGGTCGGAGGTGTCGGTCATACCTCGATGATCTGGTCCCGCCGCGTGCCGACGCTCACGTAGCGCACGGGCGCGCCCGAGAGCGCCTCGAGCCGGTCGAGGTAGGCGCGGGCGGCCGAGGGCAGGTCGGCCAGCTTGCGGGCGCCGCCGGTCGGCTGCCGCCATCCTTCATGCACCTCGTAGATCGGCTTGACCCGGCCGAGCGCATCGACTTCGGTCGGCATCTCCTCGCAGCTCGTGTCGTCGAGCCGGTACGCGGTGCCGACCGGGATCTCCGAGAACGTGTCGAGCACATCCAGCTTCGTCACGGCGAGTCCCGTGAGACCGTTCACCCGGACCGCGTAGCGGACGACCGTCGCGTCGAACCAGCCGCAGCGCCGCGGCCGCCCCGTGACCGAGCCGAACTCGCCGCCCATCTCCCGCAGCCGCTCGCCGAACGGGCTCTCGGCCTCGGTGGGCAGCGGGCCGTTCCCCACCCGCGTCGTGTAGGCCTTGACCACGCCCAGCACCCCGTCGATGGCCGTCGGCCCGATCCCCGCGCCGACCGCCGCGCCGCCCGCCGTCGTGTTGGACGAGGTCACGTACGGATAGGTGCCGTGGTCGACATCGAGCAGCGCGCCCTGCGCGCCCTCGAGCAGCACGCGCTTGCCGCTGCCCAGCGCGCGGTGCACCAGGAGCCCGGTATCGGCCGCGAGCGGCAGGACCCGCGGCGCGAGCCGCTCGAGCATCTCGGCGTGCGCCTCGAGCGACGCCCGATCCGTGCTCCCCATCAGCTCGAGCAGCCGGTTGGCCCGCTGCACCCGTTCGACGAGCAGCGCGCGGGCGCAGTCGAGCCGGCGGAGGTCCACCACGCGGATGCCCCGCCGGCCGTATTTGTCCTCGTAGGCGGGGCCGATGCCGCGGCCGGTCGTGCCGATCTTCTGGCTCTTTTCGCTGGCGGCGTCGAGCAGCTTGTGGAGCGGGAGCACCAGGTGGGCGCGATCGGAGACGAAGATGCGGCCGGTCGTGTCGATGCCGCGCTTGGCGAGCTCGTCGAGCTCGCCGAAGAAGGTCTCGGGCTCGAGCACCACGCCGTTGCCGACGATGCAGGTGACGCCGCCGTGCAGGATGCCCGACGGAATCTGGCGCAGGATGAAGTGCGAGTCGCCGATGACGACGGTATGGCCGGCGTTCGCGCCGCCCTGGTAGCGCACGACCAGGTCGGCCCGCTCGGCGAGGACGTCGACGAGCTTGCCCTTGCCCTCGTCCCCCCATTGCGCCCCGACGACCACCACGCAGGCGGTCTTCGCGTCGAACATTGTCGGCTCCCGGGCATACCCAACGAAAAGGAGCCCCTCACGGGGCTCCAGAATCCTCGGGCAAACCTATGCGCGGACGAGCCAACAGTCAATTCGCCGCGAGCGCCCGTCCCACCCGTATCGCGGTCTCGAGCGAGAGCTCGTGCGGCCGTGTCCCGTGGCGTGTGGATCGTCCGGAGCGTGCGCCACGTGAGCCGGCCGATCGTGAGCGCGGGCACGCCCGCGCGCGCGAACGGCAGGCTGTCGGTGAGAATGCCGATCGGGAGCCGCCGGAGCCGAGGCGCCAGGCCCGACGCCGCGAGGCGCGGAGCCTCCCGGCGCGCGAGCGCGGCGCCGCGTGCGTCGTGGCTCACGACGGCGAGCTCGCCCTCCTGGTCGATCGTGTCGAGGTTCACGACCACGGCCTCGCCGCAGCTCGACGGCGTGCTGGGCGACGAATACGCGGGCACCGACCAGCCCGAACTCCTCGGCACCGGTGATCAGGATGCCGGTGGCGGCATCGTCCAGCGCTTCCGCCGCGGCGAGCGCCGCCGCCACGCCGGTCCCGTTGTCTCTCGCTCCCGGCGTCGTGCCGCGGAGCCGTCCGCGGCCCGCCAGCGCTCCCGCGAGCACCGCGACCGCGGCCCCCATGCCCGCCAGCGGCACCGGCACGCTGCCTCCGAGGCGCGCCAGCGCCAGCGCCGCCAGCGCCGCGACCGCCATGCCGATGACCCACACCGCCACCAGCCGTCCGGCCATCGACTGAATCTGCGCCTTGGTGTCGAGGTGGGCCACGATCCAGCGGCGCACCGGCACGCCGCCGCGCGTGGCGATCAGGTTGGCGTCCTCGCGCGTCGCGCCGCCCAGCGGGAGCCAGCCAAGGCCGATCCCGACGGCCAGCACCGCGAGCAGCAACAGCCCCCCGGCGAGCACCAGGGCCGCGGCCCAGCCGGGCGTCCGTTCGCCGGTGAGCAGCGGCAGCAGCAGCAGTGCCAGGCCGCCGAGACCCGCGCCGAAGACGGGAAAGCCATTGAGGCTGGAGGGAGCGAAGGCGAAGCGCTGGCGCTGGACCTGGTACCCGAGCGCTTCGAGGTGGGCGGCGACGAGGTCGCGCGCCGCCGCGGCGGCGGGCGTACCCGCCTCGCGCGGCGAGCGCGAGGACTCGTTCCATCGTCTGGTCGAGCGAAGGCATCGGGAGGCCGGCTCAGGCGGAGGCGGCCTGCTTTCCGCCCTTCTTGGCCGGAGGCGCGGGCCCGCCGCTCATGGAGAGCGCGGCCTTGGCGGTGTCGGCCGTGATCGTTCCCGCCTCGGTGAGATCGGCGAGGTGCTGCTCGAACGTCTGGGTGCCGAGCTGCTTGCGGCCGTCGGCCATGAGCTTGCGGAGCTCGCCCATGCGGCTCGCGTCCTTGAGGCACTCCCGGACGGCGGGCGTGGCGATCAACAGCTCGATGGCGGGCACGCGGCCCTTCTCGTCCTTCTCGGGAAGGAGCTGCTGGCACACGATCGCGCGGAGCGCCTCCGACAGCCGCATCCGGCCGATCTCGCGCTCCTCGCGCGGCAGGGTCGTGAGGATCCGCTCGATGGTGGTGACCACGTTGGGCGTGGGCATCGACGCGATCACGAGCCGGCCGGTCTCGGCGCCCTTGATGGCCGTATCGATGGTGTCGGCGTCGCTGATCTCGCCCAGCACGACGACGTCAGGATCCTGCCGCAGGGCGGCTCGGACACCGATCGTCAGGTTGTCGGTGTCGACCCCGACCTCGCGCTGGGTGATGCTGCAGCTCAGGTCGCGGTGGAGGAACTCGATCGGATTCTCGATCGTGACGACGTGCTTGTGCTGGGTGCGGTTGATGTGGTGCACCATGGCCGCCACGGTCGAGCTCTTCCCGCTGCCGCTCACGCCGGTGACGAGGATGAGCCCTCGCTCCGATTCGGCCAGCTCCCCGAGCACCTCGGGAAGGCGGAGCGACTCGAGGGTCGGGACGGTGAACGGGATCACCCGCATGACGATCATGAACGACGAGCGCTGCCGCAGCACGTTGACCCGGAACCGTCCGACGCCCGGCATGCCCCAGGAACAGTCGAAGTCCCGCAGGCGGTCGATCTTGAGGCGGTCCTCGTCGCTGCTGATGAGCTTGAGCGCGATCGCCCGCGTCTGATCGGGCGTCAGGCGCTGCTTGGTCAGGGGAACGAGCTTCCCGTTGATCCGGGCCCGGAACACGTCGCCGGCCTTGATGTGGAGGTCCGACGCCCCGCGCTCGACGGCCGCCTTGATGATCTTCTCCATGCGCTCGCCCCTATCGCTCGTTCGCCGCCGCCGTGGGCGCCGGGAGGAAGCCCATCCGTGCCCGCACTTCCCGCATTGTCTCCTCGGCCATCCGCCGCGCGGCGCGCCGCACCATCGCCCAGGATCTGGTCCACCAGCTCGGGCTGCGCCTGGAGCTCCTGGGCGCGGGCGCGGATCGGTGCCAGCGCCGCGATCATGTTGTCGGCCAGCACCCGCTTGCAGTCGAGGCAGCCCCACTTCGCCCCGCGGCAATTCTCCGCCACGGTCGCCACCGTCTCGGCCGGCGAGAAGTACCGGTGGAGATGGTAGAGGTTGCAGATCTCGGGCGTACCCGGGTCCTTCCTGGTCACCCGGGCCGGATCGGTCTTGGCCGGCCGCAGCTTCTGCCAGATCTCCTCGGGCGAGTCGAGCAGGCCGATGGTGTTCCCGAGGCTCTTCGACATCTTGGCCTGGCCGTCGAGGCCCATGATCCGCTTGGCCTCGGTCAGGAGCGGCTTGGGCTCGGGAAACCAGTCCTCGCCCCCGCCGAACTCGGCATTCCACTTCCGGGCGATCTCGCGGGTCAGCTCGAGATGCTGGGTCTGGTCGTCGCCCACCGGCACCAGGTCGGCGCGATAGAGCAGGATGTCGGCGGCCATCAGCACCGGGTAGTTGAGCAGGCCGGCCGGGACACTTTCGAAACGCTGCGCCTTATCTTTGAACTGGGTCATCCGCTCCAGCTCGCCGATCGGCGTCAGCGTGTTGAGCAGCCACTGGAGCTCGCTGTGCTCGGCCACGTGCGACTGCACGAACAGGACCGCCCGATCGGGGTCGATGCCCGAGGCCAGGAGCCCGATCGCCATATCGCGCGTCCGCTGGGCCAGCGACGCGCTGTCGTACTTGCCGGTGATAGCATGCAGGTCCACGATGCAATAGATGCAATCGTAGCTCTGCTGCAGGGTGACCCAATTCTGCACCGCGCCAAGCCAGTTGCCGATGTGCAGCTCGCCGGACGGCTGGATCCCCGAGAATATGCGTGGCATGGCCCCAACTTACCCGGTTCCATGGAGGGCAGCAAGACAGTGTCGGCCTTGGACTTACTGCACCTGGCCCGGACCGCGGCCGAGGCGGCCGCCGGCTACCTGCGGGCGGTCGAGCGGCCCTCGGACCCCGCCGACTGGACCCACAAGGGCAGCCGGGACTTCGTGACCGAGGTGGATCGCACCGCGGAGCGGATGATCACCGACATCCTGGTGGCCGCGGAGCCGGGGAGCCGCATCGTGGGCGAGGAGCTCAGCCCCGAGGTCGTGCGCGATGGGCTGGTCTGGATCGTCGACCCGCTCGATGGCACGACCAACTTTTTGCACGGTTTTCCGGCCTATGCGGTGTCGATTGCCGCGGCGGTGGACGGCGAGCTCGAAGCGGCCGTGGTGGTGCAGGTGCCACGCCACGAGGTCTATACGGCCGCCCGCGGCGCCGGCGCCTGGCAGGGCGACCGCCGGCTGGCGGTCTCGGCCATCGCCGATCCAGGGTTCGCACTGATCGGGACCGGCTTTCCGTTCAAGGAGACCTCGCGGCTCGGCGAGTACCTGGCCCAGTTCGCCCGGGTGGCGGCGCGAACCAGCGGCATCCGCCGGCCGGGCTCCGCCGCCCTCGACCTGGCGGACGTCGCGGCGGGACGGTTCGATGGCTTCTGGGAGCTGCATCTGTCGGCGTGGGACATCGCGGCCGGCATCCTGCTCGTGCGCGAGGCCGGGGGCGTGGTCACCGACTTCGGGGGGCGGCACATCGGGGCCGAGCACACCGGGCTGGTGGCGGGCAATCCGGCGATGCACGCGTGGCTGCTGGAGACGGTGCGCGGGTGATTCGCGCAGGGGCGACGGCGGGCGGGTGATTCACCACAGAGGCACGGAGGGCGCAGAGGGTGCGGTGTCACGTATGGCTCCGGTGGCGCATTCACCACGAAGAGCACGAAGGGCACATTGACCAGGTCGGATGCGCAGCCTACGCGCATCAAGTTGGTCACGGGGGGTCATGGGGTGGTGGTTCACTATCGTTTACATCGTGCCATTCATCCTTTCGTCGCGCCATTCAACCTTCGTGTCCTTCGTGCCTTCGTGGTGAATACAGACACGATCTCCTCATGAATCCGGAAACGAACTCACCATGGACAGCCCCGTCGAAGAAACGACCGTCACCGACTGGCTGAACGCCCTCGCCGCCCCAACCGCAGCCCCCGCGGGCGGGGCGGCGGCGGCGTTCGCGGGAGCGCTCGGCGCCGCGCTGGTCGAGATGGTGGCCGGGCTCACCGGCGCGCGGGAGCGATACGCGTCCGTGCACGACCTCGCGGCGCGGGTGGGCGAGAAGGCCCGACGGCTGCGGGTCGACATGCTCGCGCTCGCGGCACGTGATGCGGCGGCCTTCGAGGGATTCGGGCAGGCGCTCGCGCTGCCGAAGGGAACGCCGGACGAGCGCGAGCGGCGCGCTCGTGCCAGGGCCGACGCTTTCCGCGAAGGCGCTGCCGTGCAACTCGACCTGCTGGCACGGCTCGGGGAGGCCGCGGAGCTCGGGCTGGAGATCGCCGAACGGGGGCTGGCCGGCGCGCTGGGGGACGCCGCGACGGCGGTCTTCCTCGCGGGTGGCGCGGCGCGGAGCGCGTGGTGGGCGGTGCGAAGCAACCTGCGCGAAGCCGGCGAGCACGCGACGAATACGGAGCGCCTCGCGACGGCGGCGGTGCTGCTGGAGCGGATCGAGGAGAACGAGCGGCGGGTGCGGCTGCTGCTGGAGGAACGCGTGCGCTGAGGCTCAGGCGGCGGTCAGGATCCTCGGCCCGTTGGCCGTGATGGCGACGGTGTGCTCGAAGTGCGCGGACAGGCTCCCGTCGGCGGTGACGACCGTCCACTTGTCGCCGAGCGTCTTGGTAGCCGGGCTGCCGATCGTGATCATCGGCTCGATCGCGAGCGTCATGCCCTCGAGCAGCCGGGGACCGCGCTTGGGGCTGCCGTAGTTGGGTACCTGCGGCTCCTCGTGGAACCGGGTGCCGATGCCGTGCCCCACGAGCTCGCGAACCACGCCGTAGCCCGCCCCCTCGGCCACCTGCTGCACCGCGTGCCCGATGTCCCCCACGTGATTCCCGACCCGCGCCTGCGCGATACCCGCCGCCAGGCACTCCTGGGTCACGGCCAGCAGCCGCGCCGCCGCGGGGGTAATGGTCCCCACGGGGATGGTGGTGGCCGAGTCCGCGTGGAGCCCCTCGAGCTGAACGCCCACGTCGACGCTCACGATGCTGCCCTCGCTCAGCACCCGCTTCGTTGACGGGATGCCGTGCACGATCTCGATGTCGATCGAGGTGCAGAGCGTCTTGGGGAACCCGTAGAGGCCCTTGAACGACGGCGTGGCGCCGTCGTGGCTCCGGATGAACGTCTCGGCCGCCGCGTCCAGGTCCTCGGTCGAGAGCCCGGGGCGGACCAGCTCGCGCATGAGCGCCAGCGTGCCGGCCACGATCCGCCCCGCCCGGCCCATGGCGTCGATCTCGCGCGGGGACTTGAGCGTGATCATGCTACCGGCCAAGCGCCTGGCGAACGCGCTCGGCGATCTCCTCGATCGTGCCGACGGCGGGAATGCGGCGCACCGCGTTCCGCTTCTCATACCACGCGAGGACCGGCGCGGTCTGCTCGCGGTAGGCGCGAAGCCGCGTGGCCACGGCCGAGGGGTCGTCGTCGGCGCGATGCTCCATGGCGCGACGGCGCTCGAGCCGCGCCAGAATCTCCTCGTCGGTCACGTCGAAGAACAGTACCGCGTCCATCGTCCGCCCCTTGTCCGACAGGATCCGGTCCATCCCCTCGGCCTGCGGAATCGTCCGCACCACGCCGTCGAAGATCACGCCCTTGGCGGCCTCGGGCTTGGCGAGCTCGTCGCGCACCACGCCGAGGATGATCTCGTCGCCCACCAGGTGGCCGGCCTCCATGACCGCCTTGGCCTGCAGGCCGAGCGGCGTGCCGCGCTTGACCGCGTCACGAAGCAGGTCGCCGGTGGCGAACTTCGGCAGCCCGAGCGATTCGGCGAGCAGCGACCCCTGCGTCCCCTTGCCGGCGCCGGGGGGGCCCATCAGAAGGATATCCATGCCTGTCCGAGAAGGAGAGAGGGTTGGGCGTTCAGCCATCAGAGCGCGGATAGCGAACGGAGTCATCCTGAGCGAAGCGAAGGAGCCATGACCGGGGGCATGCCCCCTTCGCTTCGCTCAGGGTGACTCCGCGAGATCTCCGCCCTGCTCGGGCCCTACATGTACCGCTGCTGCCGCCCCCGGAACTTCACCCGGCCGGTCTTCATGAAGCCGTCGTACTTCCGGAGCGTCCGGTGCTGCTCGATCTGGGCGATGGTGTCGAGGAGCACCCCGACCACGATCAGCACCGAGGTGCCGCCGAACCCCTGGTTCGGGATATTCAGTCCCTTCGACACCAGGATCGGCAGGAGCGCGATGCCGGCGAGGAACAGGCCGCCCGGCAGCGTGATCCGCGCCAGCACGCCGTCGATGTAGTCGGCCGTGCTGGCCCCCGGCTTCACGCCCGGGATGAACCCGCCCTGCTTCTTCAGGTTCTCCGCCAGGTCGACCGAGTTGAAGATGATCGACGTGTAGAAGTAGCTGAACAGCAGGATCAGCACCGCGAACGTGAGATCGTACGGCGCGTCGCCGGGCTGGAAGAAGCTGGCGATCTCGGTCAGCACCGGGTTCTTGGTGAAGCTGGCGATCGTCCCGGGCACGATGATGATCGTCTGGGCGAAGATGATCGGCATCACGCCGGCGGTGATCAGCCGGATCGGGATGAACGTCTTCTGGCCCTCGCGGATCCGGCCGCGGCCCATGACCTTGCGCGGGATCTGGATGGGGATCCGGCGGGCGGCGATCGTCATGCCCACCACGGCGGCGATGACCGCCACCAGGATCACCAGGAAGAACAGGACGCCCGGCGCGCTCACCACGCCGCTCCGGATGAACTGCACCAGGTGCAGCGCGCCGGGCCAGAGCCGCTCGAGGATCGAGAAGGTGATGAGCAGGCTCATCCCGTTCCCGATGCCGCGCTCGGTGATCTGCTCGCCGAGCCACATGACGAAGATGGCGCCGGTCGTGAGCGTCACCACCATGATGAGGCGGGCGGCGAGGCCCGGAGTCGCGATGGCGCCCGGGATCGACTCGGTGAACAGGGCGAAGGTATAGGCCTGCGACAGCGCGATGAACACGGTGAGGTACCGCGTCCACTGCGTGATCTTCTTCTTGCCCTCTTCGTCCTTCTGCATCTTGCCGATCGACGGCGCCACGCCGCCGGCCAGCTGGAAGATGATGGACGCGGAGATGTAGGGCATGATCCCGAGCGCGAAGACCGTGGCCCGGGAGAGGCCGCCGCCCAGAGCGTCGTACAATCCGAAGAACCCGGCGGCGGCGGAGTTCTGGATGAAGTCGGCCAGCGCGGTGACGTTCACCCCGGGCGCGGCGATGTGGGCGCCGACCCGGTAGATGACGAGCGCGAGGAGGGTGAAGAGCAGCTTCCGCTTCAGTTCCTCGTCGATGGCCAGCGTGGGGACGCGCGGTGCGGTCACTTACCCCTCGATCTTGCCGCCGGCCGCCTCGATCTTCGTGCGCGCCGACGTGGACAGGGACACGCCACGGACGGTATAGGCCCGGTCGGCGTCACCGGTACCCAGGAGCTTCACGGGCGCGTCGGGCTTCCCGATGAGGCCCGCGGAGTACAGCGTTTCGGGGCTCACCTCGGTCGCGCTCACCTTCTTGAGCTGCGACAGGTTGACCGCCTGGTTCTCGACCCGGAACGGGTTGGTGAACCCGCGCTTGGGCAGCCGCCGGTACATCGGCATCTGGCCGCCCTCGAAGCCGGGGTTCGTGCCGCCGCCGGTCCGCGCCTTGTGGCCCTTGTGACCCTTGCCCGACGTCTTGCCGAGGCCGGAGCCCGGGCCGCGGCCGAGCCGCTTGCGATTCTGGTGCGAGCCGCGGGCGGGCTTCAGGTTGGACAGGGTGATCGTCTTCTCGGCCATGCCTACTTCTCCTCAGCCGGCGACACCTCGATGAGGTGCCGCACCTTGTACAGCATGCCGCGGGCGGATGCCGTGTTCTTGACCTGCACCGTCTGCTGGTGGTGCCGGAGGCCCAGCGCGCGGAGCGTCCGGCGCATGGTCTCCGAATGCCCGATCTCCGAGCGGATCTGCTTCACCGCCAGCGTCGCGGCGTCCTGCTCGCTCGGGACCGTGGCGGCGTGATAGACGGGGCCCTGCCGGCCCACGACGGGATTGCGGCCCATGTCGTCAGCCCTCCTGCCGGGGCTTGTAGGCGATCTGGTCGAGCTCGATGCCGCGCTCGCGCGCGATCTGGCGCACGCTCACCAGCTGGCTCAGCCCGTCCATCGTGGCGCGCACCATGTTGTGCGCGTTCGACGAGCCCAGGCTCTTGGTCAGGATGTCGGTGATGCCGGCGCACTCGAGCACCGCCCGCACCGGACCGCCGGCGATGACGCCGGTCCCGGTGGCGGCGGGCTTGAGCAGCACCCGCCCCGCCCCGTGCTGGCCGATGACCTCGTGCGGAATGGTCGATCCGGTCTTGGGCAGCTCCACCATCGACCGCTTGGCGGCGTCGACGGCCTTCCGCACCGCCTCGCTCACCTCGTTGGCCTTGCCGGTCGCGATGCCGACCTTGGTCTTGCCGTCGCCCACCGCCACGAGGGCGTTGAACGAGAACCGCCGGCCGCCCTTGACCACCTTGGCCACGCGGTTGATGGCGATGACGTTCTCGACGTGATCGCTCTGGTGATCGCGGTCGCCCCGGTCCCGGCGCGGGCCGCCCCGGCCGCCGCGCTCGCCGCCGCCGCCGCCGCGCCCGCCCCGGCCGCGCGGGCCGGTCGGTGCCGGCCGGGCGCTCGGGCGCGGCGGTCGCCGCCGCCGTCGGGGTCGTCGGCGCGCCGGCTGGCGTGGTGCCTTCGGTGCCTGTCGTCTCGTCAGCCATTTAGAACTCCAATCCGCCTTCGCGGGCGCCGTCGGCGACGGCCTGCACGCGACCATGGTAACGGTAGCCGGCGCGGTCGAAGACCACCCGGGTCACTCCGGCGGCCTTGGCCTTCTCGGCCAGCAGCTTGCCCACCGCCTTGCCGCGGGCCACCTTGCCGCCGCCCTCGACCTGGATCTCCTTCGCCCGAGTCGCCCACGGCGAGGAGGGTCACGCCGAGGTCGTCGTTGACGAGCTGGGCGTAGATGTGCTTGAGCGAGCGGAAGACCACCAGCCGCGGACGCTCGCCCGTCCCGGCCACCTTCTGGCGGACGCGGAGATGGCGGCGGTAGCGCAGCTGGCTCCGGCCCTTGGGCGCGTGAATGGTGCGCATGGCTTACTTGGCTCCTGTCTTGCCGGCCTTGCGGCGGATCTGCTCGCCCTGGTAGCGGACGCCCTTGCCCTTGTAGGGCTCGGGCGGACGCACCGCGCGAAGCTCGGCGGCGACCTGGCCGACCTTCTCCTTGTCGGCGCCTTCGATCTTCACCGTGGTGTTGTTCTCGACCGAGATCTTGATCCCCTTCGGCGCCTCGTACTTCACCGGGTGCGAGAACCCGACGACGAGGTTCACGCCGTAGGGCTTGGCCTCGGCCTTGTAGCCGACGCCCTGGATCTCGAGGGTCTTGGTGAACCCCTTCGACACGCCGTCGATCATGTTCTGCACCAGCGTGCGGGTCAGCCCGTGCAGCGCCTTGTGCTTCTGCTCCTCGCTGGGCCGGGTGACCGTGAAGATCCCGTCGGCCAGCGCGAGCTGCATCTCGGGATGGAGCTGTGCGGCGCAGCTCGCCCTTGGGGCCCTTCACGGCGACCTCGCTGCCCTTGAGGTCGAGCGTGACGCCCTGCGGCACCGTCACCGGCTTCTTGCCGATACGCGACATCGCGGCCTCCTACCAGACGACGGCGAGGAGCTCGCCGCCGAGGTTGGCGGTCCGGGCCTCGCGGTCGGTCATCAGCCCCTTGGGGGTCGAGACGATCGCCATGCCGAGGCCGTTCTTGACTCGCGGCAGCTCGCGGCACTTGACGTAGCGCCGGAGGCCGGGCGTCGAGACGCGCCGGAGCTCGCGGATGACCGGGAGCTCGTTGTGGTACTTCAGGTACAACCGCAGCACGCCGTGCGCGCCGTCATCGAGGATCTTGTAGTCCGCGATGTAGTGGTTGTCCCGCAGCAGCCGGGCCACCTCGGTCTTCAGCTTGCTCACCGGCATGTCGACGCGCCGATGGCCCGCCGAGCAGGCGTTCCGGATGCGGGTGAGCATATCCGCGACGGGATCTGTCAGGCTCATTCCCTATGTCCCCTTACCAGCTGGCCTTGCGCACGCCCGGGATTTCCCCCTTCAAGGCGAGCTCACGGAAACAGATTCGGCAGAGGCCGAACTTCCGCAGCACGGCGCGACTGCGGCCGCAGCGCTGACAGCGGCGGACGCCGCGCACCTTGAACTTCGGTGTGCGCTTGGCTCTCTCGATCCACGAAGTCTTTGCCATGTTACGCAACCCTCAGAGGTGTCTCGCCGCGGAACGGCCAACCCAGCTCGCGCAGCAGCGCCATCGCCAGGTCGTCCCGGGACGTCGACGTCACGAGCGTGATGTCCATCCCGTGGATCTTCTCGACCTTGTCGTAGTCGATCTCGGGGAAGATCATCTGCTCCTTGATGCCGAACGTGTAGTTCCCGCGCCCGTCGAAGCTCTTGTTCGGGAGCCCGCGGAAGTCGCGGATCCGGGGGATCGCCAGGGTGATGAAGCGGTCCAGGAACTCGTACATCCGCGCCTTCCGGAGCGTCACCGTGCACGCCGACCGGCATGCCTTCCCGGAGCCCGAAGTTGGCGATGGCCTTCTTGGCGCGGGTGATGACCGCGTGCTGCCCGGTGATCAGCCCCAGCTCCTCGACGGCGGCCTCGAGCTGCTTCGGGTTCTTGCCCGCGTCGCCCATGCCGATGTTGAGGACCACCTTCGTCACCCGCGGCACCTGGTGCGGGTTGGGCAGCGCGAAGTCCTTCTGGATCTTGGCCCGCACCGTCTGCTCGTAGTACTCCTGCAGCCGCGGCGTGCCTTCGGCGGCCTTGGGCGCGTGGTCGACCGCGCCGGCGGGCGCCTTGTCCTTCTTGCCCTTGCCCGGCGTGCCTTCGGCCGGCGCCTTCTTGGGCGCCTTCGCTTTGCGGCGACTTCTCGGTGGTCTCGGCCATCGTTAACGGTTCCTCGGGATCGACTGCTCCGACTTCACGGCGATGCGCTCGACCGTCCCGTCCTCGTCCCGCGGCGGCGGACCCGGGTCGGCTCCCCGCTCTTGGGGTCGAGCAGCATCGCCTTCGAATGATGGATCGGCGCCGGGAACTCGACGATCCCGGCCTCCGTCGTCTGCGTCGCGCGGCGGTGCCGCTTGACGATGTTCACGCCTTCGATCGTCACCCGGCCGGTCTTGGGGTGCACGCGGAGCACGCGGCCCCGCTTGCCCTTGTCGTCGCCCGAGATCACCTGCACCGTGTCACCCTTGGTGATGGTGCAGGCGCATGCGCACGGGCGCCGGATGGCGGACCCGCTTGGCCTTCTTGTAGACGAGCGGCTTCATGCTACAGCACCTCCGGCGCGAGCGAGACGATCTTCATGTACCGCTTCTCGCGCAGCTCGCGGGCGACGGGTCCGAAGATGCGCGTGGCCCGCGGCTCGCCGTTGTCGGTGATCAGCACGGCGGCGTTCTCGTCGAACCGGATGTAGGAGCCGTCCTTGCGCCGGGTCTCCTTGGCCGTCCGCACGATGACCGCCTTGGCCACGTCGCCCTTCTTCACCTGGCCGGTGGGGATGGCGTCCTTGATCGCCACCACCACGATGTCGCCCAGCCCGGCGTAGCGGCGCTTGCTGCCGCCCAGCACGCGGATGACGAGCGCGCGGCGGGCGCCCGAGTTGTCCGCGATCCGGAGAATCGTTTCCTGTTGGACCATGGCTACTTGGCCCTTTCGACGACTTCGGTGACCCGCCAGTTGACACCGTTTTCGCCAGCGGCCGCGTCTCCATGATGCGCACGGTGTCGCCGGCGCGGGCGCGCCCTTTCACCCTCGAGGTTCCGGGCCTTCACCTTCTTGCTCCGGGTGACCTGCTTGCCGTAGACCGGGTGCGCGTAGCGGCGGACGAGCGTCACCGTGACCGTCTTGTTCATCTTGTCGCTGGTCACGACGCCGGTGCGCTGCTTCCGGCGCTGGCGGTCCGCCGTCTGGGTCTGCTCTGTTCAGCCATTGGTTGCCTTCTCCCGCAGGATCGTGTGCAGCCGCGCGATGTCGCGCCGGAGCGTCGCGGAAGCGCATCGGATTCTCGATCGACTCGGTGGCGGACCGGAAGCGCAGGTTGAAGCGCTCCGTCGACCAGCTCGTCGAGCTTGGCCTTCGCGTCGTCCACCGACAGCTCCCGGATTTCGTTGGCCTTCATCGCTCAGCTCTCCTCGCGCCGCACGAAGCGCGTCCTGCACCGGCAGCTTGGCCTGGGCCAGCGCCAGCGCCTTCTTGGCGAGATCCTCGCTGATCCCCTCGATCTCGAACATGATCCGCCCCGGCTTGACCACGGCCACCCAGCCCTCGGGGTTGCCCTTGCCCTTGCCCATGCGGGTCTCGGCCGGCTTCTTGGTGATCGGCTTGTCCGGGAAGATCCGGATCCACACCTTGCCGCCGCGCTTCATCTCGCGCGTCATCGCCACGCGCGAGGCCTCGATCTGCCGGTTGGTGACCCAGCCCGGCTCCAGGCTCATCAGCCCGAACTCGCCGAACGCCACCGTGTTGCCCCGCGTGGCGATGCCCTTGGTCCGGCCCTTGAAGGTCTTGCGGAACTTGATTCGCTTCGGCGCGAGCATCGGCCTCAGGCCCCCGTGCTATAGGTGCGGCCGGAGACGTCCTCGATCACCTCGCCCTTGAAGATCCAGACCTTGATCCCGATGGTGCCGTAGGTGGTCTTCGCGGTGCTGGTGGCGTAGTCGATGTCCGCCCGCAGCGTGTGCAGGGGCACCCGCCCCTCGTGATAGCCCTCGGTCCGCGCGATCTCGGCGCCGCCCAGGCGGCCCGCCGCGCGCACCTTGATGCCCTGCGCGCCCATCCGCATGGCGCTCTGCACCGCGCGCTTCATGGCGCGGCGGAACGAGATGCGCTGGGTGAGCTGGTGGGCGATGTTGTCGCCGACGAGCTGGGCCGAGAGCTCCGGCCGCTTGATCTCCTCGACGTTGATCGCCGCTTCCTTGCCGGTGAGCTGGGCCAGCTCGTCGCGGAGCTTGTCCACTTCGGCGCCGCGCTTGCCGATGACCACGCCCGGCCGGCCGGTGTGCACCGTGATGGTGACCTTGCCCGGCCGCCGCTCGATGTCGATCTGCGCGATGGCGGCGTGCCCCAGCCGGGTCTTCAGGTACTTCCGGACCAGCTCGTCTTCCTTGAGCAGCGCCGGCATGTCCTTGGTGGCGAACCACCGCGAGGAGCACTGCTTGACGATGCCGAGCCGGAGCCCGATCGGATGCGTCTTCTGTCCCATTACTCGCTCTCCCTGGTCTCCACGTGGATCTCCACGTGGCTCGTGCGCTTCCGGATCGGCGTCGCGCGGCCCTGCGCCGCGGCGGTGAAGCGCTTGAGCGGCTGGCCGCCGTTGACGATCGCCTTGCTGACGACCAGCGCGTCCGGATCGAAGCGCTCGTTGTCCTTGAGCGCCTTCTGCTCCGCGTTCGCCACCGCCGACTTGAGCGTCTTGGCGATCTGCTTGGCCGCGAGCTTCTTGTTGAACTTGAGGATCGCGTACGCCTCGTTCACGTCCTTGCCGCGAATGAGGTCGATCACGAGCCGCATCTTCCGGGGCGACTGGCGCACCAGCCGCTGAATCGCATGGCCGCTCATGGTTACTCCGGCTTCGCCTTCTTGTCCGCCACGATCTTGCCGCTGTGCCCGCGGAACAGCCGGGTCGGCGCGAACTCCCCGAGCTTGTGCCCCACCATGTTCTCGGTCACGTACACCGGGACGAACTTGTTCCCGTTGTGCACCGCGAACGTGTGGCCCACGAACTCGGGCAGGATGGTGCTCGCGCGGCTCCACGTCTTGACCACGCGCTTCTCGTTCTTGCTGTTGAGGACCTGCGACCTTCGTCATCAGCGCTTCCTGGACGAAGGGGCCCTTCTTCACGCTGCGCGCCATTACTGAGTCGCCTTCCCGCGCTTCCGACCGCGCACGATGAGCTTGGTGGACGTCTTCTTCTGGTGCCGGGTCTTCCGGCCTTCGGGCTTGCCCCAGGGGCTCGTCGGCGGACGGCCGCCCGAGCTCTTGCCCTCACCGCCGCCCAGCGGGTGGTCCACCGGGTTCATGGCCACGCCGCGGACCTTGGGCCGCTTGCCGAGCCAGCGGCTCTTGCCGGCCTTGCCGACCGAGAGCAGCTCGTGCTCCGCGTTGCCGACCTCGCCGATCGTCGCCAGGCAGCGCCCGTGCACCAGCCGCATTTCCGTCGAGCGGAGGCGGAGGGTGACGTACTCGCCTTCCTTGGCGACGACCTGGGCGCTCGAGCCGGCGGTCCGGGCGAGCTGGCCGCCCTTCCCGATCTTGAGCTCGATGTTGTGCACCGTCGTGCCCAGCGGGATCTCGGAGAGCGGCAGCGCGTTGCCCGTCCGGCTGTCCGAGCCCGGCCCCGAGATCACCAGGTCGCCCTGGTGCAGCCCCTTGGGGTGCAGGATGTACCGCTTCTCGCCGTCGGCGTACACGATCAGGGCGATGCGGGCGCTCCGGTTCGGATCGTACTCGATCTCGGAGACCTTGCCCGGGATCCCGAACTTGTTCCGCTTGAAGTCGATCTTCCGGTACTGCCGCTTGTGGCCCCCGCCGCGATGGCGCGACGTCAGATGGCCCTGGTTGTTGCGGCCGCCCGACTTCTTCAGCGGCTCCAGCAGCGACTTCTCGGGCGTCGGCGCGGGTGATCTCGTCGAACCCGCTGACCGACTTGAAGCGCGTGGCGGCCGTCATCGGCCGGAATTGACGGATGCTCATCTCAGCCCTCGAACACGGCGATCGAGTCGCCGTCCTTGAGCGTGACGACGGCCTTCTTCCAGCGCGGCGTCGTCCCGCGGGTGCGGCCACGGGTGACCGAGTGGCGGCGCATCTGCATGGTGCGGACGCCCGTGGCCGTGACGCCGAAGAGCTTCTGGAGCGCGTCGCGGATCTGGTACTTGTTCGCCTGGGGGTGCACCTCGAAGGTGTACACCTTGCACGTCTGATAGGCGGCCGAGCTCTTCTCGGTCACCACCGGACGGACGATGATCTCGTGCAGCGCGGGCATTACTTGTCCCCCTTCTTCTTCGGCTTCGGCGCGGCCTTCTTCTTGGCCGGCTTGCCGGCCGGCTTCTTGGCGGCCTTGGCCGTGCTCTTCTTGGCCGCCTTGGCCTTGGTGGCCGACTTCTTGGCCGCCTTGGCCTCGGTCTTCTTGGCCGTCTTCGCGGTCTTGGCGCTCTTGGCCGCCTTCACCGCGGAGCGCTTGGGCGCCTTCGGGCTCACCGCTTCCTCGGGCTCATCGGCCAGCGGCTCCGGCAGCACCCCCGTGAGCGCGCCCTCCTCCACCACGACCGCCTCGGCCCAGAGGATGTCGTAGGCCGACGCCTGCGGATACGGCATGACGTCCACCGTCGGGATGTTCCGGCCGCTCAGGTACAGCGGCTCGTTGGCCGTGGCCGTGAGCAGCAGGACCTTCCGGCCGTCGAGCCCGAGGCTCGCGAGCAGCCCGGCGAGCTGCGCCGTCTTGGGACGGCGGAACGCGAACCGCTCGACCACGTGGAGCGCGCCCTCGCGCGCGCGGGCGTTGAGCGCGCTCTTCCGGGCGAGCTGCTTCACCTTGCGCGGGATGTCCGTGCGGTAGTCGCGCGGAATCGGGCCGAAGACGACGCCACCGCCCCGCCAGTGGGGGGCGCGGGTGGAGCCCTGCCGCGCGCGGCCGGTGCCCTTCTGCTTCCAGGGCTTCTGGTTGCCGCCCGAGACGAAGCTCCGGGTCTTGGTCTTGGCGGTGCCCTGACGCTGGTTGTTCAGGTACACCTTGACCGCCTGGTGCAGCACCGGCTCGTTCACGGTGCCGTCGAAGAACTCCGTCGGGAGCTCGAAGGCGGCCGAGCGCTTGGCGCCCGCCGCGCTGAAGTACTGAGCCTCAATCATGGCGGCTCCGGCCTCCCTGCTTGGCCACGGTGACGATCCCGTTCCTGGCGCCGGGAATGGCGCCCGCGCACGAACAGGAGGTTGCGCTCGGTGTCCACCTTGACCACGGTGAGCCCCAGCTCGGTGTGCCGCTCGGCGCCCATGTGCCCCGGCATCCGCTTGCCCTTGATGACGCGCGACGGGTCGGTGCCCGGGCTGATCGAGCCCGGCTTCCGGTGCCGCGTGTTGCCGTGGCTCGCCGGACCGCCGCCGAAGCCGTAGCGGTGGACGACGCCCTGGAAGCCGCGGCCCTTGGTGGTGCCGGTGACCTTGACCCGCTCGCCGGCGGCGAAGATGTCGACCTTGATCTCGGCGCCCGGCGCCGGCGCCTCGCCGCTCAGGCCGAAGACCCGGAGCACCTGCGGCGCCGCGTCGAGCCCCGCCTTCTTGGCGTGGCCCAGCTCCGCCTTGGTGGTGCGCTGCGCGCGGCGCGCGCCGAAGCCGAGCTGCACGCCGCCGTCGCGCACCTGCACGACCCGGCAGGGGCCCGCCTCGATCACCGTCACCGGCACCGCGGTGCCGTCTTCCGCGAACACCCGGGTCATCCCGAGCTTGCGGCCGATCAGTCCAGTCGTCATCGCTATTCGACCTTGATCTCGACGTCGACCCCCGCCGGGAGATCGAGCTTCGTCAGCGCGTCCATCGTCTGCGGACGCGAGTCGTTGATGTCCAGGAGCCGCTTGTGCGTGCGCAGCTCGAACTGCTCACGGCTCTTCTTGTCGACGTGCGGGCTCCGGAGCACGGTCCACCGCTCGGTCTTGACCGGGAGGGGGATCGGGCCCGACACCTGCGCGCCGGTCTTTTCGGCGGTGCGCACGATGTCCGCCGCGGCCTGGTCCAGCACGACGTGATCGAAGGCCTTCAGGCGGATGCGAATGCGTTGAGCCATGTTCGGTCCTCGACGGAAGACGGAAAGACGGAAAGACGGAACGGTCGAGCGATGGGATGACGGAGTGAAAGGGTCCTCCCTTTCCGTCCTTCCGTTCATCCTTCCGTCTACTTCAAGATCTTCGTCACCACGCCGGCGCCCACGGTGCGGCCGCCCTCGCGGATCGCGAACCGCAGCCCGTCGTCCATCGCGATCGGCGTGATCAGCTCGATCGTCATCTGGATGTTGTCCCCCGGCATCACCATCTCCACCCCCGCCGGCAGCTCCACGCTGACCCCGTCACGTCCGTCGTCCGGAAGTAGAACTGCGGCCGGTACCCCTTGAAGAACGGCGTGTGCCGCCCCCCCTCTTCCTTCGTCAGCACGTACACCTCGGCCTCGAAGTGCGTGTGCGGCGTGATGCTCCCCCCCTTGGCCAGCACCATCCCCCGCTCGATCTCGTGCTTCTCCACCCCCCGCAGCAACAGCCCCACGTTGTCCCCCGCCTGCCCCTGGTCCAGCAGCTTCCGGAACATCTCCACCCCGGTCACCACCGTCTTCTTCGCGCTGTTGAACCCCACCACCGCCACCTCCTCCCCCACCTTCACCACGCCCCGCTCGATCCGGCCCGTCGCCACCGTCCCCCGGCCCGTGATCGAGAACACGTCCTCCACCGGCATCAGGAACGGCTTCTCCGTCTCCCGCACCGGCTGCGGAATGAACGTGTCCAGCGCGTCATACAGCTCGTCCATCTTGGCCAGCCACTCCGGCTGCCCCGCGATCGCCCCCGTGGCCGAGCCCCGGATCACCGGCGTGTCGTCCCCCGGGAACTCGTACGCGCTCAACAGCTCGCGCACCTCCAGCTCCACCAGGTCCAGCAGCTCCGCGTCGTCCACCAGGTCGCACTTGTTCAGGAACACCAGCACCGACGGCACGTTCACCTGGCGCGCCAGCAGGATGTGCTCCCGGGTCTGCGGCATCGGGCCGTCCGTCGCCGACACCACCAGGATCGCCCCGTCCATCTGCGCCGCCCCCGTGATCATGTTCTTCACGTAGTCGGCGTGCCCCGGGCAGTCCACGTGCGCGTAGTGCCGCTTCGAGGTCTCGTACTCCACGTGGCTGGTCGCGATCGTCAGGATCTTGGTCGCGTCCCGCCGGCCCTGCGACTCCGACTGGCCTTCGCCACCTCGTCGTACGGGATGTACTTCGTCCCCCAGCCCTTGTCGGCCGACACCTTGGTCAGCGCCGCGGTCAGCGTCGTCTTGCCATGGTCCACGTGCCCGATCGTCCCGACGTTCACGTGCGGCTTCGTGCGCTCGAATTTGGCCTTGGCCATGTGCGTAGTCCCGGTGTCCGTTGAGTGCCTAGTTGAGGCGGTCAGGCGGTCGGTAAGTGCTTTTAGCCCGACCGCCTGCCCGCCCGACCGCCTTTCTGCGCCTTCGTAATGATCTGCTCCGCGATGTTCTTCGGCACTTCCTCGTAGTGGTCGAACTGCATCGTGTACACCGCGCGCCCCTGCGTCATGCTGCGGAGCGTGGTCGAGTACCCGAACATTTCGGCCAGCGGCACGTCGGCCGCGACGACCTGCGCTTCGCCGCGCTGGGTCATCCCGCCGATCTTGCCGCGGCGGCTCGAGAGATCGCCGATGACGTCGCCGAGGAAGTCGGACGGCGTCACCACCTCGACCTCCATGACGGGCTCGAGCAGGACGGCGCCGGCCTGCCGGGCCGCGTCCTTGATGGCCATCGAGCCGGCGATCTTGAACGCCATCTCGGAGCTGTCCACGTCGTGGTAGCTGCCGTAGACCAGCGAGGCCTTGACGTCCACCATCGGGTACCCGGCGAGCACGCCGTTGTCGAGCGCCTCCCGGATCCCGGCCTCGACCGGCTTGATGAACTCCTTCGGGATCACGCCGCCGACGATCTTGTCCTCGAAGATGAAGCCCGCGCCCGGCTCGGCCGGCTCGACGTCGAGCACGACGTGGCCGTACTGGCCCTTGCCGCCGCTCTGCCGGATGAACTTCCCTTCGACGTCCTTGACCTTCCGCCGGATGGTCTCGCGGAACGCCACCTGCGGCTTGCCGACGTTGGCCTCGACCTTGAACTCGCGCTTCATCCGGTCGACCAGGATCTCGAGGTGCAGCTCGCCCATGCCGGCGATGATCGTCTGGCCGGTCTCCGCGTCGGAGCGCACCCGGAAGGTCGGATCCTCCTCCTGGAGCTTCTGCAGCGCGATGGCCAGCTTGTCCTGGTCGGCCTTGGTCTTGGGCTCGATGGCGACGTCGATGACCGGGTTCGGGAACTTCATCGCCTCGAGGATGATCGGCTTGTCCTCGTCGCTCAGCGTGTCGCCGGTGCGGGTGTCCTTGAGGCCGATGGCCGCGCCGATGTCGCCGGCGAGCACCTCCTCGATCTCCTCCCGCTTGTTGGCGTGCATCTGGAGCAGCCGGGCGACGCGCTCCCGCTTGTCCTTGGTGCTGTTGTAGACGTAGCTCCCGCTCTTGAGCGATCCCGAGTACACCCGGAAGAAGGTCAGCCGGCCGACGTACGGGTCGGTGGCGATCTTGAACGCGAGGGCGCTGAACGGCTCGTTGTCCGAGGCGCAGCGCTCGACGTGGGTATCGTCGTGCAGCGGGAGGTGGCCCTTGATCGGCGGAATGTCCTCCGGGCTCGGCAGGTAGTCGATGACCGCGTCGAGCAGCGCCTGCACGCCCTTGTTCTTGAACGAGGCGCCGCAGAGCACCGGCACGAGGGCGCCCGACGTCGTCGCCTTTCGGAGCGCCTGCTGGATCTCGTCGAGCGACAGTTCGGCGCCCCCGAGATACTTCGTCAGCAGCTCATCGTCGTGCTCCAGCGCCGCCTCGATGACCTCGTGGCGCGCCGCCTCGACCCGCTCGCGGTACGCCTCGGGCACCGGCATCTCGGTGAAGGTCTTGCCGAGGGTCTCGTCGTCGAAGATGTACTCGACCCGACGGAGCACGTCGATGTGGCCCGTGAACATCTCGCCCGAGCCCACCGGGATCTGGAGCGGATAGGCCTTCTTGGTCAGCCGGTCCCGGATCATGGCGAGACAGCGGTCGAAGTCCGCGCCCACCCGGTCCATCTTGTTCGCGAAGATGATGCGGGGCACGCCGTACCGGTCGGCCTGGCGCCAGACGGTCTCGGTCTGCGGCTCGACGCCGGCGACCGAGTCGAGCAGGGTCACGGCGCCGTCGAGCACGCGGAGCGAGCGCTCCACTTCGACGGTGAAGTCCACGTGGCCCGGCGTATCGATGATGTTGATGCGGTACTGGATGCCGTTCCGGAGCCAGAAGCAGGTCGTGGCGGCGGACGTGATGGTGATGCCGCGCTCCTGCTCCTGCTCCATCCAGTCCATCGTGGCCGCGCCCTCGTGCACTTCACCGATCTTGTAGTTCTTGCCGGTGTAGTAGAGGATGCGCTCGGTGGTGGTCGTCTTCCCGGCATCGATGTGGGCCATGATGCCGATGTTGCGATACCGGTCGAGCGTGGTTTGACGAGCCATATGCCGATTTGTATCCAGTCGCTATCAGCGAAAAGCCATCGAAAAAGCGGGGCGACCGACCCGGCGGCGCCGACAGGCGGCGTTCCGGTGGTATCGCTCCGCGCACATCCGGGCTCTCGCCCTGGATGA
This sequence comes from uncultured Gemmatimonadales bacterium, assembly GCA_963833905.1. Taxonomy (GTDB): domain Bacteria; phylum Gemmatimonadota; class Gemmatimonadetes; order Gemmatimonadales; family GWC2-71-9; genus CAVVWJ01. The sequence goes on along the minus strand of CAWHZQ010000011.1, from coordinate 19,496 downwards.
GGAGATCCAGTAGATCCCCACGCGTTGTCTTCGGAGGACCAGAGGTGGCGGGCGACCGAGCCGGCGCCGTCACGTGACCCGATGTGTGCTCGGGAGGTGAAAACCCCCCAAGCCTTGCAAAAATAGCGGCTTAGGATCGGGTGTCAACCCCGAGAACGTCGACCCGTCACTTCGGCTTCAAGCCGCCGGGCCCCGCCCCCGCTGGCTGCAGCCCAGGGTCGAGCTGGGATGCGCCACCGCCACCACCGACGCGCTGGCCCGAACCGTGAAAAACGCCACGGCCGCCCCGGCCAGACAGAGTCCGGCGCTGATCCGGAGCGCCGCACCCGCGCCGTCGGCCAGCGCAGCTCCCCGGAGCTCCTTCAACCCGCCCAGGCCCGCGGCGAGCGGCAGCACCGCCGTGCCGAGCAATCCCGCCAGCCTCGCCGTCGCGTTGTTCACGGCCGAGGCGACCCCCGTGCGCTCGTCCGGCACCGCCCCCAGCACCGCGGCCGTAAGCGGAGCCACCAGCGTCGCGAGGCCCACCCCGAAGAGGCCAGGCCGGGCACCAGTCCGGTCAGGTACCTCGTGCCCGGGCCGACGCCCGACAGCAGCAGCAGGCCCGCGGCGGCCACCGCAGCCCCCGCGGTCATCGGGAGCCGTGCTCCGACCCGGGCGCTCCACCGTCCGGCGCGGGGCGAGACCAGGAGCATCAGCAGGTTGACCGGCATGAGCGCGGCCCCGGAGGCCAGGGCGCTGTAGCCGAGGGAATTCTGGAGCGTGAGGACGAACAGGAAGAAGAAGCCGCCGAGCGCCGCATAGACCAGCAGGGTCACGAGGTTGGTACCCGTGAACTGCCGGGAGCGAAACAACCCCAGCGGCAGCATCGGATCACGGGCGTGGCGTTCGACCAGAACGAAGGCGGCCAGGAGGACGAGGCCCCCGCCGCCGGCCACGGCCTCGCCGGCCGTCCCTCCGAGGCTCGGGCCCGCCGACGAACGCGGCCGTGACGCCCGCCAGTCCGAGCGTGACCAGTACCGCCCCGGCGTAGTCCACCGTTCCCGCGCCCGAGGGTTTGTCGGCGGGCATTCTTCGGGCGGCTATCCACGCCGCCGCGAGGGCGAATGGCACCACGCAGGCAAAGACCCAGCGCCACGAGAGCGCGTCCACGAGCCAGCCGCCGACCAGCGGGCCCACTGCCGTCGACACGCCCGACCAGGCGGCCCACTGTCCGATGGCGGCACCCCGGTCCTCCTCGGCGAACAGCGAGTCGAGGATCGCGAGGCTGTTGGGCACCAGGAGGGCGCCGAAGATTCCCTGGAGAAGCCGGCAGGCCACCAATGTCGGAAAGCCGGGCGCGACCATGCACGAGCGCGGAGCCGGTCGCGAAGCCGATCAGTCCGACGACGAACACGCGTCGGCGGCCGTACCGGTCGCCGAGCGAGCCACCGAGCAGGATCAGCGCGCTGAGCGGAAGCAGGTAGGCGTTGAGGAGCCACTGCAGACCGGCCAGGCCCAGATCGAGATCGCGCCCGATGGCGGGCAGCGCGACCGTCATGACCGTGCTCTCGAGGAACACGGCGCCCGAGCCCAGCACCGTCGCGGCAACCGCCCACCGGCCGGCACTGGACTTCAGTCGCATCGGCGTCACCTGTCCCTGCCCCATACCCGCACGATCTCCTGCCCCGCAAACGGCTGAACGCAAACGGCGGGCGCCACCATCGAGCGCCCGCCGTCAGGATGTCGACCCGTCGTCCGACCTACCAGCGATAGTGCGCGAAGGCGCGGTTCGCCTCGGCCATCCGGTGGGTGTCTTCCTTCTTCTTGATCGTGTTCCCTTCGCCCTTCGAGGCGAGGATGAGCTCGGCGGCGAGGCGCTCGGCCATCGTCTTCTCCGTGCGCGCACGCGAGAAGGAGATGATCCAGCGCATGGCCAGCGCGGTCCGGCGGTCCGGCCGCACCTCGACCGGCACCTGGAGCGACGCGCCACCGACGCGGCGGCTCTTCACCTCGAGGGTCGGCTTGGCGTTGTTGACGGCCTGCTTGAAGACCGACACGCCCGGCTGCCCCGTCCGCTCCTCGATCATGTCCATAGCGGAGTAGAAGATGCCCTCGGCGACGCTCTTCTTCCCCTCGAACATGAGGTTGTTCACGAACTTGGAAACCGTCTGGCTGTCGTAGCGCGGATCGGGCGGCACCGGCCGCTTGACCGCCTTGTTACGCCGGCTCACTTCTTACCTCCCTTGGCGGCGGGCGCGGCGGCGGAGCCGGCGGCCTTCGGCCGCTTGGCGCCGTACTTGGACCGGCTCTTCCGGCGGTCGTTGACGCCGGCCGAGTCGAGCGTGCCCCGCACGATGTGATAGCGAACGCCCGGCAGGTCCTTCACGCGACCGCCGCGAATCAGGACGATCGAATGCTCCTGCAGATTGTGCCCCTCGCCCGGGATGTAGGCCGTGACCTCGAACCCGTTGGTGAGCCGCACGCGGGCCACCTTCCGGAGCGCCGAATTCGGCTTCTTCGGGGTGGTGGTATACACGCGCGTGCAGACGCCGCGCTTCTGCGGGTTCATCTTGAGCGCCGGCGCCTTGTCCTTGGCCACGACGTCTTTCCGGCCCTGCCGGATGAGCTGATTGATGGTCGGCATAACCCTGCGAGCTTGAGAGCGCAAATGACCCCCAAACGGGGGCAGACCGGCAAATGTAGAGGCGGTCCCGGGTTAGGTCAAGGTGAAGCAGGTCATCCTGGGCGGAGCGAAGGATCGGGTCGATGGATGCGAGTAAGCCCAGGGCCTCACTCGGATGCGTCACCCGATCCTTCGCTCCGCTCGGGATGACCTCCCCCCCGCTTTTTGCCGCCCGCCCCGGCTTTTTGACACGCAGCATCCCGCAGAACCCCAGCACCTGCCGTCGCTTACCCACGGACTCGGCTGCGGCCCCCATCTTGCCCCTCCAGCGGCCGCCGACCCCTCCCCGGCGCACTACCCCGGTCCGGAGTTCCCGTGAAGCTCGCCCGCTCAGCCAGTCTGCTGCTCGCCGCTGCCGTCGCCGGATTCGCTCCGGCCGCGGCCCAGCGGCCCGACGGCCGCCGGCCGCCCGTTCGGCGAGGTGACGAAGGGCAGCGAGGTCGGCACCGGCATCTTCACGATCTACTTCAAGCACGACAGCATCTATCTCTCGCTCGCGCCGCGGCAGCTCGACCGCGATTATCTGCTGGTCACCCAGATTTCCCAGGGCATCGGCGAGCTCGGCCTCGACGGCGGCGCCTCGATCCGCTCGGACCTGGTCCGCTTCCACCGCGAGGGCGACCGGATCGAGCTCTGGGTCGTGAACTCCCGCATGGCCGCGGCGCCCAGCACGCCGATGGCGCGCACCGTGGCCTACTCGTTCGGGCATTCCGTCGCCCAGTCGTTCCCGATCGCCGCCGAGCGGGACGGCAGCGAGATCCTGGTCAACGTCGCCCCGTTCTTCGTCTCGGACTGGGCCGACGTCGGCACGCGTGTTCCAGACGGCGATGGCGCAGCGGAAGCTGACCGGCACCGTGTCGTTCGACGCCCAGCGCTCCACGCTCCAGTCGCTCCGCCTCTTCGGGGCCAACCTGGAGGCGGAGGTTCGCCTCACCTTCCAGACCCCGCGGAACATGGGGCTCGAGACGGTGCCCGACTATCGCTCGATCCCGATCGGCATCCACTACTCGCTGCTCGAGCTCCCGGCGACCCCGATGCGGCCCCGGCTGGCCGATGACCGGGTGGGCTTCTTCGTGTCGGCCACCAAGGATTTCTCGCGCGACACCGCGGAGAGCTTCTTCGTCCGCTACGTGAACCGCTGGCGGCTGGAGAAGAAGAATCCGGGCACCGCGCTGAGCGAGCCGGTGCAGCCGATCACCTACTACATCGACCGCACGGTGCCGGTCGAGTGGCGGCCCTTCGTGCGCGCCGGAATCCTGGAGTGGAACCGCGCGTTCGAGGACGCGGGCTTCCGTGACGCCATCCGGGTGCTCGACGCTCCCGATGACAGCGCGTGGAGCGCGGCCGACGCGCGCTATTCCACCGTTCGCTGGACCGCCAACAACGGCGCCGTCTACGCCGTCGGCCCGACCAACGTCGATCCCCGCACCGGCGAGATCCTCAACGCCGACATCCTCATCTCGGCAGCATGGATCCAGCGGTGGCGCGGCCAGTCGGGCCAGTACGTGGCGCCCATCGCCGCGGTCCAGTCGGTGCTGCAGGACGATTCGCTCGCGCAGGCCGCGGGCGCCGAGTCGCGGCTCTGCCGCTATGGCGAGGGGATGACGCGCAGCGGGGCGCTCGCGACCGCGGTGATGGCGGCGCGGGGCGAGCTCTCCGGCCGGCGGCGAGGCCTCGCGGATGTACGTCGGCCAGGCGCTCAAGGCGCTGGTCATGCACGAGGTCGGGCACACCCTCGGCCTGCGCCACAACTTCCGCGGCTCCGCCGGCGCGAACGCCGCACAGCTCGCGAGCCGGAGCTGGACCGCCTCGCACGGTCTCGGCGTGTCGGTGATGGACTACAGTCCGCCGGCGCTGGCGCTCGACCCGGCGCAGCAGGGCGACTACTACGCCTCGACCATCGGAAGCTACGATCGCTGGGCAATCACGTACGGCTATCGCGGACGTCGTGACCGGTCCGTCCGCCTCCGCCGCCAAGGGCGGCGGCGCGACGGCCGAGCGCCTGGACTCCCGACGTCGAGGTCAACGGGCTTCGGGCCATCGCCTCCCAGGCGGCCGACCCGGCGCACCTGTACGGCACTGACGAGGACGCCGGGTTCGGCGGCCTCGGCCTCGATCCCACCGTCAGCCGCTACGATCAGACCGACGACCCGCTGGGCTGGGCACGCGGACGGGTGGCGCTCATCGACGGGCTGTTCGATTCGCTCGAGACGCGGGTCGTAGCGCCGGGACAGAGCTACGGCCGTCTTCGGACGGCGTTCACCGACCTGCTCAACGATCGCTGGTACGCCCTGCTCGTCACCACCAAGTATCTCGGCGGCGCCACGACCTCGCGCGACCACCGCGGCGATCCGGGTGAGCGCCCGGCGGTGGTGAACGTTCCCGCGGCACAGCAGCGAGCGGCGCTCGGCTTCCTGTCGGAGGCCGGCTTCGGCGAGCGCGCGTATCACTTTCCGCCCGCCCTGCTCAGCCGGCTCGGCGCGGAACGCTGGATGCACTGGGGCTCGCCTGGAGCGGACGGCCGGCTCGATTTCCCGTTGCACGACTGGGCGCTGACGCAGCAGGGCTCCCTGCTGGGGCAGCTGCTCGACCCGATGGTGCTGGCCCGGATCCGCGACGCCGAGCTCCGCGCCGCGCCGGGAGAGCCGACGATGGGGCTGCCGGAGCTGTTCGCCTCGCTGACCACCGCGATCTGGGCCGAGGCGGGCGCCGGCGCGCGCGGCCGGCTGGTGGCGCCGCGCAACATCACCTCGGTGCGCCGCGACGTTCAGCGGCTGCATCTGAACGCGCTGATCCAGATGACCGTGAGCCCGGCGCCGGGCACGCCCGAGGACGCCCGGGCGGTTGCCCGGATGACCCTCACGGGTCTCGGCGCCGACCTCGACCGCGCGCTCGCCGTCCCCCGCCCCGGGCTCGACAGCTACACCCGCGCGCATCTGAGCGAAGCGCGGGATCGCATTCACCGGGCGCTCGATGCCCAGATGATCCAGACCACCATCTCGAGGTAGCCGTCGCCATGCTGCACATCCTCCTCCCCAGCGACCCCTCCCCGCTCGCGCAGGCCGCCGTCTACATGGGCGGCATGCTCGCCGGCTATCTGCTGCTGACCCAGCCCGAGGAGTGGGCCCGCGTGCGGGAGACGGTGCGCGAGGTGTGGGAGCGGCGGCCAGGGAAGTAGGTCGCACGCGGGTCATCCTGAGCGGAGCGAAGGATCGGGCGGTGGTTCGAGTAAGGCTCGGGGCTCACTCGCATGCGTAGGCCGATCCTTCGCTCCGCTCAGGATGACGGTGAAACCTCCTGGCATTTGAGTCGTCCCGCTATTTCCGGGATGTCCGCCACCCCCTCCCCTCTCCTCCTCCGCCAGCTCCGCAAAGCCTACGGTGACGTCGTCGCCGTCGACGGCCTCGACCTCGAGGTCCGCCCGGGCGAGTGCTTCGGCCTCCTCGGACCCAACGGCGCCGGCAAGACCACCACCATCGAGATCTGCGAGGGCCTCACCGAGCCGGACGCCGGCGAGGTCGTGATCCTGGGCCGGCGCTGGGGCACCGACGATCGCGAGCTCCGTGAGCTGCTCGGGATCTCGCTCCAGGAGACGCAGTTCGCCGAGAAGCTGACGGTGGCGGAGACGGTCCGGCTGTTCCGGAGCTTCTATCCGCGCGGCCCCGGGGCCGGCGAGGTCATCGACCTGGTCCAGCTCGGCGAGAAGGCGGGCGCGCGCGTCGGCCAGCTGTCGGGAGGCCAGCGGCAGCGGCTCGCGCTCGCCTGCGCGCTGGTGGGCGACCCCGAGCTCCTCTTTCTCGACGAGCCCACCACCGGGCTCGACCCGCAGTCCCGCCGCCAGCTCTGGGAGCTGATCGAGCGCTTCCGCGCCGGCGGCCGCTCGATCCTGCTCACCACCCACTATATGGAAGAAGCCGAGCGGCTCTGCGACCGCGTGGCCATCGTGGACCACGGGCGGATGATCGCCGAGGGCACGCCCGCGAGAGCTGATCGCGTCGCTCGGCGCGGAGCACGTCCTGGAGTTCGCGGTCGCGGACGGCGAGCGGCTCGACACCGGGGCCATCGCCGGCGTGATTGGAGGCAGCGAGCCGGGCCGGCAGGATGGCGTCTGGCGGCTCCAGGTGTCCGAGCTGCACGAGGCCATGCCCGCGCTGCTGGGAGAGCTCCGCCGGCAGGGCGTCCAGCTCTCGGAGCTCCGGACCCACTCCGCCACGCTCGAGGACGTCTTCGTCACCCTCACCGGACGGCAGCTTCGTGACGACTAGCGGCCGCGGCTGGCTCGACCACCCGCTCGTGCAGCTCACGCTGGTGCGCTACCGCGAGTTCTATCGCGAGCCCGAGGCGATCTTCTGGGTATTCATCTTTCCCGTGCTGCTCACCGCCGGACTCGGCATCGCGTTCCGGAGCCGGGCGCCGGAGCGCATCCCCGTCGCCCTCGTGGCGCCGTCGGGCGCGGACGGCACACTGGCTCGAGGCCTCGCCGCGGCCGACGGGATCCGACTGCGCACGCTGGACGACTCTGGCGGCGGCGCAGGCCCTCCGCACGGGCGACGTGGCGCTCGTCATCCGTCCGGCGGACGGCGCCGTCGAGTACCGCTACGATCCGGAGCGGCCCGACGCGCGCGAAGCACGCCTTCGGGTGGACGAGGCCGTACAGGCCGCCGCCGGGCGCGCCGACCCGCTCCGGACGACCGAGGTGACCGTCCGCGAGCGCGGCGCCCGCTACGTCGACTTCGTGGTGCCGGGCCTGCTCGGCATGAACCTCATGGGCAGCGGCATCTGGGGATTGGGGTTCGCGATCGTCGACGCGCGGCGGAAGCATCTGCTCAAGCGGCTCACGGCGACGCCGATGTCCCGGCCCCAGTTCCTGGCGTCGTTCGTCCTGTCGCGACTCACCTTCCTGATCGTCGAGGTGGCGCTGCTCGTCGGCTTCGCGGTGATCGCCTTCGGCGTGCCCGTCCGGGGCTCCCTCGTCGTCCTGGCCGGGATCTGCATGCTCTCGGCTCTCTCGCTTCGCCTCGCTCGGCCTGCTGCTCGCCGCGCGGCCGCGGACGGTCGAAGGGGTGTCCGGCATCATGAACGTCGTCATGCTGCCGATGTGGATCTTCTCCGGCGTCTTCTTCTCCTCCTCGAGGTTTCCCGACGCCGTGCAGCCGCTCATCCAGGCGCTGCCGCTCACGGCCGTGATCGACGCGCTCCGGGCCACGATGCTGCGGGGGGCGGGCGTGGGCCGAGATCCTGCCCGAGCTCGCGGTGATCTCTGCCTGGCTGGTCGTGAGCTTCGTCCTGGCGGTGCGCCTCTTCCGCTGGCGCTAGGGGACATCGAACACGTAACGTGATCCTCACGACGCTCATGCTCTACAGCCTGCTGCTCCAGGACTCGGTCGCTTTCCGCGTCGAGCTGCCCCCGGCCGCGCGCGCCGGCGAGCCGGTGCCCGTCGTCCTTCGCCTGACCAACCGCACCGAGCGGCCGCTCGACCCTGGCGCTGCAGGGACGGCCGCTCGCCTTCGACGTGACGGTCACCGGGCCTGATGGGGCGATCGTCTGGCGCAGGCTCGAGGGCATGGTCGTTCAATCGATCCTCGCGGTCCGCACCCTGGCGCCGGCGGAGAGCCTGACCTTCGAGGCGGCGTGGAACGGCCGGCGTCGCGACGGCAGTCCCGCGCCGCCGGGACGATATCTGGTGATGGGAAAGCTGCTGACCGACACACCCGAGGGTCTGATCACGCGCCCGACGCCGCTCGAGCTGCTCTCTCACCCCTGACTCCCGATGGCACCCATGACCTCATCGCTGGGCGCGCCCACGGGCACGCGGCGCCGAGGCGGCAACCGATAGCCGGCTTCCTCGGCGGCTCGGTGGGTGGCCCACGACGGCCGTGACCGTCGGCATCATGATCGGAAGCGGCATCTTCCGCGTGCCGGCCGCGGCGGCCGCCGCTACCGGCACGCCCGAGGCGATGCTGCTCACCTGGGTCGTGGGCGGCCTGGTGGCGATCTGCGGGGCGCTCGCGCTGGCGGAGGTCGCGGCGCTCTTCCCCAACGCGGGCGGGCATTTACGTCTACCTGCGCGAGGCATACGGGCCGCTCACCGCGTTCCTCTACGGATGGTTGTACCTCTTCGTCATCCCGGCCGGTGCCGGCGCGATCGCGCTCGTCTTCGCCGAGTACCTGGGGCGGCTGGTGCCGCTCGCGCCCGGCCAGATCCGGGGCGTCGCCATCGCGCTCATCATCCTTCTGGCCGCCGCGCAGTACCGCTCGGTCCGCTTCGGGGCGGCGATCCAGAACGTCTCCACCGCGGCGAAGGTGCTCGCTATTCTCGCGCTGACGGCCGCCGCGTTCCTGCTCGGAGCGCCGGGCGGCGGGGCCTGGGCCGCCGGCGCCGCCCTCCGCGCCGGCGAGTTGGAGCGGCTTCGGGCTCGGCGTGGTCACGGTGCTCTGGGCGTACAACGGCTGGCAGGATGTCACCTGTCTCTCGGGCGAAGTGCGCGATCCGCGCCCGCACCCTTCCCCGGGCGATCCTGGGCGGTACCCTTGGCGTGATGGTGATCTACCTGCTGGCCAACGCCGCCTACCTGCACGTCCTCTCGATCGGGGGGATGGCGCGCTCGCCGCTGGTCGCGGCCGACGTCGCCGTTCGGCTCGTCGGCCCCGTCGGCTCGCCGCGATCGCGGCACTGGTATGCGTCTCGACCTTCGGCACGCTCAATGCGGTGATCATGGCGATACCGCGCGTCTTCTTTGCCATGGCGGACGACGGCCTATTCTTCCGCACCGTGGCGGCGGTCCATCCCCGCTTCGGGACCCCGCACGTGGCGATCGTGCGCTGGCGGGGCTGGCGGTGGTTTATCTGGTGCTCCGGACCTTCGAGCAGCTCATCGAGGCGTTCAGTGCTCGCGACCCTGCCGTTCTGGGCCCTCGGCGTCGCCGCGTGCTCGTGCTGCGCCGGCGGCTGCCCGAGGCTCCGCGGGTATATCGCTCCCCCGGTACCCGCTGGTGCCGCTGTTCTTCATCGCGGCCATGCTCGCCCTGCTCGCCAACTCCCTGCGGGAGCATCCGGAGTCGACCGGGTGGAGCCTTGGCGCCTTGCTGGCCGGCATTCCGGTGTACATCGGGTGGCGGCATTTCGGGCGCGCCCGTGAGCGCCGCCTGGACGTGGCCTCGAGCGGGCCGCACCGACTTTGAATCCACTGCAGTACGCACCGGCCGTGGCTTCCCCCTGCCCCGTGACAGTCCGCACAGCATCCGCCCCCGGGATGACCTAGCTTCCATCTACACGTAAGCGCCCTACACGTAAGCGCCGCAACGGCAGCGGGATGGAGCCTATGCCCGCAGGCGCCCCCGACGGAGAGCGGACGATGCCCGACAAGAGCGACGTCGCCCAATCGAAGCATCACGCTGACACGCCGCGGCCCCGGCTCGGCTGGCTGGCCCTCTTTCAAGCAGCGGTCATCGCGATCACGATCGCGATGAGCCGGTTTGCGCGTCACTATACTGGCGAGGGGACGCTCGAGGATCGGCTGCAGCGGCTGCGGGACTCGCCGCTGGACGGCGGCACCCAGGCGATGGCCTGGGACGATCGCGGGTGGCTAACGGCGCTCGTGGCAATGGTCGGCGCGCTACTGCTCATGCTGCCGATCGCCTGGGCCTACGTGGCCACGCGCGAGCGGAAGAAGGTCGACCACTCGGTGGTGGCGACCATCACCCTGTTGCCGATCGCCGTCGCGGCGATCCTGGTCATCGTGCAGGACAGCCTCGCGGTGGCGTTCAGCCTCGCCGGCATCGCGGGCCTGGTGCGCTTCCGGAGCGCGCTCGACGACACCAAGGACGCCATGTACGTGTTCGTCGCCATCGCGGTCGGGCTGGGCGCCGGTGTCGGAACCATGGAGGCCGCAGCCACACTCGCGGGGCTGTACAACCTGGTCGCGGTCTCCCTGTGGTGGTGGAATACCGAGCCACCTCCAATCGCGGAAATGGCATTGGGAGAGCAGAAAGTGCCCAAGGCCCGGTCGCTGCTGCAAGCCTTGCTGCCCTCCCGCCACCGGGAGCGCCATCCGGAGCCCGTGGCGGAGTGGCTCAAGCCAGGGGAAGCGATCCTGCTGACAAACGGGCCCAGCGGCGATCACGAGGGCGAGGACGGCAACGGACAAGACAAGCGGGATGGCATCCTGCGCGTCCATGCCGCCGACGACATCGCCACCCGGCGCTCCGTCGAAGAGGTGCTCGATGAGTGCACCAAGCGCTGGACCCTCGATTCCGACGACAGAGGCGAGAACGGCCTCCCGACGCTCACCTATCAGGTCCGCCTCAAGAAGCGCTGCGAATCCGCTGAGCTCCTGGCCAAACTCCAGGACCGGCTCGGACCCGAGCTCGCGCAGTACACTCCAGCGGAGCCACCGGCACCGGCATCGGCGACGAGCGCTTGATGCGCCACAGCACGGTGCGCAGCACGGCGGCAGCCGCCGCGCTGTCCTTGCTCGCCGGGCAGTCCGCCGCACAAGGCGCGGGTGCCCTCGGGCACTACGATCTCCGCGGCTCCGGCGACTCGCGCGTCGAGCTCGGGAAGGGTCTGGCCGAGCTCTCGGGCCTGGCCTTCACGGCCGACGGGCGGTTGCTCGCACACGGTGACGAGAAGGCCGTCATCTCGGAGATCGATCCGGCCGACGGCGAGCCGCTCGAGCGGTTCGCCTTCACGGGACGCCACGGTGTGCTCCACGGAGATTTCGAGGATATCCAGGTCGTCGGCGAACGGATCTTTCTGGTGACCAGTGGCGGCGAGCTGTATGAAGGGCGCGAGCGCGAGGACGGCGGCGGTGTCGAGGCCGTGCGGCTCAGCGGCGGGCTCGAGGGCGTCTGCTCGGTCGAGGGAATGACCTGGGATCAGCCCAGCCGCTCCCTGCTGTTGCTGTGCAAGCAGATCCGGAGCAAGCAGTGGCGGAACGACGTGGTGATTCTGAGCGTCTCCTCCGAAACCGGCAGGATCGACCGGCAGCCACGGATGATCATTCCGGAGAAGGAGCTCGCCCGGGTGACGGGCGCCCGGCACTTCAACGGCACCGCCATGACGCGCCACCCGGCGACAGGGACGTACATTCTCATCGCCGGTCCCCAGCACGCCTACGCCGAGGTGGACACGCGGGGACGGGTGCTGGCAGGAGGACGGCTTGATCCCGAACGGCACCGCCAGCCGGAGAGCATTGCGATCGCGTCTGATCGCACCCTGCTGATCGGCGACGAGGCCAGGGGCAAGACGGCAACCATTACCAGCTATGCGTGGCACCCGTAGCCCCGCCACGGCGCTCGCCAGTGCCGCACTCGCATCGCTGGCGCTGCTCGCCATCGACGCGCTCGCCGCGCAGACCAAAGCCGGATACAGCGCCTACTCGACCACCGACGAACGCCGGGCGACCCTGGTTCCCGGTCCCCAATTCGCGCGCGGCCGGCTGCACCGGTTCGTCTTCGGCTCCAACTACCGGGATCTCTGGGTGCTGCCGATTACGGTGCCGGTGCTCGACCTCGATGCCTATGCCGGCGGACTGAAGCCGAAGGAGCGCGGAGGCGGCCAACAGACGTTGTCGCTCAGGCTCGAGGGGGGCGATGGCCTGGAGTACGTGTTCCGGCTGCTGGAGAAGGATCCGACGCCTGGCCTGCCCCACCAGTTTCGCGGGACGGTAGTCAACCGGATTGTTCGAGACGGGATCAGCTCGGCCAACCCGGGCGGACCGCCGGTGGCCAGCGCGATCCTCGATGCCACCGACATCCTCCACGCCCGGCCCACATTGGTCGCGATGCCCAGCGACCGACGGCTGGGACCCTTCCGAGAGGACTTCGCGGGCAAGCTCGGCTACCTCGAGGAGCGCCCGGACGACGGCTTCGGCGGCGGCGACAAGCTAGTCGACTCGGACGATCTGCTGGAGCAGCTGGCAAAGGATCCATCGCACCAGGTGGACGCCCGCGAGTTCCTCGCCGCGCGGCTGGTCGACCAGCTGATCGGCGACTGGGACCGGCACCGCGACCAGTGGAGCTGGGCAGGGTATCCGCGCCATGGCCGCACGCTCTGGCGGCCCGTGCCACGTGATCGCGATCAGGCATTTGCGCGATTCGACAGCCCACTGGTGCGATTGGCTCAGCCCAAGCTGGTCAGGTTCGACGAGCACTATCCCTCGATCGTCTGGCTCACCTGGAATGGGCACGATTTCGACCGGCGGCTCCTCACTGGTCTCGCGGGTCGTGACTTCGATTCCGTGGCCGCGGCGCTGCAGATCCTGATTACAGACTCGGTGATCCGGGGCGCGGTACACCGGATGCCGAGCCCGTACGAGGCGCGGTGGGGCGAGCGCATGGTGGCGGCACTTCAGGCGCGTCGCGACGGCCTCCAGGAACAGGCGCGCAAGTACTATCGTCTCCTGGCCGAGGACGTTGACGTCTATGCCACCGACGCGGACGAGACCGTCGAGGCCGAGCGGGAGGACGGTGGAGCACTCACGCTCCGCATCCGCGAGAGCGGCGCTTCCTCGCCCTACTACGAGCGGCGCTTCGAGCCGAAAGAGACGCGCGAGGTGCGCCTGTTCCTTCGTGGAGGCACCGACCGGGTCAACCTGCTCGGGAACGCGTCGGGAGGCCCCACCATCCGCATCGTCAGAGAGCCCGGACGCGACACCATCACGGTCGCTCCGGGCTTTCGTCGGGTTGCCCTGTACGAGGCCCTGCGGGAGCCCCCGCCGGCGGAGAACGCAGACTCCGCTGCTCCGGATCCGCCACCGCGCGACTGGGGTGGGTCCACGCGGCTCTCCCCCACGGCGGGGTACGACTCGGATCGCGGCCTTCTGGTAGGCGCGCGCGCCTCGTGGGTGGATTACGCCTTCCGCCGCGCGCCGTACGGCTCGCGGCTCCAGGCAGGCGTCGAGTATGCACCCGCGCTGGGGCGATTCCGGGCCGAGCTGTCCGGCGACGTCCGTCGGATGGATCCGCGCACGCGACTCGGCTTTCGAGTGCGGGCCTCGGAGCTGGAAGTGGTACGGTTCACCGGGCTCGGAAACGAAACGCCGCGACCCGGCGAGGGCGGCTTCTTCCAGGTCGACCAGTGGCAGTTCATCGTCGCGCCCGTGCTCGAGCACTCCCCGAAGCCGGGGCTCCGTGTGTGGGGCGGCCCGCTGATGCGTTACACCGCCACGGAGCTGGACCAGGATCGCCTGGTGTCGAGGCTGCGGCCACGCGGCAGTGATGGGTTCGGCAGAGTTGGCGGGCACGCCGGCGTCGAGATCACCGCCGGCGACAGCGGCGGCGCTCCCGCTCGATCGGTACGCCTATCGGCAGGGGGGGAGCTGTTCCCGCCGGTCTGGGACGTGTCCGGCACGTACGGGAGCATGGCCGCGGAGGCATCGACCTGGCTGCCGCTCGGTAAACCCGACGCACCGCCGGCGATCGCGGGTCGAGTGGGGGCTCGGCGAGTCTGGGGGCCGTTCCCCTACGACGATGCCGCCTTTCTCGGCGGCGAGCGGACCTTGCGCGGCTACGAGTACCAGCGCTTCGCCGGAAACGCCGCGCTGTACGGCCAGGTGGAGTTCCACGTGCCCGTGGCTCGCGTACTCGACAGCTTCGTTCCCACACGGATCGGCGTTTTTGCCCTGGGCGACGCCGGGCGGGTCTGGGCCGACGGCACTCGGTCGAGTCGGGTGCACGCGGCGGCCGGCGCGGGCATCTCGCTGTCGTTCTTCGACCATCGCCATGTGGTGAGCCTTGCGGTCGCGTCCGGGGACGAAGGCAGCCGCTGGCATTTGCGAACGGGGATCGGGTTCTGACCACAACGGCGAAGTCATCGAACGAGCGACGGCTCGAGAGCCGCACCTGATCAGCTTCCCGGTCGGCCGAGGTGCAGGAGGTGCCGAACCGCCGACCCCAGCCACGACTTTTCGGCCTCACCAGGGACCAGAATCGGCACCGCGCCCGGGTAGTCCGGGGCCGGGGATTCAGCTACCGGGCGATCGGCGGGCGGCTCCGACAAGAAGGTCCACCGGCGCGCTTGCAGCTGCCGGGCGCTGCCTTCCTCCCAGTCCGACTCCGCCTTCCGATACTCCGGGTGCACCGAGATCGGCAACCACTGGCTCGACGCCTGGTGGAAGATTTTCGCCTGGGGGCCCAGCTCGCCGCGCCGGATCGCCACGCCGAGGGCGCGCGCGGACGAGTAGTGACACCGCTGTCCCGGCTCGGGTTCCACGAGAAACAACATGGTCACTCACGGGTTGGAGTCCTGGCGCACGCTAGAGTGTGTCTGATTGCGGATACTGCAAAAATCAGCAGGTGTCAAGAGCCTCTGGTCGATGGCAGATCACAAACCGATGACAGTCATCGACTTAGCTGCCTCGCCGCCGATCAGCCGGAACTCCTGCTGCGTCCGGCGCTCGGGTCCATGCAGCACCGACTCACCGTCCGGCGGACCAGGCGCTGTTTGGTATGAAAAGGAACACACCGGACCAAAGCTGGAAACACCAGGCCTGGATCCGGCGTACAGTCGCCATCAGATTCGACCCGACCTAACCCCGGAGGCTCCGTGCGCCTGCTCGCTCTCCTCATTCCGCTGGCCGTGCTCGGCCACAATGTCGTCCCCAGATCCGGCGAAGACCTGGTGCGCCAGATGCACGAGCGGTATGCGGGAAAGTGGTATCACACTCTCACCTTCGTGCAGACCACCACCCATCCCGATCAACCGACGGAGACCTGGTACGAGGCAGGAACGATCCCTGGGAAGCTCAGGATCGACATCGCGCCGCTGGACAGCATGAAGGCGTTCCTGTACGTCGGGGATTCGGCGTTCGTCTTCGAGGGCGGCAAGCGGGTCGCGGCGCGCCCGGACCGGAATCTGCTCATGACGCTCGGGTTCGACGTCTACGGCCAGCCGCCGGAGACGACGATCGAGCAGCTCAAGGCCCAATCGATCGATCTGCAGAAGATCCGGGAGGACACCTGGAATGGAACCAAGGTCTGGGTGGTCGGTGCCGGCAAGGGTGACACCACCAGCAACCAGTTCTGGATCGAGCAGAAGCGACTGCTCTTCGTGCGGTTGATCCAGGCGCACCCCGAGTCAAAAGAACCCGTCGGGGCCGCCGAACCTGCTGGACATCACCTTCGAGAACTACCAACCGCTGGGGAAGACCTGGGTCGCGCCGAGGTGCGTGATCAAGGTGAACGGGAAGGAAGTGCAGCGCGAGGAGTACCATGACATCCGGGCGGACGTGCAGCTCCAGCCGGACCTGTACGATACCGAGGTGTATCACAAGGCGACTTGGATCGAGGCCAAGTAGGCCGGCATCCGCCGGGCGTTCCTCTATCTCGCGGGAACCCTAGGCGCTTCGCCGGGCGCTCCTCGCTTGGGCTCGAGCTCATCGGTCAGGGAGCGTGAGCGGGTGCGCACGTCCGCGAGCACGGGCTGGAGCGTGGCATCCGCCCGGCGCCAGAGGGCGAGCAGCCGGGTTCGCGTCTCCAGCGCCCGATTCCGCTCGCCACGAGCGTCGTACAGCTCGGCGAGCCGCTCGAGCGCCGGTTCCAGCTCGTAGGCATCCACCTCGTAGCGAAAGAGCCACGGCGTCGAGAGGTAGCGCTCGTACGCGTCGATCGCCCCGTCTGTGTCACCCTTCGCATCGCGCGCGCGGGCGAGGTCGGGCAGCGGGCACAGCGCGCACAGCGAGGGCCTCCGCGGCTTCGCGGAGGCGCGCCTCGGACTCGCCCGCTCGTCCCTCTGCCAGCAGGATCACCCCCTCGGTCCACGCGTGCTCGGCGTCGCGTCTCCGTCCCTCGAGGGAGCCCTTCTGCGCCAGCGCCATCATGGCCCGTGCCCGCTGAGTCTCGCCTGCGGCGGCGAAGAAGCGCGCGAGCTCGCCGTACGGCCGATCAGCGGGGAGATGCTGTCGAGTGGCATCCGACCAGAGCCGAGTCGACCACGGCGACCGCGCCCGCGGGATCGTTCCGCGAAAGCGCAGGCGCAACCAGCCGAGCTCTGCGCGCCGAACAGTCGGCGGCCCCACGACTCGCGGCGGCCGGGAGCGCCAGCTGCGTACGCCAGTGCGCTCCGCTTCCTGCAGGCGACCCTGGGTCATGACGATGCCCGCCATCTGCTCGAAGGCATCCACGAGCTGGAGGGTGTCGCCCTGCTTGGACCGCGATGTCGCCTCGGCCCGCCGCTCGGCACCCTCCCAGTCCTGCTGCGCCGACGCGTCCTGGACTTCGACGAGGAGGAGCGGGTTGTCGGGGCACGCCGGCCGATCAGATCGAGGGTCCGGCGCGACTCGCGAACTGCCCGCGAGGAGCTGCGCGCTTTGCAGGCCGTAGTAGAGCTGAGGGATCCTGGAATCGAGCTGACCGACCGCTGCCAGAGGCTCTCTGCCTCCGCAGGTGCCGGGCGTCGCGGTAGGCCAAGGCCAGGTTGTTGATCGCCGGCACGTTCCCCGGATACCGGTCGAGGAAGGACCGATACGCCTGGATTGCCCGATCGTAGTCTCCCCGGGCCTGGCTCGCTTCCGATCAGGAACTGCCGGTCCTGATATGGGAGCCGGTCGAGGTGCGCCATCGCCCGATGGAGCGCCTGCTCGGCGCGCCCGGGCTCGGCAGCGCCCGTAGATGGGCCCAGCGCGAGGTGCGCACTGGAGAAGTTGCTGTCGAGTGCGATCGCCTCGCGCAGAAGGGGATCGCCCGCGACCCGTCGCTCCGTAGTTGAGCCGCATCGCCTCGGTGTACTTCCGGAGCGCCGGCAGCGACGCGGTCACTTCCTGGGCCAGCGGCGACAGGTCGCGGAGGTCGCGGAGCGACTCGCCGAGCCGGTTCCGAGGCGGCTGCTCGCCCGGTCCACGGCGTCGATCAGCTCCGTTGAGTCAGCCGCCGTCTCCCGCACCGCCGCCGAGGACTTCACCCGACTCCGCCCCGACCAGCTCGACCGACAGCTCCACCGGCCCGCGATGTTGAGACCGCCCCACAACGAACGCCTTGACGCCTTCCCGGATGGCCAGCTCGCGCGCGAGCGAGTCGTCGAGCGCCAGGTCGGCGGAGCGCTCCATGCGATCCAGCGCGCCAGCGTGCCTGGCGCGGGGTGAGCGTGCGCACGTTGGGCGACTGGGCCAGGTCCACGCGGAACGCCTCGGTGATCGCGACCGCCAGCGCCGTATCGCCACTGGTGTCGGTGAAGTCGGCGATGAGAATCGGTCCCGAGGGGCGAGGTGCCGGCGTCAGCAGCGACGGCTCCTCCGCCGTTCGCCGCGAGGCGGACCGAGCCCAGGACCGCGAGCGCCACGCGGCCTCCCGCCGCGAGCGCCAACGCGATTCTCCGCGGCGCGGTTCCGGGCATAGGGCACGGCGGTCGAAGCGCTCGTCCGCGCCCCGACGGGAGCGGCCACAGTGGCAGCCGGCTCGGCCGGGGCCGCACGCCCTCGACCGCCGGTCGCGCGGCCCGAAGCCTACCGGCGAGGGCCACGGTCTCGGGGACGGCCGCGCTTCGAACTCGCGCTCGAGCCGGGCAGCCAGCTCGTCGTAGGCGCGGAGGGCGCCGGCCCGGTCTCCCAAGCGGTCGTGCAGAGCATGAGACGGCGCCACCACCTTCCTGGTCCGGCTCGAGCTCGCAACCCCGCGCGGCCGAACTCCACCGCCGCGTCAGGCTCCCCGGCAGTCTCGGCGGCCTCCGCCGCGGCCCACGCCGCCGCCGAGGCGTGCCGCCGGAGCCGCGCGCGGGTCCGGTCCACCCATTCCTCGAGCTCGGGCGCGACGTCGGGCAGGTGGAAGCCGGCCAGGAAATCGCCGTGATATAAGGAAAGGGCGGTCTCCGGCTGCCCTCCTGCCCGAGCAGCCGCTCGAACTCCACCGCGTCGCACCTGACGCTCGCCGCTCCGACCATCAGACCTCCTCCCCGCGCCCACCACACGTCCTCGCCCCGGCGACCCGCCGCAGGTAGTGCAGCGCCTGCCGGAGCGCCCGGCGCGCCTCGTCGTCCCCCAGCTCCGGCCAGAACAGCGCGAGCAGGACGTCCGCGGCGGACCGGACCGCGCGACGACATCAGCGCGAAGTACGTCAGCAGGGCCAGCCGCTTGGGCTGCGCCGCCGCCGAGGCTGCGTCTTCACCGGCTCGAAGGCCGAGCAGACGGACAGCGTCCGAGAGTCTGGAGTTCCATCTTTGGAGGGGTAAGTGTCGCTCTCTCCTACGGTATCGGAACCCGGCCGGCGGCGCAACTCGCCGCATTCCGCCGCCGTTACTCCGCGGTAACGCGGCCTGACGCACCGCGGCGACGGCCGCGCTTCAGGTTTGCGACTTCGTGATGCCTTTGGAGCCTCGACCCCATGTCGAGGCAGCCCTTCACTCAGTGAACCGAGACGACCGCGAGCCCGAATATGCCCCCCCTCTGGTCCATCTGCTCCCCTGCCTACTTCGCCCGGCTCACCGTGCTGGCACTGACCGTGGGGCTGACCGCCTGCGGCGAGCGAGCCGGAGGGGCTCAGTCCGACCACAACGCCGGAGCCCCGGCTGCCGACGTGGAGAGTTGGACGGCGAGGGCGGACCGCCCCGTCCGCCGATCGATCCGTGCGCGCTCCTCACGGTAGCAGGAGATCTCCGAGCAAATGCTTAAGACGCTGTCTCCCTCGGAGCGGGCGAGCTGGACGACGAAGGAATTCCAGGTCGCCCCGACCGAGGTGGACTGGGGCGTGTCGCGCCGGTGTGAAGTCACGTGGCAGAGCCGGGAGCAGGTCTCGGGCGGCCCCCTGTCGTTCGGGGACTCTTCATCCTGATGGTCTTCGGCATCGACGGGCTCGGCATCCCGGAGAGCAAACGGCGGCCGGTCGCTGGCGCCGGGCCCGAGAT
>CAWHZQ010000010.1:0-150921 GCA_963833905.1 uncultured Gemmatimonadales bacterium | reverse complement strand
GGCGGGTGCGAGCGGTTCGATCCGGGCCCCATCTTGGTGGTGCTCGGCAGCACTCGCGCAACGGGTTCCGCCTGGGCGGTTGGGGCCGAGGTGATGGCAGGCCGTGTGGTGCACCTGGATCTCCTCCACCCTGGCCACCGAAATGGTGGCCCTGGCTGCTGCGTCGCGCCACGCTCGAGGTAATGGTCCTCGGCGAATGTCCCCGCCCACCCTCCAGTGGTTTGGCCGGGCCGCTCTCCCTCCGCGGGATTGGCACTGGCTGGCGGGAACCCGCACCCTGGCTGGCCGCCACCGCACACGTGGCATCGGCTTATGCGCCCATCGCAGTACCGGAGCGAGCCGTTGAGCGCGCGGTTGGCGGGACGCGGCCCGGCGCGGCCTCCTCTTCAAGCGCAGCGCCTACAACTTCGAGCTCCCTGCGCACGACGACGCGACCGCACGCTGGGCCTGCTGGACGATGTGCTTCAGGCCGGCGCGCGACACGCGCACCGCGCCTGACCGGGGGCGCGCTCGCGCCGCCCGCAGGAAACGAGAGGAGACCCATGTCACCCCGACAAAAACCCACGATCGACGGCATAGACGATGTTGACGATGAAGACGGCGTGGCCGAAGACGAGGCCGCCGAAGGTCCGATCTGACGTTGCACGAAGTCGCCGAGGAGGTTGGCCTGAACCGCCGCCCGCCCGAAGCCGGCGACCCCTACCGACCACGACGAGGAGGACGAGGCGTAACGCGGCGCGGATCCACGTTCTATGCCCACTTTCTGCATGCCGCACGCCGCGCCGACTGGCGGAGCGTAACGCCAGCCGGCTGCGTGCGGGCGATCGCATCGGCATGACCCCACCCACGTGGCCTCCATTCTGGGCAGCTGGGGCCAGACCTCTCCCACGCATTTCCACCCGCCGACCCTGATACGGCAACGACACGCAACGTCCGCCTGCAGCGCGACACCGACCGGATCCGGGGGCTACGTCGCGGCTCAATCCCAACTACGCGACCACGCCTGGCCGACAAATTCGCCGCCGCCCTCGGCGCGGGGATGACTGCATTAAGTCGCGGCCGCGGCTGACGATCCGTTGCTCGATCCCATACCGCCCGCCGCGCCGCCTCGGCGGACGCGGTGCTGCACCACATCTGGCAGCACCGCCGGCGGGATTATTCCCGGCCAGGACTCGGACGCGGTGGAGCTGGGCACGCTCTCGCGCTCCGCGGCACCCGTCGGTTTGTTCCTGCTGGCTCAGAGATCGGGCGGTGGCGGCGGACTGGAACTGACATCTTGCAACGCTGCTGAGCTCGCCAACGGCGACCATCGACCTGTGTTGTGGTATGCCTCCAGGCTGCCTGGAGAGGAGCCGTCGGCGTCGGGGAGTGGGCTTCTCTGGGGGGAAGTGACCCTCCAGAGGAGCCGGCTGGGCCAAGCTGCAGGATGCCTGGAGCATCTCCCCTCCCCAGCTTGGAGCTGGGCAGCTGGTCCGCTGGCGCAGCGGCCGAACCTCCTGCTGGCGCCTTCCCACCCGGACTGATGCGGGATCGGCACCACGTTTTCCCTCCTTGCCTTATCCCTGGTGAACGGCGGGCCCGTCGGCCCTCGCCGTGGTCTGCGATGGACCGGTTGGGGATCTGCTGGGTTACCTGCACCTTCCCTCCTGGCGCGATCCCGTCGCAAGGAGGCTGGCTGCTCGTCGAGGCTGTGTCGCGCGGAGCCGCGCTTCTGCCTCTCTCCCGCGCTGGAGTGCATTCCCTGAGCTGGCCGGCTGGAAATCCGTGCTGTCGAGGCCTGCGCCGCGGGCGCGCCCGCGGTGCGCTGCTTCTCACCCTTTCTTTGCATCTCCCCGGTGGGGCAGAGGACGGCCTGGCGGTGCGTGGCCGAGGGTTCCGCTCATGCTTGCCGTGCCGCCAGCGGCATCCCAACGACGGCGCCCCGCAAAAATCCGTGGTGGCGCGCGCGCCCTCTGCTTGCAGTCAATGCGGACCTGCGCCTGGTCGTGACCCACTGACTGGCCCACAATCGAAGAGGTCCACTTCGGCATCGACGCCGGCCGAGGAACTCCTTGATCCTGGTGGGACATCTCCTGGATCTGGGGCCGCCCGACAAGGCATGTTGGCCACGTTGGCGCGGCCCGTGTCCCGTCGAGGACCCGGTCAAGCTGGCTCCGGCATAGAGAACGTGGTCGCCAAGCTTCTCGGACCTGCCAACCTGGCCGAGGACGGAAACGTGATCGAGGCCGGCAACGGGCGGCGGTGGCCATTGACGATTACTGTGTCGTGGACCGCCTCTTTGTGGGAACTGGTTCCTGGTGTGCGGTCCTTCAGCGGTCAGACGATGGAGCGGGCAGCCGAGCGCGGAGAACCGCCCCGCCTGGACCGCCGCCCAGCCCGCCTGCCGGCGCGGGGCCCACCCACGCTGGGGCCCGCATCTCGGCCGAAGCACCCTGCAATTTCAGGCGTGGCGGGAGGCGATGCCCGACCGGATCATCGTGGCCGGCGCCCGCGGCTTTACCACATGGCGAATCCCACGCCCGTCGAGGCCATGCGGCTCGGCCTTCTCAGCGGCAGGATCCCTGTTGCCTATCACCGGCTGGGCCTCTCCGGTGCTGGCCTTCTATGTTGACGAGGTGCAGTGGGGTGGCTGGACCACGACGCCGACCCGCACGCGATCCTCGACCTGCCCGAGGCTATTTTGGCATCAAGGCTCGGACCCTCTATTTGGTGATGACCTACCAGCCGATTCGCCGCCGTCCTGGCGGAGCTATCCTGACAAGCCCGCCGACCAGCTGGGGCGGAGATTCGAGCCTCCTCGGCTACTCGGTCATGCGCGCGCGCGGCCCGGATCGGGGACGGCGGTGTCGCATGCCCCACCTCCTCCCAGGCCGAGCTGCTCCGGCAGCTGGCCATTTTCGAAAAATTCGGCTCCGCTTCGAAGCTGTCCGGAGTGTGCTCTGACCGGCTGGCGCAGGTGACCTTCGCTCGGTGTTCGCCGCATGCTCTGGGCGCCCGCGGCGGACTGGTGTTGCCCGCCGAGGCCTGCGATGATCCTGGGGGCCCGCGCTGCCAGGCCGAGCGGCGGGCTGCTGTTGAGGCGGACCCGCCTTACGGCGCGGAGTGCGCGAGCAGCGGCTCGCGTGTTCGAGCGCTTCGCGCGCGCCCTCCCGGCCGACTTCTCCCCGCCGACGCGGCGGGGGAACGCTACCGGGACTTCATCCCGCTACTCCGGTTCCCGGCGTGGAGAGCCCCGCACAGCGGGTACGAGCCTGGAATCTCGACCAGCTCGGAGGCTGACCGCGCAGCGGGACTCGCCTTCGTGGTGCTCAAGACCGTGATCGCCGAGGACCTTCGGGCGAGCGCACCATGGGCGCCTGGGCGATCCACGAGACCCGGATGAAGGTTGGAGCCAGTCCGCTCGCCGTCCGGACGGTCGGGGTGGACGGTGACCTGGCAAGGGCGCGGCTGGGACCGTCCGTTCGAGGACTACCTGGCCCTGGTACGCGCGGCTGGGGAGCTTACCCGCGCCGGATTCCCTGGCGATCCCATCGGCCCTTCTGCTGCTCGACGAGCCCTTCCGCAGCGCCGAATACTCCCGCCACACCGCGGCGGCGCTGGCGTGTGTGGGGTGTAGCTGGGCGCGCCGAGGCTCACCCTCCTCCTCCCACCCTGGCGGAGCCGACCCGCTGGCCGACGAGCGCGGCCGGGGTGTCGCTGGCTCGCCGAAATCTCGTAGAGATTTGCGCCGCGGCCGGAGAAACCCGGGTGCGTCTCGCGCTCAAAGTTGGGTCTCCATCCGCCCCGCCCACCCACGTGGCCCGCCGCCGACTGCGGATGCGCTGGTCTGCTTCAACCGGCTCTGGTCTCGCCGAGGCCTAAATCGCCTACGGCGGACCCGACAGCGGAGCGCGCAACCTTCGGGTCCTCGCCGCCGCAGCCGCACGTCTGCTGCCCGGGAGTGGTGAATATCTCCGGCCGGCTGGCGGAGGTGGACAGGCCCGTGCCGGCTGCGAGTGCGCGTGCAGCTTCACACCTTCTTCCTAGCTTCCTGTCGGAAGACCCGCCACGACGCCACCAGCCGCGCGTTGCATGCGCTGGTCTCGCCCGAGCGCGGGTGCATCGCGGGCCTGCCTGGAGCTGGCAGGGAGCAGCAGGGCCTGGCCGCGCGCCAGCTCCCACGCTTGTCTCGGCAGCCGAGGCGGCGCCGTGAGAATCGCGCGGGTCGAGCTCCGTCCGTCCGCGGTTCAGCCGTTCGTCCGGCGGCACCATGCCCAGCGGACCTCGCTCGTCGTCATCCTGCACACGGACGGCGCATCGCGGCTTCGGCCAGTCGCCTCCGTTCGACTCTCCCGTTTCTACTCCGGCACGAGAACGTGGCGGGCGCGCGCCGATCTGCCGGAGGCGCCGTGCGGATCCCCGTATCCTGGGAACCGATCCCGGCTGCTCACGGAGCAGCATCGCCCGCGCTCCGTGTTCGGCCGTCCCAGGAAATCCGTTGGCCCGCGCCGCGCCGCACCGCGGCCTGGGCCCTGGACCGCGCTGCTGCGCCGGACTGGGCTCGCCGCCCGTCGGAGAGCGTCTAGGCTACGCCGGCGGCCGGACATTTCCTGCCGGGGGTCGCGCTGGGCATCCGCAGGACGGCTCAGTATGGTGCGCTGCATTGTGTCGGTACCCGTGCGAGACAGCCGACGCGATCCAGCGCCGCAAGGTGCCGGTCGAGCGGTCCTGCGGGATGCCCAGCGCGACCCCGCAGGAAATGTCCGCGGCCGGCGTGCAGCGCAGACGCTCTCCCAACAGGGCGGCGAGCCCAGTCCCGCGCCGCGCCGCGTCCAGGTCCCAGGCCGCGGTGTCCAGCGCGGCGCGGGCGAAGGGATTTCCTCGGACGCCGACGCGGAGCGCGCGGTCGAGCTCCTCCGGTGAGCCGGGATCGGTTCCCAGGATACGGGGGATCAGCACGCGCTCCAGCAGATCGCGCGCGCCGGCCAGCGTCTCGTCGGAGTAGAACGGGAGCTCGAACGGAGGCGACTCGCCGTAGCCGCGATGCCCCTCGCCGTCGTGCAGGATGACGACGAGCGAGGTCCGCTCGGTCATGGTGCCGCCGGAGATGATGAACGGCTCGACCAGCGGAAGCCGCAATAGACGGAGCTCGACCCGCGCGATTCTCACGGCGCCGCCTCGGGCGCCGGAGCGGGCGACGGCACCAGGTCGAGGAAGCGGAGCTCGCCGCCGCGGCGATGCAGAATGCCCTGCTCCTCCAGCTCCAGCAGGCCCGCGATCAGCCCACGCTCAGGGTGGAAGACCAGCGCATGCAACGCGCGGCTGGTGCGGGAGCCGTCGGTGGCGGGGTACTCCGACAGCGGAAGCTGGAAGAAGGTGTGAAGCTGCACGCACTCGCAGCCGGCACGGGCGTATTCCACGATCCGCCGGCCGGAGCAGATGTCGCCGCTCCCGGCGAGGGGCGGCAGACGGCGTCCGGCCGCGGCGGCGAGGACCCGAAGGTTGCGCTCGGCTAGCTCGGGTCCGCCGTAGGCGACTCCGCGCTCGGCGGACCAGAGCCGGTTGAAGCAGACCAGCGCGTCCGCACCGGCCGCGGCATCGAGCATGGCCAGCTGGAAGGCGTCGTCGTAGCGGGCATTCATCAGCTTGAGCGCGAGACGCACCCGGGTTTCTCCGGCCGCGGCGCGTATCTCTCGGGGAACTTCGGCGAGCCAGCGGAGCACCCGGCCGCGCTCGTCGGCCAGCGGGTCGCCCGCCAGGGTGGGAGAGAAGTCCTTCTCCAGCGCCAGCGCCGGCTCACCCCACGCGCGCGCCAGCGCCGCCGTGGTGTGGCGGTATTCGGCGCTGCGGAAGGGCTCGTCGAGCAGCGGGAGATGGAACTTGGCCGATGGGATCGCCGGGAATCCGGCGCGGGTCAGCTCCCCGGCCGCGCGCACCAGGGCCAGGTAGTCCTCGAACGGACGGTCCCAGCCGCGCCCCTTCCAGGTCACCGTCCACCCCGACCGTCCGGACGGCGAGCGGACCGGCTCGACCTTCATCCGGGTCTCGTGAATCGCCCAGGCGCCCATGGTGCGCTCGCCCGAAGGGTCCTCGGCGATCACGGTCTTGAGCACCACGAAGGCGAGTCCCGCCGCGCGGTCGGCCTCGAGCTGGTCGAGATTCAGGCTGAGCTGCCCGGAGCCCTTCCCGATCGGGTGCGGCAAGGGGAAGCCGAGATAGCGCGCGCCGAGATCGATCCGGTAGCGTTCCCGCACGTCGACGGGAAAGTCGGCCGGGAGGGCGCGCGCGAAGCGCTCGAAGTCACGCGCGAGCCGCTCGCGCACTCCGCACCATCGCGTCGACGGCGGCCCGCTCGGCCTCGGGCAGCGCGGGCCCCCAGGGATCATCGCAGGCCTCCGGCGGCAACGCCCCGTCCGCGGCGGCCGCCCAGAGCATGCGGCGAATGTACCCCTCCATCGGATCGACGAAGGTCACCTGCGCCAGCCGGTCGCACAGCTCGGACAGCTCCACGAAGCGACCGAAATCGCGGTCCGCCCAGCTCCGGAGCAGCTCGGCCTGGAGATCCGGGCAGCGCCGCGCCCATGCCGATCAGGGCCGCCCGCGCGCCCAGCATGACCGAGTAGCCGAGGAAGCGATCTTCGCCGGTGACGAGCAGCTTGTCGGGATGGCTCCGCAGGACGGCGGCGATGCGCTGGTAGGTCATCACCGAATCGAGGGTCGCGACCTTGATGCCGATCACCTCGGGCAGGTCGAGGATCGCGTGCAGGGTGGCGTCGTCGTAGGCCACCCCGCCTGCCGCCTCGTACAGATAGAAGGCCAGCACCGGAAGCTCGCGGCCCAGCCGACGGTGATAGGCGACGGGATCCTGCCGCTGAGGAAAGGCGAGCAGGGCGTCCGCATGGCCTCGACGGGCGTCGATCGCCATGGTGATGTCGCGGGCGCCGGCCACGATGATCCGGTCGGGCATGGCCTCCCGCCACGCCTCGAGGACCTCCCGGCGGTCTTCGGCCGAGAGATGCGGGCCCCGTCCGGTGTGGGCCCACACCGCGACGCCGGCCACGGGCTGGGCGGCCATCCAGCGGGCGTATCCGCGCTGGGCCTCCCGCTCCATCGTCTGACCGCTGAAGGGGACCGGCACCGCCGGAACCAGTCCCCACTCGAGGCGGTCCACGAGCGCCGTCATCGGCCGATGGCCGCCGCCGCGTTGCCGGCCTCGATGGCGTTCCGGTCCTCGGCCGACAGGTCCAGCAGGTCGAGCTTGGCGACCGCGTTCTCCGGAATCCGGAGCGGCTGACCGGTGCCGAACAGGAAGCGGGCCGCGCCGATCGTGGCGAGCAGGGTCTGCAGATGGTCTTCGGGCGGCCCCCAGATCCAGGAGATGTCCCACCAGATCCGGGCTGCCTCGGCCGGCGTCGATCCGAAGTGGACCTCTTCGATATAGGGCCGGTCGGCATGGGTCACGACCAGGCGCAGGTCCGCGTGACTGCGGACGAGGGCGCGCACCGCCGCCGCGGGAAGCTCCGGGGCGCCGTCGTTGGGATGCCGCTGGCGGCCGTCCTCGAGGCGCACGGCGAGCATGAGCGGAACCCCGGCCACGGCGCACGCACCGGCCAGGGCCCGCATGCCTGTCCCCACCGGGGAGATGCCGAAGAAGGTGGGATCGCAGCGCACCGCGGGCGCGCCCGCGGCGCGGGCCGCCGACAGCACGGATTTCCAGCCGGCCAGCTCGGGATGCACTGCCGGCACCGGGCGGAAGCGCGGCTCGCGCGACGCGGCCTCGAGCAGCCAGCCGTTGCCCTCGACGGGATCGCGCCAGAAGAGCCCGGGAAGGTGGGTAACCCACGCCTGATCGATCCCGACCCGGTCCATCGCGGCCAGCACGGCGGAGGGCGAGGTGCCCGGCACCCGTCGCCAGGGATAGGCGCCGAGGAAGACGTTGACGTCGATCCGCATCAGTCGGGGGGGAAGGCGCCGGCGGGAAAGATGCGGGCCGCGTTGCGCCAGCGGACCAGCTCCAGCTCCTCCGGGGAGAGGAGATGCTCCAGGTAGCGCAGCTTGGCCCAGCCGGTCTCGAGGGTCAGATCGGCGCCCCAGAGAAGCCGCTCGACGCCGACGGTCTCCAGGCAGGCCTCGAGCATACCGCCGTCCACCCCGCTGCCGGACAGGTCGATCATCACGTTGGCGAGCTCGCGCACGGCGGGCAGCGAGTGCAACCAGTCGCCGCCACCGCCGATGTGAGCCAGCAGGAAGACGACCGACGGGTGCCGCGACGCGAGGCGTCCCAGCTCCACCGCGTCCGAGGCCTCCTGGCCGGGATAATCCCGCCGGCGGTGCTGCCAGATGTGGTGCAGCACCGGCGTCCCCGCCGAGGCGGCGCGGCGGCAGATGGGATCGAGCAACGGATCGTCGGCGCGGCGGCTGGCCGCGAGCTTGATGCCGATCATCCCCGCGCCGAGGCAGCGGTCGATCTCGGCCAGGGCGTGGTCGGCGTAGTTGGGATTGACCGCGACGTAGCCCCGGATCCGGTCGGGGTGCTCACGCTGCAGGGCGAGCATCGTGTCGTTGCCGTATCCCAGGTCGGCGGGTGAAGGGAAATACGTGGGAGAGGTGTGGCCCCAGCTGCCCAGAATGGAGGCCACGTGAGTGGTGATGCCGATGCGATCGCCCGCACGCAGCCGGCTGGCGTTACGCTCCCGCCAGTCGGCGCGCGCGGTGCGGTCGTGCAGAAAGTGGGCGTGAACGTCGATCAGCACCGCGTTACGCCTCGTCCTCCTCGTCGTGGTCGGTCAGGTAGGGGTCGCCGGCTTCGGGCGGGCGGCGGTTCAGGCCAACCTCCTCGGCGTCCTCCTCGTGCAACGTCAGATCGGACTCTTCGGCGGCCTCGTCTTCGGCCACGCCGTCTTCATCGTCGACGTCGTCTATGCCGTCGATCGTGGGTTTTCTGGGTGACATGGGTCTCCTCTCGTTTCCTGCGGCGGCGCGAGCGCGCCCCGTCAGGCGCAATCTAAGGGCGGACAGGTGTCACGGCGCCAGGGCCTGAAGCACATCGTCCAGCAGGCCCAGCGTGCGGTCCACCATCGCGTCGTCGTGCGCCAGGGAGACGAAGTTGTAGGCGCTGCGCTTGAAGAGGAGGCCGCGCCGGGCCGCGTCCCGCGCCAACCGCCCGCTCAACGGCTCGCTCCGGTACTCGAGATGGCACATCGGCCCGATGCCCACGTGCTGCGGTGACCACCCCAGGGTGCCGCTCCGCCAGCGCGGCCAATCCCGCGAGGAGCCGCCCGCCGACCCGCTCGAGGTGGGCGGGGACATTCGCCGAGACCATTACCTCGAGCGTGGCGCGAGCGGCGGCCAGGGCGACCATTTCGGTGGCCAGGGTGGAGGAGATCCAGGTCCGCCGCACGCCCTCCATCACCTCGGCCCGACCGCCCACGGCCGCCAGCGGGAACCCGTTGGCGAACGCCTTGCCGAGCACCACCAGATCGGGCCGGATGCCGAACCGCTCGCACCCGCCGCCGATGGCGAGGCGGCAGGCGGTCTTGATCTCGTCCACGATCAGAACCGCGCCGACCCGGCGGGTCTCCTCCTGCACCACGGCGATCCATTCGGGCCGGGGCGGCTCGAGAATGACCGGCTCGAACACCACCGCGGCCAGCCGGTCGCCCCGGCGGCGAATCAGGGTCCTGGTGCGCTCGGCGTCGTTGAAGGGGAGCTCCGCGTACAGCGCTCGGACCGGATCCGGTGTTCCGCGGCCGGCCCCCGTCTGGCACCAGTCGAGCCAGCCATGGTAGCCGCACCCGAGAACCTCCGACCGTCCCGTCGTGACCCGCGCCAGCCGCACCGCCGCCGCCATCCCTTCGGCGCCGGTCTTCACGAAGCGGATCTGCTCGATCCAGGGGATGAGCCGGCAGAGCTCGGCGGCGACCGTCTCCTCCAGCTCGGGGGCCAGCGGCCCGACCACGCCGGCATCTATGGCCGCGTGGGCCGCGGCCGCGACCGCGGGATGCCCGTAGCCCAGCGCCACCGCACCCAGCGCCATGATGTAGTCGAGGTATTCCCTGCCCTGATCGTCCCAGACCCGGCAACCGGCGCAGCGGGACATCCGGCGCGGGGCGTCGCCGGGGTCGTCGCCGAAGAGCGCCTCGCGCCGCTTGCTGCCGGTGGAGGTGAACCCCGCGACCCGATCCATCAGCGGAGCTCCACGACGCCGAGCGCGGCGGGGTCCTGCCGGTCGCCGCGCAGGTAGACCCAGCCTCCACCCCCGGTCCAGACCAGCTGCCCGGAGCGCCGCTCCCGTCCCGGCTCCATCCGGTTCACCAGGAGATCGAACCCGACCGTGTCGCCGTCGCGGGGCTCCCAGCCCGGAAGGGTGAGCGCGAGGGTCATGCGATACCCCGCCTCGGTGGGCTGCCATCGGCCCCTCACCATCTCCGGGGCGCCGGCAGTGGAGCCGGCGCTCCGCACCCGCACGCGGCCTTCGTCGCCGAGCGCCACGAGGAAGCCGTAGACCGGTGCGTCCCCGGCCGGGCGGACGTAGAGCTGCACTCCGTCGGCGTGGATGTCATCGGGGTCGTTGTCGAAGCGGAGCGAAGGCGCGTCGTCGGGACGCACGATGACCTCCGGCTTCACCACGTCGATCGCCAGATAGAGCGCGTCCGAGTCCCAGAGGGCCGACGCGACCGCGGAGAATTCGTCCGGCCCGGGGTACGGCTCTTCGCTCCGTCGGTACTGGTCCTCGTAATCGAGCGCCAGCGCTTCGGCCTCCTCGAACCCATCCGACGATCCGTCGAGGGCCGGCCTCACCGCGGCGTGCCAAGCCACTCCCTGGGCCACGGCCGGCCGGTTGGGATCGAACAGCGGCTCGCGCGCGGGCAGGGCGCGGCGAAGTCCCTTGAGTCGCACGGTGGCTTCGCCGGCGGACACTTCCCATCCTTCCGCCACGGCAAGGTGACGCTCGGTCCCGCCGGCCGTCTCGACCTCCACCAGCTCCCCTTCGACCCTGAGCCCGCGTACGGCGGGCTCGGCCGACCGGGAGAGCTCGACGACCGTGGTAACCCGGGCCGCTCGGCCGTACGTCCGGACGACGAAGAACGACGCGGGCGCGGTGGATCCGGGCAGCCCCGGGCCTCGCGCTCGGAGCAGGTCGCCCGCGACATCGAGGTGGAGCGTCAGGACGCTTCCATCGCCGGCCCGCGCACGGAGGCGCAGCGGCCCGGGGGCCGCCGGCTCGTAGCGCTCCACTTCGGTCGCGAACTCGTCGTCCAGACTGTCGGCCACCCAGCGTCCACCGCCAGGCGCCTCGACCTCGCCCTGCAGGTGCCAGGGCAGCTCGAGGCGGTGCTCGTCGGGGGCGGCCAGCTCCACCAGGTCCACCAGGTAGTGTGGACCGGTCACCAGCGTACGGGCCAGCGGACCGTAGGTCCCCCGGGTCCAGGCCCATTCGCCCGTCTCATCGAACGCGGTGCACTCGGCGTCGCCCGGCGGCTGCGAGTGCCCGTCCAGACGAGGGGCGTTGTGTGCGAGGGTCGAGCGATACCAGAAGAGGTCCGGCGCCACGTAGGACCCGGTGCCCGGATCCGGCAGCCAGTGGTGGCCGCCGGCGTGCAGCGTGAGGTGCAGGCGATCCGGGTGACCGTGTCCGCCGCCGTAGGCGCCGCACTCGAGCGAGGCGTAGCGAACGCCGCG
Organism: uncultured Gemmatimonadales bacterium; assembly: GCA_963833905.1. Lineage (GTDB taxonomy): Bacteria > Gemmatimonadota > Gemmatimonadetes > Gemmatimonadales > GWC2-71-9 > CAVVWJ01. The sequence goes on along the minus strand of CAWHZQ010000010.1, from coordinate 139,260 downwards.
CCGGAGAATGGCGAGCCCCTGCCGCTCCAGCAGCGTGTTGCCGGGAGACCAGGCCTCGCCGCCGTCGGGACGCTCGGGCGCCATCTCCAGCAACGCCCACCAGGAGAGATCGGCCCGGGTACGTCGCCCGGTGGCTCGCGGGCCTCCGGCCTCGTGCAGGTACGAGTCGAACTGCCCCGCCTCCGGCGCCGGCGCCTGGTACAGCGCGTCGAGCCAGGGCCACAGATCCGTGGCGGTCTGGCCCAGCCGCGCCAGGCCGACCTCCCAGAGCTCGAGGTACATCGGCTGGGCAAGCGAGACGCCGTAGCGCGAATCCTTTCGAGCCGGGAAGGTACGGTCGGGCAACGCGGTGAGCGCCGGGGCTCGCAAGGCGGCCGCCAAACGGCCGGCGAGCCTGGGGTCGGCCGCGAGGTCCACTCCGGCCTCGCGAGCCCAGCCCATCGCGAGCAGCTCGCCGCGCAGGGCGAAGAGGTGGTAGTTCTCGCCCTCGAACCACATCCCGTCGTCGCCGAAACCGCGGAGGAGGTGCGCGATGATCCCGGTGGATCCCTCGACCACGCGGGTCGCGAGCTCCTCGTCCTCGAACCAGACGGCCACCGCGGCGAGGGCGGCGTTGTGCCAGGTCTGCCGGTTGGAGAATCCCTCGTCGAACTCGCCGATCAGATTCGCGGCCTCGTCGGCGACGCCACTCACCGCGTCGGCGAGGACCGAATCGAGCCGGCCGCTCTCCCGCAGCAGCAGTGCCGCCGCGAGGTAGCCGGTGAGCCAGATACTCTCGAGATAGGTGGAGAAGAAGAGTCGGGACGGTCCGAGGACGTTGTCGAGGTTGGGGTAATCGAGGTAGCCGGACGCGTATCCGGACAGAATGCGGGCCGCGGCCTCGGCGGCATCGTCGCGATCCCCTATCGCGCCCAGTGTCGCCAGCTCGGCGGCCCGCTCGGCGAGCCAGAGGTGCTGCCAGCGAGCCCAGGCGCGGTCGTGCCGGGCGCCGCGATGGGCCCGGTCGCAGACGAAGCAGCGGTGGTCTCGCGGACTCCAGGGGTCGAACTCGAGGGCCGTGCCATGCTCGGGACAGACGCCCCCGTCGGCCGACAGCAGGGCCTTGTCGCGCGGGATCTCCGGCGGATCGGCGAGCAGGCGCTGGTTCCGCTCCGCGATCCGCCCGAGGAGTGCGGCGAGCTCGGGCGCACCGCGGACCGTCTCGCGGCGGCCCTCGAGCCGCTCCGCCGTCAGCATCGCCGCACTCCCTCGCGCGCCCAGCGCACCGGCAGCAGCCGCATGCCGAGCTCCCGCACGGCGGCGATCGCGGGGGCTGGATCGTCCGGGCCGAGAAAGAACATCGAGCCGCCGGCACCCGAGCCCGCCGCCTTGCCGCCGAGCACGCCGGCCTCCACCATCGCGCGCTCGAGGCGAACCATCTCGGGGGTGCACATCCCGGGGTCCAGCGCCTGCTGCAGCCGCCAGTTTGCGCTCAGCAGAGTACCCACCCGGGCGAGGTCTCCTGCCAGGAGCGCGGCCGGCATCGTCTCGGCGACCCCGCGGATGCCGTCGAGCGCGCCCGCCACCGCGGGATCGCCCCGCTCGTAGGCGGCCATCACCCGCCCGATCGTCGCCCCGGAGAACCGGGATGCCCCGGTGTAACAGAGCAGCATCCGCCGAGCGAGGGCATCGGCGATGTCAGGATGGAGCGTGAGGGGCTCGACCATGACGTCGGGATCGCGGAAGGCGAGGCGGAGAAAGCCGCCGTAGGCCGCGGTGAACTGGTCCTGCCGGCCGCCCGGTATGCCGGCCTCGACCCCTTCGAGCCGGCAGGCGAGATCGGCGGTGGTGCGGCGATCGGGCGATTCGCCCCGCGCGGCCGCCAGGGCCGCCACCAGCGCGACGTCCATGGCGCCGGAGCTGCCGAGCCCGCTGCCGGGCGGCGCGTCGGCCCGGGTCACCAGCGTGCAGGGACCCGGCGGCAGCAGGCGCAGGCCGGCGCGCAGCAGGGGCATGTCGCCGCCGGCAAGCTCGGCGGCATCGGCCAGCACGATCTCCTGATTCAGGTCCTCCGCCACCAGCCGATAGCCCGCTGCCCTCGGCGTGACCTCCGCGTGGGCGAAGAGCTCGACCGCCGCAGAAACCACCACGCCGCCCGTCCGGGTGGAGTAGGGTGGGACATCGGTCCAGCCGCCGGCGAGATCGAGCCGCACCGGCGCGGCCGCGCGCACCGTCAGGGCGCCACCCACCAGTCGTGCACCGTGGGCAGCTCGCCCCGGAGATCCATCACCACCCCCCGCACCCTGCGATTCATCCCCTGCAGTCCTCGCGCGTGATAGAGAAACGCGACCGGCACCGAGTCCGCGAAGAAGCGCTGCGCCGGGTCGGGAGCGGCCGGCGCCGTCATGCCGGCCAACCCGGCGAGCGGCCCGAGATAGCCCAGTCCGGGGTCGCCGCTGATGCCGAGCACCGCGGCGTCGAAGTCGTGGGCACCGTAGACCCGGCCGAGGAACGCCCCCAGCTCGAGCTGCCGGATCGCGACCGCGAAGCCGGCCGGCCGCAGCCGGGCCTGGACCATCTGCTCCAGCGCCGCTTCGCCGCTCCCCACGGTGAGCAGCTCGACCCGGACCGGTGGCCGCGACGCCGCGCGCACCAGGGCGGGCGCGGGCTCCGGAAGATAGCCCGGCACGTCCGGCGGCACCGGGCCGGTGGCGGGCGTGCCGTAGCCGTACAAGTAGCCGTCGACGATCTCCCGCCGGTCGATGGCCGCGCTGGCTGCTCGGCGCGCATCCAGGTCGTCGAAGGGAGGTCGGCGGGTATTGAAGACGATCCCGTAGGTGAAGAGCAACGGATAGGTCAGCACGGCGAGCGACGGGTCCCGGCGGACGAACTCGGCGTGGGCCGGCTGAATGCCGGCGAAGTCGAGCTCGCCCGACGTGAGCGCCGCGAGCTTGGTGGTCGGCTCGTCCACGACCACCACGATGAATCGCCGCAGCCGGGGCGGGCCGCCCAGCGCCGAGGGAAACGCCGAATCGGCGGCGAAGACCCAGCGCCGGTTGGGCTCGTGGGCCACGAACCGGAAGGGGCCGTTCCCCACCGGATGATCGTTCCACGATGCCCGGCGCAGCGCGGCGCGCGGAATGGAGTCGAGGAGATGGGCCGGCAGCACCGCGAGGTCGGTCAGCACGTCGGGAAAGCGGGGCTGCGGATCGGCGTACTCGAGAACCAGCGTGGTGTCGTCGCGCGCGGTGATGCGGCGCAGGCCCGACAGGTCGGCGAGGCGGGGATAGCCGGTCGCGGGATCGCGCGCCGCCTCCAGGGTCCAGGCCGCGTCGCGCGCGGTGGTGGCGACGCCGTCGTGCCAGCGAACGCCGTCATGCAGGATGAAGCGCAGCGTCCGCCGGTCGGCGCTCCAGCTCCACTCGCGCGCCAGATACGGCCGGGCCACCAGGCCGGCGTCGTAGCGCGCCAGGGTGGTGAGCAGCACGTAGCGCTGCACCTGTCGGGCGAGCGGATGCTGGGTCAGCAGGGGGTTGATGCTCTGGAGATCGGCGCCGGAGGCGAAGAGCACCGTCGCGCCACGGCGATCCGCCGCGGGCTGGCAGGCCGTCGAGAGAACCGCGGCGAGGAGCAGGACGGAGCGACGCACGCCGGAAGGTATCTCCCTGGCGGGGCCGGACGGGAGGCAGGAGATTGCGGCATGTCCCGCCTGCTGCTGCGCCGGGCCCTCACCGGCGCCGCCGTCGTCTTCGGCGTGCTCACCCTGATGTTCTTCCTCTTGCGTCTCGCGCCGGGCGACCCGGCGCGGCTCCTGGTGGGTCCCACCGCCACGGAGGCCCAGGTCGCGGCCCAGCGCCATGCCCTCGGCCTCGACCGGCCGGCGCCCGCCCAGTACGCCGCCTGGCTCGGCCGGTTCGTCCGGGGCGACTGGGGGACCAGCATCGCGACCGGGCGGCCGGTGCGCCGCATGCTGGCCGAAGCGTGGCCGGCCACCGTGCGATTGGTGGGCATCTCCCTGGTGCTGAGCTACCTGCTCGGGATCGTGGTCGGCGTGGTGCAGGCCATCCGGAACGGCCGGCTCGACACCGCGCTTTCGGTGGTCACGGTCACGCTCTTCGCGCTGCCCGGGTACTGGCTGGGGCTGATGCTGGTGATGCTCTTCACCTATCGCGCGCGGATGCTGCCCGCGTTCGGCGCGGCGGGGTTCGATGCCGATTTCCTCACCGGCGGCGCCCGGCTGGCCGATCGGCTTCGCCACCTCGCCTTGCCTCTCGCCACCCTCACGCTGATCGGGATCGGCGGCACCGCGCGGTACGTCCGTGGCGCCATGCTCGACGTCGGGGGGGCGCAGTTCGTCACCATCGCGCGGGCCAAGGGACTCTCGTCCACCCGCGTCGCGGTGCATCACGTGCTCCGGAACGCGCTCATTCCGGTGCTCACTCTGCTGGGGCTCTCGCTTCCGGCGCTCTTCTCCGGGGCGGTGTTCATCGAGGCGATCTTCGCCTGGCCGGGCGTCGGCCGGGTGTTGGTGGAAGCGGTCCAGGCTCGCGACTACCCGGTCGTCATGGCAGCGACCGCCGTCAGCGCGGTGCTGGTGGTGCTGGGCAACCTCCTGGCCGAGCTGCTGGTGGCCTGGGCCGATCCTCGTGTCGCGGGGAGCCGACATGAGCCGGGGCCGGTTCCTGGCCGATCGGCGCGCCCTCATCGGCACGGCGATCCTCCTGGCCGCCGCCCTGGTGGCGCTGCTGGCCCCGCTGGTTGCGGGCGATCCCGGGTTGCGGCAGGACGTGGTGGCCACCCGCTTCCTGCCCCCGCTCAGTACCGACCTCCACGGCGCCTTCCATCTCGTCGGCACCGACCGTCTGGGGCGAGACGTGTGGGGACGGATCGCCTACGGTGCCCGGGTGTCGCTCGGCGTCGGGCTGCTCGCGGTGGCGGTGTCGGTGGTGGTGGGTGTCGCGGTCGGGGCCGCGGCGGGGTTCTGGGCGGGATGGCCGGCGACCGTGCTGCTCGGCTTCACCGACTTCGCGCTGGCGCTGCCGCGGGTCGTCCTGCTGCTCCTCCTCGCCTCGCTCTGGCAGCCCAGCGCCTTGCTGGTGATCCTGGTCCTCGGCCTCACCGGGTGGATGACCATCGCGCGGCTGGTGCACGGCGAAGTCCGGGCACTGGCGGGGCGGCCGTTCGTGGAGGGCGCGGTGGGCCTGGGAGCGTCCGACCTGCGGGTGCTGATCCGTCACCTGCTGCCCAACGCGCTCACCCCGGTCATCGTGACCGCGGCGCTCGGGCTGGGAAACGCCATCATGCTGGAGGCGGGACTCTCGTTCCTCGGGCTCGGGGTGCAGCCGCCGACGCCCTCGTGGGGCAACCTGATCGCCTCGGGCCGCGACACGCTGGTGAACGCGCCGTGGGTGGCGACCGGTCCGGGTGTGGCGCTGGTGCTGGTGGTGCTGGGTGCGACGCTGGTGGGTGACGCCCTGCGCGACCGACTCGACCCGGCCCGACCGACCTAGCTCGTTACCGGGCGGTCCAGCGCGCGGTGCCCGCGACCGAATCGATCAGCCGCTCCATCCCGGCGAGCGCCGCGGGCGCCCCGGCGCAGCCGTGGTCGTGGCGCACCGTCTTGCTGCGGCCATTCGATTGCACGGAGGTCGTGACGGTCGGCGCATCCGTGGCATACCGGCCGCAGGCGGGACTGTCCGGGACATACTGGTCGGCGAGGGCGAAATAGCCCGCCGCATCGAGCGAGTCCACCAGGCGGCCGACCTGATCCGGCGCGACCCGGCTGGTATCGGCGCCTTCGCGGCTCACGAACCGAGTCCCCACGAAGCCCACCCTGCCCTCGCCATCGAGCGACACCCGATAGACCGGGCAGGTGCCGAAGCAGGGCCCCCGCTCCAGCGTCACCATCGTGGTGGCCGAGGAGGCGGCTTCCGGCGTCGGCACCTCGGGCGAGCGTGGACCGCAACCGGCCAGCAGAGTGAGAGCGAGCAGCGCCCGACCGCTCATCGCGGGGGAACCACGACCCGGACGTCCCGGCCGCCGACGCGGTCGCCCACCGAGAGGGAGAGCTCCCGGCGGCTCGTGACCACGTCGGCCTGTCCGCCGCGGGCGAACGAAATCACCTGGCCGGTGACGGGATCGCGCACCAGAACCACCGGCGCCCGGGTGGCATCCCAGCGCAGACGCACCCGGCCGCCCGATACGCTGCGGACGTCCACCGCGGCCGCCTGCGGCGCGGCGGAGACGGTGACGCTCCGCCCCTCACCCGCCAGCGTGAGAGTGGCGAGCCGGTCCGCCCGGTCCGACGACAGCGGCACCGCGAAGGCGAACGACCTCGGCGCATCGGGAGCGTCCGCCACCTCGGCCGGGGCGAAGTCCAGCCGGATCATGCTCGAGCCGTCGCCGGCGCGACCTTCGATCCGGTAGGGCCCCGAGGTGCGCGGCAGACTGGGCCGGGTGAACACCCGGAAGGCGGGCTCGAGGATCACCCGGTCACGCTCGATGCGCCCCCACACGAGCAGCGCGGGCTGCACCGCCTGACCGACCGTGGAGGCGGACAGCGGGTGCTGGGCGCGATAGTTGAGCACGCCCAGGTAGGTGTAATCGCTGATCCAGTCGTTGCTGCAGTAGCCCATCAGGTCGTGCGCGGTGGGCGGCTTCACCACCTGGCTGACCTGATCGTAGCCGTAGACGCCGGTCACGCCGCCGCCATACGGGAAATTCGGGTCGGGGTTGGCCGGATCGCCGCAGGGCGCGTGCTGCCGGCCCCAATTGTGTCCCCACTCGTGCGCGGCTACGCCGGACGCGCTGGGAAGCTTGTCCCAGCCGATCGCGCTGGGCGCGCCGATGTAACCCATCCCGGCCACGCCGCTGGTGTAGTCCGGGTTCACCACGCCGTACCAGGCGCGACCGTCGCCGGCATCGACGCGGGCGGCGTCGATCTCTCCCAGGACGGCCCCCCAGGTCGTGCCGTCACTCTTCAATGCCGTCTGCACGTTGGTGGTGTAGGGCTGCCCTACGACGCCGTCGTTAGCCGCGAGTGGGTGCATCTGCATCGTTGCCGCGAGGAACTGCCCCATGTTGCCGGTGGTCACGTTGCCCGTCCGGCCGTCGGCGCTGGTCACTACCGGGACGAACCGGACCGCGAACGCGGCGGTGGAGCGCACATCGACCGGCAGCGGCACGCCAGTGGCCGGAAAGACGTTGTCCCCCTCGTTGCCCTCCACGACGGTGTTGTTCGGGTCGACGTCCACCAGTATCGCCAGGTTCGGCTGCACGTCGGCCTGGCGACGCCGTCGCAGAGCACCTTGGTCCAGTTCGCGCCCGGAATGTACCCGAACGGCCTCGATCCCTCACGGAAATGAAGCCGTGCGCCGAGCCAGGCGCCGCTCACCTCGCTGCAGGGCAGCTCGAACTTGAGCTGTGTCAGCCGTTCGAACAGCGCCACCCGAGTCCCCTCGCCGGCGTAGCGGTCCACCAGATCGGCGGCGCTCCGGTCCTGCCAGTCCGACCAGTCCCGCTTGTTGAACGCCTTCAGCATCAGGCGGACAAAGCCCGCCTTGTCGCGGAGCGACATCGGGAACCCGAGGAACCCCGCCGGCGACCCCAGGTCGTAGGCGCGGCCGCCCAGGTGAAACAGCATCCGGACCCGGCGCCAGCGGACGTCGGGCAGGGCGCCGATCAGGTCCAGGAAATGGAGCAGGACGCGGTCCCGGTCCAGGATGTGGTGATAGCCGAGCGGATAGAAGTGGCCCTCCCGCTCGAAGCTGCCAGCGAGGCCGCCGACCCGGTTGCCACGCTCGAGGACGGTGATGTCCCGGGCGCCTGCCCGGGCCAGGGTGTAGGCCGCGGCCACGCCGGACAGGCCGCCGCCGAGGACGACGACGGTGGGCTGAGAATTGGTCGTCATCCGGCGTTATGATCCGCCCACCGAAGGCTTGTCCCCATCGCCGACCTCCTCTTATCGTTTGGCTGCTCACACCCACATACCATGAGGCCGTACTCATGAACCGCCCGGCCTGGCCGGTCCTGCTCATGCTTGTGCTCATCTTGGCGGGCATCGGCCTTCGGGTCGCGGCAGCCATGCGACCCGGCTTGTGGGGCGACGAAATATTCTCCTTGTCCATGGCGACCGGCCACAGCCTGGAGCACCCGGCTTCGTCGGCGCAGCCTTCGCTTGGCGATTTCGTCGAACCGCGCCAGGCGCAGCGTCCGCAGGTGTTCCGGCGCTACGCCGAGCACGATGACCCGCCCGCCGGAGCCGGACGTGTCCTCCGGGCGGTCCTCTTGTCGGACACGAGCCCGCCACTCTACTACCTGCTGCTGAACGGATGGACCCGCCTGTTCGGCACGAGCGACGCCGCTCTGCGTCTGTTCTCCGTCTGGTGCGGAGTTCTGACGCTCCCGCTGCTCTGGATCCTGGGACGTGAGGTTGGACCGCCTCGGTTGGCAGGGTCCGCCTGCCTGTTGTTCTCCTTCTCTCACGTCGCAATCTACAACTCGGCCGAAGGCCGCATGTATGCCATGCTGTGGGTCCTCGGCGCCGGCCTGGCATGGCTGAGCGTCCGATTATCGCGTCGACCCAGCAGCCTCCCGACGGCGCTGGCCTGGGTGCTCGCCGGCGCGGCGGGGCTGCTGACCCATTACTTCTTTGCGTTCGTATGGCTTGCCTGCCTGACATGGCTCGGCTTCGGGGCGCGCGTGCGCGCGCGCGTGGCAGGTCTCGCGTGTATCACGCTGCTCCTGGTGCTGCCGTGGTATGCTCTGGTGTCGACGAGCCTGAGGCAATGGCGCGTCACCGCGGGCTGGCAAGACGGCAGCCTCGAATGGCCCAGGGCTCTTGGCCGGCCGTTCCTGCTGGCGGCAAGCCTGCTGTCCGGTACGAGCCCACTCGGCGGCTGGCGCTGGGCTGACCATTTTGGGCTCGGCCTCTTTGCCGCGCTGGCGATCTGGATCGTCAGCCGGTCCTCGGTTCGCCGGCTCTTCGGCCAGGAGCCCCTCCTGCTGTGGCTCTGGCTGGCCGCATCCTGTCTCGGGCTGCTCGCCTTCGATCTCCTGCGCCACACCACCACGAGCAACATGGACCGTTACGTGTTGCCGGCACTGCCGGCCGCGATGCTGCTGGCCGCCCTTCTCATGAGCCAGCTTCCCCGTCAGCTCCACGTCGTGGCCTTGAGCGCGCTGCTCCTGGCCTGGCTCCCCGGCGGCCTCGTACTCGCGAGGGGGGATCCGAGGCCGTGGGAGCCCTACCGCAGGGTCAGCGCCCGGCTGGTGTCGTGGGCTCAGCCCGGCGATGTCGTGGTGGTCCACTCGGTCCCCACCGGTGTCGTCGGATTGGCGCGGTACCTGAAGCGTGACATCCCACTCGCCTCCTGGGTCGAGCCGCTTGGGCTCCGGCGGGTGCCGAGCGACCTGCACCTGCTCCTGGCCGGTCGTCGCCGTGTCGCACTCGTCAAGATCCACGATCTGCATCGGCCCTCACCGGCGGAAGCCTGGCTGCGGGAGCACGCGCGGCTGATTCGGCAGGACATCTTCAACAGGTCCGGCGCCGAAGTGCTGTACTTCGAGCCGTTGAATGGATCCACGTTCTCCGCCGAATAGCTCCCGCGCCGCGTCCCGCCCTATCGGTGGCAGTCCGCCACCGTCTAGGGCACACCGTGGTGCCCCGGCTCGACCGGGTAGAACCGGAACAGCTCCTGACCCGACACATACATGTCGTTGGCGCTCTCCGGCAGATCGGCATTGAAGTAGTACCTCAGGACATTGCCCAGGACGTTCACTACCGTGACCGGCTCGCGGAACAGGCTGTCACCGCCCGCAGGAAGGTGGAACGCGCCGAAGGCACCAAAGCGCTCGCGGATGAATGCCGGAGGGACGCTTTCCGGGTGCCCGTAGAACCCCAGGTCCGAAAACGCCGAGCCGTGATCGCCGACCACAAGAATCACCGGCGGCGTCGAGGACCGACGGAGCAGGACGGTCACGGCCTCGAGCAGCAGCCTGTCCACGCAGCGCACCTGGCCGACGTAATCGGCTCGTTGCTCGGGAGTATCCGCCTGCATATCGTCAGTGATGGGACGCGCGAGGGGCCGGCACTGCGCATCCAGGAGATAGGGCGCATGCGGTAGCAGTATGTGCACGAACGTGAAAGTGGGAGCCGGGTCGGCCGGCACCTCACGTAATCCTTCGAAGGAGCGGAGGATGTGCTGCGCCATGGGGGTCGGCTCTCGCTCGGGTTTGAGCACCAGGTGCAAGAGAGTCGAGGCCAGGACCGCGCGCCGAAGCTCCGTGCGACGGACGACATCCGCGAACGACGACCCTGTCGCCGCCTCGAACTGCTCATCCGCCAACGGGCTGTCCTTCGTCGCGCCCCACCAGGCCGACGGGATGAGGACGTACTTGTATCCCTGCTCCTTGAGGAAGCGCGCGACACGGTTGTGCTTCACGAGGTAGGTCGGCAGCGTATGGTCGGTGCTCGTCGGCCCCGCGTCGTCGGTCAGCGGCGTCATGTGCGCGGTGTTCAGCAGCGAGGCCACGGACAGGTAGGTCTGGATGTAGTTGCTCCGCATGTCCCGGGGCACCAGGAACCCGAGCGCGCGTAGGCTGTCCTCGAAGGGTGATGCGTCGTACTGGAACATGTCGGCGAGCACGCCGGCGTTGGCGTGGCCGTCCAGCACGATCATGTAGATATCCCGTGGCGGCGTGTTCCGGCTGGGCGGCGGGGTGCCGATGACTCGAATGGGCCGGGCCAGCGAGGCCACCAGCGCGCTCCGTGCCACCGCGTGTGGCGCGCGCGCGTGCACCGTCAGGATCTGGGCCACGAACAGCGCCAGCAGCAGGAGCCCGAAGCGGAGCAGGAACGCGCTCACGACTCGAAGCCGCTCCTGCGAGAGGCGCAGGAGCCAGCCGAAGGCAAGGAGTGCCCCGAGCCCGACCAGGGGGAGGAGGACCCGGTGGCGAGCCAGCGGAGGGGCGACGCTCGAGAGACCGCTCCGGAGGGCGCCGTAGTAGAAGCACACGACGACTGCGATGCTGGTCAGCGCCGCCGCCAGCGGCACGGCACGGCCCGAGCGGTCGAGCGCCCGGGTAGCGGCCAGCACGACCATTTCGGCGAGCAAGGCGCCGAGGCCGACCGAGGCCAGGATCCCGAACAGGTCGGGCAGGCGGTACTGCCCGGGGTTGTGCGCCGCGATGCCGAGCACGAGAGCGCCCGCCAGGAGCGGCGGCAAGGCGAGGGGGACGAGCAGGCCGGCGCGACGAGGCATCTTACGGCTTCCACTCCCTGAAGGGCCCGACGCCGCGGTCATGCAGCTGTTGCAGACCGACCACCATCAGCGGCTCGTCCCAATGCAGCATGAACCCATGGTGCCGTCGGGCGAGGACCGCCGACGAAGCGCCGGACGCAAGATCGCGCTCGAAGGCCTCCATCCCGCGCCGAACCAGGCGCGGCGCTTCAGGCCTTCGCGTGTGTTGAGGGGGAATAGCAGCGCCAGCAGGATCGCCAACGCCGCCGGCCCGACGCGACGCATCCGCTCTGTCCCGAACAGCAACAGGGCGAAGTACGCGGCGCACATTCCAGGCGCGGCCAGGAGGACGTAGCGCGTCGGCATCCGGCCGGTCTCGGCCGCCCTGCCGGCTCTGCCCCAACCCACCGCCACCGTCAGCACGATGACCGCCGCGAAGAAGGCGAGCAGACCGACGAGCCGGAGGCGCTCCGTGTCCTCTCGCCTCGGCGCGGTGCCCAGGGCGCGAAGACTGGCCACCAGCACGACCGACGCAATGATGCCGAAGAGTAGCCAGGACTTGGCGGCGACCGGGCCGAGACCCAGTGCCAGGAACTTGCCGGACGTCGCGAGCGTCGCGCCCAGACCGGAGCTGCGCGGGTTCCACGGCGACGACTCGTACCCAACGAAGTACACGGCGCACAGCAGGATGGCGAGGCCTGCGGCCCCCGCTGCCACGGGGCTCACCGGCCACCGGTCGGGCGCGGGTGCGGCCCGTCGCACCCACGCCACGTACGCGAACCAGGCGGCCAGCGGCGGCGCGAACACCAGGCCGTTGGCCCCCGAGAGCGGCAGGCCGATGAGCATCAGGGCCGCGGCGATGGTGACCCCAGGCGTGGCGAGCGAGGGCCGCGCGAGGATGACGAGCAGGAGACCGCAGGCGAGCACGGTGGGCAGGACGAACTGAATCTGCCATCCCCAGACGAGATTGTCCCAGTTGCCCAGATGGAGGAGGAGCAGGGGAAAGAACGCGTCCGCGACGCTCGTGCGTCCGTTGCGCAGCGCCCGGGCAACCAGGATCATGGCTGCCGCCACGGCGCCGAGCGCGAGGGCGTCGAACACCATCGTCGACCGGAAGTCCCCCGTGGCGCGGAGCAGCGTCAGGTTGACCAGGCGGGGCAGCGGAAGTCGATGCTCGCTGTTCTGGCTCCACAGCCAGCGCGGGAGGTCCGGCTCGTGGCCCGTCATCGCCGGCACCATCAGCCAGTCTTCTTCGAACGGAATGTTCCGGCCATCCCGCGCGATGAAGATCAGGATGCTCGCGAGGGTCGCCCCCCAGACCAGCCATACCAGGCCCGCGGGCGACAGCCGCAGGCGTCGGCGAGGGGCACGGGCCGGGGCATCGTTGATTGCCGGGGTACTCATTGCGGTCCTCGCCAGGTCATCGGACGGAGTAAGATCGTCAAGAATGGGGATGCGCCGCCGCGCGTGGCTCATGGACGAGCGGACTCCCGTGGCAGCCACAAGGCCACCCGCGGCATGCGCCAGCTGAGCACCTGGTCGGAGTAGGGCGGCCCGGGCGTCCAGCCGGGCTCCCGATCGACCTCGAGCAGCGCGCAGGTGTCGGGACGCCGCTCGAGCGCGCTGGACGCGTTCTCCACGAACACATAATGGACGCGAAGCTGCACGCCATGCAGACGTGCGAAGGCAATGATCGGATGAGACCAGGTGTCTTCGGTCGCGGCGAGGGCGATGTCGTGGCATCCCAGCCGGGCAAGGTCCACCGCGGCCCGCAGGTATGGAGCCTCCAGGTCCGGCTGGTTCACGAGGTACTGTTGCTCTCGCGGGACCGCGAAGATGCTCTTCATGTGCCACCGCGGCAGGGTGAGGAGCGGCCGCATCTCGCTGGCGAGCAGCCACGGCAGAGATCCCAGCCACAGGAGGAGACCGACGCCCAGGGCGCGGCGGCCGCGCATCGCACGCTCGAGAGTCACCGCCAGCAGCGGGGCCGCCAGGATGAACAGCGGCGCGTGGAGGCGCCCGTGCCAATGCTGCCACTTGAGCACCCAGCAGAAAAGCACCGCGCCAGCCAGCACGACGAGGCCGTACCATCGCGATAGCCGCGGCTGGGGCGTCAGCAGGAGCAGCCCCCCGGTGGCGAGGACGAGCAGAAAGTGCAGCAGATTGCCCGTGCGCCCCTCGTAGGTGCTCATGGGCCACACGCGATACCGCGTATCCTCGAACCACGTCGTCCGCCGGTCCTGAGGATTCAGGCCCACCGCCTCGTGGGCTCGCACCACCGCCAGCGTGAGACCGTCGTTCCAGAGGCCGAACGGTGTGCCGAGATGCAGCGTCGAATTGCGGACGAGATTCGACGTCAACGTGCCCAATCCATGGGTTTCGTTGCCGTACTCCGCCGTCGTGCCGACTGGCCCCAGCGGATGCCCGAAGACGCGGAGGTTCCTCGCGTAGAACGGCAGGCAGAGGAGCAGCGCGAGCGCGCCGACCGTCGCGGTCTCCGCCAGCGCCCGGCGCATCCCTCCAGAACGTGCCTGCCCCACGAGCCACCAGACGCAGAATGGCGCGCAGATGACGTACGCCGTGCTCTTGCTCGCGAGCGCCAGCCCCAGGGCAGCGCCGGCGAGGAGGACGTCGCTCCATGCCCGCTCCCGGGCGTCGTCGAGAGTAAACGCCGCGAGCGTGAGCGCCCAGAAGGCCAGCGGAAGATCGACCTGCGTGGAGCTTGCCTCCAGCACCGCCATGGGAAGCGACGCGATGACCAGCGTCGAGAGACCGGCCCCGTCACGGCTGGCCCCGAGTTGGCGGGCGATCCCATAGCCCATGGCGAGGCAGCCCGCGAAGGCCATCCAGGGCACCAGGGCCGAGAACCGGTCCGAGCCGCCCGAGAGCAAGCGGACATGAAGGATCGCGAGCTCGGTCCACGGGGGCATAAAGAGCTGCCGGGTGGTGCTGGTCGCGTAGGGCTCGATGCTCCCCCGCTGAATCCACTGATCGATCCGGGCAAGGTGATAGATCAGGCCTTCCGTGCTGTTCGGGGCAGCAACCAACCCGATGACCAGCGTCGCAGCCAGGGTGATGCCGACTGGAAGCACGATCGCCCAGGTGGCCGGTGCCGCCTCGGCCGGCGCCGTGGGGCGGTCCCGCGCTCGCCAGAGCAGCAGGGCGAGGACCGCCGAGGCCACCCCCCAGCCCACGGCCACTCCGATCGGGGTAAGCAGGTGCACCCGGGACAGGAGCTCGGTCATCGCGAGCAGGGTCACCCCCCAGAGCACGGCGCTCCGGCGGAACGCGTCCAGGGGACCGTAGGCGTACCGGTACATCCGATAGAGCAACCAGCCCGCGAGAAGTGGCAGGAGCACCATTGGAGGGGCCCGGGTCTGAGGGTGGTCTCGGCGGCACGCGCGCGGCTTAGCTCGGCTTCGCGCGTCGGAGAGGGAAGCCGGCTTCTTCCGGCGTGCGAACCACCATGAACAGCAGGAACAGGGCGCTCGGCCAGAGCTGAAGCAGCAGCCGGTCGAGCGAGCTGCTCAGGAGGCGGGGAAGGTCGTACGCCATGGCGACGAACACGACGTAATGGACGGCGAGCATCAGCACGAGCACGACGGCGGCCATTCCGTCCAGACGCGGTCGACCTCTCGGCGGCCGATGCCCATGGCCAGCAGGTAAGCGAGGAGCAGCCAGGTCGCGCTACCGAAGCCGTTGTAACCGAACGTTCCGAGGTGGCCGATGAACTCCCGCAGCGTCAGGTAATAGCGCCTCGGGTCGGTGACCCAGTCGATGGTTTGCTCGATGCCGAGTGTCGCCACCAGATCGTTTCTGGGCGCGAGGCGGAGTTTGAAGCTCGCCGCGACGAGCAGCATCGGAAAGAGGCCCAGGCCGAACCCCGTGAGACGACGGCGCGCGGCCGGCCACCCGCTGACGAGCCCCGAGACGAGGATGCCCGCGCCGATCGCCGGCACGAACATGAGCCCTTCGTTCTTCGTCCACATGGCGAAGCCTGCCGCGGCACCTGCGAGCACGGCGAAGCGCCGGGTGGCCTCGCCATAGCGCGCATCGAGCGCGAGGCAGACGAAGGAGGCGAGCAAGAAGAGGCCGATCGGGACGTCGCCGTAGAACGAGGCGCCGTGAACGATGAAGAACGGGGTGCTCAGGAGGACCAGGCCCGCCATCAGCCCCTGGCTCGCGCTCCGCAAGGCGGCGAGCGCAGCCGCCAGCAGGGCGACCGTGCCGAAGGTGAAGGCGGCGGCCACCAGGGCGGGGCCCCCAAGTGTCTCACCGCCCGCATAGAGCCAGCTCCGCACCACGAGCGACTGCACCATGAGGGGGTAGTCCGGGTGGGACCAGGGGATAAGGTTCGAGAAGGCCGCCTGCCATCCTTCGCCGCCCCGGAATATCATGCGCGCGCGGAGGTCCCAGTTCATCCACGCGTCCCACTCGCCATGCGGCTGCCGTCGCAGCATGCCCAGGAACGCCGCGCCCGCCGCCGCCAGCGCCAGCCCCGCCGCGCCGGTGAGCAGCCCGGAGGGGCGGCCTGCATGATCACGCACCACCGGGGCCGTGACGAGTCGTGGCGCGCGCCTCACGCGCACCAGCGCGATGGCCGTCACGAGAGCGAGCAGGCAACACTCCGCGAGGGAGAAGCCGCGCGTGGGGCCGAACACCAGCATCCAGAGGTAGAGCAGGACGGAGGACAGCCCGAGCCCGAAGGCCGCGCCGAGCGCCGTCCCCAGAGCCCACCACCACGGGGCCGCCGTGCCGGGCCAGGCCCATCGGATCAGGAGGACCCCCGCGGCGACCGAGACGAGAAGCGAAACCCCGAGCCACGGCGTCATGGCGACCGCCGGAACAGCACGAGGCCGTTGCCGAAGTCCCGCTCGATGCGAAATCCGGCTGGGGTCGACGGCGCCTTTCCCCGATCGAAGTTGCCGACGACGATGTCGGGCTCCGTACTCTCGATCAGCACCACGGGGGCCAGGGCATACTGGGCGAGCAGGTAACGCTTGAAGTCGAGCAGTGAGCTCGCCTCGCGCTCGGCGGGCGTGCGGCCCGCCGAATCGGTGCGGCCGAGGTACCCTACCACCCCTCGGGCGGGGAGCGCCGCTCGGACCTCCTGAAAGCGCCGCTCGTAGGTCGAGATCTCATCTGGCGCCGATCGTCCGGCGGCGCTCCCAGCCAGCTTGAGCCAGGCGGCACCGGAGGCGAGCGCGTAGAGCAGCACCAGCGCGAGTCCCAGGCGCGTGCGCCTGGTCACCCACGATCCGTGGTCATTCTCGGGGTGCTCGGGGGCGCCGGCGCTCATGCGTCGCGCATACCCTGGGACGCCGGGCGGACGGCGAGGTGCGGCGAGCCGCCGGCGCTGCCCGTCCGCTGCTCGCGCATGGCAGCCAATGCACCATACCAGTACAGGTAATCGATCGCCATCGTGTAGTACTTGTCGAGACGCGGCGGCTCCCACCGCTCCAGCCGCCCGACCGCTGCCACGACCCACCCTGGTACCCGATCCGTCACCCGGCTCAGTCGGAGGAGCAACCCGCGCAGCGCCCGCCAGCGCCACGGCCACTGGCGGTACTCCGAGAGCTTGATGCGGTCGACGATCTCGGGATGCTTCGCCGCGAACAGCACGGCCGTCCGGCCCCGGGCGATGCCGTCGCGAGCAAACGCCGCGAAGGTCTTTTCGTAATGCTGGTGGGCCAGAGCCTCCGCACTATAGGCGAGCTCGACCCCTGCGCCCTGTAGGCGGAGGGCGAGCTCGTAGTCCTCGTGGCCATAGACCCGGAACGCCTCGTCGAACCCGCCGACCGCGAGCAGCACGTCGCGCGGGACCGAGAAGTTTCCCGTGTAGGTGTCACGAAAGCTCACCCGGTAGCCGGGCTGCCCCAGCCGCGCGAGACGCTTGCGGAAGCCATCGGCCATGTACCGGACAAACGGAGGCGAGTCGGGCGAGACCACGATCGGCGCGGCGCCGACCACGGCGCGCCGGCCGGCGCCTGCATGGGCCTGTGCGTGGGCCGCCAGGAACCCCGGCGTTGCCTCCATGTCGTCATCCAGAAGGACCACCAGGTCGCCCGTGGCAGCGCGGACGCCCGCGTTGCAGGCGCGCGCGCGTCCGCGGTTGGACCCCTCGAGCACCGACAGGGCGTATGGGACGGCGAGGCCGCGCGCCGCCTCGGCCGTGCCGTCGGTGGAGCCGTCGACGACGGCGATCACCTCGTAGGCGCCGGCCGGCAACGTCTGGCGAGTGAGCGAGGCGAGCAGGCGCAGCAGCGAGTCCCGGCGCTGATACGTCGGGATGACGACGCTGAGCGTCGGCGCTGGCGTCACGAGCCGGTGCCGCGCGGGGAGGCACGCCGGGGTGCCACGCCGCCGAACGCCTGGCCGAGCCGCTCGCGGAGCGCCGCGCCCGTCCGGAGCCGGAAGGCGAAATCGAGGAGGGAATCGTGGCCGTAGACGCTGACGCGATGGAGCGCCAGCAGGTCATCGCCGACGCCGGAGCGCCCGGGGCGCGTCGAGCACGCCGTGATGTAGCCCGCCTCGGCGGCGGCGGCCTGCACGGTCTGGTCGAAGGCGCCGTAGGGGTAGGCGAGGTGAACGATGGGTCGGCCCAGCTCTTCCTCCATGCGGCGGCGCGCGTCGACGAGCTCGGGTCTCAGGCTCGGCGCCTCGAGACCCGCGAGCCGCGGGTGCGTCAGGGAATGAGCGCCGCACTGGAACCCCTCGGCTGCGAGCGAACGGGCCGTGTCCCAGCTCATCAAGGCGAGCTCCATCCCGAGCTCCGGACGCAACCAGCGGCTGGTCGTCGCCCATCAGGCCCGCGACCAGGTAGAACACCGCGGTGAACCCGTGCGTTCGGAGCACCGGAACGGCGTAGTCGGCGCACCCCTGAAAGCCGTCGTCGAAGGTGATGACGACCGGCCGCCTGGGCAACGAGGCGTCGGCCCTGGCGCGCGCGAACCAGGGTGTCCATGTCGATCGGCTGGTAGCCGAAGGCGGCGAGCCACCGCATCTGGCGCGTGAAGTCCCGGACCGTGACGGTGTATCGCCGAAACGCCGGATGCGGCGACGGGGACACCTCATGGTACATGAGAATGGGCACCTCCACATCGCTCACGATGTCGCTCCGGGAGCGCTCAGCCATGCTTGACGGCGCGGACCGTGATGAGCACCTCGTAGTCCGGATCGCGGAAGTCGAGCTCGTCCGGCCGGAGGTCCCGGGTGGACAGCCCCTGCAGAAATGCCGTGGCCGCGAGTACGTTGCCGTGCGTCTCGACCCGGACGTCTCCCTCCGGGAAAGCCGCACTCGAACAGGCGCCGTGCCGAGAGGGAGGTGAACCGCCAGAAGTCGCCCCAGCGGTCCATGTCGTATCGGACGATCTGGCTGATCCCCGGCACCGTGGCGAGCACCACGCCGCCCGGCGCAGGATCCGATGCAGTGTGCGGACGGCCGCCTGGACGTCCGGGATGAACGGCAGCACCTGCGTCAGCACGATGCAGTCGAACGTGTCGCTGGGCACGTGGTCGGCGGCGGTGAGGTCGGCGATGATGGTGGCCTTCTCGTTGTCCGGCGTCGGATGCAGGACGTCGGCGCGGGTGACGTTGGCGCCGCCGAACTTGCGGGTATACGCGTCGTCCCGCACCTCGAGCACGCGGCCGGCGATGTCGCCCGCGTGCTGCTGGAGAAACCGCTCGATGTAGTAGCGGTCGACCGGCAGCCCGCCGCGATCCCAGCCGAACTTCCGGCTGACCGGCGCGAGCCGGCGGAGACTGCCGAAGCGCACCGGCCGCGTGCCGGGCGATCCGCCCAGCCCCGGCACGCGAGCGCCGACCCAGGAACGGAAGGCGGCGGGTAGCATCGCTCCGCGCGAGCTGCCGGGCACCCGTTCCCGCCCGGGAGAGCGGGCTGAACGGCCGGAGCTCGGCTCGGACGGTGTCCCAGACCGGGCCGTCCGCCATGCCATGCGCCTGCAGGTATCGTCGGAACCATGCGAGAAAGAAGTGCCGGGCGACCGCTCGCCGGCCACGTGGCCTTCGAGACCGCGTAGCAGGAATCCGGGTGCTGGCGATAGCGATCCCACGTCTCTCGAGACGCGAACACGGGCGCGCGCAGCAGCAGCTTCGAGAAGAATGCCTGATCCTCATACATTTCACGCCGTGAACTGATCCTCGAAGCCGCCGACGCTCAGGGCCGCCGCACGTCGCACCAGCACGTCGGAGGGGCAAGGCGGAGGAGCGGTGCCCTGAAGGAACGAGAGCAGGAGCGCGGGCGGTTCATGGATTCGATCGGTGGGGACCTTCAGGTCGATCACATAGTCGCGGCTGCTGTCCTCGGGCAGTCCCGTCCACCCGAACCAGTACAGCGGCGCGCCGAAGACCAGCGCCGCCGCCGGATGGGCCTCGAGTATCGCGACCTGGCGCTCGAGCTTCCCGGGCAGCCAGACGTCGTCGGCATCGAGGAGAGCGAGGTACTCGCCTCGGGCATGCTGCAGCCCGAGGTTCCGCGACGCGCTCATGCCCATGGTTGCGATGCCCGGGGTGCTCCAGGTAGCGCACGCGGTGCGGCTCGCGCTCGGCCCACCCGCGGGCGAGCGCGCTGCTGCCGTCGGTGGAGCCGTCGTCGACCAGCAGCAGCTCCCAGTGCGGGTAGCGTCTGCGCGATCACGCTCTGGATGGCCTCATCCAGGAAGCGCTCTCCATTCAGGAAGATCGCGACGACCGATACCAGCGGAGGAGGGCTCACGCGTCGCCTAGGGTCGGAGATCTTGGGTGTGCGTCACAGGGCTCCCCCGGCGTGAGGCGGGTACTCGATGGAAGCGGCTCGCAAGGTGCAGGAAACATACCATTGAACGGGGTCGTGCCGGGCTTGGCACGCGCTCCGGACAGCGGCCGGAAGGGCTCAGGTATGTTGCTCCATGTGAAGTGGTTAGCCGATCACGCCAGAGCTGGGAGGCAGGGGCTCACTCGGATGCGGTCAATCTTCGCCGTCATTCACCTGCACGCTCCCGTACATCGCCGCGATTGCGCCATACCGCGCGAGCCTGCTGCCACAGGATATCGGGCGCGGGGGACGAGTGGAAGGTCGGACACCGCGTGAGCCGCGGCGATACCATCTGGTCGTCCACGACCCCGCTGCGCCACATGGCCCAGCTGGACGGGCTTCGGGCGTTCGCGGTCGCGCTGGTCCTCTGCTACCATTTCTACCGTCCCGCGCGTCAGTACGTGCCCCTCGGCGGGATCGGCGTGCGGGTGTTCTTCGTGTTGAGCGGGTTCCTCATCACCGGCATCCTGCTCCGGTCCCGGGCGCTCCGCGACTCCGGCCAGGCGCCGGCCGGATTGGCCCTGCGGCACTTCTACATCCGCCGCATCCTGCGGATCTTCCCACTGTACTACTTCGCGCTGACGATCGCATGGCTTGGGCAAGGTGTCCGGCGTGCGGGAGGGCATCGCCTGGCACGTGGCCTATCTCTCCAACGTGCACTTCTTTCTGGTCAACGCGGTACACCACAACCAATGGGGCGGCGGCGTCAGCCACCTCTGGTCTCTCGCGGTGGAGGAACAGTTCTATCTCTTGTGGCCCTGGGTCATCCTCTTCGCACCTCGCCGGTGGCTGCCAGGAATCGCGCTTGGCGCCGCCGCCGTCGGCCCGATCTTCCGGTTCGTCGTCTTCGGCGTCACCGGCAACGACATCACGCCGGTTCTGCTCCCCGGCTGCATCGACTCCCTGGCGCTCGGCGCGTACCTGGCCATGACGGTACTGCCTGAGTACCAGGTCCCATCCGCTGGTGCGGCCGGTCGGGGCGACCGTGCTCTGGTGCGGCGTGCTGCTGTTCGGTGCGTACCTCGCGGCTCGAACAGACCGACGGCTACTGGATGTTTCGCATGGTCTCCTTCGACCTCGCGATCGCGCTCATGGGCGTCTGGCTGGTGGCTCGAGCGGCGGAAGGGATGGCAGGCCCGGTGGGGAGGTTCCTCGCGCTCGCCGCCCGTCCGCTACATCGGGACCATCAGCTACGGCATCTACGTCTACCACCTGCTCCTGCCCGAGCTCGCTGCCGCGCGTGGCCCGCCGCCTTGGACATCCGGACCTGCTCGCTCCGCTCGGAGACAAGACGCTGGCGTTCCTGGTCTTCTACAGCGCCCTCACGATCCTCGTCGCCGCCATCTCGTGGCACTGCTTCGAGGCCCCGATCAATCGCCTGAAGGCCCGGTTTGAGTACCGGTAGCGTCGGGTCCGGCACGTGAGTAAGGTCCTCCTGGTCGCTCCCGTGCCGACGCATCCCAGCAGCACCGGTGCCAGCGCGCGGGTGCGGCAGATGGGAGAAAGTCTCGTCGGCCTCGGTCACGAGGTGCACTACCTGCATCTGCAGCAGACGCTCCGAGCGGATCGGTCCGCCATGCAGCGATACTGGCAGGAACGGCTTCACGTCTTTCGCAGCCTTTCGCCGTCGAGCTTCCTCGGCCGGGCCCGTCGGAAAGCGATCAGGGTGGTGGGTAAGACCTTCCATCTCAACCTGCCGGTGGACAGCTATTTCGATCCGGAGGCCGCCGCATTCACGCGCACCCTCCTCACCGAGGGCGGGTTCGACGTGGCCATACTGTCCTACGTCTTCTACTCCCGCCTGTTCGAGTCGATGCCCGGCACGGTTCGGAAGCTGATCGATACGCACGACGTCTTCTCCGACCGCTTCCGGCTGTACCGGGCGCACGGCCAGGCCAACGAATTCTTCTCGACCGGACGGACGGACGAGGGCAAGGCGCTCGACCGGGCCGATGCGGTGCTCGCGATCCAGGAATGGGACGCGAATCATTTCCGGTCGCTCACTGCTCGCCCGGTGGTCGTCGTGGGACACCTGGGCCGGCTCGAGGTCATGCAACCTGTCGAGGCCGCAGCCGGTGCACCCGCGATGCTGTTCGTGGGCGGTCCCATGGGCATCAACGTGCACGGGGTGACCTGGTTCCTCGATCGCGTGCTTCCGGCGGTGCGCCGCCTGGTGCCGGATGCCGAGCTCTGGCTGGTGGGCGGCATCGGCGAGCGCGTCGGCCATGCCGTGCCGGGCGTGCGCCGTCTCGGTTTCGTCGATGCGCTCGGCGATCTCTACCGGCGCGCCGCGGTCGTGATCAATCCGCAGCAGTTCGGGACCGGCCTCAGCATCAAGTCGGTCGACGCGCTGCTGCACGGCCGGCCGCTGGTGACGACTGCGTCGGGTGCCCGAGGGCTGGAGGACGGTGCCGGCTCGGCCTTCCGCCGCGCCGAATCGGCCGAGGAGTTCAGCGCCATGCTCGTCGAGCTGCTGCGGGATCCCGGGCAGGCGGCGGCGCTGGCCATGCGCGCCACGGAGTTCGCGCGCGACTATCATCGGCGAAACCTGCAGGCGTTGGCGGACGTGGTGAGCGCGTCGTGACGCGTCGCGTCGTGCACTACGTCGACAGCCGACACCTTCGGGGGCAGCGAGGAGGCCGCGCTGCACCTCATGGCCTCGCTGGACCGCGGCCGCTGGGAGCCGGTGCTGCTGCATCATCCCGAGCCCGGCATCCGGCGCCTGGTCGACGAGGCCGCGCGGCTGGGGATTCGCACGCATCGCCGTGCCCCGGCCGGCCGGGAACCGGATCGCCGGCGTGATCCCGCTCTGGCGCGCGCTCCGCGCAGAGCGGCCGGCGATCTTCCACGCCCACCTGAGCTGGCCGTTCGCCTGCAAGAGCGGCGTGCGCGCGGCCTGGCTTGCGCGCGTGCCGGCGATCGTCGGCACGGCGCAGCTCTACCTCGCGCCGGACGGCGGGCGCCGCCCACCCCTGGTGCTGGGGCTGTACCGGCGGCTCATCGCCGTCTCCGAGGAAGTGAAGCGCCGGTACGCGGCGGAACTACGGGTGCCGCCGCGTACGCTCGCCGTGGTGCGAAACGCGATCAGGGTCCCGCCCGCCGTGCCCGCGCGGAACGCTGCCCTCCGTACGGCGCTCGTCGAGGGCCGGCCCGACTTCGTCGTGCTTCACGCCGGCCCGCCTGCATCCGCAGAAGGGCCATACGTATCTCCTGCAGCGCGGCTGCCCAGGTGCCGGACGCGACGTTCGTGCTCGCGGGCGACGGTCCCCTCTCTGCGGAGGCTCGAGGCCGAGGCGCGCCACCTGGGCGTTGCCGGCCGCTGCGTCTTCCTCGGCCAGCGCGCCGACGTGGCCGGCGCTGCTCGCGGCGGCCGACCTCTTCGTGCTGCCGTCGCTGTTCGAGGGCCTGCCGGTCTCGGTGCTCGAGGCCATGGCCGCCGAACGGCCGGTCGTGGCCACGGCGATCGGCGGGACCGACGAGGCCATTACTTCGGAGGCAGAGCGGACTGCTCGTCCCGCCGCGGGATCCCGCCGCGCTCGCCTCGGCCATCCGCCGGCTCCAGGCCGATCCGCCGTTGGCCCGGCGCCTGGCCGCGGCCGCCCGCGCACGGGTCGAGCGCGAGTTCTCCTCCGAGGCGACGGCCCGCGACGTCATGCGGGTCTACGACGAAGTGCTGGCGGAAGCGCGGGGCGGCGATGGTGGCTGAGACGCCCGAGCAGGGCCTGAACGCGCGCCTCCGCCTGGTCGACTGGCGGTTCCTGCTGCCCTCGCCCCGCCCGCGCCGTGCGCTCTGCCGCGCGGCCGCCCCCCTCGCCGACGCGGTCGCGAGCATCGCCGACCAGGTGGTGACCCACGGCTCGAGCCACGACTGCGACCTGGTGGTCGGATCCGACCCTGACGCAGCCACGCTGGTCGAGCTTCACGAGGCGCTCGCGCCCGGCGGCACCTGCTACACGGAGTGGCACCCGCGCATCGGCGGAGCGGGCAAGCGTCGAGCGCGCGCTCCGCGCGGCGGGATTCGAGGATGTCGCCTGTTATCGGCCGTGGCCGGCGGCCGGCGCCTCGCCCGTATTCTGGATTCCCCTGGGCGCGCGGGGCGCGTCGGCATACGTGCGCGCGCGGCAGCGCCTCCGCGGCGGCCGGGTGCGTCGGCTGCTCGCGGAGGGCCGCCGGTGTGCCAGGGACCTCCTGCGAGGCCGCCTCGGGACCCCTATCTGCGCGCTCGCGCGGCGGGCGGGCACCCCGGCTGTCCGGCGAGCTTGCCCCTTCGGCCTGGCTGCGCGACGGGTGGCCGCACTGGGGACTCGGCGACGCGCCCAGCCGCCTGTCGACGTTGCTCGTGACCGGCGGGCCGCGCAGCGTGAGTAAGGTCGTCCTGCTGGCCTTCGCCGAGCCGAGCCCGGTTCCATTGGTGGCCGTCAAGGCGCCTCGCGTGGACGAAGCCGTCAGCCGGCGTCCGTCGGGAGGGCGACGCACTGGCGAGCCTGGCCACGCGCCGCCTCGGCGGCGTCCCTGGTGTGCCGCGACTGCTCGTGCGGCGGCAGGCCGGCGGCGTGCCGCTGGTGGGCGAGTCCGCAGTCGTCGGGCGCCCGCTCGATGCTCTGCTCACGCGACGCAACCTGGGCTCGTGGTCATGCAAAGTCGCCGACTGGCTGGCCGCGCTCGCGTCGCGGGAGTCTCCACGTCCGCCGTCCCACTGGCGTGAGGCGATCGTGGAGCCCGTGCTGGCCCAGGTTCGTCGACGTGTTCGGCGGGGTAGTCGACCGAGGCCTGCTGCGGGAAGGGGAGGCGATCCTGGGCGGCCTCGGCGCCCTCCAGCCGGTTCCGGAGCAGCGCGACTTCGGCCCGTGGAACGTGCTCGTGACGCCGGCCGGAGACATCGCCGTGCTCGACTGGGAGTCCGCCGACGTGGACGGCCTGCCCGCCCTGGACCTGCTCTACTACCTGGCGTACGCGGCGTTCAACGTGGACCGCGCGTCGGACCGTGAGCGCCGGGTCGCCTCGTTTCGTCGCTCCCTCGACGCCGCGACACCGACGGGCGCGATTCGACGCGACTGCCTGGCGCGTATTGCCGCTCGCTCGGCCTCGACCCGGCGCAGCTCGGGCCGCTCCGCGCGCTGGTGTGGCTGATCCACGCGCAGTCGGATGCCCGCCATGCCACGGCCGACGCCGGCGGGACGCCGCCCGCCGAGACTGCTGTCGCGAAGCCTGTTTCTGGCGCTGTGGGAGGAGGAGGTCCGCCACATCGCCGGCCGGTGACGCCGAGCCGTCCGGTTCAGCCGGAGTCCACCAGCTCGAGCCGGCAAGTGACCAGCCCATCGTCGGTCGGCGTCACGCCCGAGTCCCGGTGCCTGCAGCGCCACGACCTCGACCTCGAACCCGACCGGGATGTGGTCGTAGATGGCGCCAAGCGGTCCCGCGAGCCAGAACCCCATCTGATACACGCCTGGGTTGAGATGCAGCGCGGGCAGGCGCAGGGTGAGCCGGTGGGTGCCGGGCTCCAGCCCGAGCGTGCGCCCGACCGTGACCGTGTCGGCGTTGACCAGCTTCGTCCCCTGCATGTCGTACAGCGTGACCGCGAGGCTGGGGATCGTGCACGCGACCTTGGTCTCGATGGCCAGGCCGACCGTGAGCGGCCCGTCCGGGAAGGGCTGGCCGCCGGCCGTATCGGCGTCGCTCCAGTAGCACGCCTGGAGAACACGCGCCACGCCGCTGCCCGTCCGCTCCACGCTCGACAGGTCGATCCAGGCGCCGGCCGACGACGGCGCGTCGGTGCGCGCGAGGTACTGTCCCACGATCTCCGCCGTCGGGCCCGACGGCCACCGCGCGGCCCCGCTCCATCAGGATCGGACCGGGTGCAGAGCCGCTGCACCGCGTCCATGTTGTGGCTCACGAAGAGGACCGTCCGGCCATCGCCCCGCGAGACGTCCCGCATCCGCCCGAGGCACTTCTTCTGGAACTCCGCGTCGCCGACGGCGAGCACCTCGTCGACGATCAGGACCTCGGGCTCGAGATGCGCCGCCACGGCGAAGGCGAGCCGCACCTGCATGCCGCTCGAATACCGCTTGACCGGTGTGTCGAGGAACGGCCCGATGTCCGCGAACGCCACGATCTCGTCGAATTTCCGTTCGATCTCCGCCTTGCGCATGCCGAGGATGGCGCCGCTCATGTAGACGTTCTCGCGCCCGGTGAGCTCGGAATGGAAGCCGGTGCCTGCCTCGAGCAGCGAGCCGACCCGTCCCTCGATCTCGGCCCACCCTTCGGTCGGCGCGGAGATGCGCGACA
Source organism: uncultured Gemmatimonadales bacterium (assembly GCA_963833905.1). Lineage (GTDB taxonomy): Bacteria > Gemmatimonadota > Gemmatimonadetes > Gemmatimonadales > GWC2-71-9 > CAVVWJ01. The sequence continues at coordinate 112,944 of CAWHZQ010000010.1, read as the reverse complement.
GGATCTTGAGCAGCGTGCTCTTGCCCGCGCCGTTCCCGCCGATGATCCCCACGACCTCGCCGCGGTGCACCTCGAGCGACACGTCGCGGAGCGCCCAGACCGTGCCCTCGTCCGCGGCGGCGGGATCGCGACGGCGGAACGGCGCCCGCGCCAGCTCCACCAGATCCTCGCGCAACGTCTGCGGGCCGCGCGCGCGCCCGATGCGGTACTGCTTTCCCAGGCGCTCGACCCGGATCACGGCGCGGGGCATCGCTCAGACCACGTCGGCGAAGGTGCGTTCCACTCGCCGGAAGAAGAAGAGGCCCGCCGTGAGCACGAGCACCACCGCGCCGACCGCAAAGGCGATCACCGTTCCCGGCATCCGGGCCGCCGGGGCCACCATCCAGCGGAAACCGTCCACCACGGCCACCATCGGGTTCAAGCCGTACACGGCTCGCCAGCGCTCCGGGACGAGGCTGCTGGAATACGCCACCGGCGTCGCGAAGAGCCAGATCTGCACGAGGAACGGGATGACGTAGCGCACGTCGCGATAGCGCACGTTGAGCGCGGCGAGCCAGATGCCCGGCGCGAGCGCGCTCACGACCGCCAGGAGGGCGAAGGCGGGCACGGCCAGCAGCCTGACCGATGGCGTGATGCCGTACCAGGCGAGCACCACGAGCAGCATGACGAAGGAAATCACCAGATCGACAAGCCCCGCGATCACCGCCGCGAGCGGAAGCAGGAGCCGGGGGAAGTACACCTTCGTCAGCAGCTGATGCTGGTCGACCAGGCTGGTGCTGGCCTGCGTGAGGGCGTTCGCGAAGTAGGTCCACGGCACCAGCGCGGCGAGCGCGAACACCGGGTACGGCAGCCCATCCGAGCCCAGCCGCGCGAGTCGGCCGAAGACCACCGTGAAGACCGCCATCGTGAGCAGCGGCTGGAGGACCGCCCACGCCGCGCCGAGCATCGTCTGCTTGTAGCGAAGCTTGAGGTTGCGAAGGACGAGGAAGTACAGCAGCTCGTGCGCGCCGGTGAACTCGCGCAGGTCGAGCGGCGCCCAGCCCCTCGGCGGGCGGATGATCGTGACGGGCGCCGCGGCTGGCTCAGGCATCTCGTCATAATAATCCGCCGCGGGAGTCATTCCCATCGGGCCGCGCCGGTGACTCGGGGAAGAACGGTCGCGCCGTCTGCCGGCCCGAAGTAGCGCACCTCGGCGCTCGACGACGGGAAGCGTGTCGCGCCCGAGCGGGCCGGGCGTTGGCGCTCGAGCCACGGCATCGAGCGAATCCGTCGCGCCGAGGTCGTGGATGGTGGCCACGGCCACTCGGCGGCGGCCGCTGCAGGACGCGCTCGAGATCGGCCGGAACCCGTCGGGTTCCGAGCCGGCCGACCCACGACGCCAGCGGGATGTCGCGGTCGAGATAGCGGGCCACGCCGATGACGCCCGAGGGAATGGAGCGGACGAGCACCACGTCACCGGGTCGGGCCCAGGCTGCAGGCGGGCGTCCAGTTCCCGGTACGGCTGCCGTGGCCGCGGGACGCTGTGCGACGACGACCGCCAGATGCCCGGCAGCCAGGCGAGCACGAGCACGCGTCAGAGCGCGCCGTAGTGGAGCCTCGGCGGGAGCAGGCTCAGCCGCGAACGCGACCAGCAGCATCGCCGCTGGAAGGCCCGGCAGGACGTAGCGAGGGACCTCGGTGGTCGTCGTGTGGCGAAGGACGTCGAACACCAGCGGACCCGTGCACGCCGCGGCCAGCCATCCCCAGAGCGAGGCGGCTGCGCCCGGAGAACGCGCGCCGGACCGACCCCTGGCGCACCAGCCAGACCACCAGCGCCAGCAGGAGCCCGCGGCGATCGCGATCCGCCCAGCGCCAGCCTCCCAGGATCGTGGTCGCCGGCAGAACAGGGTCCCGGCCAGCGACAGGGGGCGCGACCAGAGCCCGGGGCCAGGCCAGCTCGCCGTCGAGCCAGTCGCCGCTGACGCGCCATCGCGCGAGGCTGGCGGGCACCTGGAGGTACCATGGCAGCACCGCGAGCAGCGTGGCGCCGGCCAGCGCCGCGACACTGCGCCGGAGCGCGCGGCCGGCCGTCGATCCAGAGCCACACCAGGCACGCGCAGCCACGACGAAGGCGAAGAAGTAGTGCGTCAGCAGCCCCGCCACGCCGGCCAGCACCCAGAGGGCGGCCGGCGCCATCGGCGAGTCGCCGTCGGCCAGGCGGAGCGTCGACCACGCCAGCGCCAGCCCCAGGCACCAGAGGAGGGAATACATCCTGCCTTCGACCGAGTAGACTGAACGCGACCGGAGAGCACGCGAACAGCAGGCACGCCGACCAGGCCGCTCGGGCTCCGCCGATGTCGCCGTCCCACCAGCCACAGCAGCGGCAGCGACAGCGCCGCCCACCAGACGGAGAACAGCCGGAGCGCGGCATCGCCGGTGCCGAACACGCGGATCCAGAGGTTGAGCAGCAGGTAGTAGAGCGGCGGGCTCGTGTCCGACAGGAGGACCGCCCGAACGACCCGGCCGGGGCCGGCAGGTCGCGAGTCCTGCTCGGCATAGCGGCGAAACTGCTCCGGCGTCTCGCGCCTCGGGCGGCTGGACGAAGTCGCCGAGCGCCGGGTCGGCATCCTTCGCCGGGTGCTCGAGGCTGTGCCCGGTCGCCATGGCGAGCGAGAAGATCTCGTCGGCCCAGAGTCCGGGGCGCGATGGCGGCCTGGATCCGGAGCCCTGTGGCAACGAGCGTGAGCAGCACGACCACGAGCGCCGGCCAGGGCGCCCGCGGCAGGCTCACGCGGCGTCCTGAGGCCGGCTGATCGACATGGCGGAGATGAAGAGCGACGAGAACAGCGTGCTGCAGCCGATGATGACGAGCGTCGCCGCGAACGACACCCATTCGGGGTGCGGCAGCGGCAGCAGATCGGAGCGCAGCCACTCCACGATGATGGCGACCAGGATGGCGCCGCCGCCGGCGATGAGGCCCGCGCCGAGCAGGAGCCCGGTCTCCAGCTTGAAGTGCCCGTAGAACGCTGCCAGCGCCCGATTGTCCCGGTCGAAGCGGCGGCTCCACGAGTAGGTCTTGGCGTGGAGGCCGAGGCTCAGGATCTCGAACCCGACGACACTGAAGATCGTCGCGAACACCGCCGTGACGCCGGCCGCCGGCCGGCCGCCGAACCGCACCAGGCCCAGCAGCACCGCGAGGTGAATCGCCAGCCCGACCACGAGCAGCGTGGCGCCCGGCGCGAGGAAGAGCTTGTTCGGAGAGTACAGCAGCATCATGCGGAGGCTGCGCCACCCGTCGCGGAAGGTCCGCAGCTTCGATTCGCCCTTGCGCGGTGCCAGGACGATCGGGATCTCGTGCACCCGGAGGCCGGCCAGGCCCGCGTTGATGGCGAGCTCGAGGTTGAACTCCATGCCCGGGCTCACCGGCCGAATCGCGTCGTAGGTCTCGCGGGAGAACGCCCGGAAGCCGCAGTAGACGTCGGTGTAGCGCGTGCCGAACAGCAGATTGAGGATGCGGGTGAGCGCCGGGTTGCCGAAGTACCGGTGGAGTGCCGTGATCTGCGCCTCGCCGCCGCCGAGGTAGCGGCTGCCGGTGACGAACTGCTGGCCGCCCTCGAGCGCGCCGACGAACTGGGGGATCATCGTGAAGTCGTAGGTGTCGTCCGCGTCGCCCATCACGAGATAGCGGCCGCGCGCGCTGGCGAACCCCTTGAGGTAGGCGTTCCCGTAGCCCCGCAGCGGCTGGTGCACGACCCGCGCGCCCATCCGCTCGGCGATCGCGACCGAGGCGTCGGTCGAGCCGTTGTCGCACACGACGATCTCGCCGTCGATCCCGGCCGAGGCGAAGGTGGCCCGGATCTTCTCGATGCAGGGGCCGAGGGCCTCTTCCTCGTTGAGGCACCGGCATCACGACCGATACCAGCGGCCCGTCGCTCATTCCCACCGCGGCCGCGCTTCGGCCGCGTTCGTCCCGAAGCGCATCCACCGGATGCCGCCGGCGACGAGCCCGGCCGAGTAGGCCAGCCGCGCGGCCAGCACCGCCGGGAGCATCAGCAGCGGCTCGAGGATGCCCGCCCGGACCCAGCACCACAGGATGTAGGCCGTGCTTCCGAGCGCGAGCGGGATGCTCGCGGCGACCAGCAGGGCGGGATAGCGGTAGATCCACGCGAAGCGGGCCGCGCCGGTCGGCGCCTTGCTCTCGATGGCGCTGTAGCCCCAGCGGTAGTTCCGGCGGAGCAGGTTGCGGAAGCCGGGCCGGTTGTAGTGGAGGACGATTGCCGCGGGATCGAACAGGATCGTGCCGCCGTTCCGGCGGACCTCCGCCTGCCAGACCAGTTCCTCGTGGGCGTACGCGATCGGCTGCTGCTCGGTGAAGCCGCGGGTGCGCTCGAAATCGGCCCGGCGCACGCTGAGGTTGCCGGGTGGATGATTGGGCACCTCTCCCGCCGGGCGGCGGGAGTGCACGTGGTACCAGCCGCAGTAGTAGTCGCAGCGGGCCATGAGCGGGAGACCGGGAGGCAGGTCGAGCGAGCCGCCCACGACTGCCGCGCCCGCGGCGTGGCCGGCGAGGATCCGCGCCAGCCAGCCCGGGCCTGGAAGACAGTCGGCGTCGAGAAAGACGAGGGGATCGCCCGTAGCGGCCAGGGCGCCGCGGTTCCGCGCTACCGCCGGATTGCCGCCGCCCGCGCGGCTGCCCGAGCTCGAGGACACGCGCACCAGCCTCGCGCGCGACGGCTGACCGTGTCGTCCGTCGACCCGTCGTCGACCAGTACCACTTCCACGCCCCATCCGGCGGGGGCCTGCTGCTGGATAGCGTGGATCAGCCGCGCGATCGTCCGGCGCTCATTGCGGGCCGGGATGATGACCGAGACCGTCCGATCGGGCGAGACCGCCCGACGCTCAGCCTCGGCCGACAGGGGCATCCCGCTCCACCTCGGCATAGAGGCTCTCGACCGAGTCGACGAACCGGCTCCAGCCGAAGTGCGCATGGGCATAGCGGCGGGCGGCGGTGCCGAGACGCCGCGCGCGCTCGGGATCGCCGAGCACGGACAGGATGCCTTCGGCCAGTGCCTCGGTGCGCGGAGCCACCAGCACGGCCCGATCCTCCGCCAGCACCGTCCGGTGGGTCGGGATGTCGGTGGCCACGATCGGGCGGCCGGCGGCGAGGTAATCGAACACCTTGAGAGGGAGGTTGCCGCCGTAGGCGCGTGGCGAAACCAGGACGTCGGCCAGCGCCAGGTACGCGGCCATCGCTTCGCGCGGCTGGCGGTCCACGATTCGCAGCGCGCCCGCGGTCACCAGCCCGCCCGCGTTCTCGTGAGCCACCAGGCCGTTGGCGCGATCGGCACCGACGAGCACGAAGGTCACGTCCGGGACTCGCGCACGGACCGCGGGAATCGCGGCGATCAGCTCAGGCAGGCCCTGGTACGCCTCGAAGGACCCGCTGTAGAGCACGACTGGTCCGCTGCCCGAGAGCCCCAGCTCGTTCGCGAAGGCTCTGGACGCTCACCGGCGTCGAGTCCGTCGGGGCGCTCGGGAAGTGCCACTCACGGACCGGAACCTCGGGCACCATGGCTCTGACGCGGGCGGCGAGGCCCGCGCTCGTGACCACCAGGTCCGAGCGGCGGAGCAGCCACCGCTCCATGGCATTCAGGACCCGGCGCGTCGGGGACATGCCCATCGGGTCGAGCCAGGCGAGCTGCTCGGCGAGGCTCGACTGCATGTCGTACAGCAGGGGGATGCCGTGGTGGCGGGCGAGCACCGCGGCCGGGAAGGCCGCTTCCTCCACCGCGTGAATGCAGCTGTAGCGAGCGGGGTCGACGATGCGGCGCATCGCCCAGACCAGCGGCACGTCGAGGATGACCTTGCGGAACGAGAGGCCGATCGGCACCCGCTCGAAGCCCGAAGGGGTTGGCCGAGCGAAGAATGCGCAGGCCGGGAATGCCGATCGCCGGTCCCGATCGGAAACGTCAGGAGGTCGACTGAACGGCCGAGCTCGCCGAGCGCCTGGAGGACCTGGCGGACGGCGATGGGCGTGCCCCGATCCTCGTAGAACGGCTGGGGAGCCACGACCAGAATGCGACGACCGGGGACTTCCGCCACGCCGTGATCGGCCATGGCCGAGCCCGCCGCCCCCGCCAGGAAGGCGGAAGCGGATTCCTCGAGCGCGCTATCGACCGTCAGGTGCTCACCGCTCTGGGTCACTCCACACTCCGGAACAACCTAAGTGTAAGCCTTGCCGCCATTTACAACCAACCAGCCGGCCGACTAGGAAGTCGAGGACCGACTGTGAGGACTCAATATAGGGCAACGGCTGCGGAAATCCGCGTGATCCAGGCCTCCTTGGAAAGCAAGATTCTTGCCCTTCCCGGCGCCCCTGAGCGGCGGGTCACGGGGAGGAATTGTGGTGTCAGACCGTCGACGAGGGGCAGAGATCGGACAGGACACAGTCGCCGCACCGCGGCCGCCGGGCCACGCAGATCTGGCGGCCGTGAAAGATCAGCAGATGGGAGAGCAGCGCCCACTGGTCCTGCGGGAACAGCGCCATCAGGTCCCGTTCGATCTTCACGGGATCGGCATGCCGCGTGAGCCCGAGCAGACGGCTGAGGCGGGTCACATGGGTATCGACCGTGATCCCCTCGTTGATGCCGTAGGCGTTGCCCAGGATCACGTTCGCGGTCTTTCGCCCGACCCCGGGGAGCAAGCGGAGCTGCTCCATCGTCCGCGGTACCTCGCCCCCATAATCGGCCACGAGCGCCTGGGCCATGCCGATCAGGCTCCGAGCCTTGTTCCGGAAGAAGCCCGTCGACCGGATGATCTCCTCGACGTCCGCCTGCTTCGCCCGCGCCAGCGCCTCGGGGGTCGGATAGCGCCCGAAGAGAACCGGCGTGACCAGGTTCACTCGGACATCGGTGCACTGGGCGGACAGAATGGTCGCGCAGAGGAGCTCGAAGGCCCCGCGATGGTCGAGCGCGCAACGCGCGTCGGGGTAGGCGGCCCGGAGCCGGGTGAGGATCTCGGGAGCCCGGACGGGCGCATCCCGCGTCCGGCGCGCACGCGGGCGGCGCTTCGGGGCCGTCCGGCTCACCGCCAGCCGGCTCTCCGGCGGGCGACCCGGGCCAGAAATTCCTCGGCCGGCAGCGCGTTGAGGATGTCCCCGGCGCCGAGCCACGCCTTCCGGGCCATGCTGACGCCGTACTCGACGTTGGCGATGCCGGCGGCGCTGTGGGCGTCGGCGCCGATCGAGATCGCGGCACCGCGGTCCCGGGCGCGCCGAGCGAGACGCCAGTCGAGGTCCAGCCGGTGCGGGTCCGCGTTGATCTCCAGGGCCACGCCCGTGGCCGCCGCCTTCTCGATGACGGCATCGACGTCGAGGCCGTAGGGATCCCGCGAGAGCAGCAGGCGGCCCGTCGGGTGGCCGATGATCGTGAGATGCGGGTTGTCCATCGCCGCCAGCATCCGGGCCGTCATCTCGGCCGCGTTCATGTTGAACCGGCTGTGGATCGAGGCGATCACGAAATCGAGCCGGGCGAGCACCGCCTCGTCGAAGTCGATCCGGCCGTCCTGGAGGATGTCGGCCTCGACGCCCTTCAGCACCCGAATGCCCTCGAGCCGGCGCGTTCACCTCGTCGATCTCGTCCGCCTGGCGCGCGAGGTCGCCGGCCTTGAGGCCTCCGGCGTATGCCGCCGCCTGGCTGTGGTCGGTGATGCCGACGTACTCGTAGCCGGACGCGCGGCAGGCGCGTGCGAGCTCCTCGACCGAGTTCGAGCCGTCGGAGTAGCGCGTGTGGCAATGGAGAAAGCCGCGCAGGTCGCCGCGCTCGAGCAGGCGGGGCAGGGCGTGGCGCTCGGCGGCTTCGATCTCGTCCTGGCCCTCGCGCAGCTCGGGCGGAATGCAGTCGAGGCCGAGCGCCGCATAGAACGCGGCCTCGTCGGGCGTGGGAACGAACGCGCTCCCCCGCCAGAGGGCGGCGCCGCTCAAGGCGAGATCACGAGAGGCGGCGTGCGCGGCGAGCGCCCGCAGGTGCGCTTCGCTCCCGGTGGCCTGCACCAGCACCGCGCCCGTGTTCACCGGGGTCGTCACCACGATCTGCGCGCTGGTCCCGCCCGCGAAGCGCAGGGTGAGCCGACGGTCGTCCTGGCCCGCGAACTCGTGCACGCCCGGCAGTTGGCTCAGCCGCTTGAACAGCTCGCCGGGCGGAACATCCGCCACGATCACCAGCACCAGGTCCCGCACGACCTCGGCCCGCCGGCGAACGTCGCCTGCCACGACGACCATGAGCACGCCCGGCATCCGCTCGAGCGCCGCCCGCAGTCCTTCCGCCTCGTCCGCCGCGTGGTGCAGGAGCCGGAAGGCGCTCGCCTGCCGCAGGTAGGCGATGCCCTTGAGGATGTTCTCGGAGGTCTTGGGACCGAAGCGGGGCAGGCGGGCGAGCCGGCCATCGAGCGCCGCCGCCTCGAGCTCCGGCAGCGAATCGATGTCGAGCACGTCGTGGATCTGGCGGATCTTGGCGACGCCGAGCCCCTGGATGGCGAGCATCTCGACCAGCCCGGGAGGGATCTGCTCGCGCAGCTCCTCGAGCATGCTCGCCCGGCCGGTGGTGACGATCTCGGCGACGATCTGCAGCGTCGCCGGGCCCACGCCCTTGGTGGCGGCCAGGCTGCCGTCGTCGATCCCGTCGCGGAGATCGGCCGGAAAGCCGCCGACGGCACGCGCCGCGGTGCGAAAGGCGCGGATGCGGAACGGATTCTCGCCCTTGAGCTCGAGGAACGCGGCGATCTGCTCCAGCACCTGGGCGACGGCCTTCTTATCCATGAAGCTGCGGACGGCGTCGGTCATGGCGGGGTGGCCGAAAGCTCGCTCGCGAGCGCGCGGGCGCGCCAGCCCAGCTCGAGCAGCTCCTCCGCGCCCACCAGCGAGAACAGCCCCGCCGCCTCCCCGCCCGCGAGCACCGGGGAGAAGAGCGGCGTCCCATCGGGTCGCTCGAGCCCCTTCGGCCTCGGGCCGGCCGTCTCGACGGCGCTGAAGCCTTCGCGGTCGGGCCGGAGCCCGAAGATGCCGAGCACGCGGAGCTCGCCGTTGGCGGGGTGGACGAAGCACCCGTCCATCGGCTCGGCCGCGTCGTCGTCGATGACCCGCGCCCACACCTGCCGGTCCAGCAGTTGGGCGTAGAACGCCCGGGGCGGCTCGTCGAGACGGGGTGAGGACGGGGCCGGCGGCGCGAGCAGGGCGGCCAGCCGGTCGGCGGAGATCGGAAGCGTGAGCGCGCCCGCGCTCCACAGGAGGTAGGCGTGGTGCGCGAGGGCTACGAGCTGGTCCATCCCCTCGCCGATGCCTTCCTCCGGCCGGAGGTCGTGCAGGAGCGACACGACCTCCGGCACCATCAGGAAGGCATCGCGGTCGGTGGGATCGTGACCGCCCCGCTCCAGCGCGGCGCGGACCACGGGGAACACGGTCTCGGCGGTATGGGCGAAGACCAGGTCGAACGGGGTGGGTCGGGCCATCCCGGAAGATAGTAGGTCAGAGGAACCCGCCGACGAGCGTCCGGAAGGCCTCGAACGCCTCGACGTACGGCACGTGGCCGCAGCGGGGCAGAGCATGGAACTCCGCGCCGATCAGCCCGGCCGCCGTCCGCGCCGCCTCGATCGGGATCGGGTCCTCCTCGCCGTGCAGGACGAGCGCGGGGATTCCGCGGAGCTCGGGCAGCCGTGGCCGCAGATCGAAGTCGCCCAGGCTTTGCCACACCTCCTGCTGGGTGCGGCCGGTGACGCGGAACGGCGTGAGATCGCGTGCGCGCTCGGGGTCGAAGAAGTACGGGGCCACCGACAGCTCGAAGATGCGCTGCTGGAAGGCCGCGGGATCCCGCTCGCGAAGCCCGCTCTCGCGGAGTTGCCGCCGGGCCTCCTGAAAGGCGGGATCGAGATTCCGCCTGGCGAACGCCCCCTCGAACTGGTCGCGCGCGGACCGCCACGCCGGCGCGGGCGATATGCAGCGCAAGCCGGCCCACCCGGCCAGGGTGGGACACGGCGTACAGCAGCGCCAGCAGCCCACCCCACGAATATCCCGCGAGCGTCAGCCGCTCGAGCCCCCACGCCGTCCGCAGGGCGTCGAGATCGGCCACCTGCTCGGTCCAGCCCACCGCCACGTCGCGCGCCACCGGCGAGCGGCCGCCGCCGCGCTGGTCGTAGTAGATCAGCTCCCGTCCGTCGGCGAGGGCGTCGAAGCCGGGGAGCAGGTAATCGTGGTGCGCGCCCGGCCCGCCGTGCAGCACCACGGTGGGCGGCCCCTGGCCGACCCGCCGGACGAAGAGCTCGACGCCCCGCACGGCGACCATCTCCTCCCGCGCGGCCCCCGGCTCAGGCATAGGCGGCCAGCGCGGCCCCGACCGTATTGGCCTGGATGGTCACGACGTCCTCCAGCTCGCGCGCGTACCCGCCGGCCAGCGTCAGCACCGCCGGGAGCCCGCGGCCGCGGAATGCGTCGAACGATCGACGGTCGCGCTCGAGCAGGCCGGCGACGGTCAGGCCCAGCCGGCCGAATCGGTCGTGTACGTACGGATCCGCGCCGCCCAGATAGAACACGAGCTCCGGCCTCGCGGCGTCCAGCACCGGTCCAAGGTGGGCATCGAGCGCGGCCAGGTAAGCCGCGTCCTCGCAGCCGTCGTCGAGCTCCACGTCGAGCGCGCTCCGCTCCTTCCGGAACGGGTAGTTCCGTGCGCCGTGCATCGAGAACGTGAAGACGTCGGGGTCATCGGTGAAGATGTGCGCGGTGCCGTTTCCCTGGTGCACGTCCAGGTCCACGACCGCAGCCCGCCCGAGCCGGCCCTCACGCTGGAGTACGCGGATCGCGATGGCCACGTCGTTGAAGACGCAGAACCCTTCGCCGTGGCCGGGATAGGCGTGGTGGGTGCCGCCGGCGAGGTTGATCCCGAGTCCGGTCTCGAGCGCGTCGCGCGCGGCCTCGAGCGTGCCCTGGACCGTTCGGAGCGAACGCTCCCGCAGGTCGGGGCTCCAGGGGAAACCCAGCCGCCGGACCTCCGCGGGCGAGAGGGTGCCGGCGAGCACCGCGTCGGCGTATGCGGGTGTGTGCACCAGCTCGAGGGCCCACCGGTCGGCCCGGTCGGGCTCCTCGATCGCCTGGCGTGGGAGCAGGCCGCGGGCGACGATCTCGTCGCGGATCCGCGCGTACTTGGCGATGGGGAACCGGTGGCCGTCGGGCAGCGGTACCGTAAACCGGGCGGACGACCACGCGCGCATGCCGGAGCCCTGGCCCGCGCGCGTCAGAGCAGGACGGCGAGGGCGTCCGCCACCTTCCGGACCGCCGCTTCCTCGTCGGGCGTGAAGGGGTCGGGGACGTCGCTGTCCACGTCGATCTGGCCCAGAATGACGCTGCCGCGCCGGATCAGCACCACCAGCTCGGAGCGCGTCCAGGTGTTGCACGCGATGTAGTTGGAGATCGCGCGCACATCGGGGACGTTCTGATCGGCTCCCGTGGCCACCGCCGTGCCGCAGACGCCGTAGCCCACCGCGATGCGGGTGTGCTCCGTGTCCCGGCCGGCGTACGCCTCGAGCACCAGCTCCTCGCCGTGGAGCATGTACATGTAGACCGAGGTGTAGGGGGCGCCGGCGCCGCGGATCTTCTCCGCCGCCACCGTGAGCAGCTCCACCCGTCCGGCATCGCGGGCGAACGCGCCGCGGAGCGCGGCGATGACGCGATCGGCGTCGAGAGCCGGCATCGGTCAGCCTCCCCGGGTGCCGAGCGTGGCGCGGAGCGTGGTCACGTCGCTGCCCCGCTTGACGGTGATCTCCACCGTGTCCCCCGGCTGATGGCTCCGGAGCGCATCGGTCATCGCCTGCAGGTCGGGCACGTTCATATCGCCGATCCTCGTGATGATGTCGTCGCCCCGAAGCCCGGCCTTCTCGGCCGGGCTCCCGGCTCTCACCCCGAGCAGGCGCACGCCGCCCGGACTGTCCGTCATGTCGGGCACGGTGCCGAGGTAGGCTCCGTAGCCCGCGCTCGCGTGCTCCGGGCTCGACGTTCCGGCAGCGGCCGGCAGGCGTGTGGCGGCCGTGACCGTGGTGAGCGGCTCCGGCCGGTTGGCCAGCGCGGTGACGAGCCCGGTGACGAAGCCGGCCACCTGCCCGAAGCCCTCGACGTTGATCTTCTGCCAGTCATCGGTCGTGCGATGGTAGTCCTCGTGCAGGTCGGTGAAGAAATGCAGCACGGGGCGGCCGGCGGCGTAGAACGAGCTCTGGTCGCTGGGTCCGTACCCGTCGCCCTGGGCGTGAAGATCGAGCCCCGCGTACCAGTTCAGCGAGTCCAGCAGCGCGGGGAATTCCTTGGCGGTCTGCGACCCGTAGACGATGAGCCGCTTCTGCCTGAGCCGGCCGACCATGTCGAGGTTGATCATCGCCAGCGTGGTGGAGAGCGGGTAGATCGGCTGCTTGACGTAATACGCCGAGCCGAGCAGGCCGAGCTCTTCGCCGCTGAACGCGATGAAGACGACCGTCCGGGCCGGGGGGTCGACGGCGAGCCGCTCGGCGATGCGGATCAGCATCGCCGCGCCCGACGCATTGTCGTCCGCGCCGTTGTGCACCTTGCCGGTGCTGTCCGGGTCGAGGCTCCCGAACCCGCCGAGGCCGAGATGATCGTAGTGGGCGCCGACGATCAACGCCTCGTTCCGAAGGACCGGATCGCGGCCGGGCAGAAGGCCGATCACGTTGCTGCCCTTGAGCCCCGCCACGTGCGCATGCTGGGCCACCGGCGCGTCACGCGCGATGGTGAACGTCTGGAACCAGCCGCCGGCCGCGGGCTGCAGCCCGACCGCCTGGAACCGGCGCGCGAGGTAGGCCGCCGCGGTGTCGGCCCCCGGACTTCCCGTGAGCCGGCCGCCGAGCCGGTCGTCGCTCAGGAACCGGATGTCGTCGAGTGGAAGCACCGGGGGCGTCACCGGACGCGGCACGTCATGCTGCGCGGTGCCCATCTGCTGGGCGCTCAGCGGGGCTGCGGCGCCCAGACCCACGAGGGTGAGCGCTACGGAGAGGGATCGTACGGTCATACGGTCGAAAGCTACCACGCCGCTCAGCGCGGCACGAAGTCGGTGTCGGGGGAAAGCCGGCGCACGAAGGCGGCCAGGAGGCGAGCCGTCCGGTCCAGATCCTCGAGTGCGATCATCTCGTTGGGGCTGTGCATGTACCGGTTGGGGACGGACACCAGCGCCGTCGCCACACCCCGGTGGGCGTTGAAGATGGCCTCGGCGTCGGTGTGCGTGTCCCGCGAGGCGGCCTCGATGGTGTACGGGATCTGCTCCGCTTCCGCCGCCTCGGCCAGACGCTCGAACACCAGCTCGCTCACCGACGCGCCGCGCGAGAGCACGGGGCCGCCGCCCAGGCGATAGTCGCCGTGCCGGCGCTTGTCGATGCCCGGATAGTCGGTCGCGTGGGTCACGTCGATGACGATGGCCACGTCCGGCTCGAGCATCGCGGCCGACGAGCGCGCGCCGCCGCCGGTGGCCGCGATCTCCTCGCGCGTGGTCGCGACGGCGGTGACCGACCCTCCGGCTCGGGGCTGGTCCGCGGCCAGCAGCCGCAGCGCCTCGAGCACCACGAAGGCGCCGATGCGGTTGTCGATGGACCGGCTCACGAGCCGGCCGTTCGGAAACTCGAGCACCCCGGCGGCGAGCACGCCTGGATCGCCGATCCGGAGCTGCCGCTCGGCTTCGGCGCGGCTGGCGGCGCCGACGTCGATCCAGAGATCCTCGACCTTGGAGACCTTCTCCCGGTCGTCCTTGTCCATGATGTGGATGGCCTTCTTCCCCACCACGCCCAGCACCGGTCCCTGCCGGCCCAGCAGCCGCACCCGCTGTCCTACGAAGACCTGGGGGTCCCAGCCGCCGATGGTGTCGAAGCTGACGAAGCCGTCGTCGTCGATGTGGCTCACCATCACGCCGATCTCGTCGATGTGCCCGGCGAACATGACCCTGGGCCGCCCGTCTCCTTCGAGGGTCGCGAACGAATTGCCGGCCACGTCCGCCTCGCACGCTTCCGGCGAACCGCTGCGCCTCGGCGCGCCAGACGCGGGCGGGGGCCGCCTCGAAGGCCGAGGGGCCTGGGGTGTCGAGCAGCGACTTGAGAAAGGCGAGCGATTCGGGCGTCATGACTCGGGTGTGGGTAAAGAGACCGCCAAAGGTCGCGGCCACGCGTCCGGATGTCTACCCCCGGGAGGCCAGCAGATCCAGCTCCAGGAATTCCGCACCGGGCACGGGGTTGTGGCGGTAGGGTGGAATCGGCCGGAAGCCCAGCGCGCGATAGAGCGCCCTGGCCGGCTGCATCGCCGGCAGGGTGTCGAGCCGCATGCGGACGTACCCGGCTGCCCCCGCCTCGCGCATCGCCGCTTCGGCCAACTCGGCGACCCAGGCCCGATCCCCGGAAGGGCGGACCGACATAGAGCCGCTTCATCTCGCAGACGCCAGGCTCGAGCGGGCGGACCGCGACGCAGCCGGCCGGCGTCGCACCGTCCCGCGCCAGGAGCAGCCGACCCAGGGGAGGCGCGTACGCTCCGGGCAGACCGGCCAGCTCCTCTTCGAAGCCCTGAAAGCCGAGGTCGACGCCGAGCGACCGCGCGTACTCCTCGAACAGGGCGCGGACCTCGCCGATCATTCGATCGTCCCGTGCCGGGACGATCACGATGCTCACCGGGTCGGCCGCCAGGGCGCGAGCCCCGGCCGGGCCTCCCCGCGCATCGCCGCCTGCAACAGCTCCGCGCCCTCCACGATCCGCGGCCCCGGGCGAGAAGTGTAGGCGTTCCCGTCGAGCACCCACACGGGCGCGGATCGGAGCAGCCGATCGGCCGCAGCATCGTGGAGCGCCTCGAGCTCGCCCAGCGCCCGAGGAAGCCCGAAGCCGCACAGCATCACCGCGATCAGGTCCGGCCGGAGCGCGGCCGCGGCTTCCCATGAGCTGACCGCCGAGTGCGCGCCCGGCGCGGCCCCCACGTCGTGCCCGCCGGCCGCCGCCACCAGGTCGGGCACCCAGTGGCCGGCGAGGTACAGCGGCGCCAGCCATTCGATGCAGAGCACCCGGCGCGGCGTGGGCGGTGCCGTGCGGCGGAGCCGCGTGAGCCGGCTCCGAAGCTCCGCGGTCAACTCGTCGCCCTCGGCGTCCAGGTCGAGCGCCAGCGCCACGGCGCGGATGTCGGCCATGACCCCCTCGACGGTTCGTCCCGTGAGCGAAAGCACCTGCGGCGGCGGGTCGAGCGCCGCGGCCAGCCGGTGCACGGCGCCGTCCGACACGGCGCACACCTCGCAGAGGTCCTGCGTGATGACCAGGTCGGGCGCCAGCCGCCGGAGCACGGCGGCCTCCACCGCGATCACCGCCCGGCCCGCGTCCCGAAGCCGGCGGACTTCGGCATCGATGGCGGCGCCGGGGAGGTTGGGATCGAGGGGCGTGGAGGTGACGCGCGGCAGGTGCTGCACCGAGGCGGGATGGTCGCACTCGTGAGAGATGGCGACCAGCGATCCGGCGCCGCCGAGGGCCGCGACGATCTCGGTGGCCCCCGGCAGGAGCGTCACGACCCGCATCAGCGCTCGGTCAGGCGGCGGGGACGGTAGTTGGCGAACAGCAGCAGGCCGATGAACGGGGCGAGGAGCGTCCGGAAATCATGCGTGAGCGTGTAGACGACGAGTCCCAGCACGGTCGGGGCCTCGACCAGAGACCAGCTCGACCAGCACCCGGCCGAGGTTGGCGCTCCACCACTCGTCTTCCGTAGCGCCGCGCGCGAGGGCGGGCAGCCGCCCGGTACTGAAGGCCGCCGCGCCGAACAGGGCGGCGCTCACCAGCGCGAGCGCCACGTACAGCACGCGCCGGTCCGGCAGCGCCTCCGAGGGGATGGAGCGCTCGCGGATGGTGAAGGCCACCGCGCCGAACATGAGAATCCCCAGCACGAGCGCCCCATGAATGATGCGGGCCCTGATCGAAGGCGAGATCGCATTCGGCCGTGGGCATCGCGTCAGCGCCCCGCCACCCGGTAGAGCGCCCCTGCCAGCAGCGCGAAGGCTGCCAGCGCCACCAGATCGGATGCCGGTCGCGGCGC
Source organism: uncultured Gemmatimonadales bacterium (assembly GCA_963833905.1). Taxonomy (GTDB): domain Bacteria; phylum Gemmatimonadota; class Gemmatimonadetes; order Gemmatimonadales; family GWC2-71-9; genus CAVVWJ01. The sequence continues at coordinate 96,875 of CAWHZQ010000010.1, read as the reverse complement.
CGAGCGCCGATTGCAGGCCGACCACGTGCGCCAGGTAGTCGGCTGCCGGAACCTGCGCCGCATCCGCCCGGCGCACCAGCGCCGCCGCCACGCCGGCGATCGCCACGCCGGCCAGCGCGCCGCCGGCGATGAGCCCGCTCGAGAACAGTACGCCCGGCCCCGACTCGACCTCGGCGATCGACCGCTCCGCGCCGCGCGCCCGCCGCTCCACCAGCCAGCGGACCACTCCGCCCGCGAACATCGCCGACGAGGTCGAGATCGGCAGGTACACGCCCACGGCGATCGGCAGCGACTGCAGTCCCATGAGCTCGATGGCCAGCGTGAGGAAGACCCCGATCAGCACCAGGCCCCACGGCAGCTTCTGGGTCAGGATGCCGTCGGTGACCAGCGCCATGATCGTCGCCTTGGGCGAGTCGAGCTTGGTGACCGGCCGGCCGTCGATCTCCCGGATCCGCCCGCCGATGCCCGGGTCCACCAGGTACGCCACCTCGCGCGACGCCGGATCGATCAGGTACTTCCCCGGCTGGACGCCCTCCGTCGGCAGGTTGACGCGCACCACTTCCCACTCGCGCCCGTCGTGCTGCATCCGCTCGCCGAGGGCGGTGACCGACCGCGTCTCCGTCCCGGGCGCCGCCGCCTCCAGCGTGACGCCGGGGTGCCGTTCGGGGACGATGGTCGTGTAGGTGGTGTTGAGCAGCGTGAGCGTCCAGCCGACCGCGAGCGCGGAGGTCACCGCGCCGATGATGATGGCGATCTGCTGCCGCCGCGGCGTCGCGCCGACGAGGAACCCGGTCTTGAGGTCCTGGCTGGTGGCGCCGGCGTTGCTCGCCGCCACGGCGATGACGCCGGCGATCGAGATCGCGCCGACCCGGTGGTCGACGCCGGTCCAGCCGATCAGCAGGAAGATCGCCGTCGTCCCGATCAGCGCGGCGATCGTCATACCCGATACCGGATTGGCGCTGACGCCGATCTCGCCGGTGATGCGCGACGACACGACCACGAAGAAGAAGCCGAACACCACGATGAGCACGGCCCCGAGCAGGTTGACCGCGAGCTGCGGCAGCATGGTGAGCAGGAGCGCCAGCGCCACCGCGCCGACCAGCGTGACCCAGACCGGCAGGTCGAGGTCGGTCCGGAGCCGGGTCGCGGTGTCGCCGAGGCTCCCGCGCAGGTCCTGGAAGCCGGAGCGGAACGCCCCGATGATCGTCGGCAGGGAGCGGAGCAGGGCGATGATGCCGGCCGAGGCCACCGCGCCGGCGCCGATGTAGAACACGAAGTTGGCGCGGACCTCGCCCGGGCTCATGTCGGCGATCAGCTTGGTCTCGGCGAAGATCGGCGAGGTGAGGCCGCTCCCGAACAGCTTGATGGCCGGGATCAGCACGAGGTAGGCGAGGCAGCCGCCCGCGAAGAGATAGCCCGCGATGCGCGGTCCGATGATGTAGCCCACGCCGAGCAGCTCGGGCGAGACCTCCGCGGAGATCGAGGCGCCCTTGTAGCCGGTGGACACCCAGCCCGGGTACTCCTTCCAGGCCTTGAGCCCCGACATCAGGAACTTGTAGGCGAAGGCGATGCCGAAGGCCTGGAACAGCCGGCGAGCCTGGAGGCCGCCCTTCTCACCCGCGACCAGCACCTCGGCGCAGGCGGTGCCCTCGGGGTAGGTGAGACGGCCGTGCTCCTTCACGATCAGCGCGCGCCGGAGCGGGATCATGAGCAGGATGCCCATCACGCCGCCCACCACCGCCACGATCGCCACCTTGCCGACGCTCAGGTCGTAGCCCATCAGCAGGATCGCCGGCAGGGTGAAGACGATGCCCGCCGCGATCGACTCGCCGGCGGAGCCGGTGGTCTGCACGATGTTGTTCTCGAGGATCGTCGAGCGGCCCAGCGTTCGGAAGAACGCCACCGAGAGCACCGCGATCGGAATCGAGGCCGAGACCGTGAGGCCGATCTTGAGCGCGAGGTACACGCTCGAGGCGGCGAACACGAGGCCGAGCAGCGCGCCGAGGATCAGTGCCGCGGACGGTCAGCTCGGCGGGTGACTGGCTGGCCGGCACGAACGGGTGAAAGGCCGGGGCGTCGGATGGAGCCGGCGGCGACTGTGTGGCCATGCGTAATCCTTCGGGCGTCGGGAACGAACGGGGTGGCTGACCCAAGCTATCCGTGGCGCAGAGAGGCGTCCAGCAGCCTGCGGCCGTCGGTCCTACTGGAGCGACTTGTTAGCGTACATCGCCTTGGGGCCGGCGAGATCAGTCGGGAAGAGGTGGCGCTTTCGCTTCATGCGATCGTTCTCCTGCGGGAGTGAAGAGCGAACACAAATGCGAGCCACGCGAGTGTCTTCGAGGAGACTGAAGAGGCCATCGAACATATCGCGCGACATGGGACCTGACAACCCGACCCTCTTCGCCCTGGGGCAGGGTCCCTATCGCGCAGCAGTGCAACACGTTGCGCTGCTGGAGTGGCCTCCCTGGTGACCGCCGTCACCCATTAAAAACGTGGTGCCCTGGATTGATGTGTACGGCGGGTCTCATTCGCGAACCGTCGGTCCATCGCCGGTCGCATCGCAGGCGTGACTGCAGTCACGGCGCTTCCACGCTACTTCCGCTAGTGTGAGGCTCGCGGGTTTCGGGCTCCAACCTCCGGAGGGCATCATGCTGTGGACGATCTTCGTGATCCTGCTGGTCCTGTGGCTGCTCGGAATGGTGTCGTCCTACACCCTCGGCGGCTTCATTCACGTGCTGCTCGTGGTGGCGATCGTCATCGCGCTGCTGCAGCTGATCCAGGGCAGGCGAGTGGTATGAAGCCGGCGGTGATCGTCGGCGTTCTGCTCATCATTGTCGGCATCGCTGGGCTCGCGTTCGGGGGCTTCTCCTTCACGCACAAGGAGAAAGTGCTCGACGTAGGCCCGATCGAGGCGAGCGCCGACAAGAAGGAGTCGCTGCCGGTGCCACCGATCCTTGGCGCCCTCGCCATCGTCGGGGGAGTGGTGCTGCTGGCATCGAGCGCCCGCCGGGCGTAGCTCGGTCGCCGGGTCTGGTGTGACCAAGGGGGCATGATCCAGGATCATGCCCCCTTGTCGCATGCCCGAGAACCGCATGCCTGGCCGGCGGCGTTTGTGATCTGACATGGCGAGCCCGCTGGCGTCACCCGACCGGATGATGCATAACTAGACGAATGCCTCGCTCGAAGCCGCCTCGCATCGGACACCCCGATCCGTCCCCGGACGCATCCGCCGGCCGGCGCCCGCTCGCCCTCGCGGGCGAGGCGTCCCTCCGCCGCCGCCTGGTGGCGCGCGATGAGCAGGCGCTGGTCGAGCTCATCGAGGTCGCGAGTCCCTGGCTGCTGGGCGTCACCCAGGGAATGCTGAGTGACCCGGACGAGGCCAGCGAGGTCGTCCTCGAGGTATTCGCCACCGCGTGGGACCGGGTCGACAGCCTGGGTGACGAGCACGACGCGCTGATGCCGTGGCTGTTGCGCATCGCGCGCAATCGCGCGATCGACCGGCTCCGCCGCCGCCGCCGGTTCAAGCTCAAGCTGGCCCGCGCCGAGGCCTTCGGCGAGCTGCCGCCCGACCGGGTCGGCGCGGTGGAGGTGGACGAGGCGGCGCAGCCGGGCTGGCACGTCCACCGCTCGGTCCATGCGGCGCTCGAAGGGCTGCCGGCGGAGCAGCGGGAGGTGGTGCGGCTGGCCTACTTTCAGGGCCTCACCCACTCCGAGATCGCCAACGAGCTCGCGATTCCGATCGGTACGGTGAAGACCCGCCTCCGCCTCGCGTTCGACAAGCTTCGCACGTCCCTGGCGCCGATCAAGGACTGGATCGCATGACCGCGCACGCCTGGTACATCGAGAATCGGGTCGCGTTCGTCGCCCGGAGCCTGGAGCGCGGCGAGGAGCGCACGTTCCGTGACCACCTGGTCCGATGCGACGAGTGCACGCGCGAGGTGGCACGGCTGGAGCGCGAGCTGGGCTGGCTCCCGATGGGCGTCGGCCCCGGTGGCCCCGCCGCCGGGCTTTGCCCGGCAGATGGCGGCCGAGATCCTCGACCGGCCAAACCGGTGGCGGCGCTGGGTTCCGCTCGCGGTGGCCGCCGGGCTGACGCTGGTGTCGCTGGGTGCGTCGATGAGCGCGCGACACGAGGGTCGCGAGCTGCGCGAGCGCCTCGCGTCCCGCGAGAGCCGGCTGGCGGCGCTCGAGGATACCCTGTCGGTCCTGCGCCGGGCGAACATGGTGCTGCAGACGCAGATCTCGATGAATGGCCACGAACAGGGCGGCCTGTTGATCTTCCAGGATGCCGTCTCGCACCGCTGGTGCGTCATCGTGCACGGACTCCCGCCCGCGCCCACCGGGAGCAAGTATCAGTTCTGGTTCATCACCGAGACCGGCATGGTGCGGTCGGTCGAGGTGAACGCCGACACCCGGCGGCCGGCCTTCATGACGCTCCCGATGCCCGGCGTGGCCGCACCGGTGATGGGCGCGGCGCTGACGATGGAGCCGATGGCTGAATGGGTCGGACCAGCCGAAGGGTGTGACGCTGGCGCACGTGACGTTCTAGGCCGCGGCCGGTCACCCTGAGCGCAGCAAAGGGGGCATGCCTGGAAGCATGCCCCCTTCACGACGTTCAGGGTGACTCAGGCTGGTGCGTCAAACGCCGTCGTCAACGTGGCAGCGCCACCGAGTCAGCCCTGGCCGCCACCGGCGCCGGCTCGACCACCGGCTCAGCCTCGGGTAAGCTGTCCGACGCGTCGCTCGCCAACGAGTCGCTCTCGGCAACCCCGGGCCCCGCGGTCCACCAAGCAGGCGTTCCGGTCACCTCACCGCCGAGCTGGACCGGCGGCTCGGGCAGCGTATCGGTCGGGATCACGACGCCGTTGGCGCCGAGCTCGCGGAACAGCTTCCACTGCGCCTGCCGGGCCGCCCAGGGCCGGCCGCCGTTGTACATCAGCGCCACCAGCAGGGTGCCTTCCGGGCGCCCCAGATACCCCACCACGGTCGATACCCGGCCGAGCGTGCCGGTCTTGGCCCGCACCACGCCGACGCCGGGAAAGCCGCTGTTGAGGCGATGCAGCGTCCCCGAGCCGTTGGCCGGCAGCAGCATCGGGAAATTCCGTCCGGCGGGGGTCATCGGAAACTTCGCCAGATAAGTGACGAACGTGTGGGGAGTGACCCGGTCCTCGTAGGAGAGCCCGCTGCCGTCGACGAGGTAGACTCCGTCGCTGGAGCCCACCACCTGCCGGACGTGGTCGGTGAGCAGCGCCGGTGCGCGATCCCGGCCGCCGGCCCACTGCAGCAGCAGCTCGGCCCCGAGGTTGAGGCTCCGGCGGTTGATTTCGCTGGCGAGCGAGTCGAGCGGCGGCGAGGACACCTCGGCCAGGATCTGCGGTCCGCCCGTCGGGGGCGCGCCAATGAAGGGCGACGGGTTCCATGCGATCCCGGCCCGCCTGAGCGCGCTGCCCCACACGGCGCTCAGGACCGCGCGGGGGTCGCGCGTCACGGCCGTGAGCCGGCGGGGTGCCGCGCGGACGCCGATGCTTCCGGTGACGACCCACCCGCCGCCGGCCCGCGGCCGAAGCGCGAGGCGCGAGCGCCGCCCCGAACGGGTGGTGGCGGTGACGGTCACCATGGAGCGGATACCGTCAGGGGCGGTCTCGATGACGCGGACCCGCTGGCCGGCGCGCTTGCCCGGCTGAACGGTGATCCAGACGATGTTCTCGTGCAGGGTGAGCGGCCCGACGAGCGGGGCGAAAATCCGGCCCTGGTGCCGGGAGGACCACGCGGCGGGATAGACCGCGTTGGCGGGACCGTTCGAGCTCTGGAGCTGGAGCGGACCCGTGAGCCGCCGGACGCCGGCGCCGGCGAGCTGCATCGCCAGGTCATAGAGGGTGGGTCCCGAGCCTTCGGCGCGCTCGAGGGAAGGATCGCCGTTCATCTCGATCGCCCAGCTGCCGACCCATTCGCCGGTGACGGTATCCACCGACCCGACCCCGACCACCCGGGTGGGCCGGCGCGCGCGTGCCGCCCAGCACGCTTCGGGCATAGCCGGTGGTGAACAACTTGACCGTGGACGCCGGCATCAACGGCAGATCGGGACTCACGCTCCAGACCACCCGGCCCGACTGGTCGGCCACGGCGATGCCCCACTCGCCGGGCGCCGAGTGGAGCGAGCGCTGGTACCACGCGTCCAGCCGCTCGGTGAGCCACTGGGCCTCGGTCTGGGCCTGGAGCGGCGCGGCGCAGATCGGGAGGCAGGCCGCCACCAGCAGGGGCACGAGACGACGGCGGAACGACAAGAGTGGCACGGCGTTACCAGGCAAGAAGGAGCGTCCAGTCCGCGAGCGGCCGAAAGTATGGCGGGGCAGCGTCGCGCGTGTCAAGAGCATAAACCTCTGCTCATCATCAATTTACGTGCGGTAAGCCGGCGCGGATTCCCGCAGGCGGCAGTTCTGGCCGGCTCCAGAGCCAAAGCGCAAATCCCGGGCCCGGTTCGGGTGGCCACCGCCACGATCCCCATTGCAGCATAAGCCCTCCCCGGCGCAGCCGATCAACGACAACGTAGCGGCCGGGCCACGGCCGGGCTTGGACCGGCGTGTCGTTCTGACCGCCCGGACGCCTCCGGCACCCTCTCGGCCTCCGTCATCGAGCGCAGCGAAGGACCTTGCCCGGGAATGGCTCGAGCCAGTCCGAACAAGGTCCCTCGCTGCGCTCGGGATGACGGCCTGCGCCCGGGCCTACCCCACCGCTACTTGAGCAGCCCCTTCGCGATCGTCTGCAACTGCATGTTGCTCGTCCCCTCGTAGATCGTCCCGATCTTCGCGTCGCGGTAGTACTTCTCCGCCGGATACTCCTTCGAGTACCCGTACCCCCCGAACAGCTCGAGGCAGTTCGACGTCGTGCGGTCCGCCACCTGGGAGCTGAACAGCTTGGCCATCGCCGCCTGCTGCGCGAACGGCAGGCCCGCGTCCTTGAGACGCGCCGTGTTGTACACCATGAGCCGCGCCGCCTCGAGGTCGGTGGCCATCTGGGCGAGCTGGAACTGGACGCCCTGGAACTCCGCGATCGCCTTGCCGAACTGGCGGCGCTCCTTCACGTAGGTGGTGGCCGCCGCGAGCGCGCCCGTGGCCACGCCGATCATCTGCGCCCCGATCCCGATCCGGCCCTCGTTGAGGGTCTCGATCGCGATCTTGTAGCCCTGGCCGATCGGCCCGAGCACGTTGGCCTCCGGCACCTGGCACTGCTCGAGGATCAGCTCGGTGGTGCTGGACGCGCGAATGCCCAGCTTGTTCTCCTTCTTGCCGACGGAGAATCCGGGGAACACGCGCTCCACGATGAACGCGGTGATCCCCTTGTAGCCCTTCGACGGATCGACGTTGGCGAAGACGATGAACACGCCTGCTTCGGCGCCGTTGGTGATCCAGAACTTCCGGCCGGTCAGCTCCCAGCCGCCGGCCACGCGCTCGGCGCGCGTCGCCAGCGCGAAGGCGTCGCTCCCGCTCCCCGGCTCGGAGAGCGCGAACGCGCCGAGCAGGTCGGTGGTCAGGCGCGGGAAGTAGCGGCGCTGCTGCTCGTCGTTCCCCCACCGGAGGAACGCGTTGTTCACCAGGGTGTTGTGGACATCGACGTAGATGGCGGCGGACGCGTCCACTCGCGCCAGCTCCTCGATGGCCAGCACCGACATGAAGATGCTGCCGCCGGCGCCGCCGTACTGCTCCGGCACCTCGATGCCCATCAGCCCGAGCTCGAAGAATTTCGGGATCAGCTCGGCCCGGAACTGCGCCGCTTCGTCCATCGCCGAGACGTGCGGTCGCCACCTCGGTCTCGGCGAACTCCCGGACCGCGTCGCGGAACATGTTCTCTTCTTCGGTCAACGCGGTCAGGGCGGGTGGAGCGCTGCGGAGGTCCTGCATGAGGGGACTCGGGCTCCGGGGATGGGCGGCAGCGTACCTCAGGTGAGGGGAGTATATCCCTGACTCGCGACCGGTTCAATCGGCGCGGCCTCGGGCACCACGAGCGCCTCGAGCACCTCGAGCGCCACCGGCACTCGGCCGAGCGGCGCCGACACCTGCGCGCCCTGCACCCGATCCGCCACGGCGGCGAGCATCTCCCGCGAGATCCGCACGCCCTCCGCCAGTGCCTCCTCCTTGCCGCCCGCGCTCGCCACCCGCATCCGGTCGACGATCGCATCCGGCACCGAGACGCCGGGCACCTCGTTGGCCAGGAACTCCGCGTTCCGGAGCGAGATCAGGGGCCAGATCCCCGCCACGATCGGAATGCGGAACGTCTCCACCCGGGCCAGGAACCGGTCGAGCTGGGCCAGGTCGAACACCGGCTGGGTGATGGCGTACTCCGCGCCGGCCTCGACCTTGTAGGCGAAACGCTTGAGCTCGCGCTCGAAGTCCGGCGCGGCGGGATTGACGCCCACGCCGATGACGAACTTCGTCGGCGCGCCGATGGGGTTCCCGCCGGGATCGAGCCCGCGGTTGAGGCGGCTGACCAGGTTGGTGAGCCCGATGCTGTCGATGTCGAAGACCGCGGTGGCCTCGGGGTAGGGCCCCATCTTCGGCGGATCGCCGGTGATGATCAGCAGGTTCCGGATGCCGGCCGCCGCCGCCCCGAGCAGGTCGGAGAGCATGCCGAGCAGGTTCCGGTCCCGGCAGGCGTAGTGCACCACCGCCTCGAGCCCCACCTCGCGCTCGATCATGAGGGCCGAGAGCAGCGCTCCCATCCGGCTCTGCGCGCGGGGACCGTCGGGCACGTTGACCGCGTCCACGCCAGCCGCCTTGAGCTGACGCACCTGCTCGAACATCGGCGCCGGATCGACGCCCTTGGGCGGCACGATCTCCACCGTCGTGACGAAGCGCCCCTCCGCCAGCTTGGCGCCGAGCCGCGAGCGGGTGGCGAGCGGCACCGGATCGATCGCAACCGCGGGGGCCGGCGCCGGGAACGTGCCCACGTCGAACGTGTGCCGGGGCGACACGCTCTGGACGAAGCCCACGATCGCGCGGATGTGGTCGGGCGTCGTGCCGCAGCAGCCGCCGACGAACCGGGCTCCGGCCTCCACCATGCGCCGGGAGTAGCTGGCCATGTACTCGGGCGAGGCCATGTAGATCTTGCGGTCACCCACCTCGCGCGGGAGCCCGGCGTTGGGCTGCGCGGAGATCGGCACGCTCACCACCCGCGCCAGCTTCTCCACCGCCTCGAGCACGCCGTGCGGGCCCACGGAGCAGTTGACGCCGATGACATCGGCGCCCATCGCCGCGAGCTCCGGACCGAAGACCGCCGGGTCGGTCCCGTAATGCGTCTTGCCGTCGGTGCCGACCGTCATCTGCGCGATGATGGGGAGATCGCTGCACCCGCGGACGGCCTGGAGCGCGGCGCCGAGCTCGGCCACGTCGCTGAAGGTCTCGAGGATGAATCCCTGGACGCCGCCCTCGAGCAGGCCCCGCGCCTGCCGCTGGTACATCGCGCGCGCCTCCTCGAGCGACATCTCGCCGAACGGCTCCACCCGGACGCCGAGGGGGCCGATCGCGCCGAGCACCGCGGCGCGCTCGCCGGCCGCCTCGCGGGCCAGCCGGGCCGCCTCGGCGTTGATGCGCTCGGTCTCGCCGGCGAGGCCGTACGTCGCCAGCTTGAGCGGGTTGGCGCCGAAGGTGTTGGTCTCGAGCAGCTCCGCGCCCGCCCGGACGTACTCGCGGTGGATGTCCCGCACGAGATCGGGCTGCCTGATGCTCAGCTCGTCGTAGCAGACGTTGAGGAACACGCCCCGCCCGTACAGGACGGTGCCCATGGCCCCGTCCACCACGTGGACTCGGCTGTCGGCGATGAGGTCGCGTACGGTCGGCACGCTAGCGCTCGTAGTTCAGGTTGGGGGCGAGCCAGCGCTCCATCGTCGGGACGTCCATCCCCTTGCGCCGGGCGTAGTCCTCGACCTGGTCCCGCTCGACCTTGCCGACGCCGAAGTACTGCGCCTCCGGGCGCCAGAAGTACCAGCCGCTCACCGAGGCGGTGGGCAGCATGGCGAAGCTCTCGGTCAGGGTAATGCCCGCATTGGCCTCCGCCCGGAGCAGGTCGAACAGTGTGCGCTTCTCGGTATGGTCGGGGCAGGCCGGGTAGCCCGGCGCCGGCCGGATGCCCTGGTACTTCTCGTGGATCAGGGCGGCGTTGTCGAGCGCCTCGTCGGGAGCGTAGCCCCAGTATTCGCGGCGCACGCGCTCGTGCAGGCGCTCGGCGAACGCCTCGGCCAGCCGGTCGGCGAGCGCCTTGGCGAGAATCGCGTTGTAGTCGTCGTGCGCGGCCTCGAACGACGCCGCGAGCTCGTCGAGCCCGTGCCCCGTCGTCACCGCGAACGCGCCCACGTAGTCCGCGACACCCGTCGCGCGCGGCGCCACGAAGTCGGCGAGCGCGAGGTTGGGCCGTCCGGGCGGCTTGAGCATCTGCTGCCGGAGCGTGCGGATGACGGCCAGGTGCTCGGTCCGCTCCTCGTCGGCGTAGAGCTCGATGTCGTCGCCCACGCTGTTGGCGCGGAAGACGCCAAGCACGCCGCGCGCACGGAGCAGCCGCTCCCGGACGATCCGGTCGAGCAGGACCTGGGCGTCCCGGAAGAGACTGGTTGCCGCCGCGCCGAGCGTCGGGTCCGTCAGGATGGCCGGGATAGTGGCCGGACAGCTCCCAGGTCTGGAAGAACGGCGTCCAGTCGATCCGCGGCACCAGGTCCTCGAGCGGGTAATCGTCGAGCATCGTCAGGCCGGTCGAGCAGGGCACCGGCGGCACCGCGGCGCTCCAGTCGATGGCCAGCCGGTTCCGCCGCGCATCCGCGAGCGGCTGCCGCCGCTCCTGCGGCCGGTTGCGGCTCCGCTGCTCCCGCACGTCGCGATACTCCTCGCGGGTGTCCGCGACGAAGCCGTCGCGGAGGGTATCGCTCAGCAGGTTGCCGGCCACGCCCACCGCCCGCGAGGCGTCGAGCACGTGCACGGTGGGCCCCTTGTAGTGCGGCTCGATCTTCACGGCGGTGTGGACCCGCGAGGTCGTGGCGCCGCCGATGAGGAGCGGAATGGTGAACCCCTCGCGCTGCATCTCGCTCGCCACGAACGCCATTTCCTCGAGCGAGGGGGTGATGAGCCCGCTGAGCCCGATGATGTCGACCCGCTCGCGGCGCGCCGTCTCGAGGATCTTGGCGCACGGCACCATCACGCCGAGGTCGATGACCTCGTAGTTGTTGCACTGCAGCACGACGCCCACGATGTTCTTGCCGATGTCGTGGACGTCACCCTTCACCGTGGCCATGAGCACGCGCCCGTTGGTCTGCGCCACGTCGGAGGACTCCCGCTCCGCCTCGATGTACGGGATCAGGTGCGCGACGGCCTTCTTCATGACGCGCGCGCTCTTCACCACCTGGGGCAGGAACATCTTCCCGGCGCCGAACAGGTCGCCGACGATGTTCATGCCGGCCATGAGCGGGCCCTCGATCACCTGGATCGGGCGCTCGACCAGGCGGCGGGCCTCCTCGGTGTCCTCGACGACGAAGTCCGCGATGCCTTCGACCAGGGCGTGCGCCAGCCGCTCGTTCACCGGCGCTTCCCGCCAGGCCAGGTCCGCGGTCTGCGCGCCGAGCTGGCCCTTCACCTGGTCGGCCACGGCGAGCAGTCGGTCGGTGGCGTCGGCGCGGCGGTTCAGCACCACGTCCTCGACCCGCTCGAGCAGATCGGCCGGGATGTCGGAGTAGATCGGGAGCCCGCCGGCGTTCACGATCCCCATGTCCATGCCCGCCTCGATGGCGTGGTAGAGGAACACGGCGTGGATCGCCTCGCGGACCGGGTCGTTGCCGCGGAAGGAGAACGAGACGTTGCTGACCCCGCCGCTCACGAGCACGTGCGGCAGCGTCGCCTTGATGCGGCGGGTGGCCTCGATGTAGTCCACCGCGTAGTTGTTGTGCTCCTCGATCCCGGTGCCGATGGCGAAGATGTTCGGATCGAAGATGATGTCCTCGGGCGGGAAGCCGACGCGCTCGGTCAGGATCCGGTAGCAGCGGGTGCAGATGTCCACCTTCCGCTGGGCGCTGTCCGCCTGCCCCTGCTCGTCGAACGCCATGACGATCACGGCGGCGCCGTAGCGCCGGACCAGCGTGGCGTGCCGGACGAACTCCTCTTCGCCCTCCTTGAGGCTGATGGAGTTCACCACGCCCTTCCCCTGGACGCACTTGAGGCCCGCCTCGATCACCGACCACTTGGACGAGTCGAGCACCACCGGCACGCGGCTGATCCCCGGCTCCGAGGCGATGAGCTGGAGGAATTTCACCATGGCCGCCTGGGAGTCGAGCATCCCTTCGTCCATGTTGATGTCGATCATCTGCGCGCCGCTCTCCACCTGCTGGCGCGCGATCTCCAGGCCCGCCTCGTAGTCGCCCGCGAGGATCAGCTTGCGCGAACTTGCGCGAGCCGGTGACGTTGGTCCGCTCGCCCACGTTGGCGAAGATGCTGTCCGGGCCGATGGCCAGCGGCTCGAGCCCGCTCAGCCGGAGGACGCGCTCGGGCTGGGCACGCTCCCGCGGCGCCAGGCCGCGCACGGCGTCGGCGATCGCCCGGATGTGCGCCGGCGTCGTCCCGCAGCAGCCGCCCACGAAGTTGACCAGCCCGTGCTCGGCGAACTCGCGGAGCACGCCCGCCATGAACTCCGGCGTCTCGTCGTACTGCCCGAACTCGTTCGGCAGGCCCGCGTTCGGATGCGCGCTCACGTACACCGGCGCCACCCGCGAGAGCTCCTGCACGTACTGCCGGAGCGCCTGCGCGCCCAGCGCGCAGTTGAGGCCCACGCTGAGCGGCCGGCCGTGCGCCACCGAGTTCCAGAACGCCTCCGTCGTCTGGCCCGACAGCGTCCGCCCGCTCGCGTCCACGATCGTGCCGGAGATCATCACCGGGAGCCGCATGCCCGAGCCGGTCGAACAGCGCCTCGAGCGCGAACAGCGCCGCCTTCGCGTTGAGCGTGTCGAAGATGGTCTCGACCAGGATCAGGTCGGCCCCGCCGTCGATCAGCCCGCGCGCGCCCTCGGTGTAGGTGGCAACGAGCTCGTCGAACGTCACGTTCCGGAAGCCGGGGTCGTTCACGTCCGGCGAAAGCGACGCGCTCCGGTTGGTGGGGCCGAGGACCCCGGCCACGAAGCGCGGCGCGTCCGGCACCCGGCGCTCCCACTCGTCGGCGGCGTCGCGGGCCAGCCGGGCGGCGGCGTGGTTGAGCTCGTAGACCAGCTCCTCCATCCCGTAGTCCGCGAGCGACATCGCGTTCGACGTGAACGAGTTGGTCTCGATGATGTCGGCGCCGGCCTCGAGGTACGCCGAGTGGATGGCGCGGATGATCCCGGGCTGGGTCAGGGTGAGGAGATCGCTGTGGCCCCGGAGGTCGCGGGGCCAGTCGGCGAACCGCTCGCCCCGGTACTCGCGCTCGCCCAGGCCGTAGGTCTGGATCATGGTCCCCATCGCGCCATCGAGCACGAGAATGCGCTGCGCGAGGAGCGGCTCCAGCAGGGCGAGCCGCGACTCCCGGCTCAGGCCGGCGGCGGCAGGTGCGGTGGGATGGGAGTGATCGACGAGCACAGGCTCTCCGGGGATGAAAAAGCCCCTGAAGGCCAAAACGCCTCAGGGGACGCGTTTTAGCGATTGTTTAACGTGGCCGCAAGCAGCGCAAATCGCCACGAATCGATTGTCCGACGCCCGAAAGCTAAACCGAAGCGCCCGTCCTGGCCATGGCTTCAGCCGAGGAGCCGCCGAGTGCGGCCTGTGGCGGCCGTCGCGGCGGGCCGATGGCCGGATGCCGTCGTCGGCGCCGGATCGATCAGAGGTTCGACAGCACGAAGCCGCGAACGAGCGTCAGGACCAGCCAGGCCACCAGCGGGCTGAAATCGAGCATGCCGACCGGCGGGAGGACGCGCCGGATCGGCTGGATGAGCCAGTCCGTCAGCGCCATGGCGAGTCGCATCCACGGCCGGTAGGGCGAGACCCCGAACCACGAGGCGATCACCCGCACGAAGAGCGCGATCATGAGCACGCTGAACAGCGTGCTGACCAGGAAGCGGGCCCACGCCCGCGGCCCGGATGCCGAGAGGTAGCTCAGCGTGGCCACGAAGCCCGCCAGCCAGTGCACCAGGGTCAGCCCCAGCAGTCCCCCGGCGACGACGATGCCCAGCAGCCAGAGCGACGCGTCCTGCGGATTTCCGCCGGCCCGGACGATCCGGCGCTCGAGCGGCAGCAGCACGGGGTCGCTCGCCCGCCGCATGAAACGTGGCCACGCGCCGAACGGCGTGATCCGCCGGCTCCGAACGGCCCAGTGCGTGAGCGCCACGACCGAGGCGTAGACCAGCCCGACGACGACGAGCGTGCGGGCGACCAGATCGAGGGTGGCGAAGAGCATGGAGAGCCCGGCTCAGCGGGCGGGAAATCGCCGATGCGCATGGGGCGCTGCGCACCCGAGCTGGTGGTGCACATGAGCGTGAAGCCACCGGCGTTGAGGGTCGCTTCCTCGAGAATCTGGCTGTCGCCGCGACAGGAGGTGATCTCGCGGGTCTCGGGTCGGCGGAAGGCCACGGTCACGACCGGCTCGCGCTCGAGGTTGACCAGGCGCCGGACGGTCGTGGGCGTCAGCGTGTCGATGCCCATCTGGCGGAAGGTGGAGGCGGGACGGCCCCGATGCGAGCCGCGGTAGTCGATGGCGCGGTCCACCAGGTCGAACACTTCGCGGCCGAGCGCCTCGGCGTCCTGGCGGTCGCGCGGCAGGCTGGAGCGGGACTCGCCGGCGGCGGGACGGGCCGCCTCCTTGGCGCCGCACGCCGCCAGCAGTACCAGCGCGAGTACGGCTCCGGCGGCAGCCCGTCCCATCAATCCATCGCGAATTCGCGGTTGAACACGACTTCGAAGCTGAAGGTTTTGGCCCGGCTCCGGGTCTCCATGATCTCGGCGATCCGCTTCAGCCTGCCCGGAATGCCCATGATCTTCTCCTGGGCCAGGCGGCCGATCTCGTTGAGCCCCTGCAGGCTCTCGATCTTCCAGTAGCGGATCTGCTCCTGGACGATGCGGAGGTAGTCCCGCGGGCCGTAGATCCCTGCCCGCCGGATGACCTCGGCCAGCTCCTTGAAGCCGGGCATCGTGACGCCCGGCATGTCGATGGCGGGAAGGATGAAAGCCGCCGAGTGGAGCGCCCCATTCGGGTCGCGCTCGAGGATCGAGCTCGAAGACGCTCCGGTAGAAGGCGTAATGCCGCGCCTCGTCCTTGGCGACGTGGCTCAGAACCTCGGCCAGGCGCGGCTCGTACTCGCCCACGATGCGGCCGGTCTCGCCGTGCGAGAACTGGGTCGCCCGCTCCTGCACGGTGGTGTAGGCGAACACCCGGTACGGATCCCGATCCCACTCCGGGTGGAAGCCGGCGCGGAGATACTCGAACTGCATCTCCTCGATCTTGCGCTGGTCGAACAGGCGGGTGTCGCGCGCGTAGTCGTGGAGCACCTGGCCGTGGCGGTCTTCCTCGGCGGTCCAGAGGTTGTTCCAGGCGCGCCAGTGACTCTCGTCGCCCAGGTACACGGCGAGGAGCCGGTGGAAGTGCGGCAGCCCTTCCTCGGTCAGCATGTTGAGCGCGAGCGCCGCCCGGATCGGATCAGGGATGCCGCTCGCCTGATCGCGCAACTTCCGGGTGAATTCGTCCGGGGAGCTTTCGGGCTGCGGCCCGAGGATGTCGGAAGGGAACCAGAGGTCGCGCTTGCGCTCATGGGCCTCCATGAGCTCGCGGACCGGCTCTTCGAGATCCTTGAGCACTTCGATTTTCGATGCGATTTCGCGCGCCAACTCGGTGGCGATGCCCATGTGTTCCCTTTTACGACGGTGAGACTGCCCCCTGAATGACAAAGGACCAGCCACCAAACATATAGTGGCTGGTCCCGCTAACGCCAACGAGGGGGGCTGCTACCGGGGGTCGGCGCCCAGCCGCTTCTCCATCAGGGACCAGCCGCGGTGGCCGATGTAGTCCTCGCGCTGGAAGATCCGGCGCCACCCCAGAGCGCCCAGAAGCCCTTCCGACCGCTGGTCGTCGGTCCAGAACTCGGCCACGTGCCCTCCCGCCTCGGCCGCCCGTTCCTCGAACGCCGCCATCAGCCGGTGGGCGTGGCCCCGATGCCGCTCCTGCGGCAGGACCACTACGTCCACCAGATGGGCCACTCCACCCCGGAGCCAGTACCGCAGGCCCCCGATCCAGTCCCCGATCTCGTTGCTGAGAATGAGGTAATGCTCGTCGATTGCGCCCGCCGAGCCGGTCGTGGCGTCCTCCTGTTCGAGCAGCTCGGAGAACCAGGCCGAGAAATCCTCGTCCTGTCCCATCTCTCGAATCGTGAGCTCGCTCATGGACCGCCTGCCTTCCGGGGGTGATGCTCGTTCACCTATTGCAACACTAATGCCAGCCCGCGTGTTCCTGCTGTGAAGATGGTCACCCGGGGATCGATCAGGCGGTCGAACCGCTTGCCCGCCCTTTCGATGGCCTACCTTGCAACGAGAGGAGGGAACATGAACCCGTCCGACCAGCCACCCCGCGGCGTCGTTGCCTGCGCCTTCTGCTCGACCCTCAACCGCGTCGATCTGACGAAACTGTCGCATGGCCCCAAGTGCGCGAACTGCCAGCGCCCGATTCTCCTCGACCGGCCGATCATGGCGACCGCGACCAGCTTCGACCGGATGGTGAACGGCACCACCGTGCCGGTGCTGGTGGATTTCTACGCCGACTGGTGCGGCCCCTGTCACATGATGGCCCCGACGATCGACGACTTCGCGAAGCGGCAGATGGGCAACGTGCTGGTCCTCAAGCTGGATACCGATGCCCATCCCACGATCGCGGGCCGCTACGGCATCCGCGGCATCCCGACGGTCATCGCCTTCGACCGGGGCCAGGAGCGAGATCGCCACGTCGGCGTCGCGAATCTCGAGGTGCTCCAGTCGCTTACGGGCGTCGCGGCCTGACCGCTCAGCGCCAGCCCGTCGCCACCGCCACCGCGATGGCGACGGCCGCGAGGGCCACCAGCGCCCCCATCACCGGCACCACGAATCGCAGCCAGTCCTCGTAGCGCACGCCGCTGGCGGCGAGCATCGCCATCAACGCGCCGTTGGTCGGCGTGAGCAGCTCGCAGAGGCCGGCGCCGCACTGATAGGCCAGCACCGTCACCTGGCGGGAGAGGCCGATCAGGTCCGACAGCGGCACCAGCAGCGGCATCGTCAGGACCGCCTGGCCGCTGGTGCTGGGCACGGGCAGATGCACCAGGGCCTGAATCCCCATCATGCCGAGGGCCGCGAGCGTGGTCGGCAGCGCCGCGACCGGGGCGAACACTCCGTGGACGATCGTGTCCACGATGTGCCCCTCGTCGAGGACGACGTAGATGCCGCGGGCGAACCCGATGAGGAGGGCCGCGTAGGCCATCGAGCGGAACCCTTCGACATAGCCGTCCGCCGTTCCCCCCACACCCAGCCGGCCGATCAGCCCCGCGGCCACGCCCATCAGGAAGAACAGCGCGGAGAGCTGCTCGAAGTCCCAGCCGTATTTGATGACGCCGACGACGAAGATCACGAACGTCAGGAGCACGATGCCGAGGATGGCAGCCTGCCGGCCGCCGGCGGTCGGCGTTCCCGTGGCCTCGGCGGCCTCCGGCGGGACGCGAGACCGGCGCGCGAAGCGCATGGTCCCCGCGATCCAGATGAGCCACGCCGCCGCGAGCGCCACCGAGCGAAGCTCCCAACCGCTCAGGAGCTCGAGGCCGGCCACCTTCTGCGCGATCCCGACCTGGAACGGGTTGATCGGACTGAATGCCGCACCGACGGCCGCCGCGCCGAGGCTGATCGCCACCGCGATCAGGGCGTTGAAGCCGAGCCGGCGCACGAGCAGGAGGAGCACCGGAACGAACGCGATCAGCTCCTCCTGCATCTGGATCAGGATCCCGCCCCAGGCGAAGGCGAACCCCACGATCGGAATTACCCAGAGCCCCCGGCCGGCCAGCCGGTGCGCCAGCCAGTTGACCAGCTGGGCCGAGGGCCCCGGTGCGCTCCACCACCGCGAACGCGCCGCCGACGAGGAACACGTAGAAGATGATCGACGAGGCGTCGGCCATGCCCTTGGGAATGGCGACCAGCGCATCGAAGGGGCCGACCGGGCTGGCGGGCACGGTGTGATAGGTCCCGGCCACCACCACCTCGCGCTGCGCCACCGGGTCCTCCCGCCGGTCGTACTGCCCGGCCGGGAGGACCCACGTGAGGGCGGCCGCCACGAGGACGCAGAAGACGAGGAGGATGAGAGGGTGAGGGAACCGCAGGCGCGCGGCGCTCACAGCGTGCGGCAGGTCCGGCGCACCGGCTGGAGCCGGGAGCAGGCAATCGCGTCGTTCATACCCCCGGTGATCGGGTCCGCAGGCCGCCGTCTGGGCCTCCCGGGCGGCGGCCTCCTCCGACGCGCCCGACGCCGTGGCCGAGCCGGGCCGGCCCTGGAACTCGACCGCGACCGCGCACTCGACCCGTTGGCTCGAGAGGGTGGACCACAGCAGAAAGGCGACGAAGCCAATGAGGACCAGCAGGGTCACGTTGCGGGCACGCGGGCTCATACCAGAGGAACCTCCGGCGGAGGTGCGCTGTTCAACAGGGCGTACCCCCGGCCGGCCGGCCGCTGCCCTGGAGAGGGATGACGCGAATGGAATGTCGAGAGGTCATCGATCGACTGTGGGAATATCTGGATGACGAGCTTGCGGCGGAAGAGGCCGCGGCGGTTCGACACCATCTGGCCGACTGCCCGACCTGTCATCCGCGATGCCGCTGCGACCGCACGTTCCTGCTGGTGATCGTCCGCACCCTCACCGCGCCATGCCCGGCGCCCGCCGGGCTGTCCGAATCCGTTCGCGCCCGCCTCGCCACCCAGGTCGGGATAGCCCCGCATCAACGTCTCCGTCATCCCGAGCGCAGCGAGGGACCTTGCTCGAACGAGTTCGGACTCGGCCGGAGCAAGGTCCCTCGCTGCGCTCGGGATGACGGCGTCGCGAGCCGCCGCGCCCTCACGCGGGCGACAGGGTCGCTCACCGATTCCGCAATCCATCGCAGGTAGTCGGGATCACCATCGACGATCGCCACCGCGACGATCTCGGGCGTGTCGTACGGATGCAGCTCGCGGAGCCGCGCCGCGAGGCCGGGCGCGCGGGCGAGCGTCGTCTTCAGGTGGCAGTACCACTCCGTGGCCCGCTCGACCTGCCCCTGCCACCGGTACGTGCTCTCCACAGGCCCCACCACCTGGGCGCAGGCCGCCCAGCGCTCCTCGACCAGCGTAGCGGCGAGCCGGTCGGCGGCCGCATGCTCGGGCAGCGTCGTGGTCACCTGGCAGCATCCCCGCGGCGCTCGTCACGGCGTCCGCGTGGATATATTGGCAGGCGGGAGCATATCGGCACACCGGAAGGCGCGAGCGCCCCGCCGGGCCATCACTTGGCGGCGGGGGCCGCCGGTGCGCCGAGCCCGACCGTCTCCGATCCGCTCTTGCCGTCCTCGATCGGAGGTACGCCCACGCGCCAGCCGCTCTTGAAGCTGATCGTGAGCTTGTGGCCCTGCGGATCGGCGCCGATCGTCGCGACGTCCGGCAGTGTGCGGGCGTAGGCGATCGCCGCGTCAGCCTGCTTGGTCAGCGCCTCGGGCGAGTCTCCCTGCGCGGCTTTGCCATACTCGCGGCCGATCGCCACGGCCTCGGCCTGCTCCTTGCCGTAGCGGGCGAACTGGTCCGGCGGCACGAGGCCGTCCTGGCTGGTCATGTGAGACTCGTACTGGTAGTTGCGGCAGGACACGAGCGCCAGCAGTGCAACGCAGGCTCCGAAGCGTCGATTCATCTGCTCCCCCGAGCTGAGATCCCGAACGACGAACGACCGAAGGTAACCATACTCCAGGGCGGCGTGCCACGCCCGGGAGCGACGCGGAGGTTCCGGCATGCCTCGCATTTCCCTGTTGTGTGCTCGGACTGCTCGCGACCGCAGAGCCGGCCCAGCTTGCCGCGCAGACACTCGACACACTGCCGGAGGCACCCGCCGAAGCCACGGCGCCCGCGCCCGCCAACCATCCGCTGGTGGCACGGAGCGGTGGCCCTCGGCGGCCTTTCGACCTTGATGCTGCTCGACGAGCCGATGCAGCGCTTCGCGCAGCACAACAGCGGCCGCGGCGCCGACAATGTCGCCGGCGTTGTCCGCCACTTCGGGCAGCCCGAGGTGTACGGCACCGTGACCGTGGGGCTGCTGGCCGCCGGATTGGCCACGGGCCGCCCGCAGCTCACGCGGGCGGGCGGACGTCTGGCGGCCTCGCTTGCGCTCGCGGGGCTCACCGTGCAGACGGGGAAGTACGCATTCGGCCGGCCGCGTCCGGAGCAGAGCCTCGACGCCGACGGCTACTCGCCGTTCTCCGGCCAGGCATCGTTGCCGTCGGGACACGCCGCCATGGCCTTCGCGTTCGCCACCTCGCTCGCCGACGACATCCACCGGCCCTTGGCCACCGTCGGGCTGTACGGGATGGCCACCGCCGTCGCGTGGTCGCGGGTGAACGACAACCGGCACTGGCTCAGCGACGTGGCCGCGGGTGCCCTGGTGGGGATCACCTCCGCCAAGCTCGCCTCGGGCCGGTGGCGGATCTTCGGGATCAAGGCGCCGTCCGATCCTCGCGTCACCGACGGGGATGGGCTTGGGGTGGTCGGGGCAGTTCTGAGCCAAGGCCCCGTCATCCCGAGCGGAGCGAGGGACCTTGCCGGCGGGCTCGGGACGGCGGCCGGGTTCACGAGCGGGTGAGTAGGTCCCTCGCTCCGCTCGGGATGACGGAGCGCAGCCCGTCCCGCCGACCCAGGTCGCCTCCGAGCCGAATCCCTGCCGCAATCCGATTATTTTCCAGGTTCCCCGAGCCTGGACGCCCCGATGAGTGGTTTCGCGAACATTCCCCACCCCCACAACGAGCCGGTGCTGGGCTACGCCCCGGGCAGCGCGGAGCGGGCGGCGCTCAAGGGCGCGCTCGCCTCGGTCGGGGGCGAGCGGGCGGACATCCCGGCCGTGGTCGGCGGGCGCGAGATCCGGAGCGGGATCACCCATGACGTCGTGTCGCCCCACTGCCATGCGCGGGTGCTGGCCACTCTGCACCAGGCCGATGGCACCACCATCGACGCGGCGGTGCGGTCGGCCGTAGAGGCCCAGCGCGACTGGGGACATTGGCGGTTCGAGGACCGAGCCGCGG
This sequence comes from uncultured Gemmatimonadales bacterium, assembly GCA_963833905.1. Classification (GTDB taxonomy): domain Bacteria; phylum Gemmatimonadota; class Gemmatimonadetes; order Gemmatimonadales; family GWC2-71-9; genus CAVVWJ01. The sequence continues at coordinate 75,636 of CAWHZQ010000010.1, read as the reverse complement.
TCTTCCTCAAGGCCGCGGACCTGCTGGCCACGACGGCCCGGCAGCGGCTCAACGCCGCCACCATGCTGGGCCAGAGCAAGACCGCGTTCCAGGCGGAGATCGACAGCGCCTGCGAGCTGATCGACTTCCTCCGGTTCAACGTCCACTACGCCGAGCGGATCTACCGCGAGCAGCCCGACTCGGCGCCGGGCGCGTGGAACCGGATGGATCACCGGCCGCTCGAGGGGTTCGTCTACGCCATCACGCCGTTCAACTTCACGGCGATCGGCGGCAACCTGCCCACGGCGCCGGCGCTCATGGGCAACGCGGTCGTGTGGAAGCCGTCGCACACCGCCGCGCTCAGCAACTGGAATTTCTACCGGCTGCTCGAGGAGGCGGGCCTGCCGCCGGGCGTGATCAACTTCCTCCCCGGCGATTCGATCGAGGTGAGCCGCCGCCTTCTGGCGAGCCCTGACTTCGCCGGCATTCACTTCACCGGCTCGACGACCGTCTTCCAGAGCCTGTGGAAGACCATCGCCGACAACCTGCCGCGCTACCGCACGTATCCGCGCATCGTCGGCGAGACCGGCGGCAAGGACTTCATCGTGGCCCACGCCAGCGCCGATCCGGAGGCGCTCGCGGTCGCGATGGTGCGCGGGGCCTACGAGTATCAGGGGCAGAAGTGCAGCGCGGCCTCCCGGGCCTACATCCCCGACACGCTCTGGCCCGCCGTGCGCGACCAGGTGGTGGCGATGATCGAGGACATCCGCATGGGCGACGTGGCCGACTTCCGGAACTTCATGGGCGCCGTCATCGACCGGCGCGCGTTCACCCGGATCCGCGACCACATCGAGGAGGCGCGCCGCGCCCCCGGCGTGCGCGTGGTGGCGGGTGGCGGGACCGACGACAGCGTCGGCTACTTCGTGCAGCCGACGCTGCTGCAGGCCGACGACCCCGCCTACCGCACGATGTGCGAGGAGATCTTCGGGCCGGTGCTCACGGCGCACGTCTATCCCGCGGCACAATGGAGCGAGACGCTCGCCCTCGTGGACCGGACGAGCCCCTACGCCCTCACCGGCGCCGTGTTCTCGCGCGACCGCGCCGCGCTGATCGAGGCGGATCGCGCGCTCCGGCAGGCGGCGGGGAACTTCTACGTCAACGACAAGCCGACCGGCGCGGTCGTGGGCCAGCAGCCGTTCGGCGGCGCGCGGGCGAGCGGGACGAACGACAAGGCGGGATCGATCCTCAACCTGGTGCGCTGGGTCTCGCCGCGGAGCATCAAGGAGACGCTCGTGCCGCCGAAGGATTATCGCTATCCGTTCATGGCGGAGGCGTAGGTCATCCTGAGCGGTAGCGAAGGATCGGCTGACGCATGCGAGTGACGCTCGGGACTCACTCGCATCGCCGGCCCGATCCTTCGCTCCGCTCAGGATGACACTAGTCGCGTGCGCCCTCTGCGTGGGAGCGAGTCCCGGCGCCGCGCAAGCGCCGGCCGAATTCCGTTATACCCCCGAGCAATTTCGCTGTGTCTCGCTCCATGAGCACTCGCGTGCCGTGCTCGAGGCCGAAACCGGCCTCCGGCGCCGGCGGGAGACGCTGACGCGCGACGGCCTCTGGCGCGTGCGTGGACTGTCCGCACCGGCGGGAATCTCCGTCGAGGCATGGTACGACTCGCTCGCGGTCTCACGGACGAGCCCGGAGGGGGTGCTCGCGCCCGACACGGACGGTCTGCTCGGCGGTCGCTACCGCGGGACGCTTTCGCCTGCGGGGCACTACACGGCCAACTCCCGACCGTTCGTGCCGGATGAGGTGGCGGAAGTGTCCGACCTCGGCGCGGCCCTGGACGATCTGCTCCCACCGCTGCCTCCCTCGGCGCTCACGGTTGGGGAGCAATGGCGCGATGGCAGCGGGCTGGAGCTCACCCGGCTGCCCGACAGCGTCGCCGGCGGACGGCCGGTGCGGCGGCTCGCGCTCCGTTCCCGCAGCGAGACCAGTCGCGCCACTGTGCGCGGCGACACCACGGCCATCGCGGCGCGGCAAGAGACCGTCGAGGAGGGGCAGGTGGATTGGGATGCGGCGGCGGGACTCCTGCGGCGGACGCGGCACATCGTGGTCGAGACGTCGGTCCCGGCGGGTGGACCGTTGCGCGCGCCATTGCGGTCGCGGCTGGAGCAGGATGTCGTGCTGGAGCAGGTGGGTCATCCTGAGCGGAGCGAAGGATCGGCTCGACGCATGCGAGTGAGGCTCCGGGCTCACTCGCACCACCGACCCGATCCTTCGCTCCGCTCAGGATGACACTCGCTCGCCTCCCCGCCTCGTCCTCACGAACCGCTGCTCCGGATCGAACAGCAGCGCCGTCAGCCCGAACGCCACCACGGCCACGCCCGCGAGCACCAGCACATCCGTCGCCGCGGCGAACTCGGTCGGCTGCCCGAACGCGTGTCGCATCAGATCCACCTGGTAGGTGACGGGATTGGCCCGCGCGAGCAGGCGCAGCGCCGGCGGCATCCCGGCCGTGGGGTACAGCGCGCCGCTCACGAACAGCAGCGGAAACAGCACCACGTTGATGACCCCCGCGAAGTTCTCGACCGATCGGAGCCGCGCGGCCACCAGCAGGCCCAGCAAGGCGCTCACACCGGCCGCGAGCACCAGCGCGCCGGCCCCGGCGCCGACGTTCCCCGGCGACACCGGCAGCACCAGCGGCGCGCAGGCCAGCACGATCCCGCCCTGGAGCACGCCGACCAGCGTGGCCGCGATGGCCCTCCCCGTCAGCACCGCCGGCACGCCGGCGGGACTCGCGAGCATCAGGCGCAGCATGCCGAACTCGCGGTCGTACACCGTCCCGATGGCGGTGAGCATCGCCCCGAAGAGCGCCGCCATCACCACGATTCCCGGAAACACGAACGCCTGGTACGGCAGCCCGCCCTCGAGCCGGGCGATGGCGTTGTAGCCGCTCCCGACGAGCAGCAGCCACATGAACGGCCGCGCGAGCCCGCCCAGCAGCCGGCTCGTCTGTCGTGTTGTGCGGGCGAGGTCGCGCGCGACGATGCCGACGACCGCGCTCCACGCGCTCACGCCGCGCCCTCGCGAGTGTGCGCGAAGTACGCATCCTCGAGCGTCGCCGGCCGAAGGGCGAGCCGCTCGATCCCAGGGGCGCTCGTGGCCAGCTCCATGACCGACTCCCGCTCCCCGGTGATGCCCACCCGGAAGCCGCGGTCGGTCTGGAGCACGGTGGCCGTGGCACCCAGCCCGCGGATCGCCCGCGCCAGGCGCTCCGCGCCTGGCCCCTCGATCTCGGCGACTTCGGCGCCGACGGCCGCCCTGAGCGCGGCCGGTGTGCCGTCGGCCACCGCGCGGCCGCGCGAGAGCAGGACCACCCGGTCGGCGGGCTCCGCCTCGGCGAGATAGTGCGTGGAGAAGAGGACCGTCGTGCCGCGCTCGCGCCGCTCGGCGCCGAGGATGGTCCAGATCAGCTCGCGATGCTCGGGATCGAGACCGACGGTGGGCTCGTCCAGGATGAGCAGGTCCGGCCGGTGCAGCGTGGCGCGGGCGATGTCCACCAGCCGCCGCCAGCCGCCGGAGAGCTGCCGCGCCGGCTGCGCCGCGAGCGCGCCGAGCCCGGCACGGTCGATGGCCGCGGCGACCGCGGCGCGGAGCTCGCGCCCGCCCAGGCCGGCGAGGCGGCCGGCGAAGCGGAGGTTCTCCTCGACCGTGAGGAGGCCGTCGACGCTGGTCTCCTGGAACACCAGGCCCAGCCGGCGCCGGACGGCGCCGCGCTCGCGGACGACGTCGTGGCCGAAGATCGCGGCCTCGCCACGCGAGGGGGCCAGCAGCGTGGCGAGCAGAAGCATCGCGGTCGTCTTGCCCGCGCCATTGGGACCCAGCAGGCCGACGAGCGCGCCCAGCGGAACCTCCAGGCTCAACGCGTCGAGGGCCCGGACGCCGTCATAGTCGCGCCCGAGCCCCGCGGTGACGATCGCCGGCGACGCGCTCAACGCGGCTCGACGGCGAAGTCGCGATAGACGTAGGCGTCGGCGCCGGCATGCTCGTGCAGCGCCTCGTCGATGAGGTGACGGTGCGGGCTCAACGTGCAGACCGGGTCGGCATTGGCCGCGTCGCCCGTGAGCGCGAGCGCCTGGCAGCGGCAGCCGCCGAAGTCCACGGCCTTCCGCGGGCAGGTCCGGCACGGCTCCTTCATCCACGCGTCGCCGCGGAAGGCCTCGAACGCGGACGACTCGTGCCAGATCCAGTGGATGGAGTGGTCCTGCACGCTCGGCAGGTCGAGCGACGGGATCGCGTACGCGCCATGGCAGGGCAGCGCCTTGCCGTCGGGCGACACCACGATGTAGTACCGTCCCCACCCGCCGTAGCACGCCTTGGGCAGCTCCTCGAAGTAGTCGGGGAGCACGAAGGTGATCTGCATCTGCCCCTTGTAGCGCTGGATCCGGTCCTGGGCGATCTCCCTGGCCGCCAGGACCTGCTCGCGGCTGGGCATGAGCGTCGCCCGATTCTTGAGCCCCCAGCCGTAGTACTGCGTGTTGGCGAGCTCGAGCCGGTCGGCGCCCCAGCCGGCGGCGAGGTCGATGATCTCGCCGATGCGGTCGAGGTTGGCGCGGTGGAGCACCACGTTGATCGAGAACGCGAAGCCCAGCTCCTTGACCAGCGCGATGGCCGCCTGCTTCTGCTTGACCGAGCTCACGCCCGCGATCCGCTCCGCCGTCTCCGCATCCGCGTCCTGCACCGACACCTGGATGTGCTCGAGGCCCGCCGTCCGGAGCGCCTCGGCGCGCTTGCGGGTGAGGCCGAGCCCCGAGGTCACGAGCGTCGTGTAGAGGCCCAGGCTCCGGGCATGCGTGGCGAGCGCCTCCAGGTCCTTCCGGATGAGCGGCTCGCCGCCCGAGAGGCCGAGCTGCAGCACGCCAAGCTCCCGCGCCTGGGTGAACACCCGCTTCCAGTCGTCGGTGCCGATCTCGCTCTCGGCCCGGAGCAGGTCGAGCGGGTTGGAGCAGTAGGGGCAGTGGAGCGGACAGCGGTGCGTCAGCTCCGCGAGCAGGGTGGTCGGACGTTCGGTCGTCATTGGATCAGCTCCCTCTCCGCCAGATGCGACAGGTAGTCGGTCACATCGGCGGTGACATCGGTCTGGTAGCGCGCGCCGAGGAGCCCCGCGATCTCGGCCACGGTGCGGGTGCCGTCGACCAGCTCGAGAATCTCGCGGCCGGTGTCGTTCAGGAGCACGGCGCCCTCGGGGTACAACAACACGGGCCGCTGCCGGGCCGGATCGTAATCCAGCCGGGCCAGCCGCCAGATCCGCGGCACCGAGTCGGGCGAGAGCGTCACGCCGGCTCCTCGCGGTAGGCGTTGTGGATGGTGTCGATCATGGCCCACAACATCTCCAGCTTGAAGGCCAGCGCCTCGAACACCTTCTGCTGCCGCTCGGGCGTCGTGGCCCAGGCGCGCACGATGCGAAGCCCGTGGCTCACGTCGCGCGGGGCCTGCACCAGCCGGCTCTTGAAGTAGTCGAGCCCCTCGGGCGGAATCCACGGATAGTGCCGGGGGAACGCCTCGATCCGCTGCTGATGGATCTTGGGCGCGAAGAGCTCGGTGAGCGACGACGCACAGGCTTCCTGCCACGGCTTGCTCCGGCAGAACGTGACGTACGACTCGCAGATGAGCCGCACCGCCGGCAGCACGTGCCGCTCGTCCTCCATCTCCTCGCGCGGGACACCGAGCGCAATGCCGAGCCGGATCCAGAGCTCGATCCCGCCCGTGCCCGGCTCCGTGCCGTCGTGGTCGATGATCCGGCCGATCCACTCCCGCCGCACGTCGGCGTCGGGGCAGTTGGACAGGATCGCGGCGTCCTTCCGCGGCACGACGCGCTGATAGGCGAGGCGATTGGTCACCCAGCCCTGGAATTGCCGCTGGCTGAGCTTGCCCTCGTACATGAGCTGGTGAAACGGGTGCTGGACGTAGTACGACCCATGGAACGCGCGCAGGGCCTCCTCGAGCGCCGCCGGCGCGAGCGGACGCTCGAGGACCGGGATCGGGGGCCTGGGCGGCGTGGCGAGCTGCGAGGCGGCGAGCGTGGTCGTCATGGTCGGGTCTCAGAGGGTGAATCGCATGCCGTCGACGCCGATCCGGAGACCGGCCTGCTCGACCAGCGCCCGCTCGGGCGCATCCTCGAGCAGCATGGGATTGGTGTTGTTGATGTGCGTGTACACCCGGTGGCGGCTCGGCAGCCGGCCGAGCCGGACCAGACTGCCGTCGGGTCCGGAGACCGGCAGATGATCCATCTGCCGCGCCGTGCGCTCGCCGATGCCCAGCCCGATCAGCTCGTCGTCGGTCCAGAACGTCCCGTCGAACAGCACGAGCTCCGCGCCGCCCAGGCGGGCGAGCAGGGCGTCGTCCAGGTCGCCGCAGCCGGGGACGAAAGCGCAGCTGCCGCCGGTATGCTCGTCCCGCACCAGGAGCCCCACGGTGTGGGCCGGGCGCTCCTCGCGGGCGAACCGCGGAGGGCCCGCGGGCACCGGGAAGCAGGTCACCCGAAGCCCGCTCGGCGTTCCGTCGCGGTAGCAGAGCCCGAGCGGCTGGTCGGGTACGAGCTCGGTGACGGTGACGTCGGCGAACGCCCGAGTGACTGGGAGCAGCCGCGAATCCTCCTCGATGACCCGCCGGACCGCATCGGTGGCGGCCACCTGCAGCCGCCGGGCCTCGCGCAGGAGCACGATACCAAGCGTGTGGTCGAGCTCGGCGTCGGTCAAGACGATGCCCTCGACCGGCACATGCCGAATCCCGGCGGGGGCCGGCGTGTGGAGGCGGCCGAGCTGCGCATGGACGTCGGGCGATGCATTGAGGAGAAACCATCGCGCGCCATCGCCGCTCACGGCGACGGACGACTGGCTCCGCGGGATCGCGCGCCGCGGGTCCGCACGCGCCACCCGGCACGGCGGGCACCAGCAGTTCCACTGGGGAAAGCCCCCACCGGCGGCGGTACCGAGGAGAACGATGTGCATGGGAGACGACGGGGGCGGAGGGGGCGGAAAAGACCGAGGGGCCCGCTTTCGCGAGCCCCTCAGATCAGTCTTTCGCCTTACAGGGTCGCGACGTACGCGGTGACTTCCATCGTAACGGCGACGATCTCGGCCTCGGGCTTGGTCCACTTCATGTTTTCGTCCTCCGAGAGGGTTGTGAACGGACTGACGATTGGGTGTTACCACCCAGTCGGATCGTTGGAGGACCCGACGACGCCCGCTCAAACGCAGGTGGTGTGCCAGAATGGTTGGAGCGATCGATTGTTGCGTAACCCACGCGCGGGACGCAGCTTGCGTCGACAGTGGCAGGCCGAGCTCCCGTGGCTTGGAAATTGGGGGATAGCACCCGATTGGGTGATCTCACCCACCGCCGGCGGAGTCAGCGATCGAGAGGCGCGTGCCGGGAAAGCCGCCATCGCCGTCACCTTCAAGACGGCCGTTCAGGCATCTACCCACGACATAGCCGGTACACGAGGACGCGATTCATGCCCCATGATTGGCGGGCCGCGGTGCTGGCGATGTGTCTTGCCCTTGCCGTCGGGCCGTCCTGCGCCGGCTCCTCATCTGATGTGACGTCCCCACCCTCGGGAAACAATCCGCCGCCGGAGCCCCCGACTCCGCCTCCACCGCCTCCCGCCCCGCCACCACCAGAGGAGCCGGGTCCGCCCCCGTCACCGCCACCGGGACCGCCCATCCCCAATCCAGCGGGCCTCGGTTCCGGGGCCCGAGTGCTCTTCATCGGCAACAGCCTGACCTACGCGAACGATCTACCGGCGCAGGTCCTGGCTATGGCCACGGCCGAGGGCCTTAACTGGGACGTGCAGACAGAACTGCTTGAGCGGCGCCAGCCTGGAGGACCACTGGCAGCGCGGCTCCGCTCAGGCCCGGATACAGAGCGGGCATTGGGATGCCGTGGTCCTGCAACAAGGTCCCTCGTCGTTGCCCGAGAGCCGGGTCAACCTGCGACACTGGGTGGCGCAGTTCGATGGACTGGTGCGCGCGGCGGGCGGCCGGTCCGCCCTTATATGGGTGGCCCGAGCTCACCCGATTCTCCTGGTTCGATCGGGTGCGGGACTCGTACGCGCTCGCCGCGAGGGACGTGTCCGGCTGGTTCCTGCCGGCCGGAGAGTCCTGGCGGGCGGCGTGGCGCGACGACCCGTCGCTCGCGCTCTATGGCGGCGACGGGTTCCATCCGACCGCGGCCGGCAGCTACGCGGCGGCGCTCACGATCTTCGCCGGGCTCTCCGGCCGCTCACCGCTCGGCCTGCCCGCACCGGCGACGGTCGACCCCGACGAAAGCCCAGCGGCTCCAGGAGGCGGCGCAGAATGCGCTCGAGCAGTACGGCGACTACGGTCCGACGGATGTGCCTTAGAACGCGACCCTCACTGAATCCCATGCTTCTTGAGCCGGTACCGCAGCGTGTCACGGCTGATTCCCAGCCGCTGGGCGGCACGGGTCTGGTTGCCGTCGCACTCCCGGAGCGCCTGCTCGATGAGCGTGCGCTCCCACTGGTCGAGCGGCATGCCGGGCGGCGGAGAGGCCGGATACTCTCCGCTTGCGGCGCCGGTTTGAGCCGGAGCCGGTGACACGGCCGGCACTGCTGGCGATGCCGCTCGGGGTCCTGGCGGCGTGTCCCGCCCCCGCGGGCGTGCCGAGCGAGAGGTGCTCGACGTCCAGCATCGGCCCGCGGCTCCACAGGACCGCGCGCTCGATCACGTGGCTCAGCTCGCGCACGTTGCCCGGCCACGGATACTCGGCCAGCAGCGCCCGGGCGCGCGCGTCGATCTGTCGCACGTCCTTCCCGTACTTGGCGTTGAACCGCTCGAGGTAGTGCTGGGCCAGGAGCAGGATGTCGCTGCCCCGCTCCCGGAGTGGCGGCAGGTGCAGGATGATCACCGCCAGCCTGAAGTACAGATCCCGGCGGAAGGTCTCGCGCTGCGCGTCGCGCTCGAGGTCGCGGTTGGTGGCGGCCAGGATCCGCACGTCGATCCGGCGGTCGCGGATGCCACCGACGCGCCGCACGGTCCGGTCCTCGACCGCCTTGAGCAGCTTGCCCTGGAGCGAGAGCTCGACGTCGCCCACCTCGTCGAGGAACAGGAACCCACCGTCGGCGGCCTCGAACAGGCCCATCCGCGATTCCTTCGCGTCGGTGAACGCCCCCCGCTCGTGGCCGAAGAGCTCGGCTTCCATGAGCGTGGCCGGCAGCGCCGTGCAGTTCACCTCGATGAAGGGCCTGCCCGCGCGTGGACTCGCGCCGTGGATGGTGCGCGCGACGAGCCCCTTCCCGGTGCCGGTCTCGCCGATGATGAGGACCGGCGGCGTCTCGTCGAGCGCCGCGATCTGGCGCGCCTGGTCGAGCACCTCCCGTATGGACGGTGACTCGCCGATGACGCCGGCGAGCGGCGTCTCGCGCGCCGCGTCCCGCCGGCGGTAGTAGGAGAGCTCCTGGCGGAGCTGGGAGTGCTCCCGGGCGCGGTCGGCCAGGAGCTTGAGCTCCTCGAGGTCGATGGGCTTCTTGAGGTAGTCGAACGCGCCGAGCTTCACCGCCTCGACCGCGCCCTCGATGGTGCCGTGCGCGGTCATGATGATCACCGGGATGGCGGCGTCGAACTCGCGGATCCGCCGCAGGAGCTCGATGCCGTCCATGCCGGGAAGCCGCACGTCGGTGAAGACGACGTCGGGGCGCATGGTCTCGAGCAGCCGGAGCGCCTGCTCCGCGTCGCCCGCCACTTCGGCTTCGTAGCCCGACTCGGTCAGGAACGCCTTGATGGCCCGGGCGAGCGTGCGCTCGTCGTCGACGATGAGAACGGTCGAGCCGCTCACGGAGTGCGCCTCACGCGGTACGCTCGGTGGGGAGGCGGACCCGGACCGTCGTGCCCTCGCCCAGACGGCTCGCGATCTCCAGGCGGCCGCCGTTCTGCTCGATGTACCGCTTGGCGATCGCCAGGCCGAGGCCCGGTGCCCTCCTGTCGGGTGGTGAAGAACGGCTCGCAGACCGACGAAAGCGCCTGTTCGGGGATGCCGCCACCGGTGTCGCTCACCTCGAGGACGACGGCGGCCGGCCCGTCGCCGTTGGCCACGTAGGCGCCGATCCGGAGCCGTCCGCCGCCCGGCATGGCGTCGAGGGCGTTCGACACGATCTCCAGGATGGCCTGCTCGAGCTGCATCGGATCCACCCGCACCGGCGGCAGCGTGGCGGGCACCGCCATCTCGAGGTCGACGTGCTGCTCGCGAATCGGCGTCGCGACGGCAGGCAGCAGGTCGTCGATCAGCCGCGGCAGGCTCTCGGAGCCCGGATGGAACGGCGCCGGACGGCTGAAGCTGAGCAGGTGGCTGATGCGACGGTCGAGGCGATCCACCTCCTCGATGATGGCGTCGAGGTGCTCGGTGGCGCCGGGTGACGTGGGATGGTGCCGCACGAGCTGCGCGGCCGCGCGGAGGCTCGCGAGCGGATTCCGGAGCCCGTGCGCCACCGCGGCCGACATCTCGCCGATCGAGGCCAGCTTCTCCGCCTGCACCAGCTGCTCCCGCGAGGCGCGGAGCTGTCCGGTCATGGCCGCGAGCGCGCGCGCCAGGTCGCCGACCTCGTCGCGCGACGTGGCCTGGACCGGGTGGTCGAGGTCGCCCCCGCCGACCACGGCCATTGCTTGGGTGAGCTGCCTGATCGGGCGGGCCAGGCTCTGCGAGATGACCCAGCTCGCCACCAGTCCGGCCACGAGCGCGAGCGCGATGATGGCGACGAGCGTCCGCCCTTCGTCGGCCAGGATCTCCTCCAGCCGGCCGAACGCGCCGCGCACGCTCGACTCCCGGGCGCGGCGGTAGATCTCCCGGTTCATCTGCGTGAGCGCTGGCTGGAGCCGGCCCCTGAGCTCGCGCTCGGCGAGCCGGTACGCATCCTCGCGCCGCCCGGCGTCCTCCAGGGCGAAGACGCTCTCGGACACGGCGACGATCTGGCGCTGAATGTCCTGGACCCCGTCGGCGAGCGTCGTCTCCTCGGGCTTGAGCTCGGCGCGCCAGCGGTCCTGCCAGTAGCCGACGACCTCCCCGGTGAGCTGGAACTCCTTCCGCGCGGTGGGATCGAGGCCGCTCAGGTCGCGCCAGATGAGCTCGGTCTGGTCGAACATGGCGGTCTCGAGCTCGGCGTAGGTCCGCGTGCGCGCCATGCTCTCGCCCAGCGCCGTGAGGGCGCGGCGCTCGAGCACGTTGCTGCGGATGGCTTCCGCACCGACGAGCAGCGCCGGGAGCACCATCAGGGAGAAGCCGAAGAGCAGCTTGCGTTGGAAGGTCACGAGGGAAAGATGAGGGAAAGAGGGAAGGAGGGAAGGAGGGAAGGACGGGAAAGTGGGAAAGATGGAACGACGGAGGGACGCGGCTTGGGCGGGCCGGACGTCGTCATCAACCACCGTTCCCTCTTTCCGTCTTTCCGTCTTTCCGTCCTTCCGTCTTCCCCGTGTCAGCGGCCCCTCAGTCGGTGGTGATGGTCACGTCCACCGACATTCCCGGGCGGAGCGGGCGCGCCGGGTCCGCCGCGCCGTCGACCGCGATCCTCACCGGCACCCGCTGGACCACCTTGGTGAAGTTGCCCGTCGCGTTGTCGGGCGGCAGCAGCGCGAACCGGGCGCCGGTGGCCGGGCTCAGGCTCTCGACCTTGCCGTGAAAGGTCGCGCCCGGATAGGCGTCCACGCTGAACTCGGCGGCGTCGCCCACGCGCACGTTGGCGAGCTGGGTCTCCTTCAGGTTGGCCGTGACCCAGACGTTGGTGTCGGGCACGATCGACATGAGGTTCTGCCCGATCTGCACCTGCGCGCCGGGCTCAGCGCTGCGCTTGGCGATGACGCCGTCGTCGGGCGCGAGCAGCGTGGCATAGCTGAGCTGGAGGCGCGCGGTCTCGACCGCCGCCTGCGCCGAGGCCAGGCGGGCGTCGGCACCGCGGAGCGCGGCGCCCGAGGCGGAGATCTGGCTGCCGGCGGCGGCGGCGCGACGGCGGGCGGCCTCGAGGTTGGCCGCCGCCGCATCGCGCGCGGATTGGGCCGCGTCGAGCTGCTGCGCGGAGACGACCTTGGTGGCCGCGAGCGTCCGGTAGCGCTGGTAGTCGGCCTCGGTCTGGCGGGCGGTGGCCTCGGCCGCCGTCACGTCCGCATCGGCCGAGGCGGCCTCGGCGCGAGTGGCCTGCAGCTGGGCCACGGCCTGGCCGGCGCCGTGCCGCCCGCTCACCAGGGCCTCGGCGTTCCGCAGGTCCGCCTCGGCCTGCTCGAGACGGGCGATGAGATCGCGCCGATCGAGCACGACGAGCGTGTCGCCCACCTTCACGTGCTGGTTCTCCTCGACCGCCACCCGGTCGATGAACCCTGCGATCCGGGGCGCGATCGAGGTGATGTGGCCGTCGACCTGGGCATTGTCGCTGCTCACGTGGTTCCGGCTGTAGAGCCAGCGGCGCACGCCCCAAGTCGCGAAGGCGATCACGAGAATGATCCCGATGATCATGGGCAGGCGGCGGGTCCAGCTCCGGGTCTCGGGCTGGGCCGTGGCGGGAACGTCCATCGCGATGTCGGTCGTCATACTCGTTCTCGTCGCGCCGGAGCGCGGGTTAGTGCATCTGGTCGATGACGCCAAGCGCCCGATAGGCGCTGACCCGGGCGGTCCCGAAGTTCACGCGCGCCTGGATCAGGGCGTCGCGTGCGGCGATGACCGATCCCTGGGCGTTGGTCGTCTCCACGCTTCCCGCCACGCCGGCCTGAAAGCGCTGCTGGGCCTGGCTCAGCTCCAATTCGGCGAGCCGGAGCCGGTTCTCGGCGATGGCAACCTGCTGCTGGGACGAGGCCAGGTCGAGCACCGACTGGCGCGCCTCGGTCTCGACCCGGTTCACCAGGTCGTGCTCGCGGATCTTCTGGATGTCCACGCGGAGGCTCTGCTCCTTGACGCGGTTCTGGCGGCTGAAGCCGTCCAGAATCGGCACGGTGAGCTGAAGCTGCACGTTGTAGGTGCCCGCGAGATCGCCGGCCTCGCGGCCGGTCTGCTGATACTGCCCGCTCAGCCCCAGGCTCGGCAGATATTCGGCGCGGATGGCGCCGAGCTCCCGGCGCGCGGCACGGGTCCGTGCCTGCTCGGCGGCGAGCTCGATACGGTGCTCGCGCGCGAAGCCCGCGGCCGAGTCGGGATCGAGCGGGATGTCGAGCGGGCCGGGCCCGAGCGAATCCGCGAGCTCCACCCGGGTGCCCGAGGGCAGGTCGAGGGATCGAAGCAAGTCGAGGCGGGCGCGGTCCGACGCGTTGCGTGCCACCTCGAGCTGCGTGCGCACGGACGCGAAGCTCACCTCGCTCCGCGTGGCGTCGATGGCCGGGCTCACGCCGGCGTCCACCAGCTGCCGCGCCTGTCCCAGCAGCTCGGCCGCGATGGTGCTGTCGGCCTGACGGGCGCGCACCGTCTCGCGGGCGCTCAGCGCGCGCAGGTAGGCGAGGCCGGCGGTGGCGCCCGCGATCTCGCCCGTTGCCCGGGCGTCGAGCCCCGCCGCGACCGCGGTGTCCCGCGCGGCGCGAAGCCGGCCGATCAGGGACGCGTCGAAGATCGTCTGCGCGGCGCGGAGCTGGAGCCGGTAGATGTCGAACGGATCGGTGACCCCGGTGGCGATGGGGATCCCGAACTCGTCGAGGTTGAGCGTCTGCCGGGTGATGCCCGCGTTGCCGCTGATGGTGGGCAGGAGGTCGGCCCGGCGCTGTCCCGCGCGCGCGTCGGCGGCCCGCACGTCGAGCCGGGCGATGGCCGCCTCGACGCCCTGGCTCCGGCCGAGCGTGATCGCCTGGAGGAGGGTGAGCGGGCCCTGTGGCACCACGGGCTCCTGGGCGAGCGCCGGGCGCGGCGGCCAGGACCGACAGGGCGAGCAACCGGAGGGCGGGGCGCATTCGCCTGCCTCAGCTCTCTTCGACGGAGCGCGCGAGCACGCCGTGGAGATAGAGGTCCAGGAGCCCGTCGAGCGCCTGCTCGTCGCCGAGCGCCTGCGGGTCGAAGGCGTGGTAGAAGCACTGCACGTGGGCGGTGTGGACCAGAAGCGAGGTCAGCCCGCGGGCGGCGAACGCGTGCGGGTTACTCCGGAACTCGCCGGTGGCCACGCCGCGCTCGAGCACCTGCTCGATCAGGCGGCGGGCGCGCAGAATCACCTCGTCGAAGTAGAACCGGGCCAGCTCCGGGAAGTACATGAGCTCGGCCTGGACGACCCGGGCGATCCGCGTCATTCCCTCGTCGCGCATGCGCACGTACATGCCCCGGATGAGATCGACGAGCAGCGCGCGGGCGGATCCTTCGTGCGTGCGCACGAGCGCTTCGCCTTCGGCGAGACTGGCGACGATCTTGGCGCGCACCATCTCGCGGAAGAGCGCTTCCTTGGAGTCGTAATAGAGGTAGACGGTGCCCTTGCTCACGCCGGCGAGGCGGGCGACGTCGTCGATCTTGGCGCGGGCGAAGCCGGACTCGCCGAACACCGCCAGGGCGGCATCGAGAATCTCGTCGGGGCGAGCCTCAGGGCGGCGCTGCCAGCGGGGCGGGGCAGTGAGAATCGATTCGTCGGCGGGCATAAAACTCCTTGTGGTGCAATTACTAACTGACCGGTCAGTAATATGGGTGAGCACGCGCCACCGTCAAGTTCCCCGTCCGGGGTACCGCCCCGGCGTCCCGCTTCTCTTGCTCCTCCTCCCGGAAGTCCCTAGTTTGCAGCAACCTACCTGTGGGAGGACCGCCGATGTCGGACGCCTTTCTCAGCTCCGACGACTTCGACGAACAAGCCCATCAACTCTATAACGAAGGCCGGTACGATGAAGCGCTGCTGATCCTCAAGGAAGGCACCACCCTCTACCCACATGCCGTCGAGCTGCACATCGGGATGGCCTATGCCCATCTGGCCCGGGAGGAGTACGCCTGGGCGCGACGGAGCTTCGAGCACGCCCTCGGGCTGGATCCCGACCACGAGGACGGCCTGGCCGGCCTGGGCGAGACGCTGCTGAAGCTGGGAGACCGCCCTGGCGCCATGCGGGCGTTCGAGCGGATTCTGCAGCTCGGCTTCCAGGACGATCACGAGCTCATGCTGCAGGTCGGTCGCGCGCTGTTTCGCGAAGGGCACATCGCGCCCGCGCACCGGTTCTTCGACCTCGCGGCCTCCGCCCATCCCGACTCGCCCGACGCCGCCGCCTGCCTGGGCTACGCCTCGCACCGGCTGGGGAACGACGCGGGCTCGCTCTACTGGCTCCGCCGAGCGCTCGAGCTCGACGCGTCGTACAGCGAGGCGCGGATCTATCTCGCCAACCTGCTCTACGACCGCGGCGAGACCGAGGCGGCGCTCCATCAGCTCGAGCGCACCCAGCCCGAGGACCACTTCGACGAGCTCGGCATCTGGCGGCACATCGAGCTCAAGAAGACGGTCTATCGCCTGCCGGACGAGGATCCCGAGCTGGTTCCCTGGCTCACGCGGCTGGGCGAAGTGGCCGGCGAGCCCGACGCGATCGACATGCTGCTCGCCGAGGTCGAAGCGCAGCAGGCCGACGGCGGCGTCCGCGATCCGCACCAGCTCGAGCTGTTCGGCACGCTCCTGAGCGAGCTGCACGCGATGCAGAAGAAGCCCGGGCACGCCGAGGCGCATCTCGTGGTCACGCTGGCCGGCCAGCCGATCCGCGGCAACTGGGAGGAGATCCTGCTCCAGATGAAGGAGGCCGACCGCGACTGGGCCACCGGCTCGCTGACCGATTTCATGGCCAGCCTGGCGCGGCGGGGTCAGGCCGAAACGGGCGTCGTCATCCCCACCACGGATGCGGAGGCCTTCATTCGCGGCAGCGCCGAAGCGGGCGTGCTGCGGATCGTGCAGTAGGGGTCATGGCGGCGCGCGGTCCCGGGCAGTCGCCGTCGCACTGGACGGCCGGCGTCCGCCGGGAGGTGCTGCCGAACGGCCTCACCCTGCTGGTGCAGGAGGACCGCTCCGCCCCCGTGGTGGCGGTGGTGACGCACGTGAAGGCGGGTTTCTTCGACGAGCCCGACCGCTGGATCGGCATCTCCCACGTGCTGGAGCACATGTTCTTCAAGGGCACGGCGCGCCGGGGCGTGGGCGCGATCGCCCGCGAGACCAAGAGCGCGGGCGGCTATCTCAACGCCAGCACGACGTACGACCACACCTCGTATTTCACCGTCCTCCCCGCCGCCAATCTCGCCGAGGCGCTCGACATCCAGGCCGACGCGCTGCGCCACTCGGTCATCGACGAGGGCGAGCTGGCCCGCGAGCTCCAGGTCATCATCCAGGAAGCCAAGCGCAAGCTCGATTCGCCGTCGTCGGTGGCGTACGAGACGCTGCACGAGGTGATGTTCGACCGCCACCGGATCCGGCGCTGGCGGATCGGCCACGAGGCGCAGCTCGCGGGGTTCACCCGCGCCGACGTCCACGGCTACTACGCGTCCCGCTACGTGCCGGAGCGGACCATCGTGGCGATCGTCGGCGCGGTGGATCCGGACCGCGCGCTCGCGCTGGCGCGCGAGGCCTACGGCCAGTGGCCGGCCGCCGCCGGCGCGGTCGACCCCTCGCCGGAGGAGCCGGATCGCCGCGAGGTACGGGCGCGCACGCTTCGGGGCGACGTGAGCCAGGCCGAGCTGTCGCTCGGCTGGCGCGCGGCCCCGCCGCTCGCGCCCGACGCGCCGGCGCTGGACCTGGCCGCCGCGGTGCTCGGCTCGGGCCGCGGCAGCTGGCTCTACCGCGGGCTGCGGGAGCCGGGGCTCGTCACCTGGATCGCCGCGAACTACTACGCGCCGACGGAGCTGGGACTCTTCGGCGTCGCGGCCGAGCTCGCGCCCCAGCGGGTGCCGGAGGCGCTGGACGCGATCGCCGCGTCGGTGGCCCGGCTCGCGCTGCTCGGGCCCCCGCCCGACGAGCTCGAGCGCGCGCGCACGCTGCTTCGCGCGCGGTGGGCCCGCCGGCTCGAGTCGATGGAGGGTCGCGCCTCCGCGCTCGCCGCCGCCGAGGCGCTCGACGGATACGATTTTCTCGACCGCGAGTTCGAGGCGATCGCCGCCGTGCGGCCCGAGGACGTGCGCGCGGCCGCGGCCCGCTACCTCCAGCCGGACGCGGTCTCCGGCGTGCTCTACCTGCCCGAGGACGAGGGCGCCGAGCTCACCGCCGACGTCCTGGCGCAGCGCCTTCGCCGTCACGGAGCTCCGGCCACCCGCGCCCGCGCCGGGCGCGTCCGCGCCGCCGCCACGGTCCGCGTCCGTCCGACCGGCCACCCGGCGCGAAGCGGACGTGGTCCACACGAGCCTGCCGGGTGCCGACCTGCTGGTTCGCCGGAAGCCCGGCGTGCCGCTGGTGCATCTCGGCATCTACGTGCCGCGGCTGGAGCTCGATCCCGCCGGCGCAGGCGGGACTCGGCGCGCTCACCGTGCGGAGCGCGGTGCGCGCCGCGGGCGACCTCGACGCCGCCGGGCTGGCCTTCGCGTTCGAGCGTCTGGGCGGCACCCTGGGCCCGATCGCGGCGTCCGACTGGCTTGGCTTCGGCACCACCGTGCTGGCGGAGCACCTGGCGCCGGCGGCCGCGCTGCTGGACCTGGTCTACACGTCGCCCCGGCTGGAGGAGCGCGACGTAGCGCGCGAGCGCGGCCTGATGATCGCCGAAGCGCAACAGGTGGCCGACGACATGTTCCGCTATCCGTTCCAGCTCGCGTTCGCGGCCGCTTTCGGCGAGGAGGGCTACGGGCTCCCGGTGGCGGGACTGCCCCATACCCTGCCGGCCATCACCGCCGCCGACACGCGGGCCTGGCACCTGCGGCGCGCTGCGCGGCGTCCGTCCGGTAGTCATCGCCGTGGGCGACGTGGACCCCGACGAGGCCTCGGCGATCCTGGCGGGCGCGTTCGCCGGCGGCCGAGCCGCGGGCGCCGGTCGGCCGGGCTGCCCGCGCTCGATTGGGTGGCCGGCGCCGGCGGCGAGACGCCGGCGCGCGTCGTCTCCCGCGACAAGGCGCAGGCGGCCATCGCGATGGCGTTTCCGGGGGTGGCGCGGCGTCACCGCGACCGGGCGGCAGCGCAGGTCTGGGCGGCGGTGGCGAGCGGGCTCGGCGGGCGGCTGTTCGAGGCGCTCCGTGACCGGCGGTCGCTCGCGTACACGGTCGTGGCGTCCGCCTGGCTCAAGGCCCGCGCGGGCGCGCTCGTGACCTACATCGCCACCTCGCCCGAGCGCGAGGACGAGGCACGCGAGGAGATGCTGCGCGAGCTGGAGCGGTTCACCCGCGAGCCGGTGAGCGGGAGCGAGCTGCGGCAGGCGGTGAACTACCTGGCCGGCCAGGCGGAAGTGAGCCGCCAGTCCGGCAGGCGCGGTGGCGAGCGAGATCCTCGAGGCGTGGGTGTCCGGCTCCGGGCTCGGGGAGCTGGCGGATCCCGCTGCGGCGTTCCGGGCCGTCACCGCCGAGGACGTGCTGCGGGTGGCGCAGGCGTCGCTCGATCCCGAGCGGCGGGTCGAGGGGGTGGTCCGCGGCCGCCGCGCGACCCATCCGCCCGTCGCGGCGCTGCAGTCCTAGCGGTCCCGCCGTCCCCCGTCTCTGGCCAGCCCGCGGCTGATCACCTCCACGCCCCGCCGGACGTCCACCGGGGCGCGGGCGACCACCGACACGAAGCAGAGCCCCTCGTCGGGAATGGTGTGGAGCACGATGTGGCCCTCGCGGCAGAGCAGGGCCACCGCGACACCGCCCGGACTCTCGCGCACGAGCGGCGGCCCGAGCGGCGGCATCCCGACCGCGCCCGCGGCCGCCACGACGATGGCGGACAGGCCGTTGGCGTCCGCGAGGCGGGCCCCGCTGATGGCGGTGAGCTCGTGCACGTGCGAGTTGAATGCGGCGTCCACGCTGACCGTTCCGCCGGTCAGACGCGAAGGGGGAAAGCGCATACCGCGTCCCGATAGCCCTCGGGCACGCCGACGTCGAAGAACTTCGCGCGGCTGATCACACCAGCCAGCGCGTCCCGCCGCGCGCAGCGCTGCAGCACCGGAATGTCGTCGAGCTCCACCCCCGCCGGCAGACTCCGCCCGACCTCTTCGAATTCCTCCAGGATGCCGCACGGGAACGCCATCCGCCCGATCGGCGTCATCGCGACCGCCTCGCCCGCGGTATCGAAGCGTCCGGTCCCCTTGTCCGCCACGTCCGTCACCCGAAGCGTCCCGTCCGGCATGCTGCGCACGGAGGCGCGCCCGGTCGGCCCCTTGGCAGCCGCGTCCTCACGCGCGATCTCCGCGAGCAGCACGGTGGCGAGCCCGGTCGCGCGAAACGTGGCGGCCACGCCCGCGCTCGGGTTGGGGCCCTGGAACAGGTTGTCGGGCAGGAGGGCCAGGAACGGCGAGCCGGCGAGAGGATCGCGTGCGCGGAGCAGCGCGTCGCCGAGCCCGCGCGGGTGGTCCTGCGGCACGAACTCGAGCTCGAGCGGCCCCTCGTAGGTGCGGGCGGCGGCCTCGAGCAGCGGCTTGTGCGGGTTGGTGATGATGATGGCCCGGAGCAGACCCGCATCGGCGGCCTCGTCCAGCGCCCAATAGAGGATTGGCCGGAGACCCACGGGCAGGATTTCCTTGGGCAGCCAGCGGGTGATCGGGTGGAGCCGCGTGCCTCGACCGCCACAGGGGATGACCGCGGTATCCAGCGTCATGCGAGTATCTTGCACGCCATGCCGTTCGAACCTAGTCCTCGCCCGAAGGGGGAGCAAGGCCGCGACGGATGGACCACCGCCGACCTGCTGAGCGCGGTGCGCATCCCCCTCGCGATCGCGTTTCCGTTCGTCTCCAATGACGCGCGCCTGGCGCTGCTGGCCGCGGCGGCCGGGAGCGATCTGCTCGACGGCCAGCTCGCGCGGCGATTCGGCAGCTCGGCGCTCGGCGCCGTGATCGACCCGGTGGCCGACAAGCTGTTCATGGCATCCGCGTTCGGCGTGGTGGCCGTGAGCGGCCGGCTCGAATGGTACGAGATCCTCGGCGTGCTGCTGCGCGACCTGGTCGCGACGATCGCCTTCGCCGTCACCTACTTCTCGCGCCGGCCCCGCGCGATTCCTGCCCGAGCGGGAGGGAAGGCGGTCACCGTCGCGCAGGTGCTGACGCTGGTGGCGTTCCTGGCCGACTCTCCCCGTCTCCGCCCGCTCGCCTGGGCCACGACGGCGATCGCACTGTACGCGATCTGGGACTACTACCGCGTGGCGCCGGCGGCCGAATGGAAGGCCGGCGGAGGGACCAAGAGGTGACGGCCGAGACCAAGCGGGTGACGCTGACGTGGCAGCGAAAGCTCGTCTTCCAGGGCGGCGAGGCGGGCGGGCCGGTGACGACGATCGACGGCGACAACGCCGCCGGGCCCGGACCCATGCTCACGCTGCTGCTGCGCCGCGGCCGCGTGCACCGCCTCCGACGTAGTGGTCATCCTGGAGAAGATGCGGGTGACGCTCAGGGACTTCCGGATCGAGGCGAGCGGCGTGCGGCGGGAGGAGGAGCCCCGGCGCTACACCGCGATGCACCTGGAGTATCACCTCCAGGGCGACGGGCTCGATGAGGCCAAGGCGCAACGCGCCATCGAGCTGTCGATCACCAAGTACTGCTCGGTGGTGCACTCGCTCGCGCCGGATATCCGGATCACGCATGGCCTCACGCTGGGCTAGGCGGTGGGCCGCGGCGCGCGCCGTCGCGGCGCTGCTCGCGGCGGCTCTGGCATCTCGGGTGGAGCGCCGGTGGCGGCGCAGCAGGTCAGCGAGTTCGGCGTCATGGGGATCGCGACCGCGTCGGATCCGGCGCTCGTGGTGGCCGGCGGCTACGGCGCCATCCGCACTTCGCGGCGCACGCGCATCTCGGCCGGGCTCGGCGCCGGCGTGAGCGATGGGCGTGCTGCCTGGCGCGGTGAGCTCCTGGCCCACTTCCTTCTCAATCCGACGCGGCGTTGGGGCGTTGGGGTCTACGGCGCGGGCGGGATCGCGGCTGTGGGCGGGCCGGTGGACCAGGGCTATCTCGTGCTGACCCTCGGCCTGGAGGCTCGGCCGGGAGAGCGCTCGGGCTGGTTCGTCGAGGCCGGCGTGGGCGGGGGCGCGCGACTCGCGGCGGGGGTGCGCTGGCGGCGCTGGCCACCGGGATGGCAAGGATCCTGAGACAAATCGCCCCGGTGCAGGCAAGGCACCGAGGCGATAGCATGACCGACCAGCCGGCGTCGTTACGCCGCGCCGGTCTCGACCGTCTCCACCTTCCGCTGAACCGGCTGGGAGAACCGCTCGCCCAACTGGCGAAGCTGGGTCAACTCCTCCTCCGTGAGGTCGTCGTAGCGATCTGCCAGGTAGAGCATGGTGTCGTCGAACCAGTCCTTCTGATGCTCCGGCAGCGCGTCGATCACGCCGCACCGGAGGATGTGACTGAACATCTCGTCACGGGCCTGGGCAAACGATACGGCTTCGGGGTCACGCTGGGTCTTCTTCTTGTTCATGCACCTTCCTTTGAGCGTCGAACCTGCTTGAGGTTGCGGTCTTTCCCGCGCCGGAATCTAATCGGTTGCACCTTTTGGTGCAAACCCTCCGGTTTTTCCTGGCGACGGCCCGCGTGATTATGTTTATCGGCAGCATTTACATGAACTTGACCGAGGGAGCCGCCGCCCCTCGAGGTGGCCATGCCAGAGCATGATGAAGTGTATGACGACGCGCGCGCCGAGCGGCTCGCGGAGATGCTGCGCGCCCTGGCGGAGCGCATCCGGGAGCTCGATAAAAACCGCCAGCTGCTCGGTGGAGTTCCCGAGCTCCTCCGGCTGATGGGTGACGCCCGGAGCGAGATGTTCCACTACGAGGTCCGCGTCACCTACGACACGCCCGAAATCGCCGAGAGCCGGCGGATCGTGGACGAGGCCCAGCGGCAGGATCAGTTTCACCCGGACGAACCGGAGGACGAGGAACCATGGCGGCATCGCCCAACGGAATGACCCGCTTCTACACGATTCTGGGGGCGGTGGCGGTCGTCGGCATCGGCCTGCTCGGGTACCAGCTCTCCAGGCCGGCCACCGTCAGCATCCCGGCGAACGTGACGATCCAGCCGTCCGACACCGCGGGGTTCCGGGGTTACCTGAAGGGGTCCGACAGCGCCGCGGTGGAGATTACGGAGTACGCGGACTACCAATGTCCGTTCTGCCAGACGTTCGCGACCCTGCAGATGCCGACGATCGAGGAGCGGCTGATCAAGACGGGCCGGCTCCGCTGGCGCTACCGCGACTTTCCGCTCCAGCAGCACTCGTACTCCCGGATCGCGGCCCATTCGGCGGCGTGCGCCGACGAGCAGGGCAAGTTCTGGCCCCAGCACGAGCGCATCTACGAAGGGCAGTCCGAGTGGGCCGAGTCGCGGGACGGCGCCGACATCTTCCGGCGCTACGCCCGCGAAGTGGGACTCGACCTCGCGAAGTACGACGCCTGCATGTCCTCCGGCAAGTACGCGGGCCGCATTCAGGCCAGCTACGAAGAGGGCGCGCGGGCGGGCGTCACCTCGACCCCGACCCTGCTCGTGGGCGGCCGGCTCTACAAGGGCCGCTTCGACTCCGACGCCATCACCCGGCTGGTCGATTCCCTCGCGCCGCGCGCCACCAGCGCGCGATGATCTACCGCATGGGCGCGGCGCTCATGAGTCTCGTGGGCGTGTTCGTGTCGGCATACCTCTACCTCTACAAGATCGGCCGGATCGGGACGCTCGCCTGTGGCACGGGCGGGTGTGAGACCGTCCAGACCAGTGAGTGGAGCCGGTTCCTGGGCGTCGAGGTCGCGCTCATCGGCCTCGTGGGCTACGCGCTGTTGTTCGTGGTTGGCCTGGTCGCACTCCGGCCCGCGCTCGCCCGGGAGCGGTGGCCGGCCGCGCTCCTCGCGGGGCTCGCCGGCGGCGGGGTGCTGTTCACGCTCTACCTCACCTACCTCGAGCTGTTCGTCATCCACGCCATCTGCCGCTGGTGCGTCGGCTCGGCCGCCATCATCCTGTCGATCCTGATTCTGGCCCTCCTGGCACTGCGACGGGCGCCGGAGCCGCGGGCCGGCTGAGGTGTCCGATCCGGCAAAGCCGCCGCCAATCGGCCGGGCCCTGGCGACGCTCTCGCTCGGCGCGCTGGGCGTGGTCTACGGCGACATCGGCACCAGCCCGCTCTACGCGCTGAAGGAGTGCTTCTGGGGCCCGCAGGGCTTTCCGGTGGACGAGCCGAACGTGCTGGGCATCCTGTCCCTCATCTTCTGGTCGCTCAACTTCGTCGTCACCTTCAAGTACCTCACGATGGTCATGCGGGCGGACAACCGTGGCGAGGGCGGCATCCTGGCGCTGCTCGCGCTCGCGCGGCCGCGGGGAACGCCCCGCGGCCTTGGACGGGTGCTGGTGGCCGCGGGCCTGTTCGGCTCGGCGCTCCTCTACGGTGACGGGATCATCACCCCCGCGATCTCGGTGCTCAGCGCGGTCGAGGGTCTCAGCATCGCCACGCCGGCGCTGCAGCACCTCGTCGTCCCCATCGCGTTCGTCATCATTCTCGGATTGTTCTTTTTCCAGCGGCGCGGGACGGCCGGCGTGGGCGCGGTCTTCGGCCCCGTCACCCTGGCCTGGTTCCTCAGCCTCGCGGCCCTGGGCATCTCGGGCATCGCCCGCCAGCCGTCGGTGCTGCGGGCGCTCAATCCCTGGCACGCGGTGGACTTCTTTCTCCGGGAGGGAGTGGCCGGCTTCACGGTGCTGGCGGCCATCATCCTGGTCGTCACCGGCGGCGAGGCGCTGTACGCGGACATGGGTCATTTCGGCCGGCGGCCGATCCGGGTCGCGTGGTTCGTGGTGGTGCTGCCCGCGCTGGTGCTCAACTACTTCGGCCAGGGAGCGCTGCTGCTGGCCGATCCTTCGGCGGCGCGGAACCCGTTCTACTCGCTCGTGCCGGCCTGGGGACTGTATCCGATGGTCGGGCTGGCGACCGCGGCCGCGGTCGTTGCCTCCCAGGCGCTCATCTCCGGCGCCTTCTCCCTGACCCGACAGGCCGTCCAGCTCGGCTACTGTCCTCGGGTCAACATCGTGCATACCTCGAAGACCGAGATCGGCCAGATCTACGTTCCCGCGGTCAACAATCTGCTGATGGTGGCGTGTCTGGGGCTGGTCGTCACGTTCGGCTCGGCGGACCGGCTCGCCGGCACCTACGGCGTGGCCCTGTCCGGCACCATGACGATGACGAGCATCCTGTTCGCGGTGGTGGCGCGGAATCGGTGGCACTGGAGCTACTGGAAGGTGGCGGGAGTGACGGCGCTCTTCCTGGCGGTGGACCTGGCCTTCGTCGGCTCCAACCTCGCTCAAGATCCCGCACGGCGGGTGGTTCCCGCTGGTGGTCGCCGGACTGGTGTTCATCCTGATGTCGACCTGGAAGAAGGGCCGGGTCCGGCTCGCCGCGCTGGTGCGCGAGAACACCTTGCCGATGGACCTGTTCCTCCAGGACATCCGGCGACGGCAGCCGCACCGGGTGCGCGGGGCGGCGGTCTTCCTCACGTCGGATACGACGGGGGCACCGCCGGTGCTGCTCCATCACCTGAAGCACAACCAGGTGCTGCACGAGAAGGTGATGCTGATGTCGATCCTCACCGAGGAGATTCCCCAGGTAGACGAGGCCGACCGGGTCCGGTGCCAGGAGCTGGGCGAGGGCTTCTACCAGGTGGTGGCCCACTACGGCTTCATGGAGACGCCGGACGTGCCCGCCATCCTCCGGGCGCTCGGCCAGACCGGTAGCGACGGCAAGCCGGTCGCGGTGGCCCTCACCAGTACCACCTTCTATCTGGGGCGCGAGACGCTGATTGCGATCGACAGCCGGCGCCGGGCGCACGCCGCCGCCAGCACGGTCGGCCGGATGGCGCGCTGGCGCAAGAAGCTATTCATTGTGATGACCAGAAACGCGCAGTCGGCTACCGCGTTCTTCAACCTGCCCCCGAACCGGGTCGTGGAGCTGGGCGCCCAGATTCAGTTTTAGCGCATGACAACGGTCCCGGATTCCGGTGCCGCCGTGGCGCCCGAGGCTCCGGCACATGGGACTGCGGGCGGCCGCCGCGCCCTTGCGGCCACGGCGCTCGGGGCGCTGGGCGTGGTCTACGGCGACATCGGCACCAGCCCCCTCTACGCGCTCAAGGAGTGCTTCGCGCCGGAATACGGCCTCGCGCCCACCGCGTCCAACGTGCTGGGCGTGCTGTCGCTGATCTTCTGGTCGCTCAACTTCGTCGTGTCGCTCAAGTACCTCACCTTCATCATGGAGGCCGATAACCGGGGCGAGGGCGGCATCATGGCCCTGCTGGCGCTGCTGCGGCCGCGCCGCCGGCACGGCGCGGTGCTACCGGTGCCTGATCGGCATCGGCCTGTTCGGCGCGGCGCTGCTCTACGGCGACGGCGTCATCACGCCGGCGATCTCGGTCCTCGGCGCGGTCGAGGGCATCGCATCGCGACGCCGCAGATGCCGCCGTGGGTGGTGCCGATCGTGGCCAGTGTCATTCTGGTGGCGCTGTTCATGTTCCAGCGGCGTGGCACCGCCAGGGTGGGCGCGGTGTTCGGGCGGGTCATGGTGGTCTGGTTCGCGTCGATCGCGCTCCTGGGCGTGAACGGGATTCTGCGCCATCCGGAGGTGCTGGCCGCCGTCAATCCGTGGCACGCGATCGATTTCTTCCTGCGCGATGGCCTGCGGGGCTTTCTCATCCTGGGCGCGGTCGTGCTGGTCGTGACCGGCGGCGAGGCCCTGTACGCCGACATGGGCCATTTCGGCAAGCGCCCGATCCGGCTCGCCTGGTTCGCCGTGGTGTTGCCGGCGCTGGTGCTCAACTACTTCGGCCAGGGCGCCCTCCTGCTCGATCGACCGTCGGCGGCCGTGAATCCGTTCTACTCGCTCGTGCCGGGCTGGGCCCTGTATCCGATGGTCGCCATCGCCACGGCAGCCGCGGTAGTGGCGTCGCAGGCCCTGATCTCGGGGGCCTTCTCGCTGACGCGGCAGGCGGTGCAGCTGGGGTACTGTCCCCGGGTGACGATCCAGCACACCTCCCGGACCGAGATCGGCCAGATCTACCTGCCCGGGGTCAATCGGCTGCTGGGTGTCGCGTGCGTCCTGCTGGTGCTCACCTTCCGCTCGACGGGGAACCTGGCGTCCGCGTACGGCATCGCGGTCACCGGCACCATGACGATCACGACGATCCTGTTCTGCGTCGTGGCGCGCGACCGGTGGCACTGGCCGCGCTGGCGCATCCTGGCCGTCGGCGCCCTGTTTCTGACCGTCGACCTCGCGTTCCTCGGCGCCAACATCGTCAAGATCGCAACGGGCGGGTGGTTCCCGATCGTGGTCGCGCTCGGCGTCTACCTGGTGATGACCACCTGGAAGCGCGGCCGGCAGATCGTCGCCACCATTCTCAGCGACAGCTCCCTGCCGATGGACCTGTTCCTGAGCGACATCGCGCGGCGCCAGCCGCCTCGCGTGCCGGGGACGGCCGTGTTCATGACCTCGAACCCCACCGGGGTCCCGGTCGTGCTGCTGCACCACCTCAAGCACAACAAGGTCCTGCACCAGACCGTGGTCATCATGTCGATCGAGGGGGAGGAGTTCCCGCAGGTCTCGGCGGACGAGCGGGTCACGGTGGAGGTCCTGGGAGACGGGTTTTTCAAGGTCGTGGGTCGCTACGGCTTCATGGAGACCCCGGATGTACCGGCGCTGCTCGCCTCCATCGAGCGGCAGGGCCTTCGCGCGCGGCCTGGTGAGACCAGCTTCTACCTGGGCCGGGAGACGCTCCTCCCTGGCGGCCCGGCCAAGCTCGCCGGCTGGCGCAAGCTGCTGTTCATCGTCATGGCGCGGAACGCCCAGTCGGCCACCGCCTTCTTCAACCTGCCGCCCAACCGGGTGCTCGAGCTGGGCGCGCAGATTCAGGTGTAGCGTTCGCGCCGCTCTTACCCCGTCGCCGCTTTTGCAGTAGAATCTCGCGGTCTGCGACGCAAGCGGTCGCACTCAGGTCCTGGGCCCCATCTGTAAGTGACCAACTGACATTCACTTGGTGCCATTGGCACCAGACTCGCCTTTCTCGAGGGCGCAGCCGCAACGTAGCCTGCGGCGAGGCGTCGATTCTCTCGATAAGAGCACACCCGGAGCGATCCGGGGCCGCAAAACTAGAGGTCTCACCTGCTGGTGGTGAGATAGCTCGGTGCCGAAGGAGGATGGATGAGGACCCCGCAGGAGTTGGAACGTGGCCTGGCCGCGCCGGAGACGCTCGGTCTGGAGACACGTGTCGCGATCCGCCAGGCGGCGGAGCAGCTGCTCGAGGCGATGCCCGAAGGCTCCGGCCGGCTGGTCATCGACCTCACCCACACACGGGAAGTCGATTCCGCGGGACTGGGCGCGCTGATGCTGATCCAGCGCCTGGCCGCCGAGCGGCGACAGCCGGTGGTGCTGCGCAATCCGAGCGAGGAAATACGCTTCCTCCTCACCATCACCAAGCTGTACGACCTCTTCATCGTGGATACGACCTACGACTGAGCGAGCGCCCCGTCGCGTTACGGGGCGC
Source organism: uncultured Gemmatimonadales bacterium (assembly GCA_963833905.1). Lineage (GTDB taxonomy): Bacteria > Gemmatimonadota > Gemmatimonadetes > Gemmatimonadales > GWC2-71-9 > CAVVWJ01. The sequence continues at coordinate 48,101 of CAWHZQ010000010.1, read as the reverse complement.
TCGTGCTATGGACGCGCCCCTCGGAACAGGTTAGTGTACCCCGCTGGCTCCCCATCCCATTCAGCGGTCGGCACCGGGTCGCGGGGTACGTGGCATGACCGAGGCAAAGCGCCGCCGGCGCGTCCTGATCGTCGAGGACGAGCCCGCGCTGCGACTCAGTTACCAGCGGGCGTTCCAGCCAAGGTACGACCTGGCGTTTGCTTCCACGGGCGCGGAGGCGATGGAGCAGCTCGAGCTGCAGCGCCCCGACGTGGCGGTGCTGGACATGCGCCTTCCCGACACCGACGGGGTGGAGCTGCTCCGGCGCATCCGCCTGAGCCAGCCCGACCTGCCGGTGATCATCACGACGGCCTACATGAGCATCGAGCCCCAGCTCAAGGTCCTGAATCTTCCCCACTCCGGCTACATCGTCAAACCCTTCCGCCTCGACGAACTCGGCGCGCGGATCGATGCCGTCTCGTGACGGCGAGCCCCTTCTCGCCGCGCGTGGTCTCCGTCGCTCTTTCGGCCGCCTTCGGGTCCTTCACGACATCGACCTGACCCTGTCCCCCGGCGAGGCACTGGCCGTCGCCGGGCCGAACGGGGCGGGGAAGAGCACGCTGCTCCGGATCCTGGCGGGCCTCATGCGCCCGACCGCGGGCGAGGTCCACGTGCTCGGCCGGCCGCTCACCGGCAACGCGGCCGAGGCCCGCCGCGCGATCGGCCTCCTGTCGCACCAATCCCTGCTGTACGACGACCTGACGGTGATGGAGAACCTGACCTTCGTCGCGCGTCTCTATGGCCTCGCTCGCCCGGCTGACGCCGCGCGGGCGGCGCTCGAGGCGGCGGGGCTCGCCGGGCGGGCGGACGAGTCGCCGCGCCGGCTGAGCCGCGGGCTGCTCCAGCGCGCCGCGATCGCCCGCGCGCTGCTGCACGCGCCGCGGGTGCTCCTGCTCGACGAGCCGTTCACCGCGCTCGACGCCGCCTCGGCGGACCGGCTGCGCGGGATGCTCGAGGCCCGCCGCGCCGAGGGGCTCGGGCTGGTGATCGTGACCCATCACCTGGCCGAGGTCTGGGAGCTGGCGACGCGGGTGGCCGTGCTGGTGGAGGGGCGCTGGGTGTGCGACCAGCCGAAGGCCGGCCCGCTCGAGGCCTTCCTGCCGCGCTATCGGGAGTGGATCGGTGCCTGACGCCCTCCGGCTGGCCCTCGTGATCGCGGCCAAGGACATCCGGGCGGAGCTCCGAAGCCGGACGGCGCTGCTCTCGGCGGTGGTGTTCGCGGCGCTGGTGCTCGTGGTGTTCAATTTCGCCCGCGACCCGACCGCGCTCTCGGCGACCGACCTGGCGCCGAGCGTCCTGTGGGTCACGTTCGCGCTGGCGGCGATGGTGGCGCTCAATCGGGCCTTCACCATCGAGCGCGAGCACGGGGCGCTCGACGGGCTGCTGCTGGCGCCGGTACCGCGGGGCGCGCTCTTCGGCGGCAAGCTGCTCGCCAACCTCGCGTTCGTGGGCACGGTGGAGGCGGTGACGCTGCCGCTGTTCGTGCTCTTCTTCAACGTCGACCTGTCGGCGGCGCTGCCGGGTATCATCGGCGTGACGGCGCTCGCCACGATCGGCTTCGTCTCGGTCGGGACGATCTTCAGCGCGATGGCCGTGCGTACCCGCTTCGCCGAGCTGATGCTCCCGGTCCTGCTGCTGCCCTTCATGGTGCCCCCGCTGATCGGCGCGGTGCAGGTGACCTCGCGGCTCCTGGCGGGGCGTCCATTGAGCGAGATGCTGGGGTGGCTTAGACTCCTGACTCTCTATGACGTGGTGTTCGTGACCCTCTGTACGATGGCCTTCAGCGCGGTGGTCGACGAATGACGTCGGACGCCGCGATCCGCGCGATCACCCGCCGCGGACTCGGGATCAGCCTGGCGGCGCTTCTGGGGCTGGCGGCGGTCTACGTGCTGGCGCTCGGCTATACCCCGGTCGAGGCGCGGCAGGGCATGGCGCAGAAGATCTTCTACCTGCACGTGCCCGCGGCGTGGAGCGCGCTGATCGCCTTCTCCCTGGTGGGGGTCGCGAGCGCGCTCTATCTCTGGCTGCACGACCCCCGGCTCGACCGGTTCGCCGCGGCCTCCGCGGAGGTCGGGGTCGCCTTCAGCGCGGTCATGCTCACGACCGGGCCGATCTGGGCCAAGCCGATCTGGGGCACGTGGTGGACCTGGGACGCGCGGCTCACGCTGACCTTGTTCCTGTTCTTTCTCTTCATCGGCTATCTGGCGCTCCGCGCCTCGGTGCACGATCCGGCCGAGCGGGCGCGCTTCAGCGCGGTGGTGGGGATCCTCGGGATGCTGCTCGTGCCGTTCATCCATCTGAGCGTGTACCTGTTCCGGACGCTCCACCCGCAGCCGATCGTGCTCAAGCCGAGCGCGCCGTCGCTGCCGCCGGAGATGCTCCGGACGCTGCTGGTGTCGATGGCGGTGTTCACCCTGCTGTACATCGGCCTGGTGACCTTGCGGTACGGGCTGGGAATGGCCGAGGACGCGCGCGACGAGGCGACCGATGCTGGCTGAGGCGCCCGGAGAACGCGGGCTACATGATCGCGGCGTATGTGGTGGCGCCGGTGATTCTGGTGGGGTATCTGGTGGCGCTGTGGGGGAGGGTGAAGCGGGCGGTCAGGCGGTCAGGCGGTCAGGCGGTCGGGCGGTCGGGCGGTCGGACGGTCGGGGGCGATCGGTAGGGCGCTTCTCTCGCACGGTGAGTGCTTGCGAGAAAGCAACGAGGGATCTTCTCTGGGGCTTCGATACCCGGTGAGAAGGTCCCTCGCTTCGCTCGGGATGACGGCGGGACGTCAACACAGCACCTTCGCACTGACCGCCTGACCGCCTGACCGCCTGACCGCCTGACCGCCTGACCGCCTGACCGCCTGACCGCCTGACCGCCTGACCGCCTGACCGCCTGACCGCCTGCCCGCCGCCTACCCCGCCCGCTCCCGCTTCGGCAGCAGCACATGCTCCCACAGCAGCGCCGCGACGATGGCGCCCGGATCGGCCCCACCCAGTACACCGAGTGCGCCACCCACTGCCCGGCCACCAGCGCCGGGCCGAACGCGCGCGCCGGATTCATAGCCGCACCGGTGAGCGGGCCGCCGACCAGGATGTCGAACAGCAGCACGAGACCCACGCCGAACCCGCCGACCTTGGGCGCCTCCGCGTTCACGCAGGTGCCGAACACCGCCGACACCAGGAAGAACGTGAGAATGGCCTCGAGCCCGATGGCCTGCGAGAACTGGATGTTGCCCGCGAGGGCCGGCGTGCCCAGCGCGATGGGGCGGGTGACGCCAATCGGGAAGATCGCCTTCACGGCAAGGGCGCCGAGGACCGCACCGACGAGCTGAGCGATGATGTAGGCCACCGCGGTCTGCCCCGTGGTCCGGCGGGCGACCAGCAGGCCGATCGTGACGGCGGGGTTGAGGTGGCCGCCGGAGATCGCCATGGTGGCGGTGATCATCACCGAGAGGACGAGGGCGTGGGCCGTCGCGATGCCGAGGAGGCCATAATTGGCATCAGGGTAATACTTGGCGGCGACGGACCCGACGCCGATGAAGACCAGCGCGAAAGTGCCAAGGGCTTCTGCGAGCGACCGGCGTAACAGCGAAGGCATCGGCCATCCTTATGGAGTGTCGGCAGGGGGAGGGACGGCCGCGAATCTAGGCGTCCGCTCGTCGAAACACCAGCGCCGCGTTGATCCCGCCGAAGCCGAACGAGTTGCTCAGCAGCACGTCGGGGGAGAGGTTCCGCCCGTCGCCGGTCACCATCGGAAGATCGCAGGCGGGATCGGGGGTCTCGAGGTTCACGGTGGGCGGCAGCCAGCCGTGCCGGGACGCGAGCGCGCAGATCGCGGCCTCGAAGGCGCCGCTCGCACCGAGCGCGTGGCCGTAGTACCCCTTGGTGCCGCTCAGCGGCACCCGGTCGGCGTGCTCGCCGAAGACCTGGCGGATGGCCCCGGTCTCGGTCGAATCGTTGAGCGGCGTCGAGGAGCCGTGGGCATTGATGTAGCCCACCTCGCCGGGCGCCACGTGGGCCTCGGCCAGCGCGTTCCGCATGGCGCGGGCGGCCTGGCTGCCGTCGGGGCGCGGGGCCGTCATGTGGTGCGCGTCGTTGGTGAGGCCGAAGCCGCAGATCTCGGCGTAGACCGGCGCCCCACGCGCGAGCGCGCGGCCCCGCTCCTCGAGCACCAGCACCGCCGAGCCTTCGGCCATGACGAAGCCGTCCCGGCCCACGTCGAACGGCCGGCTGGCGTGCGCCGGGTCGTCGTTCCGGGTGGACATCGCGCGGATGATCGCGAAGGCGCCGAAGCAGAGCGGGGCCAGCGGGGCCTCCGCGCCGCCGGCGAGCATGATGTCGGCGTCGCCCCGGACGATGGCGCGGAACCCGTCGCCGATGGCGATGGCGCCGGACGCGCAGCTCATCCCGTTGGTGGAGTTGGGGCCGGTGCAGCCGAACTCGATGGCGATGTTGCAGCTCGCCGCGCCCGCGAAGACGGTGAGCGCGAGCGCCGGGTCGACCGCGCGCGGTCCCTCGGTGAGGAACGCGTGATAGTTCCGCTCCCCATGCGCCACGCCGCCGAGGGCGGTGCCCATCATCGCGCCGACCCGGTCGGGGTCCTCCCGGGCGAGGTCGAGCCGGGCGTCGGCGAGGGCCATCCGGGTCGCCGCGATGGTGAACTGCGAATAGCGGTCGAGCCGGCGCGCCCGCCGCTCCTCGATGTGATCGGTGGGCACGAAGTCCGGCACCTCGCCCGCGATGCGCGACTTGAACGCGGTCGGGTCGAACCGCGTGATGCAGCGGACCGCCGACGTGCGCCGCCGGAGCCCGTCCCATAGCCCGTCGACTCCCAGCCCGATCGGGGTGATCGCCCCGATCCCCGTGATCACCACCCGCCTCGCGTCGCTCATGCCGCTCCTGCCTCCACCGCCCGCCGGATGCCCGCCAGCGTCCGCGACGCGATTCCATGGATGAACACCGGGCCGATGACCCACGTCGCCGCCGGGCCGCCGATGAGGGGCCAGCGCGGCCCGGTCCAGTCGTGAACGATCGTGACGTCGGTCCCGCCGTCCGCCGTCTCCATCCGCCAGACCACGTCCATGCCGGCCGTTATTCCCCGCACGTGGCGATAGCGTACCGCCGGCGCGGCGCGGTCCACCCACATCTCCGAGACCCACCAGGTGGGATAGTTGAGCGGACCGAACGGCCGCCACGCGGCCATCTCCACCAGCCCGCCGTCGCCACGCCGCTCCAGCTTTCGCACCCAGCGGTAGTGCGGCAGCAGCGCCGGCCAGCGCTCCACGTCCACCGCCGCGGCGAGCACGCGGTCCAGCGGGGCGCGGATCCGGGTCCGGTCGACGGTCTGCATCAGCGCGCCGCCGGCCGCCAGGTGGCCACCAGGCGGTACCCCGGGCGCCGCTCGACGATCCCGCGAACGCCGGCGGCCGCGAGCAGGCCGCGCAAGCGGTCGGCGCGTGTAGCCCCGGCGGAGCGAGGTCATGCCGTCCGCCACCGTCACGGGGTCGAACCCGAGCGCGCGCGCGCCGACCCAGAAGGCCAGCGGACCGAGCGGGCCGCTCCGGAGGTCGGCGACGATGACGGCGCGGCGGGCGAGCCGGTCGCAGGTCTGGAACAGGCGCACCGCCGATTCATCGGCCAGGTGATGCGCCACCTGGCTCACCAGCACCACGTCCACCGACTTCTCGCGGAACGGCGGCGCGCCCGCGCAGGCCGACCGCGCAGGGCATCCCACCGGCGAGCGCCAGGCGCGCCGCCACCGGGCTCCGCTCGAGCCCCACCGGCACGAGGCGTACGCCGCGGCGGGCCGCCCAGCGAACGGCGGCGCGCGGCAGGTCGCCGAGGCCGGTGCCGAGGTCGGCGAGGGTGAGCGTGGTGCCGGCGGGCACGCCCGCGAGGGCGCGAGCGAGTCCGTGCCGCACGGCCGCGGCGCCGCCGAACCACCGGTTCGCGCGCGCGATGTTCCGGAGCGACTCGGCGACCGTGGCCGGATCGGCGGCCGGATCGTCGAGCAGCTCGACGCCGACCGGGCTCGGGGCGAGCGGGCGAGGCGAAGGTCACGAGAAGGCGGCGTAACCGCCGCGGTAGTAGAGCAGCGGGTGGCCGTCCCGGGTGTCGCCGCCGGTGACGCGCCCGACGATGATCGTGTGGTCGCCGCCGGGATACTCGGCGAAGCGCTCGCACTCGATGTGGGCCAGCGCGCCGTCGAGGAAGATCTGGCCGTCGGGGCCCGCGTGATAGCCGATGCCCTCGAAGCGGTCGTCGTGCTGGTCGGCGAACCGGCGGGAGAGCTCCTCCTGGCCGCTCTCCAGGATGTTCACCACGAACTCGGGCGCCGCGACGATCAGGTCGTGCAGGTCCGCCGTGTGGTCGACACAGACCGAGACCAGCGGCGGCTCCAGCGATACCGAGGCCAGGCTGCTCGCGGTCATGCCGGCGGGATGGCCCGCCGGCGTCGCGCACCGTGAGGATGGTGACCCCGGTGGCGAAGCGGCCGAGCAGCTGGCGGAAGCGGGCGGGGTCGACGGCGGGCCGGCTCAGAGGATCATCCTCGCGAGGAAGAGCGGATTGAGGACGTGGCGCGCGGGCACGAAGTCGCCGGTCACGCCGATCAGAGTGTCCGCCATGCCGGCGCGCCGCCCCAGCCGCGCCACCGCGCGGTCGAACAGGGCGGGGAACAGCATGCCGTAGCCGATCAGCCGCTCGACCGCCCACTTCCCGGCGAACGCCCGCCGCCGGGCCCGGCGGTACCCCGCGAGATCGGCCGCGGTGACGGGTCCCGGCCGCCCGAGCGCCGGCGCCGCCGCCTCGGCCAGGAGCTCCGCGCCGCGGAGCGCGCTGTAGATCCCCTCGCCGGTGAACGGGTCGAAGAAGTCGGCGGCGTCGCCCACCAGGGCCGCGCCGTCGACCGTCACCCGGCCGGACCAGGCGGCGAATGGTCCGGTGGCGAGCACCCGCCGGGCCAGCGCGCCGGCCGCGACCCGCTCGTACAGCCCCGGAAACGCCCGCAGCGCCTCGAGCAGGAACGCTTCCATGCGGCCGCGCGCCTCGACGCCACGCTCGGCCGGGACGACCAGCGCCACGTTGGTGCGCCCGCCGCCGATCGGATTGAGCCCCACGTACCCGTGCCGGCCGACGTGCATCTCGGCCGAGTCGCCCATGCCGGTGACGCCGTCGACGTGCGCCACGAACGCGAGGCGGCGGGGATGGCCGTGCCGCCGGCGTCCGATCCGCCGGGCGACGAGCGAGCGGAGCCCGTCGGCGCCGATGGTGAGCCTGCGCCCGGAGGGCATGGCGCTGCCCATCGGCATCGCGGACCACCGCGCCGCCCACCGCCCCACGGTCGTACAGCAGCGCCTCGACCGCCGTGCGCTCGAGCACCGTGGCACCCGCGCCGCGCGCGGCGCCGACGAGGGTATCGTCGAGCAGGCGCCGCGAGAGCGAGAGCCCGGTCGGCCGGAAGGGCGTCACGCTGGCTCGGGCGAACCGACCGTGGAGCCGGCTCCCGCCCGCGGCGATGACCCGCGTCCCGTGGAGCGGTGCGGCGCCGGCCGCCTCGAGCTCCGGCACCACACCCAGGCGGTCGAGCAGGCGGACCGCCTCCGGGCTCATGTACTCCGAGCAGGCCTTGTCGCGCGGAAAGGCGGCGCGATCCACCGCCGTCACGCTGAAGCCGGCGCGCGCGAGGAGGACGGCGGCGGCGCTGCCGCCGGGGCCGGTCCCGACGACGAGGACGTCGACCGGGCGCGGACCGCTCAGGCGAGGCGCTGGTACTCGAAGCCATCGAGGACGAGGCGGTCGGGGTCGAGCGCGGCGAACGAGAAGTCGAAGGTCAGGGTGCCGCCACCCACGAAGCTGATGGCGACCTCGCCGCTGCTGGTGGTCCAGGTGCAGGCGCGCTCGGTGGTGCGGGGGAAGCCCTCGGCGAGCGACTCGGTGACCACGGTCTGCCGGCAGGTCCCCGCGGCGTCGAACCGCCAGGTGGTCGTCCAGGTCTGCAGGTCGCCGGGCACCTCGATCACGACGACGGTCTGCCAGGAGCCGACGAGCTCGGACCCGCCGCCGCCTCCGTCGCTCGCCCCCGAGCCGTTGCCGCCGCCGGGCTGGCCCGTGCGCGGGGCCGTGGGGTCGCCATTGCAGGCCGTGAGCAGCAGGATCAGCGGGACCAGCAGCGCCAGGCCACGCCCGCGAGCACGGCCCCCAGCGCCGAGGCGGCGAGATTCACTCCGTCGTTGTCCAGCCATGCCAACCCTCCCAGCCGCACGGTGCGGGTGCCGCACCGATGCACCCGCCATTCACTGGCGACGTCGCAGGCGGGGCAGCGGAAGCGCCCCTGCCAGGCGGACCCCAGGGCGGAGTCCGCGACCATCCCGACGAAACCTACCAGCGTTCCGACGGGGAGCAGCGCCGGAGCGGCACCGGCGGCGGCACCGGTGGCGGCCACGAGCAGCGCGCCCACCGCCGCGCCCAGCGTGCCGGACGACCGTCATGCCGCCGCTGATGCCCCGCGCCAGCTCGCCGCCCAGGAGCAGCCGGCGCGGCGGCGTGCGGCTCCAGCCGCCGGCGGCGGTGGCCCAGGTATCGGCCGCGGCGGCGGCCAGGCTCCCGGTGACGACCCAGAGTCCGAGCGACGCATCGTGGAGCCCGAGCAGCGCGCCGAGCGCCGCGGGGCCGCCGTTGGCCGCGACCTGCCACGGGTCGCGGCGCTCGCCCTTCGGGTCGAGGCCGGCCGGTGCGGGCGCCAGCCGGCCGATCACGCTGCTGGAGACGAAAAAGGCGGCCAACACCGCGCCGCCCGCCCATCCCGTTCCCACCAGTACCGCGATCCCGACCAGCCAGGCCGCGACCGCGCCGCCCGTGGTCAGGCTCCGGACGCCCCAGGCGAGCAGCGCCACGCGCCCCGGCGGCGAGCACCGCCAGCGGTAGGGCGACCGGCGTCAGCCCTGCTCCATCTCGATGCGCAGCTCGCGGAGCACTCGCGCGCGAAGCTCGTCGGGACAGCCGCAGTGGCGAGCCCGGGCCTCGAGCATCTCGAGAAAGCTCCGCTCGAAGCGGGCGTAGCCGACGCAGGGCCGGCAGTGCTCCAGGTGGGCCCGCATCTCGGCGGCCAGCTCGGGGGTCAGCTCCTGCTTGAGATAGTCCTGGAGGCGGGCGATCGCCTCGCGACAATCGAGCGTCTCACTCATGCGGCGCCTCCCGCGGAGGAATGATCCCGGTCTCCACCGCGTACTGGTAGAGCGACGCCTGCAGCAGGCGGCGGGCACGGAAGAGGCGCGACTTGACGGTGCCGACCGGCACCTTCAGCGCCTCGGCGATCTCGCCGTAGCGGAGGCCCTCCATGTCGCTCAGCACCAGCACCTCGCGGAAATCCGGAGGGAGGGCGTCGATGGCCTCGAGCACCTTCTCGTCGACGATCTTGGAGAAGAAGGCGCCCTCGGGATCGACGTCCTCGACGGCCCGGTAGATGGCGTGCGGCTCGATGGCCTCCAGGTCGGTGGCCACGGGCTCGAGCTTGCGGCGGCGGTAGTCGTTGATGAAGGTGTTGCGCAGGATCGTCAGCAGCCAGCCCTTGGCGTTGGTCCCGGGCCGGTACTGGTGCCAGGCGCGGTAGGCCTTGAGCATCGTATCCTGGACCAGGTCCTCCGCCTGGGTCGGATCGCCGGTGAGCCGGAGCGCCACGCGGTACAGCGCATCGAGATGCGGGAGCGCCTCGGCGTCGAACGGGCGTCCGGTGGTGGTCGGCTCGGCCATGGAAAGAATGTAATGGACCCGCTACACTTCCGGACACAGACTCCGTGCCTACTCCTGCCGCCGTTCCCGCGCTCCTCCCGCTCAGCCTGCTCGAGGCGATCCGCAACCTCGACACACCCGTCGAGGACGGTCTCGACGAGCTCGCCGAGGAGATCGTCGTCCGCCGCCTGGGCCTGAGCCCGACGGTGGCGGCCCAGATCCAGCGCTATCGCGCGACCGCCGAGCGGGACGGGACCGTCGAGCTCGACGAGGTGGTGAGCGTGCTCCGGCTGGTGAGCCGGCGGCCGGACGCGGCGCTGGTCTTCGCCGACGCGGGGCGCCGCGCGGCGCGCTACGCGGCCCGCTCGCGCTCCCGCTCGGCCCGGACGTTCTCGCGGGTCTCGCCGGCGGGGATCGCCCGGCGGGTGGCGCTCCGCGCGGCGGCACGCCTGGCGCGGCAGGTGTTCGACGGGGAGCTCCGCTCGCCGGCCCAGGGCACCGAAGTGCGCATGACCGACCCGCTCTCCATCCTCGCCGTCCCCGACGGCGCCGCCTGCGCCTTCTACGGCTCGGCCTACGGCGAGCTGCTCCACTACCTCACCGCGTTCGAGGGCGCCATGGTGCACGAGCGCTGCCGCTCGCGGGGCGATGATGCCTGCGTGTGGCGGAGCGCCGCGGCCGAGGTCTACGAATGATTCCCGACGCCGGCGCGCTCAGGGAGGCGCTGGCGGCGGCCGGCGTGGACGGCTGGCTGCTGTACGCCTTCCATGGCCTCAATCCGGTCGCGACGCGAGTGCTCGAGCTGACGGGGCTCAACACCCGGCGGCTGTTCGTGCTGCTGCCGCGTGAGGGCGAGCCGGTCGCGGTGGCGCACCGGATCGAGCTGGCGGCCGTCGAAGGCTTCCCGGGGCGGGTGCTGCCGTACGCGCGATGGGAGGAGCTGCACGCGGCGCTGGGCCAGGTGGTCCGGGGGAAGCGGCTCGCGATGGAGATCTCGCCCGAGGACGCCGTCCCCTATCTGGACCGGGTGCCCGCCGGCGTGGTGGAGCTGCTCCGCCGGCTGGGCGCGACCATCGTCCCGTCGGGGCCGCTGGTGAGCCGCTTCGCCGCCGGCTGGTCGGCCGAGGAGGCGGCGGACCACCGCGCGGCGGCCGAGGTGCTGGCGGAGGTGGCGCAGGCGGAGCTGGCGCGCGCCGTCGGCGAGGGCGACACGGGGCTCACCGAGACGGGGCTGCAGGCCAGGGTGGTGGCGGCGGTGGAGGCGCGCGGGCTGGTCTTCGACACGCTGCCGATCGTGGGCTTCGGCCCCAACTCGGCCAACCCGCACTACGAGCCGCATGCGGGGCGGGACGCGACGCTCCGATCGGGCGAGGTGGTGCTGCTCGATCTCTGGGCGGGCCGGAGCCGGACCACGGTGTTCGCCGACCAGACGTGGATGGGGTTCTCCGGGCAGCCGGGTGCCGCCCAAGGTCCAGCAGGTGTGGGAGACGGTGCGCGGCGCGCGGGACGCGGCGGTGGCCGCCGTGCGCGAGGCGGCGGCGGCGGGCCGGCCGATCGCGGGGTTCGAGGCCGACCGGGCCGCGCGAGCGGTGGTGGAGGCGGCCGGCCATGGCGAGCGGTTCGTGCACCGGACGGGGCACTCGATCGACCGCGAGCTGCACGGCTCGGGGCCGCACCTCGACGACTACGAGACCCACGACGACCGGCTGCTGGTGCCTGGCGTCGGGTTCTCGGTGGAGCCCGGCATCTACCTGCCCGGCGAGTTCGGCGTGCGGAGCGAGGTCAACATGCACTGGAGCGAGGCCGGTCCCGAAGTCACGCCGCGCGTGCCACAGACCCGGCTCATCGTTCCGTCGGCGTAGGGCGGGGGCTGCGCCGGCGGGGGCGCTGACGCGCCGGCGCGAGCGGCGGGAAATCGCGTCGCTCCCTCCTTGGCAAGGTCCAACTAACACCCCGCCGCTCCCGCCGGGCGAAGCCCACCCGCCGGCGCAGCCCCGCCCCCTGGGCCGGAGCACATCGAGAGCACTTGCCCCTTCCCAAACTCTCCGCGGCGCATTAGAATCGCGTCCGTCTCACTCCCTTGTTCACATCGCACCATTCGCGTCACCGCCGCTCCGCATTGCGCCCACGCTTCGTCATCGCCCGCGTCCGCGCCGTGCACCTGTTCCGCGCACCGCTGAGAAGGCCGCTGGTGTTTCAATAGGCAACTGCTCCGGTTTCAGAGAGTTACACCGGCCGCTGCGGCGTGGAGTGCCGGCCGTGACGTTTGCTTGACACGAAATTTTTCTGGCCTCATATTGGTTGGCGCCGACCGGGCCGCGGTCGTCGCACACGACATCCTTGATGTCGTCTCCCTTCTCTCGTGATGCAGGTGTACTACTCCCACAGCAGTCGCATTCCGTAGGCCACAGGGCCCTGGGGAGCGTGTGCGCTCTCCGCTCCAGGTCGGTCGTACGCGCAGGTTCACGCCTTTGGAGGACGTATCCATGAAGCATTGCCGTGTCAGCGCCTTCGCACGCGTTGCGCGAGTCATCGCGTACGCGGCAGTCGCGCTGGTCGGAGGAGCGGGTTCGCTCCTCGCCCAGGGCTCGACTGGTAAAATCGAAGGCAGGGTGCGAGACCAAGCGGGCGCGCCCATCGCCAACGCCCAGGTGTACGTGGTCGGGACGGCGTTCAACGCCCTCACCAATCCCGCAGGGCTACTACTTCATCAACAACGTTCCCGCCAGTACGGTGGCGGTCCGCGCCGCCTTCATCGGGTACAAGTCGACCCAGGTGGAAGGCGTGAAGGTCCTGGCCGGTCAGACGATCACCGTGGACGTGCAGCTGGAGCAGACGGCGGTCCAGCTCACGGAGATCACGGTCGTCACCCAGACCCAGCCGCTGGTGCCGCGCGACGAGGTCACCACGAAGCAACGGATCGACGGCCAGTTCGCCGACAACCTTCCGGTCGACCGCATCAACGCAGGTCCTGCGCGCTGCAGCCGGGCGTCACCGCGGACAACAACGGCAACCTGTCGATCCGCGGCGGCCGCAACAACGAAGCGGCCACCTACGTCGACGGCGTGCCTGTCCAGGCCGGCTACCGCGGCGATCGCTTCGCCGGCGCCGCGGCTACCGCAGATCAGCATCGGCACCAACGCCTTCGAAGAGGCCTCGGTCACCACCGGGTCCTCCTCGGCCGAGTTCGGCAACGCGAAGTCGGGCATCATCTCGATCGTCACCAAGACCGGCGGCAACGACTACCAGGGCTCGTTCTCCTTCGAGTCGGACGAGCCGTTCGGCGTCAACCACGGCGCCGGGCTTCAACCGGCTCGAGGCGGGCTTCAGCGGGCCGCTGGCGGGCCGACTGACCTTCGCGCTGAGCGGCACGCTCGAGGGGCAGAAGGCGATCGAAGACGGCTTCAACAGCGCAGGACGTGCCGATCTTCGTCCAGGCCGGCATGGACACCACGGTGCAGCCAGGTGAGCGTCGCTGGACGATCCCGACCGGCCACGACGTTCGACGAGCGGCTCACCGCCGACACGACCGCAGGTCCCGGTCTACAACTACGCCATCTCCCGCGGCAAGTGCGACGAGTTCGCCGACGCCGGCGCGGCGGGCGTCGCCGGCGCCGACGCGGCCGCCATCCAGGAGATCCGGAGCAACTACGGGCTGGACTGCAACGGCGTCCGACTTCCGGCCACCGCCAAGACGCTCTACACCGCCTCCGGCAAGCTCAACTACACCTACGGCACCGGCTCCCGGCTCTCCCTCAGCCTGGCGCACGCAGCCGGAACCATGGCCACCGCTTCCCGTCCTCGATCATCCGTTACCTGAACAACCTGGCGTCGACCGGCGTCGCTGCAGGGCGTTCAGCCTCGCGGAACTACGTCGCGACCTTCAACTGGACCCAGAACCTCTCCAAGAGCACCGAGCGGGCGCTGGCGCTCGACGTGGCGCTGTCCTATCAGCAGGACCGGACGACCATACGGGCCGCTCACGACCGAGAGCGATCTGTCCACGCGCGATCCGTTCGGCGGCTTCATCATCAAGCCGATGCACTTCCTGTTCGACTTCGACAACTTCCCGATCGACCGACGAGCTGATCAACAACGTCCGGCAGAACCAGGGCCGCATCACGCCGTATCGACGCCAACAACGGCGGCAGCGTACAACCTCGTGGACGACTACCGGAACGACGCGTACGGCCTCTACGGGAACTACCAGAACTTCGCCAACACGCTGAACGCTGGATACCTGGACCTTCGGCGAGAGCGGCGGTCCGGCGAATTCGCCGAACGGCACGCACGCGGCTCGACATGTACAAGGAACAGCGCTACATCGGGAAGGCCACGCTGGACTGGCAGGCCGACCGGTACAACCGGCTCAAGATCGGCGGCGAGTTCACCCGGTACAAGATCGACAGCTACTCGCTTCCCCTGGCCAGCAAGTTCTTCAGCGACGCCTACCGGGAGAAGCCGATCCGGTGGAACGGCTTCGTCGAGGACCGCCTGGACCTGGGTGACGTGGTCGTGGTGGGCGGCCTCCGGTACGACTACTACGACAGCCGGGCCAGCCGGCCCGTTCGCCACCGACACCGCGGGCAACACGTACGCGTTCCCCCGGATCTGCAGCTATGCCCGGGTTCGACCAGACCAACCCGACCGCGCAGCTACGTGCGCGACCAGAGCCACAACTACCTGAGCCCGCACATCCAGGTGTCGTTCCCGGTGACGGACCGGACCAACTTCCGGCTCTCGTACTCGCACCAGGTACAGACGCCCGATTTCGCGCTGCTGTTCGGCGGCATCAACACCGACCTGAGCAACACCAACACCAACCAGGTGTACGGCACCGACCTCGACTTCGGCAAGACGATCGCGTTCGAGTTCGGCATCCGGCACGCCTTCAGCGACGACATGGTGCTCGACGTCGCCGCCTACAACAAGGACATCGTCTCCGATCCGGCCGCGCGTCTGGTCACCCTGTTCGACCCGACGCTGGGCCGCGACAACGATTTCCGGATCCTGACGAACCTCGACTTCGGCAACGTCCGCGGCGTCGACGTCCGGCTCGACCGGCGGTTCGGGCAACTACTTCAACGGCACCGTCTCCTACTCGTACCAGTCGGCCAAGAACACCGGCTCGGATCCGTTCACGTACACGAACTACGGCTCCCGCATCGTGAACCAGGTCGGCGGCAACAACGGCGCCCAGCCGCCACCGCAGGGCATTCTGGCGACCGACAACAGCCGGCCGCACACCCTGGCGAGCGCCTTCTCCATCAGCCTGCCGAGCGACTGGCGGAAGGGCTCGATGGCCGGCAGCATCCTGGGCAACGTCAGCGTGTTCTCGACCTTCCGCTACACCAGCGGCACGGCGTACACCAAGTGCGGCGTGAGTCCCGAGGAGCAGAGCGTGCTCTCGATCGAGAACTGCGTGCGCCTCTTCCCCGAGGGGATCAACACCCAGCGGCTGCCCGCGCTCAAGGAGTTCAACGCCAAGCTGACCAAGGGCTTCGGCCTGGGCGGGCTGGACCTCACCGCCTATCTCGACGTCCGCAACCTGTTCAACTGGAAGAACGTCATCCAGGTCTTCGCGATCAACGGCGACACCAAGAACGATCAGGAGCGCGCCGACAACCTGACCGCGGATCTCAACGACCTCGCCACCGAGCGCGACGCGAACGAAGCGGTCGGGCCGAACGGGGCCATCGTGCTCCCGGCGGCGCACGAGGACTGCAACGCCTGGGTGTCCAGTAAGTCGGAGCGTCCGGCCGCGGCCAACTGCATGTACCTGATCCGGGCCGAGCAGCGGTTCGGTAACGGCGACGGCACGTACACCGTCGAAGAGCAGGCCAACGCCATCAACGCGCTGTACGACGCGGGCCGTGGTGAGCAGGAACAGACCGCCCCGGGTCGCCGCGCGCGGCTGGGCTTCGAGATCAACTTCTGACCGGACTGCCTTCGGCCGGCTCTCCGCCCGGGACACCGGGCGGAGGGCCGAGCCGGATGGCCGTGTTTCTCTCTAAGGAGGACGGAATGCTTTTCTCGCGTTGTCAGCGCAGTCTGATGCGGATCGCCGCCGCGGCACTGGTGCTGAGCGTCGCCGCATCCTCGGTCGCGATGGCCAAGCCAAAGCCCGGGAAGGGGTTCAGGCTCCTCTCCAGCGCGGTCACGATCTTCCAGACCAACCGGGTGCAGTGCCGCATCTTCTCGGACGGCTCGATCTGCGCCACCGGATCCTCGACGGTGGGCGGCGGTATCTGGCCCCGCGGCACCGCGGATCAATACGTCTTCGGGTCCGGCATCAACATCGCCGGCATCATCGAGGCGGGTGACAAGTCGGTCAACGGCTTCGCGGGCGACACCGCGGGCGGGTTCTTCAACAACACCGCCGGCACCAGCAACGGTACGGAAGTGCGGCCGATCTTCTCCTCGGCCGATCCCACGGACTTCGCGGCGTGGCCGGACGAGGCGCGGGTGCCGTGCTCGGTCGCCAACACCGACCCGACCAGCCCCTGTCTCACGAACGGGCTCGGCACCGACCCGGCGGGCGATCTGTTCGCCCAGCCGCTCCAGGGGTCCATCGCGGCGTCGCAGGGCGATCTGTGGTTCATGTCGTGGGAAGGCGATCCGGGCCAGCTCGCCGCCCGGGCCCACCCGCTGGGCATCGCGGTCGAGAGCCGCGTGCTCGGCTGGAACTTCCCGAGCGGCAACGAAGACATCATCTATCTCATGTACACGTTCTACAACATCACCAGCACGGACCCCGCGTCCTACGCGGCCATCCGCCCGTCGTTGCGTCCCGTGCTGCTGCAAAAGGCGGCCGACTTCCAGGCGCTGAACACCGCCAAGTACGGCATCAACCTGCCGGCCGGCGGCTACGCGATCAACAACCTGTTCGCCGCCTCGGTGTCGGACATGGACGTGGCTCAGGCCGACGTCAACTATGCCGGCGTCAACGTCCCGTTCGCGCTGGGCTACACCTACGATCACGCCTTCAGCAACGCCGCCGATCTCGGCTGGACCTTTGATCCTGCCATCTTCGGCTCCGCGCCGTTCTTCGCGGGCGTCGGGTTCGTGGGCGTGAAATTCCTGCGCAGCCCGGTCGACCCTGTCACCGGCCTCGAGGTGGGTCTGACGCTGTTCGGGACGTTCTCTCGGTCGTCCGGCTCGCTGCAGGACCCGAACGACGACAAGCAGCTCTACCGCTACATCACCGGCGGCCTGACCGAGCAGGACGGTGCCTGCTCGCTGCCCAACCCGCTCCAGTCCCACATCTGCTTCGTGAACATCAGCAGCCAGGCGGACATGCGGTTCTTCGAGTCGTCCGGCCCGCTGAACCTGGCGCCGGGCGGCTCGGGCACGATCGTGGTGGCCTACATCTTCGCGGCGCCGGTCCGGTCCGGCGGTTGCCCGGGCGCTGGTTGCGACGTCAAGCCCGCAAGCGCGAACGCCAACCTCACGATCATGGGCAGCGCCACGCGTATGGCCTCGGGCGTGAACAAGATCGACACCATGACCGGGTATCTTGGCTTCAACGACGCCGACGGCGATGGCAACGTCGACCCAGACCGAGATCAGCGCCGTGCCGGGCTCCCTGCTGGGCAAGTCGCAGACGGCCCAGACCGTGTTCGACAACAAGTTCCTGCTCCCGTTCGCGCCCGACCGTCCGGACTTCTTCCTGGTTCCGGGCGACAACCAGGTCACCATCCTGTGGAACCGCTCGGCGACGGAGACGACGCCTGATCCGTTCTTCGCCATTGCGAGCCAGCCGCTGGTGCCGGATCCGATCACGGGTGCCCCGGTCGTGAATGCGCTGTACGATCCGAACTTCCGTGGCCTCGACGTGGAAGGCTACCGGATCTATCGCGGCCGGGTGGACAACCCGAGCCAGCTCCAGCTCATCGCGCAGTTCGACTATGCGCCGGACGCGACGGGACGCGGCCTCTTCGCCGACTTCCGCGGCATCGTGAACCCGACCCCCGGGTGCGCTCCGGAGCTCGGTGTCCAGACCACCTGCGCCATCACGTTCTCCACGCCGGCCCCGGGCGAGCCATATGTCGGCTCGGTCAACATCGACCTGGTGGGTCAGATCACCCAGATCATTCCAGGCAACCGGGTGCTCCTCGCGTCGGGTGAGGCGCAGGTGCTTCCCGGCCTGATGGACACGGCGTTCATCGACATCACGCGCGGCCGCGTGGCCCAGGGGGTCACGACCAACCTGGTCAACGGCGGCGTTCCGTTCCTGTTCGTCGACCACGGCGTGCGCAACAGCCTGCGGTACTTCTATGCCGTGAGCGCGTTCGACGTGAACTCGGTGGCGTCGGGCCCGTCGAGCCTGGAGTCGCAGCGGAAGACCAAGGCGGTGACGCCGACGCCGCTGGCCTCGAACGCGGTGGCCGAAGCCACTATCTCGCTGCAGATGAGCGGCCGGAACGGGGATCTCACCAATACGACCGAGCCAACCATTGACCCGGCCACCGGCAAGTTCAGCGGTCCGGCTGCCCCTGCCAACGGTGGCGCGTTGAACCTGGTCCAGCTGGTCAGCCAACTCGTCGGCGCACCCACCCAACTGGCGATGCGGCTCGACAGCATGACACTCGGTCAGACCGGCAACACGGGTATCTTCGGCGGGTCGCTGACGCCTCAGCCGCACATCTACTGGCTGACGACAGCTCCCGGCACACCGACGGCCGCAGCCTTCTCGGTGCCGGTACAGATCAACAGCGGCGGTGCGGGGGCGGGTGCCTCGGCAAGCGATACGTCGGGCATTGGGTTCTCCAACGACGTCGCTCCGGTGGATCCGTCGGTGCCGGGCACCTTCGAAGGCGGCACAGCGGCGTTCAAGCTTTCGGCGAAGGCCACCCTGACGATGCCCTCCAATTCGTACCTCGTTGGCCAGGGCCTGGGATGCGCCAACGGCGATCCCCTGTTCGACCCCAACGGCAACTGCCAGTACAACGGCGCTCGCTGGTTCGACGGACCATCGCCGACGACCAACGAGACCAAGGCGGATCCGAACGGAGGCAACGGGCCGCCCGATGAATCGGGAGCAACCGTGTTCGACAATGCCGGCGCGCTCACGGGTGTCACCGTGATCAACGAGCCCCACGCCTACACGGTGTTCGACCGGACGTGGCGCAACGACGAGTGGAGAATGGGTGGTGCTGCCCGGGCAGCGGACTTCAACGTCTACTGGGGCACGGGCGGGCTGGTGGATTCGGTCATCGATATCACCCATGATGTCGTGGTTCCGTTCTCACCGCGAGTGTCTGCCTCGTTCGGCATCCTCAATACGGCGAACACGGGAGGCCCGGACGAATTTGACACGGAGAACACCGTCCTGACGCAGAGCGACATTAACTGCGTGGAGCCGCTCAAGACGGAGCTGCCGGGATCGAACCTCCGCGTGGCCTGCGACTCGCTCCATACTGGCCCGGCATACGCGTTGAGCCAGACGGCGCAGCTCGGGCAGATCGCGTTCGCGGGTGGCTCGACGGACAATATGAAGGGCGCGGCTCCGGCCGCGCAGCCGGGCTTCCTCTTCTACATCGCCGGCCACCAGTTCCTCATGCAGATGCCGGCCCTGCCCGCCGCCGGCACCGTCTGGGCGCTCCGCACCTACAGCGGCGCGATCAACGGCGGCAACGGGGCGTCCGGTAATATCGGTCCCTACAGCTTTAGCCCGGCCATTCGGCCGTTCACCGCGGTCGGCGCGACGTTGACCGCCACGCTCACACCGAACAACACGGTGGTCGCGTCCAAGAAGAGCGATCTCACCGCGGTTCATACCGTGCCCGACCCGTACTACGTACAGAGCAAGTACGAGGCGAGCACCGACCAGAAGATCCTGAAGTTCGTGGGCCTGCCGCAGGACGCGATCATCCGGATCTACTCCGCCAGCGGCGTGCTGGTGCGGATGCTCGAGCACCACGGCGGCCAGTACAGCTCCGCCAGCGCATCTCAAGGCAGCGAGATGAACTGGGATCTGCGCAACCGGAACAACCAGGTGGTCGCCAGCGGCGTGTACTTCTATCACATCGAAGCCGGCGACGCTCGCAGAGTCGGTCGCTTCACGGTCGTGAACTTCGCGCAATAGGCATCGATACGGGGCGGGCACCTGGCCCGCCCCAACCTCCAGGAGATCGACAATTATGGTGAAGCTCTCTACGCCTGGGTGGCTGCTCGCCTTCGGCCTGTTGAACGCGGTTCCAGCCGGGTTGGCGGCTCAGAACAACACGGGACAGCCGGTCGGGCAGGAGGACAATACGTCCTACGGCACGACCTCGGGCGAGTTCCTTCTGCTCGGGGCGGGCGCTCGCGGTACGGCGCTCGGCGGATCGTTCGCCGCGATCGTCACCGACGTCAGCGCACTGTATTACAACCCGGCCGGCGCGGCCCTGCTCGAGCGGCCCGGGATCATGGTCGGGACGTACGACTACCTCGCCGACACCCGCTACTCGTGGGGCGGCGTCGCCTTCCCGCTCTCGGGTGGGGCCCGGACCATCGGGTTCCAGCTCGGGACCTTCGGGTTCAAGGACCAGCCGATCTATACCGAAGAGCAGCCCGACGGGACGGGTGGTACCTACTCGGTCAACCAGACTTTCGTAGGCGGGACCTTCGCCCAGAACTTCTCCGACCGGTTCTCGGCGGGCATCACCGCCAAGTATGTCAACGACCGGCTGGGCACGGTCAGCGGCAGTGCGTTCGCGGTGGATTTCGGCACCAACTTCCACGCCTCCCTGAACAACCACCCCGTCAAGTTCTCCTTCGTGCTCGCCAATATCGGCTCGAACCTGAGCTACTCGGGCACCGGGCTTCAAGGGAACGTGCCGCGCACGCCGATTCCGGGCGAGGACGAGACGCCCACGCTGCCGCAGCAGTCGAACCTGCTCACCAAGGACTTCCCGCTGCCGACCACGTTCCGGGTCGGGCTGGCGTACGACGTCCTCACGGGCGAGAACAACCGCCTGACCGTGCTGGGCGACTTCAACCAGCCGAACAACAACAAGCCCGGTTTCGCGTTCGGCAGCGAGTGGATGTCCAACAAGCTCGGCGGCTCGAACTTCGGCTTCGCGCTGCGGGGCAGCTACAGCTACACCGGGGCCAACAACCTCGACCCGCAGAGCTCGCAGACCGCGCTGAACGACGAGGAGACCCTGCAGGGCCTCGCCTTCGGCGGTGGGCTCATGTACGGCGCGGGGAATGGTTTCTCCCTCGGCCTCGACTACGCGTACAAGTATCTCGGCGTCCTTGGCCCGACGAATTTCTTCAGCTTCACGCTGGGGTGGTAAGCGGGCGTAATTCATGGGCCGCGATCAGCGGCCCCCCAGTCCTGGTGTAGCTGACATATGCTTGCAGTGCGATGGGCGGCCCTGGCGGTCGTTGCAGTCCTGGCGCAGGCGCAGCAGCGGCCGGCGCCGCCGGAATCACCTCTGGTGCTCCGCGCGGTTCGTTCCTACCGGGCGGAGCAGCAGCGGACCGAAGTGACCGCGTTCCTCCAGGTGCCCTACATGATCCTGGAGCCCGCGTCAGAGGGTGGTGGCGGCAGGATGAGTTACCGGGTCGCGGTCAAGGTGACCGATTCCACGGGCCTCACGCTGCTGCAGCAGTCCTGGCAGAATCACGCGGACGAGGCGCTGCGCCAGCCGTCTGCGTTCGGCGTCGAGACCGTGCGGTTCTCGCTGGCCCCCGGTCGCTACACGCTGGAAGTGGGGGTCGCGGATTCGGTCTCCGGGCGAAACGTCACGTCCACGGTCCCGATCGAGGGGTTCACCTCGACCCCGGCAGCGTCGGATCTGCTGCTGTCGCCGAAGATCCGCCCGGTCACGGACGAAGACACGGTTCCCCAGCCCGCGGAGCTTCGATGGGGGCGGATGCTGGTCACCGCCGCCGCCCGGCTCGAGCTGACACCGCTCCGTCCGATGGTCTTCTACCTGCTCGAGGCGTACTCGCCCGAGCAGTCGGAAGGGACCTTGGCAATGAAGGTGGTGGATTCCGCGGGGAAGGTGCTCACGACCACTCCCGCGACGAAGGTCCAGGTGCCGGCCGGGGGCGGTGTGTTGAAGGGTCAGCTCGACCTGACCGGGTTGCCGGCGGGTCGGTACACCATGACCGCCGCGCTGGCGCTCGCCGGGACCTCGGTCGAGCGGTCCGCGGTGTTCACGATGGCGGGTCTCGACCAGACCCTCGAGAGCGCGGTCGCCCGCAAGGAGGCGACGAAGGGCACCGACGCCGGCTACTTCGAGGACATGAACGAAGCGGAGCTGGATGCGGCCGAGGCGCCCCTCGAGCTGGTCGCGAAGTCGGGCGAGCTCTCGCCCTACAAGGGGCTGAGCGTGCGCGCCAAGCGGCGCTTCCTCGCCGAGTTCTGGGCCAAGCTGGACCCGACACCCGGCCCCGTGACGAACGAAGCCCGGCAACAGTTCTACGATGCGCTCGCCCTGGTCGAGAAGAACTACGGTGAAAAGGGCCGCGCCTCGAGGCCGGGATGGAAGACCGATCGGGGCCGGATCTACGTCCGGAACGGGGCCCCGGATGAAGTGCTGCAACGGCCCCAGGCCGGCCGGTCGCCCCCGTACGAGGTGTGGCACTACACGCGCGGAAAGAACCGGTACTACGTCTTCGTCGATCGCACCAGCGGCCTGGGAATCTACCAGCTCGTGACCTCGAACGACGTGCGCGAGACGAACTTGCCCAACTGGGCGGAATTGCTCCGCAAGGAAGACGCCGTGCTCGACATCAGTCGGTTCGTGGGGGTCGATCTGCTCCGCAGGGGGGATCTGCTCCAGGACCGGAGTCCATGACAGGTCCAGGTGATGCCGCTGTCTCTACAGGCCCATTGAACGAGGTGCGAGGTATGAATCGCTTGACATCTGGTACGGTTTCACTGATCGCTCTCCTGGTCGTGAGCGGGTGCAACAACGACCCGACCGAGGACCTGCGCGGCCCCGTCACGACGATCCAGGCGACACCGACGACGATGAATGTGACCTTGGGGAAGGTCAAGACGATCCAGGTCCAGGCGCTGGACGCCCAGGGTAACCTCATCCCTGCCGCCTACGAGATCTCGGCGGTCGGGTCAGGGATCAGCGTGGTGCGGGATTCGACGTTCTTCGAGCAATTCGTCGGCGACTCGCTGACGGTGCCACCCACGGCTTCCACATGGCAGTTCAAGGTGACGGGCACCGATCTCGTCAGCACCAGCTTCACCGTAAGCGCCGCTGGGCAAAGTATCACGATTCCTGTCCTGGTGGGCGCCGATCCGGCCAACATTCCGGTCGCCACGGTCACTTCCACCGGGCCGAGCGCTAGCGACGAGACGGTCATCACCGCTCCGGCCGGCCCCTATATATTCGGTCCGGACGCGGCCGTAACATTCGATGCCGGTGGCGCGATCGTTCTCGGCATTTCGGATGACGGCAAGACGATCACGATCTTCCCGCCGCCGGGGGCTACGAGCAAGGGCATCATCACCGGCCTGATCGTTCCCTACCTGCCACAGGCACCGGTCAGCGACAGTACCGACGTCGCGCTCACCATTTCGGCCACGGTTCCGCCGCAGCCGGGTACCGACGACCCAGCCACGGCTCCCGAGGTGGCTTTGCCTCCGTCCGGTGGGACCACAGCCTTTTATGACGGCGCAGCCTTCGCGTCACCGGTATGCGGCGAGAGCAATGACGGAGCGCCCTGCCAGCTGTACAAGATCACTTTGCCAGCGGATGGGTCGATTGACGCCACGCTGGGCTGGTCCAACACGGCCGATCTAGGTTTGTATGTGCTGAGCGCCGATGGAACGACCGATGTGATCGGTTTCCCTGACTCGGGTTGCGACGTTCTGGGGAACGGCGACGAGGGGGGGGAGGAGAGTTGTACGTTTGACTTGACGGCCGGTACCTACATCTTGGCGGTGGCTTTCTTCGGACCGTTCTACGACCCGGTAGATCCCGCGCCGGACTGGATCTCTCTGTCGATTACCTCGCCCTGAGTAGCTAGGTTTGGGGTAGGAACGGGCCCCCGCTTGCGACAAGCGGGGGCTTTCGTTGTTATCTCTGTGCTGCAGCTGCGGATTCCCTTACCGCTCACTGGGTGAACATCCTTCACAATCGTCGTCTCATTAAGTTGTTCTACCCGATTCCGACGGCGACCGGTGATCCCGCCGGCGCCCAGACCCGACCCCCATCCTGAATCTTCCTGCAGATCGCTGCGGAGTAAGCTAGCCGGCCATCGCCGGCGTGCGGTGTGGATGCCGCCGTTTCGACATCTGGCGAATTGGATACGGTGGCGTTCTGGATGGCGGAGGTCGAATCGGACCAGGTGTCACTCTGCCGAGCCGCACTTGAGGCGGATACGACCCCGCCTTCAGGTATTGGGTGATCCGTAGCGTTACCGGCATCA
Source organism: uncultured Gemmatimonadales bacterium (assembly GCA_963833905.1). Lineage (GTDB taxonomy): Bacteria > Gemmatimonadota > Gemmatimonadetes > Gemmatimonadales > GWC2-71-9 > CAVVWJ01. The sequence goes on along the minus strand of CAWHZQ010000010.1, from coordinate 23,958 downwards.
CTTGGACCCAACCGCGGCCTAGAAGACTAGTGTGGCCGGAGGAGCTCATCGCCCATTGCAGCCGACCGGCCCACGCGCCAGCTGGAAGGTGCCTGCCACTGGCGCGTGATGCGGTAGTCCCTCGCGGCATGGCTCAGGACGACTCGGTCAACTGCAGCGGCTCCTCCCGGAACTGCCGCTGATACAGCCGCGCATACAGCCCGCCTAGCGCCAGCAGCTCCCCATGCGTCCCCTCCTCCACGATCCGCCCGTGGTCGAGCACCAGCAGCCGGTCCGCCCGCTGCACCGTGCTCAGCCGGTGCGCGATGATCAGCGTCGTCCGCCCCACGAGCAGCTTCGAAAGCGCGTCCTCGATCAGCCGCTCGCTCTCGTTGTCCAGGTTGCTGGTGGCCTCGTCGAGGATGAGCACCGCCGGATCCTTGAGGATCGCGCGGGCGATCGCCACGCGCTGCCGCTGCCCGCCGCTCAGCTTGACCCCGCGCTCGCCCACCAGCGTCTCGTACCCGTGCGGCAGCCGCTCGACGAACTCGTGCGCGTGCGCCGCGCGGGCCGCCGCCTGCACGTCGGCCTCGGTGGCCGCTGGGCCGGGCGTAGGCGATGTTCTCCCGGATGGTCCCGCTGAACAGCGCCGGCTCCTGCGGCACGATGCCGATGGCGCCCCGCAGGTCCGCCAGCCGGAGCGCGCGGATGTCGACGCCGTCGAGCGTGATCCGCCCACGGTCCACGTCCCAGAACCGGGGCAGCAGCGACACCAGCGTGGTCTTGCCGCCGCCCGACGGGCCGACCAGCGCCACCACCTCGCCCGGCGCGACGACCAGGTTGACGTCGTCGAGCGTCCACGGCAGCGAGGGATCGGCCTGGTAGCGGAAGCTCACGCCCTCGAACGCCACCTTGCCGCGCGCCGGCCTGGGCAGCGGCGTGGGCATCGGCGGGTCCGCGATCGCCGGGGTCATCTCGAGGATCTCGAACACCCGCTCCGCGGCGCCCACCGCCTCCTGGTAGCGTGGTGAACGACGTCGCCAGCGCGCCGATCGACGCTGCGATCGTGATCGTGTAGAGCAGGAAGCTGACCAGCGCCCCGGCGGTCAGCCTGCCGTCGAGCACGAGCAGGCCGCCCTGCCAGAGCACGAAGACGATGCCGGCGAAGGTCGAGAACGTGAGCATCCCGAAGAACACGCCCCGCACCTTGGCGCGCTTGAGCGCCGTCCGGACGCTCGCCTGGACCCGCTCGCCGTACCGGGCGCGCTCGGCGGGCTCCTGGACGAAGCTCTGCACCGTGCGAATCTGCGAGAACGCCTCCTCCGCCACGCCCGTGGCCTCGGCGACGCGGTCCTGCACGCCGGTGGTCATCTCCCGGAGCCGGCGGCCGAACACCAGCGCGGTGCCGACCACGACCGGCGCCACCAGCAGCGCGGTCAGCGTGAGGCGGGGCTGGAGCCAGGTGAGCAGCACGATACCGCCCACCAGCGCCAGGATCTGACGGGCGAACTCCGAGACCTGGTGGCTCAGCACCGTCTGCAGCATCCCGATGTCGACCGACAGCCGGCTGGTGAGCTCGCCGGTGCGGCGCTCGGCGAAGAAGCCGGGCGGCATCTCCAGCAGGCGACCGAAGAGCTCGCGGCGGAGCCCGGCCACCGCCTGCTCGCCGGCCGCGCTCAGCAGGTAGGCCTGGATGTAGTTGAGCACCGCCTGCACGGAGAAGAGCGCCACCAGTGCCGAGCGCGATGCGGTCGAGCAGGGCGCGGTCGCGGGCCACGAACGCCGCGTCGAGGAGGTACCGCACCGCCATCGGGAAGGCGAGGCTGGCCATGCTGCTGAGAACAAGCGCGACGGTCGCGCCGAGCAGCAGCTTGCGATACGGGCGGACCCTCGGCCACAGCCGGACGAGCCGCCCCGGCCGGGGAATGCGGCGGGGACTCCCGAGCGTCACGGGTGCACGTGCGCCGCGGCCGGCATCGCCACCTGTTCGCCGGGCCGGCCGAGGATGATCACGCTGCCCGTCGGCTTGGAGTATCGCCAGGGCAGCGCGCGGTCGATGCCCATCGCCACGAACAGGAGCGCCAGGTAGAGCAGCGAGTAGCGGTACATCTGCCATGCTACCGGCGTGATCGACCGCTCGCGGAGGAGTCGGATGCAGTACCACAGGAGCCGCGCGCCCAGCAGCGTCGCCGCCACGCCGTAGAACAGGCCCAGCGCGCCGAACAGCGTAGGCATGATCGTGAGCGGGAGCAGCATCAAGGTATAGACGGTCATCTCGTACTTGGTGCGGGCTTCCCCGCGGACCACCGGCATCATCGGGATCCCGGCACGGGCGTAGTCTGCCTGCTTGATGAGCGCGAGGGCCCAGAAATGCGGCGGCGTCCAGTAGAAGATGATGGCGAAGAGATAGACCGCGGCGAGGTCGAGCCGCCCGGTCATCGCCGCCCAGCCCACCAGCGGCGGGAACGCCCCGGCGGCGCCGCCGATCACGATGTTCTGCGGGGTCGTCCGCTTGAGCCAGATGGTGTACACGAAGACGTAGAACAGCAGTCCTCCGAGCGCCAGCCACGCGCTCAGCGCGTTGACCCGGTACCAGAAGACCGCGAAGGCCGCGAGCCCGAGCGCCACCCCGAACGCCAGCCCGAACCCGGCCGACACCCGTCCGGACGGGAATCGGCCGGAGCTTCGTGCGCGCCATCCGGGTGTCGATGTCCCGGTCGAACCACATGTTGATCGCGTTGGCGCCGCCGGCCATCAGGTAGCCGCCGACGAGCACCCAGAAGAGCTGGCTCCAGGTCGGGAGGCCGGCCGGCGTGATGAACATCGGCGCGATCGTCGTGACCAGGAGCAGGGAGATGATCCGCGGCTTGGTCAGCGTGATCAGGTCGGCGCCGAAGGACGGCCGCCGGGCGCCGGGCTCCGCCTCGACGGCCTCAGGATCGGCGGCGGGCGTCCGGCTCGAGTGGAACACCAGCAGGACCAGGGCGGCCCAGACCAGGGTGCCCACCAGCAGGTGAAGCGCGCGGAGCGCCGGCGGCAGCAGGTGGAGCACCATGGCCGCCGCCACGGCGATCTGCGCCACGGTGGCGGCAAGCACCAGGGCCGCCGCCCGCCGGAGCGGCTGCCCGGCCGCGTCGGTCCGCCGGCTCACCCGGCTCACCATCACGAGGGCCAGGCCGAGGAAGGCGAAGGCCAGCACCCGGTGCGTCCAGTGCAGCGTGGCAAGGGAGGAGGCCGGCGGCAGCACGCCGCCATCGCAGAGCGGGAAGCCGAGGCAGAGGAGCCCCGCGTGGAAGTTGGCGACCTGCGCGCCGAACAGGATCACCACGAAGCCGAGGGCGGCCGTGGCCACGACCAGCCCGTGGGCGCCGTGCCGCGCCTCGAGCCGGGGCATGGCGGGACCCTCGGGCGCCCCGGCGCGCAGCGCCACCACCATCAGCGTGGCCAGCAGCAGCATGGCGTTGGCCAGGTGGGTGATGATCACCCAGGGCGGCAGCGCCAGCTTGACGGTGACCGCGCCAAGGAGCACCTGCGCCACCAGGAGCACCGCGGCGAGCAGCGCGGGGTTCCGGAGGGCCGGCTCGTTCCGATGGCGCCGCCAGCCCACCAGGGCCACTGCGAAGACCAGCAGGCTGACCAGCGCGGCCGCCCAGCGGTGTCCGATCTCGATCAGGGTCGGGAGGTCCAGCGGCGGGAACCACTCGCCATCGCAGCGGGGCCAGTGATCCCCGCAGCCCATGCCGGAGCCGGTGATCCGGACGACCCCTCCGAGCACGATGAGGCCCAGAGCCAGGGCGCTGCCGGTCCAGGCGAGCCGGCGCAGCAGGCGCGTCTGGTCGGGGGTCGATTGCGTCATATCGCCGGGAAAGAACGTGTCTGGCAGAGCCTTGTCAAGGCTATATTTAGCCCATGTCCGTCCAACGCGATGCATGGGGTGAACGGCTCCCCAGACACCTCGGCCTCGGCAGTGCCGTCGCGGTGCTCGTGGGGTCGACGATCGGGAGCGGCATCTTCCGCGTGCCGGCCGGCGTCGCGGAGCGGCTGCACGAGCCGGGACCGGTGCTGCTCGCCTGGGTCGTGGGTGGGCTGGTCGCGCTGTTCGGCGCCCTCACCTATGCCGAGCTGGCGGCGGCGATGCCGAGGTCGGGCGGGGTGTTCGCCTACATCCTCGAGGGGTTCGGTCCGCTCCCGGCGTTCCTGTTCGGCTGGTCCGAGCTCACGGTCATCCGGGCATCCGCGCTCGGCGCCATCGCCACGATCTTCGCCGAATACCTCGGCTACTTCATCCATCTCGATCCGGCGCAGGTGCGCTGGGTGGCCGCCGTGGCCATCCTCGCCATGGGCGCGCTCAACTACGTGGGGGTGAGCAGCGCGGCGGTGGTGATGAACCTGACGACGATTGCCAAGTTCGGCGCGCTGGCCGCCCTGGCGCTGCTCGCGTTCACGGCCGACAGCACCGGAGCCTCCCATTTCACGCCGGCCTGGCGGGGCGGGCTCGACCTGTCGCTCATGGGGACCGCGCTGATCACGATCATGTGGACGTACGACGGCTGGGCCGACCTGTCGTTCATGGGTGGCGAGGTGAAGGACCCCGGGCGGACGCTGCCGCTGGCGCTCATCCTCGGCACGGCGGCGATCGTGCTCGTCTATCTGCTGCTCAACGTCGCCTACATCTACCTGGTGCCGTTGCCCGAGATGGCGGGCGCCAGGCTGATCGCCGCGACGGCGGCGGACCGGATCCCGATGTTCGCCGGCAAGGGCGGAGCGGTGGTGTCGGGCGTCGTGATGCTGTCGTGCTTCGGTGCGCTCACGGGGTCGATGATGACCGGACCCCGGATCTTCTTCGCCATGGCCGACCGGGGCCTCTTCTTCCGCAGCATCGCCCGGGTCTCGCCCCGGTTCCAGAGCCCGTCGGTAGCCATCTGGCTGGCCACGACGCTGGGCGTCCTCTACGTGCTGTTCAACGACTTCCAGCAGCTCGCCGACAAGTTCATCCTCGGCATCTGGCCGTTCTACGCGCTGGCGGTGGCCGCGGTCTTCGTGCTGCGCCGCACCCGCCCCGACATGCCGCGCCCCTACCGCACCTGGGGCTATCCCGTCGTGCCGATCCTCTTCCTGCTGGCGTCGGTGGCGATGGTGGTGAACGCGCTCTGGACCGATCCGATCAACACGGGGATCACGTTTGCGATCATTCTGACGGGGATTCCGGTGTACTACGGGTGGCGGGCGTGGAGTGGGCGGGGCGAGGTCGTGGCGGCGGTCGACTGAGTTCGAGCGCTGAGGGCTCCGTGGGCGGTTGAGATCGTGCGGCCCTTTAACACGAAGGCACGAAGGGCACGAAGGACACGAAGCCTCCCCCCCACAAAAAATTGGTTGTCTTTTCTTCGTGTCCTTCGTGTCCTTCGTGCCTTCGTGGTGAACAGAGCACCAAATGCCGGCCTGACGCCCCGAGACTAACTCACCACCTGCACCTCCAGCGCCAGATCCGCCGCCCGCACGCTGTGCGTCAGCGCCCCGATCGAGACGAAGTCCGCCCCCGCCTCCGCGTACGCCCGCACGTTCTCGAGCGTGATCCCGCCCGTCGCCTCGATCTCGATCCCCGGCCGCATCGCCCGGGCCCGGACGCCCCAGCGCTGGACCGCCTCCGGCGTCTGGTTGTCGACCAGCAGCCGGGTCGCTCCCGCGGCGCAGGCCTGCTCGAGCTGCTCCTGGGACTCGACCTCCACGTAGAGCGCCGTCACGCCGCGCCGCCGCGCCTCGTCGAGCGCGTCGGCCAGGGTGCGGCCGCTCCGGAGGGCCGCCTGCCAGTGGTTGTCCTTCACCATCAGCTCGTGGCTCAGGTCCTCCCGGTGCCGGACGCCCCCGCCGGCCAGCACCGCGGCGATGTCGAGCGCGCGAAGGCCCGGTGCGGTCTTCCGGGTATGGAGGACCCGGCAGCCGGTGCCGGCGACGGCGTCGACGTAGGCGCGGGTGGCGGTCGCGATCCCCGACGCGCGCTGCAGCAGGTTGAGCATCGGCCGCTCGGCCCGGAGGATGCGCGCGAGCTCGCCGTGCAGCACGCCCGACCACGGCGCCGGCCCGGACCGCGCGCCCGTCGGGCGAGCGCCAGTCGATCCGGCACTCGCAGGCACGCGCCACGGCGTCCGCGTAGGCCGCGCCGGCCAGCACGCCGGCGCTCCGATACTCGATGCTGCCCTGGGCCTGGAGGCCGATCGGAACCGTGACGGCCGTGGTGACGTCGGTCGGGCCGTCCTCGGCCAGCGCGGCGGCGGCGATCCGGGCCGCGTCGTCGCTCACTTCCCGAGCGCGACCATGCGGTCGATGGCGCCGCGGGCGCGCGCCGCGATGTCGGGTGGGACGGTGATGTGGTGGCGGTCGAGCGCGAGCGAGTCGCGCACGTTGGCGAGGGTGATCGTCTTCATGAAGGCGCACTCGGCCTCGGGGTCGGCCGCGATGAACTCCTTCTCCGGCGCCATCTGCCGCATCCGGTGCATGATGCCGGTCTCGGTCGCGACGATGAACTGCTTGACCGGCCGCTCGGTCACCGCCCGGATCATCCCCTCCGTCGAGGCGATGTGCAGTCCCTCCGGCCGGATGTCGCCCCGGCCCATCTCGTAGATGAGCTGGCCCGCGCAGCCGCACTCCGGATGCACCAGGACCTCGGCGTCCGGATACTGCTCGCGCGCGGCGTTGAGCGTCTCGGAGCGGATCCCCTTGTGCACGTGGCACTCGCCCAGCCACACCTCGACCCGCCGGTCCGGCCGCATCCGGCGCACGTGGGCGCCAAGGAAGAAGTCGGGGAGGAAGAGGATGCCCTTGTCCGCCGGGATGGCGTCGATCACGTCGAGCACGTTGCCGCTGGTGCAGCAGTAGTCGAGCTCCGCCTTCACCTCGGCGGTCGTGTTGACGTAGCCCACGGCGATGTAGTCCGGAAACTCCGCCTTCCAGCGCCGGACGTCCTCGGCGGTCACGGTGGCCGCGAGCGAGCAGCCGGCCTTGAGGTCGGGCAGCAGCACTCGCTTCGTGGGCGACAGAATCGCCGCGGTCTCCGCCATGAAGTGGACGCCCGCGAAGATGATCACCTCGGCCGGCGTCTTCGCCGCCTGGCGCGAGAGGCCGAGCGAGTCGCCCACGAAGTCGGCGACGTCCTGGACCTCGGGCCGCTGGTAGTTGTGGGCGATGACGACCGCGTTCCGCCGCTTGGCCAGCGCCCGGATCTCGGCCTGGAGCGCCGCGATTTCCTCGGGAGTCTCGTGCAGCCGTTCGATGACGGGAAGCGACACCGTCATGCGGTCTCCCGCTTGAGGGCGGCGGGTGGATAGTCGAGCCGGCGGTGCCCGCCCCGGCTCTCGCGGCGCCGGCGAGCGGCTTCCGTGATGAGGCGGGCGACCAGGAGCTGGTTGTCGGTCCGCCAGGCGCCCGGTGGCGTCGCTCGCGTGAGCCCATCGAGCGCCTGCTCGGCGTGGAGCAGCGAAGACTCGGTGCGCTGCACGCCCACATGGGCGGACATGAGCTCGCGCATCTCGCGCCGGATCTCGCCGCAGGCCTCGTCGGCGCCCGTGTCCGGCGTGCCCGCGCCCGGCGCCGACACCTCCGAAGGGTCCGGACTCACGGTGGGCCCCGCGGCCGTCACCGAGCGTCCGGCGCGGTCGGCGAACACGAGCCCCTCGAGCAGCGAGTTGGAGGCGAGCCGGTTGGCGCCGTGCACGCCGGTCGAGGCGACCTCGCCCACCGCCCAGAGCCCCGGCAGGCTGGCCCGGCCCTCGAGGTCGGTCTGGATGCCACCCATGGCGTAGTGGAGCGCGGGGGCCACCGGGAGGAGATCGCGCGCGGCATCGAGGCCGTGGCGAGCCAGCATCGCCGTGATGCCGGGGAACCGCGTCGGGAAATCGGCGATCGACCGGGCGTCGAGCCAGGCGCCGCCTCGCGGCCACGGCCGCCGCCACCGCCCGGGCCACGATGTCGCGCGGCGCGAGCTCGCCGCGGGGATCGGCGTCGAGCGCGAAGCGCCGGCCCTCGCGATCGACCAGCAGCGCGCCCGCCCCGCGCACCGCCTCGGAGATGAGCGGCGCCGGATTCACTCCCGGGAGCGTGAGCGCGGTCGGGTGGAACTGCAGAAACTCGATGTCGCGAAGCGTGGCGCCGATCCGGTGTGCCAGCGCCCAGCCGTCGGCGGTGGCTACCTTCGGATTGGTGGTGACGGCGTAGAGCTGGCCGACGCCGCCGGTGGCGAGCACCACGGCGCTCGCGTGAATCGGATAGCGCGCGCCGCCCCGCGGCAGCGCCATCACGCCGGCGATCCGCTCCTCGTGCACCAGGAGGCTCGTGACCTCGGTGTGCTCCAGCAGCTCGATCAGCGGGTGCAGGCGGACCACCTGCGCCAGGCAGCCGATGAGGGCGGCACCGGTCCGGTCGCCGCCGGCATGGATGATCCGGGCACGCGTGTGCGCCGCCTCGAGCCCGAAGCGGAGCCGCCCATCGGTGCCGCGATCGAAGCGGGCACCCAGGGCGAGCAGCTCGTAAATCCTGTCCGGCCCTTCGCTTGTGAGGATTCTGACGGCTTCGGGGTCGGCCAGGCCGTCACTGGCGGCAAGGGTGTCGGCCGCATGCTGGCTGGGGCTGTCGCCGGGGCCGAGGGCCACCGCGATGCCGCCCTGCGCCCAGGAGCTGGCGCTGTCGGCGAGCGTTTCCTTGGTGACCACGATCGCCGCCTGTCCCTCGGAAGCCAGCCGCCAGGCCGTCCAGAGGCCGGCGATGCCCGTTCCGACGATCACGGGGCGAGTGGTCATGGGGGGAATATAGTGGGGACGGGAGGGCGGAAGGACGGAAAGACGGAAGGAGGGAAAGCGTGCGCCAGCCTGGCATCTCTGCTGAGGCCGCCTCGCTAGGCTCCCGCCTCCTTGCCCTCGTTCAACCTTTCCCTCGTTCGCCCTTTCCGTCTTTCCGTCCTTCCGTCTTTCCGTCCCCCTCACGTCCTCACCCGCGCCAGCAGCACCAATCCCGCGAGCAGAAACACCATGTTCGGCAGCCAGGCCGCGAGCGTGGGGTCGATCAGCCCGCCGGCCCCGACCGCCTTCATGATCTGGGTGATGAGCAGGAAGATCACCGTCGTGCCCAGGCTGATCGCGATGCCGATCGCGGCGCCCGCGCGCGGGGCCTGGACCGCCAGCGGTGCGCCAAACAGGGCGATGATGAGACAGGTGGCCGGCAGCGCCAGCTTGAGCGACTGCTCGACGATGAGCTTGTTGGCATCGTTGCCCGAGCGCTTCAGGGCGTCGATGTAGCGGCCGAGCTCCGCGTAGCGCATCTCGTCCGGCGCCTTCGGCTCCGCCAGCAGGTCGGCCGGCGACTGGGAGAGCGCCCTGAGCCGCATGGTGCGGAACGCGAACGTGGCCTGCTTGGTCTCCCCGGCAATGACCCGGCTGGTGCCGCTGCTCATCCGCCAGTGCCGGGTCGTGTCGTTCCAGCTCGCGCTGTCGGCCGTGATGATGAGCCCCGGGTACTGCGCCCCGTTGCCCTGCCGCTCGAGCAGCAGCTGCTTGAGCTGCCGGGTCCCGATGTCCAGCGACCGCACGGTGTACACCCACCCGGCGTCGGCGCGGTAGACGAAGTTGTAGCGCGAGCGGGTGGAGCGAGTCTGCTTGCTCTTCTGGATCTCCGCCTGGCGCGCCGTGGCGCCCGGGGCCATCTCGCCGACCACGAAGGCCAGGCCGGTCGCGAGCACGGCGGCCAGGAAGATCGGGCTCACCAGCCGGTGGAAGCTCATGCCGCCGGCCTTGGCCGCCGTGAGCTCCGAGTGCCGACCCATCGCCCCGACGGTGAACACGGTGGCGAACAACACCGCCGCGGGCATCACCAGGAAGACGTTCTCGGGAATGGAGTACACGTAGCTCACCACGATCTCGCGCATCGTGAGCCCGCGGTCCAGCAGCTTGTTGAGCGTGTCGGTCAGGTTGATCAGGATCGACACCAGCGGAAAGCCCAACGCGGTGAGGACGAAGATGCGCAGCCAGCTCCCGAACACGTACCGGTCCAGCGTGCGGACGCCGATCAATTCGCCTCCCCCGCCGGCGGCGCCGGCACCCCGCGCAGGCGCCGGAAGAGATGCCGGATGCCGTCCAGCACCTCCTGGAAGTCACCGCCACGGGTCGAGCCCGATTCCCGGCTCACCCGAACCAGGCCGAGCAGCCCGACAATGGTCAGGACGATGTTCGGCGTCCACATCGCCTGCCATGGGGAGACGAACCCGCGGTCGGCGAGGCTCTCCCCGGCCGTGAGCCCGACATAGTGCACCGAGAAGATCAGGAGGCCACCGCCGATCACCAATCCGATGCCGCCGCGCGGGAACCGCAGCGCCATGACGATGCCGATGATCACGAACGAGATGCAGGCCATGCTGATCGCCCACTTCTTGTGGACCTCGACCAGAAATCGGTCCGCGCGGTGGTCGGCGTCCGTGGCGCGGTCGGCGGCCGTGGCCACCTGCGCCCAGTTGGACAGCTGGATCGCGCCCGGCGACGGAGTGCGGCTTGGGGTAGTTGAGCGCGGGCGGCGCCTTGCCGCCGTACCGCCGGCGCGGGAGTCTGCCGCGGCGCGAAGGGCGGCCGGGGTTTTACCCTCTTGGCGGGTTCCTGCGCGGGCGCCGGCACCTGGGCCGCCGCGGGCACCTGGGCTGCGCCAAGCAGTTGTACGCTCGCGCCCTGGCGGCTGGAGATCGGCCGGGACCCCGGCTGTGCGGGGTTTGCCTCTTCCGCCGTCCTCGGAGAGATTGCCCTCTCCACTCGCTCGATCCAGCCGCAGTAGGACGGCGGCCGGGTCTCGGTCGAGTCCAGCGGGACGGGGGCCCAGCGCCGGCAGGACGAGCAGGGCCCGGAGATCGCCCACGAGCAGCGCCTCGCGATCCTGAGCAGCCACTCGCTGGTCGCTGCGGGCCTCCTGGATGACCGACATCATCTCGCAGGTGCTCATTTCCCGGTCGCCCCGAACGGTCTCGGAGCTGTTCCGCACCAGCTCGTCGAACACGTTCTTGACCCGGATGTCGTTGACCTTGTAGGACGTCAGCTGGAAGGCGGTCGGGTCCGACGGGCGGTACTGGTGGATGGTCCCGTCGTAAAGCCTGAGGCTCAGGTCGGTCTGACCCTCCGCGTAGGCCATCTGGCCGCTGTCCGCGTAGATGATCCGCCGGCTGGTCTCCCCACCCACGTCGTAGATCGTGATGTCCCGGAGCCGGCCCGTGGCGGCGTCGATGCGGCCGGCGCGCAGGAAGTACTGGGAGGGGGGGACCTCGTTGATCACCTGCTCCCGCAGCTCGAACGTCGGCTTCTTCCGGCCGATGTCGATCAGGAGGCCCCGGAGCCGGGCGTTGCTCCGGGGCAGCACCTGATCCACGAAGGCGAAGTTGAAGGCCGACATGAACACGCCCCACGCCAGGACCGGTGCCAGGATCTGATAGACGCTGATCCCGCTGGCCCGCATGGCGGTGATCTCGTTGTCGGCGGCCAGGTGGCTGAAGGCGTAGAGCACCGCCAGCAGCACCGCCATGGGAAGGGTCATGGCGACGATGAAGGGCAGGCTCAGTGCGAAGACCTCGCCGATCACGCCCCAGGGCAGGCCCTTTCCGACCAGCGCGCCGAACTTCTTGGCGATCTGGCTCAGGAGCATGAGGCTGGTGAGCGCCCCCAGCGCGAAGAGAAAGGGCGCCGCCAACTGGCGGAGCAGGTAGCGACTGAGCAGGCGCACGACGGCTAACTCACACAGTTGTAAGGAGTTGTTGGAGTCATTATATTTGCGTTGAGCCCTCTTCCTCAAGACATGCCGTGATCCTCTAGAGTGACACGCCTCCTGGTCGCCCTGGGCTGCCTTCTCTGGCTGCCCCGGGTGCTCTACGCGCAGGCGGATACGACGGAGCCCGGGCTCCGGCTCCGCTTCGCCTATCCCCCGCTCGCGCTCCAGCAACCCGCCGCGCTCCGCGCCCCCTGGATGGGCGGGGTGAGGCTCGTGCCGGCCGCGCGGGTGGCGGCGTTCGACAGCACCGTCAGCGCGATGCTCGCCGCCGACCGGGCCGACCGCCTGCTCGCGCTCCGGTTGAAGACCATCTACGGCATCGCCGAGCAGCCGCCGGAGGAGCTCGGGGAACAGCAGCCCCGCCGGCGGAACCTGCTCGGGCTCCCCACCAAGTATGCCGACCTCACCCTGGATGGCCAGGCCCGACTCGAGATCCGGACCGACCGCCTGCGGGAGGAGCGCTGCACGCCCGCGCTTTCGCTGGACCCGAATTCCGGCTGCCGGGGCAACTTCAAGGCGCCGAGCCTCGACAATCAGGTGAACATCGTGTCGACCGGCCTGCTGGGTCAGCGGGTGCACGTGAACGTGGATTTCGACACCGAGCGCGACTATTCGAGCAACAACAACGTCCAGATCTATTACGAGGGCCTGCAGGACGAGATCGTCAAGCGGGTGGACGTCGGCACGGTCGTGTTCCAGCCGCCCGCCTCCCGGTTCATCACCGCCGCCGTCCCGGCCAACAACTTCGGGGTGAACGCCACCTTCGAGGTGGGCCCGGTCCAGCTCCAGACCCTGTTCGCCACCCAGAAGGGCAGCGTCGTGTCGGAGCGGACCTACACGGTCGGCCAGAACACCAGCCAGGCCCAGGACCGCCAGGCCCGCGACCTCGACTTCGAGAGCGGCCGGTTCTTCTGGATCGTGGATCCGGACAGCCTGCCGGGGCATCCCGCGATCGACATCCTCACGGTCTCGCCCAACTCGCTCACGCCTACGTACCGGCCGAGCCAGGTACGGATCTACCGCTACCGCGCCGCCGCCAGCAAGAGCGGGGTGAACCCGAATCTCGGTGGCATCACCGCCTTCGCCAACCGACCGGACAGCCCCCAGCAGTTCGGGCCCGGTGCGCTGGGAGCTGCTGATCCAGGGCACGGACTACTACCTGGACCAGTCGGGCCTCTGGATCGTCCTGGGGACCAAGCTCGACCAGAACGACTATCTCGCCGTCAGCTATCGGACCGCGGCCGGCAATCTCATCGGCACCTTCCCCGAGGTGGACCGCGGGACCGTCCCGGTCGGCGGCGTGCAGCAGGCGCGGGACACGGTCGAGCTGATCGTCCAGCCGCAGCAGGGGCCCACGCTCCCGACGTTCCGCTACGAGATGCGGCAGGTGTATCGCGTGGCGGGCGCCGACCTCGACGCCGCCTCGCTCCAGGTGGGGATCACGCTCAACCGGTCCGAGCGTCCGCAGAGCGGGAACGCGCCGACCTACTTGCAACAGCTGGGCCTCGCGGTTCCCAGCGACGCCGCGGTGTTCGACCGGACCAACCGGCTCTTCCCGCGGCAGCAGGACCCCGAGGCATCGCAGGTGATCCGTGAGTCCTACATCATCTTTCCCCACCTTCAGCCGTTCGCCGATCCGACCCGCCTCACGCCGGCCGAGGCGTCCGATTCGCTGTACCGGACGCCGCTGTTCCTGCTCCTCTCGCAGGGACCGGCGGCCAAGTTCGCGGTCCGGCTGCAATACAACGCCACCGGCGGCGGCGACCGCTCGACGCTCGACCTCAACGCGCTGCAGCTGCGCGAGAACAGCGAGCAGCTCTTCGTCGGCGGGCCGGAAGCTGGTGCGGGGGGTGGACTACTCGATCTCCTACGACGTGGGGCAGGTGACCTTCCTCAATCCGGATGCGCTGTTCGGCACCGCCGCGACGCAGGTCAGCGCGCGGTTCGAGGAACGCGGCCTCTTCGCGGTCGCCCCGACGACGATTCTGGGCATGGCCACGCGCTACTCGCTCGGCGAGCGCGGCGCGATCAACCTGATCGGGCTGTACCAGCGCGAGCAGAGCGCGTTCACCCGTCCGGCGCTGGGCTTCGAGGCGTCCGCCAACCTGATCGGCGGCGTGAACACGGAGCTGCATTTCAAGCCGAGGTGGGTCAACAGCTTCCTGAACAAGCTGGTGACGAAGGAAGTGTCGGCACCGTCCCTCTTCGACGTCAACGCCGAGCTCGCGTTCACCAAGCCCGACCCGAACCGCTCGGGCCAGGCCTACGTGGAGGAGTTCGAGGGAGAGGCCGGGCGTCGACGTGAGCCTGCGGGAGACCCAATGGGAGTTCGGGAGCCGGCCCCAGCAGGGCACCGGACTCGACGACATCGGGTTCGGCGGCGGCTTCAACCTCGACGACGCGGTGGCCCTCACGTGGCAGAATCTGGTCCCGGGCCCCAACGGTAACGCCCTGGAGCTCCGCCCACAGGACATCGACACGCAGATCCGGCTGGCGGGGCGGCGGCGAGGAGCCGGAGACCATCATGTATCTCGCGCTGCACGCCGACACCGCCGGCGGCATCGTGCAGCAGAACAACTCCTCGCGCTGGTCGCTCCCCCGACGCGACTTCGCGCCTCGCTGGCGCTCGATGGTCACCTCGCTGAGCCCCACCGGGCTCGACCTCAGCAACGACGACTTCCTGGAATTCTGGCTGTTTCAGCCGGTGGGCGATCCGGCCAGCGCTGCCGGCCTCAGGCTGGTGTTCGACCTGGGCACGGTCAGCGAGGACGCCGTGGCGGTCGCGCCCGACTCGTTCACGGTGAACGGCGCGGACACCGTCTACACCGGTCGGCAGCTGGTGGGGCTGGGGAGGCTCGATACCGAGCGCACCGACATCGGCATCTTCAACGCCGAGACCGACGACAACGGCATTCTCGGGGATCGACCGGAAAGCATCCTGCAAGTAGGGGCGGGCCCCGTGGCGGAGCTGCCGCTGTGCAGCCGCACCCTGACCAACGCGGTGCCCATCTTTCCGTGGGGCGACCTCAGCTCGCGCTGCACCAACGGCAACGGTGTGCTCGACACCGAGGACCTGAACGGCGATCAGGGCCTCGATCTCACGGGAAGCAACGAGAACGTCTTCCGGTACGTCGTGAACGTCGCGGCCGGCACGTACTTCGTGCGAGACGGCGTGACCACGACGGACGCCCAGGGCCGCACCGCGACGTGGAAGCTCTTCCGGATTCCCATCCGGCAGCCGACCGCGGTGATCAACACGCCGACCCTGCGGCTGATGCAGCACCTCCGGGTCACGCTGGCCGCGCCCGCCGACGCCGGCGTGCCCGACACGGTCGCGCGGTTCGCGCTGGCGCGGATGCGGTTCGTCGGTTCGCCCTGGACGCGGAGGTCGGAGACCCCGATCCTCGGGCTGACCGGCGCCACCGGCGAGCCGCACGGTCAGGTCGGCACCTCGGTGGTCTCCACCGAGAATGTCGACCTGGGCTACGTGTCGCCGCCGGGAGTGACCGACAACGTCGCCCGACTCGGCGGCGACCGCGAGGCTCAGGGCACCCAGATCAACGAGACGTCGCTCCGCATCCTCGCGACCGATTTGCGGCTCGGCGAACGCGCCGAGGCGTATCTCCGGTTCCCGGCCGGCGCGCAGAACCTGCTGACCTACCGCGAGCTCCGCGTGTGGATGCGGGGCCGCGGCCCGGGCTGGGAGGAAGGCGACCTGCAGGCTTTCCTCAAGCTCGGGAGCGACAACGACAACTTCTACCTCTACCGGGCCCCCGCGAAAACGACGACCTGGGAGCCCGAGTTCGCCATCGATCTCGAGACCTTCCGCCGGCTTCGAGCCGACATCGAGAGCCGCTGGCTCTCGGGCCAGCCACCCTCGGGCGCGGCCGAGTGCGGCACGGGCGACACCGGCGCCTACGTGGCGTGCGACGGACCCTACCTCGTGCACGTCGCCGACCCCGGGATCAATCCGCCGAACCTCGCGGCGGTGCAGGAGGTCTCGGCCGGCATCTTTCGCGTGGGGCAGACGGTCACGACCGACGCAGGTCGAGCTCTGGGTGGATGACGTCCGGCTGACCCAACCGGTCTCCGCAGACCGGCACCGCCGCGTCGGTGGACGCCCGGCTCGCCGCCTCCGACGTCGGCAGCTTCTCGATGGCGTACGTGCGGCAGAACGGACAGTTCCGGCAGATCAACGAGAACCCGTCCTACCGCGGCACGGACGTCCTGCAGCTGGCGGGCGATCTCCGGCTCGACCGGTTCCTGCCCACCACGGCTCGGCCTCGCGGTGCCGCTCACGGTGACCTACGCCCGCACGGGAGTCAATCCCGAGCTGCTGACGGGCACCGACATCAGGAGCGAGGCGCTCGTGGGCCTCCGCAAGCCCGATTCGCGAAGCATGTCGGTGAGCATGAGTATCCGGCGGAGCCAGCCAGGAAAGGGATGGTTGACGAAGGGCCTGGCGGACCCGCTTTCTCTGAACGCGAACGTGACCACCGGGCGCGCGCTGACAGAGCTCTCCGAGGCCCAGAGCACGTCGTACGCATTCAATGCGAACTATCAGCTCCTGCTCCGTCGCAAGGGGATCCGGCTGCCGCTCGGCGGCATCGCCAAGGCGCTGCCGGGCTTCATGCGCCGCGGCGAGCTGGGGAAAGGCCTCGACCAGGCCGACCTGAGCCTGCTGCCCACCCGGGTCACGCTCACGCAGCGGCCTCACCCGGAACGAGGCGAACTCGACCGCGTTCCGATTCCCGGTGGCCCGAAGCGACGACGACAACTTTCTTCCGACCGCTCGCGCTTGCCCATCTCTGGCGCAATGCCGCGGGGCTCACGTGGCAGCCGCTCGGGATGCTGAACCTGAGCGGCGATCTCGTCAGCACGCGTGACCTGCGGATCTATCCCGACTCGTCGCCGCTCGGCCGGCTGGCGTACAGCGAGCGTCGCTTCCTGCGCGGCATTCCGGTCGGCGTCGAGCGCGACCGGACGCGTGAGCACGGCGCTCCAGCTCACGCCCAAGCTGGCCTCGTGGCTCCGTCCGCGGCTGATCTCGAGCAGCAGCTTCGTGCTCAGCCGCACGCTCTCGAGCCGGGATCCGGTCCGGGCGGATGGTGACAGCGGCGCCTTCATTCTGCCGCAGACGTTGAACAACGCGCGCACCAACGAGCTCGGGGCCGCGATCGACTTCGCGCGAGGACTGCGCTTCCTGGTCGGCGACAGCTCCGGCCTGGGCAAGGCGATGGCGCACGTGCGTCCGATCGACGCGAGCACCCGGCTCACCCGCAGCTCCACCTACGATCTCACCGCGTTCGACCCCGGCCTGAAGTATCAGCTTGCCCTCGGCGGACTCGAGAGCTTCCTTCGCCAGGAGGGGGCGGACGCGCGCGGCGTGTCCGACACCCGCACGGCCACGGTGGCGAGCGGCGCCGACCTGCCCTATGGCGTGTCCTTCACCCTGTCGCACGCGCTCACCCGGACCACGCGGCTGCAGCGCGTCGGCGAGGGGTTCGTGGAGACGGAGTCCAATCAGCGCGAGTGGCCGGTCGGCAACGTCCGCTGGAGCCGCACGTTCAGCGGCGGGGCCTTCGCGCTCGTTGCCGTCGGCACCGCCTTCCGCCACCGGGAGGGGACGTCCATCCAGGCCAATCCGGGCGGGCAGCCGGCGCTCACCAACATCACGTCGTCGTCCCTCACGCCGGACGTCCAATTCGGCCTCCGGAACGGGCTCACGCGTGTCGCTCGGCCTATCCGCGCTCAACCAGGACAATCTCTCCAACGGCAACCAGACTCGACTGGACCAGAACGACATCACCGGCGCGCTGAACTACTCGTTCCGGCTGCCGCGCTCGATCAGCCAGGGCCAGGAAACAGGTGCGGAGCTCGCTCACCGTCCTGCAGACGGCGGCCAAGACCTGCCTGCAGCAGGGAGCGGCGGTCGACTGCATCGTCATCTCCGATGTCCGCCGCCGTGAGCTGCGCGGGGGCCTCGACACGGACCTGCTGCAGACGTTGAGCGGCGGGCTCCAGGTGGGGTACTCGTTGAACGACGCGCGGCATCTCAGCCGGCGCACGTCGCAGATCTCGATCATCGCGTCGTTCCAGCTGTCGCTGTTCGCGGGTGATTACCGGTAGACAGGAAGACGGAAGCGAAGACGGAAAGACGGAAGGACGGAACAGACAGGGCCGTCATCGGGAGCTCTCCCGTCATAGCAAGCCTTTCCGTCCTTCCATCGTTTCCGTCCTTCCGTCTTTGTTGACTTTGCCCCCCGAGCGGGATTTCATCCTGCCCATGCGCCGCCATGCCCTGCTCACCCTCCTGGTTCTCGCCGCCTGCCGCGACACCACGCCCCACGTCCGCGAGTTCGACGGCGCCTCGGCCTTCGGCTATATCAAGACCCAGGTCGACTTCGGTCCGCGCATCCCGGGAACGGAGGCGCACCAGCGCGCCGCGGCGTGGCTCGACGGCTTGCTGCGCCAGCGGGCGGACACCGTGATCGTTCAGGCCTGGACCCACGTCACGGCTGGGGGCGACTCGCTCCCACTGACCAACTTCATTGCCCGCTTCCGGCCCGGCGCCACCAAGCGGCTGCTCTTCCTGGCGCACTGGGACAGCCGGCCGACCGCCGACAGCCCCACGTCGACCGGACTCGACCAAGCCCGTACCGGGCGCCAATGACGGCGGCTCGGGCGTCGCCACGCTGCTCGGCGTGGCCGACGTGCTCAAGCGCGCGCCGCCGTCGATCGGGGTGGACCTGCTGTTCGTGGACGGCGAGGACTACGGCGATTTCACGAAGACGCCGAAGGACGTGCTCATCGGCTCGCGCTACTATGCGGCGCACCCGGTGTCCGGCCCGCAGCCGCTGTACGCGGTGCTCTTCGATCTCGTGGCCGACAAGGACCTGCAGATCTTCGAGGAAGGGAACTCGCTCGTCGGCGCGCCGGAGGTGGTCGAGCTCGTCTGGAACACCGCGAAGGATCTCGGCTACGCGGGCACCTTCGTGGCGACGCCGAAGCACACGCTGATCGACGACCACCTGGAGCTGCAGAAGGCCGGCATCCGGGCCATCGACGTCGTGGACTTCGACTACCCGTCGTGGCACACGAAGGACGACACGATCGACAAGGTGAGCGCGGCGAGCCTGCAGATCGTCGGCGACGTGGCGGTGGCGCTGGTGCGGAGGGAGGGGGAGTAGGCGCCGGCAGTAACAGGCGCCGACGATCGGTACCTGTCACCACAGAGGCACAGAGGGCACAGAGAAGGAGGAATTGTCGGCTACTTCCTCGCGCTCTGTGCTCTCCGTGCTCCGTCTTAGTGCCGGAGACGCGCCGGCCCTCTCGCACGCTCGATTTAGCCGATGCCCGCGCGTTCCGGCTCCCCTCCGGAGCACGTCCCCTGCTACCATGCCCGCATGTCCGCCGCCGAGCGCCGTGCGCTGATCCTGCTGCTGTCGCTCGGGCTCGTCGGCCAGGGCGTCCGCTGGTGGCTCACGCGACCGGACCAGGCTCCCGGCGAGGTCCAGTTGCTGGCCGCGCTGCCGCCGCGCTCTCCAGCCGCCCACCGTGACAGCATCCTCGCCCTGGCCCGCCCCCTCGGCCCCGATGAGCGGATCGACGCCGACCGGGCCTCGGCGCCCGAGCTGGCCCGGCTCCCCCGGGTCGGTCTCGCGCTCGCCAAGAGAATCGTGGCGGATCGCGAGGCCCGGGGTCCGTTCGGGGGGCCGTCCGGGCTGGACCGGGTGCCCGGGGTCGGCGCCGGACTTCTGGCCGCCATCGGCCCGCACCTTGCCTTCTCCGGACCCTCGTCCCCAGCCGCACCGCTGCCGATAACCCCAATCCAGTCCGTCGCTCCGGCCGACCCTTCGGGCGCGGAGCCGGTGGACCTGAACATCGCGGACGCGTCGTCGCTGGACGCCCTGCCTGGGGTGGGTCCCGCCCGGGCCCGGGCCATCGTGGAGTACCGGCAGGCCAACGGCCCGTTCCGTGCTGTGCAAGAATTGTCTCGGGTGCCCGGAATCGGTCCGGCTGCCCTGGCTCGACTGCAGGGCCGCGTGCGGGTAGGGAGCCGGTGATTCGGGCCCCTTGCCGCCACGCGGCCCTCGTCGACTCCCGACCACCCACAGACCAGGACCTCACGCGATCATGGCGACCGCAGCGGCCGGCGGCAGCGACCGGCTCGGCGAAACCCTCCTGCGCGACGGACTTCTCTCACGCGAGCAGCTGACTCAAGCGCTCCTGGAGCAGAAGGCGTCGAAGCAGCGGCTGGGCTTCGTCCTGGTCAAGCTGGGCCTGGTCCCCGAGCTGGAGATCACCAAGGTCCTCGCGCGCCAGTTCCGGATGCCGGCGGTGGACCTCTCGCGCTTCGAGGTCGATCCCAAGATCCTGAAGCTCGTGCCCGGCGACATGGCCACGAAGGGCGTGGTGCTGCCGCTCAAGCGCGAGGGCCGCACGCTCACCGTCGCCATGGCCGACCCGAGCGACATGGGGCTGCTCGAGGACCTCAAGTTCATCACCCGGTTCGATCTCTTTCCCGTCATCGCCGGCGAGTACACGCTGCGCGCGCTGATCGAGAAGCACTACCAGCAGGGCAACCAGCAGGAGCTCGAGAACCTCCTCAAGGACATGGAGGCCGCCGGCGAGGACCTCGAGGTCGTCGAGGAGCGGGAGGAGGAGACCGTCACCCAGGCGCAGCTCGAGGACGCGCCGGTGGTGAAGCTGATCAACGGGCTCCTGATCGAGGCGGTCAAGCGGGGCGCCAGCGACATCCACATCGAGCCGTTCGAGCACGAGATCCGGGTGCGCTACCGCATCGACGGCGCGCTGCTCGAGATCATGCGCCCGCCGCTCAAGATGAAGGCGGCCCTCACCTCGCGCATCAAGATCCTCTCGCAGCTCAACATCGCCGAGCGTCGGGTGCCGCAGGACGGCCGCCTCAAGCTCAAGATGGGCAACCGGGTCATCGACTTCCGCGTCTCGACCCTGCCGGTGCTCTACGGCGAGAAGATCGTGATGCGAATTCTCGACAAGGGCAACCTGACGCTCGACCTGACCAAGTTCGGCTTCGAGGTGAAGGCGGAGAAGGACCTGATGAAGGCCATCCTGAACCCGTACGGCATGGTGCTGGTCACCGGCCCCACGGGCTCGGGCAAGACGACCACCCTCTACTCCGCGCTCTCGCGGGTCAACACGCCGGAAGTCAACATCATGACGGCGGAGGACCCGGTCGAGTACAACCTGATGGGCATCAACCAGGTGCTGGTGCGGAACGAGATCGGGCTCACCTTCGCCGCGGCGCTCAAGGCGTTTCTCCGGCAGGACCCCAACATCATCATGATCGGCGAGATCCGGGACCTGGAGACCGGCGGCATCGCCATCAAGGCCGCGCTCACCGGGCACCTCGTGCTCTCCACCCTGCACACCAACGACGCGGCCAGCACGATCACCCGAATGATCGACATGGGGGTCGAGGCCTTCAACGTGGCCAGTGCCGTAAACCTCGTGGTGGCACAGCGTTTGGTGCGGCGGATCTGCAAGGACTGCAAAGGTCCGCACCAGTACACCGACGAGCAGTTGTCGACCCTGGGCACAGATCTTGAGAAACTGCGGGCGATTCCGTTCATGAAGGGCACCGGCTGCGACACCTGCAGTGGCACCGGCTATAAGGGCCGGGCCGGCCTCTATGAGGTCATGGCCCTCTCGCCCGAGCTCCGCCGCCAGATCCTCCGCGGCGCGTCCGTCTCCGAGATGCAGGAACAGGCGGTGCCGGAAGGCATGCTCACCCTGCGCATGGACGGCATGAAGAAGGTCGAGCGCGGTGTCACTACCCTCGAAGAAGTAGTCAAGGAGACGGCCGGATGAGCTTCAATCTGCGGGCGCTGCTCGAGGAAATGATCGAGAAGGAGGCCTCCGACCTGCACATCACCACGGGCGAGCGGCCTAAGTTGCGTGTCGATGGTGACATCACCGACAGCTCGGTGGCCGAGGTCCTGACGCCCAAGGACACGCTCCAGCTGGCCTACTCGGTCCTGACCGAGAACCAGAAGAAGCGGTTCGAGACCGAGGACGAGCTCGACTTCTCCTTCGGAATTCAGAACTTAGCTCGCTTCCGCGGCAACTGCTTCAAGCAGCGCGGCTGCGTGTCCATGGTAATCCGCATGATTCCCTTCAATGTGCGAACCTTCAACGAGTTGGGGCTGCCCCCGGTGATCGCCAAGCTGGCCGAGCGGCCGCGCGGGCTGATCCTCGTGACGGGGCCGACCGGCTCGGGCAAGAGCACCACGCTGGCGGCGATCATCGACAAGATCAACAAGGAGCGGAAGGGTCACATCATCACGGTGGAGGACCCGATCGAGTTCATCCACCGCCACCAGAGCTGCATCGTCAACCAGCGCGAGATCGGCACCGACACCGAAGAGCTTCGCCACCGCGCTCAAGTACGCGCTGCGCGAGGATCCGGACGTGATCCTGGTGGGCGAAATGCGGGACCTGGAGACCATCGCCGCGGCGCTCACGATCGCGGAGACGGGCCACCTGGCGCTCGCCACGCTGCACACCAACTCGGCGGCGGAGTCGATCAACCGGATCATCGACGTCTTCCCGTCGAATCAGCAGTCGCAGGTGCGGGCGCAGCTCGCGTTCGTGCTCGAGGGCGTCGTCACCCAGACGCTGCTTCCGAAGGCACGCGGCCGCGGCCGCGCGATGGCGTGCGAGATCATGGTGGCCACCCCCGCGATCCGCGCCCTCATCCGCGACGACAAGATCCACCAGATCTACTCGGCCATGCAGTCGGGCAAGAAGCACGGCATGCAGACGATGAACGACGCGCTGTACCAGCTCTACACCAACCGTGAAGTGGCCCAGGAAGAGTGCGAGCGCGTATCGTCGGAGCCCAAGGAGTTCCTCCGGATGATCGGAGTCACCCCGATGGAAGAGCAGGAAATGCTCTCCACCAACGGATCGCAGCGCGCCGCTGCGACCCGACGCTAAGCGGAGATCCTCTCGATGCCGATGTTCGAATACACCGCCCGCTCGCAGACCGGGCAGATCCAGAAGGGCCAGCTCGACGTCTCCAACAAGGACGACGTCAGCGCCTACCTGCGGAAGAACCGCCTGATCCTGGTGAGCGTCCGCGAGGCGCCCAAGCAGATCAAGTTCAGCATGGGCGGCCCGCGGGTGAAGACCCGCGACATCGTCATCTTCACGCGCCAGTTCGCGACGATGATCAATGCCGGCCTGCCGCTGGTGCAGTCGCTGAACATCCTGGCCTCGCAGACCGAGAACAAGACGCTCGCCGACGTCACCAAGGCGGTGGTCTACGACGTCGAGAGCGGCAACACCCTGGCCGACGCGTTCTCCAAGCATCCCAAGGCGTTCTCGACCCTGTACGTGAACATGGTCGCCGCCGGCGAAGCGGGCGGTATCCTGGACACGATTCTGCTGCGCCTGGCCACCTTCCTCGAGAAGAACGACGCGCTCGTCCGGAAGGTGAAGGGCGCCATGATCTACCCGGGCGTGATCATCTCGGTGGCGGCCATCGCCATCTGCATCCTGCTCGTCTTCGTCATCCCGACATTCCAGAGCATGTTCTCGTCGGCCGGCCTCGAGCTGCCGCTGCCGACCCGGGTCGTGATCGGGATGTCGGACTTCCTCATCGGCTACTGGTGGGCCATCCTGGCTGCCGCTGGGGGCGGCGGTGTTCGCGCTCAAGAGCTACTACGCCACGGCAGCCGGCCGCCTCCAGATCGACGCGCTGATGCTCAAGGCGCCGGTGCTGGGCGACGTGATCCGGAAGTCGGCGGTGTCCCGCTTCACCCGGACGCTGGGCACGCTGGTGAGCTCGGGCGTGAGCATCCTCGAGGGCCTCGAGATCACGGCCAAGACCGCCGGCAACCAGGTGGTCCACAACGCCGTCATGGAGTCGCGGCAGTCGATCGCCGGCGGCGAGACCATCGCGGCACCGCTCGAGCGGTCGAAGGTGTTCCCGCCGATGGTCATCTCGATGATCGCGGTCGGCGAGCAGACCGGCGGCCTGGACGAGATGCTGAGCAAGATCGCCGACTTCTACGACGAAGAGGTGGACGTGGCGGTGAGCGCGCTCCTGAGCCTCATGGAGCCGGCCATGATCGTCGGTCTCGGCGTGATCGTGGGCGGCATGGTGGTCGCGATGTACCTGCCGATCTTCGACATGATGAACGCGGTGCA
>CAWHZQ010000009.1:0-295570 GCA_963833905.1 uncultured Gemmatimonadales bacterium | reverse complement strand
CGGACGCGCACCGCGCCTTGGCATATCAGCTGTTGTTCGGCGAGTGGGACTTCGTCGGGGGCGGCATTGCTAGTATGCTCGCGCGGTGGCGCTCGACCCCAGCGACGCCTACGCACTCTGGCTGCGCGGCATGTACCTGGCCGCGATGAACCGCACTACCGAGGCGATAACCGCCGTAGAGCGGGCTCAGCAGCTGGATCCCCCGTTGTCGCTCATGGTCCAAGGGGCTCCGCCCGGCGTAAGACTTACAGCGCACGGCAGTACCCGGAAGCGATCGACCAGGCCAAGGCGGCGCTGGAACTCGATTCGACGTTTCCCAGAGCGCGGTTCTGGGTCGGTATGGCGCAGGAGCAACTCGGAAAACCCAGACGAGGCGATCCGGGAGCTGAAAGCGACGATTGCGAAGGTAGGACCGACTTCCATTTACGTTGGGGCACTGGGGCATGCTTACGGAACTGATGGGCACCGGAGGGAAGCGCTCCAGATCCTCAATGATCTCCAGAGCCGGTCCAAGTCGCAGTACGTCTCGCCTCTGGATATTGCTACGGTCCAGCTAGGTCTGGGCGACAAAGACGCCGCCTTCGCCCTGCTGGAACGTGCGGTGGACACGCACGCCGGTGGGTTGGTATTTCTCGCCGTTGACCCCCGATACGATCCGGTGCGCCAGGATCCTCGTTTCCAGAGTGTCTCCGACGAATCGGGTTCCCCGACAGCCTGAGCTCTCCACGGGGCGTGCGACCACGATGAAATCGTTGGTCATTACGTGGCCAGCGTGGTGCGCGAGGCTGGCCACGATGCTGTGGTGTCGGCTTGGCGGCTCTGAACGCTGCGTTGACGGCCGAGCAACCCTACGACTTGGTGATCACCAACAACTGCATGCCTCGCATGGGCGGGGCCGAGTTGATCGCGCGGCTTGTGGCACGCGTTCCGGCGGCTGTGGGCGACGGAGCGAAAAGCGCTGCCGGTCAAGGATGTGGCCGCCGCGGGCGGGTGGAAGGATGTCACGACCCTCATCAACTGTTACCAGCAACCGGATGAGGACACCTTGCGCTCGGTGGTGGACTTTACCCGTTCGGCGCCAGACGCTCGACGCCGAGCATTACGCGCCTGAGACCACCGCGGTACTCACACACTAACTCACACACCCCGCAAATAGGAGAAGCCCGGCAACCTAAGTCGTTGCCGGGCTTGATTGCCCCTCCTGGGCTCGAACCAGGACTCTCCTGATCCAGAGGGGCCGCTGTAACCACCCGAATTCCAGCAACTTGCTACCTTTACGCGAGTTCGTGTCACCCGATGCTGGAGTTTGCTGGCTTTCATGCCGGACTTTGCCGTACTTTGCTCGCTCAGATGTCGGGGTTTGCCGAATCGGACTGGCAGCCACCGGCCCGAATGGGCAGTTACCGTCTCCAGGTCCGAGGAATGTCGCTGACTACCTTTCCACCCGCGAGCGCACGGGGTCCCCGTGGGCGACAGCGGGGTGCGCCCGCTCGCCCGCAGTTGTCGTGAAGGGATCTTCACCGATTTCTCACCTCGGCTCACGGTCCCTCTTGCTTACGTTGACGCCGCTGTAACACTCCAGCAACCGGAGCGTGCGATAGGCGGGGCAGACTGAGTGGATCTGGCTACTTGGGAAGAGAGGGATGCGGCATGCGAAAGCAGGTTCTTCTGAGACTACCGCCTCCCGCCCTGAGGGAGCTCGCTGCTGGGCTCCGCCCTCAATATCGCGCTGACCGTGACTCTCGAGTCTCATGGACGAAGGAAGGTGTGCTATGCGGAGAACAATGCTGATGACGCTGGGAGCGCTGGCACTGACGACGCTTCCCGCCTGTCAAGAGGATCCTCAATCACCCACCACTCCCAGGGTCGAGGGGCTGCCGCTCTCCGCGGCCGCTACGCCGTTGGCCTTCCAGCAAGTCAGCGCCGGTGGCAGCCACGGCTGTGGGGTGACCATTGACCGCCGGGTCTACTGTTGGGGGCCCGGGTACCCGTCGCAGCCCATTTCTCCAGTGCCTGTGGCGACCACATTCCGATTTCGCAGTGTCAGCGCGGGTGGCAATTTCACGTGTGGCATAACCAGCTCCGGCGCGCTTTACTGCTGGGGAGAGAACGGCAACGGCCAGCTCGGGAATGGGACCACCAGGGGCAGTCCTCAGCCGGTCCGTGTGCAGATCGGCACCCGCATGCGGGAGGTCTCGGCCGGAACCCATCACGCCTGCGCAGTGAGCGTCGGCCACATTCTGTACTGCTGGGGACGTAACGACTTTGGCCAAGTCGGCGACGGGACCGTGGCCCAACGCTCGATCCCGACGAGAACCGTGGGCTTGTCTCACTTCAGCACCGTGAGTGCAGGGGACGAGTTCACATGCGGCGTGACCACCGGGAACGCGGTGACACGGGCCCATCGCGCCTACTGCTGGGGCGCAGCGAGTAACGGGCGCTACGGCAGTCAGACGACGCGTGACAAGACGCTGCAGCCTAGGGCCGTGCCAGGCCAAGTCGCGTTCGACAGCGTGCAGTCGGGACTCACCCATGTCTGCGGTGTAACCCTGAAGCACCAGGCGTACTGTTGGGGTGCCGACAATTGGTGGCTCGGCAGTCCGTCCCGCGGCTCCAACGTCCAGATATCACCCAGGCTGGTAGCTGGTGGCCATGCATTTCGCTCAGTCGATGCGGGAACCTACTGGACCTGCGGTGTGACCGTTGGGGGTATGGCGTTTTGCTGGGGTCTACGCTACGTGGGCGATGGGACCACGGAAGGCAGTCCGATTCCCGTGCAGGTTGGAGGGCAGCTTCGCTTCCGAGCGGTGAGCACGGGGGGCTCGTTCTCCTGCGGGGTCACGAAGGACGGGAACGTGTACTGCTGGGGAGATGCCAACCGTCTGACGCCGTCCCTGCTCGGCAGCGGCATGTAGCCAGCGACCCGAATGGGCATCACTCTCGCGCCGTCGTTCACTAGGTAGCACTAGAGCAAGTGGCGTGACAGCCGCGCCGGTGCGGCGCCGGATGCGCCAAAGACTTCCACAAACACTGGCTCGCACACCGCCAAAGATAAGGAAAGCGCCACATCAGGTTGTCTGATGTGGCGCCTTGACTGCTCTCCTGGGCTCGAGCGGCAGGCCGAGCCCAAAAAAATGCCCAGCGTTCTCACGCCGGGCATTGCCCCTCCTGGGCTCGAACCAGGACTCTCCTGATCCAGAGGGGGCGCTGTAACCCCCGAATTCCGGCAACCTGCCCCATTTACGCGAGTTCGTGTCACCCGATGCCGGGGTTTGAAGGCTTTCATGCCGGACTTTGCCGTACTTTAGTCACTCAAATGTCGGAGTTTGCCGGCCTTGGACCTAAGAACGGCCCCCGGGGCCGACGCAGATCTGGCTCGACCCAACCGGTGCCAGGCACACCACCATCGCCCGCCGGCGTGACTGACACTAGCTAGCCGCTCTAATCCGCCTCATCTTCCGCCGGTAGCACTCTCTGACGGACACCTGTCCGACATTGCACCCGAGTGGCGCACCCGAGCTAGGAACCGAAATTCATTGACACGTCCGACCTCCGGTACCCCGGCTTAGGAAGCCGACAGTGGCCATGATCGGTCTTTTCAGACGATACTGGCGACGTGTGGGAGTCGGACTGCTCCTTGGCTGGGCTTTGCTTCCGTTGGCAGAGGGTTGGGCCGGTCTGCCCGATGTCGCGATCCAACTGCTCTTCCTTGCGAGCCAGATGTTCTGGATCCGTCGGATAGGAGCATTGGCAAAGAAGCTGGTGACGGGCAGGAGGTGGCGCGTAGGTCTGGGAGCAAGCGGGCTTCTCATCTACTCTGTGCTGCTCGCGTACAACATCCGCAACTGGGAGAATGTGAGCCAGGGCTCCACGCTGAGCCTCCGGGCCGCCTTCCTGGAAGCGCCGATGAGGCTGTGGCTGTTCGGCTCGTTGCTCGGCTTTCTGTTGATCGCGGCATTATGGATCCTCGCCGGCGTCTTCAAGACGATCCGCTGGGGTCTGGGCAAGCGCGGCGCCGCCCATGCGCCCGAGCCCCTTTCGCCCGGCAGGCGCCGGTTCCTGGAACAGGCCGCTGTCGGAGTGGCTGCCGCGCCGTTCTTCGCAGGTACCTATGGACTGTTCTATGGACGGCTGAACCTCCAGACAACACATCAACGGATCGCCCTGCCTCGCCTGCCCAAGGCATTTGATGGTTTCCGCATCGTCCAGCTGTCCGATCTCCACATCAGCGCCTTCATGCCCGCGGACCAGATCCGCCGGTACGCCGCGATCGCCAATGACCTGAGGCCCGACTTGGTGGCGCTGACGGGTGACTTCCTCACCTGGGACGAGAACGCGCAGCGAGCGATAGTGGAGGCGCTCTCAGCGCTCAGGGCGCCCTTCGGGATATTCGGCTGCCTTGGAAATCACGAGTGGTTAACTGGAACCGAAGACTCCATCACCCGGCTCTTTGCCTCCCAGGGTACCCGCATCCTTCGCCATGAGCGAGCGGCGATCACGACCGGCGGCAGCATGATCAACTTGCTGGGAGTGGACTACGAGTCACTCCGCGGTCGCACCGAAGCCCCAGGGAATCGGGTGGAACAATATCTGCCTGGAGTAGAACGATTGCTGGTCCCCGATACGGCGAACATTCTCTTGAGCCACAACCCCAACACCTTCGATCGGGCTGCCGAGCTTGGCATCGACTTGAGCCTTGCGGGACACACTCACGGTGGCCAAGTGACCTTGGACTTCATCGACCCCCACCTCTCCCCTGGCCGGGTTTTCACGCAGTACGTGCGAGGACGCTATCAGCAGCGCAACTCGCACGTGTACGTCAACTGTGGCATCGGCACGATCAGTTTTCCCATACGGCTGGGCGCACGACCCGAAATAGCCGTGCTCGAGCTGACAGGGGGCACAGCGAACCGGGAAACACGGTAGCAGCCGGCGAAGAAACGAAAAGGCCCGATCCACCAAAGTGGAATCGGACCTTCGAGTTGCCCCTCCTGGGCTCGAACCAGGACTCTCCTGATCCAGAGTCAGGCGTGTTGCCAGTTACACCAAGGGGCAGTGCTGCCTTCAATTGTCATGGAGCTGAGGGGGATCGAACCCCTGACCTCTGCAGTGCGATTGCAGCGCTCTCCCAGCTGAGCTACAGCCCCAGGGGTTCCTCTCGCGAGGCGTAAAGCTAGTCCCCGGGTTGGGTTCCGTCAACGCTCGCCAACGGTCGATCGGGCTTCGCTTTACGCTTTCTCGGGCCGGGCCGCGGACTTCCCAGGCCCCAGCCAAGTATCGGCAACCCTCCGCCCTAACCCACAGTCCCGAACCCCCGCTAGATTCCGCCGTCCCCGACCACCCGGCGGTCCCCACGGCCAGCAACCTGCGCGACCAGCTTCAGCATGCCTCGGCTCCGCCTACCGCATCGAGCGCGAGCTCGGCCAGGGCGGCATGGCCACCGTCTACCTGGCCGACGACCTCAAGCACGACCGCAAGGTCGTCCTCAAGGGGATTCGGTAAGCGATGGATCTCACCAGCGGCAGCCCACTCTGGCCCATCGTGGACGGCCTTCCCACCGTCTACCCCCGGCTCCACGAGCACCGCCGGTGCGACGTGGCCGTCATCGGCGGCGGGATTACCGGCGCCCTCGTGTCGCATCGGTTCGCCCGCGAAGGCATCTCGACCGTGCTGCTCGAAGCCGACGAGATCGCGCACGGCAGCACCGCGGCCACTACCGCCCTGATCCAGTACGAGATCGACACGCACATCGTTGACCTCATCGACCGCGTCGGCGCCGACCACGCCGTCCGGAGCTACCGCCTTTGCCTCGATGCCGTCCGCGGCATCGGCGACCTGGCCCGGACCGGCGACGACGACTGCGCCTGGCGACCGACCCGGAGCCTCTATCTGGCGAGCCGGCGTCGCGATCGCGCCGTGCTCGAGCGCGAGTGGCTCGCGCGCCGCTCGGCCGGCATCGAGGTCGAGTTCTTGGACGAGCGCGATATCCGGGACCGGTTCTCCTTCACCGGTCCGGCGGCCCTGCTCTCCCCCGTGGCCGGCGAGCTCGATGCGTACCGCCTGACCCACAAGCTCCTGGCGGAGGCGAGAGCCACTGGCCTCGAGGTGTACGACCGAACCCGGGTGACGGCGTACACGTCAAAGAAGGACGGCGTCGAGCTCCGTACCGACAGCGGCGTCCGCGTCCGCGCCAGACGAGCCGTCTTCGCCACCGGGTACGAGACGCCGGAGTTCCTGGATCGCAAGATCGTGCGGCTGCACAGTACGTTCGCCCTCGCGACCGCGCCGGTCGCGCGCTTCGACGGCTGGGGTGAGGACCGGTGCCTCGTCTGGGAAACCGCGCGACCCTATTTCTACGCCCGCACGACCCGCGACGGCCGCGTCGTGATGGGCGGCGCCGACCGGCCGTTCGCGACCGCGCACAACCGCCACCGCCTCCTCGCCCGCCAGACCGCCCGGCTCGAAGACCGCTTCGCCAAGCTCTTCCCCGCCATTCCCTGCGATGTGGACTGGCGCTGGGGCGGCACCTTCGGCGAGACCCGGGACGGCCTGCCCTACATCGGCAGCGTGCGGCAATTTCCCAACGGCTATTTCGCGCTCGGCTACGGAGGGAACGGGATCACGTTCAGTTGGATCGCGGCGAATCTGCTGCTCGATCGGTTCCTGGAGCGGCCGAATCGGGATGCGGAGCTGTTTGGGTTTGAGAGATAGGCGGCGGCGGAGCGGATAGCTCGTCACCCTGAGCGCAGCAAGGGGCATGACCAGAATCATGCCCCCTTCGCCGCGCTCAGGGTGACGAAGCTGTACGAGCGTCGCGCGAACCGACGAGCAGCGCCTACCCCGCCACCTTCTTCCCCCACCCCTGAATCTTCTTCCCGGCCGTCTTCCTCGCCGGGCCCACCACACTCTTCTTGAGCCGCTTCCCCGCCGCCTTCGCCATCGCAGCCGCGCTCTTACCGGCCGACTTGCCGGCCAGGCGCACCTTCTTGGCGGCTGACTTCCCCGCGGCCAGCGCCCGATCGCGCACCGCAGTCTTCACCTCATCGGCCTTCCGCCGCACCCGCGGGTCCGACGCCGCCTTCCGTACGACCTGCTGCACCACGCCAGTCGCCGCCAGTGCGCTCACGGCCTTGGTCAATCGCTTCCTCGCACGAGCCATCGAGGGCCTCCGGGAAAGGGTCAACCCCCAATTTCAGGGGTGGCCGACCCTCTCGCGGTAAGGCCCGTCACCATACACATCCCGATCCCGGGCCAGGTCCTCACAGCAAAGTCCTTGCAGCGAGCGCAGACGGGCGGGCGGGCAGACGGCGGCGGCTGGAGTCACCCTGAGCGCAGCGAAGGGGCCATGACCGGAATCACGGCCCCTTCGCTGCGCTCAGGGTGACGGCGCTTTTCGCGCCTGATCCAGACGCTACTGATACTGGATATACACCGGCGATGGCCACAGCTCCAGCACCCGCTCCGGCGACATCATCGGCTTGTCGTTCTTGTAGAACAGCTTGAACCCCGTGAACTGCACGGGCTCCGGCACGATGAAGAACTTGTACGCGTCCTCCTTGAGCCACGGGGCCCCGAACCCGTCCATGTCGATGACGACCTGCACCCGCGGGTCGAGCTTGATCTGATCGTGGTTGGTCAGCATCCGCTGCGTGAAGCGGTGCACCACGAGCACCTTCGGCGGCACCTTCTTCTTCTGGACGATGTCTGCCAGGAGCTGGACCGCGAGGTTGATGTCGGTCGCGTCGAGCGTGCCGATCCGCTGGCCGGGCACGCCGCCGAGCTTCATGGCGAACTCGGGATCGAGCGCCAGGTGCACGTACGGCAGCTCGAGGTACTTCACCAGGTGGGGCAGCTCGTCGGCCACGGTGCTGTGGCCGATCTGCACGTCCAGGAACACGAGCCAGCCCCGCTCCTTGGCCCAGCCAAGCACCTGCTCGATGAGCTGATCCGAGTGGCGGAGCCGGTACTTGCCGCCGCCCCCCGGCTTGCCCTGTGCCACGGTGGCGATGAGGTGCAGCGCCGGAACCACTTTCCTCCCGGGCTCCGCCTTGGCCCACTCGCGGGCCGTGCGCTCGAGCTTGGGCAGCATCTCGTTCGGCGGGAGCTGGCCGAGGATCCCCATCCGCGTCGACTTGGGGTTGCCGTAGTAGGCGATGATCAGGTGCTCGGGCAGGAGCGCGCCGGGTGCCGGCTCGGGGCCCTTGACCGGCCAACGCGCCGAGTCGGCTGGCGTGAGCGCATAGTGGCGCCGTTCACCTTTCGCCAGCTTGAGCGGGCGCCGCCTGGCGTGGGCGGACTTGGCCGAGTCGTGCGCGGTCGCATCGGCGCCGGTCGAATCGCCGCGAGTCGTGTCGGCGCCTGCCGAGTCGCCACGCGTCACGACGGCGGCGGCCGGGTCGGCAGCGGTCGAGTCCACTCCGCTCGCGCCGGCCTGAGCGGAGTCGCCCGCAGCGTCCGGCAGCCTGCGGCGCACTTGCCGAGTCCGGTGCCACCACGATCGGCCTCATGACCCAGGAGTCGGGCGCTGGTGTGGAATCCACCGGACCGGCGGCAGGCGACGCGGCCGCGAGGCTGTCCGCGCGGCGGCCCGCCGTGTCGGCATCCTGGCAGCCGGCCAGGCTCACGACCAGCGAGAGGGCGCCGGCGGCGAGGCACCCGGCGCGTAGACGGAGGGTAACTGTCATGGGAGGGGAATCTACCACCGTGGCATCGAGGCCTCGACGGATCGTCATCCTGAGTAGCTGCCGCTCAGGAGTGACGACTATCAGCCGCGTCGAGGCACCGCGCGCGAGCGACAGCCAGCTGCCGGTCCTGCACCCCCGACAGCAGCACCAGCGACACGATCGACCCGATCAGCGCCAGCTGCATGTCCCACTGCGTGTCCCACACATCGCCCTGCGTTCCCAGGAAATCCGTCGCTGCGCCGCCGGCGGCCAGCGCCGTCCAGAACTCGATCAGCTCGTACAGCGCGCTGAACGCCAGGCAGAAGCACACGACCATGAACGGCAGCCACCGGCTCCCGCGCAGCGGCGAGCGCCGGATGAAGATCTCGCGCGCCAGCATCGCCGGAATGAACCCCTGCGCGAGGTGCCCGATCCGATCGTAGTGATTCCGGGCGAACCCGAACGCGTCCTGGATCCAGAAGCCCAGCGGCACCTGGGCGTAGGTGTAGTGCCCGCCGAGCATGAGGATGAGACAGTGGAGCCAGATCAGCGAGTAGGTGAGCGGCGTGAGCCGAAGCGTGGGGTAGAGCCAGATCAGGACCGGCACGCCGATGAAGATGGGCGCGACTTCGAGCCACCAGGTGAACCGGTCGTGCGGCGCGATGCCGGACCAGGCCAGCAGGACCACCATGCTCGCGAGCAGGGCGAGCTCGTACCGGGACGGGCGGACGGGCATCGGGGACTCACTCCACAAACGGCACCTCCACGGTCATCCCGTCCCGCGCGATCATCGTCTCCGGGAACACCGCCCGCGCCTCCGCCAGCAGCTCCGGCGCATCGCGAGTGTAGCGGGGACTGATGTGCGTGAGCACCAGCCGACGTACCCCCGCCTCGAGCGCCACGCGGGCCGCCTCCGCTGCCGTCGAGTGGCCGGTCTCGACCGCCCGCTCGGCCTCGTCGCCGCCGAACGTCGCCTCGTGGATCAGCAGGTCGGCACCCCGCGCGGCCTCGAGCAGGGCCAGGTGCGGCCGCGTGTCGCCCGAATACACCAGGGTCCGTCCGCGTCGCGGCGCGCCGACCAGGTCCGGCGGGCTCACCGTCCGGCCGTCGTCGAGCGTGACCGTCTCACCCTTGTGGAGCCGGCCCCAGAGCGGCCCCTCGGGCACGCCCAGCTCACGCGCGCGCTCCGGGTGAAAGCGCCCGAGCCGGGTGTGCTCGGCCAGCGCGTAGCCCACCGTGTCCGCCCGATGCTGGGTCTCGAACACCACGATGTCGTATTCGTCGCGCCGGAGCCGGTCGCCGGCCCGGATCTCCACGACCTCGACCGGAAACTTGTTGCGCTCGATCCCCAGGCTCATCGCGGCGCCGAGGATCCGCTGGGCGCCGCGCGGCCCGTAGAGCGTCACCGGCGCGGTCCGGTCCTGCAGCCCCATCGTGCGGAGCAGGCCGGTGATGCCGAGCATGTGGTCGGCGTGGAAATGGGTGAAGAAGACTTCGGTGAACGAGAACCCCACGCCGTAGCGCATCATCTGGCGCTGGGTGCCCTCGCCGCAGTCGAAGAGGATCGTCTCCCCTTCGCGCTGCACCGCCAGCGCGGCGACGTTACGGTCGACGGTGGGACAGGCGGCGCCGGTGCCGAGGAAGGTGACGCTGAGCACTCAGAACAGCTTCACCGTCACCGGCACCTTCCCCGGATGCTTCTGCAGCTCGTCCAGCAGCCGCTTCATGCTCTGGCTCAGCTCCCGGATGTCGGTGTAGAACCCGGTGTCGGTCGCGAACTTGCCGATCGTTCCCCGGCCGCTGTTCACGCCCGAGAGCACGCTGTCGAGCCGGGCGCTGGTGGTCGTGAGCTGCGCCGTCATCGCGGCCAGGTTCCCGGTGAGCGTATCCGCGCGCCCCAGCGTGCGTGCCAGCGCCGGATTGGCGAGCGTGCTGTCGAGCCGCGTGCCGAGCGCGCGGAACGTCGCCATCGTCTTCGACAGCTCCGCGGCCGGGCCCGGTCCGCCCGTCGCTCAGCACCTGCATGGTGCGCTGCGTGGCCCGGAGCGTCGCCTGCAGCTCGTTCATGGTCTCGTACAGCTCGTCGGCCGTCTTCTGGTTCACGATCGTCTGCGCGCCCAGGAGCACGCTGTCCGCCCGGTCGCTCAGCGAGGCGGCCCGGTCGGTGAATCCCGCCTTCTGGGAGCCGATGATCACCCGGCCGTGCGGCAGCGGCTCCGGGGCATCGCCGGGATCGAACTCGATCGCCGCGTCGCCCACGAAGCCGACCGATACGACGCTCGCGGTGGCGTCGATGCTCGGCTTGATCTTCTCCGGCAGGCTCACGGACACCAGCACCTTGCCCACGTCGACCAGCTGGATCTTCTCGACCTTGCCCACGCCGACGCCGGAAATGCGCACCGGCGAGCTGGCCTTCAGGTTCGACGCGTCGTGAAACTGGATCCGGTAGAACTTGTCGCTGTCCGTGCCGATCGAGCGACCGCTCAGCCACGTCGTGCCCGCGAAGAACAGCACGAAGGCCAGGATGACGAGAGTGCCGACGGTGGCTTCCTGCTTGTACGCAAGGTCCATGTATGGCTCAGGCTGCGATGATGGCGTTGTGGAAGTCGCGCTCGAGAAACTCCTGCACTCGCGGATCCTTGGACGCCAGGAACTCCTTCGGCGTGCCCTGCTGGACGATCTTGCCCCCGGTCAGCAGCGCGAGCCGGTTCGCCGTCCGGAAGGCGCCCCGCACGTCGTGCGTCACCATGACGCCCGTCACGCCGAGCGTTTCGGCCAGGCTCCGGACCAGCTCGTCGATCACGTCGGCGTTGACCGGATCGAGGCCCGAGGTGGGCTCGTCGTAGAGCAGGTACTTGGGGCTGCCGGCGATGGCCCGGGCGATCCCGACCCGCTTCCGCATGCCCCCCGACAGCTCGGCCGGATACTTCTCCACCGTCTCGGGCGGCAGGTTCACATGCTTGATGCACTCCGCCACCCGCGCCCGGCTGTACTCGAGGTCGCGGTACTTGCTGTCGTCGGTGATCCCCATGCGCACGTTCTCGAACACGTTGTCCGAGTCGAACAGGGCGCCGTTCTGGAACACGTAGCCGATGTGCGAGCGCAGCTCGGCGAGCTCCTTGCGCTTCAGGCGGCCGACGTTCTTGTCGTCGACGATGATCGTGCCCTGGTCCGGGTGAATGAGGCCGATGATGTGCTTGAGCAGCACGCTCTTCCCCGTGCCGGACGGGCCCAGCAGCGCCACGGTCTCGCCCTCGCGCACGTCGAAGTCGACGCCGTCGAGGACGACCTGCTTGCCGAATCGCTTGCGCACGCCCCTGAGCTCGATCATGACTCGATCACTGGTTGAGCAGCAGCTTGGTGAGCACCACGTCCAGCAGCAGGATCATGACGGAGCTGCTCACGACCGCGCCGGTGGTGGACCGCCCCACGCCCTCCGCGCCCTGCTGGGTGTTGAACCCCATGTAGCACGAGATGATGGTGATGCAGGCGGCGAAGAAGAAGGCCTTGACGACCGAATAGGTCGCATCGAACGATCGCCAGAAGGTCCGCGCGCCGTAGGCGAAGTCGGCGTCGGTGATCGGCAGCACCAGCTTCATGCTGAACCAGCCGGCGCCGATGCCCATGACGTCGGCGAACACGGTGAGCACCGGAATCATGATCAGTCCGGCGAGCACCCGGGGAATGATCAGGTGGGACGAGGGCGAGCGGCCCAGGCTCTCCAGCGCGTCGATCTGCTCGGTGACCCGCATCGTGCCCAGCTCGGCGGCGTACCGGGCCCCGATCCGGCCGGCGAGGATCAGGCCGGTGAGGACCGGGCCGAGCTCGAGGACGATCGATTCGACGATCACCCCGGCCAGATAGTAGATCGGGATCGTGCCGGTGAACTGATACCGCGCCTGCAGCGCCGTCACGCCGCCCGCGAACCCGGAGATGAGCAGCACGATGAACAGGCTGCCGACGCCGATGTTCCAGGCCTCGGTCAATGCCCGCGGCAGCCAGATGCGCACCTCGTTCAGGCTCCGCACCAGGTCCGCCACCATCAGCGCCACCCTGCCGACGTGCGAGGTGGCGTTCAGGAACCAGCGGCCGACCAGGCGGGGAAGCGCGAGCACTTCGGTGGCCATGACCCGGACTGACCTCGTGGCATGAAAGGGGGGCGGTCGGCACCCGCGCCTCGGCTGCGAGGCGTCTCGCGCATGGCCGGGAACCGCTTCGACCTCTATCTTCACCCCCCATGGCCCCTAAGTCCACCCCTGTCCGCGTCGCTCCAAGTCCCGCCACCGCCGCCGAATTCCGCCGCCGACTGCTCCGCTGGTTCCGCCGTCACGGCCGCGATCTCCCCTGGCGCCGCACCCGGGACCCGTACCACGTCCTGGTCTCCGAGTTCATGCTGCAGCAGACCCAGGTCGTTCGGGTCGAGGCCTACTATCACCGCTTTCTCGCGCGCTATCCAACCGTCGAGTCCCTGGCCGTCTCCGAGCCCGCAATGGTGCGGGAGACCTGGGCCGGACTCGGCTACTACCGGCGGGCCGCCAATCTGCATCGGCTGGCCCAGGAAGTCGTGCGCGACCACGCGGGCGTGATCCCGGCCGATCCGGCGGTGCTGGTCCGG
The DNA here is from genome assembly GCA_963833905.1 of uncultured Gemmatimonadales bacterium. Taxonomy (GTDB): domain Bacteria; phylum Gemmatimonadota; class Gemmatimonadetes; order Gemmatimonadales; family GWC2-71-9; genus CAVVWJ01. The sequence goes on along the minus strand of CAWHZQ010000009.1, from coordinate 282,292 downwards.
CTCCCCGGCATCGGCCGATACACGGCGGGCGCCGTCGCCAGCTTCGCCTACGAGCGGGCTACGCCGGCCATCGATACCAATGTCGCCCGGGTCATCCGCCGCGCGTTCCACCCGCGCCTGCGCCGGCGAGGCGCCGAGCGCACCCTCTGGGCGACGGGCGCCGCGATCGTCCCCCGCCGGCGCGGCGCGGCGGCCTGGGCATTCAATCAGGCGATCATGGAGCTCGGCGCGCTGGTCTGCACCGCCAGGATCGCGAAATGTGGGGAATGCCCGGTCCGGAGCGCGTGCGCGACGGGAGAGGACGGAAGCGAGACGGAAGGACGGAAGGACGGAAGGACGGAAGGACGGAAAATAGTGCGGAACTCGGAGGTCGCGTAGCGAGTCACCCTGAGCGCAGCGAAGGGGCCATAGCCCTGTGTGACCCGGATTTGAGCCTGACCCCCCAGACTCCAGCATGCCTCGCGTGTTCTATGTCTACATCCTCGCCAGCGACACCCGCGAGCTCTTCGTCGGCGTCACAAACAACCTGATCCGCCGCATCGCCGAGCATCGCCAGGGCGCCGACCCCTACCGATACGTCTTCCGGCACGACACGACCCGCCTCGTGCACGTGGAGGCCGCCGGCGAAGCGAGGGATGCAATTCGGAGAGAGAAGCAGCTGAAAGGCTGGACGCGCCGCCGCAAGCTCGCGTTGATCGAAAGGACTAATCCGGAGTGGGAGGACCTCGCCGCCGCCTGGCCGAGTGGTTGAGCCCTGACCCCTTCGCTTCGCTCAGGGTGACACACCTACACCGCTCATCACACCTCCACCTCGTTCCCTTCTTCCCCGTTCCCTCCATTCCCTCGTCCCTCTTCCCTCTTTCTTTCCGTCTTTCCGTCTTTCCCTCTTTTCCGTCCTTCCGTCCTTCCGTCCTTCCGTCCTTCCGTCCTACCTCACAAACGCCCCCGCCACCAGCGCCACCAACGCGAGCACCCCCGACGCCGACGCCACGATCCGCTGCCGCTGCCGGAGCTCGTCGAAGAACGCCGCCCCCTGCCCCATCGGATCCAGCCGCGCCAGCTTGGCCGCCGTGGGCAGCCCGATCAGCAGCACCATCAGCGCCCCAACCAGCCCCGCGCCCTGCATTACGCCCAGCCAGGATGCTGAACCCAATCAGCTCGCCGGTGCGGCCGGACACCGAGAAGGTGAGGATGAGGCCCGAGAGCACGACGAGGATTGCCCCCGGCGCGATGATCGCCTTGTGGACCGCCGCCTGCGCGCGAGCAATGGCGCCGAGCCCCGGCCGGTCCTCGCGCTTGGCCGCGATCCCGGCCACCATCGAGGCGAGCCCCCCGCCCAGCCACATGGTGAAGCCGAGCAGGTGGAGGAACAGCCAGAATTGGATCATGAAGGGAACGCCGAAAGGATGGCGCCGTCGATTGGCTGGCGCCCGGAGAAGCCGGAGTCGGTCTCGTGCCAGTGGGTGATTCGCTCCTCGCCGAGCCGCCAGCAGAGGAAGATCGGCCGGTCCTCCCGCAGCGAGTAGAAATCCACCAGCCCTGCCTCGAACCCCTTGAACACGCAGCCGACGGCCTCGAGCTCCTGGAGGAAGCGGTTGATCCGCTCGGCGTGCGCGGTGACGATGTCCCGCGCCGCGATCAGCTCCTGCGTCTCGCCCCAGTCCGCGCGGGCGCCGCCGGTCAGGATCTCGAACCGTCCGACGGCCGCGCGCCAGGCCGGGTACTCCGCCGCGAGGTCCTGCACGATCCGCCGAACCAGCGGCAGCGTGCGTTCGGCCTCCGCCAGCGTGAACAGCTTGAAGTCGGGCATGTCACCCCCAGACGATCTCGACCCCGGCAATCTGCTCCGGATGGCTGATGAACCCGACGACCAGCCCGCCCTCGTCCACGACCGTGATCGTCGGCCGCAGGTGCGACTCGTTGGAATCGAGATCCATGCGCACCTGGTACCCGTTGAGCTCCTGGTCCGGCCGCACCACCGGCGAGTTGGTCCGCATCAATGAGTCGGCGCGCGTGTGCCACGGGTGCTTTCCCTCGGCCAGACAGCGCGTGACCAGGTCGCGGTCGCTGAGGGTGCCGAGGAAGCGGCGCGTCCGGTGGTCGTCCACGACGGGGACGACGGAGATGTTGCGCGTCTTGAGCATGATCGCCACCTCGCTGGCCATCGCGCCGGCCACCGCCACGTGGGGATCCGCCACCATTGCTTCGGAGGCTTTCATGTCGCTCAATTTGCCCCGAACGGGGTGGGGGTCAAGTCCGTGCGGCAAGCGGCGCGAGCGCCGTGCGCGTCGCCTGATACCCGTCCTCCTCATAACGCCGCATCCGTTCCACCTGGAAGGTGGCGTTCCGCTCCACCCTCGGCCGGACGTAAGTGAGCGGTGGCCGCCCCGGCTCCGCACGCCAGAGCGCAAGCTGAGCCGCGGTGTGGGCTGCCATCAGGGTACCGACCGACTCGTCGTGCGCGCGCACCACCGCTGGCACGGCGGCCGCGGCGCCGGCCGGCGTGTCGAACCCCGGCCCCACGTCCACCGCGACGACCGGTCCGGTCACCACCCGGGCCGCCGCCTCGAGCGGGAGAACGCCCCGGAGCCCGCCGTCGCCGCAGCGCCGGCCGGCCAGCAGCACGGGCGGGAAGTAGAGTGGCAGCGCGCAGCTGGCGCAGAGCACGTCCACCAGCGGGGCATCCTCGCCCTCGGCGCCGAAGAGCAGCAGCTCGCCCGTATCGAGGTCCACCACCGAGACGGTGACCGGCACGCGAAGCTCGCCGAACCGGCGAGCGGGGACCAGCGCCTCGACGGCTCGGCGGAACGGGGCCGGCCGGAGCAGCGATCGCGCGAAGAGCCCGGACACCACCGCCAGCGGCTCCCGCGAGATCCCGCGCGGCCCGGCCTCGGTGAGCCGCGCGAGCAGCGCCTCGTGCTCGACACCCGCGGCCAGCCCCGCCGCCATCACGGCACCCATCGAGGTCGCCACGAAGCGTGAGGGGACGAGGCCGGCCTCCGACAGCGCCCGGACCGCGCCGAGGTGCGCGGCCGTCTTGGCGCCGCCCCCGCTCAGCACCAGATCCACCCCGACCGCTCATGGCGGTCGCTTGCTCAGCCGATGCGCCTCCGCGCGCGCGTAGCGCTGCCGTTCCTCTTCGGTCTCGGGAACGAGGCGGGGCACTCGCTTGGGCTTCCCGAATTCGTCGATGGCCACGAAGACCACGTGCGCCCGGTTGGTGTGCCGCCGCTCGCCCGTGCTCACCCGCTCCGCGTACACGTCCACGGTGATGTCCATCGAGCTGTTGCCAACGAAGTCGACGGTCGCCTCACAGCTCACGAGGGACCCCACGGGGATCCGCTCCCGGAAATCGACCCGGTCGATGCTCGCCGTCACTGCGGGCCCGCCGGCGTGCCGGATCGCCGCCACCGCCGCCGCCTGGTCCACGAGCGCCATCAGCTCGCCGCCGAACAGGTCGCCGCGCACGTTCTGCATGTGCGGCATGACGAAGGTGGTGATGGTGCCGACGGAGTGCGACATGGGGCGGGAGTCGGGGATCCCTCCCATCAGTAGTCCACCGGCCTGAGATAGTACTCCCCGATCGCCGTCGCGCTCAGCATCGCGACGGTCGGCAGCCGGCGCTTCCAGTGGGTCGAGTCCAGCCGCTTCCGGACCAGGTCGATCTCCGCCTCCGTGAACCCCAGCGCCGCGATCTCCGGGCCCCGGTACCCGAGCAGGATCCAGTGCAGGATCGCATCCGCCCGCGGATAGCTGATCCCGAAGTCGCCCTCGTCCGTCTGCCCCATGATGAGGTCCGCGCTCGCCGGCTTGGAGACGATCACGCCGGGCACGCCCAGGTGCCGGGCAAGCGCCCAGACCTGCGTCTTGAACAGGTCGCCGATGGGATTCACCGGCGGGGAGTCGTCCGCGTGCCAGGTGAAGTAACCGAACAGCCGCTCGGTCTTGTTGCCGGTGCCCAGCGGCAGCCCCCGGTGCGCCGCGGAGAGGTCGAAGAGGGTGATCATGCGCGTCCGCGCCATGATGTTCCCCAACCGCCCGGGCGTCGGCGGCTCCGGGTACGGCGGCCGCAAGACCGTCCACGGCGGCGCTGATATCGACGGTGAGCACCTTGATGCCGAGCGCGTCCACGACGAGCTGCGCGTGCGCCAGGCTCTCGGGGCTCGAGGTCCGGTACGGCATGCGCACGCCGAACACGTTGTCCGGCCCGAGCGCTTCGGCGGCGAGGTACGCCACCAGCGAGCTGTCCACGCCGCCCGAAAGGCCGAGCACGACCCGCTCGAAGCCGCGCCGGCGCTGCACCTCGTCGCGAATGAACTCGACCAGCCAGCGCCGGGTGAGATCGGGATCGATCGCCAGCGGATCCTGGTCCGGGAATGCGCGCATCGACATCGGGGCCAGCGCGGGGCGGATACGTTGTCCGCCCTCGGGCGATGGCCCCTTCCCCGGCCTGACCTCGGGCGCGGTCTCCGTTCCCTGGACGAGGTCCTGAGCAGAGCCCCGCCGGCCGACCCCACCACCACTGCGCCGCGCCTCGTGCAGCGAGCCCAGCAGGTGCGGCAGGCGCATCTCGAGATCGGCCAGCAGCGGCAGATCGGTGCGCGCCCGCGTGATCTCCTCGAAGTCGAGCGTCGCCGTCAGCAGCGCCTCCTCGAACACCGGCGCCTCCGCCAGCAGCTCTCCGCGCGGTGATGCGATGATGCTCCCGCCTGGAAACGCCTTCCCGCCCTCGAACCCCACGAGCTGCGCGAGCGCGACGTAGACGCCGTGCTCGCCGGCCATGTCCTGCACGATCCGACTCCACCGCGCGAGGCTCGCCGGCCGGCCGGACCCGTCGTCGCTCGGCACGACGCCCCGCGCCGGGCTGGCGCTCGGGATGATGATGAGCTGGGCGCCGCCCAGCGCGGCGAGCATGGGCGTGAACGAGTGCCAGGCGTCCTCGCAGATGAGGATCGCCGCGCGGCCCCAGCGGGTATCGAACGCCTGCACGCCGCGGCCCGCCTCGACGAACCGCTCCTCGTCGAAGACGCCGTACGTGGGCAGGAAGACCTTCCGGTGGACGTGCCGGATGCCGGCATCGGGACCGCCCAGCGTGGCGTACAGCCCGGCGTTGAACAGCCGGTTCTGGTGCACCTCGTAGAAGCCGAGGGCGACGTCGAGCGGCGGGGCCTTGGCATCCCGGTGCTGGCAGGTGAGGTCGTGGAAGAGCTGGTCGGCGGTGACGGCCAGGTCGCGCACGCCGCCCTCGAGGAAGTATCCGGTCAGGGCCGTCTCGGGCGCGACGATCAGCTCGGGCGGCTCCGGCGCCGCGGCAGCCTCGCGGAACACGGCGCCGAGCCGGCCGAGGTTCTCCTGGTAGGCACCCTTTCGAGGGCGCAGCTGGGCAATGGCGAGGCGGAGCACGCCGGAAATCTATACCGGACCTCTACACCTTCGCCGCCTCCGCGAGCTCGTTCCACTCCGCGGTCGTCGGATCGATGATCGTCGCCACCTCGAGTACCCGATCCGCCGGGAACCCTCCGAGTCTGGCGTGCTCCCGGATCATCTCGGTATTGGGGGCGATGTACACACAGGTGATCTTGTCCTCGGTCACGAAGCTCTGCACCCACTGGATGCTCGGGACCGAGCTGCTGCAGTGCGGCGCAGGAGCGCTGCGAGATGCCCTTCAAGTCCGCGGCAGAGAGGGCTGCCGCGTTCGGGATCTCGCGTTCGATGATGTACTTCGGCATTGGCGTTCTCCGGTCAAGCGTCGCGGGTGATCAGTGGGCCATCCTGGAGACGGAGCTGGTATGCTCGCAGGTGACCCGCGGATTCCAGTCGGCGAACATACCGCTCGGGTTGTCCTTCCAGACCCACGCGTGCAGCCCCCAGAGCTGGAAGGTGTCGTTCTGCTTGAACTTCTGGCCGCCGAACAGCTCGGGCGGCTCGGCGTCGCGGCTGTGCGCCGTATACGGGATGATGTACTCCACGGCCACCAGGCGCAGCCGGCCGTTCTGCTGGGGCTCGTAGAGCAGCAGCTCGGGCTCCTCCACCGCGGGCCGTTCCGTCGATCAGGTGCGGGGTTGCCGTAGTGGAAGCCCATGCCGCCGGCGCCGGCCGGATCCGTCATGCACGGCGTGATCTGCGCCGCCCACCCGGCGGCCGCTGCCGCCTTGAAGTTGTGGAACCTCGCCGTCACCCGGCGGAGCGCCGCGAGATCCTTGTTCACGGCCGCCGATGCCAGGCTCACCCCTGAACGCGGGCTGAATCTGCGCGGTGGTTTCGGTGGGGATCTGCTCGCTGCCGCATCCGGCCAGGAGCGCGATCGCCGGCAAGCAATTGCGCAGTTCGTCTCATTGTGTCCTCGTCGTCGTGGGAGTGATCTTGTACCCACGCGTAACATGAGGACGAGCGATTAGCTGCTCCTTGCGCTCGGAATTAGCCACGGATTAGCCGGCAAACGAGAGGCGATGATCACGGTCCAACTCCTCGGGGGCGCGTACCTGCGTTCCGGAGACGCTCCCATCAGCGGCCCCCCGGCGCAGCGTCACCGGATCGCGCTCCTGACGCTCATCGTCGCGGCCTGGCCCCAGCCGCTCTCCCGCGACCGGGCGATGGCGCTGCTCTGGCCGGAGCGAGACCTGGGCAACGCGCGCCGGCTGCTCAACCTCGCCGTCCACGTGCTGCGCTCTGCGCTCGGCGAAGGCGCGATCGCCTCGACGGGCGATGGTCTGCTCCTCAATCCATCCCACCTGTCAGCTGCGACCTCCACGAGCTGCGCGCCGCGATCGCCGCGGGCGCCTCGGAGCGCGTCGTGCGGCTCTACACCGGGCCGCTGCTGGACGGATTCTATCCTCGGCGGATTCGACCGAGTTCGGCTACTGGCTCGATCAGCGCCGCAGCGAGCTCGACCCACGCCTACATCGGCGCGCTGCTCGCGCTCGCCGGAGCAGCAGGAGCGGTCCGGCGACGTGCATGGCCGCGTCGGGACCTGCCTGCGGCTCGTGGCCGCCGATCCGCATTCGGGCGTGTATGCGCAGGCGCTGATGCGCGCGCTCGACGCCGCGGGCGACCGGGCCGGCGCGATCCAGCACGCGGGCGAGCACGCGCGGCGTCTGCATGCGGACCTCGAGCTGGAGCCCGATCCGGACGTGGCCGCGCTGGCGGAACAGCTGCGCGGTGCGCCGGCGAGGCGCCCGTCGACGCTCAGCCCCGCCGGTCGCGCTCGATTCCCTTCGGTCGCGGTGCTGCCCGTTCCTCAACCTGAGTGGGGATCCGGAGCACGATTATTTCGCCGATGGGATCACGGAGGACGTCATTGCGCACCTGTCGAAGATCCGCGCCCTCAAGGTGATTTCCCGCACCTCGGTGATGCCGTTCAAGCAGCGATCGCATAGCCTGAAGGAGATCGGGCGCGACGCTCGGCGCCACGACGATGCTCGACGGAAGCGTGCGGCATATCGGACGACCGCGTGCGCATCGTGGCGACGCTCATTGATGTCGAGACCGATCGGCACCTGTGGGCCGAGACGTACGACAGGCAGATGACGGACATCTTCTCGATCCAGACCGATGTCGCGTTGCAGATCGCCGCCGCGCTCGAGGCCGAGCTCTCGCCGGACGAGCAGACGCGCGTGCGGACGCGAGCCGACGAAGGATGTCCAGGCGTACCGACTCTTTCTGCAGGGCCGCCGGTGGTTCACCAAGTACACGCCGGAGGCGTGCACCCGCGCGATCGAGTTCTTCGATCGCGCGATCGCGCGTGACCCCGCGTTCGCGCTTGCCTGCGCGAACATGGCCATGGCGTACACCGACCTGGCCGAGATTGGAGCGGTAGCGCCTGATGACGCCTACCGGCGCGCGGCGGAAGCCGCGGAGCGAGCGCGCTCCGAATCGATCCCGAACTGGGCGCGGCGCATGTGACCATGGGGTTCCTCAAGACCGTGCGCGAGTTCGACTGGTCCGGTGCCGAGCAGTCGTTCACGCGGGCGCTGGAGCTGAGCCCGAGCGGTGCCGATGCCTATGATCTCTACGGACGCCTCTGCGCGGCGCTCGAGCGCTACGACGAGTGCGATCGCGCTGCTGGAGCGCGCGCAGGAGCTCGATCCACTGGCTCACCGTGTCGATCTCGTGACGACGCTCCTCCGCGCCGGCCGGTACGACCAGGCCGATCGCTGCGGGGCGAGGAGGCCGTGGAGCTCGACTCCGGCCACGCTCGCGCGCGGGCGACGCTCGGGTGGGCGTACTTCCTCAGCGGAAGGCAGGCGGATGGCCTGGCCGAGCTGGAGCGCGCCGTGTCGGTGTCGCCCGGAAACACGCTGTGGCTGGGCCAGTTGGGGCAGGCCTATGCCATGGCCGGTCAGGCGTCCCGGGCGCGAGCGATCCTGCGGGAGCTGGAAGAGCGTGCCCAGGGCGCTTACGTCTCCCCCTATCATTTCGCCTACGTCTACACCGGCCTTGGCGACGCCGACCGGGCAATGGACTGGCTGGAGCGCGCGGTGGCGGAACGTGCCGGTCCGGCCTACGGTATCAAGGGTTCCTTCCTGCTTACCCCTCTGCACGCCCATCCCAGATTTCAGGCATTGCTCCGGCAGATGAACCTGGCGTGACCGGGGTTACCTTCCTGCATGCTCTGGTACATCGCGGTGGGGAGCGCGATCGGCGGCGTGAGCCGCTACCTGGTGGGCGGCCTCTCGCAGCGGCTGGCGGGCGGCACGTTTCCCAGCGGCACCCTGCTGATCAACATCACCGGCTCGTTCCTCCTGGGCTTTATTCTGCGGTACGGCGTCGAGACCACGACGCTCACGCCCGAGGTCAGGGCCTTCCTCACCGTCGGCTTCTGCGGCGGCTACACTACCTTCTCCACGTTCAGCTACGAGACGGTCGCGCTTGCCGAGGACGGCCAGTGGACGCGCGCTGCACTTTACGTCGCCCTGAGCGTCGGCCTGTCTCTGGTGGCCACCTTCCTCGGCCTCGTCGCAGCGCGCGAGTTGATCGAGATTCGTGCTAGGATTTGAAGTGTTGTCTAGGGTCTCTGTGCTCTCGTGGCTCTGTAGTGAATCACTCCCTGGAGTTCAGATGCACGGGTTAACCGGCGAGCGCACCCTGATGCGCATCCACATCGGCGAGCGGGACAAGTTCCACGGCAAGCCGCTCTACGAGGCCCTCGTCCTCCGGCTGCGCGAGCGCGGGTTCGCCGGGGCCACGGTGCTCCGTGGCATCATGGGGTTCGGCGCCAGCGCCGGGATCCACAGTGAGAAGGTGCTGCGGCTGTCGCTCGATCTTCCGCTGATCGTCGAATGCGTGGACACCGAGGAAAAGATCCAGGCGATCCTGCCCGAGCTCGACGGCATGATCGGCGGAGGTCTGATTACCCTCGAGCGCGCCAACGTCATCATGTACCGGGATGACCGAACCAGCGAGAGGCAGTCATGACCAGCCCTATGCAGGCACTGAACGGCGTCCCCAACGCATGCCAATTGCTTCCGGGCGTGGTGACCGGCGGCCAACCCTCGGCCACGCACCTGTCGGCGTTTCTGAGCGCGGGCGGACGGGTGGTGCTGGACCTGCGCGACGCGATGGAGCCCCGGCCGCTCGATGAAGCCGCGACCGTGGCCTCCCTCGGCATGGAGTACGTGAACGTGCCCATCGGCCCCCACAGTCTGACCGATGCGACGCTCGACCGCGTCCGCGAGGTGCTGCGGAAAGCGGGCGACGGATTGGTCCTGGTGCACTGCGCCAGCGGCAACCGCGTCGGCGCCGCCCTGCTGCCATTCCTGATGCTGGATCACGGCTTTGAGGAGGAGGACGCAGTCACACAGGCCATGCGCGTTGGACTCAGGAGCGCAGAGCTCATGGAGTGGAGCCTCGACTACACCCGGCGTCACCAGGAGGCCTGACGCAACGAGGGCCCTCCGAAGCATCTCGAAGGGCCCTCGTCACATGTTCGACCGCGGCTCAACGGCGCCGGCCACCACCGCCACTGCCCCCACCCCCGTGATCCCCCCCACCACCGCGCGAGCCGCCACCCGATTGCGCCGGCGGCGAATAGCTTCCGCGATCACCACCCCGGCCGCTGGGCTGCGCTTCGGAGCGCGGCTCGGACCTGGGTGGCGGCGCTGCTCTGCTGGGCTCCGCCCTGGGCTCGGAGCGCGGCTCGGCTCTGGGCTCCGCCCTCGGCTCCGCGCGGGTCGGACCGCGGTACCCGTCGTCGCCCCGCGCCGCGCCATCGCTGCGCGTCGCGCCATCATCCTGACGGGACGGACGCGCCGGGCGAGCCTCGACCTGCTCTGGCCTCCAGTCCGACCCGCGCGCTTCCTGGGGCCGGTCGACTGCCCGCCTGGGCGTCGCGTCGGAGCGGCTGGGCGAGCGTACCTCGGTCGGCAAGTTGCGGCCGCGAGCTTCCCGGCTGTCCGGAATGATGCTTCGGCGTTCCTCCGGCTCACGGGCGCGCCGGGCCTCGATGTTCGGCTGCACGTTCTTCTCGACCCGGCGCCCCGGTGACCGCTCGGTCGCACGGCCGGGCGTACGATCGGCTCCGCGGCGCGCCGTACCGGCATCGATGGTGGCGCCGGTGCCGCGCCGCTCGGGAGCCGGACTCACCGTGGCGCCCACCGCGCGCTGATCCGTCACGCGGCGGCCAGGGCTTGCGTTGACGGGCTGACGGTCGCGCACGAGCGGCGGCATATAGACCGTGTTGACCGACCGGCGCAGATCATAGCGCCGATCGCGATACCCGACGTTCAGGCCGTCGGCCGGACGGAAGCGGTACGGCGTGTACGTGCGGTTGTAGTAGCCGCCGTAATACCCGTGGTTGTAGTACGGGTAATATCCGTAGGCCCGCACTGGGCGGTAATAGTACGGGTCATAGAAGAACGGATCGTAGAACGGGTCGTACGCCGCGTAGTACGGGAAGTACGGGTCGTAGTAGTAGCTGCGCCGATGATAGGGACGGCCGAAGAACAGCCCGACCGAGACGCTGAACGGCGAACCGTAATACGGACCGCCCGCATCCGAAGTACGAATAGCCGCAATCGTACCCGCCATAGTAGGCGTCGCCGTAGTACGGGGTGCTGTAGCTCGAGCCATAGCTATCCGCGTAGACGACCCGCTCGATGACGTCATAGGTCAGGACGTCGTAGTCGAAGCTGCCGTCCACCACCATCCGGCGGACCAGGTCGTTGAGCTCCGGCTCGGGATCGGCCGACAGACGCTGCGGCGCCAAGGTACGGTAGTCCCAGTGGTCGCTGAGCACGAACTGGTCGAAGCTGAAGGGATCGTGGGCGACCGCGGCGTATACCGTGCCCCGGCCAGACTGGTCGTCCGCCGTGAACGATTCGCGGCCACCGCGGCCACGGATCTCGTACTTGCGGCCGCCGCGCACGAAGTTGTCGTCTTTCGGATCGATCGGGAACAGCACGCGGAGGTGGCCGTCGGGATCGGCGTGGAGCACCAACAGGTAGCCATCCTCGCGTGTCCGCACCTGCACCTTGGCCTGTTCGCCCCGGACGAACCGGCGGTCGTTGCTGATCCAGATCTGGATGGCCGGATCGTCGCCGCTCGCGGCCTGAGCGGCCGCGCCGGGCGGTGTACCGGCGAGGAGGAGAGGTAGAAGCAAGGCCGTGAACATGGCGCCTCCCGACGACAGCTGTTCCAACGTGGAAACTGCAATGGGGGCACAGGATTTAAGGGCCGACAGGGCCGTCCTACCTAGAACTGCGAAGGCTGTGCCACCGGGTATTGACATATCCTATCAACACTTAGCGGTGACCGACGGTTCCGGATCGTCCCCTGGGGAGCACTGTGGGGACAGGGAACTGTCACCTGACCCACGGAGGGTGACGTCCGAGCGAGCCCGATGTTATGGCTTGCTCGTCTCCTTCCCTCCGTTCCACCGATGCCAGTACATCCGCATCTCGCTGATCAGCCCGACGTCCGTCTCGCAGAAAATTGCACCGCGAGCGTCCACCCACTCGCCGGACCGCTTCCGGCGAAAGACGCATTTGAACTCGGTCGAGAACCAGGGACCGGCCGCGTAAATCTCGCCCGAGGTGAAGCGGATCTCCGATTGGCTGAACGGCACATCGAGCCACCAGCGGCGGATCGCCTCGGCGCCCCGGATGGGGTCGGAAAACGGGGTCTCGATGAAGACCGCGCTCGGCGCGAAGACAGACATGAGGAGGTCGACGTTCGGTTTCGACCACCCTTTGCCGAAGGTGTCGATCAATGTCCGGCCCAGCTCGCGGGTATCCTGCGCTTGCTCCGGAGCCGCGGTCGGGGGAAGTTCATCGGTCGACATGCTCCTCAATTTACACCTTTTCCGGGCACTCCGCGGCGTGTTCGTGGCCTCACTGGCCCCCTTCGCGGCCGGAGCGCAGGCCCCGTGCGCGCCGGCCATGTCGGACACTCCGGCCGCGGCCTGGACCGCCTACCGCACCGGCGAACTGGACTCGGCGGCGGGCCGGTTCCGTCGCGCCGACAGCCTCTGCTCAAGCGTGGCACCCGACCGCGACCGTCCCTCGCTCGCTCCGCGCCCGCGGCGCGCCAGCCTGCAGCTCGTCGCCCGTACCCGCGGGGATCGGTTCGAGATCCGTGGTAGCCAGGGTTGGACGCCGTTCTACGTTCGGGGTGTGAACCTCGGCGTCGCGCGGCCGGGCCGGTTTCCCTCCGAGTTTCCGCTGGACAGCGCGCTTTATGCCGGGTGGCTCGACACCATCGCCGGCATGGGCGCCAATGCGGTCCGCGTCTACACCATCCTCCCACCCGTATTCTATCGCGCACTCCGCGGTTGGAACCGCACGCATCCGGCGCGCACGCTATGGCTGGTGCACGGCGTCTGGACCGAGCTGCCGCCCGGCAACGACTTCGACGACGCGGGGTGGAAAGCGGAGTTCCGGCGCGAGATGCGGCGTGTGGCGGACGTGGTGCATGGCGGCACCGAGATCCCGCCACGCCCCGGGCACGCGGACGGACGCTACGACGCCGACGTCTCGCGGTGGACGCTGGGCTACATCATCGGGCGCGAATGGGAGCCGTACGCGGTGAAGGCGTTTGACGGGCGCAAGGCCGCGCCGGCCTCGTATCGCGGACGCTACCTGGATCTCGCGCGCGGCACCCCGACCGATGCATGGATGGCCGCCGAGTGCGACTATCTGCTCGGGTACGAGGCGGCGACGTACAACGCGCTCAGGCCGATCGCATATACCAACTGGCCAACGCTCGATCCGCTCCATCATCCGACCGAGTCCACGGCGGAGGAGGAGCACCGCTGGCGCCAGGAGCCCGAGGCTGTCCCCACAACGGGCGTGAGCCACGAGGAGGACGCGGTCTCGCTGGACGCGTCGCTCGTGCGGCCCACGGCGGCGAACCCGGCGGGCTGGTTCGCCAGCTACCATGTGTATCCGTACTACCCGGACTTCATGAACTACGATCCGGGTTACCTGAAGGCGCGCTCGAGCGAAGGGCCGTCCACCTACTTCGGCTACCTGACCGACCTCAAGCGCCACCACAGGGGCGTGCCGCTTCTTGTCGCCGAGTACGGCGTGCCGTCGAGCCGTGGTATCGCGCACTTTCAGCCGCAGGGCTGGGATCACGGCGGTCACGACGAGGCCGCGATGGCCGCGATCGACGCGCGGATGACACGCGAGATTCGGGAGAGCGGCGCGGCCGGCGGTATCATCTTCGCCTGGATGGACGAATGGTTCAAGCGGAACTGGATAGTGGCCAACTACGAGATTCCCGCCGACCATACGCCCCGCTGGCACAACGCGATGGACGCCGAGCAACACTACGGAATCCTGGCCCAGCGTGCGGGTCCCTCGGATCGGCGGCCCGCGCCCGGCGGCGATCCCGAACACTGGCTGGCGCTGACGGTCCTGCAGCCCGCCGAAGGCCCAGTCGGGCCGGTCCGCGTCGGGAGCGACGAGGCTTTCCTCTATTTCGCGCTACCGCTCGACGGAGCGTTCGGGTGGGACTCGCTCGACGTGCAGATCGCGATCGACACCTACGCCCCGGAGCTCGGCCAGCGGCGGCTCGCGGGCGGTGCCGTCGCGAGCGGCATCGGCTTCGAGTTCCTGGCCGATCTCCGCGCTCCCGGTGATGCCCAGCTGCTGGTGACGCCCGACTATAATCCCTACGCGCCGGCGTCATCGATACTCCGGGGCGACGACTTCGGCCGGTTCTACCGCCATCCCGCGGGCAGCGTCGCTCGAGACGACGGACGTTTCGACTCCCTCTTCGTCATCACCAATCGCGCCCGCTATGGGCGGAACGGCGCCTTCTTTCCGGCCCAGGGCTACGACCGCGGTCGCCTGCGCTTCGGACGCGAGTCCGAGTCCACGCTGGCCGACTGGTACCACGATACCGACGCCGGACTGCTGGAGCTCAGGCTGCCATGGGGCCTCCTCAACGTGACCGATCCCTCGACCGCGACCGTGCTCGCCGAGCGTGAGGGCGCGCCGTTCGCAACGGCCACCACCGACGGCATCCGGGTCGGCATGCTAGTGCGACGCTCGAGCGACGGCGCCGTGCTCGAGGCGCTCCCCGCCCGAACCGCGGACGGTAGCTGGCCCTCGGCGTCATTCCGGAGCTGGCGGTGGCCGAGGTGGACCGAGCCCACCTCCCATGCAGCGCTGAAGCCGGTGTACGACAGCCTCAAGGCGACGTGGTCACAGCGAGCGCGATGAGGCGCGTGTGCCTCCGCTCGCTCCTCGGCCTGGGGTGCGCCGGATGGATGGCGGTGCCGCTCGCCGCCCAGCAGCGTGAGGGCGACGAGGCCTGGAATCACGGCCGGCACGACGAGGCGCGGGCCGCCTACGAGCGCGTGCTCGCGGCCGACTCGACCGCTTTCCGCGCGAACCTGCGGATCGGGGTCATGCTCTCGTGGGAGGGGAAGCAGGACTCCGCGCTTGTCTTCATCGCGCGGGCGCGGCGCTCGGAGCCGGCGGATCTGGAGGCGCGGCTCATCGAGGCCAAGGTCATGGCGTGGAGGGGCCGCCACGCCGACGCGCTGGTGCGCTACGACAGTGTGCTCGCGGAGCACCCGGGTCTCATCGAGGCCGAGCTGGGACGGGCGCGCACCAGCGCGTGGCGCGGCGACCTGAGCCGGGCGGCGCGTGGCTATCGCGCGGTGCTGGCGGCCGACCCGCGGAACCCCGACGCGCTCGCCGGTCTCGGCTACGTCTACCACTGGCAGGGCCGCGAAGGCCCGGCCGAACGGATGGCAAACGCAGCGCTGGCCGCCGATTCGACGCACCAGGCCGGGCGCGAGCTGCGGGACGCGGTGCGCTCCGTGGTACGGCCATCGACCGAATCTCGGCCAATTGGAGCAACGACTCCGACCGAAACACGAACTTCTGGCAAACCCTTGGCGCCTCCGCACCGTTTGCGCCGGGGTTCCGGGTGTTCGGCAACGTGGGCGCGCTCGAGGCATCCGACCCCGTGCGCGACGCGAGCCGGGTGGGG
Source organism: uncultured Gemmatimonadales bacterium (assembly GCA_963833905.1). Lineage (GTDB taxonomy): Bacteria > Gemmatimonadota > Gemmatimonadetes > Gemmatimonadales > GWC2-71-9 > CAVVWJ01. Next base: position 266,851 of record CAWHZQ010000009.1, on the reverse strand, counting down.
GGCGAGGCCGGGCTCTCGTGGGCGATCGGCGACCTGCAACTCACCGCGGCCGCTGGCGCGCGGCGGCTCTCGCCGGATACGGCAGCGCCGCGCACGGCCGCCACGTATCGCGGCCGGGCGAGCTGGCGGCCGGTCCCGCGGTTCGGCGTGAGCGTAGGATATGCGCGCGCTCCGTTCGACGAGATCGCGTCACTCATTGAACGGGGCCTCGACCTCGAGTCAATCGACGCGGGGCTCGATGCCACCCTCGCTCGCGGACTCTCGATCTACGGCGGCGGGGGCGGCGTGTGGTTCAGCGACGGGAACCACCGGACGGACGCGGGCGTCGGTGTCAGCCAGTCCCTGCTCAGACGGTTCTTCGTCGGCGCCTACGGGCGGACGCTGACGTACGAGCGAAAGGGGGTCGGGTACTTTTCGCCCGACCGGTTCCGGCTGCTGGAGGGACTGGCGGGGTACAATCTCGAGAACGGACAGTGGGACGGACGGTTCAGCGGCGGGCTCGGCGCACAGGAAATCGGGCGCGGCGCCGTGGCACAGAGCGAGTGGCATCTGGAGGCGCGGATCGGACGGCGGTGGGGGGTGGGCAATCGGCTCGACGTGTTCGGGACAGTGACGAACAGCGCGGTGAGCTCGACGAGCGGGGCGTTTCGGTATCGGACGGCGGGGGTATCGGTCAGGCTGGGGTTGTAATGGCGGCAGTGGGTAGGAAGCGCCGGCGGCGGCTACGACGCGCCGGCAGCGGCAGCGACGCGCCGGCGGGATGCTACGAAGCTCCGTCATGATGGCGCGCCGTCAGAGGTACTAAGAGCGTTGCGCTCCTCCAGGAGCGGAGTTACCGAGTGCGATAAGTCTCGAAGAACCCCCGGCCGGTGTCGCTCACCTCGGCCCCGCCTACCCGACCCCTCAACACGAACCGGCCTCGCATCTGGAAGAAGAGGCGGCGGAACGACGCGGCGCTCATCTCGGTAGCCAGGGCGTGCTCGACGTCCACCGAGAGCGTCACACTGTCCGCCCCGCGCGTCGCCACCAGGGTGAAGCGCCGGGGCGCCGCGGCCCCCGCTGCTCCGGCTGCCGGCCGCACCCCCTCGTACACCACGCGAGCGAACCGAAGCACCTGTCGCACGCCGAGTGAGTCCACCAGCGTGAGGAAGAAGGGCGACGTAACGGCCGCGCCGATGCCTTCCTGTCTCCGCTCGGGGCCATACACCCCACCATAGAGAAGGCTCAGCGTGGCGCCCCGGGCGGCTCCCCACTCCCACGTCACGTCCCGCCAGACACCCCAATTGTGGTCATGGTAGGCGGGTGCACCGGCGGCCACGGCGCACCCTCCCGCGACGCAAAGCCGGCCGCTCGCGGTAGCGGCGAGACCAGGCACGACGTAGCCCGACACAAAGTCGTCGTCCCGGAGCTCGACCGCCGGGAAGTAACGGTTGGCCAGCGGGCGCACCTCGAGCTCCAGGCGCACATCGCCGGCGGTGCCGCTAGCGCGCGCGACCAAGTGGTAGACGCCGTCGCGCTGACGGACGGTGCTCCGGCCGATCGAGAGATCCGCGCGCGCGGTGTCGAACCGGACCGCCGCGGCGGGAGCGTCGGCCGTGAAACGGTCATACCGCCCATCCGGCCGGCGGTGGGTCACGAGCATGCGGCCGCCCCAGCCGCGCCTGCCACGAGCGGGAAGCAGGCTCACTTCGCCCCCGACAAGAAAGGTGATGTACCACCACTCATCGGGCCCAGTGGTCACGTTGAAGTAGTGCCACTCACCCCAGGTACTGTCCGGCCTCGGGGGGAGGTGAAACCGGTCGAGCTCGTCGTAGAGCTGCTGGCGGGTGGGCGTCACGTAGGCGGAGTCCGCGGGCGAGTCGCGCCAGGCACCCTGCCGGACATTCAGGCCGGCGCCGAGTGCCGCGGCACGACTCGGGATCTCTCCGCCGGCCCGGACGGCCGTCGGGTGGCACTCGGCCGCGGCTTTGCAGACGTAGAGCAGCTTGCCCTCGATGGCGGGCGCCACGGTGCGAACGAACGCCGCATGCCGCGGTCCGCCGATCACCTGGCGCGTCAGAAACCTGGCCCGATCGATGGCGAAGAACATGCCGCCGAGCCCGCCGGTCCGCATCGCCTCGACGTCGATACCCTGGGGGAGCACGGTGATCTCGCCACCGCCCACGAGCGAAACGTCGCGGCTCTGGTCGACCATCGCCTCGCCCACCGAGAGCAGGACTATCATCACGCCCACGCCGATGGCAAAGCCAAACAGCAGGAACAGAGAGCGGAGCTTCCGGACCCAGAGATGGCGAAAGGCGAGGGTGAGCAGCATCAGTCGCGGATCATTCCGTCGAGCATGTGAATCACCCGCCCCGCCTGGGCGGCGAGCCGGTCGTCGTGCGTCACGACGACGAGGGTGGTGCCGTCGGCGTTGAGGCGGCGGAAGAGCTCCAGGATCTCGTGGCCGGTCGCTGCGTCGAGCTCGCCGGTGGGCTCGTCGGCGAGGAGCACGGCGGGACGGTTCGCGAGCGCGCGGGCGATGGCGACGCGCTGCATCTCGCCGCCGGAGAGCTGCGTCGCCCGGTGATCGACACGGTGGGCGAGCCCCACATACGCGAGCAGCTCGCGTGCACGCGCTCGGCGCTCGCCGCGCGGCACACCCGCCTCGGCCATAGGCAACTCGACGTTCTCGCGCGCGGTAAGGACGGGCAGCAGGTGGAAGCGCTGGAAGATGAAGCCGAGCCGGGTCAGGCGAAGGCGAGTGAGGTCGCGGTCGGAGAGGGTGTCGAGCCGGGTGCCGAGCACCTCGACGTCGCCGCCCGAGGGGATGTCGATTCCGCCCAGGAGCTGGAGCAGCGTCGACTTTCCGCTGCCCGAGGGACCGGCGATCGCGACGTAGTCGCCCGCATCGACCCGGAGGGAGACGCCGCGGAGCGCGTGCACCGTCTCCCCGTTCATCGGGTAGTCCTTCCGAAGCTCGCGAGCGACCAGTGGCGGCGGTGCGGAGGAGAGCTCACGTGGCCTCCGCGCGCAGGGTGGCGGCGATCGGCGTACGCGAGGCGAGCCATGCGGGATAGAGCCCGGCGAGCGATCCGGTAACGAGCAGGACGACCGCCGCGAAGCCAAGCGTGTCGGCGCGTGGCACGAAGAACGAGAAGGCCGCCGGAAGGCCGGGGAAGGTGGTCAGGATGGCGTCGAGGTAATCCGCCGTGACCAGCCCAAGCAGGATCCCGAGTGTGGCCCCGACCACCGTGAGGGTGGTCCCCTCGGCCAGCACCTGCCCCACTACCGTCCCGCGGCTCACGCCGATGGCGCGAAGGGTGGCGATCTCGCCGAGCCGCTCGTTCACCGTGATCGTGAGCAGCGTCGCGATGAGGAGCACGGCGACGATCAGGCTCATGCTGCCGAGGATATAGGAGAGCTGCCGGAAGTAGACGAGGCGCTCGCGGAAGTGTGCGGCCAGGTCGGCGACGCTGTTGACCTCGACCTGGGGGAATCGCGCCCGCAGCGTCTCGGCGAGCGCCGGGACCTGCGCATCCTCGCGGGCCTTCACCAGGATGATCGAGGCGCGGTCCTCGGCGTTCTGGCGCGCGAGCCGCTGCATGACCGGCAGCACGGTGCCCACCGACGGCTGGCCGCGGTAGTCGTAGAGCCAGCGCACCATCCCGCGCACCACCAGCCGGCGGCCCACGGCAGCAGTCACGACCTGCGGGTCGAGCCGGCCGACGAGGGTCACGGTGTCGCCCACGCCGGCGCGGAGGAGCCGGGCCGCGGGCTCGCTCAGCACGACCCCCGACGTGTCGCCGGTCACGAGGTCGCGACCCGAGGTCACCTCGTAGAGCGACTGCGCCTCGGGCTCGATCCCGTAGCCGAACAGCGTCACCGTCGAGTCGGCCGTGGCAGCCGTAGAGCGAGGTCCCGAGGACGGCGCCGGCCGCCGCCACCGCGGGGTCGCGGCGCAGCGCCGCGACGATGCCGGACGCGCCGGCCATCGTGGCCTCGGTGTCGAAGGGGAGGGTCCCCTTCGGGGTGAGGCGCATCTGAAAGCCGCGGCCGAGCAGCAGATCGGTGAACGACTTGTCGATGCCGCCGCTCAGCATGACCATGTCGAGCAGCATGGCCGCGGCCACCGCGATCCCGGCCAGCGAGAGCGCGGTCCGGAGCGGCTGCCGGAGGAGGCTCCTGAGCCCCCAGCCGACGCCTCTCATCCCCGGCCCCAGAGCACCATCGGCCGCGTGTGCACCAGACGCCATGCCGCGGCGGCGCCGGCCGCGAGACCGAGCGCGAGCGAGAGCGCGATGCTGAAGAACACGATGCCCGGCGTGATGAGCGAGAAGGTGAGGGCGGTGTCGAAGAACCGCTGGTAGTAGGCGTTGGTGGCGGCGCCCGCCAGAAACGCGAGCAGGGTGCCGACGACCGAGCCGGCGACGGCCACCAGCGCGGCCTCGAGGAGGAGGGCGCCGAAGATCGTCCGGCGCCGCACGCCGACGAAGCGCATCACCGCCGCGTCCATCCGCCGCTCCTCCACCTTCAGCAGCATGATGCAGAGCAGAAAGACGGCGCTGGCGACGATGGTGATCACCGCGATGGCGCGATGAAAGCGGCTCACCACCAGGAAAGTCTGCGAGGACTCCGCGGCGATCGAGTCGGAGTCGAACGCCTGGTAGCCGAACGCATTGCTCTCGAGCGCGGCGACGGCGGTGTCCACCGATACGCCGGGAACAAGGCCGATGCCGAAGCGGTCCACCTGATCGGGCGCGCCGAGGAGTGTCGCCAGGTCCGGGAGGTGGAGCCGCACGTGCCGCTCGGCCTTGGTGATCTGGGCCGGGTCCGGGCGCGGCTCGTAGATCGCGCCGACGATGGCGAGCGAGCGCATCGAGTCGGTGGCGGTGCCGATGCGCAGGGTGTCGCCCACGCGGAGGGCGAGCTCGTCGGCAAGGCGGCGCTCGATGGCCATTGCGGGAAGCTGGGCGGCGGCTCGGTTTGGGGGCCAGGCGGTGGTCGAGAGGACGGCCAGGAGGAGGACGGCGGGCGTTCGGGAGCTCATGGTGGAAACATCACCACAGAGGCACGGAGGGCACAGAGGAGACGGAAGGACGGAAAGGACGGAAGGACGGCGAAGTGTACGGCGGAGCGGGCGTGCGGCATACCTCCTCCGCTCACTCCGGGGACGGGGGTCAGGGTGACGTCCGCGTGAACGGATGCTCGAAGCTCAGGTAGAGAAACAATCCGTCCCCGCCGTCGCCATTCCCCAGGTCGATTGTGTAGGCGACCCCCGGCACGATCTGCAGCCCGCTCGGGAAGTTGAACGCCCACCGCACGCCCGGATTGACGAGCCAAGTGTCCTGCCGGACCTCGGTGTCCGGTGCTACGACGCTCTCGGTGCTGTACCACAGGAGCTCGACGAGGAGATTGAACGACGGACGCACCAGCCAGATGACGCTCCCGCCGGCGTTGGCGTCCAGAGTGCCGGACTCGGCGCCCAGGGGGCCTTTGGCCGATGGGGTCCAGGTGGCGCCGGCGTTGCCATGCAGCGCGATCTGAGGGGCAGGGAGAATGCTCACGGGCAGGTTGGCCTGGAACCCGACGCCGCCGGCGCCGCGACCGCTGCCCTCGTTGCCAGTGGGCAGAAGCAGCGTAGCACGGGGCGCCACGTAGATCCGACCGCCGTCGAGGCCGACGAGCTGGTACCGGTAGTTGAGGCCGATGTCGCCGACGCCGGTGCCATCGGCCTCGTCGTGCTGCACCGGAACCGTGTAGCTGAGCTGGTGCCGCATGCCGTGGAGCGGCCACTCCTGGGTGAACGAGTACGCCCAGGCGCCGCCGCCATCGGGGCGCGCGAAGGTGCTGATGTGCTGCACCACCCCGCGCTCCTGGTTGAACGCTTCTTCGATGAGGAAACTGTTGTCGGCGATGGGCCCCGGCGCTTCGTCCTGCTGGGCGATCAGCGGCGCCGCGCCGGCCGCGAGCCAAACGGCCGCCGCGGCGCGGAGCGGAGTCACGCAAGCCACTCGCGAAACGTCCCGACGAGGAGCCAGGTGTTGAGCCCCATGATGACCAGGGCCACCGCCCACGCCGTCGCGGCGAGGAACGGCGAGTTCACGAACACGCCCATCTTCCGGCGCTGGCTCGTGAAGTAGACCAGCGGGACCACGGCGAACGAGAGCTGGAGGCTGAGGATGACCTGGCTCAGGATCAGGAGCGAGCCCGCGCCATGCTCGCCGTACATGGCGGTGACGATGACGGCCGGGATGATGGCGATCAGCCGCGTGATGAGCCGGCGGAGCCATGCCGGGAGCCGGATGTTCAGGAACCCTTCCATCACGATCTGGCCGGCCAGCGTGCCGGTGATCGTCGAGTTCTGGCCCGACGCCAGCAGCGCGACGGCGAAGAGCGTGCTGGCAAACGTGGTGCCGAGCAGCGGCGTCAGCAGCCGGTAGGCATCGCCGATGTCCGCGACCTCCTGGTGGCCGGTCTGATGAAAAGTGGCGGCCGCGAGGATCAGGATCGCCGCGTTGATGAAGAAGGCGAAGAGCAGCGCCACCGTCGAGTCGAGCGTGGCGAAGCGGATCGCCTCGCGGCGCGACGCATCGTCGGGCAGCACCTTCCGCGTCTGCACGATGGAGCTGTGCAGATACAGGTTGTGCGGCATCACGGTGGCGCCGAGGATGCCGATCGCGATGTAGAGCATCGCCGGGTTGGTGACGATCTCGGTGCGCGGCATCAGTCCGCCCATAACCGCGGCCATGGCCGGCTGCGCCATGAAGAGCTCGACCCCGAAGCAGACGCCGACCGTCGCCACCAGGGCGATCACGAACGCCTCGAGGTAGCGGAAGCCCTTGTTCTGCAGCAGCAGGATCAGCAGCACGTCGAGCGCGGTGAGGCAGACGCCCCAGATCAGCGGAATCCCGAACAGCAGGTTCAGCGCGATCGCCGAGCCGATCACCTCGGCGAGATCGCATGCGGCGATGGCGATCTCGCACAGCACCCAGAGCACGAAGCTCACGGGGCGCGAGTAGTGGTCGCGGCAGGCCTGGGCCAGGTCGCGCCCGGTCGCGATGCCGAGCTTGAGGGCGAGGGCCTGCAGCAGGATCGCCATCAGGTTGGAGATCAGGATGACGCTCAGCAGCGTGTAGCCGAACCGGGCGCCGCCCGCGAGGTCGGTGGCCCAGTTGCCCGGATCCATGTACCCCACGGCCACCATGTAGCCCGGACCGGCGAAGGCGAGCGCCTTCCGCCAGAACGACACGCCGCGCGGGACCTGAATCGTGTGGTGCGACTCGGGCAGGCTCGGATGGGTGCGCGGATACCGCCAGCCCGCGAGCTCCTCGACGGGAGGTGTAGAGGCCGCGTTCATGGAGCGTCCCCCGACGCGCAGAGGACCACGTGCGCCATCTCAGCCCCGATGGTGTGGCGCTCGCCGGCCGCCTCGACCGTCACGGGGCCGCCGAACGGCTGCCGGTCCCGGACCGTGACCACGACGCCGGGTACGAGGCCGAGCTCGCCGAGATACCGGAGGCGCTCGGGCTCGCGCTCGTCGACGCGCCGGATCTCGACCGTCTCACCGACGGCGACGTCGGCGAGCGGCGTGCACACGAGCTCATGGATGGAGCCGTCGGCATCGGGGATCGGGTCGCCGTGTGGATCGACGGCCGGATGCCCCAGCGCGACCGCCATCCGCTCGACCAGCGTGTCCGACACGGCATGCTCCAGCCGCTCGGCCTCCGGGTGGACGGCGTCCCAGCTGTAGCCGAGGAACCGGACCAGGTACGCCTCGATGAGGCGGTGGCGGCGGACCATCCGAAGCGCGGCGCGGCGGCCGGCATCGGTAAGCTGGACGCCCTTATAGGGAGCGTGCTCGAGCAGACCGAGCTCGGAGAGTCGCTTGACCATGCCGCTCACGGAGGGCGCGCTCAGCTCCAGCAGGTGCGCGATGTCGCTGGTCGAGGCGGGGCGGCCTTCCGGGCTGAGCCGGTAGATCGCCTTGAGGTAGTCCTCGACGGAGCGGGTAAGCGTTTCCTGAGTGGCGGTTGCGTGCATGCGAAACTCTGATTTAGGATGGGCTAAGTGTGGGGTGAGGAGGGGCGAATGTCAAGGGGCCTGCCGACCGCAGCTAGGGCCGGAGGTGCTCGAAGAGGCTGGTGAGGATGCGCTCGGTCATGCCCCAGACGACGGCTTCCTCGACCTGGTACGCCGGGAATTCGCGGCGCTCGCCCCGGACGTCGAAATGGACCGACCGGTAGGTGCTCGGATGCAGCAGGAGGTCCAGCTCCGCCCAGCTCGTGGCGGCGACTTCCGGGTTCGGCTGGAGTGCGGGACGGTCCGGCAAGGAAAAGACGTACGGCCGGACAGCGATCGGGGGCAGGACCGGGGTGCGGGGCACCACGTCGTCCAGACTGCCGAGGAGGTCGGCGTGGGTGAGCGCGAGGCCCACCTCTTCCTGGGTCTCGCGGACGGCGGTGGCGATCAGATCGAGGTCGACGTCCTCGCGGCGTCCGCCGGGGAGCGCCATGTGGCCGGACCATGGATCGCCCGAGCGCTCGGCCCGGCGAATCAGCAGCACCGCGTCGGGCGACGGCACGAGTACGACGGCCACGGCCGCCCACAGGAGCGACGAATCGTCGTCCGTGACCGGCCGGTGGACGGCAAGGCGGGCCCGGAGCCGCGCGAGGCGCGGGCTCAGTGGTTGTGCGATGTGACATCCGCCGCCGCAGCAGCCGCCACCGGGCGGCGGGCCGAGACGGCTGTAGTCGGCGGGCTTCCCGGCGCCGGCAGGCCGGGCGGTGAGCGACATGAGGCGCTCGAGCTTCCGCCCCTGGCAGTCGGGGCAGGCGACCCGGGTGTCCGAGCGCACCAGCTGCTCGAACTCGGTGCCGCAGGCGCTACAGCGGTAGTTGTAGATGGGCATGCCTGAGATTCGCCGGACGAGCGCGAGCGGTCAAGGTGCGGGCGCGGTGGCGAGCGCGGTGAGGCGGGCGCTCTCCTCCCAGAGCCGCTGCTGGAGCGCCACGTCGTACGAGGCGGGCGAGGAGCGGGTCTCCCGCTGCCCGACGAAGTAGCGGCCCGTCACGCCTTCGACTTCCCGCGAGGCCGCGAGGTAGACGCTCGTCTCCGCTCCCTTCTCCGCGCTCCCGCCGAACGTACGGGCGATCGCGCCCCCGACCAGCGGCACGTTCATGTAGTCGGCCATCAGCTTGGTCGCCGACTACGCCGGGATGGAGGCAATTGGCCGTCACGCCGGTGCGTGCCGAGCCGGCGTGCGAGCTCGTAGGTGAACAGCACGTTGGCGAGCTTGGTCCGCCCGTAGACCCGCACCGGATCGTAGCGCCGCTCGCTCTGCAGGTCGCTGAAGTCGAGCCGGCCGCCCTGGTGCGCGCCGGAGGAGACGTTGACCACCCGCGACGGGGCACCGTCGACCAGCCGGTCGAGCAGCAGGTTGGTGAGCAGGAAATAGGCGAGGTGATTCACGGCGAACTGCATCTCCAGGCCGTCCACCGTGGTTTCGCGCTGCTTGGGGATGAGCCCCGCGTTGTTCACCAGCACGTGCACGTGCCCGTGCGCCGCCCGGATCAGCTCTGCCGCGTCGCGGACGGAGCGCTGCGACGAGAGATCGGCGGGGACGACCAGGGCCGGCCTTCCACCGTGGGCCGAGGCGATCTCGCGGGCGACGTTCTCGCCCTCCTCGAGGCGGCGGCAGACCAGCACCAGCGTGGCGCCGAGCTCGGCGAGCCGTTCCGCGGTCGCGCGGCCGATCCCCCGATTGGCGCCGGTGACGACGCACACCCGGCCGGTCATGTCCGCCAGGGGAGTTTTCGCGGCCACGGTTACCGAAGCTCCGCGGCGAAGAACGACAGCGTCGCGTCCAGGACCCGCTCGAGCTCCAGGGTCGCGCCCTGCCAGGGATGCGCGGCGCCGAACGTGTGCCCTGCCCCTTCGACCACCAGGAAGCGGCTCCGCGTCCTGGGCGCCGCGGCGGCGAGCCGCTCGCCTTCGAGCAGCGCCACGGCCTCGTCGTCGCTGCCGTGCACGATGAGCCACGGCACGGCCATCCGCGCCGCGGCGGCCTCGATGTCGAGTGCGTCGGCGTTGCGCTCGATGTCGTCGAGGACGTCGGGATACTGCGGCAGGATCTGGCCGGTGCGCGCGTTCTTCACGGACTGTACGCCCGCGGCGCGCCAGGCGTCACGCTGCGGGCCCTCCCACCGTTCGACGGTGGAGATCGCGGCCCACGTGACGAGCGCCCGCACCCTCGGGTCGGCGGCCGCATGGAGCACCGCGATACCACCCCCCCGGCTATGGCCCAGAAGGCCCAGGCCGGTGGGCGGCGCCACGCCCAGGTCGCCGGCCACCAACGCATCGATCACCCGGCGCAGGTCTTGCAACTCGGCCGAAAACGTGTTGTGGCCGAAGCGCTCCGGAAACACGAATTCGCCGGTGTCGTCCACCCCGCTGCCGCTCAGGTTGAGGGTCACGGCTGAGACGCCGGCCCGGGCGAGGCGCTCCGCGAACGGCGGCCATAACCCCCAATCCTTGAATCCCTTGAATCCATGCACCAGGACTACGGCGGGACGGGGCGTCTCCCGGCCGCCGGCGCGGACGTCGATCAGGACGTCGCCCAGGACACCGGGCACGCGATGGCGGGTGAGGGTGGGAGTAGCCATGCCGAAAGTTAACGACAGGTGTGGCGGCCTGGCCGCCAGACGGGCGATTCGCGCCGCGGGCGTCATCCCGAGCGGAGCGAGGGACCTTCTTGCCCTCGCTCGAGCCATGGCAAGAAGGTCCCTCGCTCCGCTCGGGATGACGGGGCTGAGCCCTAAGCGACCGCCGGCTCCAGCAGCTCGACGGTCCCCGCGCCCGCGTCGAACCGCGCCCGCACCCCGAGGGGCATGGTCCACTGGTCCTCGATATGCCCGATCGGCAGGCCGTAGGCGACGGGCACGCCGAGGGGCCCGAAGTAGTGATCGAGCACGTCGTCGATGCCCAGCGCGCCGTCGTTCATGTGGCGCTTGACCCGGAGAACCGGCCGACCAGCACGCCGCCGAGCCGGGAGAGCGCCCCGATCATGCGCAGATGCGCCAGCATGCGGTCGATGCGATACAGGTCCTCGTTCACGTCTTCGAGGAACAGCAGGGCACCGTCGAGGTCCGGGAAATAGGCCGTGCCGATCAGGCACTGCAGCAGCGTGAGGTTGCCGCCGGCGAGCGGGCCCTCCGCCACGCCGCCCCGGATGGTGACGACACGGTTCGCCTGTGGCACGAGGACGCCGGCGGGCGGCGGGAGCGGCTCGAATGCGCCGGATGGCGCGGGATCGGTCAGCACCCGGGCGAAGTGCCGGTGGGAGAAGAGCGGCATCTCCGCTCGAGCGGTGGGCGCGTGGAAGGCGACGATGCCCGCCCGGCGGACGACCGCCGCCAGCAGCGCCGTGATATCCGAGTATCCGATGACCGGACGCGGCCGCCGCGCGAGCGCCTCGAAATCGACGCCGTCGAGGATGCGGGTCACGCCATAGCCGCCGCGAATGCACCAGACGGCGTCGACCGCCGGATCGCGGAGCGCCGCGTTGAGGTCGGCCAGGCGCGCCTCGTCGGTGCCGGAGAAGTAGCCGTGGTGACCGCCAGCGTGCGCGCCCATGACCGGTTCGTAATCCAGCGCACGGCAGAGCGCCTCGGCGCGTGTTAAATCGTCTCGTTCCAGCAGGGGTCCCGCGGGAGCCACGAGCGCGATGCGACTGCCGCGCGTGAGCCGAGGTGGACGAACGAGTGGTTTTGACCCCATTCACGCTCCACGGTTAGATTGCCCCAACTTGAGCCAAGGGAGGACGGTAGTGCGTGCTTCGCAGCCCGCGTTGCTCGCTGCCGGCCGTGTCATCGCCGAGCTGCGGGATCCGATGGTCGCTCAGTGGGCCGACTGGCTCGGCGACCGTATCACCGCCGCCAGCACGATACCCCGTCCCCTTGTCGAGCGGGAGTTCCGCATCCTGCTCGACGTCATCAGTGAAATGGTCGGACCGCTGCGCCGGGAAGTCGGCCCGGTCTGGCTCCATGCCTGCGAGCACTACGGACGCATGGCGTCGACCCGCGGGCTCGCCGCGGGCGAGGTCGTCGAAGAGCTCCAGTTCCTCCGGGAGCTCCTCATCCGGAACCTGGCCCCCGTGCTCGCCGCCATGCGCGCCCGCCAGGGCATGGCCATCATGCTGCGGCTCAACCGGGTGATCGACAAGGGGATCGCCGTGGCCGTCGTGGGGTACACCGACGCGCTGGTCGCCACGCTCTTCGCCCAGAACGGCGTGCCCGTCTTCGTCACCGACTACGATACCATCGAAGTCGAGCGCCAGCTCGACGCCATCGAGCTGGAACTGAGCTGGACCAAGAAGTCCTCGCGCTGACCGGCCTCGCCGGTCTCATGCCGATCACCGAGCTGCTCCCGGCGCTGCCGTGGCTGGCGCCGTTCGCGAGTCTCGTCCGGCTCGCCGACCGTCGCCCCAATCTGAGCGACATCGCCCCGGTCGAGGGGCCGCTCGTCACCGTCGTCATTCCCGCCCGCAACGAATCCGAGACAATCGAGGCCGTCGTCCGCTCCATTCTCGCCTCGAGCTATGGGGCGTTCGAGCTGCTGGTCGTCGACGATCGCTCGACGGACGACACCGCGGCGATCGTCGAGCGGCTCGCGGCCGGGAACCCGCGCGTCCGGCTGGTGCGCGGCGAGCCGCTGCCCGACGGCTGGTACGGGAAGCCGTGGGCCTGCGCCCAGGGCGCGCGCGCGGGCACGGGCGGGCTCCTGCTCTTCACCGACGCCGACACCCGCCACGAGCCCGAGCTCCTCGGCCGCGCCGTCGGGAGCGCTGGGGCACGAGCGGGCCGACCTCGTGACCGTCGCGCCGCACCAGCGGTGCGTCACGTTCTGGGAGCGGCTCGTCATGCCGCAGATCTGGCTGCTGCTGGGACTTCGCTATCACCCGCGCGAGGTGAACCGCGCGCGCCGGGAACGGGACGTCATCGCCAACGGGCAGTTCATCCTGACGACGCGCGAGGCGTACGACGCCGTCGGGACCCACGCGGCGGTGCGGCACGAGGTGGCGGAGGACCTGGCGCTCGCACAGGCGTATCTGCGGCACGGACGGCGGATTCACTTCGCCTTCGCCGAGCGGCTGATGGAGACCCGGATGTACCAGAGCCTGCCACAGCTGGTGGAAGGGTGGTCCAAGAACGTCTATCTGGGCGGCCGGAGATCATTCCCCCAGGAGCCGGCGCGCCGTGCGCTGGTGCCGGCGATGCTGCTGGCAGCGATGGGATTCTGGCTGCTCCCGCCGCTGGTGCTGCTCGCCGATACGTTGGGCGCGGACGTCGGCGCGCTGGCGCAGCCGGCGCTGGTCGCGACTGGGTTGTCAGTGCTGTTCTGGGGGTTGATCTCGTACGGGATGAAGATCCCGGCGATTTACGGGCTGCTGTACCCGCTCGGCACGCTCATGGCGATCTACATCGTCCTGCGCTCGACGTGGCGCGGCGAGCGGCGGGTGGAGTGGCGGGGAAGAGTGTATGGGACGGCGGGAGGTGGGAACGCTCCCTAGGAACCAGCCACCCGCTCCGCCACCAGCTGCTGCGCCGGAATCGTGCCGCCGAGCACCCGCCCCGCCGCGTCCACCCTGAGATGGAACTCCACGTTTCCGATCGCCATCGAGATCGAGTCGGCACCGAGCTTCGAGACTCTGGCGTCCACCGTCTGCCCGCCGCCGAGGTTGAAGAACGGCACCCGGGTCGTCACGGGAGCGGCCGCGCGCCAGCGCCGAGACGGCCTGCTCGAGCAGCGCGAAGCTCAGGTTGAGGTACGGCACCGCGCCCCGCTCGGTGCCCAGGACCCGCGTCTGGATGCCGCGACTCCCCATGTCGTCTACCGCCGCGCTGTCCTCCTTGAAGATGACCCGCGCGCGCTGCAGGATCCGCCCGTTCGTCCGTCCGCTGTCCTTGGATTCCCGCACCGTCACCTCGATGAGCGGCACCGTCGCATCAGGCGCCACGACCGCCTGGTAGGCCTGGAGCGTGCCCTTGGAGTTCCGGATGGCCAGCGTGCCTTGGAGCGTCGTGGCGGTCCTGGAGAACCGCTCCGTGGCGACGGTATCGCCGGCGTGGCGGATGATGAAGACGCCGCTCTCGCCCGGCGCGGTGTCACCCGCCGCGGCCTCGGGGGCGGCGGTCTGGGCGAGCAGGACGGCCCCGGCCGGCATCATGGGGACCGCGGGAGTGACGGCGAACGCCAGAAAGCCGAGAAGTCTGCGCAGTGGTGTCATGGCCTGCAGCATAAGGGGCCCGCGGGGACCCGTCCAGCGCACTCGCCGCCCGGAGCGCTCGGATCCTCCGTGCGGCGGAATGATCCCGGTCGCCCCTCCCGGCGCTCCATATCGTGCGCGGTCTTTCCGACCCCGGAGCGCCGCGTGGACCTGGTCCCCCTGCTGGAGGGTGTCCGCTCGCTCGAGACGCTGAGCGGCGTGGTGGCCGCGCTCGGGCACGAGCCGCTGCTCGAGGCGGCACCGGGAGTGGCGGGCCGACCTGGCGCCGACGGTGACGGAGCGGCACTCGTCGTGGGCCGCGCCGGCGCCTTCCCGTGGTTCGCCGTCGCGGGCGCGGAGCCGGAGCGATTGGCGCGCCGAGTGGCGCGGAGGCTCGCGGCCCGCGGGCGGCTCGGCGGGGTGCTGGCGCTCGACTCCGCGGGGCGCCGCCTTGGGGTCGCCGTCGCCTTCGATGGCGCCCCATCGCTCGTGGTCGACCTCGACCGGCCGGCCGCCGCCGCGCTCGCCTGCCTGCGTCGGCTGGCAGGCGCGGGGCCGGGCGGTGCACTGGCCTATGCCGCGCGCGCCGCGGATGCGCTGAGCGGCGAGGCCGTCGGCCGCCGCTTCTTCCGCGAGTTCAAGGCGACGCTCGACCGAATGGCCGAGGGACTTCCCACGCCGCTCCGCGGCGAGGAGCGGCGGAGCCTGGCGCTGCTTCAGCTCACCCGGGTCCTCTTCCTCTACTTCGTCCAGTCCAAGGGGTGGCTCGCGGGCCGCGACCGGTTCCTGTCCGAGGAGGTGGACCGCTGCCTCGCACGCCGGCGGCGGATCCACCGCGATCTCCTGCGCCCGCTCTTCTTTGGGACGCTCAACCGGCCGGCGGCGGAGCGGAGCCGGACCGCCGGCGCATTCGGCGCGATTCCGTTTCTCAACGGCGGCCTGTTCGAGCCGCACCCGCTCGAGCGATCGCTTCGCGGCGACATACCGAATCCCATCTGGCGCGATGCGTTCGACCGGCTGTTCGAGCGCTTCCACTTCGTCGTCTCGGAGGGCGGCCGGACCGGCGGCATCGCGCCCGACATGCTCGGCCGCGTCTTCGAGGGCGTCATGGCGCCGTCCACGAGGCGCGCGTCGGGCAGCTACTACACCCCGGCGCCGTTGGTTCGCTCGATCCTCGACGCCGCGCTCGCCGCCCTCGTGGCCGGCCGGCTCGGCTGCTCCGAGGCGGAGGCGGAGCGGAGGCTGATCGACCGCGATCCCGGAGTCGCCGCGCTGCTCGACGATCTCACCGTGCTCGATCCCGCGGCCGGCTCCGGTGCGTTCCTGCTGGGTGCGCTCGACCGGCTGTCCTCCCTCGCGGCGCCCGACGGCGTCGCCTCCGCGCCGGGCCGCCGCCGCATCCTTCAGCGCACGCTCTTCGGCGTCGACCGCAGCAGCCGCCGCGGTGCGGCTCACGGAGCTTCGCCTCTGGCTGGCCGTGATCGCCCAGGATCGGGAGGATCGGCCCGAGCTGGTGGAGCCGCTGCCCAACCTCGACTGCCTCATCCGCCAGGGCGACACCCTGTTCGAGCCGGTCGGAGGACAGGTGCGGCTGCGCGCCCCCGATGCGGGCCTGGCCAAGGACGTCGCGGACCTCCGGCGGCAGCTCGTCACCGCCAGCGGGCAGCGGAAGCGCGAGCTGGTGCGCGCCCTCCGCGCGGCGGAGTGCCGGGCCGCGGAGGCTTCGCTGCAGGCGGCCGAGTCGGAGGCGCGAGCCCGCGTCGCGGAGTGCCTGAGCGCGGCGCGAAGCGAGGATCTCTTCGGCGGGCGGCGAGGCGCCGACGCCGAGATCCGCGCCCGCCTCGCCGACAACCGGGCAGAGCTCCGGGCCCTTCGGGGCGCGCGCCGCACGCTGAGTCCGCGAGCGCGAGGTGCCGTGGTTCCACTATCAGAGTCATTTCGCCGACGTATTCGCCGCGCGGCGGCTTCGACATCGTAGCAGGGAACCCCCCGTGGCTTCGCGCCGAGGAGGTGCCGCCGGAAATGCGCCGGCGGCTGGAGGGCCGCTATCGCTGGTGGCGAGGCGCGGGGCGCGGATTCGGCCACCGGCCGGACCTGGCCGTCGCGTTTCTCGAGCGCGCGGTGGAGCTCGCCGCGCCCGGCGGCATCGTCGCGCTGCTGGTTCCCGCCAAGCTCGCCACCGCGGGCTACGGGGCCGCGGCCCGCCACGCGCTCGCGGCGTCGACGACCCTGATTCACGCCGCGGATCTCACGGGCCGACGGGAGGCGGCCTTCGACGCCACCGTCTACCCGCTCGCGCTCATCGCGCGAAAGGCGACGCCAGCCGGGCCGGGCATCGCGTGGGCCGCGCTCGACCGGTTGCGGCTCTGAGACCTCGACCGGGATCCCGCAGTCGCGGCTCGTGGGCGGTGGGCCGTGGATCCTCTCCGCGGGCGGCGCGAGCGCTCTCGCCATGCGGCTCCGGCAGGACCATCCGGTCATCGGCGACCGTTCAGCTGCCAACTCGGCCTCAAGACCGGGGCCAACCACCTGTTCCTCGATCCGCCCGCCACCATCACCCCACGGCTGGTCCGCTGGGCCGTGCGCGGCCGTGACGTGCGCGCCTTCCGGACCCACGTGCGAGTCCGGTTGCTATGGACTCATGGCCCGGACGGAGCAGCGCTCGACCATCTCCCCCCGACGTCGCCGCGCACCTCGCACCGCACGAGGCGCTCCTCCGGGCGCGCGCGGACTTCGCGGGCGGCCCGGCCTGGACCCTGTTCCGGACGCGCGCGGCCACCGCGCGCCACCGTGTCGTCTGGTCGGACCTCGCACGGCGCCTCACCGCCTGCGCCCTCACCGGCCGGCGGGACCGCGACCGCATTCCCCTCAACAGCTGCTACGTGGCCGCGGCGGCGTCGGCCGAGCAGGCGGAACGTCTGGCCGCGTGGCTCAACGCGCGCTGGGTGAGTGCGCTCGCCCAGATCGGCGCCATGCCCGCCGCCGGCGGCTTCCATCGCTTCGCCGCGGCGGTCGTGAACGGGCTGCCCCTCCCGCCCGGCGTCCTGACTGATGCATCACTTTCGGCCATCGCGATCGCCGGGCGGCGCGGCGAGCCGGTACAGGAGGCGCTCGATGAGATCGCGGCCCGACACCTCGGCCTCTCCCACAGGGACCGGCGGACGCTGGGCCGCCTCGTGGGCGACGGCACCGCGGATCGTCGCTGAATCGCTCTGTGCAGTCGCCGATCCGCTCCGCACGGGCCTCAAGGCGGGCCCGCCGGCCAGTGGCGCCGGAAGTAGCTCGCGCGCTGGCCCGGAGCCTCACGCCCGCCGAGCATCCGAGCTGTCCGCCCGCGTGGCTGCTCCCCGGGCAGGCGCGCAGCTTCCGGCGCGCGATGGCCGCGCTCGAGCGCTACCGCGGCGCACTGCTCGCCGACCCGGTTGGAAGCGGCAAGACTTACGTGGCCCTGGCCGTCGCCAGCCTGCTCCAGGGCCGGCGCCCCACCGCTTGCCTGGTGCCCGCGGCGCTGGCCGCGCAATGGCGCGCGGTCGCCGAGCGCGTGGGTGTCCCGGTCGAGGTCGGCACGCACCAGCTCGCGAGTCGCGGCCGCCTGCCGGCCGGGACGACCGGCCTCGTGATCATCGACGAGTGCCATCACTTCCGGAACCCGCTCACCCGGCGCTACGCGCATGTGGCGCCGTGGCTGGTGGGCCGGCGAGTGCTGCTGCTCAGCGCCACGCCCGTGGTGAACCGCCTCGACGACCTGGCGCACCAGCTGCTGCTCGGCGTGCGGGATGACGCGCTGATCGCCGACGGCATGGTCTCCCTCAGGGCGTCGCTCGCGGCGGGACGAGGTCTCTCCGCGCTCGGACCACTCGTCATCGAGGACACGGCACCGGCAGGTCCCCGGCCCGCGCGGCTCGCCGGCGTGAGCGTCGCCACTCCCGAAGAGGCAGACCTCGCCGAGGCTGACGATCGCGAGCATAGGGCGACTCCGCCTGTCGAGACATCCGCCCATCGCCGCGCTGTTGCGGGGTGTGCTGCACCGCGCCGCGGCCTCGAGCCCGGCGGCGCTCGCGGGCGCGTTGCGGCGCTATCGTGCGCTCCTCCTGCATGCCAGGGACGCGCAACACGCGGGGCGCGCACTCACCCGGGCGGAGCTGCGCGACTTCGCGGGTGAGCTCGACGACCAGATGGTGCTGTGGGCGCTCATCGCGGATGACGGCGGCGGCGAGGTGGAGATCGCCCTCGACGATCTGGCGACGGTCGACGACGTGGTGGCCGACGCTGCCCGCGCCGCGGCCCGTGACGATCCGAAGCTGGAGCGCCTCCGCGGCCTGCTCGCCGACCGCCGGCCCACCCTCGTCTTCAGCACTCGCCGCGAGACCGTCCGCCACCTGCGCGACCGGCTCGCCCCGCCACCGGTGGCGTGGTGCACCGGCGAGCGCGCCGGGCTCGGCCTCCTCCCCGCGCCCCGCGCCGCCGTACTTGGCTGGTTTCGTGATGAGCTGGCGTGGGATGCGCCGGGCCTCGCGCCGCCGTCCTGCCTCGTCGTCACGGACGTGGCCGCCGAGGGGCTCGACCTGAGGCGGGCGGCGCGGGTGGTGCACTACGACCTGCCGTGGACCCCGATGCGGCTGGAGCAGAGGGAGGGTCGAGCCGTGCGGCTCGGATCCGCGCGCGAGCTGGTGGAGGTAGTGCGTTTCATCCCACCGCCTGCGCTCGATGCCGCGCTCGAGCTCGGTGAGCGGCTGCGCCGAAAGGCTGAGCTCCCTGCCCTTGCCGGACTCGGCGCCGATGGCGTGCGGCTCTGGCGCTGGCGCTCGGCGCTGGTGGACGAGCTGAGAGACGGCCCGGCAGCATCCGCCAGCGCGCCGGCATGCGGGAGCGCGTGGGTGCCCGGAGCCGCGACCGGTGCGTCCAGCCGTGACGGCGGAGGCGTCCTCGCGGGTTTCGAGCTGGTGGCCCTGCGGCGCGGCGAGCGCGAGCGCATCGGCTCGGTGGTGGGCTGGCTCGGGCCCGACGGCGACCTGGACCGAGGAGGAGTCCGTCGTGGCCGAGCGCCTTCGGACCGCCTCGGCTTGCAACCATCGGACGCCGCCGACACCGGACGTCATCCGGCAGGCGCTCGACCGGCTGGTCGAACCGGTGCGCGCCCGACTCGCACTGGCGGCCGCGCGGCGGTGGACGGCGGCCGAACCCGATACGGCCGCCCGGCGTCTGGCGCTGCGACTGGGTGAGCTGGTCCGCGCGGCGGCGCGGCGGCGTGACGGAGGAGAGCTGGCGCGGCTCGAGCGGGCGCTCGCGTTCGTTGCCGGCGGGCACACGGCGGGGGAAGCGATGCTGGTCCGGCGGCTGGCGGACGCGCCCGCGCTGGCGGCCAGCCTGGCAGGAATCCCGGCACCGTCGGCCCGCTGGGACGCGATCGACGTCAGGCTGACCGGGCTGGTGATCTTCGAGGACTAGCCGGTGGAGCCGATAATCGCCCGGCTGGACTGGTACGCCCGTGGCACATTGCTCTCGCCCCGGAACTCGAAGTGCTCGGGGTCCATGATCCGCTCGGGCGGCGCGCGGCCGGCCTCTCCCTCGCGGAGGAACCGGGCCAGGAGATGCTCGGCGAGCGTGGCGGCGATGTACCAGACGGCCGGATCGACGCCGGGATACCGGTCGGCGAACTCCGGCCGGAGCCGCGCTTCTCGTGGGGGCGCTTCAATTTGCATGGTTACGGCTCCAGCGGGTGGGCGTCGAGGCGGCGTGAACCGGGATCGCTCCACTCGTCCATGGCGAGATGCCAGAGGTGCCAGGCCTCCTCGACCGCGGTCTGGCGGGTCTCGGGTCGGCCCTCCGCCTCGCGGCGGCCGCTATAGATGATCGCGGCCATGATCGCCACGAGTTCGGTGGGCTGCATCGTCCAACTCCGAGAATGACGGTCCGTTCAGATTAGGAATGGCGTGCCGCGCGCGCAACCCGGCCCGGACCTGGCTAGCTTTCCCGCATGGCCGCCATTCAGACCGTGCTGTTCGATCTCGACGGCACGCTCATCGATTCGATCCGCCTGATCCTCGACAGCTACCATCACACCCTCGCCGCCCACGGCATCCCGCCGCGGACCGACGATCACTGGCTTCGAGGCGTCGGCACGCCGCTCAGCGTGCAGTTCGCCGAGTGGCGCGACGACCTCGGGAAGCTCGAGGCGATGGTCGCCACCTATCGCGAGTACAACCTGGCCCACCACGACCGGATGGTCACCGTCTACCCGGGCGTGGTGGCGGCCCTCGGGGCCATCCGCGCCGCGGGCCGCCGCACGGGCCTCGTTACCAGCAAGAACCGGCAGGGAGCACTGCGCGGCCTCACGCTCGTCAGGCTCGAGGCGATGATGGACGTGCTGGTGTGCGCCGACGAGGTGACCAATCCCAAGCCCCATCCGGAGCCGGTCGAGAAGGCCGTCGCCCTGCTTGGCGCGGACCCGGGCACGACGGTCTACGTGGGCGACAGCATCCACGATATGGTGTCGGGACGCGCCGCGGGCGTCCGCACCGCCGCCGCGCTCTGGGGCCCGTTCGGCCGCGAGCATCTCGAGCTCGCGGCGCCCGACTACTGGCTCGAGACCCCCGCGGACCTGGTGACGCTGCTCGACTAGCCGTCCAGCAGCTCCCGGGTCCGCCGGGTGAGCTGCTCGATGGTGAACGGCTTCTCCACGAAGCCGGTCCCGGGAGGCATGACGCCGTCCGAGGCCACCGCCCGCTCGCTGTACCCCGACATGAACAGCACCTTGATCCCCGGATGGCGGGTACGGAGCCGCTCGACCAGCTCGCGACCGCCCATCTCGGGCATGACCACGTCGGTGATGACGAGGTCGACCGCCCGATCGGCTGCCTCGACGATCCGGAGCGCGTCGGCCCCATGGCGCGCCTCGATCACGGTGTATCCGTGCCGCTCGAGCAACCGTCGCGCGGAGCTCCGGACCGCGGCCTCGTCCTCCACCAGCAGCAGGGTCTCGGTGCCGCGGGGAAAGCTCCTGCGGTCGGTGGGGCCGGCGGCCGCGGCGAGCGTCCCCGTGTGGCGCGGCAGGAAGATCGTGAACGTGGCGCCCTGGCCCGGCGCGCTTTCGACTTCGATGTGCCCGCCGCTCTGCTCCACGATGCCGTACACCGTGGACAGACCGAGGCCGGTGCCCTTCCCGGACTCCTTGGTGGTGAAGAAGGGGTCGAAGATGCGGGCCTGCGTCGGCACGTCCATGCCGACGCCGGTGTCGCTCACGGAGAGGGTGACGTAGGCCCCCGGACGCACCCCGTTGCCGCGTGCGTCGTCGGCGGCGGTCAGATGGAGATTGGCCGTCGTGACCGTCACGCGCCCGCCGTCGGGCATCGCGTCGCGCGCGTTGATCACCAGGTTGACGAGCACCTGCTCCAGCTGGCCCGGGTCGGCGAGGACGTGCCAGAGGCCGGGGTCCAGCTGGTTCTCCAGGGTGACGGCGGCGCCGACGAGGCGCCGCAGCATCGCGTCCACCTCGGCGACGCAGGCGTTGAGCGAGAGCACGCGGGGCTGGAGCACCTGGCGGCGGCCGAACGCCAGCAATTGGCGGGTCAGGCCGGCGGCCCGCTGGCCCGCGTGCCGGATCTGCTCGATGTCTCCCCGGATCGGATCGTCGGGGCGGAGCTCCTGCAGGACCAGATCGCTGTAGCTCAGGATGCCGGTGAGCAGGTTGTTGAAATCGTGGGCGATGCCCCCCGCCAACTGCCCGACCGCCTCCATCTTCTGCGAGTGGCGCAGCTGCTCCTCGCTCCGGCGGAGCGCCTCCTCGCCCGCGCGCTGGTCCGTGATGTCCTGCTGGAGGGCGATCGCCCCGATGATGCCGCCATCCAGCGCGCGGAGGGGCACGGCGGAGTTGAGCATCGTCCGGTGGGCACCGTCGAAGCTCTCGATGTGCACCACCTCGCCAAGCGTGGTCTCGCCTTTCCGGATGGCGCGCGCCGCGGCCCATTCCCCCGGCGCGATCAGGTCGCCGGTCGCGGCCAGCCATCCGCGGAACTCGCCGAAGTCGTCGAGGCCGACGAAGCGCGCGCCGCCCCAGATGGTCCGGCTGGCGGGGTTGGCGAAGCGAATGAGTCCATCGCGGTCCAGCACCCAGACACCGACCGGCAGGTGGTCGAGGACCTGCTCGAGCAGCCGGTTGCTCCGCGCGAGGGCCTCCTCGCTGCGGGCGCGCTCGATGGCGATTTCCGCCAGATGGCTCGCGAGCTCGACCACGCGGAGGTCGGCCGCGTCAGGCGGGCGCGCGCTCGGGTAGTGCACCTCGAGCGTACCCAGCAGCGTGCCGTCCGTGGCGAACAGCGGGGTGGCCCACGACGCGCGGATACCATGGGCCAGGAGCGGCCCACGCCAGGGCTCGGCGACCGGATCGACGGCCAGGTCCGCCACGACCACCCGTTCGCGGCGGACCGCCGCGGTGGCGCTCAGACCCGCGCCGACCTCCACCGGCACCTCGTCGAACGCGGCCCGCAGCTCCTCCGGCAGGCTCGGTCCGGAGACCAGCTTGAGCATCCGCGTCTCGGGATCGAGCACCGTCACGGCCGCGCGCAATTCGCTCCCGTGCGCCTCGGTAAACCGAACCACCCGTTCGAGCACGGGTCCGAGGTCGAGTCCGGCGGCGATCTGCTCGAGCAGCCGGCTCTGCCCGTGCGCCAGCAGGCCGAGTCGCACGCGCTCCGTGACGTCGGTCAGCCCGCCGACCATCCGCACGGCGTCGCCCGCCTCGTCGCGGACGATCCTGGCCCGATCCCGCACGTGGACGTAGCGCCCATCGCCGGCGCGGAAGCGATACTCGTCGGTCCATTCGGTGGCGCCGCGTGCGATCGTGGCGTGGATGCCGCTCACGATCCGCTCGCGGTCATCGGCGTGGAGCCGCTCGTACCACCACGCCGCCGTGCCGCCGGGCGTCGCGTGCCGGTAGCCGAAGGCGCCGTGCTCCGGCTCGTCCCACGTGATCCGGTCGGTCAGGAGGTCCCAGTCCCACACGGCATCCTGGGTGGCCTCGGCCACCAGCCGGAAGCGCTCTTCCCGCCCGCGCAGCTCGGCTTCGGCCCCCTTGCGGTCGCCGATGTCCACCAGGGCGACATGGTACCGCGGCCGCACGCCCGGCTCGACGGGGAAGGCGGTCACGGTGGCGAGCACCCAGCGCGGCTCGCCGCCGGCTCCGAGCACGCGCTTCTCCGCCGTATAGCTGTCGCACTCACCGGCCAGTAACAACCGCGTGGCCTCGTGGTCGGCCGCGCGGTCGGCGGGATGCGTCGACAGGTCGGCCGGGCCGCCGGTGAGCGCCTCGACCGTCGTGCCGAGCAGGTGGGCCAGCGCGCGATTGACCCGGAGCCATCGCCCATCGGACTCCACGAGGCCCATCGGCAGCGCGGACACGTCGAACACGTCGGCCGCGGGGTCCCGGGAGGTCGTCGCAGCCGGGGGCGTATGGGCGGCGGGCGTCGGCGCGCTCGCGCCGGGCTCGCCTCGCAGCAGGGACGAGCGGAGCTCCATCTCGGTGACCACCGACGCTGCCAGATCTTGCAGCAAGGCCACGTCCCGGGGCGACCAGACGCGCGGGAGCGCGTCGATGACACACAGCGCGCCGGCCGTCTGGCCGCCGCCGGTCGTAAGCGGCACGCCGGCATACGAGATCCAGGACAGCTCGCGGATGGCGGGATTGGAGCGGACGAGCGGGTGCCGGCGGGTATCCTCGACCACCAGTGGCGCCCCGGACGAGACCACGTGACGGCAGAAGGAATAGGCGAGCGGCATGGCCCGCTCGCTGGCCCATGGCTCCGGCACGCCCACGGCGCTCCTGAGGAAGGCCCGGTCCTCCCCCATCACGCTGACCAGGGCGACCGGCGCGCCAAGCAGCCGCGCCGCCAGGCGCGTCAGCCGGTCGAAGGCCTCCTCGGCGGGGCGCTCGAGTGGGCGGGTGGGGGTCACCTGGGTCATGGCTGCCGGGCGGACGGGGAGACGGGCCCCGTTCCGGGAGCCCGCCGAACACGATCGACCCCGGAATCTGCAGGGGAAACAGAGGGCGTCAAGGAACCCCGGGTGCGTGGCCAAGTTTCGGTAACGCGTTATCTTCCCCCTGCCCGTTACCTGGATGTTACAGTGCGCCTGCTGCCACGCGACGAAAAATTCTTCGACCTCTTCACGGCGGTCGCCACGTTCACCGTCGAGGCGGCCCGGCTGCAGCAGGAGCTGCTGCGGGTCGAGCACAACCGCCGCAGCGCGCTGGTCGACCAGATCAAGCGGCTGGAGCACCAGGCCGACCAGGTCACCCATGACGTGGTCACGCGGCTCGACCGGGTCTTCATTACCCCGCTCGACCGCGAAGACATCCACCTCCTCGCTTCGCGCCTCGACGACGTCATCGACCTCATCGACGGCACCGCCCGGCGGCTCCAGATCTTCCATGCCGGCGCGGCGCCCGACGGCGCCATGCTCATCGCCGAGGTGATCGTCCGGGCCACGGAGCAGCTCCAGGTGGCCGTCGCGGCGCTGGAGAAGAACAAGAATGGCACGGTCCTCAACGCCTGCGTGCAGATCAAGCGGCTCGAGGAGGAGGGCGACACGCTCTACCACGAATGGCTCGGCCGGCTGTTCGAGGGCTCGCCCGACGCGCTGACCGTGATCAAGTGGAAGGAGATCTACGACAACCTGGAGAAGACGCTGGACGACGTCGAGAACGCGGGCAACGTGCTCGAATCGATCTCCATCAAGCACGCGTGAGCATGTCGCACGACGTCGCGTACGTGCTGGCGATCGTCCTGATCGCGCTGGTCTTCGACTTCATCAACGGGTTCCACGACAGCGCCAACTCCATCGCCACGGTGGTCTCGACCCGCGTGCTCTCCCCGGGCGTCGCGGTGGTGTGGGCGGCCGTCTTCAACTTCGCGGCGGCGTTCGTGGTCGGCACCGCGGTCGCCAAGACGATCGGCAAGGGCCTGATCGTCCCCTCGGTGGTCGACCCGCACCTCATCCTCAGCGCGCTGCTCGGCGCGATCGTCTGGAACATCATCACGTGGTATGTCGGCCTGCCGAGCTCCTCGAGCCACGCGCTCATGGGCGGCCTCGGCGGGGCGGCCATCGCCAAGGCGGGGTTCCCCGCCCTGCAGCTCGCGGGCTGGGTCAACCCGATCCTCTTCATCTTCATCTCGCCGCTGCTGGGGATGGCGCTGGCGCTGATCCTGACCGTGTCGCTCTCGTGGGCCCTGAGGAGGGCGTCGCCGGGCCCGGTGGACCGGATCTTCCGGCGGCTCCAGCTGCTTTCGGCGGCGCTCTACTCGCTGAGCCACGGCGCGAACGACGCGCAGAAGACGATGGGGATCATCGTCGGGCTGCTGGTGTCGAGCCAGGCGCTGTTCGCGGCGGAGACCGGCTGGCTCCATCACCTGCACGTGCCGAACGCCGACCGGATTCCGCTCTGGGTGGAGTTCGCGGCGTACACCGCCATCGGCCTCGGCACGGCGCTCGGGCGGCTGGCGGATCGTGAAGACGATGGGCAGCCGGATCACCAAGCTGCGGCCGTTCGGTGGGTTCTGCGCGGAGACGGCGGGCGGCATCTCGATCCTGATCGCTTCGCAGCTCGGCGTGCCGGTGAGCACGACCCACACGATCACCGGCGCCATCGTCGGCGTCGGCGCGGCGCAGCGGCTGTCGGCGGTGCGGTGGGGGGTGGCGACGCGGATCGTGTGGGCCTGGATCCTCACGATCCCGATGGCGGCGGCGATCGCGGCGGTGAGCTACCTGGTGCTGACGCGGTAGGCCGGGCTCTCGTACCGCATCACAGCACGGGACACGATGCCACGTGGTCGCTCCGTGCAACTCCGCTCCGCCGGTCCGTCGGAGCCCGCCGGCATCACGACCGCTCAGGCCGCCTCCGTCGCCCGCTTGGCATCGATCGCCAGCTGGTAGTCCTCCAGCAGCTGGTCGTACACGCCGCCCCAGTCCCGCGCCCGCGCGGTGGCGAGCGCGCCGGCGCCGAGCTGGCGCCGCAAGGCGGCGTCGGTCAGCAGTCGCCGGAGGCCGGCGACGATGGCCGGCGTGCTGTCCGGCTCCACCAGCCACGCATTCCCGCCGTGCTCCGCGAACTCCAGCACGCCACCCGCCGCCGCCACCAGGGAGGGCAGCCCGGAGCCCATCGCCTCCAGCAGGGAATTGCCGAACGTCTCGGTGGTGGACGGGAAGGTGAAGATGTCGGCCGAGGCGTAGGCCGCCGAAAGCGCCGGACCCTGCAGCAGGCCGGTGACGTGGACGCCCGGGATCTCGCGCCGCCGGATCTCGTCCTCCAGCGGTCCGCGCCCCACCAGCACCAGCTTCCCCGCCCCACGCTCCGGCGCCAGCGTCTCCCACGCCTCGAGCAGCAGCCCGAGGTTCTTCTCCCGCGCGATCCGCCCGATATACGTCACCAGCAGGTCGTCGGGCCCGAGGCCGAACGCGGCCCGGTACGCGTCGCTCCGCCAGCTCGCCGAAAAGACCGCGGGATCGACGCCACGGCTCCAGATTCCCGTATGGGTCACGCCGTGGCGATGGACCGCCTGCTCGTAGATGCGCGACGGGCAGAGCACCCGGTGGGCCTGCCCATAGAACCACCGGAGGTAGTGCCATCCCGCCCGCAGCGCCCAGGGCACGCCGTAGCGGGCGGCATACTGATCGTAATCCGTGTGGGCGGACGCGATGAGCGGAAGGTCCAGCTGCCGCGCGGCCTTGAGGCCGGCGATGCCGAGCGAGAACTCGGTGGCCACGTGCACGATGTCCGGCTGGAACGCCTCGAGGTCTTCGACGACCTCCCGCAGGCGGGGAAATGCCCACTGCACATCGGGATACAGGAAGAACGGGACGCTCGGTGACCGGTGGACTTCCGGCCGGTCGGGCACGCCCTCGGGCAGCGCGTAGGTGGCGCTGTACACGCGCACGGCGTGCCCGCGCGCCTCGAGCGCGTCCGTCAGGCGGAGGAGGGTCACCCCCACCCCGCTGACCATCGGCCAGTACACTTCGGAAAAGAGGGCGATCCGCACGCGGGACGACTCGCCGTTGCAGGTCACCGCGCCGCCACGGCGGCGGCTCGGTTCGGTAGCTGCCTCAACATTACATTGCCCCAATGCGGATTCGCGAGCCCGTCAACGCCTGGTCCCATTTCATCGGCCTGATCCTCGCCGGCGCCGGGAGCATCGTCCTGCTCCGGCTCGCCCGCGGCAGGGCCGAGACGGCGGCGTTCGCGGTTTACGGCGGGTCGCTCATTCTACTCTATGCGGCCAGCACGCTGTACCATGCGCTGCCGCTGCCCGCCCACCGGCTGCGGCCGCTCCGCACCCTGGACCACATCGCCATCTACTTCCTCATCGCCGGGACCTACACGCCGGTCGCGGTCGTCACGCTGCACGGCACGCCGGGCCAGGTGCTGCTGGTGGCGGCCTGGAGCATCGCCATGCTCGGGGTGCCGTTCAAGATCTGGTGGCTGGACGCGCCGGTATGGATCTCGACGGGGATATATCTGGCCATGGGCTACATGTCGCTCCTCGCCGCGGCGCCGCTCGCGGCGGCGGTCCCGGCGAGTGGACTGGCGTGGCTGGTGGCCGGCGGCCTCGCCTACACGGCCGGAGCGATCATCTTCAGCCGGGGGCGGCCCGATCCCTGGCCCGGCCGGTTCGGGCACCACGAGATCTGGCATCTGCTGGTCCTCGTCGGCAGCGCCTGCCACTTCGCGTTCATGATCCTCCACGTGGCGTGATTGCCGTCAGGTCCTGAATTCCATGAGGAGCGAAAGGCGATGACCGAGAAGCGAGCATCGGTCGTGAGTGACGTGGAGCTACGGGGCGGCCCGGTGCCGGGCGATGCGCGCGTCCTCACGCCCGAGGCCCTCGCCCTGGTGGCGCATCTCGCGCGGCGCTTTACCGACGCCCGGAACCTGCTGCTCGAGCGCCGCCGCGAGCGCCAGAAGCGCTTCGACCTGGGCGAGCTCCCCGGCCTGCTCCCGGAGACGGCGGCTGTGCGCGAGGGCGACTGGACCGTCGCCCCGGCCCCGGCGGACTTCGACGACCGGCGGGTCGAGATCACCGGCCCCGCCGAGCCCAAGATGATGATCAATGCGCTCAACTCGGGCGCGCGGGTCTTCATGGCGGACTTCGAGGACGCGCTGTCGCCGCCCTGGACCAACGTGGTCGGGGGCCAGGTGAGCTGCATGGACGCGGTGCGGCGGACCCTGCAATACACCAGCCCCGAGGGCAAGCACTACCGGCTCGGCGATCGGCTCGCGACTCTGGTCGTACGGCCCCGCGGGTGGCACCTCGATGAGGCCCACGCGCGAGTCGATGGCCGCGCGGTGCCGGCGAGCCTGTTCGACTTCGCCCTCTATTTCCAGCACAATGCCCGGGAGCTGCTGGCCCGGGGCAGCGGCCCCTACTTCTACCTGCCCAAGCTCGAGAGCCATCTCGAGGCTCGGCTCTGGAACGATGTGTTCGCCGAGGCCCAGCGGTTCGTGGGCCTGGCCGAGGGCACCATCCGCGCCACGGTGCTGATCGAGACCATCGTGGCGGCGTTCGAGATGGACGAAATTCTGTACGAGCTGCGCGCGCATGCCGCCGGGCTCAACGCCGGGCGGTGGGACTACATCTTCAGCGTCATCAAGAAGTTCGGGCACCGGCCCGAGTTCGTGCTGCCCGATCGCGCGCAGGTCACCATGTCCGTGCCGTTCATGCGCGCGTACACCGAGCAGCTGGTGTGGACCTGCCATCGGCGGCGGGCGCACGCCATCGGCGGGATGGCCGCCTTCATCCCCTCGCGGCGGGACGAGGAGGTCAATCGGATCGCGCTGGCCCGGGTCCGGGAGGACAAGGGCAGCGAGGCCGACCTCGGATTCGACGGAGCCTGGGTAGCACACCCCGACCTGGTGCCGGTGGTGGCGGAGGTCTTTGGTGCGCGGCTCGGC
Source organism: uncultured Gemmatimonadales bacterium (assembly GCA_963833905.1). Taxonomy (GTDB): domain Bacteria; phylum Gemmatimonadota; class Gemmatimonadetes; order Gemmatimonadales; family GWC2-71-9; genus CAVVWJ01. The sequence goes on along the minus strand of CAWHZQ010000009.1, from coordinate 237,668 downwards.
GATCGTCCTCACCAGAAGGACCGCATCCCGCCCGGCCCGGTGGACCCCGCGCGCCTGCTGGACGTGCGCATCCCCGGCGGCCGGGTGACCGAGGCGGGGGTGCGCGGGAACGTGAGCGTCGCGCTGCAGTACCTCGAGGCCTGGCTCCGCGGCGCCGGCGCGGTGGCGATCAACAACCTCATGGAAGACACCGCGACGGCCGAGATCACTCGGGCGCAGCTGTGGCAGTGGATCCATCACGGCACGCCGGACGACACCGGCCGGCCGGTGACGCTGGAGGTGGTCCGGCGATACCTGGACGAGGAGTTGGCGATCCGGACGGCGGCGGCGGGACGCTGGCAGGACGCGGCACAGCTGCTGGACGCGCTGATTGCCGCCGAGCGGTTCCCGGAGTTCCTGACCCTGATGGCCTACCGACGGCTGGAGGGATGACGCGCGCGTGGGGTGAGGACGGGCCTCACCCCACGAGGGGAAGACTGGGGCGGCTGGGGTCGAACCAGCAACCTCCCGGTTAACAGCCGGGCGCTCTGCCAATTGAGCTACACCCCAAAGGCAAACTCCCGGGGACAGACAGCTTACAGGGAAACGGTGGCATGGGTCAAGGCCGCTGGCACGCCCTGCGGTGCGTCCTGCACGCGGGGAACCTTGACCGCCCCTCCGGGGAGGACAACCTTATGGTAGCCAACAGCATCGTGGCCACCAGCCCGCGTGCCAAGTAACCCTCCGCAAAGGCCGGCATGAAACTCAATTTTTCCGGGGCACCGGAGATCACCGCGCCGCGAGCGGTGGTCTGGACCAAGCTGCTCGATGCCGACTTCGTGGCCGCCTCCGCCCCGGGCGTCGAATCGGTCGAGCGGGTCGACCCGACGCACTTCAAGGTGATCTCCGGCCTCGGCTTCGGCGCCGTCAAGGTCCGGTTCAAGCTCGACGTGGAGCTGTTCGACATCGTCGAGGGCGAGCGACTCAAGATGCGCGCGCATGGCAAAGCCCCCGGCTCGAACGTCGACGTCGTCTCGGCTCTACGGGTCGAGGACGCTGGTAATGGTCACACCCGCCTCAACTGGTCCGCGACGAGCGACGTGAGCGGCACGGTGGCGAGCGTCGGCGCGCGGCTGCTCGAGGGCACCGCCCGCAGGCTCACCGAGCAGTTCTGGACCGACTTCGCGCAGCGCGCCAGCGCCGGCTGACCCTTTCCGGGCCCGGCGCCATTTTCACGCTGAATTCACGCAACCCGCGCTAACGTCACACCATGTGCAGTCGGCACGCCAACCCAGCCAGGAGCGCACCAATGTCCGACCAGAAGCACATCCGCCTCGAGCTGACCGAGGAGCAGAAGGCGCAAGTCAAGGCCGCCACGGGTAAGGACGCCCGCACCCTCGAGTTGAACGCCGAGGAGCTGGAAGACCGCATCGCCCCGCTCACCAAGTACAAGCCGTAACACTGCAGGCCGCAGTAAGTTCCGCCCCCTCTCACCCGCGGCCCGGGTGGGAGGGGGCGCTCCATTTCACGCTCAGCTCACGCCGCTACGAGTCGCAGGTCGGGGTACCCTAGGCCTCGACGACCAGAATCTCCAGACGGTCGTGCCCATGGGCGCCCTGATCGATTCGGCCGAGATAGACCCCGGCGAGCGACTCGGCACAGGCATCGGCGCCGAGCTGGTCGACCCGGTGCGTCGTGGTGAGCCCGACGACCGTCATGCCCGCCGCGCGCGCCGCCTGCACGCCGGCCGGTGCGTCCTCGACCACCAGGCAGTCGGGCGGCGAGACGCCAAGCTCGCGGGCCGCGAGCAGGTAGGCATCGGGGCTTGGCTTCCCGCGGGTCACGTCCTCGGCGCATACCAGCACCGGAGGCACGGGCAGGCCGGCCCGACGGAGGCGCACCGTGGCGATGCGCCGGACGCCCGAGGTCGCGACGGCCCAGCTCCGCTTGGGAAGCGTGTCGAGCAGGCGCACCGCGCCGGGCAGCGGCCCCATCGAGACGGTCTCGGCCTCCTCCACCGGAACGAACGCCTTCACCTCCGCCTCGGCGTCCAGGTCCGGCGCGGCCATCCGAATGGTCTCCAGCGCGCGACGGCCGTGGCAGACACGCAGGAATGGCTCGGCCCTGAGCCCGCGGGCGCTCGCCCACCGACGCCATTGCTGCTCGACGTAGGCGGTGGAGTCCACCAGGACGCCATCCAGATCGAAGACCACCGCGGAGCACTCGAAGCGTTTCATGTCAGCCAATAATGTTTCGCAGGATTCATTCCCGTTAGACCCTGCCCGCAACGGGCTTCCTCTAGAGGTCGAATCGCGCTTCGGAGCGGCGGCACTCGAATCGGGGAGAGTCTCCGCGAGTTGAATCGCCGCTGGGTGCGTCGGTGACGGCATTTGGATGACGGGCTGATACTCGATGACCGGTCGACACATGCATGACCGGCGACCTTAATTCAGGAGCAACCCATGCGTGACCTGCTGTCCGACTACGACCGCCTCGCCACCGAAGGCCGCCCCGTCGGGCGCGCGGTGGTGACGAGCGTCTGGGGCTCGGCGCCCCGCCCCGAAGGCTCATCCATGCTTGCCACCGCCGACGGCACGATGGCGGGCTCCGTCTCCGGCGGCTGCGTGGAAGGCGCCACCGCCACCGAGATCGGGGAGGCCATCGGCCGCGGCACCCCCAAGCTCGTCACCTTCGGCGTGACGCACGAGCGCGCGTGGGAAGTGGGGCTCGCGTGCGGCGGGACGATCAAGGTGTTCGTCGAGCCGCGGGTGCGGCCCGAGGTGCTGGCGGCCGCGCGGGGGCCCGGCGGCGAGGCCGTTGCCACCGTGATCGAGGGACCCGGCACCGGCGGCAGCCTCGGATCTTCGAGGACGGCCGGGTGGACGGACGGCTCGAAGGCGTTCCCGCCGAGGCCGTCCGCGACGCGGCGCTGGACGCTCTCCGCCGCGAGGTGAGCACCACCGCCACCATCGACGCCGGCGGCGCGCCGGCGACCGTCTTCCTCGAGGTGTTCCCGCGCCAGCCGCGCCTGGTCATCTTCGGCGGCGTCCACATCGCCGTCGCGCTGGTGCCGCTGGCGCGGGCGCTGGGCTATCGCACGATCGTCGCCGACGGCCGCCCCGCCTTCCTCACGCCGGAGCGGTTCCCGGACGCCGACCAGCGCATCCTCGCGTGGCCGGAGGAGGCGTTCGAGCAGATCGGGCTCGACGCGTCGTGCTACGTGTGCATTCTCTCGCACGACCCCAAGTTCGACGAGCCGGCGCTCCAGCTCGCCCTCCGCTCGCCGGCGCGCTACATCGGCGCGATCGGCTCGCGCAAGACGCAGGCGGCGCGGCGCGACTGGCTCCGGAGCGAGGGATTCGGCGACGCGGACATCGCCCGGGTGCACGGACCGATCGGGCTGGAGCTGGGCGGCCGCCAGCCCGCCGAGACGGCGCTGGCGATTCTGGCGGAGATGACGGCGGTGCGCTACGGCGGAGCCGCCGCGGCGAGAAGCTGACGCGGCTTGGACGAACCGAGGTCCGACGCTAGTCGTCGCACGCGGGCGTGGCCGGCTCCGCCGGCGTGCGCTTCTGGCTCTCGGTGACAGGCCGCTGCTGTACCGGCCCGAGCCAGATGACGCAGCTTTTCCCCGGCCGCGAGGCGAAAGTGGCGCGGGCCGACCAGGATTGGTCGTTCGCGCTGAGGATGGTGATCTTCACGCCCCGGTGCCAGAGATACTGCAGCGCGAACGGCTCGGTACGCCTGGAATACTCGCCCTGGAGGCCGAAGTACCCGTCCTGGGAGCGGACGAGGTTCCGCAGATCGACCCGCATCTGGATCGACGGGTTGACCGCGTCGAGCGCGCTGGCGGTGTCGGCTTCCGCTGCGGCGACCGCCGCGGCCTGGCGCTGGTGCGGCGGCCGGCGGTTCGGCGGCGGCTGCCGGCGGCGGCGCCGCCGGCGCCGGGCGCGCCCGCGGCGAGGCATCGCAAACCGGTACCCCTTCCCTGCCCGAGCGCACGTCCCGAAGCGTCGTCGGCGCGCCGTGCGCCCGGCCCACGAAGATCACGCAGTCGCGCCCCGGCATGCCGGGGTGCGTGCTGCTCGCCGCCCAGCCGGTGCGTGCCAGCCACAGGAAGCGCACCTCGGTGTCTTTCTCGGGGGAGTAGCCCATGCGCGACAGGTCCTCCGTGTAGACGCCGTTCTCCGCGTAGTACGTCTCCTCCGCCACCACGAGGCGCCGGAGCCCGCGCCGGATCGCGCCGAACCGCTCGGCGTCGAAGGCGGGATCGACCTTCGCGGTGCGCTTCGGCGCGCGGTTGGACTTGGGCGCCGGCGGCGGCGTCGTGGTCTCGGCAACCGTAGTGGTCGTCGGGCGCGCGGGCAGGCGGAACCCGTCGCAGGCGGCTCCCATCAGCAAGGCCGCCGAGCCCAGCTGAACCACTCGAACTGCATACCGTATGGCCATCGTCGCATCCTGTTCCGCGGCCTGGGCCGCCAGTTGATCGACGACTCGACGCTGGACCCGCAGCCGCCTCCTCGGCCCGACGATGTCTCTCGCGTCCGGCTACTGCCGCTGAGGCCGGGTGACGTTACCCCGGCCGGCGTCGCGACCACCCCGGCGGCAAGCTCGACGATCTCCGCCGTCAGCCGGTTCACCGTGTCGGTTTCCGCGCCCGGTTGCGCCGACGACGCCGCCAGATCGAGCCAGGCCAGCGCCTCCGCATACGCCCGCCGCGTGCAGGCCTCCTCGCTCGCGAGCAGTGCTTGCCGATATGCCAGCTCGACGTGACCTCCCAGATCGGCATGCCGCGCGATCTCCGCCGCCACCTTGCGCGTGTCCTGCGGGGCGGTCGCCGCCTCCATGGCTTCGGCCAGAATCCGGTGCAGCTCGCGCCGGCGGCTGTCCGTCAGAGGCTCCCGCACCACCTGCTCGATGATACGGTGCGCGCAGCGATACGTGTCGCCATGCGCCACGACCAGACGGCGGTCCGCGAGCGCATCACCGAGGGAGGCCGCGTACAGGCGCGAGATGCCGTGCACGTGAGACAGTACGCCGGGGCGGCAGCCCGCGCCCGAAACCGCGATCGTGATGAGGATGTCGCGCATCCGCTCGGGCAGTCGCTCGATGCGCTCCGCGATGACGTCCTGGATGTTCTGCGGCAGCGGCAGCTCGAAATCTTCCCGATCGAGCTCCGCCACGGCGAGCCAGGCCCCAGTCCCCTCCGCCATGGTGAGCAGCCCGCGGGAGAAGAGGGTCTTCAGCAGCTCGAGAATGTAGAACGGATTGCCGGCGGTGGCGGCGTGGATCTGACCTGCCAGCCGGCGCACCAGGTCGGGCGCACTGGCGGGGCCCATCTCGGTCACCATCTGCTCGACCTGGCTGCCGGTGAGCGGTGCCAGGCTCAGGATCTGCACGGTGCTCTTGGCCCGGAGCACTCGAAGGAAGCGCGCTGACGGGGCCTCGCGTTCCAGCTCACCGAGCGTCACGGAGAGCAGCCACAGCACCGGCGCCCCCTCGAGCCGGCGGATGAGGTACCGGAACAGGTTGCAGCTCTCGGCGTCGAACCACTGCAGGTCGTCCAGGAGCACGACCATCGGGCTCTCGGCGGACAGGCTGAGCAGAACCTGCGCGGCCGCTTCGAACAGGCGGGAGCCTTCGGTTTCGTCGGCGTGGAGGGAGGGCCCCGGGAGCGCCGGAAACCGGTGGCGCAGCTCCGGCAGGAGACGGCTGAGCTCGGCCAGCCACTCCGGCGCGGCGCCCGCGAGACCCGGCGCGGCGAGCATGTCGCGGAGCACCTCGACCGCGGACGCGAACGGGAATCCTGCCCGCACATCGCCGCTCCTCCCCCGCAACGCGATCCCGCCGTCCGCCACCACCCAGCGCAGAAGGTCTCCGGCCAGGCGGGTCTTGCCCACGCCGGCCTCACCCTCGATCAGTACGATCGCGCCGCCCCCGCGCCTGGCTGCCTTCCACGATCGAGCGAGCACCGACCACTCCGCCTCTCGCCCGAGAAGGCTCGAGTCGAACGCGGGGGCGTTCACCGGCCACTCGTCGGTGATGGCGGGCCGAGGAGCCGTGGCCGATGTGTCCGATTCTACCCGGCGCACCAGGCCCAGCAGGGCGCGGCTGGGCTCGCAGCTGGCTTCCCGCTTGAGTGTCGCCGCGTACTCGCGGAACCGGGCAAGCGCCGCGCCTCGGTCGCCAGCCAGATACCGCGCCTCGATGCTCATCCGGGCAGCCTCGTCCGAGAGCGGATCGCAGGCCAGCCAGTGGTCGGCGAACTCGGTGGCCTCGCGCCACCGCCCGTGCGCCAAGGCATGCCGGGCGAGATCGCCGAGCAGGTGCTCATATTCGTGGACGAGCGCCTGCCGGGTGGCGGCGAGCCACTCGTCGAATCGCGGCGCGTGCCGGACGGAGAACCCGGCGAGAAACCGGGACACCTCGTATGCGGCTGCCCGTCGTGGGTCCGTGTGGACCGCGAGACGGAACTGCACCACGTCACACTCGATCGGACGGGCAAGCTCGATCCGGTCCCGGCTGGCCAGGATCACTTCGCCGGCGCGTTCGCGGATATGCTTGAGCGCCTGGCGCAGGGAGGCCCGCGCCTCGGCTTCCGGCGACTCCCCCCACAGCAGCCCCGCCAGCTCCTCCCGGGCATGCGAGCGGCCTTCCAGGGCGAGGAAGGCTAGCAATCCGAGCTCCTTCGCGCCGAGCGGCGGCGTGACGAGGCGCCCGCCCACGGCGAGTGAAGGGAGGCCCAGGAGCGTAAGGAGCACGTCGGGCACTTGGACATACCTGTAGAGGGATTCCCGGAGAACCTACGGCAAATTCACGGAAGGGCAAGGGAACATTCACGGCCGATTCACAGCGGGGCCCCACATTGCACCCTGCGTTCAGGCAATGCACCGGGCGATGACAGTGGGCGGCGGGCGCAGAAGGCTCCCAGCAACAAAGCCCAGGCCGGTGGAAGCGCCAGGGATTCACGCAGATTTCACGCAAGTCGCACATCTTCTCAGCACTTCACCAGCAGCCGGGCAGTTCACCTCAGGAGGCGTCAAATGCCGAGTCCCAAAGAGCCGGTCCGCATCAACCTGACCGAAGACCAGAAGGCCCAGATCCGCAGCCAGACCGGCAAGGACGCCGAGGCCGTGGAGTTCTCGGTGGAGGAGCTCGAGGACCGTATCGCGCCGATTGCGGTGAAGCCGCCCCTCAAGCCATAATCCATTCGGACCTGACCGGAGTGCCCGATGCGGCAGGTCGGGCACTCGAGGGCGGGTGGTTCGCGCAGACCCTGGTTCAACACCGACAGACTTTCTCCTTCGGAGGTAGCCCGTGTCCGACTCCAAGCAGCCCGTCCGGCTCACGTTGACGGAAGATCAGAAGGCCCAGATTCGCAACCAGACCGGTAAGGATGCCGAATCGGTGGAGCTGTCGGTGAGTGAGCTCGAGGACCGCATCGCGCCGTTGAAGACGTTCTAACTGACGCGGCAGGCTGGCCCGATCGAGGTGCCGGACCCCAGGTCCGGCACCTCGATTCGTTCCGGGCCCCCTCTTACGCAACAACGTCCCAAATCGCATAATGTGACATGCCCGACGTTTTGAGCGCTCCAACCGCCTCGCTCGAGCACCTCCGCCAAGAAGTCGACCGCCTCCACGAACTCCACGCCGCCGCCGTGGAGCTGTCGGCGTCGCTCGAACTGGACGAGCTGCTTCCGCTCGTCCTGGAGCGGATGCGCTCGGCGGTCGCGGCCCAGGCCGGTACCCTGTGGGTGGCCGAGAGTGAAGGCATGTTCCGGTGCCGCGCGGGGTTGGGGGAAGTCGGTGACCGGCTCAAAGGCGCCGCGAGACGATGGGACGACGTCGTGGCGCCCGCCACCTCCCGGGCGGCGGGTGAGCCCGAGACCACCATCCTGGTTCCGCTCGTGGCGGCCGAAGAGACCGTCGGCGCGGTGCTGCTCTCGGCCAAGGCCGGCGGCGCCGGCGTGTTCGACCCGGCCGACCACGAGCGGCTGGAGGCGCTCGCCCCGCTCGCGGCCCATGCGCTGCGCAACGCCCGGCTCAAGAGCCAGGCCCGCCGCGCCGAGGATATCACCCTCATCCTCGAAATCAGCCGCGAGATCGGCTCGACGCTGGATCTCGACCGGGTGCTCCGGTCGGTCGTCAACCTTGCCTCCCGGGCATTGACGTTCGACCGCGGTGCGGTGGGACTTTACGACAAGGGCAAGTGCGAGATCCGGGCGGTCGCTGGCCAGGACACCGTCGATCAGAAGGACCCCGGCCTGCAGGATCTGATCGCCCGGGCGGGCTGGGCGGCCGGTCGCGGCGAAACGCTCTACCTGAGCAACCGCGACGAGCCGACCTCGGATGCGGAACGGATGTTCCTCACCATCTTCGGCCCCGACCTGGAGACAGCCACCGTCTCGAGCGGGCTCTACCTGCCGCTCAAGGACGAAGAAGGCATTCTCGGCGTCCTCGTCTTCGAGTCCGGCACCCCCGACTTCGCCACCGAGCACCAGCGCGGCCTGCTGATGATCCTGGCCAACCAGACGGCGGTGGCCCTGCGGAACGCGCAGCTCTATAACCAGGTGCCGATGGTGGACGCCATCGGTGCGATCACCGCCAGGAAGAAGGCGTTGATGGCCTTGCCCCGGCAGCGGGTGGGCCTGGTCGTCGGCATCACCCTCGCCGTTGTAGCCGCCCTGACCCTGATCCGCTGGCCGTTCCGCGTGTCGGGCTCGGCGCCCACGTTCCGGCCGATGGCGCTGGCGCCGGTGCGCGCCCTGGTGCCCGGAGTCATCGAACGGATCCTGGTGTCCGAGGGAACCCTGGTGCCGCGCGGCGCGGCGCTGGCGACCCTGAGAGCCACCACCCTGGCGACCGACCGCGAGGCGACCGGCGCCGAGGTGGTGACGGCGGAGCGGCTGGCGTCGCAGGCCAGCGCGAGGGGAGACGCGGCCGAAGAGCGCCTGCAGCGGGCGCGGGCGGACGCGCTCCGTCGCGAGATGGCCATCCTGGGCGACCAGCTGGCGCTCACCACGCTGCGCGCTCCGGCGGCCGGCGTAGTGCTCACGCCCCATGTGGGCGAACGGGCCGGGACCTGGCTGGAGGAGGGTGACCTCGTCCTGACCCTGGGGCGCACCGACACGCTGGAACTGGAGTTCGGCGTGGACCAGCGCGACATCGCCCGGGTGCGACCCGGCCAGGAGGTGCGGTTTCGCGTCGATGCCCTGCCGCAGCGTACGTTGACCGGTCGGGTCACGTCGGTGGGCCAGTTGCCGGCCGATACCGCCGGCGAGGTGTATTACCCCGTGCGGGCTGCGGTGCCGAACCCGGACGGCCTCCTGAAACCGGACATGACGGCCTACGCCCGCGTGCTCACCGATCCTGCCTCCACGACCACCCGGCTGTTCCGCGGTCCGGTGCGCTGGGCGCGGCTCACCTGGTGGAGGATCTGGTCATGAGACGAGCCATCCTTGCGGCGGCTCTTGCGGTCGCCTGCCGTGGCGGCCAGACGGAGCGGCCCGGCAAGGACGCGGCAGGCCCGACCCGCGCCGACAGCGGCGCCGCGCCGCCCGCGGCGCTCGTGACCGCGGATACGGCCACGGTAAACGCGCCGCTCTCGCTTCCCGCCCAGCTCTACGTCGAGCACGACGCCGTCGTCTTCGCGCGCTCGCCGGGCGTCGTGGAATCGCTCCTGGTTGACCTCGGTGGCCGCGTTCGGGGCGGACAACTCCTCGCAACCCTCGAGAATACCGATCAGGCGATCGCCCTCGACCAGGCGCGGCACGGGTACGAGAACGCCAAGAGTCGGGTCGAGCGGCAGCGGGCGCTCAAGACGGCGGGCGTGGTGACGGAGGCGGATTCGGAGCAGGTGGAGTTCGAGTACCGCGAGGCCGAGCTCGCGCTCCGCAAGGCTCAGCGCGACCAGGACCTCACGAGAATCACCTCGCCGTTCGATGGCGTCATCACCTCCCGCACCGCGCGCATCGGACGGCTGGTTCACCCCGGCGACTCCCTGTTCCAGGTCACCGCGCTCGCACCCATGCTGGTGCGGGTGCGGGTGCCCGAGACCTCCGCGCTCGGCCTGGCGCAGGGCACCTCGGCCCAGGTGACCGGCGCACGGGGCGAGCACGGCTCCGCCCGTGTGGTGCGCGCCAGCCCTGTGGTCGACGCGGCCAGTGGCACCCGCGAGGTCGTGCTCCAGCTGGCGCCCGGCTCGAAGCTCGCCCCCGGCAGCAGCGTGACGGTGCGGTTGGGATCCGAGCGGCGCCAGGTCGTGACCGTTCCCCGCAACGCGGTCGGGCCCGAGGGCTACGCGCTGGTGTGGGACGACCACCGGACGACACTCCGCGCCGTGACTCTCGGGAGCGACTTGTCCGGCGGCCGCGTCGAAGTGGTGAGCGGGCTGGCCCCGGGCGAGCAGGTGGTGCCGAGCGCCCCATGAGCGCGCCCACGCTTCGGCCCGACCTCGTGTTCGTGGAGCAGAGCTACCGCGGCGAGCAGACCTACATCGTCAAGGACCCCACCAACCACAAGTATTTCCGCTTCCGTCCGATCGAGGCGATGGTCATGCAGTCGCTCGACGGCCGACCGGTCGAGGAGGCCTCGGCCAGCCTGACGGCGCAGGGCCTCAAGATCGGTCCGGCGGCGCTCGAGAAATTCGCCGGGAAGCTCAAGGCGATGGGGCTCTGCGAGCGGAGTCTCGAGGAGCGCTCGATCATGCTGATGGAGCGGCTCAGAGCCGACCGCCGTCAGCGGCTCAAGCCCCCGCTCTTCAAGGGCAACATCCTGCGCATCCGATGGTCGGTGGGCGACCCTGACGAGCTGCTGAACCGCTGGGTACCTCGGTTCGGCTTCCTCTTCACCCGCGCCGGGGTGATCGCCGCCGGCGTGATGTTCGCGCTCTACTTCGTGGTCCTCGGAGTGAAGTGGCCGGAGTACGTGCAGGCACTCCACCGGCTGTTCAGTTTCGACCTGGGCACCGTCGGGCTCATGTACGTCGCGTTCATGTTCGTGGCCGCGATTCATGAGCTGGGCCATGGCTTCGCCTGCAAGTACTTCGGCGGCCAGGTACACGAGATCGGCGCCATGCTGCTGTACTTCGACCTGGCCTTCTTCTGCAACGTGAACGATGCGTGGGGGTTTCCGGAGCGTCGGGCGCGGTTGTGGGTCACGGCCGCGGGATCATGGATCCAGCTCATCCTCGCCAGCGTCGCGGGAATCGTCTGGTGGGCCATGCCGCCCGGATCGCTCCTCTCCGATTTCGCGATGGCCACCTTCGTCGTGGCCGGCATCCTGACCGTGATCTTCAACCTCAACCCGCTGCTCCCCCTCGACGGATACTTCGCACTCATGGACGTGCTGGAGGTCCCGAACCTGCGCCCGCGCGCGTTCGCCTATCTCGGCTGGGTGATCAAGCACCGACTGCTCGGCATGGACGTCGCCGAGCCGCCGGTGGACGAGCGGGAGCAGCGGATCTTCCTCTGGTACGGGGCCCTGGCGGCGGTCTACACCGGGTTCATCCTGTACGTCTTCGCCGGGCTCCTCTACGGCTGGCTCGACCGCGCCCTCGGCGCGCTCGGCGTCCTCCTCTTCGCAGTGGGTTTCTGGTTCATGCTCAGGGCGACGATCCGGGAGTACGGCTCGGCCACGATGCTGGCCGCGCGGCGGCAAATCGCCCGTCTCCGCGGGCAACCGGTGAAACGCATCGGCTTGGTAGTCGGAGCCATCGTCCTGCTGGGTGCGATCGTTCCGTGGCCTGTGACCGTGACCGGACGCTTCGCCGCGGCGCCGGCGCTCTCGATCCCGCTGGTCGCCCCCGAGGATGGGATCGTGGACCGGGTGCTCGTCCGTGAGGGCACCCGGGTGCGGGTCGGGGCGCCGCTGGTCGAGATCCGGAACCTGTCGCTCGAGCGCCGGGCGGCCGCCTCCCAGCGCACCGCGGACTCGCTTGCCGCCCGCGAGGCGCAGGCACGCGCCCTTGGGCGCGGAGACGACATCGGGCGGCTGGAAGCCGAGCGGCTGGCCGAGGCCACCCGGCTGAGCGGCATGCGCGCCGCGCTGGCCTCTCTCCGGCTCCGCGCGGTGTGGGACGGTGTGGTGATGACCGCTCGACCCGAGGAGCTTGCCGGCCGCTGGGTCGAGGCGGGCGATCGTGTGCTCGAGGTGGGACAGCCCGATTCGGTCGAGCTCCGCATCGCGCTGGCGGGCGCCGGCGCCTCGCGGGTCCGGCCAGGTCAGCCGGTGGAGCTCATACCGTACGCCGATCCCGGCACCCGCATGCGGACGCGTGTCGGGACCGTGGCCGCGGCAGGCACGGCCGGCAGCGTCCAGGCTCGCGTCCGCATGGCCGGCGGCGGGTGGTTGCGGCCCGGCATGACCGGCGAGGCCAGCGTGACGCTCCGGCGCTCGAACGTGTGGGGTGCGCTCTGGTGGGCAATTCGCCGGCGCGTGCGGACGGATATCCTGCTGTAGGGTCGCACGCGGCTCTGAAACTCGCGATTTAGGCGACATCCTGACCAGGATCCCGTCGGACACTGTCCGCTGGCGTACGGTCTTCACAGTTGGCTGGCCTGCCACGACTTGCGCGGTGAGGCCATTCTCGCAACCATTGGGGTGTCCCCCTAACAAGGACCCGGTCATTCGGCGCGACATGCTGGCGCTCGTCCGCCAAGCGTTCGAGGGACGCTACGAGGTCGAGCGTGAGATCGGCAAGGGCGGCAACGCCCGGATCTTCCTGGCGCGAGAGCCGGGGGGACAGCCGGTCGCGCTCAAGATCCTGCACCCCGAGCTCCTGGTCAGCGTCGCAGCCGACCGGTTCCTCCGGGAGATCAAGCTCGCCTCCCAGCTCGACCATCCCCATATCGCACATCTGCTCGACTCCGGTGAACGCGACTGGCTGGTCTACTACGTCATGACGTACGTCGAGGGCGCCACCCTGCGCGAGTTCCTGTCGTCGTCGAACGGCCGGCTCTCGGTGGCCGACACACTCCGCGTCGCGGACAACCTGCTCGATGCGCTCGAGCACGCGCACGGGCACGGCATCATCCATCGGGACGTGAAGCCGGAGAACGTCGTCATCTCGCCGCAGGGCGCCGTGCTGCTCGATTTCGGGATCGCGCGCGCGGTCTGGGCGTCGGGGAGCGATCGGCTCACCCGGTCGGGCATCGCGGTTGGGACGTCGACGTACATGAGCCCCGAGCAGATCACGGCGCTGAAGGAGATCGACCTTCGGAGCGACCTCTACTCCCTCGCCTGCGTGCTGTTCGAGTGCCTCGCGGGCCAGCCGCCCTTCGTGCACCGGAACGAGGCGGTGGTGTTGCAGATGCATCTCAACCAGCCGGCGCCGGACGTCCGGACGATCCGGCCGGAGATCCCGGCGGAGCTCGCGGCCGGCGTCGGCCGCGCCCTCGCCAAGACCCCTGAGGAGCGGTGGCAGACCGCGGCCGCGATGCGGGACGCGCTGGCGGCGGTGATGGTGGGCTGATCGGCAGCCGCTGTTCTGCTCCGGAAAACGGAAAGTGCCAGGGGCGGCTCAAGGTCGAGCCGCCGTTTGTCGTTGGAGTCTGCAGAAGCGCTTCGGTGAGCGCCGGTAGTGGTGCCAACGCTCGCTCCCCGCTTTATTTAGACGCATCGCGTCTCCGTTCCGAGGAACCCCGTTGACCGACCTGCTCGACCGCCTGAGCTCCACCCTGGGAGAGCGGTACGCCGTCGAGCGCCAGATCGGCGAGGGCGGGATGGCCCTCGTGTATCGTGCGAAGGACTTGAAGCACGAGCGCACGGTGGCCATCAAGGTGCTCCGCCAGGAGCTCGCCGTCTCGCTCGGCGCCGACCGGTTCCTGCGCGAGATCCGGGTCGCCGCCAACCTCCAGCACCCGAACATCCTCGGCCTCTACGACTCGGGCGAGGTCGATGGGCTGCTCTTCTACGTCATGCCGTTCATCGAGGGCGAATCGCTCCGCGACCGGCTGAACAAGGAGCAGCAGCTCCCGCTCACCGACGCGCTGCAGATCGTCCGCGAGAGCGCGGACGCCCTGCAGTACGCCCACGAGCGCGGCATCGTCCACCGCGACATCAAGCCCGAGAACATCCTGCTCATGGGCGGCCACGCGCTGGTGGCCGACTTCGGCATCGCCCGGGCGGTGAGCCAGGCCGGTGGCGAGAAGCTCACCCAGACCGGCATGGCGATCGGCACGCCGCACTACATGAGCCCCGAGCAGTCGCTCGGCAGCGAGCACGTGGACGCGCGGAGCGACATCTACAGCCTGGGCTGCGTCCTGTACGAGCTCCTGATCGGGCAGCCGCCGTTCACCGGCCCGAACTCGATGGCGATCATGGCGCGGCACTCGATGGAAGTCGTGCCGAGCCTGCAGGTGGTGCGGGCCTCGGTTCCGGACGAGGTCGAGGACGCGGTCATGCAGGCGCTGGAGAAGACGCCGGCGGACCGGTTCCAGACGATGAAGGAGTTCGCCGAGCGGCTGAGCCGAGGCCGAGGCCGAGGCGGCGATGGCGCGGACGGCGCAGCGGCGGGCGTCGACGGCGGCGCGGCGGGCGGCGAGCGGGGCGCAGCCCGGGTCACCGGCGCGGGCCGGCGGACGGGCTCGCGCGAGGTGCCTGCGGCCACCGAGCGGCGGACACCGGTGGAGATGGCCGCGGCGGTGATCCGTGAAGGTGGGGTGAAGTTCTGGTCGCTGACGGCTGGAGTGCTCGTCCTACTGGGCGCGATCGGGTTCGGAGTCTGGAAATTCGCCCTGGAGCGGCGGCACCGCGGCGAAGTGCGGCTGCGGACAGCAAGTTCGATCCCAAGCACGTCGCCATCATGTACTTCCGGCAGCGTGGGGGAAGCGACTCGCTGGGGTATCTGGCGGACGGCTTGACCGAGGCGCTGATCCACGAGCTCAGCCAGGTAAAGCCGCTGCAGGTGGTATCGGGTAACGGTGTCGCGCCTTACAAGAACAAGGATGTCTCGCCGGACAGCATTGCCCGGGCGCTCAATGTGGGCACCATCCTGCAGGGGGCGATCGCCCAGTCGGACAATCGACTGCGCATCAACGTATCGCTGGTCAACTCCTCAACGGGCGCCGAGATCGGAAGCACCACGCTGGAGCGGCCGCGGAGCGAGATCTTCGCGCTGGAGGACGACCTCGCCAGGGAAGTGGCGGTTTTTCTTCGAAAGCAGCTCGGAGAGGAGATCCAGCTCAGCGAAAGCCACCGGGGAACCGGTAGTCAGGCGGCCTGGGAAGTCCAGCAGCAGGGAGAGCAGCTCACGAAGGACGTCGACGAGCTCTTGACATCAGGCGATACCGCGGCGGCCGCGCGCCGGCTCGCCCAGGCCGATACCCTCATGGCGCGGGCGGAAACACTCGACCCCAAGTGGTCGAGGCCGGCCGTGCAGCGGGCCTGGGTGGCGTATCGACAGACGGACTTGGTCGGCTTCGACAAGGGCCCGAATGACAAATGGATCAAGATCGGTATGGAGCATGCCGACAGGGCGCTCAAGCTCCGACCTGGTGATCCGGATGCACTGGAGATCCGCGGCTCGCTGGAGTACTGGCGGTGGATCATCAATCTCGAGCCTGACCAAACCCGAGCCGCCCAGCTCCTGGCCCAAGCGGAGCAGGATCTTCGAGGGGCCGTGGCCGGGAATCCGATGGCGGCCTGGTCGTGGACCGCCCTGAGCTTCATGTTGGTGAGCCAGGGCCAGACGGCTGAAGGCAAGCTGGCGGCTCAGCGCGCCTACGAGGCGGATCCCTACCTCAAGTCGGCGAAGCAAACCGTTTTGCGCCTCTTCCAGGCCTCACTCGACCTCGAGGATGCCACCGAGGCTCGCCACTGGTGCGATGAGGGACAGCGAAGGTTTCCGGACAACTACCGATTTGTGGAGTGCCAGATCTGGCTGTTCGCGCTGAAGGACGTGCCGCCCGACATCCCCAAGGCCTGGAAACTGTACGATCGCTTCGTAGAGCTCACTCCGCCGGCCATGAAGCCTTATCACCAGTTGTATGGACGGATGATCGTGGCACTTGCACTCGCGAAAGCGGGGCTCCCCGACAGCGCGCGGTCGGTGGTCGAACACGCGCGAGGAGAAGCGAGCGTGGACCCGACACGCGATCTGGCGTACTACGAAGCCGTGGTCCGAGCCCAACTCTCGGATCAGGATGAGGCGATTCGATTGCTGAGTACCTACGTGGCCGCCAATCCCCAGCAGAGGGACGCCATTGCCAAGGACCCATGGTTCCGCGGATTGAGGGATAATCCCCGATTCAAGACGCTGTTTGGACTCACCAGCTGAGCTGGAGGTGTGGCTCGCTTGTAATTGGATCGTGGCGTCGCCGTCACAGCAAACCCCGCTATCGAAAGCTAAGTGGTGAAATGACAAACGGTTGCAGAACGTGAACTGATGGGCTGACTGGCCCGTCATTTGCTATTTGGCGTATCTCGGCGAATATTCACACGCTAATTCCCGCACAGAAGACGCTCATCATTGTTCCCGTACTCCGGGGAGGTTGTATGAAACACCGTTGGTTGCAGTATCTGGCCCTCGGATGCGTGGTTGCTGCGGCGGCATGCAGTAATGATGACCAGCAAACGGCGCCCAACGCACCAGAAATGAAAGTGGTGCCGACGACGTACCCTGGTTGCGACTTCGGGACGGTGAAGAACCTGATCAACAGTTACTTCACCTCTCCCAATCAACTGACGGCGCAGGGGTACGAGAGCACTATGGAGACCGGAACCCCAGCGGTCAGAGTTGAGTATGGTTTCAAGATCATGGACCTGATTGGATCAGTTTCGCGTAGCACAACTCTGTCCTCGGCTGGAGCCACAGCAGGTTCGAATCTTACGAAGGCACTGACCAAGTGCATGTTCGATACGAGCACGCCCGCGTATGACAGTTTGCACAACGGTGACGGCCTCGATGCCATTCCCTTCGACTCGGCACTCAGAGTCGCCGGCGGAGGGGTCTACTACGTCGTGGGTGCCGGTTTTCCCTCATGGAACTCAAAGGTACTTGCGGGAGGCATTCCGTCACCGGCTGTAGCATCTCGTAAGTCGGCTGTCGGTCCCGGCCCCGCGACCTTCGCGACCGATACGAGCACGACCTTCACCCTGGGGAGTTGGACCAACGTTCTGGCCGGCAACACCTACGAAGGCGGGACGGCGCTGGTCTACGGCTACCCGGTGTCGTTGAGCCCGATCGTCTACGAGTGGGCTACCATCGATCCCTCGACCACGTTCAGCCCCTATACACTGATTTCGATCTGCGATCAAAGCTCAAATCAGAGCTTGATGGTTCATGAGAGCAACGTGGGCGTGCTGGCTTACACCAACGCGAATTTGTGTGGCCTCCCGGACGCCACCGGCACGGCGACGAAGTACAAGAGCCACTTCCAGAACACGCCGGTAACTGCTGTCAGCCTAGCGTGGGTTGATCGTCCGCTTGCCACACTCAAGCTGAGCAAGCCCGACACGGTGACCGTCAGGGTGACGGACAACGGCACGGGCGATGGCGTGAACGGGGCCTGCGTGACGTTCAGCGGATCTAACAACAATGGGGTGCCGACCTCGCTAGTTCCCGGGAGCAGCACACCCAATAACTGTGACACGCCGAGCTCAACCAAACTGGCGAGGGTCACGACTTCGAACTCGGGTGGCGCTGCCGGATACGTGACGTTCATTTACTCGGTCACGAAGTCGGGTGGACTAGTGGGTACTGCGGCCCTGGACGAGATCATCGGACGTGATCAACCCACTTCGAACACGCTGGTTGCGAAGCAGAACGTGAAGCCTTAGTAACAGTCTACCCATCGCTGAGAGGGCGGCTCGATGAGCCGCCCTCTTTGTTTATGCCCTCACCTGTGCGCGCCCGCTGACGGCACAGCAGCACGAAACTCTGATCGCCATCGCTGTGCGGGTCTCGGGCTGCGACTCTCGAACCCAAGCCGACGCATCAACCCCCTCGATCACCTCGCCCAAGACGGGTGGGTTTAACTTCTGCTCCACTCCGCCGCGCCGAGACAACTCGCGAGCTTCGACGTCATTCGACAATGCGTCAAACCCGACTCGCCCGGGGGTCGACGAAAGGGGCTCCCCTTCGCTATCGCTTTCTCCTTTGGTCGCGATCTGAATTACTGCCCGAATATCGTCTACCCATCCCGCCGGGTCGTCTGGTGGAATGAATGACCAGCTCTCCGCCGACTTACCACCCCCTGCGCTGATCCGCACCCGCGACCCTCCCGCCGTACCGCCACGTACCGCCGCGTGCGCGGGGTGATCTCGAAGCCGAGCTTCTCGTTCTTGTGGATGATGACGCTCTGCTTCGTCACGAGGATCGAGGCCCTCCGATCCTCCCACCCCGCGTCGCGCCCCCCAGCATCGTGGGTGTACCGAAAGATGAGATCGTCGGCCCGACGGACGAGGCCCTCCGACTCGATGCGGGTTCGCTGCTCCGCGGCGCAACGCACCGGTCTTCTCGCTGGCACGCGGAGAGCAGGCCGACGATGGCGAGGAGGTACATGAAGGCGGGGCGTGTGCGAGGCATGGGAAATGGTTGTACCTCTGCAACGTCGGGGCAAGGAGAGTGTCGGCTTCAGCATCACGCGCGTGCGTCGGCCGATCCTTCGCTCCGCTCAGGATGACTCGACGCGACGCGGCCTCGTCGCCCCGCTCCCCTCCACTGAGCTTCCGCAGGTCGACAGAAGAGCAGCCCCAGTCAGCCCGCCAGTAACGCCGCGACCTACGAGCCAAACCCTCCCCGGCAATGCATGGCGATCAGCAGCCTGCTAAGAGGCGGACACGAACTCGGCAGGAGGCGCGTGGGAGACATCCGGCGCGCGGTGCTTCAGGAGCTGCGGCCGCGACCGGCGGACCGGCTTCGGCGCACGACCTTGGAAGACCAGTCGCCGCATCAGCGCCCGGATCTCCTCCGATGCGGGGGCCCCAAGCTCCGCCTCGACCATGGCGGCATGCCTCCGGCCATGGTCCCGGGCCCCGGTCGGGTCCCCGGCCGCCTGAAGGGCTCGCATCAAGCCGAGCGCGGGAATGGCGGAGAGGGGTTCTGCGGCCGCGAGCCGGCGCCACCACGCGATTGCTGAATGGCGGTCGCCAGCGCGGTCGGCTCGAACCGCGAGCGCGGAAAGCGCCTGCGAGTACTGGTGGGCGAGCCGCTGTCGCCTGGCGTCTACCCAGCGCTCGAACTCGGCGAGGCCGGTGATATAGAAGCCGTCGAGGAAGGGCCCACCGTACAGGCTGACCGCCAACGTCTCCTTCCCCGCCGCCACGGCCGACTCGAACTCCCAGAGGTCCGCCTCGACTGCCGAACATTCCAGGCGGAGAAAGCCGGAGCCGCTGATGAGCAGCCGGCAATGCAGCGCGCGGCGCAGCGAGAAAAGCGCCTGCTTGAGGCTGTTCCGGGCGTGAACGCTGTCGCTGTCCGGCCACAGGTACGCGAGCAGTTTGTCCCGGCTGATCCCCTCGGAACGGTGGCAGGCGAGAAGGGTCAGGAGCGCGAGCACGCGCGGTCTGAGACCAGGCGCCGGTTGAGTACCGGTGCAGTCGAGGACCAGGCTGAAGCCGCCGAGACCGCAGGCGGATCATGTGCTGCTTGTGGTTGAGGATTAACGTGGATTTAACCGGGTGTTACCCGGTCACCAGATACTCTATGGTGCGGTCCGCGGCCTCGCAAGATGGAGCGGCCGCCGCCAGGGACCGGATTCACGGACTGCCTCGTGCCGAGTCACGGTGCATTCACGGTGCTCGGCTACCCTCGGTGTGGTCAGTCTTCCTGCTCGATGAGCGACGTGCCCTCCTCGGAGTTCGTGGACTCTGGGGCATGCCGCGTCAGCTCGCCGGATGAGGGCGGCTGTCCGCGTCAGCGGCTCGTATCACCCGTACCTCGACCCCCTGAGGAACCGTATGAAGCACGCTAACTTCGTTCCGATTGCAGCCCTGCTGTTCGCGGTGGCCTGCAGCGATTCCGCCACGGCCCCGGATATTGGCTCACCCAGCTTCGTGAAGCCCGGCTCGAGCGCTCCGACCGGCACACACTTCCAGAGCGCCAGCGCCGACTTTACCAGCGCCAGCGTGAACACCCTGCAAGCCAACTTCGACATCGCGGGTCTGGGAAACACCGCCGGAACCGTGACCGTATTGGCCACGGCCGATGCAAACGCGCTCTTCGCGTGTCAGAACGGTGGCGGCAATTTCCCGTCCGACCCCAAGAAGAAGGCGGAAAATGGAGAGGTCTCGGCGGAGGGCACGTTCACGGTGAATAACGGCCGGGCGACGGGGTTCTTGACGCTCAGCCCGCCCGCGTCCACCCTTCACTGCCCCGGCGGCCAGACACCGGTGCTCGCGTCGGTCACCTACTCGAACGTGCAGATCCAGGTCGTCGGAAGCAGCGTGACGGCCACTTCCTCGAACAGCGACATCGGGACGTCGTACTCGAGGACCTTCTTCACGTTCTGAGTTGGTGATGGGGTAGACGGCGTCCCAACCCCTCCCGTACGGGAGGGGTTGGCCGTTGTTGTCCCCGCGTCGGACGTGCTCAGCCGCTCAGCGACACTTCTTCGACGTGCAGGGTGCCGGTGCGGACGCGGTGCCCACGTAAAGCAGGAGATTCGGCGACCCGGTTCCGACATTGGTCAGCCGGGCGCTCGTCGCGTTCGCCAGCAGCGCCTGTGCGACCTCGGCAGGTGTCCCCGATGGATGACCCTCGAGGTAGAGGGCGGCGACCCCCGTCACGTGCGGTGCGGCCATCGACGTACCCCTGAGCGTGTTGGTACCGGTGTCGCTGGTGTACCACGCCGACACGATTGAGTCGCCTGGAGCGAACAGGTCCACGCACGAGCCAATGTTGGAGTAGTAGGCGCGGGCATCCTTGCGGGTGGTCGCACCCACCGTGAGCGCGCTCGCGGCGCTCGCCGGGGAGAATTGGCATGCGTCCATGCCGTAGTTACCCGCCGCGACCGCATAGCCAAACCCTCCCGCAATCGAAGCCTCGATGGCGTCGTTCGTCGCTTGCGAGAACCACCCGCCAAGACTCATGTTGGCTACTGCTGGCAGGACCCGATTCCTGGTGACCCAATCGATGCCCGCGATCACCCCGCTCGTGGTGCCACTGCCGGTGCAGTCGAGCACCTTTCACCGCGTACAGCTTCACGCCCTTGGCGACTCCGTAGGTGCTGCCACCCACAGTTCCGGCGACGTGCGTTCCGTGGCCAAAACAATCCTCCGCGGTCCGCGATCCCTTCACGCTCGTGTAGGCGCCGACGGCACGGCCGCCAAATTCAACATGTGTGGTCCGGATCCCCGTATCGATGATGTAGACATTGACGCCGGCACCCGTGCCGGCGTAGGCGTAGGTGGCGTCCAGCGGAAGCGTGCGCTGGTCCACCCGGTCCAGGCCCCATGAGGGTGGTGAGTCTCCGTTCCGAAGAGGCTCACTGTCTCATCCGCCTCGACATACGCGATGTTGGGATTGCGCCGCAGCGCTTCCAGCGCTTGTGCTGGCAGATCTGCCGCGAATCCCTTGAGTGCAGCTGTGTAAGTGAAACCGAGCGTTCCGCCGTGTCCGGTTACCAGCTGACGCGCCAAGCCGGGCGCGTCCGCCACGTCACGCTTGAAGACCACGATGTAGCTGCCCGGGATCGCCTTCGACCTCAGCGTCGGAGCGCGCGAGGCGGCAGCGGCGGGAACATCGCCGGCCGGGCCGGCCATGTCGCCGTCGTCCCAGCATGCCGGAAACGGCGACGATACCGAGCCAGAAGAGCGAGTGGAAGCGAGGATCCTGCGGAGAAACGCGCGGCCGCCAGGCAACATAAAACCCTCCTATGGGTTCGTTCGGCGGCCCGACCAGCGTGGTCCCGCGCACCGGTGCGCGCAGACGGTAGCTTCGTGGCTTTGCGTCCTCGCCTTTCAGCGAGTTTGCCCTTGTCGCGACCCTCGTCGGAGGGGCGATCCTGCCGGTCAGTTGGACACCCGCGCCAAAGACGCGGTCAAACAGTGAGACTACTTATCGGCTGGAAAGAGGGAGGGATTGAGCAAGTGCTTCTGATAGTGGCCAATGGTACATGATGCGTCAAGATGATACATCTTGCACTTGTGGTGCCAGGCATTGCATAGGCTGTTATACTCCTATGAGACAGCATGTTATGCTGCTGCCGGTCGAAGAGAGTCTACCGTGACTCTTGCAAACCATTCGAGGTTTAGCCAGTCTGCCATTCGCCTCGGTCGTCAGCTTCCGGCCGACCCGGTCAGTCTTCCCAATGCATCGAGCACCCGCCGTCGGGCCGCCGGGCCTTTCACCGCGAGGAATATCGTGTCGTCCCCCGCGATCGTCCCGACCACGTCCGGCCACGCCAACCGGTCGAGCGCCACCGCCACGCGATTGGCCTCACCCGGCGGCGTGTGGAGTACCACCAGCGCCTCGCCCGCCGGCTCAGCGGTCAGCACGCCGTCCGCGATGCGCCGCTCGTTGGGATCTGCCGGGATGACCACCGACGCCGGACGCCGGTAGGCGCCGTCCACCTTGATCAGACGGAGCGCGGCGATGTCCCGGCTCACCGACGACTGCGTCACCTCCCAGCCCTCCGCCGCGAGCGCCTCGGCGAGCTCCTCCTGGGTCCGCACGGCCCGGGTGCTGATGAGCTCGAGAATCTTGAGGTGACGCTTGCGGCGGTCGGCGGTCATGACGGGCGGGCAGGCGGTCGGGCGGTCGGGCGGTCGGGACGACCGGTCAGCTTGCGCAGGGCGCGGTCGAAGCGCCGCCGCTCACGGGAGTGCCAGGTGCGGCCGCGCCGGACGCGGGCCCGGATCAGATTCAACCCGAGGTTGCCCACGCCACCGGTGGACGACCGCCGGGCGATGAGCTTCGCGGCCGATGGCGCGGGAAACTGCTCGCCCGCCTCGAGCGCCGCCGCCACCTGGCGGTAGGCCGTGCGAAACGGCAGCCCCTGCTCCACCCGCCGCATCACCTCGTCGGTCGCGAGCGCGCCACCCGCGAGCGCGGCGCGCGCAGCGCGCGCGATCCACCTCGAGCAGCGGCACGGCGTGGGTGACGATGGCCAGCATGGCCGCCGTGCGCTCGAGGCCGCGCATGAGCGGCTCCTTCAGGAGCTGGAAGTCGCGCTGGTAGCCGCCGGCGAGCTTGCTCTTGATCTGGAGGATGCTCACCAGGTCGCCCTCGAGCGCGGCCGTGCGGGCGCGGGTGAGCTCGAACAGGTCGGGATTGCGCTTGTGCGGCATGATGCTCGACCCGGTGGCCAGCTCGGCCGGCAGCACGAGATAGCCGTACTCCTCCGCGCTGAACAGGATCACGTCCTGCGAGAGCCGCGCGAGCTCATGGCCCAGCTGGGTGCACCAGAAGAGCGCCGCCGCCTCGAGCTTGCCGCGTCCGCCCTGCACCGTGGCCACGTTGTGATCGAGCGCCGCGAAGCCGAGCGCGCGCGCCGCGGCCTCGCGCCTGAGCGGCAGCGGCACGCCGTAGCCGGCGGCGCTGCCCAGCGGCGACCGGTCCACCGCCGGCCAGAGCCCCGCGAGCGCCTCGGCGGTGTCCAGCAGTCCCTTCGGCATAGGCGCCGGCCCAGAGCCCGACCGACGACGGCATCGCCCGCCGCTGGTGGGTGTAGCCGGGCCAGAGCACCGACCGGTGACGGGACGCGAAGTCGAGCAGCGCCTCGGCCAGGTCGAGCGCGCCGGCGTGGAGGTCGAGCAGCCGGTCCTTGAGGTAGAGCCGAAGGTCGGTCGCGACCTGGTCGTTGCGCGAGCGGCCGGTGTGGAGCCGCTCGCCGATGCCGGGAAGACGGCGGGTGAGCCAGTCCTCGATGGCCGTGTGCACGTCCTCCTGCGCCGGCGCGACGCGCAGCCGTCCGGCGTCGACCTCGATCAGTGCGGCACGGAGGCCGGCGCGCAAGCGGGCGTGCTCGCGCGGGGTGAGCAGGCGGGAGGCGAGCAGGGTCTCGATGTGGCCGAGGCTGCCGAGCACGTCCCAGCGGAGAAGCCGGGCGTCCCACTGCCGGTCGTCGCCGGCGGTGTAGGCGAGCATCGCGGCGTCGGGGATGGCGCCGGGGGACCAGAGGGTGGTGGTCCGCTTTCGGCATGCCGACTCAGCGGGAGTCACCCTGAGCGAAGCGAAGGAGCCATGCCTCAGGGCATGGCCCCTTCGCTTCGCTCAGGATGACTCCGAATGAGTGCTGACGTCGACCGCCATCCTCACGCCTCCCCCTCCCGCCAGATACGCCCGCACCAGCGCCCCGTAGAACTCCCGCGCCGCCGACACCTCCGGCAGATCCACGTACTCGTCCGGCGTATGCGACCGCCGGCTCGTCCCCGGCCCGCACTTCACCGCGTCGGTGTGCCGGAGGAACACCCAGTCCGAGCAGGTGGGGCTGCCGAATGTCTTCGACGCCGGCCGCACCCGCCGCGCGACGGACAGGAGCCGCGAGCCGGCCGGCGTCTCGCACGGCACCAGCCGCTGCGAGGTGACCACCACGTTCGACGCCAGCGCCTGCCGCAGCACGTCGGCCACCTCGTCGTGGGTCCAGTCGGGCGTGCTGCGGATGTCGAGCACCGCCTTGGCCACCGGGCGGCGTGACGTTCCGGCTCACGCCGGCCTCGAGCATCGTCGGCGTCGCCGTGGTGTGGCCGAGCACGGCATGCGACCGCTCGGCGAAGAGCCCGTCGAGCTTGAGCAGGTCGCGCGCGAGCACCAGCGCGGCGTTCCGGAAATCGCCGTCGCCCGCGGCGTAGCCCGCGTGGCGCTGGTCGCCCTCGGCGAGCAGGTCCACCATCATCAGCCCGCGCTGCGCCACGGCGAAGTCGAGATTGGTGGGCTCGCCGACGATCGCGGCGTCGATCCCGCCGGCCGTCCTCGACGGCGCGCTCCATGGTGGTGTGCTTGGTCTCCTCGCCGTAGCCCAGGAGCACGAGCAGCCGGCCGCGGTCGGGCCCGCCGGCGTCGGCCACGTCCTTGGCGGCGGTGAGCATCGCCGCCACGGAGGCCTTGGCGTCGCCGGACCCGCGCCCGTAGAGCCGCGTGCCCTCGACCGTGGGCGTGAACGGGTCGCGGGTCCAGCCCTTTCCGGGTGGCACGACGTCGAGGTGCGAGACCAGCGCGAGCGTCCGCCCCGGCGCGCGGCCCCGCACGTCGACCCGGACCGCGAGCTCGTCACGCGTCACCTCGAGTCCCCACCCCCGCGCCGTCTCCTCCACGAACCGGGCAAGCGTCTCCTCCTCGCCGCTCACCGAGGGGATCGCCACCATCCGCTGCAGCAGGTCGATCTCATCCGGCAAGATCCACCCCCAGATACGTCGCCTTCTCCTTGCGGCCGACGATCATGGTACCGCAGCCGGCGCCGGTGAAGACCTCCAGCAGGAGCGCATCGGGTGCCCGGCCGTCGATGATGTGCGTCCGCTCCACGCCGCCGGTGGCCGCGCGGATGCAGGCCTCGACCTTGGGGCGCATCCCGCCGGCGAGCACGCCGCTGGCCATGAGCCCGGCCATGTCGTCGGGGTCGGCGAAGGTGACGAGCGTGGACGGATCGTTCCGGTCGCGCAGCACGCCCGGCGCGCCGGTGAGGAAGATCAGCTTCTGCGCCCGGAGCGCCACCGCGAGCGACTCCGCCACGGTGTCGGCGTTGACGTTGAACACCTCGCCGTCCTCGCCGCCCGCCAGGCTGGCGATCACGGGAACGAACCTCGCCTCCATGAGCGTGACGAGCACCCGGGGGTCGACCCGGTCGATGTCGCCCACGTGGCCGTAGTCCACCCTGGCGGTGACGCCGGCGTCGTCGACCACCTGCACCGGCGGGCGCCGGTGGGCGGTGATGAGATCGGCGTCCACGCCGCTCAGGCCCACGGCCTGCACCCGGTGCTCGCGCAGCGCGGCCAGCAGGTCGACGTTGAGCTGCCCCGCGTAGACCATCTTGGCCACCTCGAGCGCGCCGTCGTCGGTGACGCGCCGGCCGGCCACCATCCGCGGCTCCATGCCGAGCCGGCGGCTCAGCGCCGAGGCCTGGGGGCCGCCCCCGTGCACCACGACGAGCCGGATGCTCAGCGAGGAGAGCAGCGCGAGCTGGGCGGTCACCTGGTCGAGCACCTCCGGCTCGCCCACGACGTCGCCGCCGAGCTTGACGACGAAGACCTGGTCGCGATAGGCCCGCACGTAGCGGAGCGCGCCCTTGAGGCCGGCGATGCCCTTGGTGGTGTCGATGGTCACGTCGGTCGGTTCTCCTTGTTCCCGATCAGCTCCAGCAGCAGCGCCCGCTGCGCGTGGAGCCGGTTCTCGGCCTGATCCACGACCACCGAGTTCGGCCCGTCGAGCACCGCGTCGTCGATCTCGACGTTTCGCCGCACCGGCAGGCAGTGCATCACGATCCCCTTGCCGCCGCGGGTCGAGCGCAGCCGGTCCGGCGTGAGCCGCCAGTCGCGAAGCCCCGCACGCTGCGCGGCCTCCTCGCGCGGATTGCCGAACAGCTTCACGGAGCCCCACGACTTCACGTAGACCGCGTCCGCGCCCACCATCGCCTCGTCCGGATCGTCGATGATGTGGACGAACTCGCCGCCCGACTGCTGCGCCAGCCGGCGGATGAGCGCCGTGTCCTCGGGGTCGAGCTCGTACCCCGGCGGCCGCGCGATGACGATCTCCATCCCCAGCGCCGCGGCCGCGAGCGCGGCGCTCGCGGGCACCGCCGTCGGCAGCGCCTTGGGATGCCAGGCCCAGGTCAGCACGAAGCGCTTGCCCTCGGTCTCGCCGAGCTTCTCGCGCAGCGTCATCGCGTCGGCCAGCGCCTGGCAGGGGTGGCGGCGCGCGCTCTCGAAGTTGATGACCGGCTTCTCGCAGTACTTCGCGAAGTTGCGGACGATGGCGTCCTCCCGGGCGACGGCCCAGTCGCTCCCCCGCGGGAAGCTCCGCACCCCGACCGCGTCGGCATAGCGCCCGAGCACGCGGGCCGCATCGATGATGTGCTCGACCGTGTCCTTGTCCATGACGGCGCCGGGCTCGGTCTCGAGCGACCAGCTGCCCTTCCCCGGCTCCAGCACCACGCCGTGGCCGCCGTGGAGGAACATCGCGGTCTCGAAGCTCGTGCGGGTGCGGAGGCTCGGGTCCATGAAGACCATCGCCAGCACCTTCTTCTCGAGCCCGCCCGTGACCTCGCCGCGCTTGACCCGCGCCGCCAGCTGCAGCAGCCCCTCCACCTCGGCCGGACTCCAGTCCTCGAGCGCCAGGAAGTCGCGCTTGGTCACGCCAGCACCTCCGCGAGGGCGGCGAGGAGCAGATCGGCCTCGCGCCGGGAAAAGGACAGCGGCGGCAGCAGCCGCAGGACCTGGGGGTCGGTGGCGGTGCCGGTCAGGACTCGCCGCCCGAAGAGCGCGCGCTGCACCTCGACCGCCGGCCGTTCGAGATGCAGCCCCAGCAGGAGCCCGCGGCCGGACACCTTGCGCACACCGAGCGCCGCGGCGCCGCGGGCGAGGTGCTCGCCGACCGCGACCGCGTTGGCGATGAGCCCGTCACGCTCGATGACGGCGATGTTGGCGAGCGCCGCCGCGCAGGGCACGGGCCCGCCGCCGAACGTGCTGCCGAGGTCGCCGAGGGCGAGCGTATCGGTGAGCCGCGGGCTCGCGACGACCGCGCCGATCGGAAGGCCGGCGGCGAGCCCCTTGGCGAACGTCAGCGCGTCGGGCGTCACCCCCACCGCCTCCGCCGCGCTGAACGCCCCGCAGCGGCCGACGCCGCACTGCACCTCGTCGAAGAGCAGGACGGCGCCGCGCTCGTTGGTGAAGCGGCGGGCGGCTTCGAGGAACTCGATCGAGCAGTTCCGCGCCCCGGCGAACCCCTGCACCGGCTCGACCAGCACCGCGGCCACCGTGTCGTCGATTGCCGCGTCGAGGGCGGCGACGTCGTCGAACGGCACCTTCCGGCTCAGCGGCACGCCGGCGCGCCGGGCCGCCTGCTCGTAGCGCACCCCGTCGGTGCAGGCGAGCGTCGCGGCGGTGCGGCCGTGCCACCCGCCTCGCACCGAGACGATCGTCTGGCGTTCGGTGTACCGCCGCGCCAGATGCAGCGCGTTCTCGTTCGCCTCCGCGCCCGAGTTGCAGAAGAAGACCCGTCCGAGCGGCGCCGGACAGAGCTCGGCCAGCTTCTCCGCCAGCGCCTCGCGCTGCGGCAGCGGCACCGCCGTCGAGTAGAACAGGAGCTGCGCCGCCTGCTCGGCGATGGCGCGCACCACGTCGGGATGGCTGTGACCGGTCGACGCCACGGCGTGGCCGCCATAGGCATCGAGCCACTCGTGGCCGTCCGCGTCCACCAGCCACGAGCCGTGGCCGCGGACGGGGCGCACCGGCATCGGGGCGTAGACGGGAAGGAGCGCGGGCACGCTGGGCTCTGGCCCCTTCGCTTCGCTCAGGGTGACTCCCGAAAGGTGCCGGTCAGCGAATTTCCCTTCAACATGGATAGATCCCCGCGGCCGTCAGGCCGGCGCGCTCGTCGATGCCGAGCGCGAGGTTCATCGCCTGGATCGCCTGGCCACCGGCGCCTTTCACCAGGTTGTCGATCGCGACCGTCACCTGGATCTCCTCGCCGCTCTCGTTCTCCACGGCGTGGATCAGCGCGTAGTTGGTGCCCACGGCATGGGTGAGCTCCGGCGGCGCGTCGAGCACACGGACGAACGGGCGGCCCTCGTACGCCTCGCGGAACCAGCCCGCGGCCACGGTGCCCGGCTCGCCGCCGCGGATGGCCAGCTCCTTCGGAACGAACGCGTGGAGCGTGAGGTAGATGCCGCGCACGAATGGGCCCGAGTGCGTCATGAGCCGGGCGGTGGCATCGGGGCGGCCCACCCACTCGCGCCAGGACTGCAGCACCTCCGCCTCGTGGCGGTGGCCGAGCACCGAGTAGGCGAAGACGTTGTGGGCGCGCATCGGATGGTGCGTCGTGGCCTTCGGCTGGACTCCCGCGCCGCTCGAGCCGGTGATGGCGAACAGCGACGGCGTCACATCGAGTCCGGCCCACGCCAGCGGATACAGCGCGAGCTGCGCCGCCGTCGCGAAGCAGCCGGGCGCGGCGATGGCCTTGGCCCCGAGCAGCCGGCAGCCGACGACGTCGGCCAGGCCATAGGTGAACCGATGCACCAGCTCGGGCGCGGGGTGCGGTCCGTAGAATCGCTCGTAGAGCCGGGGATCGCGCACCCGGAAGTCCGCCGCCAGGTCGACGACGAGGCCCGGGCCCGCATCGAACACCTCGCCCGCCACCCGCGAGGACTCGCCGTGCTCGAGACAGAGGAAGACCACGTCTCGCCCGCGCGCCGCCTCGCCCGGGGTGGCGCCCGAGAAGCGGGCGTCGGTGACTGGCGCCAGCGCGGGATGCGCCCCGGCGATCGGCTTCCCGCCCTGGCTCCGGCTCGTGGCCACGCACTCGGTGACGTCCGGGTGCTGCAGCAGGAGCCGGAGCAGCTCACCGCCGGCGTAGCCCGCGGCGCCGACGACCGCAACTTTCATCGCGCGGAGACGCCGGAGAGGGCAGGGCCGGCGGACCGGCGCAGGGGGTCGAGCCCGCCGGCCCGCGCGGCCGGCTCCGCCCGCCCGGCCCACTCGGCGATCGCCTGCCGCACGACCGCCAGCAGCCCCGCGGCGTCCCGCCGCGCGTTGTGCGCCGGCAGGCCGAGGCCGCCCGTGATGTAGACCTGGCCCACCTCGTTGTCGGTGGCGGGACCGGTGATGGCCGTGATCGGCAGGTCGAACTCGCGCCGCATCAGCTCGGCCGCGCCCCAGCACGCCACCGGGTCGGGCGCCGCCATGACGTACGCCGCGCCGACCCGCATCAGCTCCGCGTCCCGCAGGATGTCCTGCACGCCGTACTCGCCGAGGATGCCGTCGCCCAGCTCGGCGACGATCACGTCCGGCTTGGCCGCGGCGAGCCGGTTGAAGATCCCCTTGGCCGTAGTGACGGTGACGCCGGCGTGCGTGCTCGCGATGCCGACGTCGTTGAACGTCAGCGCGGCGACGGCGCCGGCGTCGAGCATCGAGAGCGCGTCACGCATGAGCGAGACGCCGGTGAGCTTGGCGGCGCCCACCCGGAGGCCGCCGCGCGCGAGCCCGCGGACGAGCTCGGTGGCGGCCACGGTCTTGCCGGAGTTCATGCAGGTGCCGGCCACGTACACGACCGGGATGCGGCTCTCGAGCACTTCGGCCGGCGGCACGGCCCGGTCGCGGATGTGCGCCGGCCGGCCGACGCGATCGCCCAGCTCGGGAAACGCGAGGATGGCGCCGAGGACCTCGGCCTTGAACGGCGCGCCGATCTCGGGATTCACCGACGTGCACTTGCCCAGGATCCCGCCGAGATTGAGCACCTCGATCGTGTCGCCCACGGCGATATGGGTCGGCACCACGCCGGCGTAGCCCCGGAGCGCGCGCCGGGTGCCGAGCACGCCGGCGAGCACGTCCCCGCCGCGCAGCGACAGCATCCGGCCGGTGGTGTCCTCGACGGTGTTGTAGCTCGACTTGTCCTCGAGGATCCGGACCGCGAGCACGTAGCCCTCGGCCGCCACGATCTCGTCGCCCACGATCACTTCGGGCGGGAGGGCGGCGTTCCGGGTGGAGCTGCTGATCCGGTCGAGGCGGACACGGCTGGTGACGACCATGGGTGGTGCTCCTTGCGATGCTGAAATGTGATCCCGCGTCATCCTGAGCGGAGCGAAGGATCGGGTCGGTGGTGCGAGTGAGCCCAAGCATCACTCGCATGCGTCGGCCGTCCTTCGCTTCGCTCAGGATGACGAGCTCTACCGCTTCCCGTCCGCCGCCCGCGCCGCCAGCAGCGACGGCACCGCCGCCACCCGCGCGAACGCCCGCGCCTCGTCGCCGGTCCAGAGACGGTTCTCCTCGCCGTACGTGGCGACGGACGTGTCCATCATCGAGTGCGGGCTCCGCGTGCCGACGACCTGGAACCGCCCGGGCGCGAGCCGCACGCGGGTCTCGCCCGTCACCCGCGCCTGCGAGCTGGTGATCAGCGCCTCGATGTCCCGGAGCGACGGATCGAAGTACTGGCCCTCGTGCAGGCGGTCGCCGTAGAACCGGCCGAGCTGGTCCTTCCAGAACGTCTGCCACTTGGTGAGCACGAGCTTCTCGAGCTCGCGGTGCGCGCCGATGAGCAGCAGCGCGGCGCCGGCCTCGAACCCGATCCGACCCTTGATGCCGAGCGCGGTCTCGCCGACGTGGATGCCGCGACCGATGCCGTATGCCTCGCACAGGTCGCCCAGCGCCGCGACGAGTGAGGGGCCGGCCAGCGGCGCGCCATCGAGCGCGATCGGAAGCCCCCGCTCCCACGCCAGGACGATTTCCCGGGGCGCCGGCGCGTCGGCGGGCGGATCGACCAGCTCGGCCGGCGGCCCCGCCCACGTGTCGTGGGTCCAGCCACCGCCCCAGGTGGTCCCCCAGAGACCGCGATTGATCGAGTAGGCGCCGGCCTTGGCCGGGACCGGGAGTCCGAGCCGCTCGAGGTAGGCGATCGCCTGCTCGCGCTTGATGCCGAGGTCACGGATGGGGGTCACGATCTCGAGCTCCGGCGCGAGCACCCGGAGGGCGACGTCGAAGCGGATCTGGTCGTTGCCGGCGCCGGTGGAGCCGTGCGCCACGGCCCGGGCGCCGAGCGCGCGCGCCGTTTCCACGACGGACAGCGCCTGCTGGGTCCGTTCCGCGGCCACGCTCAGCGGATAGACCTCGCCCCGAAGCACGTTGCCCTGGATGAGAAACCGGACGAAGCGATCGTAGACCAGGTCGCGCGCGTCGACCTCATGGTGGGAGACCGCACCGACGGCGCCCGCCTGGCGCCGGATGGCGGCGCGCTGCTCGGGCGTCGAGCCGCCGGTATCGACGTAGACGGTGTGCACCGTCCACCCGTCCTCGGCCAGACGCGGCACGCAGTAGGAGGTGTCCAGGCCGCCCGAGAAGGCGAGCGCGAGAGGGCCGCGAGAAGATTGCATAATGCATAAATATGCAACTTCTGGCGCTGGCGCAAGAGGCGCGGGGTTCAGGGCTTGAAGGCGGCGGCTCCGGCGGCTGGCGTCCAGGGGTGGCGAGGCTCGAAGTGGCGCCAGAGCAGCGCCGAGACCTGCCGGAGCAGCACATATCCCTCGTTGTCGGGGTGCCAGCTCTCGTCCTGCTGGTTCCTGGTGATGAGGCAGAAGACGTAATCGCCCGACGGGGCGTTCACGAGCACGACTTCCGAGCGGGATTTGTCGACCGCGCCCTGCTTCGAGGCCGCCTGCACGGTCGGCGGAAGCTGCGAAAGCGCCTCGCCGGTCCAGAAGCTCCGGGTCATGGTGCGATACATCTCCTCACTCGCCGCGGGGCTCACCACCTTGCGCTCGCGGATGAGGGTGACCAGCCGGGCCATCTCCCGCGGGGTCGTCTGGCCCCAGCCCCAGCGGTCGTAGTCGGCCTCGCGCCCGGGAGTGCGCCCGTTGACCCGCGTGACCGCGAAGCCGTTGCGATCGAGCCAGCCGTTGATCGAGTCCCCGGTCCCGGCGAGCTGCTGCAGCCAGAGCGAGGCGGAATTGTCGCTGTAGGTGAGGCTCAGCGTGAGCAGCCGGCTCACGGTGATGCGGGCGGTATCGCTCAGGCCCGCGGAGATGTCGTCCTCGGGATACTTCGCCCGCGCCCTCGGCTCGGGCGCCGTGTCGGTAAACGCGAACCGGCCCTGCGCGATCGCGTTGAACACGCCGACCATGATCGGCACCTTCACCATGCTGGCGGTCGGGAACGTGTCGTCGGCCCGGACGCTGGCGGTGGCGCCGGTGGCGAGGTTGCGGACGTAGATGCCGACGTCACCATGGAAGTCGCGCGTGAGCGCCTCGAGCTCGCGCTGGAGGCGGCGGTCGGGGCGCTCGCGCTGGGCGGCGGCGGGCGGGGCGAGGAGAGCGAGGGTCAGGAGCAGGAAGGCCCACGCGGCGAGCCGCGCGTCATCCTGAGCGGAGCGAAGGATCGGGTGGGTGGTGCGAGTGAGGCTCGATGCTCACTCGCATGCCCAAGCCGATCGCTTCGCTCCGCTCAGGATGACCACCGCTCAGCGCCCGCCAAGCTCGATCTTCCCGAGCCGCCCCGTCCCGCTCAGCGCCAGCCACACCCGCCCGCGCGTGCTGTCGGTCTCCATGTGGCGCACGATGGCGCCGGCCGTGGGAATCGGCACGACTGTCATCTTCTCCGTCTTCGGGTCGAAGGCCACCATCTGCCCGCTCCGCGACTCGCAGTACCAGATCCGCCCGTCGGTCCCGATCGCGATGCCGTAGGGGCCGGCGTTGGGCGACGGCGAGCGCCACTCGCGCACCTTCCCCGTCGCGGGGTCCAGCGCGCCAAGATAGCCGCGGCCGTAGTCGGTGTACCAGACCGTGCCGTCGCCGCCGACCTGGAGCCGCCGGGGCCGCGCCTCGGCCGCGGGCAGCACGAACTCCTTCATCGAGCCGGTCGCCGGATCCACGCGCCCGAGCTTGTTGGTGCCGAGCATCGCGATCCAGATCGACCCGTCCCCGGCCGGAACGATGCCGTACGGCACCGAGTTCGGCGTCGGCGCGGTATAGACGGTGGCCTTGCCGGTCTTCGGGTCGAGGCTGCCGTAGGTGTTGTTGTTGGCGTCGGTGAACCAGACCCGGTCCTTATGGTAGATCGGCGTATGCGGATTGCGCGCGTTGCCGGGCAGCGCGAACTCGGTGATGTGGCCGTTCCGGGGATCCACCCGGCCGATCACGCCGGCACCCTGGCCGGTATACCAGACGCTGCCGTCGGGCCCGACGATCAGGCCGTGTGGGCCCGAGCCCGGTGTCGGCGTCGGATAGTCGACGATCTTTCCCGTCTCCGGGTCGAGCCGGCCGATGTAGCTGTTGCGCTGGTCGGTATACCAGACGCTGCCGTCGGCCGCCACGGCCGGGTCATGGGGAAAGTTGCCCGGGCGCGGGATGACGTATTCGACGATGGTCGGCGGCGCCACGCGCACGCCGGGCGTGGTGAGCAGCGCCGCCAGCGCGGCGGCCACGGGCGGAGCCAGCAGTGGGATGTGCATGAGGGCGTCCTGAGTGAAGGTTACGGCAACAGCACCGCGCTGCCCGGGCCACCGTACGCGCCGAGGTCGGCTCGGCGCGCTCCCAGCGCGGGAGCACGGGCCCGCGCGCTGGCGGCAGGGTCCGGTGGCGACCCCGCATCGCCGGCGTCCACCGCCGGTGAATCGGGTGACAGGTAGTAGTGCACGGTGTCGGCGAACTTCGGGTTGCGTGTGAGGCTCGCGCCGGGCGCGGCGCCGTCCTGCACCAGGTTGGCGCGGAGGTCCGGCGGCCGGCGCTTCGACTGCTCGATCTGTCCGCCGACGCCCTGGCGATTGCCCCACACGATGTTGTTCCGGAACAGGATCGGCGCGAAGGCGATGAGGCCCCCGCCCTTCCCGCCGAGCTGCGTCGGCGTCGAGTCGGGCAGCGTCGTCACGTTGCCCACGATGGTGTTCTGCTCGATGAGGTTCTGGAGCCTGTAGCTGAGCGCGCCCACCACCCAGAGTCCCGATCCACCGTGCCCCGCCCCACCGGTGTTGCCGGTCACGAGGTTGTTGCGCACCGTCCCGGCCGAATGGTAGAGGACGATGCCGGCGCCGTACTCGCCGCGGTTGTTCCGGACCACGTTGTTCCGGATGATCGGCTCGGCGTAGCCACAGCGGATTCCGCCGCCGCCGGCGCTCAGGATTCCCGGGCCCACCTGCACCGCCTCGTTGCCTTCGATGATGTTGTGCTCGATGACCGGCGAGGCCAGCTCGCACAGCACGCCACCGCCCTCCCGGTAGAGGGCCTTCTGCCGTGCGTCGGTCCACACCGTGCCGGTGCCGCCGGTCAGCGTGAAGCCGACTGAGCTTGGCGGAGGTGTCCTCCTGCTCGACCATCATCACCACGCTGGCGCTGTCGGGGTGCTTGGGGCGGCTGCCGTCGATGATCGTGCGGGGAATGAGGCGCGGGTCGCGCGTCAGGAGATACTCGCTGGCCACCACGATCCCCTTGCCGCCGAAGCGGATGTTCTCCACGTAGCGCCCGGGTGCCACGAGCACCGTGTCACCGGGCTCGGCGCTGTCGATGGCCTCCTGGATCGTGCGGTACTCCGCGGGGACGTGCCGGATGCGGCCGGACGGCGCCGCGGAGAGCGCGGCGAGCGCGCCCAGAACGAGCCAGGTCAGTCGGAACGGCACGGCGGTCTCCGGAGAGGGATCGGGAAGCGGTGCGCGGGCTCGGCATGCGCTCCCAAGGAGACGACGGACGCAGGTGGGAGCAGGTTTCCCGACGCCGCCGGCTCACCAGCCCTCGGCGATGGCCCTCACGAGGTCCGCCAGCCCCGCCACGTCCCGCAGGTCGACCACCTCGGCCGGCGAGTGGGAGTAGCGGAGCGGCCACCCTATCGGAACGTCCGGCACTCCCCAGTCCGAGAAGGCCGAGC
Organism: uncultured Gemmatimonadales bacterium; assembly: GCA_963833905.1. Taxonomy (GTDB): domain Bacteria; phylum Gemmatimonadota; class Gemmatimonadetes; order Gemmatimonadales; family GWC2-71-9; genus CAVVWJ01. The sequence continues at coordinate 202,256 of CAWHZQ010000009.1, read as the reverse complement.
CGTCGTTGCCGCCGTTGGTGGTGCCCACCTGCAGGGGCAGGCGGCGACTCCGCGCGAAGGCGACGAGGGAGTCGACGTAGGCCGGCGGCGTGACCGCGCTGTTGTCGAGCGCGCGCGCCACCGGCCCGCGGCCGAGGGGGGCCAGGGCAAAGTTCGGCCGCTCGAGCGGCGAGTCCGCCGAGACGAACGTATCGATAGCGTGGACCCGCGCGGGCCGAAGGCCCAGGGCGGCGGCGGCCGCAAGCGCGCCTTCCAGGCCGATCTCCTCTCGCACGCTCCACACGAAGATCACCGTGTGGCGAAGCCGCGCCGGATCGAGCCCGCGCGCGGCGAGCACCAGCGCCGTCGAGCCCACCCGATCGTCGAAGGACCGGCCGGTCGCCCGGGTGCCGAGCAGCCTGACGTATCGCTTGGGGCTGGTGACGGTGGCGCCCGGGCGCACGCCGAGCGCCTCGGTGGCTGCTCGGCTCCCGGTGCCGGGATCGACGCGCACCACCGGGTCCGCGTCGGGCGCGGGCGGCGGCGCGGCAGAGTCGTGCGGGGCGAACACGGCGGGCACGGTCCGCCCACCGGTGTGCACCAGGGCGGGCTGCCCCTCCCAGAGCCACGGGAAGAGTCCGCCGGCCGCGACGGCGTCGAGCGTACCGTCGTCCCGGATGCCGGTAACGGTGAAGCCGATCTCGTCGAGATGCGCGACGAACACCACCGTCGGCTCGCCCTTCCCCATCGTGAGCCAGAGGTTGCCGGCGGTATCGGTCACCGTCCGCGCCCAGGCGGGCAGCAGGCGCTGGACCGTCTCCCGCACCGGCGCCTCCATGCCCGAGACCCCGTGGCTCTCGACCAGCGGGGCCAGCACCTGCTCCACCGACCGCAGGCGCGCGGACTCCTGCGCCGGCGCCTGGGCGGCGGCCAGTACCGGGGCAGTCGAGAGCGCTGCGGTGGCCAGCCGGACCGTCGCCGCAGTGGCCGTGTGACGGCACCGCTCCGTGTGAGGACGCCACTCATCGCCCGCCTCCAATCCAGCGCCCGAGCGCGGACTGCAGCGTGTCGGCGCCCGCGAATGACGTCGTCTCGACCGGCGTCCCGAGATAGCGCGCTCCCAGCGACCAGCGGGCCACCGGACCGAGCGTGGGCCAGCGGCGCGCCAGCGTATCGGCGGTCCGGGTCACCAGACCGGGCGTCCCGGCGCCGCCGTCTACCAGCACCGTCTCCGCGAAGGGCCCCCGGGTGTTCGCCACCGTGGCGAGGCCGCGCCCCGCCAGCTCCTGCTCGACGACGAAGGCGACGATGACGCTCTCGCCTCGCGGCACCATCCCCTGCTCGGCCACCGCGCGGCGGGCCGCGAGCAGCAGCGCCGCGCAGGCGGTGCGCCGAGCCGCCACCGGAGCCGCGAGGAGGTCCGGTCCGTACCGCTGCGGCCGCTTCGCGAGGACGACGGGCGTCAGCACCTCCACGCCGGCCGCGCGTGCGTCGGCGCTGGTGGCCGCGCCGATGTCGACGTAGGCGCTGTCGAGGGTGAACGTGCTCGCGGGCGGAGTGCCGCGGCCGCGCGTCAGGTGAATCGAGCGCACGGCGACGACGCCCGGAACGGCGCCCCGACGTCCGAAGAGGCTCACCCGCTGCCCCTCGACCTGGCGCTCGAACCCCGGCGGGACGCGCCCGGGCGCCCGGCGGAGCGTGAGCCACCCGTCGTCGCGGACCCTGCCCACGACGAAGCCCGGCTCGCTCACCGGGCAGGCCACCAGCCGGCGCCGCTCCCCGCTCCCGAGGATGATGACGCCGTTGCCGGCGCGATCCCTCGTGGCGCCAGGAAGCAGCGCCACGATCGAGTCGACCAGGCGCTGCTCGTAGCCCGTCACCGCGGTCATCGCCGCGAGGCGGGTGGCCAGCTCGGGAAGGTCCGTTCCTCCCGACTGGCCGCTGAGCCGCCCGGCCCCGCCATCGAGGCCAGCAACGACAAGGCGAGCACGGCCACCATGGGCGCGCGCTCGCCTTGGGCCGCTCGATGCGGCAGCAGGCTCAGTGACGCTCCTGAGTATCGGCGATCACGCCGGTGTCGAGATCGTGCACGTAGAGGGCGGCGCCGCAGCCGTCGGGCGATTCGCTCACGACGTCGCGGAGCAGGTCGAGGGCGTCGACGATCGCCGGCGCGAAGGCGTATTCGAGAGCTTGGGGCGATGGTTCGCCTTCCCGGGCTTCCGGGAGATAGACGCAGAGGAACCGGTCCATGATGACGGGGTAGAGCTCGCGTTGAAGCGGGTGAGGGAGTCCGTGGCGACGTTCGATTTCGGAAAGCAGGCGTTCGGCGATGAGCAGGCGCTCCTGTTCGAGGGCGGCTGAAAGCATCACATAGGTCCTCAGGACGCGGGCCGGCCGAGCTGGCGCCGGCCGGCGGGAGGAGAGGAGGGCGGCGCCAGACGCCCGGAAGCCGCGCGCGCGGCAACCGCTTACGATTGCGGCGCGAAGCGGAGACGCGGTAGAGAAGAAAGACCGAATGACTCGCGATGCATCCTGAGCGAAGCGAAGGATGACGACGCCGCCTCAGGATGACGAGGACGCCGGCATCCACCCCGCCAGAAACCGCGCCCCGACATCCAGATCCTGCGGCGCCAGCCCATGACTGCCCCGGATCCAGTCGATCGTCACCGCCGCGCCGGCGCGACGCAGCAGCTCGGCCAGCGCCTCGCTCTGTGCCGGCGTGACGATCGGATCGGCCGTGCCCGCGTTGATCTGGACCGGCACACCCGCGAGCGCCGGGAGCGGGTCGGGCACGAGCGGAACCATCGGCCGGATCAGGAGCGCTCCGCCGAGCGTGCCTGGCCGAAGCAACAGCATCGCCGCGGCGATGTTGGCCCCGTTCGAGAAGCCGACCGCGACCGGCGGCAGGGGTCCGAGGTCGTAGCGTGACCCGCGCCTCCTCGACGAAGTCGGCGAGCTCGATCGTGCGTTGGCGCAGGTCGTCGAGATCGAACACGCCCTCCGCGAGGCGGCGGAAGAATCTGGGCATGCCGTGCTCGAGCACGCGGCCGCGCGGGCTCAGGCGCGCGGCCCCGGGCAGGAGCCGCTCGCCGAGCGGGAGGAGATCATCCTCATTCCCGCCCGTGCCGTGCAGCAGCAGCAGCGGCGGCAGGCCCGGCCGGGTAGCCGGCACGACCCGATGGCTGAACCCGCGCAGTTGGGTGGTCATGATGCCTCCCCTACCTCCGCGTGCCGCACGCTGCGGCAGGCGGAGAGCCGGCAGGGTGCGCTCGATCCGGTCACGCATCGGCTCGTACATCGGCGGGAGCTTGAGGCTCGTCCCCAGCTCCGCCGCCGGCTCGTCGAGCGTGAAGCCCGGCGGATCGGTCGCGATCTCGAACAGCACGCCGCCCGGCTCGCGAAAATAGACCGAGCGGAAGTACTGGCGGTCAATCACCGGCGTGATCTCCACGCCGGCCGACTCGAGCCGCGCACGATGCTCGAGCTGCGCCTCGCCGGAGGCGGCGCGGAAGGCGACGTGGTGCACGGTCCCCACCCCGCCGGCACCGGCCCAGAAGCCCGGCACGCGGCGCAGATCCACCACGCTGCCGACGCCCGTGGCGGCCGACTCGAACCGCAGGCGATTCCCCTCCTCTCCGACCTGGCGGAATCCCATCAGGCGGGTGAGGAAGTCGGCCGTGCCCCGGTCGCCATCCTCCCAGACCGTGGCGCCGAGAATTCCCCGCACCGCGTGCTCGGCGGGCACCGGGCCGTCCGCCCACGGCGCGACATCGGCCACGCGCGGCGTCGCGACGAGCTCGAGCAGCAGTCCATCCGGATCGGCGAAGGCGAGCACCTGCTCGTCGAACCGGCGGTCCGGGCCATCGTACTTGATCCCGTGCTGAAGCAACCGCTCGATCCACCAGCCGAGCGACGCGGGCGGGATGGCGAGCGAGACGGTGCCGACCTGCCCGGTGCCCTGCCGGCCGCGCTGCCCGTCGGGCCACGGGAAGAAGGTGAGGATCGAGCCCGGCCGGCCGGCCTCGTCGCCGAAGTACAGATGGTAGCTGCCGGGGTCGTCGAAATTGACCGTCAGCTTCACCAGGCGGAGGCCCAGGACGCCGGCGTAGAAGTCGAGGTTCCGCTGCGGATCGCCCGCGATGGCGGTGACGTGATGAATGCTCATGAGACTGTTCCCAGCTTCCGGCAGAGGTTTCCGAGCGCTCGCTGCTCCTCCTGCGTGAGCACCGCGAGCTGGCGGGTGATGGCGTCGGCATGCGCGGGGAAGACGAGGCGGATGAGCCGCGCGCCCTCCTCGGTCAGGTGCACCTGGATGAATCGCCGGTCCTCGACCGACCGCTCGCGCCGGACCAGGCCGCGCTTCTCGAGGTTGTCGATCACCAGCGTCATGTTGCCGCTGCTCCTGAGGATGCGCTCGCCGAGGTCGCGCTGATGCATGGAGCCGAGGTGGTACAGCGCCTCGAGCACGCCGAACTGGCTGGGCGTGAGATCGTGACGCTGCAGCCCGGGCGCCAGGCGATTCCAGAGGGTCTCGCTGGCCCGGGTGAGCTTGAGGTACGTGCTCAGCGCCATGCGCTCGACGCGGTCTCCACTGTATCGGCTGGGCTTCGGCATTAGCTCTCCATCAAGTAGCTTGACATTAAGCTATCTCACCCGGCCATCTCGCGCAAGGCCAGCGACCCGGACCTATTCCACCACCACCCGGACCTCCGCCGCCGTGCCGGCTCCGTCCACCGCGCGAACCAGGTGCGTGCCCTGCTCCAGGGGCCAGCGGCTGGAGCGCTGCGGCCGCCCGTCGACGGTCCATCGCACGCCGCGCCCGGCCCCTCCGCCGGCCGCCCGCAGCGCCAGCGTCGCGTACCGCGCCTCCACGCCCGCCGGCACGCGGTATACGTCGCCCTCCTGCGGCGAGAGGATGCGGAACGCGCCGGCATCCGGGCGAGGGGCCGATGCGGGCGCCGACGCCGATCGCGCGATCATCGGCCCGGCCACCACGCCCTCTTCCTGCGCCCATTCCGCGAACTCCGCCGGCAAGCGAACCTCGTGCGCGCCGTGCCAGTCGCACATGGCCGTTGGCGCGGTACCCGGGGAGAACCACTCGACCGCCGACGGGCAGCGGGCGGTGGCCCGGAGCCCCGAGAGCCGGCAGATCGACAGCGCCACCGCCCCCGCGGCGCCGGGCGCCGGCAGGCCGCCAGGCGCGTGCCTCGCGGCCGTCGCCAGAACCGCCCTGTGGAGCAGCGGGCCGGCGCCACTCACACCGCTCACGCCGTCCATCGGCCGGCCGCTGAAGTTGCCGACCCATACCGCCACCGTGAACGCGCCGGTCACCCCCACCGCCCAGTTGTCCGTGAAGTGACGGCTGGTGCCGGTCTTTGCCGCGACGGGAAATGGAAAATCGAGCGGCGTCTCGACCCCGAAGCCCGGGATGCGGGCGACCGGATCGTCGAGAATGTCCAGCACCAGCGCGGCCGAGCGGGCGGTGGCGATCCGATGGCCGGGCTCCGCCGCGCTCGCCGGGCGCCGATCGCGCGCCACCGCCATGGCCGCCAGACGCCGCCGGCACCCAGCGCTCGATAGCCGTTCGCGAGCTCGAGCAGGGTCACGTCGCCGTTGCCGAGCGCGAGGCCGAGCCCATAGTACTCGGCGCTCCGGCCGAGCGAGGCGAAGCCCGCCTCGCGCAGCAGATGGAGGAAGCTGGCGGCACCGAGATGGTCGGCCAGGTTCACGGCGGGCAGATTGTACGAGCTCGCCAGCGCCTCGCGAGCACGGACGGGCCCGTGGAAGCGGCGGTCGTAGTTCCTCGGACGGTATGGACCAGTCGACGTCTGATACACCCGTGCGATGTCGGGGAGAATCGAGGCGGGTGTATAGCCGCGGTCGAACGCCAGGGCGTAGAGGAACGGCTTGAGGGCCGACCCGGGCTGACGGGGCGACACGACCATGTCGACCTGGCCCGCCGTGTCGGCCCAGAAATCCGGTGAGCCCACCCAGGCCAGAACCTCGCCGCTGGCGTTGTCGAGCACCACGGCCGCCGCCTGACTCGCGCCGCGGTCGGCCAGCGTTTCGACCGTGTGCCGCACCTCCGCTTCGAGCTCGAGCTGGAGCGGGAGGTCGAGCGACGTGCGGACGGCACCGGGTGCGGCCACACCGCCCGCGGCCCGGTCATGCCACTGCGCAACCAGCGTGGTGAAGTGAGGTGCCTGGAACGCGCCGGCGCCGCTGCGAGTGAGCAATGGCTCCGCGCTCGCGCGCGCGACTGTGGCCGGCGTGGCGAAGCCGCCGATCACCAGCCGCGCGAGCGCGGCGGCGCGACGCGCCCGAGCCCGGCGCGGCGAGACCAGCGGATTGTCGGCTGACGGCGCCCGCGCGAGCCCGGCGAGCAGCGCGGCCTGGCCGAGGCTGAGCTCGGTGGCGTGGGCGCCGAAGTAGAGCCCGGCCGCGGCTTCCACGCCGACCGCGCCCTGCCCCAGCGGCACCCGGTTGAGGTACTGCTCGAGAATGGCCTGCTTCGATATCCGTCGCTCGAGCCGGAGTGCCCAGAGCGCCTGGGACGCCTTCCCTGGCCAGTTGCGGGCGGACGGGCGCAGCAGGCGCGCGAGCTGCATCGTGATAGTCGATCCGCCGGCGACGATCCGTCGCGCCCGCAGGTCCGTCACGGCCGCGCGAGCCATGGCGCGGAGATCGACGCCCGGGTGGCGATAGAACCGCCGGTCCTCGACCGCGAGAAACGCCGCGAGCAGATCGGGATCCATCTCGGCCAGCGGCACCCAGCGGCGGAGGCTGCCGTCGGCGGCGCGGGTGCTGCGGAGGGGGAGGCCGGCACGATCGAGGAGGACGAGACCGGTCGTGGGGGGGTCGAGCAGGTGTGCGGGGAGCGGGCGGGTGAGCCAGATGGCGAGGGCAAGGGTGACCGTCGCCCCCGTCATCCCGAGCGCAGCGAGGGACCGCACGCTACTTCCCCTTCGCCGTCACGGTAAACACCCCCCCATCACTCTCCCCGAACACCGCCGGATTGTACATCTCCTCCGCGTGCGCCGGCGGCCGGGCAAACACGCCGGGCGTCGTCGCCCGGGCGACGTAGGTCGCGGTATAGCTCCCCGGCCAGAGCTGCGTCGCGACGTAGACCACTTTGTCGTCGCGCATCTCCTTGTGGTCGAAGGGCGACCACCATCCCGCATCCCAGCTCCCGTACTCCCACGCGAACGATCCGCCGTCGGCGCCCTCCCCGCCCCCTCTCGCGCCGTGCTGTCCGCGGCACCCGGGCCCGGAACGCCTCCGACAGTCCGAAGGCTGAGGTCGACGGCTTCGAGCCCCGCGGGCAACGCGTCGTCGAGCACCACGAAGTGCCGCTCGCTCGGCACCGTCACCCGGAGCCGCACCCGCACGAGCTCGCCCTCGGCGATCTCGGTGATCGGCTTTCCGTCGCTGAACCGCTCGTACCAGCGCTCGACCGCGACGCCGCGCTCGTCGGGCCGGACCGGGGCGCCCTTGGGCACGGCGGTCACGGTCAGGTAGTAGAACACCGGCGCCGTCGATGCGCCGCTGTCCCCGGCCTCGAGCCTGAGCCGGAGCCGCGTACCGTCCTTGCTCGCGCTCGACCAGATCGCGCAGGCTCACGCTCGAGTCCCGCGCCGGCCCCGACCGACGCCGCCGCGAGCAACACGCCGCGAGCCGGCGCTCACCCGCACGCCGCGCGCGGCCGCCGCCTGCTGCCGCCGCTGGAACGCCACCAGCGCCTCGACGGCGGTGCCGTAGTCCTGCGTGTTCCACACCCACGTCATGCCGCGCCCCTGGGCCACGAGGGTCTCCACCAGCGGTCCCACGAGCGGATGGGCCGGCTCGACGGCCAGCGTCGCGCCGAGCAGGTAGGCGGCCGGCCGCATGCGCGAGTCGAAGTAGAACTCGCGCCGCGCCTCCCGCGGGAGGGTCGCCGTCCGCCCTTCGACCCGCACCGAGCGCCACGCCGGCTCGAGCAGCGAGCGCGCCGGGTCCCGATCGCCGCCGCGCGCGAGCACGAGCGCAAGCCGCACCCGGTCCTCCCAGGCGAGCTGCACGGACAGCCGGAGCAGCTCGTTCTCCGCTGCCCGGTCCCGGAGACCCGCGCGGCTCAGGTAGTCCACCGCCCGCACGCGGTCGCTCAGGCGCGCCTGGCCGCTGACGTACCAGCGCGCCACCGGGCCCACGACCGGCTGGTTCTGGGCCAGCGACTGCTTGAGATAGACGCCGAGCCGGGCCAGCACCGAGTCGTCCACGGCGAGGCCGGCTTCCCGGGCATCGAGCAGCACGCCGCCGGCGTAGGCGGTGAGCCACGGCGTGGTCCAGTCGGTGCCGCTCCAGAGCCCGATGCCGCCGTCGCTCCGCTGCCGCCGGCTCAGGGTGGCCACCGCGCGGGCCAGCTCGGTGCGAGCCTCGCGCGCCGAGCGCGGAATCGCCCAGGAGCGACCCGGCCTGCATCAGCGCCACCAGCGGCTCCGCGGCGCTGGCCACCTGCTCGGAGCACCAGTAGGGATAGATCCGGAGCCACCGCCTGGCGCCGCGGATCATGGCGAGCGGCGAGGTGCCGAGGCTCAGCTGCAGGGCGGAGCGCGCGGGGTCGATGTCGGCGGGCAGCAGGAGCTCGGCCGAGGCGGTGTCGTGCAGGACGCCCGCGACGGTGTAGGACGCGCGGATGGAAGGCGGGCCTGAGCGGGAGCGCGAGCGCCACCGCGTCGGCGTCGGGTCCGCTGGTCGCGTCGAAGCGGAAGGACGCGCTGTCGCCCGGGCGAGCCTGGAAGTCGAAGCGCACCTCCCGGCCGCGCCCGGCCTCGAGCATCGCGCTCCGGGTGCGCTTCGCCCTTGAGCTCGGCGCCCTCGCGCCCGCGCCGCGACCTTGGCCTCGCGCGCCGCGCCGTCCCGGCGGTTCACCACGACGCCGGCGGCGAACCGGTCGCCCTCACGGAGGAAGCGCGGCAGCGCGGGGCGCGCCACCAGCGGCCGGGTGACGAGCAGCGAGGACTGCCCGCTGCCGTAGCGGTCGCCCGCGGTGACGGCCACGGCCATGAGCGCGGAACGTCGTGAGGTTGTCGGGCAGCCGCGCGGCGGCGGTGACCCGCCCCGACGCATCGGTCACGACCGACCCGAGGAAGAACGCGGTCGTCTGGAAGCGGGAGCGGAGGATGTCGGCCGCGTCCCGTCCGCCGCCGCCGCCCGGCGCGCGCCGCCCCTTCTCGCCTTCGGCCACCTGCGGCGCCACGGTGGTGAGCGTGCTCGCGAGCCGGAGCCCCAAGCCGCGCGGCTGGTAGAGCAGGTCGATCGGATCGGGCGTCCGGTATCCCGTGAGCGCGAGCACGCCCTGGTCGACCGCCCAGAGCGTCACCTCGCTCCGCTGCCCCTGCCCTTCGGCGTCCCGCACCTGGAGCGCTACCCGTGCAGTGTCGCCCGGGCGGTACTCGGCGGCGAGCGGCTTGAGCTCGACCGTGAGCCGCTTCCGCTCGGGCGTGACCCGGAGCTCCGCGTAGCCCACCCGGATCGTCGGCCGGCCCGGATCGTCGAGCGGGCCGGGCCGGGCGCTGCGGCCGCGGGCGACGATGATCGAGACGAACGCGTTCGGCGCGAGCGCCTCGGTGACCGGCAGCTTGAGCGTCGTCGTCCCGCTCGTGATCGTGAGCCGGCGCTGCTGCAGCAGGCCCTCGCGCTCCACCGTGATCCACGCCTCGGCGTTGGTGAACGGCGAGGCGAACAGGATCGGTCGCGGTGTCACCGACGGTGTAGCGCGCCCGGTCAGGGACGACGTCCATCTTGAACTGGCTCTCGTCGTTCCACGGCACCCAGTCCTTGCCGGTGGCCCAGCGGTAGAAGCTGGTCGACACCAGCCGGCCGGCGGCATCGGCCGCGCGGAAGGTGACGATGAACGTGCCACCCGCCGGCGGCGTGAAGCCGCAGGACGCCGGTTCGGCCGCCGTCGTGAGGGCACAGCGCGCGACGGTGTCCGACACCCACTCGCCCACCAGTTCGCCATAGCCGGCCCGGTCCCGGCGCACCGAATGCCATTCGCGCCGTACGATGGTGCCCGTGACCCGGACGCCCTGCACCCGGACGCCGTCGGGCCGCACGGCGACGACGCCGACCCGCACCGGCGTGCCGGCCAGCCAGAAGTAGCTCGTCGCCCTCGGGCTTGGCGCCGAGGTAGAAATCCGCCGGATGCACCATGAGCGACGCGGACGCCGACACCGTCTGCCGGTTCACGTCGACCACGGTGGCCTCGACCGTGGCGCGCGAAGGCCGGCCGCGCACCGTTTCGCCCAGCTTGAGCCGGAGCGGGAGGCGGCCCGTGGCGTCGAGCGTGTCGACGCCGCTGGCGGCGATCTGCACGGGCAGGTTCTCCTCGCCCGACTCCTCGTACCACCAGCCGGTCTCACCGAGGTAATAGCCGTCGGTGCCGGGGATCTCGAGCTCGTACGGCCAGGCACTCTGCTGCCGAAGCGTCCAGCGGACGGCGGCGCGGCCCATCGGCGCGCCGAACAGGTAGCGCGCCTCGACGCCGGCGGTCACCGAGTCGCCGGCGTACCGGCTGCCGGTGTCGGCGGTGACGTCCACCAGGAACTCCGGCGGCCGATACTCGGCGACGCGGTACCACGCCGAGGCGACGTCGGTCCAGCGCCCGCCGCGGCGGAGCTGGACAACGACGCGGTACTCGCCGAGCGGCGCCGCGGCGGGCACGGTGAAGCGCTGGTCCGCGGTGCCGAAGGCCGACAGTGCCACCGTGGTGTCGCGGAGTGCCGCCGGCGGGCCGGTGTCGTCGGCCCGCGCCTCGAAGCGCCAGCGGAGCGAATCGCCTGGCGCCGGGCCGCGCGAGGGCGCCGAGCGAGCCGGTGCGCACGATCGTCTTGGCGAAGAGCGGCTCGCCCGGGCCGGTAGATGCCGCGCTCGGTGAAGACGGCCGCGGCGACCGGCAGGCGCGCGCTGCCCCACGCCTGGGTGACGTTGAACCGCCAGGGACTCAAGTCGGGGTCGTAGTCGTTGATGCCGAGGAGCGCCCGGTCGGTGCCGAGGACGACGCTCGACGTAACCCTGAAAGTTGGAGCCCTCTTCCTCCCCGTCCCCCTCGCCCACGGCGCCCGCCGAGTCCGAGCCGTAGCCGGTGAGCCGGGCGATGCCGCTCGTGTCCGTCACCGACCGGGCGATGATCCGGCCCTTCCCGTCGTGCAGCGCGACCGCGGCGCCCGCCCGGGGCCGCCCGTCGCTCGCGCCCGGTGACCCAGACGACGCCGTCTTCGCTGCCCACCCGCGCGTGCACGCCGAGGTCGGTCACCTGAAGCAGCGCGATCGGCCGCTGGCGGCGGCTCAGGCTGTCGAGCCCGCGGCTGGTCACCTGCACGGCGAGCAGGGTCGGCGTGCCGGGCCGCCGATACTCCGGTGCGGCGAGCTTGACGCCGTACACGCGGACGCGGTCCCGCGGGCTCGTCACCGGGATCCGGTCGCGCCGCGCCGTGGGCAGGAGCGCGGGCCAGAGCTCGTTCCACCTCCACTCGCTCCGCGCGAGGAAGGCCGCCTCGAGCGAGTCGGGCACCGGCGCGGTCACCACCTCGAGCGTGTCGACGTTGACGAACGTGAGGGCGAAGGTGCCGGCGCCCTTCCGCTCCACGACCGCGCGGCCGGGAGCGTAGTTGATGGCCGGCGCGTACCCGGTGGTGGTGATCGTCGCGACGGGGTTGCCGGTGAGCGCCTGGCCGAACCCATCGCGCAGCGCCGCATCGGCCACGACGGCGTAGGCGGTATGCGGCCGGAGCGTCGCGTCCAGAACCCAGTCGGCCCGGACGTCGGATGTGTCGCCGAGCTCGAACGGCACCGCCGGGCGGAGCGCGATGTGACGCTGCACGTCCGCGCCCCGCACCGGGGTGCTGAAGCGCAGGACGAGCGGCCCAGTGGGACAGAAGGCGATGCCCTCCCAACCGCATCCCGCCCGTGCCAATCGGAAGTCCCCGTAGGTGGCGAGGCCCCAGCGGAGTGGTTGGGCCCAACTGCGCTGGTCGAAGGCGGTGGGCACGACCAGCTCGCCGCCGCACCCGTGCGGCAGCGGCGTCCTGGGGGCCAGCCGGACCACCCGGCGGAGCGGGTCGGCCGAGCGGTCGCGATCCCATCCGCCGGCCTCGCGGAAGTCCCACCGGTCGTCCGCCGTGATGGCGCGCTGCCCCTCGACCGCGAGCCGGACCGCACCCGGCCGGCCGCACAGCCGGTTGAACATGAGGTAGACAGCCGCCTCGACCGCGGCGGGGTCGACCGGCGCGTCGACGACCAGGTCGAACCGGGCGTCGGGCGCCAGGTAGGGCGTGCCACCGTTGGGGCCGATCGGCGAGCCGGCGAGCACGCGAGGGCCCCGGACGCGGAAGGTGAAGGCGTACGGCTCGCGCAGGCGGCTGCCGTCCATCGCGGCGAAGCTGTTCGCCACGGTCACGGTGTAGCTCGTGTTCGGCGTGAGCGGCGCGGCGGGGCGGAAGCGCAGGGTGACGGGATCGCGCCAGTCGACCGCGCCGGCGACCGCCGGCGCGATGGCGAACACGGCGCCCGGGTCGACCGTCCGGTCGAGCGAGCCGGCCACGGGCCGGTCGAAGGTGACGGTAACGGCGGTGGTCGGGGACGCGTCGCCGGACGGCACGACCCGGAGCACCCGGAGATCGGCGCCGGGATCGGCGACGACGCCGAGTCCGGCGGCCAGGACGAAGCGAAGCACGAGCGACTGTGGGGAGGGCATGCTCCAAGATAGCGCGCCATCAGGTGATCAACCCATTGCACCCGGTCGGGGTCCGTCGCCAATATAGAAGCGCCCGAGTTCCATATTGCACGACCGCAGCCGGATCCGTTCCATCCGCTCGAGGAGGAATGATGCGCAGGATTGCCCTTGTACTCCTGGCGACCGTCGCGGTCGTCTCTTCGGCCTCCGCGCAACGACAAGGCGCGTTCGAGGTCGGCCTTTTCCCTCAACATCAGCTACTTCGACCGCTCGCTCGTCATGACTCAGGCCCGCACCGGCCCGGGCGCCAGGCTCGGATACTTCTTCACCGACCATCTGGCGATCGAAGCCGAAGGCGCGTGGGTGCCCGCGGAGGGGAAGGACGGTGTCCAGGTGTCCTACATCCCGCTCCGGGCGAAGCTGGCGCTCAACGCGCCGATCGGTGAGCACACCGGCTTCGTGTTCGGCGCGGGATACGTGAAATCGCTCTACAAGCGCAATTACGACCTCTCGGATGACGGCGTCACCGGCAGCGTGGGGATCCGTCTCGGCCTGGGCGACGTGACCTCGATCCGCATCGACACCTACGTCGACTACATCCCGTCGCCGGACAACGGCTTTCTCGAGCAACCTCAACTGGGGCATCCAGCCGGGCCTGAGCTTCATGCTCGGCGGCAATCGCGGCGTGCGTGACCGGGACGCCGACGGCGTGCCGGACAACATCGACGAGTGCAAGGACACGCCGGCCGGCGACAAGGTCGACGCCAAGGGCTGCACGATCAAGGATGGCGACGGCGACGGCGTGCTCGACGACGTCGACCAGTGCAAGGACACCCCGGCGGGCGACAAGGTGGACGAGAAGGGCTGCTCGCTGCCCAAGGACGCGGACAAGGACGGCGTGCTGGACAACGTCGACCAGTGCCTTGATACCCCGGCCGGCGACAAGGTCGACGCCAAAGGCTGCTCGCTGCCCAAGGACGGCGACGGCGACGGCGTGCTCGACGACGCCGACCAGTGCAAGGACACGCCGGCCGGCGACAAGGTGGACGAGAAGGGTTGCTCGCTGCCCAAGGACAAGGACGGCGACGGCGTGATCGACGACAAGGACCGCTGCCCGAGCACGCCCGCGGGCGTGAAGGTGGACGCCGAAGGCTGCCAGGTCCTCTTCGAGCAGGCCAAGAAGCCGCTGATCCTCGAGGGCGTCAACTTCGCCACCGGCAAGGCCGAGCTCACGCCGGAGTCGCAGGCGATTCTCGACGGCGTCGCGGAGTCGCTCGTGGCGCACGAGGACATCAAGGTCCAGGTCGGCGGCCACACCGACAACACCGGCTCCGCGGCGGTCAACAAGCGGCTGTCGGCGGCGCGCGCGGAATCGGTGCGCCAGTACCTGATCTCCAAGGGCGTCGCGGAAACCCGGCTCACGGCCAAGGGCTTCGGCCCGAGCAAGCCGATCGCGTCGAACAAGACGGCGGCCGGGCGGTCGCAGAACCGCAGGGTGGAGCTGACCCGGGTCAACTGACCGGCCTTAGCGCACAAGCGTCAGGGGGCAGATCCTCACGGGTCTGCCCCCTGACGTTTGCCGGCGCTCGCACCTGCCGTCCACGGTATGGCGGCGGAGTCTGGGCCTCGCCATCTCGGCCGACCTTGCGCGAGTGTGTGCTCGCTGACGAAATTACCCTCGCCCCCTAACACAATCTGATTGCTTCGGCGACCCCGCTCCATTGGCGTCCGTTGTGATCGTTGATCGACTATACCACTCCAACGGTCAGGTTCTGGCTGCGGGGCCTCTTCTTTGACCTGAGGAGAGCAATGGGCGATTCCGACAACTCCGGCTCCTCCGCCTCTAGCGTACCGCGCTTCCGGTTCCGGCTCACGAAGCCGCTGACCCTGCGCCAGCAGGTCCTCGGAAGCATTCTCGTGGTGCTGCTCCCCAGCACGGCTTTCATGTTCTACTCAGCGGGCGCAGGCCGACGCGGAGGAGATCCGGGCCGCATTTCCCGATGTAGTCGGCGAGGGCGTCCAGCAGCGGCAGGGATTCGGGGCGTCCGCCGCAGCCGCGGATGGGCTGTAGGACAAATTCACAGGAGACAGGATGACACAGAGCGCTCACGACAACACCACCCGCACGATCCGCGCGACAGTGCAGGCCATCGAGGACAAGCTTCGCCGCGGGGACCTGCCGGAGGAGGGGCTGGCCGACTTCAAGGCCGCGATCGACGACGCCCGCCTCCGCCTCTGGGCGGTGATCTCCGTGCCAGGCTCGAGCGAACCCCAGGCCTTGCTGCTCCGCTTCCGGCTGCGGCGCGCGTCGGAGGTCTGTCGGAGCGTCATCAGCGATCTCGCCGCCGGCACGCTGGGACAGCATCAGCGCGAGCTGCTTGAGCTCCGCGAAACGGCGCGGGAGATGGTAAGCCGGCTCGACGCGAGCATCCGCGGCGTGTCCTGAGGAGCGCTGGCCGGGCTGCCCAGCCCAAGCCCCCAGCGGTCAGACCGGGCTTTCCTCCTCACTCCGCAGGTACTCGTCCCGATACATCCGGATCAGCTCGAAGAAATACGAGATGGCCAGCGGCCCGATCAGCAGGCCGACCAGCCCGAACCAGCTGATTCCCGCGAAGGCGCCGATCACCGTGATGAACGGGTGGATCCGCGCCCACCGCCGGAAGACGTACGGACGGATGAGATTGTCGACGTTGCCCACCACCAGGATGCCCCAGATGGTGAGCCCGATCGCCGCGCCGTAGCGCCCGTCGGCCGCGAGCGCGGCGGCGCCGGGCCCCCAGATCAGCCCGCTCCCTACCACCGGCAGGATGGCCACGATCACCGTGACGACGCCCCAGAACAGGGCGTTCGAAAGGCCGGTGGCCCAGAAGGCGAGCCCGACGAGCAGCCCCTGGACCGCGGCGGTGAGGCCGGTCCCGATCAGCGTGGAGAACGTGACGTCCCGAAAGCGCTTCCGCAGGATCTCGGCGTTCTCGGTCGAGAATGGAATGAACGGCCGGATGCCCTGCCACGCGCCGGCGGGCGCGACCAGCAGGTAGAAGAGCCCGAAAAACGAGATGGTGAGCTGGATGCCGAGCCGGGTGGCCGTGCCGACCAGGCGCAGCGCGCTGCTGCCGGCCCATGAGATGACCTGGGAGCCGAGCGCCTCGATCTGGGCGCCGATGTCGTATGGGCCGAGGCGAAGCTCGCGCAGCCGGGCCAGGAGGGGACTCTGAAGCACCCCCGAGGCCATCCCCTGCGCCTCGTTGGCGACCAGGCCGATGAACGAGATGCCGGGCCCGACCACCAGGACCAGGGCGACAAGAACTACGACACCCGCCGCCAGCCCGGGCCGGAGCCCCCGCTTCACCAGTCCGTGGTAGGCGGGCCCGAAGACGACGTACAGCACCAGGGCACCCATGAGACCGCTGCTGAACGGCCACAGCGCATAGGCCAACCCGAAGCCCAGCACGAAAATCAGCAGGGCGGCCCGCTGGCGCCTGGTGTCGAGAAACGGCATCCCAAAGAGTAGACGCACCGCCGAAACCCCGCCACCCGATGCGGCCTTGCCGGGACCCGCTTGAAGGGCGACATTGTGACACCCCATCCCCTCCAGCCGGTACCTGTCGGAGTCCAGCCCTTTGGGCCCTGAGAACGAGCGTGTGGCTTCACTGCCCGCGAGCGAGCAGTTGCGGCTCGACTACGCGAGCCTGCCCGCCATGGTGTGGACGCTCACCGCCGACGGCTCCTGCGACCACGTCAACGCCCGGTGGCTCGAGTTCACCGGCCGCCAGGCGGCGGCGGAGCTCGGCGACGGCTGGGCCGACCGGCTGCATCCGGAAGACCGCGCGGCCGCGCTGTCGCAGATCCGGACCGCCATCGCGCAGCGGACCCCGTTCCAGACCGAGTTCCGGATGCGGCGGCACGACGGGGTGTACCGCTGGCTGCTCGACATCGGGGCACCGCGCTTCGGTCGGGACGGTGCATTCCTCGGGGTCGTGGGAGTCGCGACCGACGTGACCGACCGACGCCAGCTCGAGCAGCGCCTGGGCCGGGCCGAGCGCGCCCAGGCCATCGGCCAGCTCGCCGGCGGCATCGCGCACGACTTCAACAACCTGCTCACGGGCATCATCGGGCATGTCGCGATGCTGCAGGAAGAACCGGGGCTTTCGGCCCTGGCCCGGGAAGACCTCGCGCAGATCCAGCGCTCCGCCGATCGCGCCGCCAGCCTGACCCGCCAGCTGCTGGCCTTCAGCCGCCGCCAGGTGCTCGCGCCGCGAGTGCTGGACCTGAACCAGCTGGTGGTCGGCTGCCTCTCGACGCTCAGGCGGCTGGTGGGCGCGCGCATCCAGGTCGTGTGGGCTCCGGCCAGCCACCTGGACGCCATCGTAGCCGACCCCAACCAGCTCGAGCACGTCCTCACCCAGCTCACCACCAACGCGCGCGAATCCATGCCCGATGGCGGCACCCTCGAGCTGAGCACCCGGCAGGAGCCGCTCGACGGTCCCCGACTGACCCGGCTTGCGGGCCAGCGCCCCGGGATCTACGTGACCCTGCAGGTCCGGGACTCCGGGCGCGGCATGGACGCCGCGACGCTCGAGCGCATCTTCGAGCCGTTCTTCAGCACCAAGCTGCGCGAGCGAGGGCGCGGGGCTCGGCCTCGCGAGCGTCTACGGCATCATCAAGCAGAGCGGGGGGCACATCGACGTCGCGAGCGAGCCCGGTCGCGGCACCACGTTCACGATCTACTTCCCGCGGCACGAGGGGAGCGACCCCGTGGGTTCCGGCGCGGGCGGGTGGGAGGCCTTCGGCGGGGAGGAGACGATCCTCCTGGTCGAGGACGAGGAGCAGGTGCGGGAGCTGGCCCGCCGGGTGCTCGAGCGTGTCGGCTACACCGTCCTCGCCGCCGCCCGATTCGGAGACGGCGATCGCGCTGGCCGACCGCCACGCGGGCCACATTCACCTGCTGGTCGCCGACATGATGCTCCCGCAGTCGGGCGGCCGCGAGCTCGCGGCCCGGCTCAGCATCCATCGACCGGCGATCAAGGTGCTCTATATCTCGGGCACGAGCGACGGATCCATCGCCCGCCTCCGGCTGGTCGAGCCGGGGACCGCGTTCCTGGAGAAGCCTTTCTCCCTCGATCGGCTGCTGCGCACGGTGCGCCGTGCCCTGGATGATCCCGACGGCGCGGGCCGGCCGGCGTGAGCCGACCGTCGCCTCTACCCGACCCGATCCTCGGAGCCGCCGCCCGACGCCTACCGGGCGCTGTTCGAGCACAACCCGATGCCGATGTGGGTCTACGACCGGGAGACGCTGGCCTTTCTCGAGGTCAACGCCGCCGCGGTGGAGCACTACGGGTATCGCCGCGATGAATTCCGGCGGATGAGCATCCTCGATATCCGGCCGGAGGAGGATCGCGCGCAGGCCGCACGCCGGGCGTCCAGTCTCGCCGGCGACCTGCACGTGGGGACGGCGCCCTGGCGGCACCGGCGGAAGGACGGCAGCCATCCTCCTGGTCCGGGTCTCGAGCCACCCGATCTCCTTCGCGGGCCGGGAGGCGCGGCTGGTAGTCGTGCAGGACGTCACCGAGAGCACCCGGACGGCCGAGGAGCTCCGGGACAGCCGGGAGCAGTACCGGTTCTTCATCGGACGCACGGCCGAGGGCGTCTGGCGCGCGGCCGTGGAGCCGCCCATCCCGGTCGGGGCCGACGAAGCGGACCAGGTCGCGCGCTGCACGCGCCACGCCCGCCTGGTCGAGGTCAACGAGTCGATGGTGCGGATGTACGGCTGCGCCGACGGGAAGGAGCTCCTCGGAACGCAGCTCTCCGCGACGTTCGATCTGACCGACCCGCGGAGCCTCGAGTTCTTCCGCACCTTCGTCCGCAGCGGATACCGGACCGTCGAGCTCGAGTCGCGCGAGTTCGACCGGCACGGCGCGGAGCGCTGGTTCGTCAACAACCTGCTCGGCGTGGTCGAGGACGGCCTCCTGACCGCGATCTGGGGCACCCAACGCGACGTGACCGAGCGCCGGGCGGCCGAGGAGCTGGTGCGCGCGACGCGTGAGCAGCTCGAGGCGCTCGTCGATGCCTCCCCGCTCCCGATCGTCGCGCTCGCGCCCGCGGGCGAGGTGTTGAGCTGGAACCGGGCCGCGGAGACCGTCTTCGGGTGGGCGGCGGCGGAGGTGATGGGCCGGCGCCTGCCCTGCATTCCCGACGATCGCCAGGCCGAATACGACGCCTTCCGCGCCGAGGTGCTGGGCGGCGCAAGCTTCACCGCCCGCGAGACGGTTCGTCTGCGGAAGGACGGCACCCGGTTCGAGGTGAGCATCTCGACCTCGCCGCTCCACGACGCGGCCGGGTGCCCCGTGGGCCTCGTGGCCGTGTACGTGGATGTGAGCGGGCGGATCCACGCCGAGGAGGCGCTCCGGCAGTCGCAGGAGCAGCTCCGCCAGGCCCAGAAGATGGAGGCGGTGGGCCGGCTGGCGGGCGGCGTCGCCCACGACTTCAACAACCTGCTGAGCGCGATCCTCAGCTACAGCGAGATGGTGCTCGACGACCTGCCGCCCGACCACGCCAGCCGGGAGGACGTCGAGCAGATCCGGCAGGCGGGCAGCCGCGCGGCGGAGCTCACGCACCAGCTTCTGGCCTTCAGCCGGCGCCAGCTGCTCCAGCTCCGGATCATCGATCTCAACACCGTCGTGGCCAGCGTCGACCGCATGCTCCGGCGGGTCATCGGCGAGGACATCGAGCTCCGGACGGTGCTCTCGCCCAGCCTGGGCCACACCCGGGCGGATGCCGGCCAGCTCGAGCAGGTTCTCATGAACCTCGCGGTGAACGCACGCGATGCGATGCCGACCGGCGGCATCCTCACCATCACCACGGCCAATGCCGAGGTCGGCGGGCGCCACGCGGCGCGCTGGCCCCAGGTCCAGCCCGGCGGCTACGTGACGCTCGCGGTCCGCGACACGGGCACGGGCATGAGCCGCGAGGTCCAGGAACGGATCTTCGAGCCGTTCTTCACCACCAAGGGGCCGGGTCAAGGCACCGGCCTGGGACTCTCGACGGTGTACGGCATCGTGGCCCAGAGCGGCGGCCAGGTATTCGTGACCAGCGAGCCCGGCGCCGGGAGCACGTTCACGATCTACCTGCCCGCACATCAGGCCGACATCGACCCTGCGGCGGCGCACGCGCCTCGCGCCCCCGCCCGGGGCGGCGGCCGAGACCGTGCTGCTGGTCGAGGACGAGGCGCTGGTCCGCCAGCTGACGCACGAGATCCTGCGCCGGAACGGCTACCGGGTCCTGGAGGCCGCGGACGGCGTCGAGGCGCTGGCCGTAGTGCGCGACCATCCCGGCCATATCGACCTCCTGCTCACCGACGTGGTGATGCCGCGAATGAGCGGCCACGAGCTGGTGGAGCTGGCCCGTCCGGTGCGGCCGGAGATGCGCATCCTCTACGTCAGCGGGTACTCCGAGGAAGCCATCGCGCGGCAGGGCCAGCTGACCAAGGGGATCGAGCTGCTCTCGAAACCGTTTACGCCGGGCGTACTTACGGCCAAGATCCGGGAACTCCTCGACCGAACCACCTGACGGCGGTATCTTCGGGCTGATTGACCGGCCCCCTGACGGGGCCGCCAACCGCTGCCGTCCGAAGGATTGCGCTCGTGGTCCCTGCCCTGTCCGACCTCCTCACCCGCGTTTCGCCCGCCGCCATCGCCACGCCGCCGGGATGCTCTGCCTGATCATGCTGGCCGTGGCGATACGCCAGTGGCGCCGGCGCCGGCGCGCCGAGCTGGCCGCGGCCACCACGCTCGGGCAGATGCGGACGGTCACCGCCAGCATGCGCGAAGGGGTGATCGCGTACGACATGGACCTGCAGCTCACGTTCGTGAATCCCGCCTTCGAGCGCCTCACCGGGTACGTGGCGGAGGACCTCCGCGACCAGGAATTCCTCCAGTACGTCCACCCCGACGACCGTCCGGCGCTGCTCGCCGAATGGCCGCGGCTGGCCGAGGGCGGCGCCCTCCGCGACCAGGAGTACCGGCTGGTCACCCGCGCCGGGCAGGAGCGGTGGTGCGCCAGCGCCTGGGAGCCGATCCGCGACGAGGCCGGGCGCCAGGTGGGGTACCTCGGCACCGGGTTCGACATCACCGAGCGCAAGCTCGCCGAGACCGAGATGCGGCTCGACACCGAGCTGTTCCAGGCGGTGATCGAGGTGCAGCAGGCGGTGGCCGCCGCCGGGCTCGATTCGGCCACGGTCATGCGGGTCATCGCCGAGCGGTGCCGGGCGCTCACCGGCGCCACCGGCGTGGTGGTCGAGCTGATCCAGGGCGACGAGCTGGTCCCCCAGGTGACGATCGGCATCGAGAGCCCGCGGCTCCGGCTGAGCGGGAGCCTGTCGGGCATGGCCGTGCGCACCGGCAACCTGCAGCGCTCCGACGACGTGCCCGCCGACCCCCGCATCGGACACGACGCCTACCGCGCGCAGGGCATCCGCTCGCTGCTCGCCGTACCGCTCCGGGACGATCAGCGCATCCTGGGCGTGATCAAGGTGCTTTCGCGCGACCCCGCCGCCTTCAGCGACCGCGACGCGAAGGCGCTCCGGCTGCTCGGCGGCCTCGTCGGCGCCTCGCTCGAGCACGCCTCGGCCTTCGAGGCGCGGCAGGGCCGGCTCGAGGACCGCACCCAGGCGCTGCAGGAGAGCGAGCAGCGCTTCAAGCAGCTCGTCGACGTGGCCCAGGAGGGGATCTGGGTCTCCGACGACCGCGGGGTCATCACCTACGTCAATCAGCGGATGACCGACCTCCTGGGCTACCAGAACGGCGCCCTGCTGGGGCGGCCGGTGTACGACTTCCTCGACGCCACGGCGCGGGCCGGGGCGCAGCGCGCGCTCGGCGCCCCCGGCGCGGGCGGCGAGAGCCACGACCTCCGCTTCCGCCGCCAGGACGGCACCGAAGTCTGGGGACTGGTCTCGGCGAGTCCCGTCACCGGCCGGGATGGGGCCCCGGTGGGCATGGTCGGCATGGTCACCGACATCACCGAGCGCAAGCGAACCGAGGAACGGCTCCGGCGCTCGGCCGAGCGGCTGGCGGTGCTGCACGACCTCGACCAGGCGATTCTCGCGGCGCGCTCGCCCGCCGAGATCGGACGCGCGGCGCTCGGGCGCATGCGCCGGATGGTGCCGTGCCACCGCTGCACGGTCGTGCTGTTCGACTTCCCCCGCGGCCAGGCCCAACTGATCGCGGGGTACGCGGCGGGCGGAGCGATCCCGGCGGGCACGATGCCGATGGCCCGGCTCTCGGCCGGCGAGGTGCTGCGGCGCGGCGCGGTGCGGGCCATCGACGATCTCGCCGCGGTCGAGTCGCCGTCGGAGATCCTCCGCGAGCTGCGCGACGAAGGGATGCGGAGCGTGCTCAGCGTCCCGCTGCTGGTGGACGCCGAAGCCATCGGCGAGATCAACCTCGCCTCGACCACTGCACGCGGCTTTACCGCCGAGCACCGCGACATCGCCGTGGAGATCGCGGCGCCGCTCGCGATCGCCATCCAGCAGGCGCGGCTCCGCGAGGAGCTCGGGCGGCAGACCGGCGAGCTCGAGCGGCGCGTCGCCGAGCGGAGCGCGGCGCTTCGCGCCGCCACCGCCGAGCTCGAGACGATGGTCTACGCCGTCTCCCACGACCTGCGCGACCCCCTCCGCCACATCTGCGGCTTCAGCCAGCTCCTGCTCGACGACGCCGGTCCCGCGCTCGATCCCGGCCGTGCAGCACTACGCCCGCCGCATCCGGGACGGGGCCAACCGCATGGCCGGACTGGTCGACGACCTGGTGCACCTCGCGCGCGTCGCGCGGCAGGATGTGCTCCGCCGGCCGGTGGAGCTCACGACCCTGGTCGAGGACGTGGTGAGCCAGCTCCAGCCCCAGGCGGAAGGGCGCGAGGTCGAGTGGCGGGTCGAGCCGCTTCCGACGGTGGACTGCGACGCGTCGCTCGTGCGGCCCGCGCTCCAGAGCCTGCTCTCGAACGCGCTCAAGTTCACCCGCCCGCGCGACCACGCGGTCATCACGATCCGGCCCATCGAGCACGAGGGGCAGGCGGGGCTCGCGGTGCAGGACAACGGCGTCGGCTTCAAGATGGCGTTCGCCGGCAAGCTGTTCGGCGTCTTTCAGCGGCTGCACCGGCCGGACGAATTCGAGGGCAACGGCGCGGGGCTCGCGCTGGTTCAGCGGGTGGCGCAGAAACACGGCGGGCGGGTCTGGGCGGACTCGGGCCCGGACGGCGGCGCCACGTTCTACCTCACGCTCGGGGCGCCGGCGGCCTGATGCTGCCGGACGACCTCGACGTCCTGCTGGTGGAGGCCGACCCGCTCGAGGCGGAGCTGCTGCTCCGTTCGCTCGGCGAGCTGGCCCCGGCCGGAGCGGATCGGCGTGGCGCGCGACGGCGAGGAGGCGCTCGACTACCTGCTCGGCCGGAACGCCTTCCGGCACCGCCTGGGGGCGCCGCTGCCGCCGCTGGTCCTGCTCGAGCTCAGGCTCCCGCGCCTCGACGGCATCGAGGTGCTGCGGACGCTGCGCGCCAGCCCCCGCACCGCGACGGTGCCGATCGTCATGCTCTCCTCGGCTACGGAGTCCCGCGAGCTGGCGCAGTGCTACCAGGCCGGGGCCAACAGCTGCATCGTGAAGCCGATCGAGTTTCGCGCGCTCGCCGAGACGCTGCGGGAGCTCGGGCGATACTGGCTCCGGCTGAACCGGCCGGCGCCGAGCGGGGCGGGGGCGCCGGTCGGGGTGACACTTTCGGCCGGCACCGCTCGTCATCCTGAGCGAAGCGAAGGACCTTGCCGGTCGGTGGTTCGAGCCATTCCCGAGCGAGGTCCCTCGGTCGCCTCGCTCTCTGCGTGGATGACGATCCTTTGCTCACGCATCAGGACGACCTCCGCCCATCTTTCCGCCGAGACCCCCGTGCGCCTCTTCCCCACCACCATCGCCCTCCTCGCGCTCCTCGCCCCGCCGCTCGCCGCCCAGTCCGCCGTCGAGATCCCCTACGAGCGGTTCGTGCTGCCGAACGGCCTGACCGTCCTGGTCCACGAGGACCACAAGGCTCCGATCGTGGCGGTCAACGTCTGGTACCACGTCGGCTCGAAGAACGAGCGCCCCGGTCGCACCGGGTTCGCCCACCTGTTCGAGCACCTCATGTTCAACGGGAGCGAGCACTACGACAAGGAGTTCCAGGACCCGCTCGAGCGCGCCGGCGCCACCGACATGAACGGCACGACCAACGAGGACCGCACCAACTACTTCGCCAATGTGCCCACCTCCGCGCTCGACCTCGCGCTCTGGCTCGAGTCCGACCGGATGGGCCACCTCCTCGGCGCCCTCACCCAGGCGAAGCTCGACGAGCAGCGCGGCGTGGTGCAGAACGAGAAGCGCCAGGGCGAGAACGAGCCCTACGGCAAGGTGTGGGACTTCCTCACGCCGAGGCTGTATCCCGCCAACCATCCCTACTCGTGGACCGTCATCGGGTCGATGGAGGACCTCGATGCCGCCAAGCTGGACGACGTGAAGGCGCTGGTTCCAGTCGTACTACGGCCCGGCCAACGCCGTCCTCGTCGTGGCGGGCGACATCGACGTCGCGACCGCGAAAGCCAAGGTGGCGCGCTATTTCGGCGACATCCCCTCGGGCCCGCCGGTGGCGCGCCAGGAGACCTGGATCGCCAAGCGCACCGGCAGCCAGCGCGGCGTCATGCAGGATCGCGTCCCGCAGGCCCGGCTCTACAAGGTGTGGAACGTGCCCGAGTGGGGATCGGCCGACGGCGACTACCTGGGCCTCGCGGCGTCCGCGCTCAGCACCGGCAAGTCCTCCCGGCTGTTCAAGCGGCTGGTCTACGACGAACAGATCGCCACCGACGTGGACGCCTCCGTCGACCTGCGCGAGATCGGCGGGCTCTTCACCATCGAGGCGGGCGTCCGCCCGGGCGTCGATCCGGCCCGGGTCGAGCGGGCGATCGACCAGGAGCTGGCCCGTCTGCTCGCCGCCGGCCCGACGGCGGTGGAGCTGCAGCGCGCCAAGACGCAGACGCGTGCCGGGTTCATTCGCGGGGTGGAGCGGATCGGCGGGTTCGGCGGGAAAGTCCGACGTGCTGGCGAAGGGCGAAGTGTTCGCGGGGCGGCCGGACTACTACAAGACGCAGCTCGCGCGCATCGCCGGCGCCACCGCGGCAGCAGGTTCGCGGCGCGGCGGCGCGGTGGCTCTCGGACGGCGTGTACACGCTGGAGGTGCGGCCCTTCCCCGAGTACGCCGTGGCGCCCTCCGGGGCCGACCGGTCCGCGCTGCCGCAGCCCGGCACGCCGCCGGACGCGAAATTCCCCGCGCTCGAGCGCGATACGCTCTCCAACGGCCTCAAGATCGTCCTGGCCGAACGCCGGTCGATTCCGCTGGTGCGGTTCGACCTGCTGCTCGACGCGGGCTTCGCGGCGGACCAATTCGCCCAGCCGGGCACGGCCAGCCTCGCGATGAGCATGCTCGACGAGGGCACCGCCACGCGCACGGCCCTCCAGATCAGCGACCGCCTCGCCGACCTCGGCGCCACGCTGGGCGCCGCGTCCCGGCTCGACGTGTCGAGTGTGTCGCTCGAGACGCTGCGCGAGCAGCTCGACCCCGCGCTCGCGCTCTACGCCGACGTCATCCTTCATCCCGCCTTCCCCAAGGCCGACTTCGAGCGGCTCCGGAAGCAGCGCCTGGTCCAGATCCAGCGCGAGAAGGCCGACCCGATCGGCATGGCGCTCCGCGTCCTGCCCCGGGTCATCTACGGTGACGGCCACGCCTACGCCAACCCCTGGACCGGGTCGGGCACGGAGGCCTCGACCGCGAAGATCACGCGGGAGAGCCTGGTCGAGTTCCACCGGACGTGGTTCAAGCCCAACCACGCTACGCTCGTGGTGGTAGGCGCCATCGCGATGGCCGAGCTCAAGCCCAGGCTCGAGCGGCTGTTCGCCGCCTGGCGGCCGGGCGACGTGCCGCGGAAGAACATCGCCGCCGTCACGCCGTCGGCACGGCCACAGGTCTACCTGCTCGACAAGCCGGGGTCGGAGCAGACGGTGGTCATCGCCGGCAATCCGGCCCCGCCCAAGTCCAATCCGGACGAGCCCGCCATCGAGACGATGAACGCGGTGCTCGGCAGCGACTTCGGCTCGCGCCTCAACATGAACCTGCGCGAGGACAAGCACTGGTCCTACGGCGCCGGCAGCTTCATCCGCGACGCCCGCGGACCGCGGCCGTTCATCGCGTACGCGCCGGTGCAGACCGACAAGACCAAGGAGTCGATCGTCGAGCTGCAGAAGGAGCTGCGTGAGATGGTGAGCGGACGGCCGGTCCTGCCGGCCGAGCTGGATCGGGCCAAGGCGTCGCTCACGCTCACGCTGCCCGGCAACTGGGAGACCATCGGCGCCGTCGCCGGTACGATCGGCGAGATCGTGGCGTTCGGGCTCGACGATCGCTACTTCGATACGTACGCGGACAAGGTGCGGGCCCAGACGCCCGCGAGCGTCACGAGCGCCGCGAGCCGCACGGTCCTGCCGGACCACCTCGTCTGGGTCATCGTGGGCGACCGCGCCAGGATCGAGTCCGGGCTCCGGTCGCTCGACCTGGGCGAGATCCACCTGGTGGACGCCGACGGCAATCCCCGGCCGACCTCCTGACCCGGCGGTCCGGTAGCCAAGCCGACGCGTCCGCGGGTACTCTTCATCAACCCACCCGCTCTACCCACCTCGACACGGGGAGCTGATGCCAGTCTGGCGCGGCACCGCGGCAGTCGTTCTGCTGGTCCTCGTCCTTGCTCCGTCGCACGCCGCCGCGCAGCGGCGCGGCGGCGGCCTCTCCGGCCTCATCCACGGGCCGATCTCGATCGGACCGCGAGTCGGGCGCGACTTCGAGAATCACGCGTGGAGCGTGGGCGGACAGGTCAGCGTGCCGGTCGGGAGCAACCTGGAGCTCCGGCCCAGCGGCGATCTGTTCTTCCCGAAGGACGGCGACACCGGCTGGCAAGCCAACGGCGACGCGGCGATCCACATCGGGCAAGGCGGCGGCTTGTACGCGGGCGGCGGAATCGCCTTCGCGCATCCGGGTGGCGGCGAGACCAAGACCGGGTATAACCTGTTCTTCGGGCTCAGCACCGCGGCCCCGAGCGAGAAGCTCAAGCCGTTCGCCGAGTTTCGCTGGACCTTCGTCAACGACACCAGTCCGTTCCGCCTCGCGCTCGGCTTCAGCTACCGGCTCGGCGACTGACCGGCGCGACCTTCACAGGAGGTTTCCCTTGCCCACCAGTAGCTCCAGCGCCGTCTGGGAAGGCGGGCTGCGCACCGGGCGCGGCCACTTCACCGCGGCCTCCGGCGCCTTCGGCGGCGACTACTCCTTCCGCACCCGCTTCGAGGGCGAGAAGGGCACCAACCCCGAGGAGCTGATCGCCGCCGCGCACGCGGCCTGTCTCAGCATGGCGCTGTCCGCCGGGCTCGAAGCGGCCAAGACTCCGCCCAAGCGCATCAGCACCACGGCGGCCTGCACCATCGAGAAGGTGGGTGACGGGTTCCGCATCACCAGGATGCGGCTCGAGGTGCGCGGCGAAGTGCCGGGGCTCGACGACGCTGGGTTCAAGGCGGCGGCCGAGAAGGCCAAGGACGGTTGCCCCGTGTCGCAGGCGCTCAAGGGCAACGTTCCGATGGAATTGGACGCGAGGCTGGCATAGACCCGGTCTGCCACACGCTGGTCGGCGCCGCGCTGGCGCGAAGCGGCCTCGGGCATCGCACCGCCCTTGGAACCGCGACGCTCCTCATCGGCGCCAACCTGCCCGACATCGACGTGCTCGCCTATCTCGACGGGCCCGCCGCCGATCTCGCGTTCCGGCGCGGCTGGACCCACGGCATTCCCGCGCTGATCGTGTTGCCGTTTCTGCTGACCGGCGCGGTCATCTGCTTCGACCGGATCGTTCGCCACATGGGCCGCGCGGTGCTCCCGTCCGGGGTCCTGCCGCGTGAGGTGCTGCTCCTCGCGGTCATCGCCATCCTCACTCATCCCCTGCTCGACACCCTCAACACCTACGGCGTCCGCTGGCTCATGCCGGTGCGCGGCGACTGGTACTACGGCGACGCCCTCTTCATCGTCGATCCGTGGCTCTGGCTGGTGCTGGGGATCGGCGTAGTGGCCAGCAATAGCCGGCGGAGCGCGCGCGGGCTCAAGACGGTGGGCGGCCGCCCCGCGCGAATCGCGCTGGCGGTCGGAACGGCGTACGTGGCGGCGATGGTGCTCTCCGGCCTTGCCGCGCGGCGCATCGCGCGGCGGGAGCTCGAGGCGCTCGGCGGCGCGCCGGTCGACCAGTTGATGGTGGGCCCGCGGCCGCTCACGCCGTTCGCACGGCAGGTCGTCGCCGCGCAGGGCGACCGCTACCAGGTGGGCACCTTCCGCTGGTTCGCCCGGCCGCACGTCCAGGGCCTGCGCACCTTCGCGCGACCACGCGCGGACGATCCGGTGCTGGCCGCCGCCCGCGCCACCACTCTGGGCCGCCGGTTTCTCGGGTGGGCCCGCTTTCCCACGGTGCAGGTGGAGGAGGCGCCAGGCGGCACGCGGATGCATCTGATCGACCTGCGCTACGCCGACCGCCCGGGCGCGGGGTTCGGCAGCGTGACGGTCGCGGCGGCTAGTCCGCCGCCAGCTTCCGGGCCACCGCCAGGTACCCCCCCACCATCGCCGCGAGGCGCGCCTGCCGCTCGGGCTCGATGAGCTTCCCGTCGGGCCCGAACGCCTTGTCCGCCCAGGGCAGCGTGTACATGTCGGGATAGACCAGCACGCCGAGTCCTTCGAGCGGAATCCGCAGCTGCCAGAGTCCCCGTATGCCACCGACCTGCCCGTTCGATGCCGCAAGCAGGAGGGCGGTCTTGCCGCGGAGCGGCACCGGGCGGATGCGGGAAACCCAGTCGATCGCGTTCTTGAGCGTGCCCGGCAGCGAGAAGTTGTACTCGGGAGAGGCGAGGAGCAGACCGTCCACCGCGCCGACGCGGCGCGCCAGCTCGCTTGCGCCGGTGGGCAGCCCGGAAAGCGCCAGGAGGTCGGCGTCGTAGAGCGGCATGTCGAACTCGCGGAACTCCGCGACGTCCACTTCGGCGCCCGCCTCGCGCGCGAGGTCCACCGCGAGTCCCAGCAGCTTCCGATTCCAGGACTCTCGGCGGAGCGAGGCGGCGAAGGCGAGCAGCCGGAGCACCGTCAGTTCGATGTCATCGAGAAGCGGATCAGCACGCCTTCGACGAACTCGGCCGTCACCTGGCCCGCGGTGGTCGGGTAGACGCGGGTCGTGACCTTGAGGCGGCCTTCCATGCGGTCGGTGGTCTTTTTCGGCGTGCCCAGCAGCTCGTCGACGTCGGCCAGGAGCATGCCCTTGGCGGGCAGGCCGCCGGGCCCCGGCCTTCCTACCGGGACCGATCCCGCCACCGGTAGCGCCGATGCGACTTCGGCCGGCGCGGCTGCGGGCTCGTCGAAGTCGACGTAGGCCGCGAGCGCCTCCTTGATCGCTTCCGGGGTGATCGCCGTCGCGGGGACGCCGTCATTGTAGCGGATGTTGAATCGCGAGCCGCCCTCCAGCCGCCGCTGCCGGATGTTGGCCTTCTTCGTTTCCTGGGCTTCGGCGACCGCGGCGTGGTTCCTGGCATCCTCGCGCGCGCGTCTGGCCTTGAGGTCGTCGAGCTCTTCCTTCATGGCGCGGCGGCGGACGGGATCCTGCTCCCGCTTGAGCTCAGCCTCGAGGTTCTGCTCGCGCTTGGTCCTGGGCGCGCTGGCCACGCTCGACGCTCGAGGAGGTCTCGTCGCCGGAGGTGCCGTAACCGCCGCCGTCGAGCTGGAACTCGATCAGCTTCGCCTTCACCTTCAGCTTGGTGACGAGCGCCTGGTCACCCGCGCGGAGCGCAGTGCCATAATTCTTGAGTCGGGCCGCGTGGCGGGGAAAGTCGAGTGGCTTGGACGTGCCGGGATAGACGTCCACGCCATCCTCCGCGCCCGGCATGGCGAGCTTCAGCGTGACGGTGCGGCCTTCGAAATATTCCTTGAGCGCCGCCTCGGATTGGGCGTAGGCGGCTAGCGGGGGAATGAGCAGGGAGACCAGGACCAGGGCACGCAAGCGCATCGTATCCTCACGAATTGAGGGTTGCTCAATGCCTGAATTAGTGTATTGTATACAGAATACTGAATGTAGTACTCAAACTATCGCTTCGAACCCATGAACATGACAACCCAGATCGCCCGTGCCCCGCTTCGCGACGAGGTCTGTCGCCAGATCCTCGAGCGCATCCATCGCGGCGACCTCCCGCCCGGCTCCCGCATCCGCGACAGCGACCTCGCCTCCCAGCTCGGCGTCAGCCGAACCCCCATCCGCGAGGCCCTCCTCCAACTCGCCCGGGAGGGCGTGCTGGATACCACCATGGGACAGGGGTTCCGCGTGCGTCCCCTGGATGCCGCCGAGCTGCGGGAGGTGGGGGATATCCTGGGCTCGCTGGAGTCCCTTGCCCTCCGCCTCTCGCCTCCACCCCCGCCAGACAGGCTCGACCGCCTCGCGCCAGGTGGACCGGCGGCTCGAGCAAACCCGCGGGGACGTCTCCCGCTGCCTCGATCTCGAAGACGAGTGGCACCGGATACTGCTCGAGGCGTGCCCCAATCGTCGCCTGCTCGACCTGATTGTCGTCGCTCCGCCATGTGCCGCGCCGTTATCTCGCGGCCTACATGCGCGACGCCGGCCGTCTGAGCCTCTCCACCCTGCCGCACCAGAAGATTCTGCAGGCACTCGAGAAGCAGGGATGCGACAGCGCCGCGGCAGTGTTCGAGCAGCAGTGGCGACGCGGCGTCGCCGAGCTCGAAGCGTGGGTCGCACGGGCTCCCAACACCGGAGCGGACCGCATGAGGCCGCCGGAGGACGTCCCCGAGCTCGCCCGCTGGCGGGCGGACACCCCCGGATGCGAGCGGCGCGCGCACCTGAACAATGCCGGCGCCGCGATGGTCCCTCGTCCAGTGCGCCAGGCGGTGGACGCGCACCTGGATCTCGAGGACGAGCTGGGCGGCTACGAAGCGGTGGATGCGCGCCTCGAGGCGCTGCGGGAGGCCGGTGACGCGGTGGCCCGGCTGCTGGGCGCTCATCGCCGGAACCTCGCCCTGAGCCAGAACTCCACCACGGGCTTCGCCCAGGCGCTCGACGTCTTCGACTTCGCCTCGGGCGACGTGATCCTGACCAGCCGGGCCGACTACGCCTCCAACCAGATCATGTACCTCTCGCTGGCGCGCCGGCTCGGCGTGGAGATCGTCCGTGCGCCGGACCTCCCCGAAGGCGGCGTAGATCCGGACGCGGTCCGCGACCTGGTCCGCCTCCACCGGCCCACGCTGGTGGCGATGACCTGGATCCCGACCAACTCCGGCCTGGTCCAGGCGGTGCCCGCCATCGGCGAGATCTGCCGCGCCGAGGAGATCCCCTACCTGGTCGACGCCTGCCAGGCGGTGGGGCAGCTCCCGATCGACGCCCAGGCCATCGGCTGCGACTACCTGGCCGGCACGGCGCGCAAGTTTCTCCGGGGTCCCCGTGGCATCGGCTTTCTCTACGTGTCCGACAAGGCACTCGCGGCCGGGGCGTATCCGCTGCTGGTCGACATGCACGGCGCCACGTGGACCGACCCGGACCGCTTCGAGCTGACCCCCGACGCCCGTCGGTTCGAGTCGTGGGAGATCTCCAGTGCGCTGGCCCTTGGGCTGGGAGCGGCGGCCCGCTACGCGCTCGACGTCGGCATCGAGACTGCCCGGGACCGCGCCCGTGCCCTGGCCGCCTACGCCCGCACGCGGCTGGCCGAGGTGCCGGGCGTGCGGGTGCTCGATCGCGGACGGGAGCTCGGTGCCATCGTGACCATCGAGCCGGGGCGGCACCCCGGAGCTGAGATCAAGCTGGCGCTCCGGGCGCGCGGGATCAACACCAGCGCGCCGGACCGGGAGGACGCCGTGATCGACATGGACGAGAAGGGCGCCCGCTCGGCGATCCGGATCTCGCCGCACTACTACAACACGGCGGGGGAGATCGATACGGCGGTCGACGCGTTGGGGGACCTGCTCCGAACGTCATCCTGAGCGGAGCGAAGGATGACAACTCACGCCCACGGTGCCCCAGCTCACCCCGTCCCCTGCAGCGCCTTCTCCAGCACCGGCCACACCGTCTCCGCCACCCGCCGCTGGCCCGCGGCGGTCGGGTGCAGCATGTCCGCCTGGTTGAGCGAATCCACCCCCGCCACGCCCTCCAGCAGGAACGGCACCAGCGGCAGCCCGTTGCGCTTGGCGAGCTCGGGATACACCGCCCTGAATCGCCGGACGTAGCCGAATCCGAAGTTCGGAGCGCTTCCATCCCCACCAGAATGATCCGCGGCGGCGGCGATTGCTGCCGCGCGCGGTCGATGATCGCCTGGATGTTGGCCGCGAGCGAATCGACTTCCAGCCCCCGGAGCCCGTCGTTGGCGCCGGTCTCGATCACCAGCACCGCCGCGGGCTCGCGGAGCAGCCAGTCGATTCGCCGGCGGGCTCCGGCGGACGTCTCTCCGCTCACGCCCGCGTTGACGGTGACGAACCGGAGCCCGGCGGAATCGATCTTCCGCTGCAGCAGCTCGGGATAAGCTTCCGACGGATCGACCCCCAGCCCCGCGGTCAGGCTCGTGCCGAGAAACACCACCCGTCCGCGTCCGCCATCGGGCGCCGGCGGCGGCGGTGAGGCCGGCGGCGCGGCGTCCCGGTCGCAGCCGCCAGCGCCGCGACCACCAAACCGATCCATCCCCATCGGGGTATCCTTAAGACCATGCTGCGCTGCGCCTCGCTCACGAAAACCTATCTCTCCGGCGGACGCCGGCTCACCGTGCTGAAGGATATCACGTTCAGTGTGGAGCCGGGCGCGTTCGTCGCCATCGTCGGACCGTCCGGCAGCGGCAAGACGACGCTCCTCGGCCTCCTCGCCGGGCTCGACCGGCCCACCGGCGGCACCGTGCACCTGGACGGCGAGGAGCTCGGCGCCCTCGACGAGGACCAGCGCGCGCGGGTTCGCGGCGAGAAGATCGGCTTCGTCTTCCAGTCGTTCCAGCTCATTCCCACGCTCACCGCCCGCGAGAACGTGCAGGTCCCGCTCGAGCTCCGCGGCGAGGAGGCCGGCCCCCGCGCCGGCGAGCTGCTCGAGCGGGTCGGCCTCGGGGACCGGGGCCACCACTACCCGGCCCAGCTCTCCGGCGGCGAGCAGCAGCGGGTGGCGCTGGCGCGCGCGTTCAGCACGCGGCCCAAGGTGCTCTTCGCCGACGAGCCCACCGGGAACCTCGATGCCGCCACCGGCGCCACGATCATCGATCTCATGACCGAGCTCAACCGGGACCTGGGCACCACCCTCGTCCTGGTCACGCACGATCTCGATCTCGCCGCCCAGGCCCGGCGCACCATCCGCCTGGCCGACGGCGCCATCGTCGCCGACAGCGCGGCGTGAGGCCCGCCTGACCGCCGTCGCCTTCGTGCTCCGCATGGCGGCGCGGGAGATCCGCGCGGCGCCACGGCGGCTGCTCCTGCTCACGGCTTCGATCGCGATCGGCGTGGCCGCGCTCGTGGCCATCGGCAGCTTCACCGACAACCTGCGCGATTCGGTCCGGAGCCAGGCCCGCGCCCTGCTCGGCGCCGACTTCGCGCTGTCTTCGCGCCGCCCGCTGCCCAAGGCTGCGGAGGCGATCCTCGACACGCTCACGGCGCGGGGCGCGCACGGTGGCCCGGCTCACGAGCTTCTCCGGAATGGGATACGTGCCGCGGACGAGCGGCACCCGGCTGGTGCAGGTCGCCGCCGTCGAGGGCGGCTACCCGTTCTACGGCGAGATCCGCACCGAGCCCGCCGCCGCGTGGCGCGAGCTGCCGCAGGGACACCGCGTGGTGGTCGATCCGTCGCTCCTGACGGCACTCAACGCCCGGCTGGGCGACACGCTCGCGCTCGGCGAGGGCCGCTTCGTGATCAGCGGCTCGATCGTGAGCGCGCCGGGCAACGTCGGCGTCCGCACCGCGTTCGGGCCGCGCATCTACATCGCCGCGCGGGACCTGCCCGGGACCCGCCTGCTGGGATTCGGCTCCCGCGCCGAGTACGAGGCGTTCGTGCGGCTGCCCACGGGCGTCTCGCCGCAGGCGCTCGCCGAGCGCTACCGTCCCTTGCTCCTGCCCGAGCGCGTGCGCGTTCGCACGGTCGCCGAGGACCAGGCGAACCTCAACGACGCGCTCGGCCGGCTCACCGGCTACCTCGGGCTGGTGGGTCTCATCGCGCTGCTGCTCGGCGGGATCGGGGTGGCGAGCGGAGTGGTCGTCTTCATCCGCCAGCGGCTCGACACCATCGCCGTGCTCCGCTGCCTCGGTGCGAGCGCGGGCCGAGTGCTCGCCATCTACGCCGCGGAAGCCGCGGCGATGGGTCTCGCCGGCAGCGCGCTCGGCGCGGCCATCGGGATGCTGGCGCAGCGGCTCCTGCCGGGGCTCCTGGCCGGACTGCTGCCGGTCGACGTCCGGCTGGTGGTGTCGCCGGGGGCCGTGGCGCTCGGGCTCGGGATGGGGCTCTGGGTCGCGCTCATCTTCGCGCTGATCCCGCTGCTCGCCGTCCGGCGGGTGCCGCCGCTCGCGGCGCTCCGCCGAGACGTCGAGCCCGAGGGCCGCCGGTGGCTCGACCCGTGGCGGCTGGCCGCGGCCGCGGCGCTCGCGATCAGCGTCGTCGTGCTCGCCAGGCTGCAGGTCGGGAGCTGGCGCCAGGGCGCGGCGTTCTCCGGCGGCGTGGCGAGTCGCGCTGCTGGCGCTCTGGGGCGCTTCGTGGGCTGCTCGATTCGCGCCGCCCGCCGCTGGCTCCCAGCCGGCTGGCCGTACGTCTGGCGGCAGGGCATCGCCAACCTGCACCGCCCCGCCAACCAGACCGCCACCGTCGTGCTCGCGATCGGCTTCGGCGCCTTCCTGCTCGGGACGCTGTTCCTGGTGCAGTACAACCTGCTCCGGACGCTCCGCATCACCGGCGGCCCGGCGCGGCCCAACCTGGTGCTGTTCGACATCCAGCCCGATCAGCTTCCCACCGTGAATCGCGAGCTCGCGCGCGGCAGGCTACCGGGCGATCGCGCCGGCGCCGATCGTGCCGATGCGGATCCAGTCGATCAAGGGGCGCCCGGTGCTGATCGCGCGGGCCGACACGCTCGACTCCGCGCGACGGGGAGCCCGGCCCGCGGAACAACTGGGCCGTTCGCCGCGAGTACCGCTCGACCTATCGGGACACGCTGGTGGCCTCCGAGCGGCTGGTCGACGGCCGCTGGTGGACACCGAGCCGCGGGTCCCACGCAGATCTCCATCGAGCGCGACCTGGCGCGCGAGCTCGGCGTCGGCCTCGGCGATGAGATCGTCTGGGATGTTCAGGGCGTGCCGCTCACCACCCGCGTGGCCAGCCTGCGCGAGGTCGACTGGGCCCGCTTCGAGCCGAACTTCTTCGTCGTCTTCGCGCCGGGCGCGCTGGAGACGGCGCCGCAGACCTACGTGACGCTCACCCGGGTGGAGGGAGCGGCTGAGCGCGGGGCCCTGCAGCGCCGGATCGCCGAACGGCTGCCCAACGTCACGACCGTGGACCTGTCGACGGTGCAGGAGACCCTGGAGCGGCTGATCGACCGCGTCGTGCTCGCCATCCGGTTCATGGCGCTCTTCACCCTGGGACTGGCACGCTGGTGCTGGTCGGGGCGCTCGCCACGAGCCGCTTCCAGCGAATCCGCGAAGGCGCGCTCCTCCGGACGCTCGGCGCCACGCGCGCGCAGCTCTTCCGGATCGTGCTCTCGGAGTATCTGTCGCTCGGCCTGCTCGCCGCGGCGGTCGCCCTGGTGCTCGCGGGGGTCGCGGGCTGGGCGCTGGCGCGGTTCGTGTTCGAGGGGAGCTTCACGCTTCCGGTGGTGCCGTTCGCCGGCATCGGCGCGGCGGTCGTGCTGCTCACGGTGACGGTGGGGCTGGCCAACAGTCGCGAGGTGCTCCGGCGGCCGCCGCTGGAGGTGCTGCGGGCGGAGTGAGCGGGGGCTATACTTCGCGGCGGCGGACGGAGATGCGGCAGACGAGCGAGCGAAGACCTGATGGCCAGACGGACCGTCGGACTGCCGACCGCGTGACCGCCGCCGCTGCGCTGACCGCACGACTCGCCTGACTCGCGACCACCCCCACCCGAGGACCCCCGCATGCTCGCGATCGACCTCACCGGCAAGCGCGCCCTCGTGGCCGGCGTCTCCGACGACGGCGGCTTCGGCTTCGCCATCGCCAAGGCGCTGGCGGAGGCCGGGGCCTCGATCTGCGTGGGCAGCTGGCCACCGGCGCTGGGCATCTTCACCAAGCTGCTCGAGCGCGGGAAGATGGACGAGTCGATGCGGCTGAGCGACGGACGCAAGCTCGAGTTCGAGCGGATCTATCCGCTCGACGCGGCCTTCGACACGCTGGCCGAAGCTCCCGCCGAGATCCGCGAGAACAAGCGGTACAAGGAGCAGGGCGACTTCAGCGTGCAGGGCATGACGGAGCGGCTCCGGCAGGACTTCGGCGCGGGTGCCCTCGACATCGTGGTCCACAGCCTGGCCAACGCGCCCGAGGTCAGGTCGCCGCTGGTGGACACGAGCCGCGCCGGGCTATCTCGCGGCCGTCGGCGTGAGCGCCTACAGCAACGTCAGCCTCGTGCGCCACCTCGCGCCGCTCATGCGGCCGAACGGCGCGTTCCTGTCGCTGACCTACATGGCGGGCGAGCGGGTGATTCCGGGCTACGGCGGCGGGATGTCGTCGGCCAAGGCGGCGCTCGAGGCGGACACGCGGACGCTCGCCTTCGAGGCGGGCCGGCGGTGGGGCGTGCGCATCAACGCGATCTCGGCGGGGCCCTGGGCATCGCGCGCCGCGTCGGCCATCGGCTTCATCGACACGATGATCAAGTACGCCGCCGCCAACTCGCCGCTCCCCCGGCCGATCGACGCCGCCGAGGTGGGCCACGCTGCGGCGTTCCTCTGCAGCCCGCTCGCCTCGGCCATCACCGGCAGCGTCGTCTACGTCGACAACGGCTTCCACGCGATGGGCATGGCCGTCCCGGGCGAGCCGAGCTGAACGCGCCGAGCCCCTCAACGCGCCGCGACGACCCCCTGGACGAGCGCGGCGAGGGCGCGGAGCTCGAATGGCTTCTCGAGCACGGGCCGGGTGGTTCGCCGGATGAATTCGCGAACCGACGGCGAGGCCACGTCGCCCGTGACGATGATGAGCCGCTCGAACAGCTCCGGCCGGTGCTCCGCCAGCCAGTCGTGGACTTCGATGCCGGTCCGTCCAGGCATCCGCAGATCGGTGATCACGACCTGATACGCCGACGCCGCCGGGTCGGCGAGCAGCTCGAGCGCTTCGCTCCCATCCTCCGCCTGCCGTACCTCCCAGCCGCCGCGCTCGAAGTAGCGGGCCAGCGCCATCCGCACCGAGCGTTCGTCGTCGATGACGAGCACCAGCGGACGCGCGCCGGCCCCATTCCCCGAGCCTCCGGGCGCAGGCAGCCTCCGCTGGGTCGCGCTTCCGACCGGAGACGCAGCCAGTGTCGAGCTGGACGCGGTCGGCGCGGCTGACCCAGCGGGCCGAGTGGTCTTCTCGCTCCGGGGTATGCGGACGGTGAACCGGGCACCGCGCCCGTTCGCCCCGCCGTCCGCATCGATGCCGCCGCCCTGCCGCTCGACGATGCCGAGCGAGACCGACAGGCCCAGCCCCGTCCCTTCGCCTTCCTCGCGGGTCGTGAAGAACGGCTCGAAGATGCGCGGCAATATCTCCGGCGCGATGCCGGGACCGCTGTCATCGACCACGACCGTCCATCCATCCGCGTCGCCCGACGCCTGGACCCGGACCCACCCGCCCCTGCCGGCCGCCTGCGCGCCGTTCACGATCAGGTTCGTCAGCACCTGCTCCAGGCCGTGCCGGTCCACCCAGAGCGGCGGCGCGCCGGGATCCGTCTCCACCTCGAGCCGCACGCCCATCGACTGGAGAAGCGGGGCAGCACCGCCCTGCGCCATGCCCACCAGAACGGTCAGCTCGGTGTCCTCCGGCTGGCGCTCGCGCCCGCGTGCGAAGGAGAGCAGGTCGAGCACGATCGATCGGCAGCGCCGCGCCTGGTTGGCGATCAGCTCGAGGGCCTCGCGATCGGCGTCGGAAAGCGCCGTGCCGTGCTGCAGGTCCTCGGCGAGATGCAGCACCGCCGTGAGCGGGTTATTGAGCTCGTGCGCGACGCCCGACACCAGCCGGCCCACCGCCGAGAGCCGCTCGTGCTGGACGATCTCCGCCTGGGCGCGCTGGAGCCGGACGTAGGCGCTCCGGAGATCGGCCTCGTCGCCCCGGACCCGCGCGGCCATGCGGTCGAACGCCACGGCGAGCGCCGCGACCTCGTCGCCACGCGCCAGCGCCACCGGGGCGACGGCCAGGTCGCCGTCGGCCATCTGCTCGGCGGCCGCGCGCAGCCGGCCGATCGGGTCGGCGATGCTCCGAGCCAGCATCGCCGCCAGCACGAGGGCGACCGCGAGCGCGCCGCCAGCCACGACCGCCGCGGGCTTCGCGGCGTCGACGAGCTCACCGCCGTAATCCGAGAACGGCGACACGGCCACCAGCACCGCCCCGTCGCCATCGGGCAGCGCCGCGGGCCGATACACGAAGGCGACGACCTTGTGCTGATCGTCCCGGCTCGCGAACCAGCCGCGGGTCCCCTGCTGGATCGGCTGGAAGTCACGGTGGCCGTCGCCGTAGAGCACCCGTCCGGCGCCGTCGCCGGCCACGATGAAGTTGTTCGAGCGCCGCACCACGAAGCCCCGCGTGAGCGGCCCGAATGCAGCGAGGGGGCCCCCGAGCTCGAGCCGGCTCGACACCTCGTCGAGCGCATCGAGCATCGCCTCGGCTCGGGTCTGCTCGCGCAGGCGCTGCCACTGGGTCAGCCCGTACAGGAAGACCGGCACCGCGACCCCGACCGCGACGGCCAGGGTGATCGAGAGGATCTTCCCGTAGAGGGCCTGGATCGGCACGAGACCATGGGCGTCCAGCATTCGCGGCAGGCCCAGGCGCTCGACTGCGCGCTCGGCCATGAGATACGCGGCAACCGCGAACAGGCCGCCGAGCACGGGGCCCTGGACGGTGATCTTGGCGAACTCGAGGTCCGGCAGGTAGGCGAAGTGGTCGATCTGGATCGCGCCGAGCAGGTAGCCCACGCTGCTCGTCCCGATGACGAGCAGCGCCACGCGGAACGGGAACCGCGCGAGGTCGGGGCCGACGGCGGGGTCGCCCGCCTCGAGGCGGCGCTGCAGGCGCCGGAAGGCGAGAAAGGGCAGCAGCACGGCGCCCGTCCACCCCACGGCCGGCACCTCCCAGGCATAGCAGATCAGGATCCAGCGCTGCTGGCTCGCGTTGACGAGCCACCAGAGCCGGCTGAACGGTATGCCGATGATCCACCAGCACAGCATCGACGTGAGCCACAACTGCAGCGCCAGGCCGGCCGCCGGCGTGAGCCGCGCAGGCCGGGTGGTCGCCGGCGATAAAACGCCCGCTCGGCGGACGGCACCGCGTGAAGTCACGTGAACGAGTCGCTTCCGGTGGGGGGGATGCCGGATATAATACACGGCTGAACCTCCCCGCTGGTAGCGCCACCACCCTGAAGAGCCGACCGATGCCTGAGTTGCTGTCCGAAGCCGGCGGGGCCGTCCATCGGCTCACGCTCAATCGCCCCGCTCGGCGGAACGCCCTGACGCCGGAGCTTGCCCGCGCGATCGTCGAGCAGCTCGACCTCGTCGAGGAGTCGAGCCAGGCCGAGGTCGTCGTCCTGCGTGGAGCGGGCGGCCACTTCTGCGCTGGACTGGATCTGCACTGGCTTCGCAGCCTGGGCGAGTCCCCGGGAATCGCGGACCTGCAGCGCGGACTGGGCGACTTCCAGGCGGCGGTGCTCGCCATCGTGCGCTGTCCGGTCCCGGTCCTCGCGGTGGTCGAGGGGACCGCGGCCGGGTTCGGCCTCGACCTCGCCCTCGCCTGCGATCTGCGGCTTGCCGGCACCGACGCCACCTTCACCTCCGCCTTTGCCCGCATGGGCCTGGTGCCCGATGGCGGCTCGACCTTCACCCTGCCCCGGCTCGTCGGCATCGGTCCGGCGCTCCGGCTGCTGCTCGCCGGGGAGACGATCGACGCCACCCGCGCGCAGGCCATCGGGCTGGTCGACGAGGTCGTGCGGACCGGCGCCATGGACGACGAGGTGGCGGCGCTCGTCCAGCGCCTCACCGCCGGCGCCACGTCGAGCGTCCGCGCGATCAAGCGGCTCGTCCGGGCACACGAGATCGGCGCGCTCGAGCAGGTCCTGAGCGCCGAGGGAGCCGCGCAGCTTCAGGCGCTCCAGGGCCCGGAGTTCCACCGGCGGCTGGAGGCGTTCGCGGCCCGGCTCGCCGCACGCGCCGAGGGCGCGTGAGCGGACCCGCCGCCGGCATCTTCCGGCCGGACCTGCTCGAGGGGCAAGTGGCCCTGGTCACCGGTGGCGGCACCGGGATCGGCCTCGGCATCGCCTCGTGCCTGGCCGCCGCCGGCGCCACGGTGGCCATCGCCAGCCGGAAGCCCGAGCATCTCGAGCCCGCCGCCGCGGAGCTCCGAAGCCAGGGCGCGCGCGTGACGACCGTCGAGACCAATGTCCGAGAGCCCGAGGCCGTGGCCCGCATGGTGGCGCAGGTCACCGAGGCGCACGGACGGCTGGACATCCTGGTCAACAACGCCGCCGGCAACTTCTACGCGCCTTCCGCCACGCTCTCCCCCAACGCCTGGCGCGCCGTCGTCGAGACCGATCTCTACGGCAGTTTCTACTGCGCGCAGGCGGTCTACCCCGTCATGAAGGCGCAGGGCGGCGGCCGCATCGTCTCGATCTCGATGACCCTGCACTATCGGGGCTGGCCGCTCATGGCCCACGCCACGGCGGCCAAGGCGGGGGTCGATGCCCTCACCCGCACGCTGGCGCTCGAGTGGGCGCCCGATCACATCACGGTCAACGCTGTGGCCCCGGGTCCGATCCCGACCGAAGGCGTGCAGAAGGCGTTCACCCCACCCGACGCCCGCGCGCCGGACGTGTTCCGGATGGACGAGTACGCATCCCGCACCATTCCGCTCGGACGGTGGGGCACGCCGGCGGATGTCGGACAGATGGTGACTTTCCTCGCCGGCCCGGCCGGCGAGTGGATCACCGGCGCGATCTTCGTGGTGGACGGCGGGACCTGGCTAGCCGGCGGGAGGCCCTGAGACATGTTCATGGGACATTACGGTCTGGCGCTCGCCCTGAAGCGGAAGGAGCCGAAGATCTCGCTCGGCACTCTCTTCATCGCGGTGCAGTTGGTCGATATCCTGTGGGGAGGCTTCCTGCTGCTGGGCTGGGAGCACGTGCGGATCCTGCCCGACGACAATCCGCTGCTCGTTCTGCAGTTCTACGACTACCCGATCAGCCACAGCCTGCTAGGCGCCGTCGCCTGGGGCGCCGCCGCGGCCGCGCTCTACTACTCGTGGCCGACACGGGATACCACCCGGCACTGGCAGGCGGCGGCGCTGGTCGGGGCGGCGGTGGCGTCGCACTGGCTGCTGGATCTCATCGTGCACCTCCCCGACCTGCCGCTGGCGGGCAACGACTCGCCGAAGCTGGGCCTCGGGCTCTGGCGGCACGTCGGCGTGAGCGTCGGCCTGGAGCTGCTCATCCTCGGACTCGGCCTGGCGTTTTACGCCCGAGGCCGGACGCGCCGGCATCCGCTGCGGCCGATTCGCCTGGCGGTGGTGCTGGTACCACTCGTGGGCATCTACGTTGCCTCACTCGCGGGGCCGCCACCGCCGAGCATTCCGGCGATCGGAGTGAGCGTGGTCGTGCTCCTGCTCGCGGCCGGCGCGCTCGCGGCCTGGGCCGACCGGGCAGCGACACCGGCCGAGCTCGCGGCGGCCGGGCATCCACCGAAGTAGGCCCGTGGACCGGCTGTTTTTCGCGCTCGGAGCCTGCTCCGCGTTTCTGGCGGTGGCGGCCGGCGCGTTCGGGGCGCATGCGCTCCGGGCGCGGCTCCCGCCCGACCTGCTCGGGATCTTCGAGACGGCGGCGCGCTACCAGATGTATCACGCGCTCGGGCTGATCGCCGTGGCCTGGGCCGCGAGCCGATGGCCGGGCGCATTGCCGCAGTGGGCGGGCTGGCTGTTCGTGGCCGGCACGGTGCTCTTCTCCGGCAGCCTCTACGCGCTTGCGCTCTCCGGCGTTCGCTGGCTTGGCGCGATCACGCCGCTCGGCGGGGTGGCGTTTCTGGCGGGGTGGGCGTGTCTGGCGCTTGCGGCGAGGCGGGGGTAGCCCGCGAGCGTCATCCTTCGGTCCGCTCAGGATGACTAACGCGACTGAGCCGTGCTCCCTGTCATGACCACCGACACCTACCGCGACCTCCTCACCCGCCTCGACGCCTGGTTCGCCGCCGCCCGCCGCGACGCGGGAGGCCTCGTCCCCTGCCGCGAAGGCTGCACCGCCTGCTGCCATGGCCCGTTCGATATCTCCGTAGCCGACGCCGAGCTGATCGGCGAGGCCCTCGACCGGATGCCCGCGGCCGACCGCGAGCGCGTCACCGCGCGCGCCCAGGCGCTCCTCGCGCGCATGCGCGCCCTCGAGCCGACCTGGTCCTCGCCCTACGCCGTCGACGCGCTGGGCGAGGACCGCTTCGACCGGCTGACCGACGCACTGGCCGCCGAGCCCTGCCCCCTGCTCGACGAAGCCGGCCGGTGCGGCATCTACGCCGACCGGCCGCTCGTCTGCCGGATGATCGGCCTCGGCATGCGCACGCCGACGGGGCGCACGATCGACAATGCGTGCCCGATCCAGGAGCGCTTTCCCGGCTACGCGTCGCTCCCGCCGGCGATGTTCGAATTGGAGGCGTTCGAGGAGGTCGAGCTGGTATGCCTGCGGCAGGCGGCGGCGCGGCGGTTCGGCGATCCGGAGCGGTGGGAGTTCGAGACCACCATCGCGGCGGCGATCGTGGAGCACGACCGCCGCGGCCCGCCCGCTACTGGCTCTCCCTAGCCCACACGAAGAACAGCACCCCGATCGCCAGAAACATCCACAGGTTGCCCGGCACCCACATGAGCAGGCCGCCGAGCTGCTGATCCTCGAGCGGCGAGAGATTCCACGTCCGCGGCGCCGCCGCGTACCAGGGATAGAGCACGGAGTCGGTCAGCGTGATCATCGCGGCCACGAGCTGCATCGGGATGCCGACCAGGAACAGGTAGAGCATCCCCAGCCCATAGCCCAGCCGCGGCAGCTCGGGGATGGGGCTGATCACCGGCCACCAGAGCAGTGTCGCGGTCACCATGAACATCAGGTGGGTGAGGATGTGGACGTCGTGGTTCCGCATCATCAGGTCGTAGTACGGCGCCAGGTGCCATACCGCGATGGTGACCGTGAAGACGCCAGCCGCCACGACCGGATGCGTCAGGACGCGCGCCACTCGCCGCACCGCCGGCGGACGCACGAGCGGCTGGAGCAGCCACCCCGGCATTCCCAGCAGCAGGAGCGGCGGGAACAGCAGGGTGAGCAGCAGGTGCTGCACCATGTGGACGGAGAACAGGTAGTAGTCGCTCAGGTCGTGCATCGGCCCGTTGAGGGCGCCGAGCAGGACGAGCAGCGCGCCCACGAAGCAGGCGACGCGCCAGGCCGGCGCCGGCGGCAGGCCGCGGCGGCGGCGCCAGGGTCCGATCCCGTAAAAATAGAGGGCACCGAGGATCCCGGTGCCCAGGAGAACGCTGGGGTGCAGCGACCAGCTCCATTCGTACGGGACCATCGGCCGCGGACGCTCGTCGAAGAGCGCCCCGAACGGCAGGAGCGTCACCCCGAGCGCGCGAAGGCGAAGTGGTAGGCCTCGAGCACGATGAGCGCCAGGATGATCACGGTGGCGATGATCAGCGGGAACACGAACACCCCGGTGAACAGCCGGTGATCCTGCTTCAGGTGC
The DNA here is from genome assembly GCA_963833905.1 of uncultured Gemmatimonadales bacterium. Taxonomy (GTDB): domain Bacteria; phylum Gemmatimonadota; class Gemmatimonadetes; order Gemmatimonadales; family GWC2-71-9; genus CAVVWJ01. Next base: position 158,555 of record CAWHZQ010000009.1, on the reverse strand, counting down.
ATGTAGAACATCGCCACCAGCGCGAACTTGGCCGCCGACAGGAGGAGCAGGAGCGGCACGAAGAACGGCCGCAGGTCGGCACCGCCGGCGCCGGCGTGTCCACCGTAGGTGAACTCGTACAGGCCGACCTCGAGTGCCGTCAGAACGAAGAGGACGACGCCGATCTTGACGTACATCCCCGTCGACGGGTGGTCGGGCTCGTGCGCGGCGGCGGTCGGAGGAGCGTGAGCAGCCATGCGTTCGGCCCTTAGGTGATCAGGTAGACGACGGGGAAGATCACGATCCAGACCACGTCCACGAAGTGCCAGTAGAGCGCGGCGATCTCGAGGTTGAGCGATTTGGCCGGCGGAATCCTGCCGCGGAACCCCTCGATCCAGAGCGTGATCAGCCAGATCACGCCGAGCGTCACGTGGGTGCCGTGAAAGCCGGTGAGCACGAAGAAGCTCGCCCCGTAGAGATTGGTCTTGAGCGTGAGCCCCTTGTGCACGAAGTGGGTGAACTCGTACACCTGCATGCCCACGAAGAAGAGCCCGCACATGATGGTCAGGCCGAGCCACAGCAGGAGCCCCTTCCGATTCCCTCGCTGCGCGTTGGCCAGCGCGAGCACCACGAACAGCGAGCTGAAGAGCAGCAGCGCCGTGCCCAGCGTGACGAGCGGAATCTCGATGATGGGCTCGAAGTGCTGGCCGGCCGGCGAGACCCACTCCTGGTGGGGAACGGGCCCGGCCCGGTGAGCCACGTCTCCTTGTGCACCAGGTAGTTCGAGATCAGCGTGGCGAAGAACAGGCACTCGGACCCGATGAAGGTCCAGATCGCCAGCTTCCGGCTGTCGAGCCCGGTGGAGGTTTCGAGGTGGTGCTCCATCGCATGCGCGTTCGGACAAGATCGCTTCTCCTCAGCCCGCGGGCTCGAATGCCCAGTTGAACACCCCGATGAACAGGATCAGCCCCCCCGCCATGATGCCCCACGGTCCGACCTTGGGCTCGGCCATCACGCCGACCATCACGCCGGCCACGCCGATGGCGGCCACCAGCGGCCAGTAGGACGGATGGGGCAGGTGGATGCCCTGCCCGCTCACCCGCGGCGGCTCCGGCAGCTGGCCGCCGCGCTCGCGCTTGGCCTCCCACAGCGGGTCACGCCCGTGCACCACCGGAACCTCGGCGAAGTTCCACTCCTGCGGCGGCGACGGAATCGACCACTCGAGGGTGGCGCCGTTCCACGGATCCGCCGGCGCGTTTCTCGGGCCGCGCCAGGTCTTGATGATGTTGATCAGGAAGACGAGGAACGAGAGGGCCAGGATGAACGCGCCGACCGTCTCCAGCCGGTTCAGGGTCTCGAAACCGAGCCCCTCGGGGTACGTGTAGACCCGGCGCGGCATCCCGTTCAGCCCGACGATGTGCATCGGGAAGAACGTCACGTTGAAGCCGATGAGCATCAGCCAGAAGTGGATCTTGCCCAGCCGCTCGTCCAGCATCCGGCCGAACATCTTGGGCCACCAGTAGTAGCCCCCGGCCGTCAGCGCGAAGATGCTGCCGCCGAAGAGCACGTAGTGGAAGTGCGCCACGATGAAGTAGCTGTCGTTCTGCTGCAGGTCGGCCGGCGGCGAGGAGTGCATGACGCCCGACAGACCGCCGATGATGAACATGGCGATGAAGCCGAGCGCGAAGTACATCGGCACCCGGTACTGGATCGAGCCGCCCCAGACCGTGCCGAGCCAGTTGAAGATCTTCACGCCCGTGGGCACCGCGATCAGCATCGTGGTGAGCGAGAAGAACGTGTCCGCGATCGGGCCCATGCCCGTCGTGAACATGTGGTGGCTCCACACGCCGAAGCCCAGGAACGCGATGAACGCGCCCGAGAAGACCATGGCCGCGTAGCCGAAGAGCGGCTTCCGCGAGAACACCGGCAGCACCTCGCTCATGATGCCGAACCCCGGCAGCACCAGGATGTAGACCTCGGGGTGGCCGAAGATCCAGAACATGTGCTGCCAGAGCAGCGGATCGCCGCCGCCGGCCGGCACGAAGAAATGGGTGCCGAAGAACCGGTCGAACATGAGCAGGATCAGCGCCACCGTGATGACCGGGAACGCGAGCAGCAGCAGCACCTGGGTGATGAAGCTCATCCAGGTGAACATCGGCATGCGCATGAGCGACATGCCCGGGGCGCGCATGTTGAGGATGGTGACGAAGAAGTTCACCGCCGCCGCCAGGGAGGCGATGCCCAGGATCTGGAGGCCGAACAGCCAGAAGTCGACGTTCATCCCGGGCGAGTACTGCCTCGAGGTCAGGTTGGCGTAGCCATACCACCCTTGATCGGGTGCCGCCCCGAACAGGAAGCCCGAGTTGAGGAACAACCCGCCCAGCAGGAAGACCCAGTAGCTGAACGCGTTGAGCCGGGGGAACGCCACGTCCCGCGCGCCGATCTGGAGCGGGATCATGAAGTTGAAGAACATGGCACTGAGCGGCATGATCGCGAGGAAGATCATGGTCGTGCCATGCATCGTGAACAACTCGTTGTACGTCTCCGGCGACAGGAAGGTGTTGTTGGGCGATCCCAGCTGGATGCGAAGCAGGAGCGCCTCGATGCCGCCGACCAGGAAGAAGAAGAACGCGGTCGACCCGTAGAGGATCCCGATGCGCTTGTGGTCGACCGTCGTGAGCCAGCTCCAGAGACCCGTCGGCTCGGCGTGTCCCGCGGCGGCGTGCGCCCGTTGCTGGTCGAGTGCGGAGGTTGCCATAGGCCCTGTTATTGGTGAGCGCGGAGGAAGGCGACGAGCGACTTGGCCTCCTCGGGCGTGACGCCGAGGTTGGGCATGAGGACGCCCTTCTTCATCGCCTGCGGGTTCTGGATCCAGCGGGCGAGGGTCTCGTCGGTGTTCTTGAACGAGCCCGCCCCGATGTAGGAGCGCGCGCCGACGTTGGCGAGGTTGGGGCCGATCATGCCTTTCGGCGCGTTCACCGCGTTGAGCGAGTGACACCCGACGCAGCCCTTGGCCTGGAACAGCTTCTCGCCCGCGGCGTAGGCCGGATCCGGCGCGGCGCCGGCGGCGCTCGAGTCCTTCCCGGTGGCGCGCTGCGCCGCGTCCTGCTTGGCCTGGGCCGGGACGACGGCGCCGGCGGTGGCGGTGCGCACGGAATCGGCCGGAGGAGCCGCGGCCGCGGCGGCCGGCTTGGCCGTCAGCGTCTGCATGTGCGCCACCCAGCCCTGGAACTCGTCGGGGGTCTGGGCCCGCACCCGGAACGCCATGCGCCCGTGCTGGATGCCGCAGAATTCCGCGCACTGCCCCGGATACTCGCCCGCCTGCTCGGCCTTGAACCAGAGCCGGGTCTCGCGGTTCGGGAACACGTCCCGCTTACCCGCGAACCGGGGCGGCCAGAAGCTGTGGACGACGTCCGCCGTCCCCATCCGGAGTGACACCGTCTGCCCGACCGGGATGTGCACTTCGTTGGCCGTGGTGATGCCGAGGTCCGGATAGCGGAACTCCCACCACCACTGGTGGCCCACGACCTCGATCTTGAGAGCGTCGCCCGTCGGGATAGCGGCGGTCTGGAAGATGCCGCGCACCGTCGGCACGGCGATGGCCGCGAGGATCAGCGCGGGAATGACGGTCCAGATGATCTCGATCGTGGTATTGCCGTGCACCTGCCGCGGCTCGGGGTCGTCCGGCTTGCCGCGGAAGCGGAAGATGGCGTACAGCAGCGCACCCTCCACCAGCACGAACACGCCGAGCGCCCAATAGAACGTCTGCGTCTGGATGTCATCGCCGATGCGGGCGAAATCCGAGATCGGTCGGAGCGCGGTCTGCGGATAATGATCGGGGCTGCACGCGGCCGCGAGCAAGGCGAGCATGGGAAGCCACCGTCGCAGCTGCCGGAGAGCATCGGTCCGAAGATGCATTACACAGCCATCCTGTTGGCGAAGTACGTCGCTCACACCGCTCGGGGGGTTTAGCCGCCGCAGTTTACGGGTTTAGGGGCGGAAGGTCAAGGAAGTTCTTGCTGGCTTGTCCCTACGGATGACCCGATCGAACGGCACCGCCCCCTCCACCGGGTAGCTGAAGTGCCACCACTCCTGGTCGTAGTTGGCGAAGCCCTCCGACTCCATCGCCCGCACCAGGATCTCCCGGTACCGCCGCACCCGGCCCTCCGCGTTGGCGGTGTGCGCGGCCTCGGTGAACGTGTCGAACGGCGTCCCCATCGGCACCTCGGTGCCCGTGGCCAGATCCACCAGCGTCAGGTCCACCGCGACCCCGAGATTGTGCCGGCTGCGCCGGGCGATGTACCCGCTGTCCAGCAGCGCCCGGCGCCCCGTGCGCTCGGCCCAGTCCACCATCGCCAGCGTGGCTCGCACCGGCCGGTAGCCGTCGAAGACGCGGAGACCCATGTCCCCGGTCCGGAGCCGCGCCTGCACCCGGGCGAGCGCGGCCGCCACCTCCCGCCGAAGGAGCGCCCGCGGCGCCTCGTACCCCGGCAGCGGGGCGCCGGTGAAGTTGTTCGGCGTCGCGTACCGGGCATCCACCTGGATGGTCGAGTCCGCCGAGCGCACGTCGACCAGCACCGAGTCCGCGAGGGCGTCGGGGGCCACCGGCTGGGGCGGCGCCTCGATCGAAGTCGAAGCGCCGGACGCCTCCGCGGGCGCCGGCGGCCGGGTGGCGTCGCGGGCGACCGGGCACAGGCGGCGAGCAGGGCGGCGGACGCGACCAGGGTACGGCGGGCGGAAGGCGTGGCATCCTGGAAGATACACCCCCAGACCCATGCCGTAACGCCCACCGGAGCAATGCATTACCTCGCATCGCTTACCCCGACGGGCGCCGTGGTAGTATCTTCCCTGAGTCGGTTCCCTGCCTCGCCCTGAGCCCACCCGGCTCGGGGCCGAATTTTCTCTTGCGCCCCTGGTCGCACCATGATCCGTGAGATGCGGGAAAAGCTGAGCGGCGAGATCGATCAGCTCAGCCACGAATTGAATGTCCTGCTGCCCCAGGCGATCGCCCAGGCCGTCGAGCTGGGTGATCTGCGGGAGAACTCCGAATACAAGGCGGCGCTCGAGCGCCAGCAGTTCGTCCAGGCTCGCCTGGGCCAGCTCCACCAGCGCCTGAACCAGTTGAGCCAGCTCGCCAACACCGAGGCGCCGACCGACCGCGTGGGCCTCGGCTCGCGCGTGACCGTGCTCGATCTCGACTCCAACGACACCGACACCTACATGGTAGTGCTGGCCGAGATGATGGATTTCGACGCCGGGCACATCTCGCTCGCCTCGCCGCTCGGCCGCGCGCTGTCCAACGGCCGGGTGGGCGACGAGATCAGCCTGCGGCTGCCGGCCTCCAGCCGCCGGCTCCGGATCCTCGAGCTCGTGACCGTTCACCAGGCCGAAGGGACCGGCATCTCCGGGGAGCGCTGAATGGAGTTTCCCAGGAAGCAGTTGCTCGTCGTCGGCGACCGGGTGCTGATCACGGTCGAAGACGGAGACGACCGGACCCGGGTGGGCCTCTACCTTCCCGCCACCGCCATCGATGCTCAGCAGGTGCAGACCGGCCTGATCGTCGCCACCGGGCCCGGCACCCCGATCGCCGACCTCGGCTCGCTCGACGAGGAGCCGTGGAGAATCGACGCCCGCGAGAGCAAGAACCGCGGCATGCAGGCGCGCGTCGGCGATCACGCGATCTTCTTCCGCAAGGCCGCCGTCGAGATCTCCTTCGAGGAGAAGAAGTACCTCGTGGTGCCGCAGGCCGCGATCCTCGTCCTGATCCGCGACGACCTCCCGATCTGACCTCTGTGCTATCTCCTTGTCGCCGCGAGCCCGCTGACGCTGAGTGAAGTGCGGGCGATGCTGCCGGCGGGCCTGGTGGCCCAGCCGGCCGATCGCGCCGAGCACCACCGGCTGGTGCAGCTCCATCCCTCCGCCCGGACCGTCGTCGAGCTGCTCGTGGGCGCCTGCTCGTGCGACCTCGTCCGCCACCGCCACTCCGATCCACGCCAGGACGAGCGCCATCATCGCGACCGGTCACGCCGCGCCGGCGGCGCGCGCGGGCTGCTGATCGCGGGGCTCGAGCGCCATCGCCGCGGCGCCCAGGTCCCGGCGCCGCCCGGCGGCTGGCCGCGCGCGCTGGCGGCGTTCGTGGCCGAGCACGCCCGGAACGCCGGCGAAACGCTCTACCTGCTTCGATTCACCCTGCCCGAGGATCCCGCCATGGTTCGAACGGCCGCCCGGCGCATGACGGCCGCGGAGGTCGTGGCGCGACCCGACGACTGGCTCGCCGAACACGCGCCGGTGATCGTAGGGCGCTGAGGGCTACGCGGAGTCCCGCGGAGCGTCGCGTCGCTGGTGGCGGGACGGCTCGTGCGGGGCGTCGAATTCATGGGCTTCGGGCGGCCGCACGAGCAGGTCGAACGCCAGGAACAGCGTCTTGGAGAACGGGAAGAAGACGAAGGGGAAGACCACCATCAGGATGATGGTGGTGATCTGGAAGAGGCCCCACGGCGGATTCGGCCAGGTCACGAGCAGGAAGCCCGCCACCCAGACGCTGAAGACCGCTTCCGTCGCCATGAGATTGAAGAAGTAGGCGCCGAGCCAGTAGCCCCGCTCGCCGCGCTCGAGGCCGAGCCCGCAGACCGGGCACACCGGGAGCAGGCGCGACCAACTGGTGAAGATCGGTCCGCCCCCGCAGTGCGGGCAGCGCAGGCGCAGGGCGCGCACGAAGTGGGACAGCACTGACTGCACGGTAGCAATCCGGGCACCATCGCGCGAGATGCCACGTCACCTGTGCCGAGTCGGCATCTCTGCTGCCTTCCGGCGGTCGCTCGGCGATCTGCTCACAGTCGCTCGAGCATCCATCCGGCGAGATCCGCGAGCACCCGCTCGCTGTCGAGATCCGCCAGCAGCGCGTGGTACGCGCCCGGGTACTCGATGAGCCGCCGGTCCGGATGTCCCACCCGCGCGACGAACCGCCGGCTGCCGTCCGGCGGCACCATCCGGTCCGCCGCGCCGTGCTGCACCAGGAGCGGCACGGCGAACCGACCGGCCTCCGCCTGCAGCCGGGCGATCGTGTCCGTGACCTCGGTCGAGAGCCGGGCGGTGCCGCGGCGATGATACAGCGAATCCGCCAGCACCCGCTCGACGACCGCCGGGTCGCGCGAGAGCCCGGTCAGGTCCATCCCCGTCTCCAGCGAGAACCGCGGCCAGACCCGCGACAGCACCCGCCCCAGCGCCAGGAGCGGCGCGGGCACGCCGAGCGCGCCCAGCGGGGGCGAGAGCGCGATGACGCCGCGAAGCCCGTCGGGATGGTGGAGCGCATAGTCGAGCACGACCAGCCCGCCGAGGCTCATGCCGAGCAGGTAGAGTGGACGCCCGGGCGCCTCCGCCCGCGTGCGCTCGACCAGGCGGCCGAGGTCCTCGCGCAGGTCGCCCCAGGCGTCGATGTATCCGCGCTGCCCGGGCGAGCGGCCGTTGCCCCGCAGATCCGGCGTGAGGACGGCGATGCCCCGGCGCGCGAGCGTCTCGCCGATCATGGGGTAGAGCCCGGAGTGGTCGCCCAGCCCGTGCAGCGCGATCAGCGCCGCCCGCGGCGCCGCCAGCGGCCAGCTCCGGCAGTAGAGTCGCGTCCCGCCGGCCCCTTCGTACCACAGTGTCGATCGGCTCCATTCCCCTCGCTCCCCGGTGACTACTCGGCTAGCGCCTCGACGGCCGTCGGAGCATCGCCCATCGCAGCTCCGGTGACGCGCGGACGCCCCCGGGAATGCTCAGGCCGTCGCGCTCGGGTCGCGATCATCCGTCCTCATTGCACGGGGGGACCCATGTGATCATGGTCCAGTCTCGCCGCTCCGCCGACTCAGGCTGAGTTAAGCTTCGCCGTTGGAGCGGACCCATGGATGTCGCCAGCCTGCAGTGCGGCCGCCACACATTGAGTGGACCGCATGCCAAGCGATGAGCGCAGCGAGAAAGCGGAGACAGGCATGGTGCCGGAAGTCGCGTACCTCGGGATCGTGCGGCCACCTTTTGTCTACCTGTGCGCGATCGTCCTGGGCCTGTTGCTGCATTTCGCGTGGCCAGTTCGGCTCGTGTCTCGTGCCGTGAGCGTGCCACTCGGCGGCAATGCAGTGCTGGTGACGTCGCTCTGTTCCGCATGCTGTGAGCACGTTTCGAACGCGGGCACGCCCGTTCCGCGGCAATCACGCCTCCATCACGATCTTGCGGACGGGGCCCTATCGTTGCAGCCGCAATCACATCTATCTGTCCTTCTCGCTGCTCCAGCTCGGTGTCGCATGCTGGTCAACAGTCTCTGGCTACTCGTCACCCTCATTCCAGCGGTGGCAGCTGATGTCGTTCGTGGTTATCCCCGAGAGGAGCCATACCGGAGACCCGCCTCCCGCTCGGGCACTGCGGAGCTGTCAGGGCTTCTGTGCGTCGCTGGCTGTAAGCAGTCACCGAACGCATCTTCGCTTCTACATCGTCAAGTAAGCGACGAAGGTTTTCAGCGGTGGGCCATCATGCTGGAGGAAATACGATGTCCAGGGTCAGTGTGCGCTACATGATTGATGACGTTCCGGCTGCCTTGGGTTTTTATACGACGCTCCTCGGTTTCACCTTGGAGCAGGACGCCTCGCCGGCCTTCGCGTCGGTCGTACGGGACGGCGTGCGCCTCCTGCTCAGTGGTGACGGCAGCTCGGGGAAGCGTCCGCTGGCAGACGGTCGCCGCCAGGTACCGGGCGGCTGGAACCGAGTGCACCTCGAGGTAGCCGATCTCGCTGCGGAAATTGCGCGGCTGCGTGCGGCGGGGGTCTCCTTCCGCACGAATGATATCGTAACCGGGCCAGGCGGCGCACAGGTCATTCTCGATGACCCGTCGGGCAACCCGGTGGAGTTGTTCCAGCCTCGGAGCTGAGAAGTCACGGCGGACTCTGCCGGAGACGTCCGGCCGCAAGTGGAGGATCAGGGCGCCGCATGGAGCCCCTCGAGGCCGAAGCGCCGCGGCGCGACCAGCGCCACCAAGTGTGGCGGTCGTGAACATTGCCAGGACCACGGTGATCGGCGTCTCGTGCCAAGTGCGCGCGACGCTCGGTAGATTAGCGTGCCGTGGCGCTCGCGGCGCAATACTTCGCGCTCGAACACGTTGTAGGCATATCGATGCACACGAACAGCCCGGCGTAAAACGCCACCGGGGGGCGAGGCGAGCCGGTGCGCGCAATCCACGCCGTCGCAAACGGCAGGAGCGACACCAAAAAGAGATGGACGAAGTTCATCCACAGCAATCTCAGCGTCGGAGGACCCACTAGCCGCGATGGAGGTAATGGTGTCATCCAGATGATGGCGATGAACAGGTAGCTCACCGCATAGCTGAGTGCCGTGGGCCATAGAGGCCAGAGCGCCGAGAATGCCGGTCATCTGGGCGCTGAGCTCCAGTACCGTGATGGTCACGGATCACGTGAACACCGCGTCTAAACACGCGGCCCATCTGCCGATCCGCGGTTTCCTTTTTCCTTCACGCATAGCGCGCTCCTCGCAGCGCCGGCACCGGTGCCTGCCACCGGCGACATCGGCGGCGGCTCAGGATCCGCGCGGCGCTGCTTGCTCCTGGGGCGCCCGCGATCCACGACCGCCACCGGAAAGGGATCGCGATGTAAACGGGGCGAGGGTCTAGAAGGCCGTGCGGCAGCGGCGGCGCGGCAGCGACCCGGCCACGGGTGGATCCTCGACGACGAGCAGCCGGGTGATCAACCCATCGCGGAGCTCAAAGAGCAGGGCGAGCTCGCTGTGGGCCGCGAGACCGCCGGGCTCGATGGTGAAGCTCTCCTCGACCCGGACGACGACGCGCGCGCCACCCCAGGAATACCGCACTCGCCAGAAGGTGACCAGGTCGCCCAGCGCCACGAAGTAGTCGAGGACAGCGGCCTTGCCGGTCCCCTGGTACGGGTCAGGGCTTCCATGGGGCGGGGCCACCGTGAACGTGACATCATCGGCGAGGCCGTCCAGCAGGGGCTGAATGTCTCCTGACGCGAGCATCCGGTCCAGGATGCCCTTCACCAGGGCCAGATTGTCCGTCGCAACCAGCATCGGGTCCACCTTTCATAGTGTCAATGGATTGACGAATGAGGGCGCCCGATTTCGACAAAGCGGTGGCCCGCGAGGCCTGGGCTCGACGTAGCTGGTACCGGAGACCATCTTGGGGGCGACTCCCGCCGCATGATCCGAAGGAGGTCCTGACAGAGCTTCGACCACGTCAACAACCATCGCTGGGACAGCTGCTCAAACCCGTAGCGCCGAACGTCCATCATCGCTTTGGCGGCTCCCACTCGATCGGTGGTGAGCGCCACGATAAGGAAGCCATGCGCCGTTGGCTGGAGCGCCTCGGCCGCGCGTGACCGGCTGGCCATGGAATACCACCGTGTTTGTGCAGTGGGACGCCACCGCAACGCTGCTCAACGGCGATGCTTCCTATTTCAACCGCGGGTTGCACGTGATCAGCATGCGCTGGGGCAAAGTGTATGCGCTGGATGTGTTTGAAGATTCACAGGAGGTGGACCGTGGTCTTGCCGCCCAAGCTGCAGCTGGCCTGAAAGAGGCTGTCGCCGAACAAATTGTCAGCTAGTGAGTGATGGCCCGCCTCGTGAGCCCACCATAACCCTGCGCCTCGCGCGGCCGAGCGACGCTGGCGCGATCGCCGCAACATTGCGTGCAGCCTTCGCCGACTTCGAAGACCTGTACACACCACCCGCGTTCGCGGCGACCACGCCGACACCGGAGCAGGTGGCGGACCGCTTTGAGGAAGGCCCGATCTGGCTGGCGGAGCGGGACCTCCAGGTGCTCGGGACGGTCTCCGTGATTCCCCGCCCGGGTGAGCTCTACATTCGGAGCATGGCCGTCCGCCCGACTGCTCGAGGGCAGGGCATCGCTGCGCGACTCCTGCGGGCAGTCGAGGACTTCGCGGCGCCCCAGGGGTATCGGCGGCTGTTGCTCACGACTACGCCCTTTCTGGGAGCCGCTATCCGGCTGTACGAGCAGGCGGGCTTTCGGCGCACGGGCGAGCAGGCCGATCTCTTCGGCACGGCACTCATCTGGATGGCGAAGGATCTGACCTGAGAAGGCGCGGCAGAGCGAAACTCGATGCCAGTAGACAACGCCGTCTACGATCGAATGGCCGATAGCTGGTGGGATGAGCATGGTTTCCTGCACGCGCTTGCCGCTCTCAACCCCGCTCGGTTCGGCTACATGCGGCGCGTGCTCATCGAGGAGCTGCACCTGGCACCCGTGGGCCTCCGCGTCCTGGATATCGGCTGTGGCGGGGGGCTCTTGGCGGAGGAGTTCGCCCAGCTCGGCTGCGCGGTGGTGGGAGTGGACCCGTCGGAGGAGTCGCTGGCGGTGGCGCGGATGCATGCAGCCGGTCAAGGGCTCGCGATCGGGTACCACTGTGCGACGGGAGAGGCGCTCCCCTTCGCGGACGAAAGCTTCGACATCGCGTATTGCTGCGATGTGCTGGAACACGTGACGGACTTGCCCCAGGTCATCGCGGAAACCGCGCGCGTACTCAGGCCTGGCGGCACCTATTTCTATGATACCATTGACCGGACCTTCCGGAGCCGGCTGATCGTGATCAAGCTGCTTCAAGAATGGCGCTGGACCGCCCTGATGCCGCCGCGCCTGCATGACTGGAATATGTTCGTTCGGCCAGCTGAGCTTCGACGCGAGGTGGTTCGCCATGGTCTCGTGCCGAGAGGGCTGACCGGGCTCAAGCCCCGTGCGAACCCCCTCCGTCTCATCCGCGCCCTGCGCCGACGCAAACGCGGCCTCCTCAGCTATGCGGCCGCCGTGCGGGAGATGGACCTCGGCGAGAGCAGCGACACCTCCGTGTCCTACATCGGGTACGCCAGCAAGGTGGGGCCTGATACCGGTGGGCCGCGCTGAGTCTGGATAACGCGAACACGCCGACCGCACACCCCTCGCCCGAGATACGACCACGGTGCATCTTGAGGGAAAGCCCCACCGTTCTTCCTCTTCCGCAGCGTTCAGCACGAGCCTTTGGAAGGCCTCCTCTTCACGAGGCTTTCAACGAGCCACGTATGGAGTCTGCCGAACTGATCAACACCCTTCTCCTGCTCGGCGCCGGGCAAGGGCTGTTCCTCGCCGTGGTCCTGGCCACCAAACAGACCAACTCCTCACGCTGGCCGCGGTGACGCTCAGGATCTACCTCCCGCTCTCGCTCGCCCTGGGGATCGGGTTCGAGGATGCCTACCGGGTGGTGGCTTGGCTCTGCTGGGTGCCGAATCTCGCGTTCGTGGAGGCCTGGCTGCTGCGCGGAGCTAGCTCTCGGGCGCTGTCTCCAGTAAGCGCAGTAGCTCATCCGGTCACGATCGCCTCGGCGTGGTGCGGTCTTGACAGACGGTCGCGCGGGCGGCATTTATGAATCGGTGTACCGAACAAATACCGAAGCACGGAGATGCCCCCATGTCCCCCCTTCCACCCCATCCCGCGCCCGCCGGCGCCGCCGGGTTCCCGCCGACGGTGGTCCGCGTCTGCCCCGAGTGCGCCGGCCCCCTCGTCCGCGCCTCGGGCTGCGTGAGCTGCCGCCACTGCGGGTGGGCCCGCTGCGGATGACGTCGCGGCAGCTCGACCTCCTCCCGTCCGCCCCGGAGGCGGAGCACCGCTGGGAGGTGCTCGACGAGCGCGAGCGCGGCACCCGGTTTTTCGCGCTGTCGGTGCGGTCGGTGCTCAACAGCGCGGCCGCGACGCACATGGGCTTCTGGTCGATCAATCCGTACGTCGGCTGCGAGTTCGGCTGCACCTACTGCTACGCGCGGGACACGCACCGCTACGCCATGGAGCGAAGCGGCGCCGCCCTGGAGCCGATGCCCGCGTGGGAGGCGTTCGAGCGGCGCATCCTGGTGAAGACCGGGGTCGCCGAAGTGCTGGCGCGCACGCTCGATCCGGCCCGGCTCGGCGGCCACTCGCTCGTCATCGGCACGGCCACCGATCCGTACCAGCCGGCCGAGCGGCGGTTCCGGCTCACCCGGCGGATCCTCGAGGTCCTGCTCCAGTTTCGCGGGCTCGCGGTGGGCATCATCACCAAGTCGCCGCTCGTCACCCGGGACATCGACCTGCTCTGCCGCCTGGGCGAGCGGCACGAGGTGACGGTCAATATCTCGCTCGCCACGCTGGATCGCCGGCTGGCGCGCCGGCTCGAGCTCAAGTCGCCGGTGCCCGAGGCCCGGATCCGCGCCCTGGCTCGCCTCACCGCCGCGGGCGTGTACGCGGGACTGCTGGTGGCGCCCATCCTGCCCGGCATCACGGACGGGCGCGCGGGACTGGATCGGCTCCTGGGCGCGGCGAAGGAAGCCGGGGCCCGCTACGTGATCGGGTCGGCGCTCCGGCTCGGTCCCGCGGCGCGGTCCCGCTTCCTTCCCGTGCTCACCCAGGAGTTCCCGGCGCTCGCCGAGCGCTACGCGCGCCACTACGCGCGGAGCGAGGGCGCGAGCCCCGCGTATCAGCGCGCGCTCGCCGCCCGGCTCCAGGAGCTCCAGCGCGAGCACGGCTTTCCCCTGGACGAAGGGCGGAGGCGACGGCATCAGCTGGAGGGGAAAGACGTCCGCGCGCCTGCCGCGGAGGAGCAGCCGGTCCTGCTGTAATGCGCTCCGTCCTCTTCGTCGACCCGCCCGCCTTCTGCACCACCGTGGAAGGGCTGGTCGCGCCCGCGCTCCGGACGCGGCCCGTCGCGGTGGCGCCGCCCGGCGCCGACCGCGCCACCATCCTCGCCCTCTCGGCCGAGGCGCGGCTGGCCGGCATCGAGCGCGGGATGCCCGTGCGCCAGGCGCTCAAGCGCTGCCCGGATCTCGTGCTGCTCCCGCCCAATCCTCGGCTCTATGCCCGCGCCTCACGCGCGCTCCACGAGGTGCTCCGGATCTACGCGCCGGTCATCGAGCCGCACGGCTACGGCCACGCCTTTCTCGACCTCACCGGCACCGGGCGGCTGTTCGGGCCGGCGGTGGACGTGGCCGCGCGGGTGCAGCGCGAGGTGCGCGAGCGGCTCCGGCTCCCCCTCTCGGTCGGCGTCGCCGCCAACAAGCTGGTGAGCCAGGCCGCCACCACCGTCGTCAAGCCCGAGCCGCTGCTCGAGGTCCCCGGCGGCGACGAGGCGAGCTTCCTCGCGCCGCATCCGCTCGACGTCCTCCCCGATCTCCACCCCCGGATGCGCCGCCGGCTCGACGACTACCAGCTCGATCTCATCGGCGAGGTCGCCGCCATCACCGAGAGCGCGCTCTGCGCCGTCTTCGGCGGCGCCGGCCGCGCGCTGCGGGCGCAGGCGCGCGGCATCGATCCACGGCCGGTGCTCTCCCCCGAGCGGCAGGCCGAGTTCCACGTGGCCCACGCGCTGGCCACCGACACCAACGATCTCGGCGTGCTGTACCCGCTGCTCCGCCTCCTGGGCGAGCGGCTCGGCCGCCGGCTCCGCCGGCGCGGGCTCGTGGCCCAGCGCCTGCACGTGGCGCTCAGCTACGCCGACCACACCGACGCCACGCGCGCCGTGACGCTCAAGGCCGCCACGCTCGACGTCGAGCTGTGGGAGGCGGCCCGCCGCGCCTTCGCCCTCGCCAACGCCAAGCGGCTCGCCGTGCGGAGCGTGTCGCTCACGCTCGACCGGATCGTGGAGGCGGAGACGCAGATCGATTTCTGGGACGAGGGCGAGCCGGCGGACCCGGAGGCTCTCGCCCTCGCGGCGCACTCCGCCTCGCTGCACCGTCCCTCCATCCCGCCCCTGCATCCGCTGTCGATCGGATCCGTACCCGCTACGGCACCGGGGCCATCGGCCGGGCGGTCACCGCGCCGCGCCCTCACGGATCCCAGGCGACCACCACCTTGCCAAACGTCTCGTTCGCCTCGAGCGCCCGGTGCGCCTCGGCGAGCTCGGTCATCGGGTAGGTCCGCTCGAGCACCGGCCGGAGCGGCGTCGAGTGCTCGATCCGGTGGTCGAAGAGCGGCAGCATCCGCTCGGTGAACTCCCGCACCAGCGGCGCCCGCTCCTCCAGCCCCCGAATCCGCATCATCGTGCCGATCACTTCGAGCCGCTTCCGGAGGATCGGCCCCAGGTCGGCCGTGGTTCGGCTGCCCGCCAGGAACCCGAGCATCACGAGCCGTCCGCGCGGCGCCAGCACGTGCAGGTTGTCGGCGAACGCGGGGCCGCCGAGCACGTCGAGGATCACGTCCACCGGATCGCCCACCGCGTCCCGAAAGCCCGACTGGCTGGTGTCGATCCCGACGTCGAGGCCGTAGATGGTGGCGCGCGCCAGTTTGTCCGCGCTGCGCGACGTGCCCAGGACCGTCGCGCCGAGGTGCTTGGCGATCTGCGCTGCCGCCGTCCCCAGGCCGCTGCCGACCGCATGGAGCAGCACGCGCTCACCCGACGCGAGCCGCGCACGCGTCACCAGCGCGTCGTACGCCGTGAGGAACACCTCGGGAATCGCGGCCGCCTCGGCGTAGGACAATCCGGGGGGAATCGGCAGCGTCTCGTCCTGGTGCACCGTCACCAGCTCCGCCTGCGCGCCGCCCCCGACCAGTCCCATCACCCGGTCGCCCACCTTCCATTTGGAGGTGCCGCGGACCGCCTCGACCTCGCCCGCGTACTCCATGCCGGGAATGTCCGCCGGCCACCCCGTCGGCGCGGCGTACTGCCCGCGGCGCTGGATGAGGTCCGCCCGGTTGAGTCCGGCGGCGTGCACCCGGACGCGGATGTGCTCGGGCCGCACCTCGGGCTTGGGCACCTCGCCGATCCGGATGACCTCGGGGCCGCCGGCACCGGTGTAGATCGACTGCGCGCATTTGAGATCGCTGGCCTTTCACCACGAAGGCACGAAGGACACGAAGGGACCAGTCACGTCTGGATAACTCTCAGTCGCACGGTCCTCATGCCTTCGTGATGGACTATGATCATGATCACCGAAGCCGCCTTGATACGGCCTTGACGTCCCCCGCCCGTGTCCATACCCCGCCCTGACGCGCCAACCCATAGGTTCTGAGCCAGATACCAGGAGGCACCATGGGAGACCTGCTCTACCTGCTCGGCACGCTCGGCTTCTTCGCCGCCATGCTCGGCTACGTCCGCGCCCTTCGCCGCCTGGGCGAGCGCTCCACCCACGAGGAGCCACCGATGAGCGCCGAATCCCTGATCGGCCTGATCGTGGCGCTGGCCGTCCTCGTGTACCTGATGTACTCGCTGCTCCGCCCGGAGAGGTTCTGACATGACCGCCAACGGCTGGCTGCAGATCGCCTTCTTCATCCTGGCGATCCTGCTCGTGACCAAGCCCCTTGGACTGTACCTCGTGGCCGTCTACGAAGGGCGGGTCCGCTGGCTCGCACCCGTCGAGCGATTGCTCTACCGCGCGGCCGGCATCGACCCCGCCGCACGAGCAGCACTGGACCGCCTACGCGGCCGGCATGCTCGCGTTCAGCGCGGTGAGCATGCTGCTGACCTACGCGGCGCTCCGGGCCCAGCAGCTGCTCCCCCTCAATCCGCAGGGCTTGGCCGGCGTGGTGGATCGCCAGGCGTTCGAGACCGCCGCCTCGTTCACGACGCAACACCAACTGGCAGTCCTACGTCGGCGAGTCGACGATGTCGTACTTCTCGCAGATGACCCAGCTCGCGTTCCACAACTTCGTGTCGGCCGCGGTCGGGATGGCGCTGGCGGTCGCGCTGGTCCGCGGGATCGCGCGGCGCTCCGCCGGCACGCTCGGGAACTTCTGGGCCGACCTCGTCCGCGGCACGCTGTACATCCTGCTCCCGCTCTCGCTGGTCGTCGCCCTCATCATGGCGCACCAGGGCGTGATCCAGAACTTCGATCCCGTATCTCCAGGTCACCACGCTCGAGGGCGCCAGGCAGACGATCGCCATGGGCCCGGTGGCCAGCCAGGAGGCCATCAAGCAGGTCGGCACCAACGGCGGCGGCTTCTTCAACGCCAACGCGGCCCACCCGTTCGAGAACCCGACGCCGTGGTCGAACTTCTGGTCGATGTTCACGATCTTCGCTGATCCCCTCCGCCTTGACCTACCTGCTGGGCCGCATGGTGCGGAACCAGCGCCACGGCTGGGCGCTCTGGTCCGCGATGTTCGTGCTCTTCCTGGCGGGCGTGACCACCGCCTACTGGGCCGAGGCGCGCGGCAATCCCATCCACGCGGCGCGCGGCGTGGACGTAGTCGCGTCCGCCGGGAATCCCGGCGGCAACATGGAGGGCAAGGAGGTGCGGTTCGGCATCGCCAACTCCGCCCTCTACGCCACGGTGACCACCGACGCCTCGTGCGGCGCGGTGAACGCCATGCACGACTCGTTCACCCCGATCGGCGGCCTCGTCCCGCTGCTCAACATCCAGCTCGGCGAGCTGATCTTCGGCGGCGTGGGCGCCGGGCTCTACGGCATGCTGATGATGGTGGTCATCACCGTCTTCATCGCGGGCCTCATGGTGGGACGCACGCCCGAGTATCTCGGCAAGAAGATCCGGGCCCGCGAGATCCAGGCGGCGATGCTCTACGTGCTCATCTTCCCGGCCGTGATCCTCACCCTCACGGCGGTATCGGCCCTGCTGCCGGCCGGCCTCAAGGGACTCAACAACGGCGGTCCGCACGGGCTGACGGAGATCCTGTACGCCTTCAGCTCCACCCCCGGGAACAACGGCAGCGCCTTCGCCGGCCTCACGGGCACGACGTACTACTACAACACCCTGTTCGGCCTGGCCACGCTGATCGGCCGCTTCGCCATGATCGTGCCGATGCTCGCGCCTCGGCGGCTTCCTCTCGGAGCAGCAGCCGGCGACCGAGACGGCCGGCACCTTCCCGGTCACGACGCCGCTGTTCGTGCTGCTGCTGATCGGCGTGATCCTGATCGTCGGCGCGCTGACGTTCTTCCCCGCGCTCTCGCTCGGGCCGATCGTCGAGCACCTCCTCATGCAGGCCGGGAGCCTGTTCTGATATGGCCATCACCAATCGTCCCCTGTTCGATCCGCCGATCGTGCGGCGCGCGCTCTACGAGGCGGTCTACAAGCTCGACCCGCGTCACATGCTGCGGAACCCGGTGATGTTCGTGGTGCTCGTGGGCAGCGCCCTGACCACGCTCACTCTCGTCTGGGACGCGGCGACCGGCCGCGGCGACCTGGCCTTCACGCTCCAGCTCGCGCTCTGGCTCTGGTTCACGGTGCTCTTCGCCAACTTCGCCGAGGCGATGGCCGAGGGCCGGGGCAAGGCGCAGGCCGACGCCCTCCGCGGCACCCGGCAGGAGACCCGGGCCAAGCGGCTCAGGGATCCGGCCGATCACCTCGACTTCCTGCAGGTATTCGCCACCGAGCTTCGCAGCGGCGACCACGTGATCGTCACGGCCGGCAACCTCATCCCCTCCGACGGCGAGGTGGTCGAAGGCGTCGCGTCGGTGGACGAGTCGGCGATCACCGGCGAGAGCGCGCCCGTCATCCGCGAGTCCGGCGGCGACCGCTCGGCGGTCACCGGCGGGACCCGTGTCCTCTCCGACTGGCTGGTCATCCGCGTGACGGCCAATCCGGGCGAGACGTTCATCGATCGGATGATCGCGCTGGTCGAAGGCGCCAGCCGCCAGAAGACGCCGAACGAGATCGCGCTCACGATCCTGCTCTCGGGCCTCACGGTCGTGTTCCTGCTCGCGGTCGTGACGCTGCAGCCGTTTGCCGTCTACAGCGGCGGGTCGGTGGCGATGCCGGTGCTCGTCGCCCTGCTCGTCTGCCTCATCCCCACCACCATCGGCGGCCTGCTCTCGGCGATCGGCATCGCGGGCATGGACCGGTTGATTCAACAGAACGTGATCGCCATGAGCGGCCGCGCCGTCGAGGCGGCAGGCGATGTCGACACCCTGCTGCTCGACAAGACCGGCACGATCACGCTCGGCAACCGGCAGGCGGTCGAGTTCCTGCCGGTGGGCAACGTGCGCATCGAGGACCTGGCCGAGCGCTCGCAGCTCGCCTCGCTGCCGGACGAAACGCCCGAGGGCCGGAGCATCGTGGTGCTGGCGAAGGAGCGGTTCGGCCTCCGCGGCCGGACCACGGGTGGCGACGACGGCCGGCCCGTGATGACCTTCGTGCCGTTCTCCGCCGCCACGCGGATGAGCGGCGTCAACTTCGGCACCACCCAGCTCCGGAAGGGCGCGGCCGACGCGATCGCCCGCTGGGTAACCGAGACCGGCGGCCTCATGCCGCCCGAGACCACCGTCGTCGTCGAGTCCATCGCGCGGCAGGGCGGCACGCCGCTGGTCGTGGCCGAGCGGCAGAACGGCGGTACCCGCGTGCTCGGCGCCGTGCACTTGAAGGACGTGGTGAAGGGCGGAATGAAGGAGCGGTTCGACCGCCTGCGCGCGATGGGCATCCGCACCGTCATGATCACGGGCGACAACCCGCTCACCGCCGCCGCCATCGCGGCCGAGGCAGGGGTGGACGACTTCCTGGCCGAGGCGCGGCCGGAGGACAAGCTCGCGCTCATCCGGAAGGAGCAGGCGGGCGGCCGCCTCGTGGCCATGACGGGCGACGGCACCAACGACGCGCCCGCGCTGGCCCAGGCGGACGTGGGGGTGGCGATGAACACCGGCACCCAGGCCGCCCGCGAGGCGGGCAACATGGTGGACCTCGACTCCAACCCCACCAAGCTCATCGAGATCGTGGAGATCGGGAAGCAGCTGCTCATGACCCGCGGCTCGCTCACCACGTTCTCGATCGCGAACGACGTGGCCAAATACTTCGCGATCATCCCGGCGATGTTCGCCGTGACATACCCCGTGCTCGGCGCGCTCAACCTGATGCACCTCGCGTCGCCCAAGTCGGCGATCCTGAGCAGCGTGATCTTCAACGCGCTGATCATCGTCACGCTGATCCCGCTCGCCCTGCGCGGCGTGGCCTACCGGCCGGCCGCGGCGGGCGTGATCCTGCGCCGCAACCTGCTGATTTACGGCTTGGGCGGGCTCATCGTGCCCTTTGCCGGCATCAAGCTGATCGACCTCCTCCTCAACGCTCTCGGGCTGGTCTGAACCATGCCAACCACCGTTCGCACGCACCTCCGTCCAGCGATCATCCTGACGCTGCTGCTCTGCGTCCTCACCGGGTTGGTGTATCCCGGCATCGTGACGGGCCTCGCGCAACTGTTCTTCCCCTGGCAGGCGCACGGCAGCCTCGTCACGGCCAACGGCCGAGTGGTGGGCAGTGCCCTCATTGGGCAGCCGTTCACCAAGCCGGAGTACTTCCACCCACGGCCCTCGGCCGCCGGCGCGGGATACGACGCCACCGCCTCGGCCGGCTCCAACAAGGGCCCGACCGACCGGAAGCTCGCCGACACGCTGGTCGCCGGAGCGGTCGCGACCGCAGTCGAGGAAGACGGCGCGGTCCGCGGTCACGTTCCGTCCGACATGGCGACGGCCTCCGGCTCGGGTCTCGACCCCGATATCAGCCCGGCCAACGCCGAGCTCCAGGTGGGACGGGTAGCGCGCGCGCGGGGCGTGCCCGGGGACTCGATCCGGATGATCCTGCAACGGCACACGGCAGGCCGGCAGTTCGGTTTCTTCGGCGAGCCGCGGGTCAACGTGCTGCTGCTCAACCTGGCGCTCGACAGCCTGGCCCCGAAGGGCGGAGTATCTTTTCAGTCACCATGACGCGACTCGCCCGATGACCGCCAGGCGACCCGATCCGGACGCGTTGCTCGCCCGCGTCCAGGCGGCCTCGGCCCGGGCCCGGCGCGGCCAGCTCAAGGTCTTCCTCGGCGCCTCCCCCGGCGTGGGGAAGACCTTCACGATGCTCGAGGCTGCCCGCGCCCAGCGCGCGGAAGGTCTCGATGTCGCGGTCGGGGTAGTCGAGACCCATGGACGCGCGGAAACGGCTCGCCTGCTCGAGGGCCTGGAGGTCCTGCCCCGGACGTCGCTCGACTATCGCGGCACGGTCCTCGAGGAGTTCGACCTCGACGGCGCCCTCGCCCGCCATCCCGCACTGTTGCTGGTCGACGAGCTGGCGCATTCCAACGCCCCCGGCTCCCGCCACGCCAAGCGCTGGCAGGACGTCGAGGAGCTGCTCGCCGCCGGCATCAACGTCTATACCGCCATCAACATCCAGCACATCGAGAGCCTGAACGACGTCGTCGCGTCGATCACGGGCGTGAAGGTGCGAGAGACGATTCCGGACGCCGTGATCGAGCGGGCCGACGAGGTCGAGCTGGTGGACGTCTCGCCCGACATCCTGCAGCAGCGGCTCCGCGAGGGGAAAGTCTACCTCCCCGAGCAGGCGGGCCGCGCGATCGAGCGCTTCTTCCGGAAGGGCAACCTGATCGCACTGCGCGAGCTGGCGCTTCGCCGCACGGCCGAGCGGGTGGACGCGCAGATGCGCGGCTACATGGCCGAGCAGGGAATCCGCGAGACCTGGGCGACGGGCGAGCGGCTGCTGGTGTGCATCGGACCGAGCCCTCGAGCCGGCCGCCTCGTCCGGGCGACGCGGCGCATGGCCGCGCGGGCGCACGCCGAGTGGTTCGCAGTACACGTGGAGTCGCCCCGGGACCAGCGGCTCAACCCCCAGGAGCGTGAGGACATTCTGCGGGCGCTCGAGCTCGCCGAGCAGCTCGGCGGACGAGCTGTCACGCTGAGCGGACAGAGCGTCGCCGAGGAAATCCTGGCGTACGCGCGGGAGCACAACGTCAACCGCATCGTCACCGGCAAGACCCGGCGCCCGCGCTGGAAGGAGCTCGTTCGGGGGCGCGCTGCTCGACGCGCTCGTCCGCGGCAGCGGGGGCATCGAGATTCTCGCGATCACCGGCGCGGAGGAAGATGAGGGACAGCCGCGCCCGACCGCGACGCCGGACCCTCGTCCCTCATCGGTGGGCGAGTACCTGGCCGCGGTGGCCATCGTCGTCGTCCCGACCATCGTCGGCATGCTCGTCCGGAATACCGGCGTGTTGGTTCCGCCGATCGACGCCGCCATGCTCTACCTCCTGGCCGTCGTGGTGGCCGCCTCGCGCTTCCGCCGCGGCCCCTCGCTCGTGGCGTCGCTCGTGGGCATCGCTTCGTTCGACTTCTTCTTCGTGCACCCGTTCTACACCTTCTCGGTGGCCGACGTACGGTACGTGCTCACGTTCGGCGTCATGCTGGTGGTGGCGCTCGTGATGGGCAACCTGACCGGCCGCATCCGGAGCCAGGCCGAGGCGGCGCGCGAGCGTGAGCAGCGCACCTCGGCGCTGTACGGGTTGAGCCGCGAGCTCGCGACGGCACGGGACCGGGACGCGGTAGTCACCGCGGCGCTTCGAAGCCTGCGTGACACCTTCGCCCTCGACGCGGCCGTCCTGCTCCCGGGCGAGGCGGACGCGGTGGCCCCGGTCGGGGAGCCCCCGTATCCGCTCGACGAGCGCGAGCGGGCCGTGGCACAATGGAGCTTCGACCACGACCAGGCGGCGGGACGCGGGACCACGACGCTGCCGGCCGCGCGCGCGCTCTACCTGCCGCTCGCGTCGTCGGGGCGGACGATAGGAATCCTGGGGCTGCCGCTCGCCGGCGAGGCCGACTTTCGCGATCCCGCCAGGCGCCGCCTGCTCGAGTCGCTGGCCGGGCAGACGGCGGTTGCGTTCGAGCGTCTCGCGCTGGCCGAGCGGAGCCGGGAGTCTGAGGTCGAGGTCGAGGCGGAGCGGCTCCGGACGGCGCTTCTGAGCTCGCTCTCTCACGACATGCGGACGCCGCTCGCCTCCATCGAGGGCGCGGCGAGCACACTGCTGCAGGACACCGAGCCCGATCCCGCCGCCCGGCGCGAGCTCGCGACCACGATCGTCCAGGAATCGCATCGCATGGGGCGGCTGGTCGCGAACCTGCTCGACATGATTCGGGTCGAGGCCGGCTCGCTCCAGGTGCAGAAGGAATGGCAGCTCCTGCCCGAGGCCATCGGCGTGGCGTTGCTGCGCACGGAAGAGTCGCTCCGAGACCATCCGGTCACGACGCATTTCCCGGCCGACTTGCCGCTGGTGCCGATGGACGAGATTCTCCTGGAGCAGGTCTTCGTGAACCTGTTCGAGAACGCCGCCAAGCACACGCCTCCCGGCACGCCCGATCGAGGTCGGCGCCGAGGCGCATCCGGGGGAGGTCGTGGCGTACGTCGCGGACCGCGGGCCTGGCCTGGCTCCCGGGGAAGAGGAAACAGTCTTTCACAAGTTCTATCGCGGCGGCACCGGCAGGGGCGGGATCGGCCTGGGCCTCACGATCTGCCGCGGCATCGTGACCGCGCACGGCGGGCGGATCTGGGCCGAGCGGCGCCTGGGCGGCGGCGCCGTGTTCCGCGTGGCGCTGCCGATCTCCGGCACTCCGCCCCAGCTCGTCACCGAGGAGGCCGGATGGACGGCACCGCCCCCCTCGTCCTCCTGATCGAGGACGAGCCGCAGATGCGGCGCTTTCTGCGGACTGCCCTCGAATCCAACGACTACCGGCTCGTGGAGGCGGGGACGGCGAAGGAGGGCCTCGCCCATGCCGCCGCGCGAAACCCGGACGTCATCCTGCTCGACCTCGGCCTGCCCGACCGCGATGGCCTCGAGGTGGCGAAGGAGCTCCGCGAGTGGAGCGCCACCCCGATCATCGTCCTCTCGGCACGCGGCCGCGAGCGGGACAAGGTCGCGGCGCTCGACCTCGGCGCCGACGACTATCTCACCAAGCCGTTCGGCGTGGAGGAACTGCTGGCGCGGATCCGCGTGGCGTTGCGCCATGCGGCCATGCCGCCGGGCGCGGCGCCGGAGCCGATCTTCGAATCGGGCGACCTCAAGGTGGACCTCCCCGCGCGGCGCGTCTGGCGGGCGGGCGAGGAAGTGCATCTCACACCGACCGAGTACAAGTTGCTCGCCGTGATGGTCCGGAACGCGGGCAAGGTGCTCACCCACCGGCAGCTGCTCAAGGAAGTGTGGGGCATCAACTACCTGAATCAGGCGCACTACGTCCGGGTCTACCTGGCGCAGCTCCGGCAGAAGATCGAAGCCGACCCGGCCCGGCCCCGGCTGCTGCTCACCGAGCCGGGCATCGGCTACCGGCTCAGGGACGAATGACCGTCGCGGCCCCCTCCCGCTCCGCCACCGCTTCCACCGTCAGCTCGACCAGCCGCTCCGCGCCCTCGTAGGCCGCGACCGCGGACGGATCCCATTCGATCCGCGCCCGCCCGCTGAGCTGCAGCGTGCCACCGTGCTCGAAGTCCACGAGCAGCAGGCCCGCGCGCGGATCGGCGGCGAGGTTGCCGAGCGTGTTGAACATCATGTTGCCCGAGTAGTCCGGGATCACGAGCCGGTCGGGCGCCGTCACGTGGACGAATCCTCGCGGCCCGCCGCGATGCGACACGTCCGCGCCGGAGATCGCGTGGCGGCTCGCCAGGAAGAGCGTGTCGGCGGCGGCCACCCGGCGCATCTGACCGGCGTCCAGGCTCGAGCCGAGCCGCATCAGCGGGGTAACGGCCGCAGGAAGCGCGACCTCACGCGGCTGGATGTACTTCGGGCAGTTCGCGTACACCTCGCGTGTCGTGATCTCCAGCCCCGCCGCGCCGTCGGGCCGCGCACGGCCGTTCACCCGCATGCGCCTCCGGGTGGCCGGGTCGATCAGCAGGAGACCGACGTCCGCCCCGCCGGCGAGCGCCTCCGCCAGCGGGTCGTCGTCGTCGAGCCGCGCGGCGATGTGCAGGCGATCCTCCGCCGGCACCGTCAGGAATCCAGGCGCGCCCCGGAGCAGGCTCGCCCACACGCGCCCATCGGCGTCGCCCGCGCCGACCACGACGAACGGGCGCTCCAGCGCGAACTGCCGGGCCAGGGGAGGGATCGTCGCGTGAATGCCCCGCCCGATCCGCTCCGCGTTGAGTGCCACGCCGGCCCGTCGCTGCACCTCGAGCTCGCCCTCGTGGTAGGTGGCCATCAGAAGAACCCGCACGACGGCGCGCCGGCCACGGGTGCCGCCAGGCCGGTGGCGCCGGTCGGACTGTACACCTCGAGCCGGATCCCGTCGGGATCGGCGAAGTAGAGCGCCGCCGAGTCGGCGCCTTCCCGATGCGGTACGACGCCGTCGTAGCGGGGGGTGATGCCCCGCGCGCGGAGCTTCGCCTCGACCGCCTGCACGGCGTCGAGCGTCGGGAGCTGGAGCGCCAGGTGGTGGAGCCCGGAATGCCGCGGCTCGAACGCGTCCCGGCTCTGCTGCCAGAACGTCAGGAACAGCTGGCCACCGGCGCCGAGGAACGCGAATCGCTGCCCCTCGTGGTCCGCGGCCTGGATGAGCTCGAGGCCGAGAACATCCTGGTAGAACGCGAGCGAGCGGTCGAGGTCGGTGACGGAAAGGCCGACGTGGCCGGGAGCGATCGCGGGAGCGGGCATGGGTATCTCCTGATGAGGCGGGACGAGAACGGCCGACCGGGCGGGTCGGCACTATCAGTGTCTAAAATAGACTTTACTAGTGATAAGTTCCCGTGCCTCATTTGTCAACCGAGCTTTTGCCGCTTATACTCCGCCCCATGGCCACCGCCGACCCGTTCCCCTTCGTCTTTGTGGGCAACCACCGCGCGCTCGACTTCGTGAATACGGCACTCGCCGTAGAGGGCGTGCCGCGCGATCTGCTCGGCGGCCTGCACGACCTGGCAGCCTGGCTCGTCGCGGCCGGCGCCCTCGACAGCGCCTCCGCGCGCTCGGCCCTGGCCCGGTGGGGCGGCCAGCGCCGAGGGACGAAAACGGTCGAAGCGGCGCGGGACCTCCGCACTGCACTCCACCGGTTGGCCGACGCCTGGGCGGCCGGGAAGGCGGCGCCGCGCGGGACGGTGACCATGGTGAACGAGCTGCTCGCCCGGGGAGCTGGCACCTCCCGCATCGTCCCGGCCGTGGGCGGTGAGGGCTTTGCGGTGGAGCGCGGGCTCCGGCTGGAGGAGCCCGAGGACCTGCTGGTGCCGATCGCCGAAGCGGCGGCCGAGCTCCTCTGCCATGCGGACCCCGGCCGGGTCCGACGCTGCGCCCATCCCGCGTGCGTCCTGTACTTCCTCGACGGCACCAAGAACGGCACCCGGCGCTGGTGCGACATGCGGACCTGCGGCAACCGCACCAACGCCGCCGCCTACTACCGCCGCCGGCGCGCCGAGCCGCCGGCACCCTGACACGTCCTCCACCTACTCTCCTCCCGAATGGCGCTCACCTACTGCGATATCGCCCCCGGCCACGAGTGGCACGGGCCATATCACGACCAGGAGTACGGCTTCCCCCTCGCGACCGACGCCGACCTGTTCGAGCGGCTGGTGCTGGAGATCAACCAGGCCGGCCTCTCCTGGCTCACGATTCTCAAGAAGCGCGACGCCTTCCGCCGCGCCTACGGCGGCTTCGATCCCGAGGTGGTCGCGGCCTACCGCGCCCGCGACCGGCGACGCCTTCTGGCCGACGCGGGCATCATCCGCAACCGGCTCAAGGTGGACGCCGCCATCGCCAACGCGGCGACGATCCTCGAGCTCAGGGCGACGCACGGCTCGTTCGCCGCCTGGCTGGACGCGCACCAGCCGCTTCCGAAAGCGGAGTGGGTGAAGCTGTTCAAGCGGACGTTCCGGTTCACCGGCGGGGAAATCGTCGGGGAGTTCCTGATGAGCGCCGGGTACTTGCCGGGGGCGCACGCGGAGAGCTGTCCGGTCTACAAGCGTGTTGCGGCGCGGCGGCCGGCGTGGATGCGGGTGGGGGCCGGAGGCTGAAGGTGCGGTTCCCGACCCCGAGCGGGCGGGACCGTGTCGATTTCCGCGGGGTTCGTTCGACGCAGTTGTAGAGCCCGGGTATACCACGACATCCGGCTCGCAACCCCAACGAGGTGACACATGCCTTCCCCTCTTTCCAAGAAGCGGCTCTGGACCGGACGTATTGTCAGCGCGGCCGCGGTGCTTTTCCTGCTGTTCGACACCACGATCAAGCTGATGGTCATCCCGCCGGTTGTGGAAGCCTTCACCCGGCTGGGCTTTCCGGTGGATCTCGCGCGCGGGATCGGGACGCTCGAGCTGGTCTGCCTGATCGCGTACGTAATCCCGCGGACCGCCATCCCGGGTGCCATTCTGCTGACGGGTTTTCTGGGCGGCGCCGTCGTCACCCACGTGCGGGTCGGCGATCCGCTCCTGAGCCACACCCTTTTTCCGGTGTACGTCGGCGCGCTGGCGTGGGGCGGGCTCCTGCTCCGCGGCCGGCTGGCGGCGCTCCTCGGCGAGCTCACCGGATCCCCTGCTGCACGTCCCGCGGTTCGCGGGCCGCTCACGCCAACCGTCATCCACAGGGTCTGACTACAATGCGATTCATGACGATCGTCAAAAGCACCGAGACCTCGGCCCCGCCGCCCCAGGCGTTGATGGACGCGATCGCGAAGCTCGGCGCGGAGGCCGCCAGTAAGGGTGTGATGGTGGAGATGGGCGGCCTCCTCCCGACCGCGATGGGCGCGCGCGTCCGGCTTGCAGGGGGCCGGCTGACAGTGACCGACGGCCCGTTCACCGAAGCCAAGGAGGTTGTGGGCGGCTACGCCGTCTATGCGGTGAAGTCCAAGGCGGAGGCGCTCGAGTGGACCAAGCGCTTCATGGCGCTCCACCAGGAGCACTGGAAGGGTTGGGAGGGAGAGGTCGAGCTTCGGCAGCTGTACGAGCCGCCGGGGGGTCAGCCGGCTTAAGCCAGCCGATTCTTGAGCCCGGAGGCGCAGGCCTTGTAGACCTCCGGGGCTCTCTTGTACACCTCCGGGGCTCTAAGGAACCGCCGAAGGGGCGGTGGCCGGCTCCTGTTGCGCCGCGCCCCGCCCCCTCCCGCTTCGGTTACCTGTGGCCCATCGCTCCGCCCTCTGCCGGATGCCAGTCGGCCGTTGCCGCCGCCCTCTTCTCCTTCTTCGACCAGACCAGCAGCTTGGTGAACTTGCTCAGGTCCTTCCCCTTGGGCAGGTCGTACGCCTGTGCCCCCGTCGCGTGCTGCAGCTTGCCCAGCCAGATAGCGCCCTTGTCCGGCGTATCGCCGTTGGCGAGCACGAGATAGAGGTCGGAGCCCGAGGCCACCGAGAAGTCGTCGGTCAGCGTGAGCTGCTGCTTGCCGCCGGCTTCGGTGATGGCGTAGTCGCCGGTGGCCTTCTGGCCGGCGGCGCCCATGAACATCATGTTCGCGCCCTCATCCATGCTCTTGTCCATTCCCATGGCGCTGTCGTGACCCATCATCCGATCGTGGCTCATCGCGCCATGGTCCATCATGGTCGAGTCGTGCTGCATCATGGTCGAGTCGTGTTGCATCATGCTCGTGTCCTGCTGGGCGGCGAGCGGCGCCGCGGCGACGGTACACGCCAGCAGCACGGCGGCCGAGAGAGTAGTGCGGTGAGACATGCGCGCTCCTGTGAAATGGCGGAATGAGTGGGGCCAGCGTAGGAACGCCGGCCGCAGCGGATTGGATCTCTCGAGGCTGCCCGGCCACATTCCCGGGAGCCTGATTCCCG
Organism: uncultured Gemmatimonadales bacterium; assembly: GCA_963833905.1. Taxonomy (GTDB): domain Bacteria; phylum Gemmatimonadota; class Gemmatimonadetes; order Gemmatimonadales; family GWC2-71-9; genus CAVVWJ01. The sequence goes on along the minus strand of CAWHZQ010000009.1, from coordinate 130,122 downwards.
GTACCTTATTCCCCATTCCCCGGAATCTCCAACGGGAGCACGGATGCGGATCGGAGTCTTCGGCAGCGGCGGAGTCGGCGGCTACTTCGGCGGACGGCTGGCGGAAGCGGGCGAGGACGTGCGCTTCGTCGCCCGCGGCGCGCACCTGGCCGCCATGCGCGAGCGCGGGCTCAGGGTCACGAGCCTCGCCGGCGACTTCGTGGTGCACCCGGTGCGTGCGAGCGACGACCCCACCGCGCTGGGCGAGGTGGACGTCGTGCTGGTCGCCGTGAAGGCCTGGCAGGTGGCGGAGGCGGCCGAGGGGCTCAAGCCGATGCTCGGCGCGGCGACGTTCGTGGTGCCGCTGCAGAACGGCATCGAGGCGCCGGACATCCTGTCGGCGGCGCTCGGCGTGACCGCGTGCTGGGCGGCCTCTGCCGCATCATCGCGTGGGCCGAGGGGCCGGGACACATCCGGCACGCCGGCGTGGCGCCATCGGTCACGTTCGGCGAGCTCGACGCGCCGGGCAGCCCGCGCGCCGAAGCACTCCTCGCGGCATTCGCGCGGGCGCGCGGGGTGCGGGCGGAGATCGCGCCGGACGTGCGGGCGGCGATGTGGGAGAAATTCCTGTTCATCGCGGCGACGAGCGGCATCGGCGCGCTCACGCGGGCGCCGGCCGGCATCATCCGGAGCCAGCCGGAGACGCGCGCGCTCCTGACGCAGGCGCTGGAAGAGATTCACGCTGTGGCGCTGGCGCAGGGGATCGCGCTGCCGGCGGACGGCGTGGAGCGAACGCTGACGTTCGTGGACTCGCTGCCGGCGGACGGGACGATGTCGATGCAGCGGGACGTGATCGAGGGGCGGCCGTCGGAGCTGGAGGCGCAGATCGGAGCGGTAGTCCGGCTGGGTGAGGCGAGTGGCGTGCCGGTGCCGCTGCACCGGACGATCTACGCGGCGCTGCTGCCGCTGGAGCGCAGGGCGCGCGGCGAGCTCGGATTCGCCTAGGCGGCGAGCGGCGCCCGAGATTGTTCCCCGCCGCGGTCCTCCGTAGCTTTCCCCAGGCCCCGTCCCGTCTCATGGAGGATCCATGGACCCAGGCTCTATCGGAGCACTCGTACCGGTCGCCGCCATCCTGGTGTTTGGCGCCGTCAAGATCGCCAAGATCAAGGCCCAGGCAGGGGGCCACGCCGGCGCCGCGGACCCCGAGGCCACCGCGCGCCTCGAGGCGCTGGAGAGCGAGCTCGGAAGCCTGCGCCAGGAGCTGGGCGAGGTGCACGAGCGCCTGGACTTCGCCGAGCGGCTGCTGGCGCAGCACGCGCCGACCCGGCTCAACCCGCCGGACGCCCCGCGTGCCTGATGCACGGGCCGTCGGGCGCCCGACCTGACTCAGCTCCCGAGCGGTGACCTTCCTGCTCAATCGCGCGGGCTGAAGCTGTACGTCCCGTTCCAGGCGAAGTTTGGGCCTCCAAGGGACGAGAGCGCGACACTGGCATGAAACTGGGAGAACTTCCCGGTCCCTCCCGAGAACTCGCACCGTCCGTCGAACGTCACGAGATCGACCGTGCAATGCCCCCACGCGTGATTGTTGCCCGGACCCGGTAGGTCCAGGACGACATCGGTGTCCAGCAACGTCCCAACGGCATCACTTGCGTAGATGACCCTCGAGCCCTCCTCGATCTGCTGGAGGCTCGACGACGTGATCGTGCAGAAGTCACCGGCGTGGCCGGTGTACTCCGAGCACTCCTTCTCCACGTGGAGCGCCCCGCTTCTCGCAGCGGAGGCCAGCGACAAGCCTTCCGGTGCGAGCTGCTGCGGATCCGTCGTGTCCGTGCAGGCAGCGGTGACGACGGCGGCGATGACGGCGCCCGCGACGAGCAGTCTGTGGCTGATCATTCGTGTATCTCCTCAGGTGAGGGAGTGCCCCCGGCGGTACCTGCCGGATTCGCGACTTGAGAGAACGGGGGCTAAGTTAGAAACCCTCGGTGAGAGGCCGGTCAAAGCCCGGTCAGACGGAGTAACATGCTCCACCTCAAGACGTTCGGTGGACTCTCGGTCGACTTCGACGGTGCCCCTGGGACCGGCGCGGCACAGCAACGAAAGACGCTGGCTCTGCTCGCCCTCCTCGCCGCCGCCGGCCACCGCGGACTCAGCCGCGACAAACTCGTTGCCTCCCTGTGGCCCGAAACCGACGCCGGCCACGGCCGCGGACTCCTCAAGCAGGCCTGTTACGCCCTCCGCCGTGATCTCCACGCGCCCGAGCTATTCCTCGGATCGATCCAGCTCCGCCTCAATCCCGCCGTGATCTCGAGCGACGTGGAATCGTTCGCCCGCGCGCTCGAGGAGCACGATCCAGCCCGGGCGGTCGCGTTCCACACGGCGCCGTTTCTAGACGGCTTCTACCTGAACGGGGGCGGGGAATTCGAGACGTGGGCTGAGACTGAGCGGGCGCGGCTGGCGAGCCAATGCGCGGCGGCCTTGGAGGTGCTGTCCGCCGAAGCGACCACGCGCGGGGAGCACCGAATGGCGGCGGACTGGTGGCGGCGCCTTCTCGAGCTCGACCCTCTGAGCTCCCACGCCTCGCTCGGGCTCATGACGGCGCTGGACCACGCCGGCGAGCGCGCGGAAGCACTCCGCCGTGGACATGCCTACGCGGAGCTCGTGCGCTCGGAGCTCGGCGCCGATCCGCCGCTGGAACTGTCCGAGTGGATCGAACGGCACCGGTATGCTGCTGGACACGTGGCGGCGGGAAATAGGACAAGTGGAAACGGGGCCGCCGGTGTGGCATGGGAAGGAGTGGCAGGAGAGCTTGCGGCGCCCCCGGGTCGGCCGGGTCCCGCGGCACCGCGCCGCTCGACGGTCACGACACGCTGGTGGGGCGCGGTCGCGGCCTTAGCCGCCCTGGCCGCGACAGGAGTCCTGTTGTGGCGGGCCCGTCCGGCGCCGCCGACCGATCCCAATGTGCTGGCGATCGCCCCATTCAACGTGCTCGACCCGTCGCTGCAAGTCTGGCACGAGGGGTTGGTGGACATCCTCTCCCGGGACCTCGACGGCGCCGGACCACTGCGCACCGTTCCGCAGACAGTAGGAATCAAGCGCTGGCACGGCCGCGCGGACCCGGTGTCAGCCGCGAGCTTCGGCCACCGTTTGGGTGCCGGACTGGTCGTGTACGGGAGCGTCGGGAAGGCGAGAGGCATCGTCAGTCTGAGAGCGACCGTGCTGAACGTGGCCCGACGGAGCGCCGAGGCCGACTTCGAGGTCCGAGGCGACACCGCGGCCATAGGAGACCTGGCCGACTCGCTCGGGGTCAGAATTCTTGAAGTGCTGGGACGGGATCGCCCGATCGGGGCGGTGCGACGGGTTTCGATCGGATCCCGATCGCTCCCGGCGTTGAAGGCCTTCCTGCACGGGGAGCAATTCTATCGCCGGGGGCTCTGGGACTCCGCCCTGGTCTACTACGATCAGGCTACCACGCAGGACAGCACGTTCGCGCTTGCCTTCCGCCGAATGAATTTGGTGCTCAGCTGGTATCCCCCGAGCTCGCACGCGTACCGGTCCATGGACGAGTATAAGCGTCGGGCGGTGAGCCTGAATCGCGGTCTTTCTCCCAAGGACAGCATGCTGATCGCCGCCGACTCGCTCTGGGGCGCGGCTGACGAGGCGACCGACCCGGCCGACCTGATCCGCTTCAGGTATCGTAATCTTTCTATCTCGGAGGAGGCCGTCCGCCGCTACCCCGCTGACCCCGAGGTGTGGCTTGACCTCGGTGAAGCGCGATTTCACTTCGATCCTCCGCTGGGAGGCGTTCCTGCCCCAGCGCTCGAGGCCTTCGATCGCGCGATCGCCCTCGACCCCGGATTCGCGCCGGCGTACGAGCATACCGTGAGACTGGCGCTCCGGCTGAACCGCCCCGACCTGGCCCGGAAGTATGCCGCCGCCTACCTGCGCCTCGATCCCAGTGACGTCAATGCGAGGTCGATTCGACTGGCCGCGCTGATGCTCGATCCCGAGCGGTCCCACACACCGGAGACCGTTCGGATGATCGACAGCGCCTCCGCCCAGGTACTCTTTGGTGCCGGTATGATGCAACTCGGCTGGTGGGCCGACTCGGACGAAGCCGCGGTCCGACTCCTGCAAGCGCTGACCCACCGGAGCGGCACTGGTGTCGATCCCTGGTCGGACACATTGATGTACGACCAGTACTTGGCGCTCGAGCTGGCCTACCGGGGCCACCTTCAAGAGGCGTATACGGCGGATCGCCGCTTGCTCCTCGACCCGAACGCCTCGCCGTTCAGCGAATTCCTGGATCCGTTCCTCGCCCTCGCCCTCCTCGGGGAGATCCCAGAGTCCCTGACCGCCACAACCTTTCGCCACGCGCTCGAGCCTGGCACAGCATGGCCGATGCCTCCCTTGGGCACGGCGCGGCAACTCCGTGGCCTTCCCTGGTGGCAGGCCAGAAGAGACACGGTGTCACTGGCACGGTTCGCGCTCCGCGCCTCGCAGGAAGCTCGAACGCAGGAAAGCGCCCGCGGCAAGCTGCAAGGCCGATACCTCCACGCTGCCGCGACCGCGTATCTCGCACTAGCCCGAACCGATTCCGTTCGGGCTTTGCGGCTCTTTCAGTCGATTCCGGACACGCTCTGTCTGGTGAACGATTGCTTTTATGGGAAGCTCATCGAGATCCGCCTGCTCGCCTCGCAGGGCCAGGCACGACAGGCTGGCGCGCTCCTGGATCGTTGGGTCTGGAGTGGCGGGGGTCCGCTCTTCGTCCTCGGCGTCCTGGAGCAAGGGCGCATCGCCGAGAGTCTGGGTGAGCGCGACAAGGCGACGCAGGCGTACCAGTTCGTGGCCGATGCATGGCGCCGAGCCGATCCCGAGCTGCAAACCTTTGTGGTCGAGGCGGGGAACGCGCTTGTTCGGATGACGAGAGAGTGACATTCGAGCGCGGGAGAGGGTCCCCGGCCCGACGGGACGTCCGCCGCGGCTGATCACCCGATCAGATCTCGCGGGCGACCCCGCCCGACCGCGACCGATTGGCGTCCGCGGCCGTCCTCACCCACGCCGCGAGCCGGTTCCCGAGAAACGCGCACAGTGCTGCGGCGAGCAGCGGCAGCCCATACTCGATCAGCAGCGTATCGGTGGAGGCACTCACCCAGTGGGTGCCGCGGCGGCTGAGGCTGAGCCCGAGCGATTTCATGATCGTGCGGATGTGCGACTCGGTATAGCGGCTCGTGATCCACCAGCCGAGCACCATCGCCGCCAACGCCGGCGCCCTTGGGGTAAGCCAGGCGCGGAGCCCGGCCAGGAGGTCCTCGCCGAGCCGCCGAGCTTCGGCGCTGAGCCGCTCGCGCTCGCTCGCGGCGTTCGCCAGCTCCGCCCGGATCGCGAGGACTTCGCTCCCGGCGTCGGTTGCGGGCATCGCCATCACCAGCCGGCCGGCGACGAGGTGCAGCTCGCGCAGCTTCTGCTCGAGCGACTCGCGCCGCCGCTGGAGGTCGCCGCGATTCGCAGCACCGGACGACCGGCGCTCCCCCGACAGCGCCTCCAGCCGGCTTCGTATCGCGGCTGCTTCCGTCGCCAGCGCGGCCAACCGGCCGACGCGGGCGCCCCCCTCCCCCAGCGTCATCTTGCCCAGGCGGGCGAGCGCGTCCTGCTCGCGGCCGCGAAGGTCGCGTTGGTGGACGCCCAGGCGATAGGCGTCGAGTTGAGCCCTCAGGTGGTGGATCATGGCCGACAGTACCGCAAGGACCGTGGTCGTTCGGCGGCGGCGGCGGTCGCGGCCTGAAACACCCACCGTAAGCCTCACTTACCATGGAGTTTGCCGCGTCGCCGCCGGGCGGTAGCGCGCCGGCGAGCCGACGTCAGCCGACGCGTCACTGCCGCTCATCTCATGGCATTCCGCACGCGGCTTGACGGCCCCCTCCCTGGCGGTAGATTGAGCTTTGTCCGAACAAACACCGAACCCATGCCCGCCGAGCCCCGTGCCCCACCTCCACGTCCACACCCACTTCTCCTTCGGCATCGGCGTCTCGAGCCCCGACGTGCTCGCCACCGCCGCCGCCGAGCGGGGGTTCGCGGCGCTGGCGTGCACCGACACCAACGGGGTCTACGGGGCGGTCGAGTTCCAGCGGGCCTGCGAGGCGGCGGGGGTGCGGCCCATCCTCGGCGCGCACCTGGTCACCGAGAATGAGGAGACCGTCGCGCTCGCCATCGATGAGCGCGGGTGGGCGGCGCTCTGCCGGGCGATTACGCGGATTCATTGGGCGGTCGGGCGGTCGGGCGGTCAGGCGGTCGGTGACATCCGGGAGCACCCGACCGCCCGACCATCCGACCACCTGTCCGCCTGCCTCGCGCACGACCGCGATGGCCTCATCCTCCTCTCCCGCGATCCCGCCTTCCTCGAGCGCGTCCTCCGCCAGAGCGGCCCCCGCGACCTCTACGCCGAGCTCTGCCCCGGCAAGGAGCGCCACGCCGTCCTCGCCGCCGCGCGCCGGCTCGGGCTCCCCGTCGTCGCCACCAACGCCGTCGTCGCGGCGCACCCCGAGGACTGGCAGCGTCACCGCCTCCTCCGCGCCATCCATCTCAATACCACCATCTCCGCCCTCGAGCAGGCCGACCGTCCGACCGTCCGACCGTCCCGACCGCCTGACCGCCCGCCCGCCTGCCCGCCTGTCCCCCCGCGACGCCTGGCTCCGCCCCACCGCCGACCTCGAGCGCCAGTTCCCCGACTGCCCCGAGGCCATCCGCGCCGCCGAGGAGATCGCCGAGCGCTGCCGGTACCGGATCCCGATCGGCCGGGTGGTGGCGCCCCGCTTCGCCGACGTGACCGACGCCTTCCTGCAGCTCCGTACCTTCGCCTACGAGGGCGCCGAGCGCCGCTACGGCACCGTCGCCCCGGTGACCCGCGACCGGCTCGAGCACGAGCTCGCCATCATCGGCATGAAGGGCTTCGCCGACTACTTCCTCGTCGTGCGCGACATCGTCGCCAACGGCCCCACCCACTGCGGCCGCGGCTCCGTCGCCAACTCGATCGTGAGCTACTGCCTCGGCATCACCCACGTCGAGCCGCTCGGCGCGGGCCTCCTGTTCGAGCGTTTCCTCAACCCCGAGCGGAAGGACCCGCCCGACATCGACCTCGATTTCCCCTGGGACGAGCGCGACAACGTGCTGGCCTACGTCTTCCGCCGCTATCCCCATCCGCAGGCCGCGATGGTGGCCAACCACAACTGCTTCCGCCTCCGCGGCGCGCTCCGCGAGGTGGCCAAGGTCCACGGCCGCCCCAACGGCGAGATCCGCGAGGTGACCCGCCGCATCCCCTGGTACGAGGAGGCGCCGCTCGAGGAGCTGCTCGCGACCCATCCCAACTTCAAGGCGCTCGACCTGCCGCCGAGCTGGCAGGAGCTCGCCCGGCTGGCCGCGCCGCTCGTGGGCGTGCCGCGCCATCTCTCGCTCCATCCCGGCGGCGTGGTCATCGTGCCGACCGCGCTCACCGACTACGTCCCCATCGAGCGCGCGGTGAAGGTGCTCGACGGCAATCCGGACCTCACGGTGCCCGTCATCCAGTTCGAGAAGGACGGCGCCGAGGACGCGGGGCTCATCAAGATCGATCTGCTCGGCAACCGCTCGCTCGCCGTCATCCGCGACGCCATCGCCGCGGTGGGCGCCGCATACCGGCCACCACATCGACTACACCTCGTCCGACCCGGGCGACGACGAGCCCACCAAGGCGCTCTTCCGCACCGGCCGCACGATGGGCGTCTTCTACACCGAGTCGCCCGCCTCGCGGATGCTCTGCGCCAAGAGCCGGGCCGACACGTTCGAGCTGCTGGTGCTCAACACCAGCATCATCCGGCCGGCGTCGAACCGCTACATCAAGGTGTACCTCGAGCGGCTGCACGGCGCGCCGTACGAGCCGCTCGACCCCGTGCTGCGCGACACGCTCGCCGAGACGTTCGGCGTGATGGTCTACCAGGAAGACGTGGTCAACGTCTGCGCCGCCTTCGCCGGGATGCCGCTCGCCACCGCCGACGGGCTCCGGAAGTCGCTCTCGAAGAAGCGGCCCGCCAAGGCGCTCGCCGGCTACGCCGAGGAGTTCTTCACCGGTGCCGCGAAGCTCGGGCGCGACGTCGAGACCGCCAAGCGCGTCTGGACGATGATCATGTCGTTCGCGGGCTACAGCTTCTGCAAGGGGCACTCGGCGTCGTACATCCAGGTGGCGCAGCACTCGTGCTACCTGCGCGCGCACTATCCGGCGGAGTTCATGGCGGCGGTGCTGGGGAACGGCGGAGGGTTTTATCACCCGTTCGCGTACGTCGCGGAAGCGATGCGGATGGGGCTGACGGTGCTGCCGCCGGACGTGAATGAGAGCGAGTTTCGCTGCACGGGGCGCGGGCGGGAGCTGCGGGTCGGGCTGCAGTTCGTGAAGGAGCTGTCGGCCGATGGCGCGGAGCGGCTGCTCGTGGCACGAGGAAAGACGGAAGGACGGAAAGACGGAACGTTCCATCCTTCCGTCCTTCCGTCTTTCCGTCCTTTCAGAGCCTCGTCGACCTCCGCGCCCGCACCGGCCTCTCCCCCTCCGACCTCCGCGCCCTCATCAAGGTCGGCGCGCTCGACTCGATCGCCGGCGGCTGGACCCGCCCCATGATGCTCTGGCTCGTCGACTCGACCGCCGAGTGCGTCCGCGATCCCGCCGACCGCCCGGGCGACTGGTTCGACCACCTCCCCCCCACCGTCCCCGTGCTCCGCGAATACGGCCCCGAGCGCCGCCGCCGCGAGGAGCACGCCACCCTCGGCTTCATCACCGACGCCCACCCCATGGCGCTCCACGCCGACGAGCTCACGCGCTTCCGCGCCTGCCCCAGCACCGAGCTCCACCGTCACGTGGGCGAGCACGTCCTGGCCGCCGGGATGCTCACCACCGCCAAGCCGGTGCACACGCTGAAGGACGAGCCGATGGAGTTCGCCACCTTCGACGACGGGCACGGCCTGATCGAGACCGTGCTCTTTCCCGACGTCTACCGTGACCGCGGTCACGTGCTCTTCGATCAGGGACCGTTCATCTTCCGGGGGAAGGTCGAGGAGGAGTTCGGGGCGGTGACCGTGACGATCACCAAGCTGGACCGGCTGGAGCGGGTGAGCCGCCGGGCCGGCGCCTCACGGTGAGGGCGGCAGGTCCGCCGGCCCGAACGCCATCTCGCCCGTCTGGGTGAACCGGACTTTGCGCTTCCCGACCGGGGTGGAGAACGTGGCCCGTCCCTCGGACCGAGAACCGGTGGATGCCCGAGCCGAACGCCCGCAGCCGCGCCGGCGTCGTGGCGCGGTTCGGGGTCAGCGGCAGGGCGACGGTGGCGGTCCCCTTCGGCAGGGACACGCTGCTGTCCTGGTCGAGCCGTCCGATGTCCAGCCCGTCGAGCATGAGCCACAGCTCGACCCGTGTGGTGGAGACCGCGAAGTCGTTGGGGTTCCGGAGGTCCAGCGCCACCATCACCGGCGACGGGCCCCCGCCATCGGCGGCCACCCGTACGCGCGACACGGTCACCCCGGGGTCCTCGTATATCCACACGCCGAGCGGCGTGCAGGCCACAGCCGGCACCAGCCACCCGATTTGCCAGGACCATCGCATGAGACCCGCGCGCACGCTCCCGTTAGTTCTCTGTCTGCTGGTGATTCCCGCATTCGCCTGTGGTTCCGGCGATAGTTCGCCGGTCGGTCCGCCTGAAGGTACCATCCCGGTCGGTCTGGACCAGGTGGCGTCGGGCTTGAGCTTTCCGCTGTACCTGACGGCCCCGGCCGGCGACGCCCGCCTGTTTATCGTGGAGAAAGGCGGCGCCATCCGGATCGTGAAGGATGGGGCGTTGCTGCCGGCCCCGTTCCTGAGCCTGGTCGGCCGCGTGACGACCGGCAGCGAGCAGGGGCTCCTCGGCCTCGCGTTCGACCCGGCCTACGCCACCACCGGCCGATTCGTCGTGCACTATACGGACGGCAGCGGGAACACGGTGGTCTCGATGTTCCACGTGTCGGCCGGAGACCCCGACCAGGCCGACCCTGCCAGCGAGGCAATGCTCCTCACCGCCGAGCAACCGTTCGCGAACCACAACGGCGGCCAGATCCTGTTCGGCCCGGATGGCATGCTGTACATCGGCCTGGGCGACGGCGGCGGCGAGGGCGACCCGGGCGGGAGGAGCCAGTCTCTCGGTGACCTCCTCGGGGACATTCTGAGGGTAGACGTTTCGAGCGGCACGAGCTACACAGTTCCTCCGGATAACCCCTTCGTCGGCCAGGCCGACGCGCGCCCCGAAGTCTGGAGCTACGGCCTTCGGAATCCGTGGCGGTTCTCGTTCGATCCGGCCACCGGCGACCTCTACATCGCCGACGTCGGCGAGAGCGCCTGGGAGGAGGTCGACGTGGTCACCGCGGCCGCCGGAGCAGGCCGGGCCGCCAACTTCGGCTGGAACGTGACCGAGGGACGCCACTGTCGCGCCACTTCCGGGTGCGACCCGGCCGCGTTCACCTTGCCGGTGCTCGAATACTCGCACGACGAGGGATGCTCGATCACCGGCGGCTTCGTCTACCGGGGCGCTGCCATTCCCGCCCTGCAGGGGCATTATTTCTACGCCGACTTCTGCCGGGGCTGGGTGCGGAGCTTCCGGCTTCAGGACGGTCAGGCCATGGAGCCCCAGCAGTGGACGGCGCTCGCGCCCGGCGGCACCATCCCCAGCTTCGGTCAGGACGCCGCTGGCGAGCTCTACATCCTGACGGCGGAGGGCGGGGTATTCCGGATCGTGCCCAGATAGCGGACGAGCTCGGCGCCCTCGCGGCGCGCCTGCCTGCCAATGTGCGGTTCGGCGCGTCGTCGTGGAACTACCCCGGGTGGCGCGGCCTCGTCTATCATCGGGAGTACGATGGGCGGGGCGCCTCGGCGAGGATGCTCGAGGAATATGCCGCCTTTCCCCTCTTCCGTACCGTCGGCATCGACTCCAGTTTCTACGCGCCCCCCACCGACGAGGTGCTCGGGTCCTACGCGGAGCACCTGCCGCCGGGATTTCCCTGCGTCAGCAAGGTGTGGAACCAGCTCACCGTACACACGTTCAGCAAGGCGCAGGACAAGGCCCGGGCCGGCCAGGTCAATCCCGATTTTCTGAGCCCCGATCTGTTCCTGGAAGCGGTCTACGAGCCCTACCAGCGGCACTTCGCCGACCATACCGGGCCGTTCGTCTTCGAGTTTCAGACCATCGGCCGGCCGACCGGCGTGACGCCCGAGCGCTTCGCCGCCCGGCTCGACGAGTTCTTCGGCGCTCTGCCCCGCGAGGGCCGCTACGCGGTCGAGATCCGGAACGAGGAGTTCCTCACCCCCATGTATTTCGCGGTGCTTCGCGAGCACGGGGTGGCCCATGTCTTCAACTCCTGGACCCGCATGCCGTCCATCGGTGAGCAACTGGATCTGCCGGGCGCCCTGTCGGGAGGCTTCCTAGTCGCCCGGGCGCTCCTCCGGCCGGGGCGCACGTACGACGAGGCGGTCGATGCGTTCGCGCCGTACGACCGGATCCAGGACCCGTCGCCGCCGCTCCGGGCGGACCTGCTCCGGCTGATCGAGCTGGCGGTCCAGGCGAGGATCCCCGCGTACCTCCTCGTCAACAACCGGGCCGAAGGCAGCTCGCCCCTGACCATCGCCGAGGTGCTCCGCATGCTTCCGCCGGCCGCCGCTGTAGAATGGAAGATCGCGCCCCGCTCCGACGCTATGCCACCATCTCCATCGTGGCCGCGCTCGCCACCATTGCGCTCAAGGGCGGCGCGTACCTCGTCACCGGCTCGGTCGGCCTGCTCTCGGACGCGCTCGAGTCGCTGGTCAACCTGGCCGCGGCCATCGTGGCGTTCATCGCCCTCACCACCGCCGCCCGCCCCGAGGACGAAGACCACCGCTACGGGCACAGCAAAGCCGAGTACTTCTCGAGCGGCTTCGAAGGCGCACTCATCATGCTCGCCGCGGCGAGCATCCTGTACACCTCGGTAGGCCGGCTGGTCGCCCCGCAGGCGATCCAGCGGGTGGAGCTGGGCGTCGGCATTTCCATCGTCGCCGGCGCGATCAACCTCGTCGTCGCCCGGATCCTCTTCCGGGCCGGCCGCCGCCACCAGTCCATCACGCTCGAGGCCGACGCTCATCACCTGATGAGCGATGTCTGGACCTCGGTCGGCGTCATCATCGGCGTCGGGGCCGCCGCCCTTACCGGCTGGCATCGGCTCGACCCGATCATCGCCATCGCGGTCGGACTCAACATCGTGCGGACGGGTGTGAGCATTCTCCGGCGCTCGCTGTTGGGCCTGCTGGACACCGCGATCCCCGAGGATCTCCTGCGCAAGATCTCGGACATCTTCTCCCACCACGCCGGCGCCGGCGTGCGGTTCCACGCGCTCCGGACGCGCCAGGCAGGCGCGCGGCGATTCATCGACTTCCACGTGCTGGTGCCGGGGCACTGGTCGGTCCAGCGAGGACATGACTTGCTGGAGAAGATCGAGGAGGAAGTGCGGGACGCGGTGCCCAACAGCAGCGTGTTCACCCACCTCGAGCCGATCGAGGATCCGGCGTCGTTCGCGGACGTGAGCCTGGAGCGGGCGGAGGACGTGCCGCGGACGGCATGAGTCGACCTGAGACGTCCTTCCGCTCAGTCCACTCACTCGGACGGATCCGGCAGCCTCACCTCCACCTCCCACCCCCGCTCCTCCCCGCGGCGCCAGCATCTGCCCCGCCCCCCATGCAAGCACCGCATCCTCCAGCCGGTCCGGCGCGCCGATGCACGGCGCCAGCGCCAGCGTGTACGCCGGCGTCCGTCCCGCTGGTGCCCACCCACCCAGGTTGATCCACACGCCGACCTGCGGCACCGCCACCGGGTCGACCAGGATCTCGAGCCGCTCGCCCTCGCGCGGATCGGTGAGCACCATGCGGCCGTCCTGGCCCAGGTCGCCGAACAGCTTGACCGCCCATCCGCCCGCCTCCGGAAACGTGAATCGCTCCGGGGCACCGCCGATCGCCCCCGGCCAGCTCACGACGTCGTCGCGGCTCAGGTCGTCGCGCCCGTGCACCGCGTCGAGCTTCACCTGCCGAACGCCCGGCAGCTCGAGGGTGGTCCCCGGCTGCACGTTGAACAGCGCATGCGGCGACCAGATCCACGGAAACGGCGCGACGCCCGTGTGGCGCAGGCGATAGCGGAGACGGACCGCCGATGCGCCGCGCACGAGCGTCACCTCACGGTGAAACTCGTACGGGAGCGCCGTGCCCGCCGCCGTGCCGGTGATCGTTGTGCCGTCCGCGTGCTCGTAGACCGAGCTGGTCCAGTCCGCGCTCCAGAGCTCACCGCCGTCCGGCAGCGGCGGCGTGCCCGCCGGCGCGCCGGGAATGGGCGACGGACCCACCGTCGGAAAGCACTCGTCCCAGCCACCGCTGCCGGCCGTCTCGGTATACGATGCGCCCGGGTGGGGAACGGCGAGGGGGATCTGATCGCTGCGCCAGAGCCACTCCCGCCCGCGCAGACGGCGGAGATGGGTCAGCTTCATCCCGATCACCGGGACCGCGACGACCTCGACCTCCTCCGAGCGGAGCGCGATGGCGGGAAAGCCCGCGACGGTGGTCTGACGGAACGGCACGGCGGGCGAAGGCGTCAGAGGGTGGCGAAGGCGCGAACGGGGAAGGTGCCGAACCCGGCCACCTTCGGGGGGACCGCCGAGAAGCGGAAGCCGGCGTCGGGCAACTGGCCAAGATGGCACAGGTGCTCGACGATCGGGATCTCGGCCGCGAGCAGCGTCGAGTGCACCGGCCGCTCGAGATCCTGGATGTCGTCGATGTTGAGCGAGTCGATCCCGACGAGCGCGGCGCCCTCGGCCACGAGGTACGCCGCCGCGTCGGCCGTGAGATAGGGATTCCCTTCGAGATACGCCGGGGTCCTCCAGTGCACGTCCCACCCCGTGCGCACCAGCACCGCCTTGCCGCCGACCGGCCGCCCCGCGAACGCCGCGCGATCGATCGCGCGGCCGGCCGCGCGGCCGCGGATCACGACCGCCTCGAGTCCCGCCAGCGAGCCGAGCGGCAGCGCGGACAGATCCTTCCCGTCCGCGTAGCGGTGGAACGGCGAATCGAGATAGGTGCCGGTGTTGGCCACCATGTCGATCCGGCCGATCTGGAACTCCACTCCGGGCGCGTACCGCCCGCGCGAGGCCTCCCGGCTCAGGAAGTCGCAGATGAGCGGCCCCGGCAGGCCGGGGTACGTCGTCATGCCGTGCTCGATGGTGTGGCTGAGGTCGACGAAGGTCATGCGGCGGGGGTCACCCGGTCTGCGCGCGCAGCTCCTCCGCGACGCCGGCCAGCGCGCAGATGCGAGCGATCGTCTCGCCGACCTTGTTGTTGGGCGTCGAGGCGCCGGCGGTGATGCCGATGACGCGGCCGTCCCCGAGCCAGCCGGCGGAGGTGACCTCGTGCTTGGTGCCGATCGGCTGGTGGCGGATCGTCCCCGCCACCGGGTCCACGCCTTCGGCGTCCTCGATGTGGAAGATGCGCACGCCCTTCGAGTGCACGAGCGCGGCGAGGTGGCAGGTGTTGCTGGAATTGTAGCCGCCCACCACCACCATCACGTCGAGCGGCTCCTGGATGAGTGCCAGGACCGCGTCCTGCCGCTCCTGCGTGGCGGAGCAGATCGTGTCGAACGACCGGAAGTGATCCGCCACCGCCTCGGAGCCGTAGCGCCGCTCCATGCTGCGCCGGACCTCGTCGGCGATGGCCAGCGACTCGCCCGAGAGCATGGTCGTCTGGTTGGCGATGCCCACCCGCTGGAGGTCGCGCTCGAAATCGAAGCCCGGCGAGACCGCCCTGGCGAATCGCTCGGCGAGCGCCGCCACGTCGCCGCCGTGCTCGATGAAGTCACAGACGATCCGCGCCTCGGCCATGTTGAGCACCACCAGGTAGCGGCCGCCCGGATACTTCATGACCTGGCTGGCGGTCGCCTTGGTCTCCTCGTGGTAGTGCTTGCCGTGGATGATCGCCGTGTAGCCGTCGCGGGCGTAGCTCTCGACCCGCTTCCAGACGTTGAGCACCGAGCCGCAGGTCGTGTCCACGAGCACGCAACCGATGGTCCGGAGTCGCTCGAAGTCGCCCATCGTCACACCGAACGCGGGCATGATGACCACGTCCTCCGGCCCGAGGCCGGAGAAGTCGAAATCGCCGTCCTCGCTCCGCACCAGGAACCGCACGCCCATGTCGCGCAACTTCTGGTTCACGTGCGGATTGTGGATGATCTCGCCGACGAGATACAACGGGCGGTCGGGAAACTTGCGGCGGGTCTCGTAGGCGTAGTCCACCGCCCGGTCCACGCCGTAGCAGAACCCGAATTCCCGCGCCAGGCGGAAGCTCAGCGACCCCACGTCGAGCCGGTGCTGCCGGGCGCGCATCGCCTCGACCACCGAGCTGTGGTAGTCGGCGGTGAGCTGGCCCTCGATCTCCGCTTTGAGGCCGAAGCCGCGCCGGAAGTAGGTGCTTTCCATGGGTCTTAATCTACACGAGCCGTGGAGTCGCCGGGCGCCAGGCCGTGGAGTCGCCGGGCGACGCCATGGAGTCCTGCGGCGATGCGGTGGAGTCGCGCGGCGGCGGCACGCACCCGCGCGCGGCCGGCTTGACCCGGAGGCCATCGAACGACCCGGCGAGGTCGAGGCGTGCGCTCGAGTTGATCGACGCGCGCCTTCGCCGTGAACGTCCCCGAGAGGTCGCCGTTGGCGGCGCGCCTGAGCGTCACGTTGCCGCTCTCACCCTGGTAGCCCTGCACCGCCGTCTTGGAGAACCAGCGCACGGCAAGCGCCGCCGCCGGCGCCGCGCGGTCGGCCGAGGCCGGGAGCCGGATCGGGTAGCTCCCTGGCCGCACGGTGCCCGAGTCGTAGAGCGCGAGGCCGAGCCCCGTGTCTCCCGAGATGGCGCGGATCTCGATCAGGTGGAGCGTGTCGCACCGCTCGGCGGTGGCCGACGCGCCGAAGGCCGCGGTATCGGCGCCGGTCCAGCGCACCGTGAGCCGCGGCCCCGAGCTCGTGCCCGCGTCCGGCTTCGCGCAGGCGAGCGCCACGCCCAGGCATCGCGACCAGCGCGTGCCGCGCCATGCTCACCGCACCGCCTGGACGACGATGTCGAATCGCACCTTGCCCCCGGTGTCGGGCGTGAGCGGGTGACTGAGATCGAAGCGGAGCGCCCCGTTGAACAACGACAGCCCCACGCCGGCACCGGCGAGCGCCTCGCTCGAGAAGAGGTCGCCCGGGCGGGCGGCCTGGCCCGCATCCACGAACGCCACCGGCCGGAGCCGGCCTTTCAGCGGCGAGACGTCGAGCTGCGCGGCCCAGAACGCCTGGCCCCGGCGCGCTCCGTACTCGAAGCCACGCACGGTCGCGAGCCCACCGAGCCGGAACTGGGACTGCTGCAACGTGGGACTGGTCGCGATCCCCGCCTTCACCCGCAGCGTGGCGCCCCGGTCTCCGCCGACACTCCGGCGCAAATCGCCGAACAGCCGCCCCGTCGTCCGCCCTTCGCCGCCGAGCACGTCCGCGGTCACGCTCCAGTGTACGCCGCCCGTGTGCGCCACGCGCGCCGATCCGCCCGCGAACGTCCCCTCGTCCACCGGCGGATTCGGCGGGAACAGGCCGTCGCCGCCGAGAAAGTCGTTGATCGCCGACTTCGCCTCCCGGCCGACGCTGGTCTGCCGTTCCACCCGCGCGCTCAGGAACAGATCGAGCCCTGTCCGGAGCGACGTCTCGTAGCCCGCCATGCCCCCCTCGGCCAGTACCCAGTCCGCGTTGTCGTGGGCCACGAACAGCGCGTTCAGGCTGTTGCCGATCGTCCGCCCGGAGCCGAACGGATCCACGTCGACGATGTCGCGGTAACCGCTCAGCGTGAACCGGCCGCCCGGCGCGTCCCGCACGAGGCTCAGCCGGCCGGTCACCCGGTCGTCGCTCAACCCGTACCGCACGGTACCGTAGAGATTGGTGAACCGGAGCCCCGGCGCGCGCACGCGATAGCCCACACCGAACGAGAGGCCCTGCACCCGATCGTAGCGTAACAGGTCCGACATCCGCTCGTACCCGAAGCCGCGCGCCGCCTGACCCGTGACCGAATCCGGCAGCGCCTCGCTCAACCGGGCCAGGTCTTCCTCCGCCTCACGAAGCCGGCGCACCTCCGCCGGATCGGTCTCGAGCGAGAGCGAGTCGGGCCACGCGTCGTAGCGGTCGAGCGTGACGTTGGACGGGCGATGCAGCTCGTACCGGCCGCCCGGCCAGCGGTTGGCGTAGTCCCAGGAGCGCAGGCTGTCGGCCGTCTCGTCATCCCGCCCGCGCCGCTCGGCGCGCAGCGAGTCCTGCCGCGCTCGCCGGAGCGCACGGAGAGAATCGCGCGTCAACCCGGCGGTGTCGGGCAGCACGACGGCGAACTCGATCGGGCGCCCGCCGTTGATCGTGTAGTCGTCGAACGTGGTGGTGGCCTGGAACGGGATCACGACGTCGCTCACCACCGGCAGCCGCACCCGCCCGGCGATCACCTGGCGGTACGGCATCCAGTAGCGGCCTTCCTGCAGCCCGTACTCCAGGTCGGCGTCGATGCTCACGATCCGGTTGGCCAGGCGTTGAGCCGGCGCGCCTTCGCGGAGTCCGGCCCGCGCGGTCCCTCATCCGCGCGGACCCAGAGCGCGGTTCCGAGGTAGCGGAAAGTGAATCGGACGACCTCCGCGGTCGCCGAATCGATCCACAACTGGCCGGCGACGAGCGCCGGGCCCAGCGCGTCTCGGGGTGACCTCCACCCGGATCAGCCGAAGCGCCCCGCCGCGGGCAGGCGTCACTGTCAGCTCCCCCGTCACGGCGTAGCGGTACCACGCGGGGCCCGAGCTCGCCAGCGGATGCAGCGCGCCGGTCGCCGGGAAGTCGTTGCTGAAGATCCGCACCGAGTCGTCCACCCCGCGTGGGACGAACCACGGCCGGTCCCACACGCTCGAGAGCTGGAGCGTCCGGTTCCGGGTCTGGAAGCGGCGTCCGATCACGTCCACCCTGAGGTCGTTCGGCTGCTGCCACTGCACGCGCGCCACCTGCTCCTCGACCGCCGACGCAGGCACCTTGGACCAGACCCGCCGTCCGACCCCGACCGACAGCCGGTAGCGGATCGTCGCCTGATAGTCGCGCACCAGCGAGTCGCTCGCCCGCCGGCGGGCCATGGCCCGCTCGACGAGTTGCTGGACGGCTGGGCTCGAGTAGGGAGGAGTAGTGTCGGGTGGGGGAGACTGGAGGGGGGCGGCGATCGACAGCAGGACTAGGAGGTTTGCGCCCATTTGCTCCGGCCGTCTCGGTGTAGCCCGTACGCCTTGAGACGGCGCCAGAGGGTGGTCCGGCTGATACCAAGGTGTTTCGCCGTCTCCGCGAGCTTCCAGTTGTTCGCGTCGAGTGTCTTGACGATAGCCTCTTTTTCCCGGGCCGCCAACGTGGTCGGGCCCTCGACACCCGGAATGAACATGGCCTCGCCGAGCTCGAGCGAGCCCACGCGGAGCGGGCGGAGCCGCCCGCCGAGCGCCGCCAGCCGCGGCATCAGGTCGGGTGCGTGCTCCGACAGATCCATGCCGACGAGCGCTTCACGCGCCTGTTGGTTGGCATAGAGCAGGCGGCCCTCGACGTCGAACACGATGACACCCTCGCTGAACCCGTCGAGCAGGGCCTTGGCGAGAGGCGAAAACACGGACGGCAGCGATCCGAGTGGAAGCGCGTCTGGCATGATAGTAAGGATACGGGACTCAGAATTCTGGAGTTTCAAAGATGGACGTCGATCGCCCGGATCGCCATCCCGAGGCAACCATCTGTACTGTAAGAACATCAGCCATTGATTCGTGCGGTCGCATTCTTCAAGACGTGCGGCGGCCGTCGGGGTGCACAATGGAGCGTGATCCTCCCGGCTCGAGATGCCCCATGAGCCCTCAGCGGCCCCGACCCGAGCGATGCCGCGGGTCCGCTCCCCGGTGCCCTCCCGAGCCGCGCGGCCCGCCCCGCCCGCGCGGACCGCTCCGCCCGTGTGGCCCCCCCTTCCGGCCCCGGTGCGAGCGGTCACCATCGTCGTCGTCACGGTTCGAGCGGGGTGCGCGGCTGAGCGCCGCGTGCAGCTCCTCGACCGTATCGGCCAGAATCGGCTCGTGCCGGCCCCGCAGCACGGCAAAGCGGAGTGGCCGGTCGATCGGCGGAAGGTCCCCCGTCCGGATCCGCCTGGCCTGGCCCTCGCGCAGCCGGACACGGGCCACGCCCGGCGCCGTCGGCCAGCTCGTAGTCGAGCGGGACGGCGTCGCCGCGCACGCGCACCATCGCGGGAAGCGCGTCGAGCCGCTCGCGCGTGGCTTCGTCCACCAGCGGCAGCGGGTCGAGGGCCAGCCGGGAGTGGCAGAAAGTCATCCCATGAGTCCACGGTCTCGAGCTGGGCGCGGATGAGGCGGCGCACTGCCCCGGGCGAGATTCCGGCGAGCGCGCCGCCGGAGCGCCGCCACAGCTCGTCGAGCAACCCGAGCGCGCGCTTGATCCGCCCCTGATCAGGATGGGTGGTCTCGCCCGCGACCAGCGCATCCGTCAGGACGTCGCGCGCCGCAGCGCGAAGCGGCTCGGGGATAGTGCCACGGATCGGGTCGACCTCGGTATCGAGATCGAACCCGAAGTAGGAACGCCGCCGCTCCACCGCGAGGCCCTGGTGCTTGCGCGGCCCCGAGATGACCACTCGCGGCGGGCCGAGCCCGGCGTGCTCGCGGACGAGATCGTAGGACAGCGTCGTGCCCTCGATCGACGCCCGCGGCACGCCGAACCGGTCGGCGAAGAATCGCAGCGCGCCCGGCCACCGCGCCCCAGCTCCCCGCCACCGAGGTCTTCGAGACCCGCGCCTCCTGTCCGTCCGCGGTGTGCTCGTCGATGACGAGGTCGAACGGCATGAACCGCGCGAGCAGGTCCGCCCATGCCCTCCGGATGTCCTTCGAGGCGTAGGGAAGCTGCTTCGGCAGGGGCAGCTCGAGCGAGCGGTACACCGAGGCCAGGCCGAGCGCCGTGTCTTCGATCGCCTTGATCAGCACTCCCCGGCGCTCCGCCCACTCGGCGAGGCCTTCGTCGAACAGGTGCCGCGGCAGGCCGTACACCTCTCCCACGCTCCCGTGCTGATTCACCGCTTCGGCGTAGAGGTTGTAGGCCGTGAGGTGGTCGCTGCCGTTGACGACGACGCCGTGCAGATCACGCTCCTCGCGCGTCATGCGGTGCAGTGAGTCGATGCTGGAGCACACGGCCACCATCGGCAGCAGCTCGGCGTCGGCGTGCACCAGGAGCTCGCCCCAGGGGCGCTCGACCGGCATGGCCTCGACCTCGCGTCCGTACCTGGTGAGGCGCCCGTCCTCCACCAGGCCGCGGCTGGTGAGCAGCTCCAGCGCGCGCCGGTAGGCGGTCCGGTCGAGCGCCACGGGCAGGTCCAGGTCCCGCGCGTCCACGCCCAGCGCGGCGCAGGTGATCGCCACCCGCTCGGCGTCGCCGGCGAGCTGGAACTCGGGCGGCGTGGGCCGGAGCTGCTCGAAGACCAGGTCGCGGTCGCTCAGGATGACGACCTCGCCGTTCGGCACCCGGCCATGCACCCGGCCGGCCATCTGCAGGATCTCGTTGGCGCCCAGATAGAGCCGGTGCAGCACGTTCCGTCCGCGCTCGACCACGTTGCCGTAGCGCGCGTCGTAGATCACGACGGTGTCGAGGCCGCGCACGTTGAGCGCCGACTGGCCCGCCGCGGTCATGGCCAGCAGGAACGGGCGCTCCACTTCGCCTTCGAGGAACGGGCGGATCACGCGGATCGGCTCGCCGCCGTGGTAGAACGCCGTGGAGAGGCGCTTCCACTGCTCGCCCAGCTCCGAGCCCAGGCGCTCGACCTCGGCGCGGGTCGGGAGGAAGACGGCCACCCCGCGCTTTTCCTTGATGAGATGGCGGATGTAGCGCTCGTTCAGGAACTCGTCGGGCTTCTGCGGGAGGACCTGCACCTTCGCCTTGAGCCGGGGATCGAAGGCGATCGTCGCCAGCACATCCGCGCTCTCGAGGTAGCGGGCGTAGAACGCGGGGTCCACCGTGGCGCTGAGCCAGATGAAGCGGCAGCCGGCGCGCTTCCCCAGCGCCAGGCACAGCTCGAGCTCGGCGGACGTCTGGTGGATCTCGTCGACGATGACCGTGTCGCGAGCGGTGATCAGGTCGTCGGTGAACCAGCGCCGCGCGATGCCCGTGGTGACGATGACGACGTTCCACGACGGCGTGTCCGGCGTCGCCTCGCGCTCGCGGTTGACCACGCCCACCGTGAGCGGTGCCGACAGGATCGATTCGGCGATCGGCCGGATCCCCAGCGTCTTGCCGGTCCCGGTGCCGGCCACGATCCCGAAGCCCTTGCCCGACGCGGCGAGCGTCCGGATCTCCTCGCCGTGCTCCCGCTCCAGCAGCGTGTCCAGGTGCAGGCCGAGCGCCAGCTCGATGGTCTCGCAGGCCGCGCGCGTCGGGGCGATGACGATGATGCGCCCGGTGGGATGGGGGGCGTGGCGGTAGGCGTCGGGATCGGGAGGAAGGTGGTGGTCGCGCGCGGGGTGCATGAGGGAATGAAGGCCGGGCGGGGGCCGAACGCAAATCAGGCGTGTGCGCTAAGCAAATATCCCCGCCGAGGGCGGGGATATCTGGTGGTGCAACCGACCTGGATCTGGGCGATCAGGCGCCGGAAGGCGCGCGGTCAGGTCAGTCGTCCCAGTCGCGATCGTGTCGATCGTGATGACGGTCGCGGTCGTAGTGACGGTCATGGTCGTGTGACGGTCGCGGTCGTCATCCCACGCGCGATACAGCCGGCCGTTCCGCTCGTACACCACCACCTCGCGCATCTCCGGCCAGCCGCGCACGTACCGGTCGTAATAGCGCCCGTCCCGGTAGAAGACGACCACCTGCCGATACCCCTGCTGCCGCCAGTTGCAGCGAGCCGACGTGCCACGCGCTCGACGATGTCACGCAGCACCCGCTCGACCACGATCACGCGCGCCGGCGCCCGATACACCACCGGCCGGCGATAGGTGGAATAACCGTTACCGATGACGACATGCCCCGCGACTGGACCGCTTCGCAGCACCACGTCGGCCGCGACCTGCTGAGCCTGCAGCGGCACGGTGAGCGTGAGGGCGGTCAGCAACGACCCCGCGATGATGCTGGTCTTCATATGGCCTCGACTGGAAACGGGAAACCTGCGGCCCGCCAAAGTGCGAGGGTCGTGCCAGCGCGTAACTCGTTGCGGGGCTTGCCGCCGTACATGAGACGCCGGCAGGGTCCGTCCTCCGGCACAGACGCGGATGCCGGCCGCGTTACCGGCGCTGGGGACGTGTCCTCGGACCGCGCCGGCGCCTCGGCTTGCTGCTGATCCACCCACTCGCACACGACGCGAAACGCGGTCTCCCGGTCGAGCGCGAAGGCCTGCATGAGATAGGGAATTGCCCCGTACATGTTGCTCCGGCCTCCGGCGCTCAGGCGGCGCAGGAAGCTGTGAAAGCGATTGGGGCGAGCGACCGGCGACCCTGGCGGACCGGACCGGCCTGGCGCGGTGGCCGCACTGGGGGTTTTTGAGTTAAGCGCTTGCTCATGAATGACTTATAGCATCAATTGTGAATACCGAATATAAGCCGAAACCGAGCGTGCTCGCAACCACCACGATACCGGCACTGCCGAGGTGGCCGACTCCTTGACAGGTATATAGGGCGCGTCCATACTAGTGGCCTCTGCGCACGGCTTGTGTCGCCAAGTTCGGGCTACCCGCTTCGGCGGGATTGCGTGGCCTCACTCCTCCACGTCGCTCCAATGCCGGCTCACTTTCGCCCAGGTCGAGCTGCGTATGTTTCGGCAAATCCTTTCGCTCTTCACCAAATCGCACACGGAGGCAGGTATGGCCGCGGATTTCTCAATCGGTGAATCGCTCGTCGGCGACGGCAACGAGATCGCGCACATCGATCTGATCATCGGGTCGAAGACCGGACCGGCAGGCGCCGCTTTCACGCAGGCGCTCTCCCGTAACACCGACGGCTTCACGACGCTGCTCGCCGTCGTCACGCCCAACCTCCCCTGCAAGCCCGACACGCTGCTCTTCAACAAGGTCACCATCAAGGGCGCCAAGCAGGCCGTGCAGATGTTCGGCCCGGCGCAGGCGGCCGTGGCCCGCGCGGTCATGGACTCGGTGAGCGAAGGCGTCATCTCCAAGACCCAGGCCAACGATCTGGTCATCCTGGTGGGCGTGTTCATTCACTGGCAGGCCGAAGACGACAAGAAGATCTACCAGTTCAACTACACGGCGGTGAAGGAGTCGATCGCCCGCGCGCTCAAGGGCACGCCGACCGTCGACGAGGTGCTGTCGAAGTACAAGGCCGCGCGGCACCCGTTTGCCAGCGGCGCCGAGGGCTGATCGTACAGTCCCGCGGTTCCGGTGTCTCAAGGAGGGGCGGCCCGTGGTCGGGGCGCCCCTCCTATTTTTCGATGACGTGCGGTCCTCTCATCCGGGGAGATGGTTTCGGCAATGCGTAAGCTCCTGCTTCAGCTCGACAGCTCCCGGCTGCCCAGCGTGTTCGACCAGGTCGTGGCCTACGACGCGGGCGCGGACGACATCATGAGCTACGGAGGGATCACCGAGGGTGACGTTCGCGATCTCATCCACGGCTGCATCTTCACCCGCGGACCCAAGGACCTGAAGAACACCGCCGTCTGGATCGGCGGCAACAACATGTCGGCGGGCGAGCAGCTCCTCGCCATGGCGCAGGACGCGCTCTTCGCGCCGTTCTCGGTCTCCATCATGCTCGACTCCAACGGATCGAACACCACCGCGGTGGCCGCCGTCGTGAAGATCGAGGAGACGCTGGGCGACCTCCGAGGCAAGAAGGTCGTCATCCTGGCCGGCACGGGGCCGGTAGGGCAGCGCGCGGCTGGCCTGCTGGCCAAGGATGGCGCGCACGTCACCATCACCTCGCGGAAGCCCGAGCAGGGCGACAAGGCGCGCCAGTTCATCGGCGCCCGATTCGACGTCGAGGTCGAGGCAGTCGCGCTGGCCGACCCCTCCGGGCTGCCCCGGGTGCTGGACGGCGTGGAGATCCTGCTCAACTCCGGCCCCGCCGGAGTGCAGATGGTGCCTCGCTCGGCGTGGACGGCGGTGAAGACGCTCAAGATGGCCGTCGACCTGAACGCCGTGCCCCCGCTCGGCATCGAGGGCGTCGAGGTCAACGATGCCGGCGAGCGGCGCGAGGGCGTCGTGGTCTATGGCGCGTTCGGCGTGGGCAACTTCAAGACCAAGCTGCACAAGGCCTGCGTCACGAAGCTGTTCACGCGGAACGATCTGGTGCTCGACGCCGAGGCGATCGCCGATGTGGCGCGGGGAATGGTGACGGCGAAGAAGGGGTAGCCCGGTGCCGCGCGTCGCGGGGATCGATCCCGGCACGCTGAGCGTCGACGTCTGCGGCCTGGATGACGGCCGGCTCTTCCTCGACGCGACGTGGCCGACGGCCGAGCTCCTGGCGGACCCGCGACCGCTGCTGGACGCGTTGCTGAGCGCGGGACCGGTCGATCTGGTGGTCGGTCCGTCGGGGTATGGCCTGCCGCTCCGTCCGGCCCGCGACGTCAGCGACGAGGAGCTTCGGCTCGCGTTCCTGGCGCCGCCGGGCGAGACCGGCGGCATCGGCGGGCTGCGGTCGCTCGCGCGCCAGCTCGACGCGGCGGGCGTGCCGCTCTGGTTCACCCCCGGCGTGATCCATCTCGACACGGTGCCGCGCCATCGGAAGCTCAACCGGGTCGACCTGGGCACCGCGGACAAGGTGTGCGCCGCGGCGCTGGCGATCGCGGACCAGGGCAGCCGTCGCGAGCGGGAGCCGGCCGATGTGTCGCTCGTGCTGCTCGAGCTGGGGGGTGCCTTCACCGCGGGAGTCGCGGTCGAGCGCGGCCAGATCGTCGACGGGCTCGGCGGAAGCAGCGGACCGATCGGCTGGCGCGCCGGCGGCGCGCTCGACGGCGAGGTGGCGTTCCTCGCCGGCGCGGTGACCAAGGCGATGCTGTTCACCGGGGGCGTCGACAGCGTGATCGGACACGACCCGGCGCTCGCGGATGTGGCGCGCGAGGCCTACATCGAAGGCGCCGCCCGCGCGGCCCGCCAGCTCCGAAGCGCGGCGCCCCGTGCCGACGAGATCGTCCTCTCCGGGCGGATGACCTCGGAGCCCGCCGTGCGCGACGCCCTGCGTGGCCGCGCTCGCCGAGCTCGGCGAGGTCCGGATGCTCGCGGGCTTCGCCTCGCGCGCCAAGCAGGGCGCCCAGGGGGCGGCGCTGGTGGCGGACGGCCTGGCCGGTGGCACGCGTCGGGATCTGGTGAATCGGCTCAGGATTCGGGAGGCGACGGGAACGGTGCTGGACCATCTGCACGTCATCACACCCGCGGCCGCGCGCCGCCGGCTCGGTCTGCGCGATGGCTGAGCGGCGGCCGCACGTGCTCATCGCCGGCGTGTCGACCCGGGCGCTCGCGGTCTCCGCCGCCCGCGCGGGCTACCGGGTCACGGCGGTCGACGCGTTCGGCGACGCGGACCTTCGCGAGGTGGCCGAGGTGCTCCCGGTCTGCCCCGACGGTGCCGTGCGCTTTACGCCAGCGGCCGCGGCGGCCGCGGCCCGCGCCGTGACGGCCGACGCAGTCGCGTATACGTCCAACTTCGAGAACTATCCGGAGGCCGTGTCCACGCTGGCCCGCGGGCGGCTGCTGCTCGGCAACCCGCCGGCCGTCCTCTCGCAGGTCCGGAATCCCATCACTCTCACGCGGGTGCTGCGGCAACGCGGCTTTGCAGTCCCGGCGACCCGCGCGAGCGCGCCGCCGGCCACGCGCGAGCCGGAACGCTGGCTGCTGAAGCCGCGGCGCTCGGGTGGCGGCCACGGTACCACGCCGTGGACGATCGGGCGTCCGGTCTCGCGCCGGGCATACGTGCAGGAGCGGATCCGCGGCCTCACCGGATCGATCGTCTTCGCCGCGGACGGCCGGCGCGCCGTCGCGCTCGGTCTCTCGCGGCAGCTCGTGGGCGAGCGCAGCTTCGGCGCGCATGGCTTTCGGTACTGCGGCAGCCTGCTCGCGTCCGAGCGGGCGCCGCTCTTCCCGCGGCAGGCGGAGCTGCTGGTCCGTGCGACGGCGCTGGCGGACGCGGTGACGGAAGCGTTCGGCCTCCGGGGACTCAACGGACTCGACTTCGTCGCGCGGGACGGCGTGCCGCTGCCGATCGAGGTGAACCCGCGCTACTCTGCCTCCATGGAGCTCGTGGAGCGGGCCACCGGGTCCTCGCTGTTCGCCATTCACGCGGGCGCTTGCGGGGGTCGCCTGCCCGAGTCCCAGCACCTCCCGCCGCGCGTGCACGGCAAGGCGATCGTCTATGCCCGCCGGGACGTCGTCGTGAGCGATCCGGCCGCCTGGCGGGTGCCGGCCATCGCCGATGTCCCGCACCTCGGCGAGCGGATCGGCCGCGGACATCCGATCTGTACTCTGCTCGCCGACGGCCCCGATGCCGAACGCTGCCTCCGTGCGCTCGTCGCCGGGGCGGCGGCGATCTACCGCGCGGTCGAGCCGCGCGCGCGGGGGGCCGCGTGAGCCCCGCGAGCGGCGCGTCGCTCGTGACCTGCCTCGGCTGCGGCTGCGCCTGCGACGATCTCACCGTCCAGGTGGCCGACGGCCGCATCACGGAAATCAGCCCGCCCTGCCCGGTGGGACGCACCTGGTTCGGCGACGGTCGCGTGCCCGGGCGCATTCTCCGCGGCGGTGCCGAGGCCTCCCTCGAGGCCGCGCTCACCGATGCCGCCGAGACGCTGGCCGGCGCCAAGGGCGGCGTGCTCGTGCTGCTGGCACCGGACCTGAGCACGCAGGCGCAACGCGCCGCGCTTGCCGTGGCCGACGTGCTCCGCGCGACCGTCGATACCGCCACCTCCGAGCCCGCGGCGGCCGGCCTCCTCGCGGCGCAGCGGCGCGGCCGGGCCGCGGCCACCCTGGGCGAGGTGCGGAACCGTGCGGACGTGCTGCTCTTCTGGGGCGTCGATCCGGCGCCGCGATATCCCCGCTTTCTGTCGCGCTACGCGCTCGACCCGGTGGGCACGCACGTGCCGGGCGGCCGGGCCGGGCGGACGGTGATCTCGGTGAGCATCGGGCGGGATCGCGGGCCGGCCGGGGCGGAGTCCGAGCTCGCGCTCGCGCCGGACCAGGAGATCGCCGCGCTGTCGGTCATGCGGGCGGTCGCGCTCGGCAATGCGCTCGGCGAGCTGCCGCCCGCGCTCCAGGCGGCCGCGGACGCGGCCACCCGGCTCACGACAGCGGCCTACGCGGTGCTGGTGCACGACGGCGAGCCAGGCGAGGAGCCCGAGCGCGACGCGTACCGCGCCGAAGGGCTCATCGCGCTGACGCAGGCGCTCAACGGGCGGACGCGCGCGGCGCTCAGTACGCTCAGGGCCGGCGGGAATCGCTCCGGCGCGGAGGCGGCGCTCACCTGGCAGACGGGCTATCCCATGGCGGTGAGCTACCGTGGCGGCTACCCGCGGTACCTGCCGGCCAGCCGAGGGCTCGCCGAGCTGGGCGCGGGCGGCGCGGGCGCGGTCCTGGTCGCGGGCTCGGCGGCGGCACTCGGCGGACGCGCTGGCAGGAGCCGGCTCGCGATCGCCGGTGATCGCGATCGGCCCGCGGGCGAGCGAAGCGCCGTTCCCCGTCCGGGTCGCGATCGATACCGGCGTCGCCGGCATTCACGAGGGTGGCACGGCGTACCGCATGGACGAGGTGCCGCTGCCGCTGCGTCCGCCGCTCGGCTGGCGCGCGCTCGGCGGCGGACACGCTGGCCGCGCTGCTCGGCGCGGTTCGCGCGCGCGGCACCGGGAGGACGGGATGAGCGCCCCGGAGCGGCTCCGGATCACGGGCGGCACCGTCCACGATCCGGCCAACGGAGTCGACGGCGAGGTCCGGGACATCTGCATCGAGGGCGGTCGCATCGTCGAGCGCCTGCCCGCCGGCGCGCCGACGCTCGACGCGCGCGGGCATGGTGGTCATGCCCGGCGGGGTGGACATCCACGCGCACTTCGCCAGCTCGAGCTGCAACCACGCGCGCCGCATGATTCCCGACGAGCACGCGGCCGATCCGGCGCCGGCGCCCCAGCTTCCGGACGACGAGCAACCCGCGCGCTCGGGGACCGGCGGCTCGGTCCCGAGCACGTTCACCACCGGCTACCGCTACGCGGGGCTGGGGTACACGACCGCCTTCGACGCGGCCGTCGCCCCGCTCATGGCCCGGCACAGCCACAGCGAGCTCGACGACACGCCGTGCGTCGACGGCGGCATCTTCGTGCTGATGGGGAACGACGAGTACCTCCTCCGCCAGATCGAGGCCGGCGAGCGCGACCGCGCGCGCGACTATGCCGCCTGGCTGCTGCAGTCGACCGGCGCCTACGCGGTGAAGATCGTGAATCCCGGCGGCGTCGAGGCCTGGAAGACGGGCAGCGGAACGTGACGCGGTCTCGACGACTCGGTCGCCGGCCGGCGGGTGACGCCGCGCGCGATTCTCGAGACCCTGGCCGACGCGGTCAACGCGCTCCGGCTGCCGCACCCGATCCACATCCACTGCAACAATCTGGGGATGGCGGGCAACTACACCACGACGCTCGCGAGCATGGAGGCGCTGGCCGGCCGCCGCGCCCACTTCACCCACCTGCAGTTCCATTGCTACGGCGGCGGCAGCGGCCAGCCGTGGAGCTCGGCCGCGGCCAAGGTGATCGAGTACGTCAACGCCCACCCCGAGGTGAGCACCGACGTGGGCCAGGTGATGTTCGGCCCGGCGATGACGATCACCGCCGATGCCCCGGTCGAGTACCTGCTCCACAAGAGCAGCGGCCGCCGGTGGACCAACATCGACATCGAGCTGGAGACCGGCTGCGGCATCGTCCCTCTGAACTACAAGGACAAGGCCGCGGTGAGCTCGCTGCAGTGGGCGGTGGGGCTCGAGCTGTTCCTGCTGAGCGCCGATCCGTGGCGGGTCGTGCTCTCGACCGATCATCCCGAACGGCGGCTCGTTCCTGTCGTATCCCGCGCTGATCCAGCTCCTCATGGACCGCGCCGTGCGGGACGACCAGCTCAAGCGGGTCAATGCCAAGCTCCTGGCCGGGAGCGCGCTGGCCGACGGGATCGCCCGCGAGTACACGCTGAACGAGATCGCGATCATCACCCGCGCCGGCCCCGCCCGCCTGCTCGGTCTCGCGCACAAGGGGCACCTCGGCGCCGGCGCCGACGCGGACGTCACCATCTACAGCCGCGACCCCGACCTGGCGAAGATGTTCTCGACGCCGCGCTATGTCATCAAGGACGGCGTGCTGATCGTCGAGGAAGGCCAGCTCCGCCGCGCGCCGGCGGGCCGCCGGCTGCGAGTGGCGCCGGGATACGACGACGCGGTGCTGGCCGACGTGCGGCGCCATTTCGACGCCTATTCCTCGGTGTCGTTCGACAACTATCCCGTGCAGGCGCTGCCGGGCGAGCCGGTGGCGCTGGGATGAGGACGCGATGAACATCCGCGGCGTCCTCATCGAGGAGACCTTCGCCGAGGCGTTCACGATGCGCGTGGCGCGGCTCATCGTGACGGGGCGGAGCATGCGCTGGGCGCGCGAGGCCGCGCTCAAGCTCACCGGCTTCGCCACGTCGGTCATCGGATGCAAGTGCGAAGCGGGGATCGAGCGCGAGCTGCCCGAGGCGGAGACGCCGGACGGCCGTCCCGGCATCAGCATCCTGTTCATGGTCATGAGCAAGGACGACATGGGCAAGCGGCTGATCGAGCGGGTCGGCCAGACGGTGCTGACCTGTCCCGACCACGGCCTGCTACGACGGGCTGCCGGCGGCGCCGGACCGGGTCGGCGTGGGCTCGGCGCTGCGGTTCTTCGGCGACGGCTTTCAGGCGAGCAAGCTGATCGGCGGCGAGCGGTTCTGGCGGATCCCGGTGATGGAGGGCGAGTTCCTGGTACAGGAAAAGTTCGGGATGGTGAAGGGCGTGGGCGGCGGCAACTTCCTCATCCTCGCCCGGAGCGCCGACGCGGCGCTGGCGGCGGCCGAAGCGGCGGCGGATGCGATCGCGGGCCACCCGGGCGTCATCCTGCCGTTCCCCGGGGGCGTGGTCCGGAGCGGGAGCAAGGTGGGATCGCGCCGGATCAAGAGCATGATCGCCTCGACCAACGACGCCTACTGCCCCACGCTCCGCGCGGTGACGACCATCGGCCCTGCCCGACACCGTGAACTCCGTGCTCGAGATCGTCATCAACGGCACCGACGCCGACGCGATCGCGAGCGCCATGCGCGTCGGCATCGACGCCGCCTGTCGGGACGGCGTGGTGTCGATCTCGGCCGGCAACTACGGCGGCAAGCTCGGCCCCCACCACTTTCATCTGCGGAAGATCATGGCGGGGCCGGCGGCATGAGCGGCCTCGTCGCCCGGCTGACTGCCTCGGCGGAGCCCGCCGATTTCTCGGCGGTGCTCGCGGGAGCGTGGACGGCCGCTCGCGCCGGCCGAGCTGGCCCGGCGTCCCGTCGTCGTCGGCCGGTCGGGGCGAGCTGCCGCTCGGCGACGTGTGCGACGTGTCACCGGCACGCCCGACGGCACCATCCGCTTCACCGGCGATCTCAGCCGGGTCACCCGCCTCGGCGCCGGCCTCACCGAAGGCGCGCGTGGTGGTGGAGGGCAACGTGGGCGACGAGGTCGGGCTCGGCATGGCCGGCGGCAGCATCGAGGTCCGCGGCGACGCGGGCGAGCGGGCCGGCGGCGCGGCTCCCGAGGCTCGCCGCGGCATGACGGGCGGCGAGCTCGTGGTGCACGGCTCGGCGGGCGACGAGCGCCGGCGCCCTGATGCGGCGCGGGCTCCTCGCCATTGGCGGCCGCGTGGGCCATCACGCGGGCGCCGGGATGATCGCGGGCACGCTCGTCGCCTTCGGGGATGTCGGCGCGGCCGCCGGGCTCTGGTCGAAGCGCGGATCGATCGTGGCGCTCGGCGGGGTCACGATCCCATCGACCTACCGGTACGCCTGCACCTACCAGCCCTCCATCTTCGTCTCACGCTCACCCGGCTCCGGTCGCGGTACGGCCTGCCGGTCGGGGAGCATCACCTGTCCGGCTACTATCGCCGCTACAGCGGCGACCTCGCCGATCTCGGCAAGGGAGAGATTCTCGTATGGACGCAGTCATGACGGCACCACTACGAATGAACGAGCTCGCCACCGAGATCGCGGACGAGCTGGGCGAACACGCGCCGTTGTTCCGGGTCGTGAGCCACACGCTGGCCAGCGGCGCGCGGGTGATCGACGCCGGCGTCGAGACGGATGGCGGCTACGATGCGGGGCTCGCCCTGGCGGAGATCTGCATGGGCGGGCTGGGCCACGTGAGCTACACGCCGGTCCAGATCGGCGCCGAGGCGTGGCCGGGAGTCACGGTCTGGACCGACCATCCCGCCGTCGCGTGCATGGCGTCCCAGTACGCGGGGTGGGCCATCTCGGTCGAGAAGTTCTTCGCGATGGGCTCGGGCCCGCTCCGGGCGCACGCCCGGGTGGAGCGCGAGCTGTACGAGAAGCTCGGGTACGAGGAGGAGGCCGCGCACGGCGTGCTGGTGCTCGAGGGGCGGAAGCTGCCCGACGAGGCCGTGGTGGCATGGGTGGCCGAGAAGGCCCGGCTGCAACCGTCCCAGCTCACCTTCGTCGTGGCGCCCACGGCGAGCCTCGCGGGAGGCGTCCAGATCGCCGCCCGCATCCTGGAGACCGGCCTCCACAAGATGGAGACGCTGGGCTTCGACGTGCGCCGGATCGTGAGCGGCATGGGGACCGCACCGATTCCACCGGTGGCCAAGAACGACCTGCGGGCCATCGGCCGCACCAACGACTGCATCCTGTACGGCGGACAGGCGCGCTACACCGTCCGGGCCGGGGACGCCGAGCTGGCCGAGCTGGGCGCCAAGCTTCCGGCGTCGGCGTCGAGCGACTACGGCAAGCCGTTCTACGAAATCTTCCAGCGCTACGAGGGCGACTTCTACAAGATCGATCCGCTGCTCTTCAGCCCAGGCGAGGTCTGGCTGACGAGCACGGAGACCGGACGCACGTTTCACGCGGGGCACCTGAATCCCGACGTGCTGGCCGCGTCCTGCTACCCGAGCTGACGGTCCCTCCACCCCGATCCAGGAGCGAGCATGCGACGGTTCCCGAGCTGGCTGGTCCCTACTCTCCTCGCCGCAGCGGCGTGCAGCAAGCCGGCGGACAAGGCCGCCGAGGCGCCGCCCGCCGACACGGCGATGGCCGCGGCCCCCGCACCGGCCGGCCCGCAGGCGATCGTGACCGTGATCTACAACCCGCCGAAGGACCCGAAGGCGTTCGAGAAGTACTACAGCGAGACCCACGTTCCGCTGGTGCAGGCCAAGCAGCAGGAGGTCGGGTTCACCAAGGCGGAGCTGACCAAGTTCGTCACCACCCTGGACGGCAAGAAGCCCACGTTCTACCGTCAGGCCGAGCTGTACTTCAACTCGCTGGATGACGCGAAGAAGGGCATGGCCACGCCGGGCTTCAAGGCGATCGGCGACGACCTGGCCAAGTTCGCGACCGGTGGGTTGCTCGGCATGGTGGCCGTGGAGACCGGCGACAAGAGCGAGGCGGCCTGCCCGGCCCTCGTGACCGTCATCTACAACACGCCCAAGGACGGCGCCGCCTTCGAGTCGTACTACTCGGCCACGCACGTGCCGCTCGTCGGCGCGGGCCAGTCCGAGATCGGCTTCACCCGGGCGGACCTGACCAAGTTCGACTCGAACCTCGACGGGTCGGCGCCGGCCAAGTACCGCCAGGCCGAGCTCTGCTTCAACTCGATGGACGACCTCAAGAAGGGCATCGCGACGCCCGCGTTCAAGAAGGTGGGCGATGATCTTCCCAAGTTCGCCACCGGCGGCCTCACGGCCCTCATCGGCGAGCAGAAGTAGCCTGCACCTCGTCGTCCTCGCCGCCCGCGAGGGCTGGCACACCCGGGAACTGACCCGCGCGCTCGAGGCGCGCGGGCACACCGGGGCCATCGTTCCCTACGAAGGGCTGGTGGCCTCGATCGGCCGGCGGTCCGGGCTCCGGAGCCGCGCGGCCGATCTCGACCGCGCGGACGCGGTGCTCGCCCGCATCATTCCGTCGGGCTCGCTCGAGCAGATCATCTATCGCGTGGACGCGCTGCACCGCCTCGAGGATCGGGGCGTCCGCGTGATGAACTCCCCGCGCGCCATCGAGCGCACGGTCGACAAGTTCTGGACTTCGGCGCTGCTCGAGCAGTGCGGCCTGCCGACGCCCGACACGATCGTCTGCGAGACGCCCGAGGAGGCCGTCGCCGCGTTCCGCGAGCTGGGCGACGTCATCGTGAAGCCGCTGTTCGGCTCGATGGGCCTCGGCATGGTCCGCGTGAGCGACGAGGAGATGGCGTTCCGGGTGTTCAAGACCATCGAGCAGATCCGCGGCGTGTACTACCTGCAGCGGGCCATCGAGCACGAGGGCCGGGACATCCGGGCCTTCGTGGTCGGCGGGCGGGTGCTGGCGGCGATCGAGCGCCGCTCCGACGGCTGGCGCACCAACCTCTCCCGGGGCGGCACGGCGCGCCCGATCGAGCTGTCCGAGGCCTGGGCCGGGCTGGCCGTGCGGGCCGCCGCCGCGGTCGGCGCCGAGTACGCCGGGGTCGATCTGCTGCCGGCGCGCGATGGCACCGTCTACGTCCTCGAGGTGAACGGCATCCCCGGGTGGCAGGGGCTGCAGGAGGCCACCGGCGTCGACGTGGCCGGTGCGATCGTCGACCACCTGGTCCACCGGCCGCGGTGAAGACGCCCGGAGGAGGTGGCCGCCGCGGGCCAGCTCGCCTGCCTGCTCGAGGTCAGCGCGCCGAAGCCGGGCAACGTCTCCCCCGGGCGCCATTTCCACGACACACGGTACGAGGACTTCCTGGCCAGCGCCGTGGCCATCGGTCCCGCGCTGGCGGCCGCCGGCGACCGCACGCTCGGCGCCACCATCCTCGCGGCCGTGGACGCCACCGGCCCGCTGGTCGCGATCCAACACCAACCTCGGGATCATCCTGCTGCTGGCGCCGCTCGCGCGGGCGGCGCTCCGGAGTGGCGGCCCGCTCAGGGACGGCGTGCGCGAGGTGCTGGCCGCGACGACCGTCGCCGATGCAGCGGAGGTCTACACGGCAATCCGCCGCGCACGGCCCGGCGGGCTCGGTGCCGCCGCGGCGGAGGACGTGGCCGCCGCACCGAGCGTGACGCTGCGCGATGCGATGGCGCTCGCCGCCGAGCGCGACAGCGTGGCCACGGGAATACGCCACGGGTTCGACATCACCTTCGGGATCGGCGCGCCGGCGCTCAGGGCGGCACGGAGCTCGGGACTCGACTGGAGCGATGCGGCGGTCGAGACCTACCTCCGGCTGCTGGCGACGGTGCCCGACACCCACATCGCCCGGAAGCTCGGACCGGCGGTGGCCGAGGCGGTTTCCCTCCGGGCGCGGGAGGTGGAGCAGGCGGGCGGTGCGCGCTCCGAGGACGGCCGGCGCGCGCTCGCGGCCTTCGACGCCGAGCTTCGCGGCCCGACCAACAGCCACAATCCAGGGACGACGGCGGACCTGACGTGTGCCGCGTTGTTCGTTGTTATACTAGAGCAGAGCCGAAACCCCTGAGGAGACCGTCGTGCAGAGTCGTTTTCGCGTGCAGGTCAGCAAGGACTACCTGGTGTTCGCCTCGGCGCACTTCATCACGTTCCGCGGCCACCAGTGCGAAACGCTCCACGGACATAACTACCGTGTCGGCGTGGCCGTGGAAGGCTCGGTCGACGAAGAGGCCTTCTTCGTCCTGGACTTCAGCATCCTCAAGCAGATCGCGCGCCGGCTCGTGGACGAGATCGACCACAAGGTCCTGCTGCCGGTCCGGAATCCCAAGCTCGCCTTCCACGAGGACGGCGATCGGCTTCGCGTCGACTACTTCGGCCAGCCCACCTACGTCTTCCCGCGGCGCGACTGCGCCCTGCTGGACATCCAGAACAGCACCGCCGAAATGCTGGCGCAGTACATCGGCACCAGGGTCCGGGACGAGCTGAACCGGAGCGGCTACACGCACCTGACGCTGCTGGAGCTCGAGGTCGAGGAGAACTACGGCCAGTCGGCGACCTACCGGGAGACACTCGGCGACTGAGCGCCGACCGGCTCCGCGGCGAGCTCGGCCAGGTCCGTCGCGGTGATCGTGCCGGCGTGAATGGCGCTCGCCACCAGAGCTCCGTCGCATCCCGCATCCCGCATCCGGTCCAGGTCTCGGCGGGTCAGTACGCCGCCCCCGGCCAGGAGGCGGAGCTCGGGAAACCTCTTCCGCAGCTCCTCGATCAATCCGAGATCCGCGCCGCAGCCTGTCCCGACCCGCGCCAGATCCAGCAGCAGCAGGTCGCCACCCCAGCCTCCACGGCCTGCGCCGCGAGGCTCAGCGCGTCGGGCTGCGCGCCCATGGCGTCCTGCATCGCCGGATGGAGGATGGGCCTGCCCAGGCGGAGGTCGACACTGAAGATCACCTGCTCCTCGCCCATGAGCCGGACGATCTCGGCGAGATGGGTGAACGCGCGCAGCGTCTCGAGGCCGATGACGACCTGGCTCGCGCCGCAGGCCATGACCTCGAGCGTGCTTTCCGCGCGTGTGCGCGCCGGCGTCCACCATGATGGAGCCGGCGAACCCGGTCTCGAGCTGGGCCAGCTCGCGGAGCATCGTGCGCTGGACGGCTCCGCCCTGGATCGCGTCCAGGTCCGCGATGTAGCAGGCGGTGGCGCCGAGGCG
The DNA here is from genome assembly GCA_963833905.1 of uncultured Gemmatimonadales bacterium. Classification (GTDB taxonomy): domain Bacteria; phylum Gemmatimonadota; class Gemmatimonadetes; order Gemmatimonadales; family GWC2-71-9; genus CAVVWJ01. The sequence goes on along the minus strand of CAWHZQ010000009.1, from coordinate 94,258 downwards.
CGCCCGGAACGCGCGGAGCAAGCGCCACGGCATCGCCGACCGTGCTCGGCATCAGGGCGGACTCGACGGGCTCGTAGCGCGCCCGATCTCCCGCCTGCGCCCGGACGGCGACGCCGCGTGCGAGATCGAGCACCGGTATGATGTCCATGGCTCCAAGTTACCCGCGGCGGAAGCCCGATGACCAGACATGCCCGCACGTCGATCCTCGGCTGGGACATCGGCGGCGTGAACACGAAGGCGGTCAGGATCGACCCGCCGATCAGCGTCGCCGGGCCCGGGGCGCCGTCGCTGCGAAGCGCGTCGATGCCCTTCGAGATCCAGCGGGATCCCGAGGCGCTCCCCTCGGTGCTTCGGTCGCTCGCGACGGAGCTGGAGCATGCCGAGGGGTGGCCGCACGCGGTCACCATGACGGCCGAGCTCTCGCAGGCGTTCCGCACCAAGCGCCAGGGCGTGGCGTTCGTGCTCGGCGCGCTGGCCCGCGCCTTCCCCGCCGATCCGCTGCACGTGTACACGGTGGACGGCCGGTTCGTGACGCCGGCCGCGGCCGCCGCCGATCCGCTGGCGGTCGGAGCGTCGAACTGGGCGGCGACGGCCACGCTCGTCGCCCGGTTCGTCCCCGACGGCATCCTGGTCGACATCGGCACGACCTCCACCGACATCATTCCGCTCGAAGGCGGCCGGATTGCCGCTCGGGGCCGCACCGATCCCGCGCGCCTCCTGAGCCGGCGAGCTCGTCTACACCGGCGCAGTCCGGACGCCGGCGGAGGCGCTGCTCCGCGAGGTCCCGCTGTGGGGCGGACGCGCGGGCGTAGCGGCCGAGGGTTTCGCCACTATCGGCGACGCGCACGTGTGGCTCGGACAGCTCGCACCCGTCGGACTACACGGCGCCGACGGCCGACGGCCGCCCCGTGACGCGCGAGCTTGCCGGCGAGCGGCTGGCGCGCGTCGTCTGCGGCGACCGCGAGATGCTCGACGAGGCGGCCATCGACGGCATCGCCAGGGCGCTCACCGAGGCCCAGCTCGAGCTCGTGGCCGACGGCATCCGCCGGGTCCGCGCGCGCTTCCCTGCGGCGGCGACCGCGGTGGTGACCGGCCTGGGCGATTTCATCGCGGCCGAAGCCGCCCGCCGGGCGGGGCTCGAGGTCGTCGCCCTGGCCGATCGCCTCGGCACGGCAGCCCGCACCGCCCCTGCCGCGGCGGTGGCGTGGCTGCTGGCCGACGAGCCGGCGATGGCGAGCGGATGAGCGCATCGGGCCGGCTTATCGTGGTGAAGGTGGGAGGCGGGCTCAGCGCCACACCGGGAGCGCTGGAGGTCGTGGGGCGTGCGCTGGCCGAGGCGGGGCGGCGGCACCGCCTGCTGGTCGTGCCGGGAGGCGGGCCGTTCGCCGACGCCGTACGGGCGTTCGACCAGCGCGAGGGGCTCTCGGCGGACGCGGCCCATTGGATGGCCATCCTGGCGATGGATCAGTACGCCTACGTGCTGGTCGAGCGGATCCCGGGGGCCGTGCTGGTGGAGGAGCCCGGGACGATCGGCGCCGCGCTCGGCGGGACCGGGGTGGCCGTGCTGGCGCCGTCGCGCTGGCTCCGGGCGGCGGACGTCCTGCCGCACGACTGGGGCGCCACGAGCGACAGCGCGGCGGCGTTCGTGGCGGGGGCGCTGGATGCGGAGCGGCTGGTGCTGATCAAGCCGGAGAGTGGCAGGAGCGCTGCGGACGTGGTCGATACGCACTTTGCTCTGGTGTTGCCGGTGGGGTTACCGTGGTCGACGCTGGGCTGGCGACAGATGGGAGAGCTGGAAAAGCTTCTAGACAGTTAGGGTCACACCGCCATCCACTCGGGATGACCGACCGCCTCCCTACGCCGTCCGTAGCCGCCGGCCCGGCTTGACGATCTGCGGCTTCTTGGACAGCATCGGCGCCAGCACCTCGGGCAGCACCGGCCGGCTGAACAGATAGCCCTGCAGCGCGTCGCATCCCTGGCCTTGCAGCACGTCGCGCTGACCCGTCGTCTCGACCCCTTCGCCCACCACCTTGAGCCCCAGCGCGTGCGCCATGGCGATGATCGCCGTCGTGATGGCGGCATCGTCGGGCGAGGTCGTGATTTCCCGCACGAAGGAGCGGTCGATCTTGAGCGTGTCGAGCGGAAGGTGCTTGAGGTAGCTGAACGACGAGTATCCGGTCCCGAAGTCGTCCACCGCCAGGTGGAGCCCCATCGCACGCAGGGCGTGCAGGGTATCGGTGTCTTCCTTCTGATGCTTCACCAGCAGGCTCTCGGTCAGCTCCAGGCCAAGGAAGCGCGCTTCGAGGCCGGTGGCCTGAAGGATCCGGCCGACGGTCTCGGGCAGGCTCCGGCGCAATTGGCGGCTCGACAGGTTCACCACGACCCGGATCGGCGTGAGGCCCGCGTCCTGCCAGGCGCGATTCTGGGCGCAGGCCTGCTGCAGCACCCATTCGCCGAGCGGTATGATGAGGCCATTCTCCTCGGCCAGCGGAATGAACTCCGACGGGAGCAGCAGTCCCAGCTCCGGATGGCGCCAGCGCACGAGTGCCTCCGCCCCGGTGGGCGCGCCGGTCCGGCCGTCGATGATCGGCTGGTAATGGAGCTCGAACTCCTCGCCGCTCCAGCGCCCGGCGGAGCGCGTTCTCGAGCGTGAGCCGCTGGAGCGCGCTCGCATTCATCGCTCGGGAGTAGGCCTGGTAGCTGCTGCCGCCCTGCTCCTTCGCCTTGTACATCGCGGTGTCGGCGTGCATCAGCAGGGTCTCGAGATCCTCACCGTCGTCAGGATAGATCGCGATGCCGATGCTGGCGTTGACGAAGATCTCCTGGCCCGCGACGCGAATCGGATGCGCCAGGCTGCTCAGGATGCGGCGCGCGAGCTTGGCCGCATCCTCCGGGTGCGTGAGCCCCGGGATGATGACCGTGAATTCGTCGCCGCCGAGCCGGGCCACATCCGGCGCCAGCGCGTCCTGCGCCGGCCCCACTTCGTCCTCACGGTCGCGGCAGGACGCGCGGAGCCGGAGCGCGACCTGCTGGAGCAGTTGGTCGCCCGCCTCATGACCCAGGGTGTCGTTGATGCGGCTGAAGTGATCGAGATCGATGAAGAACGCCGCCACCAGCTTGCCGGACGTCCGCGCGTGCTCGAGCGCCCGCGCCAGGCGCTCCTTGTACGAGAGCCGGTTGGGCAGGCCGGTCAGGCTGTCGTAGTAGGCGAGCGACTTCACCTGCTCCAGCATCCGCGCGTTGGCGAGCGCCACCGCCACCTGGTCGGCCAGCCGGCGGAGCTGCAGCCGCTCGTCCGCTCCGGCGCCTTCGGCGCCGCGATCCCCGATGGCCAGGATGCCGACCAGCTGCCGCTGGAAGCGAAGCGGGAGCACGAGGACCGACCGCGCCCCGAGCCGAAGAATCGGCCCCAGGTAGGCCGGGTGCGGGCCGTTCGGAACCTCGCACCGCGACCAGATCCGGGCCATCGAGCAGGTCCTGCACGTCCTCCGAGCGGAGATCGACGCGGGCCGAGTGCCGCTCGTCGTCGCAGTAGTCGTACACCACGCCGCTCAGCGATTTGCCGCCGTCGGGGGCCACCAGCGTGACGCCCACCAGATGGCAGGGAAAGACGTCCCGCGTCCGCGCGAGCAGCGTGTCCACGATCGAGGCGACGTCGGTGGCCGAGAGCACGGCCCGGTCCAGCTCCGCGGCGGTCGACAGCGCCTGGAACTGGCGCCCAGCTGCACGGCCATCCCGTTGAACGCGTTGGCGAGCTCCTCGAACTCGTCGCGGCTCGTCACCCTGACCCGGCTGCCGAAGTCGCGCTGCGCGATCCGGCTGGTACCCTCGCGCAGCTCCACCAGCGGCACGAGGCTCCGCCGGATCTGGGTGCCGCTCAGCACCAGCACCCCGATGCCCGACAGCAGGACGACCCAGATGAAGGTCCGGGAGAAGTGGGCCACCGGGCCCAGCACCTCGTCCTCGCTCTCGCTCAGCGTGAGCGTCCAGGTAGGGCGCGGCGAACACCTCGTCGAGCAGGATCGGCCAGGTGGAGGAGACGAACGGGCGGCCGGGAGGGGCCCGATGGCGGCGGGCGGGGGCCGACCTCCGGCGCGGCCTCGGTGATCGGATCGGCCTGCGAGACGAGCTCGGTCTGCGTGGACCGGAAGAGCACGTTCCCCGAATCGTCGGCCACCGTGACCATGGTGGTGGGCGAGGGCATGCTCGACGCCAGCGACCCCCACAGGAACTGCGCGCTCACCTGCCCCACCAGGGTGCCGCGGACCTCGCCCCGGCGCTCGACGCGGCGGAGCATGAAGGTGCGCGCCGGCTGTCGGTCGTCGCGCAGGTTCACGATCAGGGGAAGGCCGAGCCGGAGGTCCTGCCGGTTGCCCGGGGTGAGCGACGGCTGCTCGGTGAGCCGGCCGAAGACGGGGAGGCGGCGGCCGTCGTCGCCGATGAACTCGAGCGCGACGAAGCGCCGGCTCGCCAGGAGATCGAGACCGGTGTTCAGCAGGCGGCTGGCTTCGGCGGGCGGCGCCCCCTGAAGCTGGACCAGGACGCTGGGGGGAATGCTCCGGAGGGTCGCGTCGAGCAGCAGCAGGCGCTCGTAGACCGCCAGGCCCAGCGCCTTGTTGGCTTGCTGGAGCCGCCGCTCGGTCTGGCTCCGGAGCTCCCGTCGCACGTGGCCGTATGAGACGATCGCGACGATCGCGATGGGCAGCACCGCACAGCTCACGAACAGCAGGAGTAGCCGTCGCCCGAACCTGCTGTGCAGCGGTGCCGGAGCTAGCGTCACCTGGATGGCTCGTTTGTCGAATGAAGGGCAGGCCTGCAGCGTTCGCACCCGATTGCGCAAAATCTTGCGCGATGGGTGGAGCCCTTGAATCCGGCAAGTGCTGTGCCCCGGCTGGACACGCCCAACGCGCTGTGCGAGCAGAACTTCGCCGGCTCTTCGCGGCGCGCGGTGCGCGACGCTCCGGCATTTCGCCTGCCTCAGGCGCCAGGCGCGGCCATGCGAGGGCGGCGTAGGGTCAGCGCCGCCTTGAGCTCCGCCACCCGGCCCTCGCTCACCGACCCCCGCCCGCCCGCCGATGCAGGCCGCCCCGCGAACGCCGACGATGTCCGCCGGCAGCTCGGCCACCGCACGGACGCCCTCGATCGAGAGCGATCCCGCCAGCGCGACGAGCAATCCCGCCGCGCGCGCCTGCCCGATCCACGCGCGAAGCGCGGGCTCCGCCAGGTGGTGAAACAGATCGCCGCCGTCCTTGGCCCAGGTGTCGAGCAGCACGCCCGTCGGCGCCCGTGGCCGCGGCCATGCGCACGACCGTCTCGGGGGCGGGGGCGCCGGCCGCCGCGTAGTCCGCATACGCGACCGCGATGACCGATGGCCGGATCGCCGTCCGCGATGCCAGGTCGACCAGCGCCGCGAGCAACGCACTCGGCCCCGTCGCCCGCCGCCGACAGTCCTATCTTCACGTAGACGCGGCTCGGCCTCGGAGCGAGCCCATGGAGCGCCGCCATGGCCGCCTCGAGCGCGGCCACGTTTCTCGGATCGCCCAGGGCGATGCTGAGCGGCATGCCGGCGGGCACGCACCGGGCGATCTCCCGCAGCACTCGGCCGCTCACCGCGCCGAGCGAGCCCGGCCGTGGGTTCCTTGGCATCCACGATGTCCGCCCCGCCCGCGACGGCAGCCGCGACCTCTCGCCGCCGACCGCACGCTCACCAACAGCCGCATCCGCGCTCCCTTGTGAGATGCTAAGGCCCTGATATGTTGGGATTTGGGAAGTTAGCGCGCGGGCGACACCGAGGGGAGGCGGCGTGAGGCTGGACGGCAAGGTCGCGGTGGTCACCGGGGCCTCGAGCGGCATCGGGCGCGCCATCGCCATCGGTTGCGCTCGCGAGGGCGCCGACCTCGCGATTACCTATCGCGGAAACGCAGGCCGGGGCCGAGGAGACGGCAGGGGCGATCCGGCAGCTGGGACGCCGCGCGGAGGTCCTGCGGGTCGACATCAGCCGGGACGAGGACGTCGAGGCGCTCGCCGCGGAAGTCCGGCAGCGCTTCGGCCGCGTCGACGCATGGATCAACAACGCGGGCGCCGACATCCTGACCGGCGACGGCGGGCGCCTGTCGGCCCGGCAGAAGCTCGACCTCGTGCTGGCCGTCGATCTGCGCGGGACGATCATCACATCCTGGGCGGCGGCGGAGCTGATGCGGGAACGGGGGGGCGCCATCGTCAACATGTCGTGGGATCACGTGGACTTCGGCATGGCGGGCGAGAACCCCGTCCTCTATTCGGCGGCCAAGGGCGGGATCATGAGCTTCAGCAAGTCGTTTGCCCGGCAGGTCGCGCCGCGGGTCCGGGTGAACATCCTGGCGCCCGGCTTCATCGAGACCGCCTTCGGCGAGCAGGCCGACGAGCGCTGGCGGCGGGACGTCGAAGCGCGAACGCCCCTGGCCGGTGGGGCACGCCCGAGGATGTGGCGGGCGCGGCGATCTTCCTCGCCTCGGACGAGTCGAAATTCCTTACCGGCCAGATGATCATGGTGAACGGTGGAGTGGTGATGTGAGCACACAGTCAGAACCTGGAGGAACGCACGATGCCTGCGACGAAAGAGCGGACCTATAACGAAGCGGAGATCGCCGAGCGGCTGAAGGAGCTGCCGGGCTGGTACTACGAGGACGGATGGATCCGGCGGGTCCTGAAGACCGATGGCTGGCCCACCACGCTCATGCTGGTGAACGCCGTCGGCTACCTGGCCGAGGCCGCGTATCATCATCCCGACCTGACGGTGACCTGGGGCCGGCTCACGGTGAAGCTCCAGAACCATGCGGCCGGAGGAATCTCCGACAAGGACTTCGAGCTCGCCCGGAAGATCGAGGAGGTCGCGCTCTGGCGGCCGACCGGCGGCGCGCTCGAGGGCACGCCGAACAAGTGGGTGCGCCCGGGGGATCCGAGATAAGGCGGGCAGGCGGACAGGCGGGCAGGCGGGCAGTGGATCCCAAGGGGGCCCGGCCCGCGTGCTGTTCGTCACCGGGCGGCTCGCCGAGCCGGCGCTCAGGCGTGTCCTCGAAGAGATGAAGCCGCCGTTCGAAGCGGATGTCGCAGTACTCAAGATCACGGTGGCGGCGCTGATGACGACGCCGTGGATCGCCCGCTTTCTCGAGGTGCCGGCCGGGACCGACCTCGTACTGCTTCCCGGGCTGGTCGAGGGCGACACCGGTGACCTGAGCGAGCGCTACGGGGTACGGGTGGAGAAGGGGCCGAAGGACCTCCGCGAGATTCCCCGGTATTTCGGCCAGGCCGCGGCCGCCGCCGACTACGGTCCGCTACGACATCGAGATCCTCGCCGAGATCAACAACGCGGCGAAGCTGTCGCGCGAGCAGATCCGCGCCGCCGCCGAATATTTCCAGGCGAGCGGCGCGGACGTGATCGACGTCGGATGCACCCCGGGCGTCCCCTTCCCCGCCCTGGGCGAGGTGGTCCGCGAGCTCCGCGCGGCCGGCATGCGCGTCAGCGTCGACAGCTTCGAGCCGTCCGAGATCCGGATGGCGGTCGAGGCCGGCGCCGAGCTGGTGCTGAGCGTGAACGACTCCAACCGGGATGTGGCGCGGGACCTCGCCGGCAGCGGCGCGCGCGTGGTGGCCATTCCCGACTTCGGGGAGGGCATCGACACGCTGCCCGCCACGCTCGAGGTGCTCGAGCGCTGGGGCGTGGGCTACCTGATCGACCCGGTCATCGAGCCGATCGGCTTCGGCTTCACCGCCTCGCTCGAGCGCTACGCCGAGGTGCACCGCCGGTACCCGAGTGTGGGGCAGATGATGGGCGTCGGGAACATCACCGAGCTGACCAGCGCGGACACGACCGGCGTCCACGCGCTGCTGCTCGCGATCGCGCAGGAGACCGGCGTTCGGGCGGTGCTCACGACCGAGGTGATCCCATGGGCCCGCGGCGCCGTCCGGGAGATCGACATCGCCCGCCGGCTGATGTTCCACGCGGTGCATCACCGGACGCTGCCCAAGAACGTGGACGACCGGCTGCTGACGGTGAAGGATCCCGTGATCCTCGAGTACGACGAGGCCGAGCTCCGCCGGCTCCACGCCGCCGTGAAGGACTCCAATTTCCGCATCTTCGCCGACCGGACCACGATCACCGTGTTCAACGACCAGCTCTTCGTGCGCGGCACCGACATCCAGGAGATCTTCGCCCAGCTCGGCGTCGAGGAGGCCACCCACGCCTTCTACCTCGGCCGGGAGCTCGCGAAGGCCCGGCTCGCGATCACGCTCGGCAAGACCTACCGCCAGGAGGGCGCCCTCGCGTGGGGCTACCTCACGCCGCCGGACGACGTGCGCTCCGAGCACGTCAAGCTGACGCAGCGCCGCCGCCGGCCCGACGCCCCCGCGCGCCGGAGCCAGGCCTGATGGCCGAGCCCCTGGCGCCGCTGGTCGACAATCTGGGCACCGCGGGCGACCCGATCGAGATCGTGTCCCGCTTTCTCGACCTCCCCTACCTGCTGTTTCTCGACAGCGCCACCGGCACCACGCTCGCCGCCGAGAGCCACCAGCTCGGCCGCTACTCGTTCCTGAGCGCCGATCCCGCCCGCGTGATGCGCAGCAAGGGGCGCGTGACCGAGCTCGGCGGCCCGGGCCGGCCCTGGACCCCGGTCGACGCCGACCCGCTGGTCGCGGTGCGGGAGCTGCTCGCCGCCTCTGCGCGCGGCCCCGCTGTTCGGGCTGCCGCCGTTCCAGGGCGGCGCGGCGGGCTATGTCGGCTACGACTACGGCGCCGTGCTGGAGCGGCTGCCGGCGCGCGCGCTACGACGACCTCGCCATCCCCGACGTCATGCTGGGCCTGTACGACTGGGTCATCGCCTGGGACCACCGGCTCGACACCGCCTGGGTGGTCTCGACCGGGCTTCCCGAGACCGGCGCCGCGCAGGCGGTTCGGGCGCGGGAGCGCCTCGCGATGGTGCAGGAGCGGCTGCGCGGTCCGGCGCGGCCGGCGCCGCGGCTTCCCCGGACGCCATCGGGCGATGCCGCGGCGACCGACACCAGCGCTTTGATCGAGGCGCCGTCCTACCCGGTCCTCGGCGTCGATGGCGCCGAGGCGGTCGGGCTCCGCTCCACCTTCACGCACCGCGGCTATCTCGACGCCGTGGCGCGAGTGCGCGAGTACATCGTCGCGGGCGACATCTTTCAGGCCAACCTCTCCCAGCGCCTCCAGGCGCCGCTCGTCGAGCCTCCGTTCGAGCTCTACACCCGGCTCCGGGGCCGGAACCCCGCGGCGTTCGCGGCCTATCTGGACTTCGAAGACGTCCGCGTGATGAGCGCCTCCCCCGAGCGGTTTCTCCGCCTCGACGAGAACGGGCGCCACGTCGAGACCCGGCCGATCAAGGGAACCCGTCCCCGCGGGCTGGGCCCGATGCACGACGCCGCGCTGGGCCGGGCACTCTCGGAGAGCGACAAGGACCGGGCCGAGAACGTGATGATCGTCGACCTGCTGCGCAACGACCTGTCGCGGGTCTGCCGGCCCGGCACCGTGCGGGTGCCGGAGCTCTTCGCGCTGGAGCAGCACCCCACGGTCCACCACCTGGTCTCCACCGTAGTCGGGGAGCTCGATGCCTCGGCCGACGCCATCGACCTCCTCCGCGCCGCCTTCCCGGGCGGCTCGATCACCGGCGCGCCCAAGGTGCGGGCGATGGAGATCATCGCCGAGCTGGAGCCGTCGCGGCGCGGGGTGTACTGCGGCTCGATCGGCTATCTCTCCGTCACCGGCGCGATGGACACGAGCATCGTGATCCGAACCTATCTGGCTCTCCGGGGACGGGTATACTTCCAGGCGGGCGGGGGCATCGTCGCGGACTCCGATCCCGAGCTCGAATACCGGGAAACCCTGGACAAGGCGAGAGCGCTGATCGGGGCGCTGGCGCGACCATGATTCTCCTGCTCGACAACTACGACTCGTTCGTCTACAACCTGGCCCGCTACGTCCGTGAGCTGGGCGAGACGCCGGCGGTGCACCGGAACGACGCCCTCACGGTCGAGGACGTCGCCGCGATGGCGCCGTCGCATATCATCATCTCCCCCGGTCCCTGCTCGCCGTCCGAGTCCGGGATCTCGACGGATGTGGTCCGGCGGCTCGGCGCCACCATTCCGATCCTGGGCGTCTGCCTCGGACACCAGTGCATCGGGGCCGCCTACGGCGGCGAGATCGTCCGGGCGGGTCAGCCGATGCACGGCAAGACGTCGCATGATCCACCACCGGGGCGAAGGCATCTTCCGTGGCCTCCCCGCCCCGTTCCGCGCGACCCGCTACCACTCGCTGGTCATCGCTCCGGCCTCCGTGCCGGACGAGCTGGAGGTGACGGCCACCTCGGAGGACGGCGAGATCATGGCCGTCCAGCACCGCCGGCATCCCGTCCACGGCGTGCAGTTCCATCCCGAGTCGGTGCTCACCGAGCACGGCTACCGCCTGGTCGATCACTTCCTGCACGGCGTGCCCGCGTCGCCCCGGGCGGTGCCGCTCGCGGCGGATGGCGCGCTGGTGCCCGCCGACCCCCGATCCCGGCACGCTGGCCTCGAACCCGCCGTCGGTGGACCTGGTGCGGTGATCATCGAATCCATCGTGACGTCGATGGCCCCGGACGGCGCGATCAACTTCGCGCCGATGGGCGTCGAGTGGGGCGAGGAGCGCATCGTCCTCAAGCCCTTTCTCGAGACGACGACGTTCCGGAACGTGCGCGAGACCCGCGTGGCCGTGGTCAACCTGACCGACGACGTCATGCTCTTCGCCCAGGGCGCCATCAGCAGCCCGCAGTTCCCCTGGGCGCCGGCCACGAAGGTGAAGGGCGCCGTGCTGGAGGCCGCCTGCTCCTGGCGCGAGCTCGAGGTGGCGTCGATCGACGATACGCCGCCGCGCTCGCGCATCGAGACCCGGGTGGTGCATCAGGGGGTCCGGCGGGAGTTCCTCGGCTTCAATCGGGCGCGCCATGCGGTGCTCGAGGCCGCGATCCTGGCCACCCGCACCCACCTGATCCCGGCCGACGAGATCCGGGCCGAGTTCGCGCGGCTGCAGGTGATCGTCGACAAGACCGCCGGCCCGCGCGAGCGGGAGGCGATGGCGATGCTGACCGAGTATGTCGGGTCGCGATAGCGTCTTCGTCGAGGCCGCCGCGCGGCTCCATTTCGGGGTGCTGGACCTGCGCGGCGCCCTCGGCCGCCGGTTCGGCGGCCTGGGGGCCGCCGTCCCGACGCCGTCGCTGCTCCTCGAGGCGACGCCCGACGCGCGGCTGAGTGCCCACGGACCCGATGGCGAGCGGGCCCTGGCCTTCGCCGAGCGATTCCTCGGCTTCCACGGCCGGAGCGCGGGAGCCCGCCTCACCGTCCACCGGAGCATCCCCGCGCATAGCGGCCTGGGGTCCGGCACGCAGCTCGGACTGGCGGTAGGTCGGGCACTGGCGGAGTTGCACGGGCTGCCCGCCGAGCCTCGCGGAGCTGGCCCGGGCCGTCGGCAGGGGCCGCCAGTCGGCCATCGGCACCTGGACATTTGCTCTGGGGCGGCTTCATCGTGGAGGGGGGTCGGCGGGCAGGGGCGGAGGAGATCGCGCCGCTGCTGGCCCGCTTTGCCATTCCCGAGCGCTGGCGGTGCGTGGTCGCCGTGCCTGCGGGCCCGCCCGGGCTGAGCGGCGATGCCGAGGCAGCGGCGTTCGAGCGGCTTCCGCCGCCCTCCGAGCGGGAGGTCGAGCGGGTCGCCCATCTGGTGCTGATGCAGCTGCTACCCGCGCTCGTCGAAGACGACCTCGGGAGTTTTGGCGCCGCCCTCACCGAGGTCCAGCGGGTCACCGGGGGGTGGTTCGCCTCCCAGCAGGGCGGAATCTTCGCCCCGGGCCCCTCGGCGACCTTGGTACGCCGGATGGCAGAGTGGGGCGCGCTAGGGCGTGGGACAGAGCTCCTGGGGGCCGGCGGTGTACGGGCTGGTGGGGGGCGAGGCCGAGGGCCGGGCTCTGGCGGCCCGCGTGGCGGAACTGCTGGGCAGTGGCGGCCAGGTTTTCGAGGGGGGATTTGCCGGCGCGGGAGCCAGGGTCTGGCGGGCCGAACGGGCCGGAATCCGTGATTGACAGTTCATTTTGCACGATGTATACTGGCCCCTCTAAGCCTCCCGCAGGCGAGCACTTGGCCGTACGCGGAACAGAACGAATCTTCAGGCGGGACTCAGAGAAAGCCCGCCTCCCCAACTGCAGTTCCTTAATAGCCACACAATGCGGTTCAGCGGCGACGCTGAGGGGTGAGATGGGTTTGCTCCCGTTCGCTTCCACCATTGGCACGATGCCGACTGTCATTCCGGTCACGGCGAGCGCGCGCAGGTCGCGCTCGCCCTCGCCCCTAGTGCCGCCGTCTCGCTCCAGCTCCTCACACAATTTTGCCTCGTGCTTCGGCACGGCCCGGTGCCCTGACGCCGTGGCGCGCCCCGCGGGAATCCGCGGCGGCGTCTCGAGGCGTACTTCAGGGCGAACCCTCTCCCGCAGCGCGCGCGGGGACCGCTCCGGGGCCGAACGCGGCCCGCCCTCCGGTCCCTGATCCGCGGCACTCGAGCCCAGTCGCCGCCTCGCCGCTCCGGCACTCGCGTCATGCAGCACGTGGCAACGAAATGCAGTAGAGCAGTAGAACCACCCTTCATCCTGAGGTCAGTTATGAACCGCTTTACTCAGAAGGTGGTGTCTGGCGGGATTGCGGCGGGGCTGAGCGTAGCCGTCGCCGTGTCCGCCACCGCCCAGGCGCGGTCGGGGGCTTGGACCCTGAGCGCACCCGAGGGCGAATGGTACATGACCGGGCGTGATTACAGCTTGCAGCGGTTCAGCCCGCTCAAGCAGATCACGGCATCGAACGTCGGCGAGCTGCGGCCGGTCTGGTCGTTCTCGCTTGGCACGCTGCGCGGCCAGGAGGGCAACCCGCTCGTGGTCGGCAACGTGATGTACGTCAATACGTCGTTCCCGAACATCGTGTACGCGCTCGACCTCGCCAAAGCCGGCGCACCGCAGATCTGGAAGTACGTGCCGAACCAGTCGCCCGACGCGATTCCAATCGCCTGTTGCGACCTGGTGAACCGCGGCACGGCTTACAGCCCGAGCGGGAAGGTCTACATCCAGGCGCTGCAGGGTGAGTTGATCGCCCTCGACGCCAAGACCGGCAAGGAGCTGTGGAAGGCCAAGCACCCGGATAAGTCGAATGCCGGCGTCGAGGCCAACGGCTACAAGCAGGGCGCCACGATGACCAACGCCCCGATCTACATCAAGACCAAGTCGGGCAAGGAAATCGTGATCGCGGGCATCTCCGGTGGTGAGTTCGGCGTGCGTGGCCGGGTCTCGGCCTTCGACGCCAACACCGGCGCCCACGTCTGGACCGCCTACAGCACCGGCCCGGACGACGAAGTCCTCATCGACGGCGACGCGAACGCGAACTATCCGTCGCACAAGGGCAAGGACCTCGGTGTCTCGACCTGGCAGGGCGATGAGTGGAAGCGGGGCGGCGGCACCACCTGGGGCTGGTACTCCTACGACCCCGAGCTCGACCTCTTCTACTACAGCGTCGGCAACCCGGGCACCTGGAACCCCGACCAGCGGCCGGGCGACAACAAGTGGTCGATGACCATCTTCGCACGCAACCCGGACAACGGGCATGCGAAGTGGGCCTACCAGATGACCCCCCACGATGAGTGGGACTACGACGGTGTGAACGAGAACGTCCTGTTCGAGAGCGGCGGCAAGAAGCTGCTCGGCCACTTCGACCGGAACGGCATCGGCTACACCATCGACCGGACCAACGGCAAGGTCATCGTCGCCAACGCGTATGGTCCGATCAACTGGGCCAAGAACGCGGGCACCGGCACCCCGGTCGAAGGCGTCGTCGAGACCGGCGTTCCCGTCAAGGATCCGAAGTACGGCACCTCCTCGAAGAAGAATGGCGAGGGCATCTGCCCGGCCGCCATCGGCTTCAAGGATCAGCAGCCGTCGGCGTTCTCGCCGGTCACCGGCTACTTCTACGTCCCGACGAACCACATCTGCATGGACTACGAGGGCGTCGAAGTGAAGTACACCGCCGGTCAGCCGTACGTCGGCGCGATCGTGCGGATGTTCCCGGGCCCCGGCGGCCACCGTGGCCGGTTCATCGCCTGGGATCCGATGAAGGGCAAGGTCGTGTGGGAGATCAAGGAGAACCTGGCGGCCTACGGCGGCGCGCTCGCCACGGCCGGCGGAGTCGTCTTCTACGGCACCATGGAAGGCTGGCTCAAGGCCGTAGACGCCAAGTCCGGTAAGGTCCTCTGGCAGTTCAAGACCCCGTCGGGCATCATCGGTAACCCGATGACCTACAATGGCCCGGATGGGCAGCAGGCCGTCGCCGTGTATTCAGGCATCGGCGGCTGGGCCGGTATCGGCGTCGCCGCCGGCATCGGTGCCGAGGATCCGACCGCCGGTCTCGGCGCGCTCGGCGCCTTCGGTGACGCGGGCAGCTTCTCGAACCAGGGCGGCGTCCTGACCGTCTTCGGGCTCAAGAACCCCACGGTGAAGTAAGCTGGGCCACCTGGACGGCCGGAGGGTATCCCCTCCGGTCATCCTGGGGGTAGATTATGAATGAGCACGGCGCCGGGGCGCAGTCAGCTCCGGCGCCGTGGTCTTTTGGGCCAGGACCGGTCGAACGGCCGGCCCGGCCGCTACCCCAAGCTCCACAGGGTGAGTCAATGTCGCGGATTGCTGTTCCCCTTGCTCGGCTGCTGCTGGCAGGCGCCGTCACCACCTGGCTGGCGGCTCCGGCCGCGGCGCAGCGCCCAGGGGCACGCGAAGCGGGCCTGATCCGGGTCTGCGCCGACCCCGACAACATGCCGTCGTCGAACGACAAGGGTGAAGGATTCGAGAACAAGATCGCCGAGCTGATCGCGAAGGATTTGAACTCCAAGCTCAGCTACGTCTGGTACCCCACGCGCCGGGGCTATTTCCGCATCATCAACGGCATGTACTGCGATATGGCGCTCGAGGCCCCCGCCGGGCTCGACATGACCGGTGTCACCAAGCCCTACTTTCGGTCCGGCTACGTGTTCGTCACGCGCCAGGGCAGCGGGCTCGAAGACCTCAAGTCGCTCGCCGACCCCAGGCTCAAGCGCCTGAAGATCGGGGTCAACATCTATACCTCCGACGCCGAGAACTCGCCCCCGGCCATGGCGCTCAGCCGCTACGGGGTGGTGGGCAACCTGACCGGGTATAGCACCTTCTTCAGCGACCAGTCCCGGCCCGATGCCATCATCAAGGGTGTCGAGAACAAGGACGTCGACCTGGCCATCGCGTGGGGCCCGCTCGCGGGCTATTACGCCAAGCAGTCTGCCGTGCCGCTGACGCTGACGCCGCTTCCCGCGAAGGACTCGCTGAGCGACATCCCATTCCAGTACAACATGGGCATCGCGGTGCGCCGCCGGGACAAGGAGTTCCGGGACAGCCTCGAGGTGGTGCTCGCGCGCAAGCGCCCCGAGATCGACGCCATTCTCAAGCAGTTCAACGTTCCGGTCCTTCCGATCGTGCCGGAACACCCGGAGAACTCTTCGGCCGATGCGGCCAAAAAGGCGGGTCCGAGCTAGCGATTCCGATCAACGCGGTACAAGCGTTCGTCAATCAAAGAGTTCAAATTGCCGGTCGTCGCTTCCGCTGCGGCCGGCTGTGCTGTCCGGTCCTCCCCTTCGCGTCAGGAAAGGAACGTCTGCAAGCATGCGCATGCCCCTCACCGCCGCTCTCCGCCGAATCGTGCTGGGCGCCGGCCTCCTGGTGGCCGCCGCGGCCGTCACGACGCGCGCCGACGCCCAGGAGCTTCGGGATCAGTACCATGTGGCCCCCAGGGATACGGTGTCCCAGGACGTGTACGACGGTTGGAAGCAGTTCAACCTGAACTGCGCGCGATGTCACGGGGAGGACGCGCTCGGAACGTCCTTCGCGCCGCACCTCATCGTCTCGCTCAAGCCTGATGGCCCGATCAACACCAAGGAGCTCTTCATGCAGACCGTGTGCGCCGGCCGCCCGGAAAAGGGCATGCCGTCGTGGTGCGCACTCGGCATGGAGATCACCACCATCGACAAGATCTACAGCTACGTGAAGGCCCGGAGCGACGCCAAGATGGCGCCGGGGCGACCAGCGGTCAAACGTCAGGGCTGACCGGCCACGCAGAGCGGAAGTCATTCGACATCGGAACGGCGGGACCGCGTCATCGCGGTCCCGCTTTCGTTCGGGCCCCGCCGGAGCGTGCCGGCGGGCACGGTTGGCCATCCGGCGCGAAGCCGCCTAATTTCACGGAGATGACCATGGTCCTGCCCCACCTGCTGGCCATGCTGCTGGCCACGGCCCCCGTCGGCGGGCCCGCGCTCCGGACGGCGATCGACTCGCCGGCCGTTCGCCTCGATGCGGCGCAGGTCAAGGCGCGCCTCTCGGCGAGCGACGGCCAAGCGGCGCCCGACCTGTCCTCCGTGGATCTGAGCGGCCTCGATCTCCGGGGCGTCGACTTTCGCCGGGCGACCCTCACCGGCGCCCGCCTGACCGACGCCAACCTCAGCGGCGCCAACCTGTTCTCCTGCGACCTCACCGATGCCGTTGCCACCGGGGTGAACCTGAGCCGCGCCAACCTGGACGGCAGCGTGCTCCGTCGCGCGGACCTCCGGAAGGCCAACCTCGAAGGCGCGAGCCTCTTCGCGACGATCATCGAGGCGGCCGACCTGAGTGGCGCCAACCTCTCGGGCACGCGCATCATCGGCTACCTCCGCGGCGCCAAGCTGATCGGGGCGGTGCTGGTCAACGCCAACATCGGTGCCGACCCCGGCAACCAGTCGATGGGCGTGATGCGCGCCACGTTCGTGAGCGCCGATCTCTCGGGCGCCGACTTCACCGGCGCCAATCTCTTCAAGGCGGACTTCTCGCACGCCACCCTGGCCGGCGCCCGCCTCATCCGCGCCGACCTGAGGAACTCCGAGCTGGTCCAGACCGACCTCACCCGGGCCGACCTCACGGGCGCCAAGCTCGCCCAGGCCAACGTCGACGGTGCGGACTTTCGCGGCGCCATCGGCGTGGACCACATCCAGGGGCTCGACTCGGCCCGCAACCGCGACAAGGCAATCCTCGATGCGAAATGAGATTCTGGCGGCGAGCGCCGCCGTCGTGCTGCTGGCGGCGTGTCAGCCCGGCCAACCGCCCGCTCGCGGCGGTGACGCCATGCGCGCGGACAGCGCGACAACACCCGCCGCCACCGCGTCATCCGGCGCCCTGCTCGCCTACGTCACCAACGAGGACTCGCAGGATCTGACCGTCATCGACACGCGGACGGACAGCGCGATCGCTTCCTTTCCCGTCGGCACCCGCCCACGCGGCGTGCGGGTGAGCCAGGACGGCCGCACGGTCTTCGTGGCGCTGAGCGGCTCGCCCAAGTGCCCGCCGACGATGCCCGACGAGGAGTGCGAGAAGCTCAAGGCGGACAAGTCGAAGGACGGCATCGCGGTGGTGGACGCGGCCAGCCACACCGTCTCGCGCGTGCTGCCGGGCGGCTCCGATCCCGAGAACTTCGACATCAGCCGGGATGGCACCACGCTGTTCGTGTCGAACGAGGACGCGGGCACCGCCTCCGTCGTGGACATTGCCAGCGGCAAGATCCGGTCGACCGTCAAGGTGGGAAAGGAGCCCGAGGGCGTGCGGGTCGCCCCCGACGGCAAGACGGTCTGGGTCACCGGCGAGACCGATCACAACGTCACCATCCTCGATACGAAGACCGGCGCGGTGGTGGGCCAGGTCGAGGTCGGGAAACGGCCGCGCTCGCTGGCCTTCACACCCGACGGCGCGCGCGCCTACGTGACCTCGGAGGTCGACGGCACGGTCTGGGTGCTGGACGCGGCAGCGCGGAAGTCGCTCAAGGTGATCCGCATGCCGGAAGGGTCCAAGCCGATGGACGCGGAGGCCTCGCCGGACGGGCGACGCATCTTCGTGTCGAACGGCCGCGGCGGCACGGTGTCGGTGATCGACGTGGCATCCGACTCCCTCGTCGGCTCCGCGGAGGTGGGGAAGCGGCCCTGGGGCATCGCGCTCACGCCTGACGGGCGGAAGCTCTACTCGGCGAACGGGCCGTCCAACGACGTCAGCGTGGTCGATGCCGACCGGCTCACCGTTCTGAAGAAGATTCCGGTCGGCAAGATTCCCTGGGGTGTGGCACTCGGGCGGGCGCCATGACGGGACGCCCTCGGTGACACGGCTGCCGGTGGTCATCGCCCTCGCGGCGCTGGCGCTGGCCGGAGCGCGCGGCCGGGGGCCGCAGGTGCTCGCGGTTGCGCCGGACGCTCAGGCGGCGTTGCGCGCGCTCTGGCACGCGAGCGTGGCCGCGCGGGCGGAGCGGGTGGCGTGCCTTGCGAGCGTGGTGGACGGCGACACCCTCCGGATCACGCGGGTCAATCCCCTGACCGCCGGCGCCGACTCCCTCGCCGTGTCGGCCGGATCCTCGATCGAGCTCTGTGGCCCGCCCGAGTGGCAGGGCACGGTGCACACTCACATCGCGCTCGCCGAGGGCCAGCGCGCCCACGCCCAGTTCTCCGGTGCCGATCGGGGCGTCATGCTGATGTGGTGGCAGCACTGGAAGATGGACGGGACGTTCTGCCTGCTCTACGCCGAAGACGAGGCGCACTGCGAGATCGACGGCGCGGGCCTCATCATTCTGCCGAGTACGAGGTACTGAGGCCGTGGGCCGCCGCAGGCTACCCGTGGCCTTGGCGGGGGCACTGACGTGGCTCGGGGGGCCGGCCGCCGCCCAGACCGACAGTGTGCCGGCCGGCGCCCAGCCGGCCTTCCACTTCAGCTCGGAAGCCGGCCTGGGCCTCCGGGCGCTCTGGGAGCAGAGCGTGGCCGCGAAGCAGGAGCGGGTGGCGTGCCTGGGCACTTCGATCCGGAACGACACCGTGTTCGTCGACCGCATCCTGGCCCTGGCGCCCGAGGAGGCCGACTCGATGAGCATCTCCTCGACCGCGTCGGTCGAGCGCTGCGGCCCTCCCGAATGGCAGGGGACGGTCCACACCCACGTTGCGCTCTACACCGATAGCCTGCCGTCCAAGCGGTTCTCCGCCCAGGACCGGGGCGTGATGCACCAGTGGTACGGGCGCTGGAACGCGGACGGTGTGTTCTGTGTGGTCTACAGCGCGCACGACGCCCACTGCGAGGCCGACGGCGTGGTGGGCGGCCTCCGATCACCCCCCATCATCGTCCGCTGAGTCCGACATGCAGGCTACCACGCTGCTCCTGGCCGCCCTCCTGTTCGTTTCACGCCCCACATGCCTACCATCCGACGATCGCCCGTTCTGGAGCGACCGGCCAACCGCCGCGGCGTTCGCGCACCGCATCGATGGACGGCTGGCCGAGGCCCGCGCCATCAGGGAGCGTCTGCTCGCGGTCCGGGGCCGGCGGACCATCGCGAACACGCTGACGCTCTACGATCAGCTCCGGCGGCAGCTCGAGGGCGCGGACAATCAGGCGACGCTCGTGGCCGCCGTGCATCCGGACTCCGGGCTCCGGGCGACCGCCGAAGCGGCGGGCCAGCGTGTGTCGGCCCTCCGCACCGAGATCTCCCTCGACCGCCGCATCTACGACGCCCTCACCACGATGGACACCGCGGGCGCGGACGCCGCCACCCGGTACTACGTCGAGCGCGCCCTGCTCGGCTTCCGGCTCGCCGGCGTGGACAAGGACGAGGCGACGCGCACGCGCATCCGCGCGCTCAACGAGGAGCTGGTCACCATCAGTCAGGAGTTCAACCGCAACATCCGCGAGGGCACCAGGACGGTGACGGTCGACTCGGCGGCCGAGCTCGCGGGCCTGCCGGAGGATTACGTCACGGCGCACCGGCCCGGCGCGGACGGAAAGATCGTGTTGACGACCGAGTACCCGGACGCGGTCCCGGTGCTGACCTATGCCCGGAACGACGATCTCCGCCGGCGGATGCGGATCGCGTTCGACACGCGGGCATATCCCGAGAACATGGCGGTGCTCGACCGGCTGATCGCCCGGCGAGCGGAGCTGGCGCATCTGCTCGGCTTCGCCTCCTGGGCCGACTACGCCACCGCCGACAAGATGGTCGGCTCGGCGGCCAAGGCATCGGCGTTCATCGATCGCATCGCCGAGGCGTCGGCCGCGGCCGCTCAGTCGGACTACCAGCGCCTCCTGGACCGCAAGCGCCAGGACGACCCCTCCGCCACCGCCGTCAACCGCTGGGAGTCGGGGTACCTGCGTGAGCTGGTCCGCCGGTCGGCGTACGACTTCGATTCGCAGAAGGTCCGGCCCTACTTCCCCTACGAGGCGGTGAAACAGGGCGTGCTCGATATCTCGAGCCGGCTGTTCGGCCTCACCTTCCGGCGGGTGAACGTGCCGGTCTCGGCACCCGTCCGTCGAAGCGTACGAGATGTTCGAGGGCGGCCGGCGAGTGGGCCGCTTCTATCTCGACATGCATCCCCGCCCGGGGAAATTCTCGCACGCCGCCACCTTCCCGATCCGGGCCGGGATCGGTGGCCAGGATCTCCCCGAGGGCGCGCTCGTCTGCAACCTGCCCGGCGGCACGGCGGGTGATCCCGGGCTGATGTCCCACGACGACGTCGTAACGGTGTTCCACGAATTCGGCCACCTGCTGCACGCGCAGCTCGGCGGACGGGGGCGGTGGCTGGGGCAGAGCGGTGTGAAGACGGAGTGGGACTTCGTCGAAGCGCCGTCGCAGATGCTCGAGGAGTGGATCCGGGATCCGGCGGTGCTGGCCACCTTCGCGCGGCATTACCAGACCGGCGAGCCCATCCCCGCGGAGCTCGTGCGGCAGATGAACCGGGCCGAGGCGTTCGGCCGCGCGCTCGACGTGCGGGCAGCAGATGTCCCTCGCGCGGATCTCGCTGTCGGTGTACGACCGTCCGCCGACACAGGTGAACACCGACTCGATCGTGCAGGCGGTCGGCGCCGCGTACCTGCCGTACCCGCCGATGCCCGAGACCCACTTCCAGGCGCGCGTTCGGGCATCTCGATGGCTATTCGGCCATTTACTACACCTACATGTGGTCGCTGGTGATCGCCAAGGATTTGTTCAGCGGGTTCGACCGGTCCGATCTGCTCGCCCCCGCGCCCGCCAAGCGCTACCGGGAGGCCATCCTCGCGCCGGGCGGCTCGGCCCCGGCGGCCGTGCTGGTGGAGCGCTTTCTCGGACGCCCGTTCAGCTTCGACGCCTGGCGGCGCTGGCTGGACTCGGGCGAGTAGGCAACCCCGCTCAGGAGAACGGCCGGCGCGCGAACCGGGACTTGGGCCGGTCGCTCCAGAGCCTGGCGTCGAGTCCCCAGGTCCTGCCCGCCCGCGCGAAGTAGAACGCGAGCATCAAGGTCACCAGCAGGATGTGGAAGCCCTGCTGTCCGGGCGACATCCACTGCGTCGCCAGGCCGTAGTTCACCACCAGGGTCAACCCCACCAGCGACGCGATTCCAGTGAAGAGCCCCAGCGTGAGCCCGATCCCCGTGATCGTCTCGCCGATCGCCGTGAGGTTCGCGAACAGCTCGGGGTGGGTGAGGACGGTATTCTCGAGGAAGTGCTTGTAGAACAGGATCGGGTTCTCGGAGGCCTGCTTCGTGACGATGCTGGGCATCGTGCTGATCCACCGCGCCGAGGCGCCCGGCAGCGGAAGCACTCCCCCCACCAGCACGAGGCCAAGCTTCGTGTAGACGGCCTTCGCGAAGTAGAGCCCGACGACGATGCGCGCGAACGCGAGCCAGCGATCGGGGTTGGACATGCTCACGACGGGGCGGGACGAGTAGGCCATCAGCCGCGGCTCCTGGGTTGGGTTTCCATGCTAAACCTCGACCCCCACCTCCGAAAACACAAACGCCCAGGTGTCGGTCAGCTCATCGAGCACTTTCGAGAGCGGCTTCCCCGCCCCGTGCCCTGCGCGCGCCTCCAGGCGCAACAGCACTGGCCGGGACGAGGCGGTCGCGGCCTGGAGCCGGGCCGCCATCTTGCGCGCGTGCATCGGGTCCACCCGCGTGTCGCTCTCCGCGGTGGCGAGGAGGACGGCTGGGTAGGGCGTGCCCGGCCGCACGTGGTGGTACGGGGAGTACGCCCGGAGCCAGGCGAATGCCTCGGGGTCCTCCGGCGAGCCATACTCGGGAATCCACAGCCTGGCGATCAGGAACCGGTGGTAGCGCAGCATGTCCAGCAGCGGCACCTGCACCACAACCGCCCCGAAGAGCTCGGGCCGCTGGGTGAGGACCGCGCCCATGAGCAGCCCGCCGTTGGAGCCGCCGGCCACGGCCAGCCGCTCAGGTCGGGTATACCGCTCCCCGATCAGCCACTCCGCGGCGGCGATGAAATCGTCGAAGCTGTTCTGCTTCCGTCCGAGCATCCCGCCCTGGTGCCACGCCTCGCCGTACTCGCCGCCACCCCGGATGTTGGGAATGGCCACGAGCCCGCCGTGTTCGAGCCAGAGCAGCAGCGAGCGGGAGAAGGCCGGCGTCATGCTGATGTTGAAGCCGCCGTAGGCGGTGAGATAGGTCGGCGTGTCGCCCGTCCGGGCGAGCCCGCGGCGGTGGACGAGGAACATCGTCACCGGGGTGCCATCGCGGGACGGCACGCTCACCTGCTGCACCTCGAATCGGTCGGGATCGACGTCGGCCTCGACCCGGCGCCAGAGCGTCTGCTCGTCGGTCTCGAGGTCGAGCCGGTAGACGCTCGGCGGCACCGTATACGAGGAGAAGCCGTAGAACAGCTCGTGGCCATCCGGCTCCCCACCGAGACCGAACAGACTCCCCAGAGTAGGAAGCGAGATCTCGTGGCGCAGGCCGCCGTCGAGATCGGCGAGGCGCAGGCGGGACGTGGCCCGCTCGAGGTAGCTCAGGGCAAGCCGGTCGGCCAGCACGCGCACGCCTTCGAGCACCGCATCCGGGCGCGCCGGCACCAGCTCCCGCCAGTGCCCCCGCGCGGGGCGCGCGGGATCGACTTCGTAGAGCCGATAGGTCGGGGCGTCGAGGTTCGTCCGCAGGAACAGCCGGCCATGCGCGACCTCGCCCTCGAACGACGCCGGCAGGCCCTCGGCCACCGCCACCAGCCGGGGCGTGACCACTTCACCGGCCGGGGTGTGCCGGTCGCCCAGGTACAGGTCGGTCTGGTCGAAGGTCCGCGAGACGTGGATGCTCAACCAGCGCCCGTCGGGCGAGAGGCTCACGCCCGGCCAGTACTCCTTCTCGGCAGGCTGAAGCACCAGCGGGTCGGTATCGGGGTCGTCGCCGAGGCGGTGGAAGTAGACGCCGCGGTGGTAGTGCTCCTCGCCCGCGGGAATGGTGCCGGGCGCGGGGTAGCGGGTGTAGTAGAACCCGGAGCCGTCGGGCAGCCAGGCGAGGTCCGCGGCCCGCGTGCGTGAGATGCGGTCGGAAAGCGTGACGCCACGGGCGACGTCGAGCACGTGCAGCAGGCTCTGCTCGCTGCCGTTCTCGGAGAGGCCATAGGCCAGGAGGGCGCCGTCGTCGCTCGGATAGTACCAGTCGAGTGCGGTGGTGCCGGCCGGATCGAGCGCGTTCGGATCGACCGCCACCTGGTCAGGGCCGTCGACGCCCTCGCGCACGTACAGCACCGGCTGGTTCTGCCGGCCCTCGCGCCGCTGGTAGAAGTAGCGCCCGTGCGCGGGCGCGGGCGTGCTGATGGCGCCGATGGCGAGGAGCTCGTCGAGCCGGCGACGGATGGCCGCGCGCGCCGGGGTGCGGGCGAGGTAGCCCTCGGTGAGCGCGTTCTGCGCCTCGGTCCAGGCCCGGGTCTCGGAGCTTTCGCCATCCTCGAGCCACCGGTACGGATCAGGGATCGTCTCCCCGTGCAGCGTCTCGGCCGCGTCGACGGTGCGGGTGGCGGGATAAACGGGCCTAGTCACCCAGGCAGATTCCGAGGTCGCGGGCGGTGCGGATCGTGTCGCAGTCGAGCGGGACGTTCTTGGCCCGGCCGACGACGTTCTCCAGCGGCACCCGCGTGATTTCCTGCCCGTTGAGCCCCACCATGGTCCCGAAGGCGTTGTCGGCGATGGCCCGCACGGCCGCGGCGCCGAAGCGGAGCGCGAGCAGCCGGTCGTAGGTCGTGGGCGTCCCGCCGCGCTGCAGGTGGCCCAGGACCAGCGTCCGCGTCTCCTTGCCGGTGTGGACCTCGATGGCGCGCGCCACCTTGCTGGCCATGCCTCCGAGCCGGTCGACGGTGCCGACGCCGCGGCGTTCGAGCAGCTCGATCGCCCCGTCACACGGCCGGGCGCCCTCCGCCACCACCACGATGCTGAAATGCCGCCCGGCGGCCTCGCGGCCCCTGATCTTGTCGCACACCTTGTCGATGTCGAACGGGATTTCGGGAATGAGGATGGCGTCGGCGCTGCCCGAGAGCCCGCTGTACAGGCTGATCCAGCCCGCGTACCTGCCCATCAGCTCCACCACGAGCACCCGGTCGTGGCTCTCCGCCGTCGAGTGCAGCTTGTCCAGCGCCTCGGTGGCGGTGCTGACGGCGGTGTCGAATCCGAAGGTGCGCTGCGTTCCGCTCACGTCGTTGTCGATGGTCTTGGGCACGCAGACGACGGGCAGCCCCTTCCGCCAGAGATCGTGCGAGATCTGCAGGCTGCCGTCGCCGCCGATCGAGACCAGCGCGTCGAAGCCGCTCGCCTGGAATGCCGCCACGAGGTCGTCCGAGCGGTCGCGCTCGATTTCCACGCCCTGCTCGTCGCGGGTGACGTATCGGAACGGATTGCCGCGGTTGGTTGTCCCCAGGATGGTGCCGCCCAGGTGAGTGATCCCGCGGACCTCGGCGAGACCGAGCGGCACGACGCCGTTGAACGAGAGGAGTCCTTCGTACCCGCGCTGGATGCCGTACGACTTCCACCCTCGCCCATGGGCCGAGAGGACCACGGCCCGGATGACCGCGTTCAGGCCCGGGGCGTCGCCGCCCCCGGTCGAGATGGCAAGGCGCATGTCAGCTTGGGCGACGGATCAGTTGCATGATTTCCCCCGGCTGCGGGTGACGCCGGAGGGCCTTCTTCGAGAACATCAGGTTGCCGTCCACGGTCACCTCGAAGACGCCGCCGGAGGAGGGCACCAACCGGACTTCGGCGTCGGGTATCTCCTGCTGCAGCTCAGTCGCCAAACTGGCGGCTCGAGGCTCGTAGTTTCAGACGACGCAGTATTCGACGATGACCCGCATGCGGTGCTCCTCTCGAACGGGATGGGGGCAGCCGGAATCGTAGTGCTCCCGGGAGGGGAAACCAAGGGTGGCGCCCCGAACGTGACGGGGCTCCTTGTCAGGCTTCCCCGGAAACCGTATCTATTTGATCCATGCGAACCTACCCACACCCCCTCAGGGGCTGGGCCGGGGGGCTTCGGCTCCTCGCCAGCCTCGCCCTGTTGGCGGCCTGCGCCCGTCCCGGCGCGGCGCAGCAGCGCAAATACCTCGTCGAGCTCGGTGCTGCCGGAGTGTATCAGTCCTTCGATACTGCGACCGGGCTCAAGGGTGCCCCGGGAGGGTTGGGCCGCATCGGCGTGTGGCTGCCGCTCAATTTCTCCCTGGAAGTCGAGGGCAGCTTCACGAAGCCCAAGACGAAAATCCGCGACGAGGGGGTCAGCGTGAAGACCTTCGGCGTCTCTGCCCTCTACAACGTCCTGCTCGGCGCCAAGAACTCCGCCTACCTCAGGGTCGGCGGCGGCACGACCAAGTACGGGAGCAACTGTCCGGGCACCGCGGTCGCCGGGGCGCCGCCCTGCGGCAGCAGCGGCGCGTTCCTGGGCGGGGCGGGCGTCCGGATCGGCCTGACGCCCACCGTGTTGATCCGGGCCGAGGGCGTCTACAACCGCAACAAGAGCAAGGAGCGACCGGGCGTACCCGGCCAGTCCCTGGGGAACTTCGGCGGCAACCTTGGCCTGAGCCTGATGCTCGGGAGCAAGCCCATCCCCGACAGCGACGCCGACGGCGTCCTGGACAATCGCGACAAGTGCGCCGACACGCCGGCCGGGGCCAGCGTCGACAGCCGGGGCTGCCCGAGCGACAGCGACGGCGACGGCGTGCCCGACGGGGTGGACCGCTGCTCCACCACGGTGGCGGGTGCCGCCGTGGACGAGCGCGGCTGCTCCCGGGACAGCGACGGCGACAACATCGCCGACGGGCTCGATCGCTGCCCGGACACGCCGGCCGGCGTCCTGGTGGATCCGCACGGCTGCCCGAAGGACAGCGACGGCGACAAGATCCCCGACGGCCTCGATCGCTGCTCCGAGACGCCGCGCGGGGCAACGGTGGACGCGCTCGGCTGTCCCGGCGACGAGGACGGCGACGCCGTGCTCGACGGCCTCGACCGCTGCCCCCGGACGGCGGCGGGCGCGACCGTCAACGCGACCGGGTGCGTGGCGGGACAGGCACCCGGCGGTCCGGCACCCGCGGCTCAGCCCGGAGGGCAACCGCCGCAGCCCAATCCTTCGGCGCAGCCGGTCAAACCCGCGGTGCCCCGCCCCGGCGCCGGACGGCCGCCACCTCGGCTGCAGCCGGACACCGTGGGCCGGCCGGTGCCGCGCCCGAACGTGACCGTGCCGACACCGGCCGCCGGCCGCGAAGCCGGCCAAGGGAGCCCTGACCGCCGGCGTGGTCCCGGGTGTGGCCTTCGACCCGGGGACCGCGCGGCTGCTGCCTTCGTCCTATGTGGCGCTCGACTCGGTGGCCCTGCTGCTCAAGGCCGACCCGAACGCGAGGGTGGAGATCGGGGCGCACACGGATAACTCCGGCACCTCCGCCGACAACCTGCGCCTGACGGCGCTGCAGGCGGAGGCGGTGCGCGACTACCTGGTCGTGCAGGGCGTGGCCTACCAGCAGCTCCTCGCTCGCGGATACGGGTCGACCGTTCCGCTCACGCGGAACGCGACGCCGCGCGCTCAGGCGGCCAACCGCCGGATAGAGCTGCGGCCGATCTGCCGGACCGTGAGCTCCTGGCCGGGCAGCCTGGCCCTGCGTCCGGTCCAAGGGACGATTCATCGCCGCCAGGGCCACGACGGCTCGGGGAACGTGTACTTTTTACCGCCGCTTGGCATGTTCAGGCCGGTCCGAGCCTTGCGATGCGGCGCCTGACCGCCAACCCTTACCTGACAGGAGCAACGATGGACTACCGGACTCGCCTCGGCCTGCTGCTCGCGCTTGCCGCCGTGCTGGGAGGTCGCCCCGCCGTGGCCCAGGCCCCCGCCGGAGTCACGCCGGCGGCCATCACGCTGGGCGACAGCCTCTTCCATAGCAAGGGCAACTGCTACGCCTGTCATGGTGCCAACGCGCAGGGCGCCGTCGGCCCCAACCTCACCGACGCCGAGTGGATCCACAGCGATGGATCCTACGACGCCATCGTCAAGCAGATCACCACCGGCGTGACCGCCGAGGAATCCAAGAGCAAGATCCCGATGCCGCCCAAGGGCGGCTCGCAGATCACCGATGACGAGGTGAAGGCGGTGGCGGCATACGTCTACTCGCTCAGCCACAAGAAGCCGGCCTGACGCAGCGGCTCCAGCCGCTGCCCGCAACAATTTGGAAGGGCGCACGCAGGTGCGCCCTTTTCGCTACCTTCCAGCGATGATCACGAGCCCGCGATGACCACGAACCGCCTCGGGGCCGCCACCTCGGCCTACCTGCAGTCCGCCGCCCATCAGCCCATCCACTGGTATCCCTGGGGCGACGAGGCCTTCGAGTCCGCCCGCACGCAGGACCGCCCGGTACTGCTCGACATCGGCGCCGTCTGGTGTCACTGGTGCCATGTGATGGACGGCGAGTCCTACGAGAATCCGGCGCTCGCCGAGTTCCTGAACGAGCACTTCGTCTGCATCAAGGTGGACCGGGACGAGCGGCCGGACGTCGACGCTCGATACCAGCGGGCGGTGCAGGCGCTGACCCGGCAGGGCGGCTGGCCGCTGACGGCCTTTCTCACGCCCGCCGGCGAAGTGTTCTACGGCGGCACCTACTTTCCGCCCGACGGCGCGCATGGCCGGCCGGGCTTCCGCGCCGTGCTCGAGAGCGTGCTCGACGCCTATCGCTCTCGGCGCGGACAGGTGCAATCGCAGGCGGAGGCGGTGCGGCGCGTGGTGAGCGACGACCTGAACGAGGCCGCGCCCGGCGAGCCGTCGCTCCAGATGCTCGAGGACGCGGTGGCCCAGATGGCCAAGGTGTTCGACCCGGTGAACGGCGGATTCGGACGGAGCCCCAAGTTTCCGCACCCCGGCGCGATGACGCTGCTGCTCCACCGCTGGTCCGACCACCCGGGCGAGCCGGCGCGCGGCATCCTCGACCGCACCCTCCTCGGCATGGCGCGGGGTGGCGTCCACGACCAGCTCGGCGGCGGGTTCCACCGCTACAGCGTCGACGCCGAATGGATCGTGCCCCATTTCGAGAAGATGTCGTACGACAACTCCGAGCTGCTCAAGGCGTACGCCGACGCGTTCGCCCTGTTCGGCACCGAGGAGTACGCGGCGGCGGCGCGCGGGATCGTGCGGTGGGTGCGGGAGGTGATGTCCGATCCGGCCGGCGGATACGCCGCCAGCCAGGACGCCGACGTGGGTCTGGAGGACGACGGCGACTATTTCACCTGGACCCAGGACGAGGCCGCGGCGGCGCTCTCGCCCGAGGAAATGGAGGTGGCCGCCGCCTACTACGACATCGGCACGGCGGGCGAGATGCACCACAATCCCGCCAAGAACGTGCTGTTCGTCGCGGCGACGGTGGCATCGCTGGCCGTCCGGCTGGGGCGCACCGAGCCCGAGGTACGCGCCGCGCTGGAGCGCGCCCGGGCGAAGCTTCGCGCGGCGCGGGACGCGCGCCCGGCGCCGTTCGTCGACCGCACCCGCTACACCAACTGGAACGCGATGATGGCGTCGGCCATGCTCCGCGCGGGCACGGTGCTGGGCGACGAGGAGCCTCGCCGCCACGCGCTCCTCACCCTCGCGCGCCTCCGGGACGAGCGCGTGGCCGAAGACGCGGTGGCGCACACGCCCGGCGGTGTGGCCGGCCTGCTGGACGACCAGGTACAGGTGGCAGCGGCCGCGCTGGACGCGCACGAGGTCACCGGCGAGCTCGAGTGGCTCACCTGGGCGGGACGGCTCATGGACCGGGTGTGGGCGGACTACTGGGACGAGGAGGGCGGCGGGCTCTTCGATACCGCGCGCGGACGGTCGAGCGGGCCGGGGCTCCTGCCGGCCACGGCCAAGCCGGTCCAGGATACGCCGACCCCGTCGCCCAATGGCGTGGCGGGGATCGTCTGCGCGCGCCTCCACGAGCTCACCGGCGAGGCGCGCTGGCGCGAGCGCGGGCTGGCGGTGGCGCGGGCGTTCGCGGGGCGCTCGAGCGAGCTTGGCCTCTACGCCGCGGCCTATCTGCTGGCCCTCGACTGGCAGCTCGCGCCGACCACGCATCTGGTCATCGTCGGCGAGCCCGGCGATCCCGTGGCCGACCGCATGCACGCCGACGCGCTCGCGCTGTTCGTCCCGCGCCGCGTGGTGCGGCGCCTCGCGCCGGCAGAGGCGGCGTCCCAGCCGCTGCCGCCGGCCATGGCGGGCATGGTGGCGGCCGGCCGCGCGCCGCGGGCCTATGCCTGCACCGGGATGAGCTGCCGGGCGCCGGCCGCGACCGTGGAGCAGTGGCGGGCGGTGCTGGCGGAGCTACCCGCGAGCCTGGACTAGCCGTCCCACCCAGGCTCGAGCCTTCATCGAAGTATCACCCCGACGTGGAGAGCGTCCGCCTGACCCTGACCCCGTCCGATGCCCAGCGCCGTGCGATTCAGGCCCCCCTCGGTCCCGTGCTCGTCGTCGCCGGTCCGGGCGCCGGCAAGACCTACTGCCTGATCGCGCGCATCGGGCACCTCATCGCCTGCGAAGGGCTCTCGCCGGCACGCATCTGCGCCGTCACCTTTACCAACAAGGCCGCCGACGAAATTGCGACGCGGCTCCGGCGCGAGATCGGCCCCGCGGCCGAGGAGATCACCCGGGGGACCCTGCATTCGCTCTGCTTCTCCCTGCTCCGTGACTACGCCGCGGCGGCCGGGTTGCGGCGGGGTATCGGCATCGCCGACGAGGATTATCAGTGCCGTGTCCTCCGCCGGCTCCGGGTGCGGCCGGAGCGGCAGAAGCAGTTGCTCCAGCTCTTCGGCCGCCACCGACTCCAGCACGTGCCGCTGACCGCCGGCGACCAGGAGCTCTTCCAGGCCTACTCCGCGGCACTCGCCTCGAGAAACCTGGTCGACTACGACGGCCTCATCGCCCGCACCGGCCAGCTGCTGCGCGAGCACCCCGCCGCGGGCGACGACGTCCGGGGCCGCTGGGACTACGTGCTGGTGGACGAGTTTCAGGACCTGAGCCTGGCGCAGTACGAGGTCATCACGCACCTCACCGCGGGACATGGCCGCTGCTTCGCCGTGGGGGACGACGAACAGTCGATCTTCTCCTGGACCGGCGCGGATCCCGCGATCCTGGAGCGCTTCCGGACCGACTTCCGCATCGACACGCCGATCATCCTGGACCTGAATCGCCGCTGCTCCCGGCAGATCTTCGACGTCGCGCGGCGGCTGGTCACCCACAACCCCGGCCTGTTCGAGAAGCGGCTCGAGGCCGATCGCGAATCCGAGCACTGCGTCGCGACGCAGGTATTCCCCGACGAATCCGCCGAAGCGGACTGGCTGCTGGACGATCTGCTCCGCGACCAGGCCGCCACGGGGCTCGGCTGGGGTGACTACGGGGTGCTGTACCGATATCACACGACCGGCCAGGCGCTCGAGGCCCGGCTGATCGGTGCCGGGATCCCGTGCCTGATGGCGCGGGGTCAGGCACTCATGGACGACGCGCTGATCGGTTACGTCGTGCTGAGCCTTCGAATCCTGTACGCCCCCGACGACCCCCTCGTCGTCGAGGCGTTCGCGGAGCGAATGCTTCCGCGGGCCCTGCTCGATCGGGTGCATGCGAGTTTCCGCGGAATGGAGCTCCTCAAGGCGTTGCGGACCTTCTCGCGGACCTCCCGCGGCGATCCCGACGCGCGGCTGGCATGGCGTTTCATCTTCCACATCGAAAACCTCGCGGGGCTTGGGCGAACGCACGACGCCATCGGTCCGCTGGTGGATGCACTGTCCGCGCAGTACCTGGGCCCGTACCGCAATCCGCTCGACGAGCGCGCGGCGGAGCTCAGCGATCCCGCGGAAGTACCCGGTGCGGCGCATCTGGCCGAGCGGCTCGCCGAAACGAGGGACCGGGGTCATTCCGTCTGGATCGAGCCCGACCGCGGTGTCGACATCGCGCTGCTTCCGATGCTGCGAGCGGTCGTCGGCGACCGGGTGTCCCGCCTCGAGCCCGGCGATCGGCCCGCGGCCGGCGATTTCCTGCTGCGCGCCGGAAGCGTCCGGCCCGTGCTGCTGTTCAAGGCGCTGCAGCTCCTGCAGTGCCGGGGCATGGCGGATCCGTTGCAGGACTACGTCGCGTTCGACCTCGAGACCACGGAGAAGGACCCGGCCGAGTGCGAGATCGTCGAGCTCGCCGCGGTGCGGGTCCGCGGCCGGGTGATCGTGGAGCAGTTTCAGCGGCTCGTCCGGCCCTCACGACCGATCACCCCGCAGGCGACCGCCGTCCACGGCTACCGGGACGCGGACGTCTGCGACGAGCCCACCATGGCGGAGGTCTGGCCGGCGTTCCGCGAGTTCGTCGGCGGTGATCTCCTCGTGGCCCACAATGGCCACACCTTCGACGTGCCCGTGCTCCGCCGACTCGCGGACGGCCTGCCGGGTCTCGACGAGCTCGTGTTCTTCGACACGCTGCCGCTGGCTCGTTCATTGATCGATAGCGGGGCGAGTCTCCCGGACCTCTGCCACCGGTTCGGTGTATCCCCCGGTCGATCGCATCACGCGGTCGACGACGCCGCCGCCCTGGCGGCGGTCGTGTGGCATCTGGGCGAGCTCGGCCTGGCGCGCGCACGCAAGGTGGCCCTGGTGCAGTTGCTCGGATGGCTCGGGTTGGGATTGGCGCTCGATGCCGCGCCCGACCCCAGCGCGGAGGAACGGCTGCTCCGGGACCTCGCGCTGCCGGCCGCCCTCGGCCGGTACGGAGGCTGCCTGGAGGCGTATGCCGAGCTGGCCACGGGACCTGACATGCCTTCGGTGGAGGAGCTGATCGAGCGCCTGGGTGGCGAGCGCCTGCTCGAGCGAATCCGGGCGACACGGCCCGTCGCGGAGCGCTATCCGTCCTCCGTGGCACGGCT
Organism: uncultured Gemmatimonadales bacterium; assembly: GCA_963833905.1. Lineage (GTDB taxonomy): Bacteria > Gemmatimonadota > Gemmatimonadetes > Gemmatimonadales > GWC2-71-9 > CAVVWJ01. The sequence goes on along the minus strand of CAWHZQ010000009.1, from coordinate 61,991 downwards.
GACGGCGCTCGTGGAGGCGAGTGCCTCGCCAACGCTCGGCGAGAGCATCGAGCTCCTGCTGAGTCGCGTGGCCCTGTCACGCAGTGACGGTTTCGCGACCGAGAAGGGCCGGGTGAGCCTCCTGACGCTGCATGCGACCAAGGGCCTCGAGTTCTCCAGGGTGTACATCGTCGGGGCCGAGGACAATCAACTGCCGGGGTATCGAGCGCTGGAGAACGACGACCAGCATGACATCCAGGAAGCGCGCCGCCTGCTGTACGTCGGCATGACGCGCGCCAAGGACCGGCTGGTGCTGACCCGGGCACTCCAGCGGGACGGCCGCGCCACCGGCGGAGACCTGTTCCTGCGCGAGGCGGGGCTCGAGGCCACGGTGTTAGATTAGCCCTCGGACCTTCTCCGGAGTGAATGCAACGTGGCCAAGACCGCGACCATCGTCACCAGCAAGGGCACCATCGTCGCCGACCTGTTCGACACCGAGACGCCCAACACCGTGGCCAACTTCGAGAAGCTCGCCAACAGCGAGTTCTACGACGGGACCCGGTTCCACCGCGTCATCAACAACTTCATGATCCAGGGCGGCGACCCGCTCTCGAAGGACCCCAACAATCCCCGGGTCGGCACCGGCGGGCCGGGCTACAAGATCAAGTGCGAGACGCATCTCAACACGCACAAGCACGTGGCCGGCACGCTCAGCATGGCGCATGCGGGCAAGGACACCGGCGGAAGCCAGTTCTTCATCTGCCACGCAGCCGCAGCCGCACCTCGATCGCGTGCACACGGTCTTCGGCCAGGTGCGCGAGGGCATGGACGTCGTGAACGGCATCAAGCAGAACGACGTCATCACCTCGATCCGGGTGGCCTGACCTGCACCTCGATTTCGCCATCGTCGCGGACTACGCCCTGATCGACCAGCAGGGCAAGCTGAGCGTGCTCGGCATCTTCCAGCACGTGTGGCTGAGCAACTTCCCCTCCGTGTGTCCGCGCACCCACCTGGTCCTCCGGGTGCGCGGGCGCCGGACCGAGATCGGCATGCACGCGATCCGGATCCGCTTCGTGGACGAGGGCGGCACCGAGCTGCTCGGCGGCGAGGGCACGGTCCAGTTCGGCGAGCCGCCGGCGGGCGTGGTGGACGTCGAGGCGGGCGCGGTGCTGGTGTTCGATGTGCCGCTGCCGCGGCCCGGCGTGTACGCCTTCGAGATCTCGCTCGATGGCGACGTGTCCGCCCGCGTCCCCCTCACCGCCGGCTACGCGCAGGCGTCCTGACCCCACCGGAGTCTCCGATGGCCCTCGACCGCGATCGCGCCCTGGCACTCGTGCAGGAGTACACCGCGTCCGACGCGCTCCGGAAGCACATGTACGCCGTCGAGCTCGCCATGCGGGCCATGGCCGAGCGCGCGGGCGAGGACGCCGACGCGTGGGGGCTGGTCGGATTGGTGCACGACTTCGACTACGAGCGCTTTCCCAACGCCGCCCACTCGGCCACGGAGGAGCACCCGGCCGAGGGCGTGCGGATCCTCAGCGGGCTCGGGCTCCCCGAAGCCAGCGGGCGCGCCATCCTCGGGCCACGCGCCCTACACCGGCGTCCCGCGCGACACGCCGATGGCCAGGGCGCTCTTCGCCGTGGATGAGCTGTGCGGCTTCCTGGTGGCCTGCGCGCTCGTGCGGCCGTCCCGGAGCCTCCAGGATCTCGAGGTCTCCAGCGTCAAGAAGAAGCTCAAGGACAAGGCGTTCGCGCGGGGCGTGAGCCGCGAGGATGTGCTGCAGGGCGCGGCCGAGCTCGGCGTCCCGCTCGAAGAGCACATCGCGTTCGTGCTCGGCGCGCTCCGGCCCCACGAGCGCGTGCTCGGCCTCGGCGCCGCATGACCGGGGGCGGCGCCGGCGCCGTCCCGGTCCGCGCCGAGCAGACCGTCGCCAGCGCGATCAACCGCGCCGCCGGCGGCCGGCCGATCCCCGGCAACGAGGTGCGGCTCCTGATCGACGGGCCCAGCGCCTACGAGGCGATGCTCGACGTCATCGCCAACGCCAGCCGCTGGATCCACTTCGAGAACTACATCATCCGGGCCGACGACGCCGGCTGGCGTTTCGCCGAGGCGCTCGCCCGCCGCGCGCGCGAGGGCGTTCACGTGCGCGTGCTCTACGACGGGCTGGGCTCGTGGAACACCCGGCGCGCGTACTGGCGCTTCCTGCGCCAGGCGGGGGTGGAGGTGCGCCCCTTCCGACCGCTCTCGCCGGTGGACCTGGTCTCGAATCTCTCGCGCAATCACCGCAAGCTGGTGGTAGCCGACGGCGCCCGGGCCGTGATCGGCGGGCTCTGCATCGGCTGCGAGTGGACTGGCGAGCACACGCCCGGTGAGCGCGCGTGGCGCGACACCGCGGTCGACATCGCCGGGCCGGCGGCAGCGGTGCTGGATCAGGCCTTCGCGCGGACCTGGCAGGTGGCGGGAGGCAGCCTGCCCGACGAGGACGTGGCCGGGCGGGTGACCCCGCAGGGACAGGGCGAGGTGCGCGTGATCGGCGGGGAGCCGGGCCGCGAGCGGACCTATCGCGTGGTCGAGCTGCTCTCCGCCGGTAGCCTCGAGCGGCTCTGGATCACCGACGCGTACCTGGTGGCGCCGCCCCGGCTCTTCCAGGCGCTCCGGGACGCGGCGCGCGACGGGGTGGACGTGCGGCTGCTGGTGCCGGGGTCGAGTGACCTGCCGTTGGTGCGGAACCTGTCGCGCATCGGCTATCGCGAGCTGCTGCGGAGCGGGGTGCGGATCTGGGAGTGGGACGGCCCGATGCTGCACGCCAAGACGATCGTGGCCGACGGCCGGTGGACCCGGGTCGGCTCGAGCAACCTCAATTCCTCGAGCCTGCTCGGCAACTGGGAGCTCGACGTGCTGATCGAGGACGCCGCCCTGGCGGAATCGATGGAGCGGCAGTTCCGGCTCGACATCGCGCGGAGCCGCGAGGTCGTCCGCCGGCGGGTGCGCGCACCTGACCGCATCAGCGCCGCGCTCCCGACCGCGCTGCAGCACGAGCATCCCGAGGTGACACCCGTGCCCTACCGGCCCAGCGGCCGCGAGCGCCGCCAGCGTGCGGCCCTGGCTCTCCGCGGGCTCCTCGCCAACGCGCGGCGATCGATCTACCTCCCCATTACGGCATTCCTGCTGACGCTCGGAACCCTGTTCTTCGTGCTGCCGCGGGCGACGGCCTATGTCTTCGGGGTGCTGTGCGGGTGGCTGGCGCTGAGCGCGGGTCGGGAGGCGTTTCGGAGGAGGGCGGATCGGTAGGAGTGGGAAGGACGGAAAGACGGAAAGACGGAAGGACGGGGAAGGATGGAAGGCGTGGGAGACCTGAGCGCAGCGAAGGAGCCATGACTCGTCACCCTCGAGCGCTCAGGGCGACTCGGGGGCATGACTCCTGGATGAGCTCGCCGGAGCAACTCCGCTGCCGGGCCGACCCCGCTACGGATGCCCCCGCCGGCTCCGCCTGGCATCCATTCGCTGCGTGATCTTCGCGAACTTCTCCTGCTGTGTCGGGGTGAGCACCGACTGGATCTCGGTGCGCGTGCGCGTCGCGATGGCCTCGAAGCGCGGGCGCGCCTCCGACATCATCGCCCGGAGGTCGGCCTCGCGCCGGGTGAGGACCGTATCGATCCGGGCGTGCTGCGCCGCCGTCAGGTCGAGCTCCCGGTCCAGGCGCTCGAGCATCCAGCCCTTCATCTCGGGGGGCGGACCCGGCGGCGGACCACCGATGGCCAACCCGGGGAATCCCCGCCGCAGCATCGCGTGGTGCACGAAGAACCCCACCGCCGCCCCGGCGAGAAACACCAGCACGATCACGACACCGGCGACCAGCCGTGACTTACGAGGCTCGTTCATCGGGCTCCCCACGAAGTGAACTCATCGTTGCGGGCGGTTTCGAGGAAGGACACCAGGACGGCGTCGTCGGGATAGGCGGCCACGACCCGGGCGAGCGCGACCGACTCGGGCGCGGTGTCGTCACCGACCGCGAACTCCTCGGCCCCGCCTCCGCTGCGCCAGACCATGGCCCCGGCCGCGAGCATTGCCGCCACGCTTGCCGCGGCGGCCACCTGCCGCCAGCGGACGACCACATCCCACCATTCCCCGGGAGGCAGGCGCGCCGCCGGGCCGCCCGCCCGCGCGGCGCCCCGCATGATCGCCGTGCGGAGCCGCTCCCAATCCACGTTCTGGCCCGGCGCCGTGCCGTCGGCCGCGCGCAATTGGCGGGCGAGGGCGTCGTCGCGGGGCGGATCCTGGTCATGCGACCAGCGTGCGGGATCGTTCATCCTGCCGACTCCTGCAAGTGGGCGAGCATGCCGCGGAGGGCCTGCCGCGCCTCGTGGAGGTACCAGCGCACGGTGCCGGGCGAGATCCCGAGCATCGTGGCTATCTCGGCGCCGGAGAAGCCGTCGAGCTCGAACAACTGCACCACCATCCGCTGCCGCTCCGGGAGGCGGGCCAGCGCCGCCGCGACGGTGGCCCGGAGGCCGGCCTGCTCCGCGTCGGCGGCCGGTCCGGGCGCCCCGCTCGCCACTCCGGCGTCCTCGAGGGCCTCGGTGGTCCGCCGGCTCCGCGCCTTCCGGAAGTTGAGCCCGCGCGTCACCACGATGCGGTAGAGCCAGGGCCCGAAGCGGCGCGAGGTGTCGAAGGTGCGGATGTTCGCCAGCGCCGCGAGAAACGCTTCCTGCACCACATCCTCGGCGTCCTCGCGGTGGCCCAGGACGCGATAGGCCACGGCGAACGCCTGGCGCATGTACCGCCGGACGAGGAGGTCGAATGCCGCGGTGTCCCCGGCCTGCACCCGCTCGATGGCCGCGGCCTCCTGGGCGTCAGGCGGCTCGGGCGCCGAGGCGGCGACCGGGGCCGCCGTCCCCGGACCATCGCTCACGGCCAAGGTGCGGGGCTCGGTCGGGATCCGGGCGAGCGCTGAATCGGACGTGGTCCTTCCTCGTTCATCAGAAGACGTCTTCCGGGTCGTCGGGGCAGTATACAGTCGGGAGCAGCCCGGTGTTGGGGCCCAGCCCCCCAACGCCGACCGGTGCCCCGCTGTACTCATGGCAACGAGAGCCCACGGTAGCCGGGGCGGCACTCCAATGCAGTGGTCGGGCGCACCTCGCGTCCGGTCGGGGTCCCGGCGCCGTTCTCCCGGTCCCGCCGGTGCGACGGCGGGACCCTTCTGCGAATCTGTCGTTGGACCTCTCCCGGGCTATCTTCCCAATCCGACCCTGACCGTGGGATCGCATGAACCGCGTGCCGTCGATCGTGCTCCTGACCGTCCTCGCCGCGGCCCCGCTCCGGGCCCAGGTTCGAGTCGTGACCCTGCCCGACGCCATCCGGCTGGCCGAGCGGACGCAGCCGAGCATGGTCCAGGCCCAGGCCGGGGTCCGCACCGCGGCGGCCCAGCGCCGGAATGCCTGGGGCGCGTTCCTCCCATCCCTGACGGCGGGCTCTTCGGCCAGCGAGTTCTTCTCCGAAGGGGCCGCGCGGGTCGACCCCGATCACCGGCCAGCTCACCTCGGGCAACAATACCAACCGGAGCGTGAGCACCTCGCTCAGCGCGAGCGTGGATCTGTTCACCGGCTTCCGCCGCGGCGCCGAGCTCCAGGCCGCCAAGGCGGGCCAGGTCGAAGCCGACGCGTCCCTCGTGGACACGCGATTCCAGCAGGCCCTCGCCACCACCAACGTGTTCTTCGACGCGCTGAGCGCGGCCCAGCTCGTGGGCGTCCGCGAGGCGAGCGTCCGCCGGGCCGAGGAGCAGCTCAAGGTGTCGGTGTCCAAGCTCCATGCCGGCTCGGCGACGCGCTCGGACTCCCTCCGATCGCTGGTGACGCTCGGCAGCGCCCGCCTGGACCTGATCCAGTCGCAGACCGACCTGGCGACGGCGGAGGCCAACCTGGCGCACCAGGTCGGAGAAGTGGGCCGGGTCAGCGCGGCGGACGACTCGAGCTTCCACCGACTCCTCGCGCCGGTCGATACCGTGGGACTTCGGCTGGAAGCCGAGAGCCGCTCGCCGCGGATCCAGACCGCGGTCGCGACCGCGAGCGTCGCCCGCGCCAACGTGCGCGCCTCCCGCTCCGCCTACTGGCCCAGCCTGACGCTCGGCGCCAATACGGGCTGGAACGCCAGCCGGAACAACGACTATGCGTTCCTCAACCAGCGCCAGGTCAGCCTCCAGCTGAGCTGGCAGCTGTTCAACCGGTTCGATCGCGAGCTGGCCATCGCGCAGCGGGAGGCGAGCTACGATGTGGCCCAGGCCACCGCCGAGGACGAGCGGCGGGCGGTGCAGGCGGAGCTCACCGCGCGCCTGGCGGAGCTGGACGCCGCGCGCTCCAAGATCGACATCACCATTACGAGCGTCACCGCGGCCACCGAGGACCTGCGCGTGCAGCAGGAGCGCTATCGGCTCGGCGCTTCGACCATCGTGGACGTACTGACCTCGCAGGAAGCCCTCAACCAGGCCGAGGTGGACGTGGTGAATGCCAGGTTCGACTACCTCCGCGCCAAGGCGCAGCTCGACGCGCTGATCGGACGGACGCTGTGACCGCCAGGCTGGGCGACACCGCCGAACGGATGGCCGCGCTGCCCGTGGAGATCCCTCGGGACGCCGTCATCGTGACCCGAAACCTGCAGCGCGACTACGACATGGGCGGCGAGGTGGTGCACGCGCTCCGCGGGGTCGACCTGGTGATCCGGAAGAACGAGTTCGTGGCCATCATGGGGCCGTCGGGCTCGGGCAAGTCGACGCTCATGAACCTGATCGGCTGCCTCGACAGCCCGACGGGCGGCGAGTACTGGCTCAACGGCCACCGCGTCTCCGAGCTGGGCGACGACGAGCTCGCGCGGATCCGCAACAAGGAGATCGGCTTCGTGTTTCAGACGTTCAACCTGCTCCCGCGGGCCTCGGCGCTGCACAACGTCGAGCTGCCGCTGGTCTACGCGGGACTGGGCGGGCGCGAGCGGCGCGCGCAGGCCGCCGACGCGCTGACGCGGGTCGGCCTCGGCGACCGGATGCAGCACCGCCCGAACGAGCTGTCGGGCGGCCAGCGCCAGCGGGTGGCCATCGCGCGGGCGCTGGTCAATAGACCGAGCATCCTGCTGGCCGACGAGCCGACGGGCAATCTCGACAGCGCGACGAGCGAAGAGATCCTGGGACTGTTCGAGGCGCTGTACGAGGAGGGGCAGACGATCGTGCTGGTCACGCACGAGTCGGACATCGCGGCCCACGCCCGGCGCCAGGTGCACCTGAAGGACGGCCGGTTGGAGCAGGACTTCGCAACGGAGGCACGGCGATGAGACTCAGGATGACCATGATGGCCGTGCTGCTCCTCGCCGGGTGCAAGAAGGAGACGCCTCAAGTGGTCTACCGCGCGGTGCCCGTGGAGCAGCGCGACATCGTCGTGTCGGCCCAGGCGGCCGGCGCCATTCAGCCGGACACCACGGTCGAGGTCAAGTCCAAGGCCTCGGGCGAAGTCCTCCAGCTCAACGCGGAAACCGGCCAGCTGGTCAAGCGCGGCGCGCCGCTGGTCCGCATCGATCCGCGCAACGCGCGCAACACGCTCGCGCAGGCGCAGGCGGACCTGGACGTGGCGCAGGCCAAGCTGGCCAACGCCACCAGCCAGAAGCGGCGGGCCGACGAGCTGTTCAAGAGCCAGTCGATCACCGAGCAGGAGCACGACCAGTCGGTGCTCGACTACGCCGACGCGAGCGCCCAGGTGGTGCGCTCGCGCGTGGCCGTGGACAACGCGCGCATCCAGCTCGAGGACACCGATGTCCGCGCGCCGATCACGGGGACGATCATCGCGAAGACGGTCGAGCGCGGCACGGTCATCGCTTCCGCCACGGCGAACGTGAGCGGCGGCACCACCCTGCTCCAGATGGCCGACCTGAACCTCGTGCAGGTCCGGACGCTGGTGGACGAGACCGACATCGGGAAGGTGCAGCCCGGCCAGCTCGCGACGATCACCGTGGATGCGTACCCCAACCGCCCGTTCGAGGGCACGGTCCTCAAGATCGAGCCGCAGGCGCAGACCGAGCAGAACGTCACCGTCTTCCCCGTGCTGGTCCGGATCCAGAATCGGGAGGGATTGCTCCGTCCGGGCATGAACACGGAGGTCGAGATCCACGTCGGCAACCGGGAAGGCGTGCCCGCGGTGCCCAATGCCGCGCTCCGGACACAGCGCGACGTCGCCTCGGCGGCGCAGGTGCTGGGGCTGTCGCCGGAGGAGGTGCAGAAGCAACTGGCCGCGAGCGCGGCCCAGGGCGCGAGCAGCGCCGGCGCCTCGCCGCGGACGGGCGCAGGCAGCGACGGGGCGCGCGACTCCGGCCAGGTCAGACCCGATTCGACGCGCCGGCTTGGGCCCGACTCTCTCCGCCGCATGCGGCCGGATTCCGCCGCGCGCCGGCGGGGCCAGTTCGGCGGAGCGGCCGGCGCGGGCCGCCGGACCCGCGGCACGGACGCCGGCGGCGGGCGCTACATCGTCTTCGCCAAGCGGAACGGCGTTCCGACGCCGGTCTGGATCCGCACCGGCCTCACCGACCTCGACTACAGCGAAGTGCTCGGCGGCCTCAGCCTCGGCGATTCGGTCTACGTGCTGCCGAGCGCGAGCCTGGTACAGTCGCAGCAGGACATGCAGCGCCGCACGAACCAGATCACCGGCGGCGGCGCGCGTCCCCGGCATGCGGCAGCAGACGCCGGGCGGGGCCGGCGGCACCGGCGGTACGCCGGCGCCGACGGGACGGTAGCAATGCTCATCGGGGAGACCTTCGCCGTCGCCCTCTCGTCGATCCGGGCGAACGCGCTGCGGTCGATTCTCACGATGCTGGGCATCATCATCGGCGTGGGCGCGGTGATCACCATGGTGGCGCTGGGCACGGGGGCGCAGAAGGCGGTGGAGGAGCGGATCGCGGCGCTCGGCGCGAACGTGTTCACCGTGTTCGCGGGCCAGGCGCGGAGCGGCGCGGTCATGATCACCGACCGCACGGTGCTCAGCACCGACGACTACGACGCGCTCGTCCGTGACGCCACGCTGCTCAAGGCGGTGGTGCCCGAGGCCCAGCAGTCGCTGCAGGTCGTCTTCGGAAATCAGAACCGCAACCTGCAGGTCATCGGAACCACCGCCAACTATACCGACGTCAAGAACTACACGGTGCCGTTCGGCCGGATGTTCACCAACGGCGACGACGCCTCCCGGCAGCGGTACGCGGTCCTCGGCTCCGCGGTGCCGGAGATGTTCGGCGGCAATCCGGCGGCCATGATCCACCAGACGATCCTCATCCGGGGCATTCCGTTCGAGATCCTCGGCGTGCTGAGCACCAAGGGCGCGTCGGGCGGCTTTCAGAATCCCGACGAGCAGATCCTCATCCCGCTGCAGACGGCGCAGTACCGCGTGTTCGGGAGCAAGCGGCTCCGGTCGATGTCGATCCAGGTGGAAGACGGCATTCCCGATCGAGCAGGGCATGGTCGATCTCGAGCGCGTGCTCCGCCGCGAGCACCACATCCGTCCCGGCGGCGACAACGACTTCACCATCCGCAACCAGCAGGACATCCTCCAGACGCAGCAACAGGCCACGCAGGTCTTCACGACCCTGCTCGCGAGCATCGCCGCGGTGAGCCTGGTGGTCGGCGGCATCGGGATCATGAACATCATGCTCGTGTCGGTGACCGAACGCACGCGCGAGATCGGCGTCCGCAAGGCGCTCGGCGCCACCCGCGCGCAACATCCTGCTCCAGTTCATGATCGAGGCGCTCACCCTGTGCATCCTCGGCGGCGCGATCGGCGTGCTGCTCGGGATCGGGACCACGATCGTGCTCGCGCGCGTGATGCAGTGGAACACGCTCATCTCCCCATCAGCCGTCATCGTGGCGTTCGGCTTCAGCGCCCTGGTGGGACTCTTCTTCGGCATCTGGCCCGCCCGCCGCGCCGCGCGGCTCGATCCGATCGTCGCGCTGCGGTACGAGTAGCCGCGGCTCCGGATGCCCAGCGCCGACGTCGTCGTCCTGGGAGCCGGCATCGCGGGGCTCGCCGCGGCCGAACGGCTGGGCGCGGCCGGGCGGCGCGTCGTGGTGCTCGAGGCCAGGGACCGGATCGGCGGACGCATCCATACCGTGGACGACCCCGGCCTGAACCTTCCCGTCGAGCTCGGCGCCGAGTTCGTCCACGGGCGTGCCGGCGGAGCTGGTGGAGCTGATCCGCGAGACGGGGCTCACGCTCGAGGCCGTCTCCGAGGTCCAGCAGCGGGGTGCCGGTCTCGTCCCGGCAGCACGCGCCGGGCGGCGGCGCATGCCGGACATTCGCGCCTCGCTGGCGACGCTGCTCGAGGCCGATCGCGCCGGCCCCGATCGCCCGGTGGCCGACCTGATCCGCGAGCGCGAGACGTTGCTCGCCCGCCCGGGCGAATTCCAGGGAGTGATCCAGTATCTCGAGGGGTTCCACGCCGCCGACCTGTCGCGGCTGGGTACCCGGGCTCTGGCCGAGAACGAATCGGCGGAGAACGACGACGGCGACTCGCCGCACCGGATCCGCGAGGGCTACGGCGCGCTCGTCCGGCGCCTTGCCGACCGATGGGACCACGCGCGCGTGGAGGTCCGGCTCGGCTCGGTGGTGACCGCCGTCGCGTGGCGGGCCGGCCAGGTCCGCGTCACGGTCCGTGGCCTCCGACGGCCGCACCGAAGAGGTGGTGGCTCCCCGCGTGGTAGTCGCGCTACCCCTCGCGGTGGTCAAGCGGATGATGGGCGGTGGGAGTGCCGGAGGGCTGGACCCGCCGCCGCCAGGCTGGGTCGACGCGCTCCGCGCGCTGCACATGGGCGCCGCGCTCCGCATCGTCATCGGCTTCGACACCAGGTGGTGGGCCCCGGACGGCAAGCCCGGTCCAGGCTTCGTCTACGGCGGGCCGGAGCCATTTCCGGTCTGGTGGAGCGCGCTTCCGTCGCTCGCGCCGGTGCTCACCGGGTGGGCCGGCGGCCCTCGCGCGGCCGCGCTCACCGGACGGGGCGAGGCCGCCCTGCTCCGGGCGGCGCTCGACTCCCTGGCCTCCGTGTTCGGGCGCGACGTGGCGGAGCTGCGGTCCCGCTCGCGTCTGGCCTACGCGCACGACTGGTCGGCTGATCCGTTCGCGGGCGGCGCCTACAGCTACGGTGGCGTCGGGGGCCATCGAGGCGCGCCGCGCGCTCGTGGAGCCGGTGGCCGGCACGCTATTTCTCGCCGGCGAGGCGGTGGCGCAGCACGGCCGCAACGCCACCGTTCATGGCGCCCTGATCAGCGGCCGGGAGGCGGCGGCGGCGCTGCTGAGTCAGTCGTAGCGCACCTTCGCGGCAGTCCACTGCGTCCGCAGCCGCTCCAGAAACGCGTGGCCGGAGGAGTCCCGGCGGAAGGGCTCCAGGAGCGGATCGCGCGCGTACCACGGATAGCAGGGGAAGCCGCTGGTGACGGCCCGGTCGAGCCAGGTGCTCGCCTCCTCAAACCGGTCGAGCTGGGCGTACGCGGCACCGAGGCTGTAGGCCACGTGGTGATCCATGTATCCGTTGCGAATGACCTCTCCGACCAGCCGCTCCGCGGTCGCCCGGTCCCCGCGAAAGGCCGCGAAGCTCGCCAGCGATGCGCGTGCGCGCATCGAGGCGGGGGTCGACTCGGAGCCCTTGAGGGAATCCAGGATCTGGAACGCCCGCAGCGTGTCGCCGGCGTAGAAGTAGGCCTGGCTGAGATAGGAGTCGGCGTAGGCCCGGCTGCTGCTGTGACGTGTCTCCTCGAGCAATCGGACGGCCTCGGCGTTCCGGCCGTGCAGAAAGGCGACCACGCCCGTGGTTCTGAGCTGCTCGGCCCGGTTCTGCGAGTCGACGCCCTGCACCTCGCGGAGCTCGTCCTCCGCGCGGTCCAACATCCCCAGGTGATAGAACGCGGCCGCACGGAAATACCGCGCGAGGTCGAGCGTGGGATTGAGCTCGAGCGCTTTGGCGGTCTCTTCGAGCGTGAGCCCCCAATCGAAGTCTCCCTTGCGGGCGACGGCCGCCCGGGCCAGGTGTGCCTCCGCGAGCTCCGGATCCAGCTCGAGCGCGCGCGCCGCCTCCCGTTCCGCGCGCTCGCCCCAGCGCTTGACCTCGACTCCGGTGGCGAACCGGAGGTGCATGTCGGCGCTGGCCATCGCGAGGCCCGCACGAGCCAGCGCGTAGGTGCTATCCAGCGCCAGCGCGTGCTCGAACGCCGCGACGGCGGCGCGGGTCCCGTCCTCGGAGACGCGCGCGAGCTCCGACCGCCCGCGCAGGTATGCCTCGTACGCCGCCACGTTGTCGGTGTACCGCCGGAACAATCGCTCCTGCTCGACGGCATTCATGCGCACGGCCAGCGCGCCGCTCACTCGCTCGGCGATCGAATCCTGCAGGCTGAGCAGATCCTGGCGGGACAGGTCGTAGTGGGCGCCCCACAAGGCGCCGCCGTCGCTGGCGCGAAGCAGCTGCACACTGACCCGGAGCCGGTCCGCGGCCGACTGTACCGTACCCGCGAGCACGTACTCGACGCCGAGCTCCCGGGCTGCGGCCTGCGGATCGGTGTCGGCGGCCTGGTAGCGCAGGACCGCCGAGGTCGGCCGGAGCCGGAGTTGGTGCACGCCGGCCAGGCGGGTAATGATCGCGTCGGGAATGCCGACTGTAAGCACTCCGGAATCGCCGGTGAGGCCGAGCGCCTTGAACGGCAGCACCGCAAGCGGCGTGGGACCGGCATGCGAGGCCGCTGACGACGTCGGACGCCGCAGCCACAGTGCGCCGGCGATGAGCCCGAGCACTCCGACGGCGGCGGCCAGCCGCCACCACCCGAGTCGAGCGGCCGCGAGGAAGGTGCGTCGGGCGCTGCCGCCCGGACCATCGCCGCGGCGAACGCACCCGCGCTCGCGAACCGATCGGCGGGAACTTTCGCCAGGGCGCGAATGAGCGCAGCATCCATCACGGACGAGACCGATTCCCAGCAGCCGCCGCACGGAGGGGACCGGATCCGAGAGCCGGTGAGCGACGATCGCCTGCGGGGTGGGGCCGGCATACGGCGGCTCGCCGGCGAGCATCTCGTACAGCACGCACCCCAAAGCGTAGACATCGGTCCGGGCGTCGACCGTCGGGATCTCCGACCGCCTGCTCCGGGCTCATGTAGGCCGGCGTGCCGAGGGCCAGGCCGGTGGAGGTCACCTCGCCGTTTCGGCCAGCCGCCCGCGACCATCTTGGCGACGCCGAAGTCCGCCAGAAGCGCGTGGCCGCCGCCGAGCAGGATGTTCTCGGGTTTGACGTCCCGGTGGACGATGCCATGCTGATGGGCGCAATCCAGCGCGTCGGCGACCTCGCGGACGATGGCGAGGGCATCGGAGACGGGGAGCTGCCGCTCGCGCGCCAGCCGGGACCGGAGGGTCTCGCCCTCGACGAGCGGCATGGTGTACCAGAGGAGATGGGCGCCGCCCTCGCCAGTGGCGGCCCCGCTGTCGAGGACGGGCAGGATGTTGGGGTGCTGGAGCCGGGCGGTGAGCCGGATCTCGCGGAGGAACCGGTCGACACCCACGGCGGCGGCGATGTCGGGCCGGAGAACCTTCAGGGCCACGGGGCGCTCGTGCCGCAGGTCCAGGGCGAGCCAGACATGCGCCATGCCTCCGCGTCCGAGCTCGCGGTCGAAGCGATAGCGGTCCTGGAGGATCGACTGCAGCGAGTGCACCTGAATCACCGCGGCCTGCAGCGAGGGACTGGCTCCATACTACCCCCGCGTACCCTGACGGTCCACATCGGGATGGAACCACTCCGGGGTCGGCGGCGTTCTCCTCGAGCTACATTAGGGACTTCACCCTCAGGAGGGTCGGATGGACAGTCGGCCCGGCGTCAAGCGGTACCATGGCCTGGTGCGTCTGGCCCACTGGCTCAACGCGATCGTATTGCTGGGCATGATCGCGAGCGGCCTGCAGATCTACATGGCGTTCCGCCACTTCGGCCCGCGCGGCGAACCCTACCCCAACCCGTTCGACGGGGCGGCGCTCCCCGAGTGGTCGCGGCTCGGCGGCTGGCTTGCGGGTGGGCTCAACTGGCACTTCGCGCTCGCGTGGCCGTTCGTGATCACCGGCCTGGTCTACCTGGGTTTCCTGGCCTGGTCCGGCGAGTGGCGCACCCTGCTCTTCCGGCCACGGGACGTGGGCCCGGCTATCCAGATGCAGCTCTACTACCTCCGCCTCCGCGCCGCCCACCCGCCGCAGGGCAAGCACAACGCGCTCCAGAAGGCCGCCTACACGTCCATCATCGTGCTCGGGGCGGTATCGGCGCTGTCGGGGTTCGCGATCTACAAGCCGGTGCAGCTCGCCTGGCTGACGGCGCTGTTCGGCGGGTACGAGCTGGCCCGCTACTGGCACTTCTGGGCCGTCTGGATCTTCGTGGGCTTCACCCTGCTCCACGTCGCCCTGGTGTTCCTGGTGGATCCGGCCTCGCTGCGGGGCATGATCACGGGCTGGTATCGAGGAAGGTTTCCGAGCCATGACTGACCGCACACCCGCGCTGAGCCGCCGGGATTTCATGCGTCTGGGCCTCGTCGCCCCCGTGTCGCTCGCGGCCGCCTGCGGCTGGGACGGAGGCTCCCTCCTCGAGCCTCGGCTCCGCGCCATCAGCCGGATCAACGATTGGGTGGGCGAGAAGATCCTGCTCTCGCCCACGCGCCTCGCGCGCGAGTATCCGGTGGCCGCGCGCACCCCGGCCGGGGCGGTTTCCGGCGTACTCCATCACGGCCAACCGCACCGGACAGTTCCCGACGCCACCCGGCGGCCGCGAGTGGGCGCTCGAGGTGGGCGGGCTGGTCCGGCACGCCGGCCCGGCTCACCCGACCGATGATCGAGGCGCTTCCGCGGGTGACCTACACGGTGAAGCATCATTGCGTAGAAGGCTGGACGGCCGTGGCGACGTGGACGGGCGTCCCGGTGTCGGCCGATCGTCGACATGGTGCAGCCGACGCCCGATGCGCGCTATCTCCGCTTCGACTCGTTCGACAGCCGCTACTTCAACGGGTGGGACCTGGCGAGCGCCATGCACCCGCAGACCATCCTGGCCTACGCGTACAACGACCGGCCCCTCATGGCCGAGCACGGCGCCCCGCTGCGGCTGTACTCGCCGATCAAGCTGGGCTACAAGATGACCAAATACCTCACCGCGATGAGCTTCACGCGCCAGCGGCCAGGCGGCTACTGGGAGGACCAGGGCTACCCGTGGCTCGGCGGCATCTAGCTCAGTCCAGTGATTCGGCCTCGACCGAGACCTCGGCGGTGCCGTCGGGCAGATAGGTCACCTCCACCCGCCACGGGCGGCAGCAGACCTGGCAATCCTCGACGTATTCCTGGTGGTGGCCGCTGCCGGGGTCGAGGCTGATCTCGTTGATCTCCCCGCAGTAGGGACAGAGGACGGTGGCTCCGGTCTCCACGGTGCCGTCGCCGGCGGGGAACTCCTCGTCCTGCTCGTCCTGCTCGTCTTCGTAGTCGCTCATGGGCGTCGATTCCCTGGGTGCCTGCGCCCGGATGGTCGGGTATATTCTGCAACATTCACTCCCCGCGCCCGTTGTTCCAGCGTCCGGCCCGGCCCGGACTTCTCGTGCCGCTCGCGCTGACCGCCGGCCTGCTCGCCGCGCGCGCCGCGGCCGCGCCCGCGCTCGGCGATCCGCTCGGGGCGCCGCTCCCGCCATCCGCTGCATCTGTCCTATCCGCCGCTGTACCTGGCGCTCGCGCCGCTATTCACGCTCTGGGATGGCGTCTCGATGCTCAGCATGACCCGGCTGTACGGGTTCCTCGCCGGCGGCGCGATGCTGTACGTCGCCTGGCGGCTCTGGCGGGTGCTCTGGCGGCGCCTGGCGTGGAGCAACGTCCGGCCGCGCCGGGCGCCCGTGCGCGGCGAGCTGGCCCTGCTGCTGGCGACGATCGCGGGATTGGCGCTGTTCGTTGGCGCCGGGCTCCTCTGGCATCGTCCGATGGCCGCGCTCGCGGGGGCGGGCCCTGACATCGTCGTGTTCGACATGCACAGCCACAGTAATGTTTCCCATGACGTCGGCGGCACGCTCATGGGCGGGTTCGACACCGAGGCCAACCTCCGCTGGCACCGGCGGGCCGGCTTCGACGCCGCGTTTCTGACGGACCACAACACCACCAGCGGGCTCCGTCCGCACGCCGGCCCGCCGGCGCTCTGCCCCGGCATCGAGGTAAGCGCCTGGAAGGCCCACGTGGTCCTCCTGGGCGACTCGCTGCCGGTGGACCGGGGCCGCTACAACGGCTCCCTCGACGCGCTCCTCACGCTGCTGCACGAGAGCGACTCGGCGTACGGCGCGCTGAGCGTGCTGTCGCTTCCCGAGTACGAGCGGAACCACGCGGGCCGGCTGGACACGCTCGTGGCCGCGGGAGCGGACGGGTTCGAGATCGTCAACGCGTCACCCAAGGCCAACGAGATGTCGCGGGTGCGGCGCGACTCGGTCGTCGCGCTCGCGCGGCGGACCAACCGGTTCGTCGTCGGCGCGAGCGACAGCCACGGCTGGGGCGCCACGAGCATGGTCTGGAATCTCATGCGGGTGCCGGGCTGGGCCGAGGCAGGCGCGGGGGTCTGCGGCCGGCTGCTGGACGGGCTCCGGAGAGGGTTCGGCTCCTCGCAGATCGTCGAACGCCATCGGCTCCGCGCCGACAGCGGCTGGCCCGGCTGGCTCACCCCGCTCGGCGTGGTATGGGAGACCTGGCGGGCGATGGGCTGGACGCTCACCGCAGCGTGGCTCGGCTGGATCTGGCTGCTGTGGGTCGGTCCGCCGCAGGCGGAGTCCTCAGTGACATCCATCCAGGAACGGAATATGACCCGTGCGCGCTTCCTCGGGACCGGGTTCGCGGTGCCCGACCGCGTCGTGACCAACGACGACCTCTCCCAGCTCATGGACACGAGCGACGAATGGATCCGGACCCGCACGGGCATCCAGGAACGGCGCTGGGTGCGCGAGGGCGAGACGGGCGCGGGACTCGCCCATGCGGCGACGCTGCACGCGCTGGAGGCGGCGGGCCTGGCACCGGGCGACCTCGACGCGATCGTCTACGCCACCTCGACGCCCGATCACTTCGCTCCCGGAAACGGCGTCTACCTGCAGCGCCTGCTCGGGGTCGGCACGATCCCGTCGATCGACATCCGGAACCAGTGCAGCGGCTTCGTCTACGCGCTGAGCGTGGCGGATGCGTTCATCCGCTGCGGACAGTACCGGCACGTGCTGGTGGTGGGCGCGGAGGTGCAGTCGACCGGGATGGACGTCACCACTCGCGGACGGAACACGGCCGTCATCTTCGCCGACGGGGCGGGCGCCGCGGTGCTCGGGCCAGCCGAGGACGGGCGCGGCATCCTGGCGTTCGACCTGCATGGAGACGGGACCTACGCCGAGAAGCTGTGGGTGGACGCGCCCGGGTCGATGTACCACCCCCGCGCCTCCCAGGCTCAGCTCGAGCACGGGCGGCAGTTCCTGGAGATGGACGGCAAGGAGGTGTTCCGACATGCCGTCGTCCGGATGCCGGAGTCGGTGCGCGCGGCCCTGGCCGCGACCGGGCACGGCATCCAGGATCTCACGCTGCTCGTGGCGCACCAGGCCAATCTCCGCATCTCGGAGATGATGCAGAAGGCCCTCGGACTCCGGGACGATCAGGTCTACAACAACATCATGCGGTACGGGAACACCACGGCGGCGACCATTCCGATCGCGCTGAACGAATGCGTTCAGGCGGGACGGATTCGCGAGGGGAGTCTCGTGGCGCTGACGGCGTTCGGGTCGGGGTTTCTGTGGGGGAGTGCGGTGGTGAGGTGGTACGGGCGGTCAGGCGGTCAGGCGGTCAGGCGGTCAGGCGGTCAGGCGGTCAGGCGGAAGGCGTGAGTCACCCTGGACGAAGCGAAGGGGGCATGCCCGGAAGCATGCCCCCTTCGCTTCGCTCAGCGTGACTCGTTCGTGGGGAAGCGGGTCACTCCGTTTCCATCGGATACTTCCGCAGGTAGTAGTCCGGCGTCCGAACCGCGCGCGCCCGATACAGCTGCTCTTCGTCGTCGTCGGCGTCGCTCACGAACAGGTGGAGCGAGCCCGGCCACATCGTGGCCTGCAGCGACCAGTTGGTCGACGGCGCGTGCAGTACCCACTGAAGCGCACCGCCGCCCGCATCCGTCAGATGGATCTCGCTCGCCCGCTCGAGCGGCACCGTCGCGGGAATGCCCGCGATCGCTGCTTCGATCGGATCGAGCATCAGCTCGGCGTCGGTCCAGGACCGAAAGTTCACCTTCCCATGGACCGGCGATTCGGTCTCCGGCAATTCGAACTCCGCCTGCCATTCGCCCAACAGGTCCCATGCATGGTCCATCGGGCCGATATTGGGCACCTGCACCGTCGGATGTCTAGGCATCGGTGGCCTCCCTCCCGTCTAGAGACTGGGCAAGGACACGATCACTTCCACCCGCGATACGTACTCTCACAGTAGCGATTTGGATGCCCGGCGGCATCCCGCCGGTGAATCTTTCCCTCCAGCGTTTCGTACTGTAACGCGGCCTGCATGTCCCCAACCGAGGTTATCGCTATGCTGCAGTTACTCTTGACCGTCGCCGCCGGCCTCGGCGGCTACCTGATTTCCAGAAATTTCGTCCGCAACCGCCTTCGCTTCGTGGACGCCGTCCACCGGGCCTGGTTCCCGCTGGTTGCGGGGGTCCTGGGCTTCCTGCTCGCCTGGCCGCTATCCCTGCTCCCCCTGGTCAGCGCAGGGCCGGCCGCCATTTTCGGCCTGGGTGTCGGGCTGGGGAGCGCCACGGGAGCCCGAATGGTTCGCCGGGCGGACGATCCGCGCCGTCGCCTCGCGCCCTGACTTTAACCTAATCGACAGGCGGCCATCGGCCCGTACACTGGATCACAGTGTCGACTGGATCACACTGTAGACTGGATCACACTTCCGGAGACGTCTATCTTGCCCGCATGACGACTGTGCATTGTGCCCGTTGCGGACTCGACCGCGACCGGATGGCGTTCCAGCCCTTTCAGAACGACCTGGGGAAGCGGGCGTACGAGGAGATCTGCGGTGTGTGCTGGGCCGAGTGGCTGAAGACGCAGCAGCAGCTCATCAACCACTACGGCCTGAACCTGCGGGATGCGAAGTCGAAGGAATTTCTGTTCCGGAACATGGAGCAGTTCCTCTTCAAGGAGGGACAGGTCGGCACCTGACCCTCAGCGCGTGACCCCAAGTCGGAAGACCAGATCGATGCCCGGCCCGCTGGGCTCCAGGTCCTCCGTCAGCCCGAGCCGCCACTCCCGCCCCGAGCGCGTCGCCAGAATCCAGCCGAAATCGAGGGACAGCTCCCGCCGGTCGAGGGCGGCAATCGTCGTATCGTGATAATACGGCGAGTGGACGAAGAGATTGCCGTAGATCGACTGACGTCCCCAGAAGCGCCACCTGAGCCCGGAGCTTCCCGACAGAAACGTCGTGCGCTGGTAACGGGTGAGGTCGCCGTGCCTCGGCGTGTAGCCCACGCCCAGGCTGCCTTCGTAAACGACCCGGCCCCCAAGCGGTGCCCGCACCGTGGTCACGACCCCGCCGGCCACGACACCTCGCCCGTAGCCGGCCGGCGCCGTGGACGTCGGCAGGGTAAGCGTGGCGACGGTCTGCAGGTGCCGGCCCAGGCGCATCCCGGCCGACAGCCGGGCGTCGCCAAGAAAGACGCCGGTCGAGCGACGGGTGAGCAGCTGGCCGTCGGGCAGCTCGAGCTGATACAGGAAGGCGTTGCGCGGACGGCGCTCGCGGTCGCGCAAGGTGATGCCGATGAGGCCGTGGTACCAGTCGAGAAATCCGTCGAGGAATCCGGGATAGCCGGCGCCGACACCGGCGTCCAGCTCGACGAACCCCCGGGCGCCGACCGCCCGGGCCAGGCTGAGCCGGAGCCGGAGGATCTCGCTGTCGAGATCGTACCGCGCGCTCGGCTCGAAGGCGTGCTCGATGGCGCTGGCGTAGTCGAGCGCCAGAGTTCCGGACCATCGGCCCGGGCCGGGCGTCCGGTACGGCTCGAAGCCCAGCGCGGTCCGGGAGTCCGCGACCGGGTTGATCGGACGATATGCCGGCAGCCCCTGGGCACGGGCGGGCAGCGCGCTGAAGAGCGAGCCAGACGAAGAGACCGGTCGAGACGTCGGTTCGGCGGATCACGGGGGAGCAAGATAACTCGCTTGACAAACCCCGACGCCGACCGGTACGTTGAATCCATGATCCGGTCCCAGAACGGGTGGTTCTACTTCTCCTTTACCAGCGCCGGCGAGGCTCATGGCCCGTCCGGAGTCGGTAGGGTGCAGTAGCGCTCGCCGACCGGACCCCATCGACGCCCCGCCGGACGAATCCGGCGGGGCGTTTTCTTTTCCATTCCAGGAGCAGAGCTATGCGCGTGGCGATTCAGGGCACCTACGGCTCGTTCAGCGAAGCAGCGGCACGGCGGCGCTGGCCGGACCTGGTGACGCTTCCCTGCCGCGAGGCCAAGGACGTGGTCGCGGCGGTGCGCGCCGGCGAGGCCGAGGCCGGCTGCCTCCCGATCGAGAACTCGCTGATCGGATCGGTCACCACCACCTACGACCTGCTCGAGGAGGCGTTCGGGGACGGCATGCTCAGGCTCACGCACGAGATCCTCTTCCCCGTCCACATGACGATCATGGCGGTCCCGGGAGCCCGGCTCGACGGCATCAAGCGGGTGCTGTCGCACCCCGTCGCGCTCGGCCAGTGCCGCATCTGGCTCTCGGAGCATTTGCCGAACGTGGAGCTGGTGAGCACCTGGGACACGGCGGGCAGCGCGGAGATGGTGGCACAGGAGGGGAATCCGGCGCTCGCGGCGATCGCCGCACGGCACGCCGCGGATGCCCACGGGCTCGTGCCGCTCGCCGAGCGGATCGAGGACGATCCCAGCAACCAGACCCGATTCCTCACCTTCACCCGTGCCGATGCGCCGGCGCTGCCGGCGGGCAGCGTGGGGATGAGCCGGCACAAGACGTCGCTCATCGTGCTGATCGACCACAAGCCCGGCATGCTGGCGCTCACGCTGCAGGCGTTCGGCGTCCGCGGCGTGAACCTCATGGCACTGCAGTCGCGGCCCGAGCGCTCCGCGCCGTGGACCTACCGCTTCTATGTCGACATCGACGGCTCCGCCACCGATCCGCGCGTGGCCGAAGCGCTGGAGGAAGTGGAGGCGCTGGCGGCGCGCGTCGTGGTGCTCGGGAGCTACGAGGCCTGGGTCGAGGGCTCCAAGCTCTCCGCACCTCCGCCGACCCCGGCGCACCACACCAAGAAGCCCGACATCCCGCTGGTGGACCGGCGCCGCGTGCCGGATGGGACGCGAGTGCAGGTCGGGCCGCTCACGTTCGGCGGCAGCGAGCGGGTGTTGATCGCGGGCCCCTGCTCGGTCGAGAGCGAGGCGATGATCCTCGAGACCGCCGACGCGGTGGCCCAGGCCGGCGGCGACATGCTGCGTGGCGGGGCCTACAAGCCGCGGACCTCTCCGTACGACTTCCAGGGACTGGGCGTGAAAGGCCTGCGCTACCTGGCGGACGCGCGGGCGCGCACGGGGCTGCCGGTCGTGACCGAGGTGCTGAGCTGGGAGGAAGTGGCCGTGGTGGGCCATTTCGCCGACATGCTCCAGATCGGCGCGCGCAACATGCAGAACTTCACCCTGCTGCGCGCCGCGAGCCGGAGCGGCAAGCCGATCCTGCTCAAGCGCGGCGCCGGATCCACGATCGAGGAGTGGCTGATGGCGGCGGAGTACATCCTGGCCGAGGGCAATCCGAACGTCGTCATGTGCGAGCGCGGCATCCGCACGTTCGAGCGGGCCACGCGGCACACGCTCGATCTCAACGCGGTGGCGATGCTGCTGGAGCGGACCCACCTGCCGGTGATCGTCGACCCGAGCCATGCGGCCGGCGTGCGGTCGCTGGTGACGCCGCTCAGCCTCGGCTCGCTCGCGGTGGGCGCCTGCGGCCTCATCGTCGAGGTGCATCCCGATCCCGCCTCGGCGATGAGCGACGGCGCCCAGAGCCTGGACATTCCGATGTTCGCGGAGCTGGCGCGGCATGTCCATCCCGAGCGGGCGGCGCGGGGGATGGTGGCGTTGGCGTAGACGGAAAGACGGAAGGCGGTAAGGCGAAAGAGGGAAAGACGGGAGCATGAGCGAAACGACGGAAGCGCGTCAGATTGACGCCCTTCCGTCTTCGCCCGTCCGTCGCCGTCTTACGTCACCGTCGTCCCCCGGCGCCCCACGAACAGCCGATACAGCAGCGAGGAGAAGCATCGCGCCGATGATCGAGGCGATGATCCCGGGACCCTCACCAGGGTTACTGTACCAGCCCAGCGCCCGTCCCAGAAATCCCGCCAGCAGGGCGCCGGCCACGCCGATCAGCATCGTCACGATGAAGCCGCCCGGATCGCGTCCGGGCATCAGCAGCTTGGCAATCGCGCCCACGACCAAGCCGATGATCAAGGTCCACAGGATGCTCATAGAGACCCCTCCAAGGGTGGGCCGAAGATATACCGCCGTTCGGTCCCGACATCTGTGAGGCGGCGCACATCAGCGGTCGCGCTCACCTAAGCGGGCGGTCACGGTCTCCCGCTTCCGGTTCCGCAGGATGTCCAGCTTGAAGGTCTCTCCCTTGTCGTAGCTCCGCAGGATTCGCATCAGGTGGGAGGGGCCGGCCGGTTTCCGGCCGTCGACCGCCTGGACCACGTCGCCGCCCTTGAGGCCCAGGGTGCCGTCCTTGGGGGCCCGGATGACCAGCACCCCATCGGTGGTGCCGAAGTACTGACCCAGATCGGGGTTGAGGGGCGCCAGCTCGAGGTCGCCGAGGGGGGAGCCGGCCAGGAACTCGAAGCGCTCGCCCGGGCCCATGTCCATGAGGTCGTCGACGTGCATCCGGGGATCGTCCTGGGGCCCGTCGCCGCGGAAGCGCATGACGAACGGGTGCCCGCCCCCCGGACCCGCCATGACCATGTCGGGCTCGTCCTCCGTCACGAGCGAGACCGTCCGCCGATCCTTGCCCCGCAGGAACTCGACCGCCACCGTGTCGGACGGCTCGAGCCGGGCGGCGAGCTCGATGAGACGAAGCCCCGGCAGCGACTGCCGCGCGTCCCGGTCGCCGGCGGCGCCGCCGCTCAGCACCGACTTTCCGTCCACCTTGGTGATCACGTCGCCCGAGCGGAGTCCGGCCGCGGCGGCGGGGCCGTTGGGCGTCACCGATTCCACGTAGGCGCCGAGCGAGTCGGTGCCGCGCGCCTGGAGGTTCACCTTGATGCCGAGCCGGGCGCGCCGGTTCATCACGATGCGTCATCAGCCGGTCGCGGGTCCGTCGACCCGGCGCTCGAACCGGTCGGCCGTCGTGTCCTCCCGCTCCTGGCCGAGCAGGGAGTGAACCGGCGCGGTGGCGAGGCCGGCGACGGTGAGCGCGGCGGCGAGCACGAAGGGGAAACGCATATCCAGCTCCTCGGGGCTCAGAGCCCCACGTTGCTTGCGCGGGTGACGTGGACGTCGACGAGGGCGTCGAGCAATCCCACCCGTTCGCGCCAGAGCCGGAGGAGCTGTGCGTCGCGCGACTGGCGCCCGAGCATGTCCGCCATCTCCAGCTCCCGGTCCACCCGGGCGATCCGGTCCTCGAGCTCCTGGGCGATGCCGGCCGTCCGGCCGTCGAGCACCCGGTCCTCGGGGTGATACTGGCTGAGCGCGCTTTCCAGTGCCTGGGAGCGGGCCATCGCCTGGCTGATCTCCTGCTCGCCGACGGCGAGCTTGCCGCCGGCACGCCCGACGAGCACGCCGAGGGCGATCGAGGCCGCAGCGGCCAGCCCGACGAGCCCGCCTACCCGCCGCCAGCGCGCCCGGCGCTCCGCGCGGACCCGGGCGGCTACCAGCGGCCACCGGTCCCGGGTGGGACGAAGCGCCGGCAGCGCCTTGAGCCGCGCCACCCGCTGGTGCAGCCGCTCCTGCTCGGCCCGGCAGGCCGCGCAGGCCTCCAGGTGCTCCTGGGCCGCGGCATCGCCCGGCTCCCGCCCGGCTTCGCGCAGGCTCAGCAGGGCCTCCATCGACAGATGCGTCATGCCTCCACCTCCTCCCCGAGCCAGCGCCTGAGGCGCTGATGCGCCCGGGCGAGCTGAGACTTCGAAAAGCTCGGGGTTCTGCTCATCATGCCCGCGATCTCGTCATGCGTGTAGCCTTCGACGTCGTGCAGCCACACGACGGCACGGGCGGTCTCGGACAGCCGCTCCAGCGCCGCCTCCAGGTCCATGCGGAGCGCGGTGTCCTCGCGGCGATGGCCCATGACCTCGTCCTGCAGCTCATCGGTCTCCCGGTACTTGTTGCGCCGGAGCCGCATGAGCGCCTTGCTGGCCGCGATGGAGCGCACCCAGCCCCACAGGCTCCCCTCCTCGCGGTACCGCCCGATACTGCGGCAGACCTCGAAGAAGGTCTCCTGGAGCACATCCTCGGCGTCTTCGGTGGTGCGGCAGATGCGGCGGGCAAGGTTGTAGACGGGTCCCTCGAAGGCGCGGTACAGCTCTTCGAGGGCAGCCTCGTCCCCGTCCCGGGCCCGGGCAACCACCGACTCGGCATTGGCGAGGAGGTACGAGTCCATTACGCGGGTCCCATTCATGGCCCTTCAAAGATGCGGGGACCGGGGGATGGTCGCAAAGGCCGTTCGGGGTTCAGGATGGCGGGCGGGCGGGCGGGCGGGCGGTCGGACGGTCAGGCAGGCGGGCAGGTCGGGTCCACGGGCTCCGACGGTCGGCCTGAGCTCCGGGTCCCGACGCAGGGGGTCAGAACCGACCGTCCGAGCCACGTCGACCGCCTGACCGCCCGACCGCCTGACCGCCTGCCGCCCGACCGCCTGCCCGCCTGCGCCACCCGCCTTGGGCTTATATATCGCCCATGCCTTCCGTCACCCCCGCCCCGCACATCTGGCTGCACCATCTCGAGGACGAGGCCGACGCGGCGTTCCTGTACCGCGAGCTCGCCCAGGCCGAGCAGGATGAGAGCAAGGCCACACTGTACCGGAAGCTGGCCTCGGTCGAGGACCGCCACGTGGAGATGTGGCGGAAGCTCCTGGCCGAGAACGGCCACCAGGTGGAGCCTCCGCCGCCGTCGCGCGGGGCCCGCCTGAGGGCCTGGGTGGCGCGCCGGGTGGGCGCGGGGATCCTGCTCCCCATGCTGCTGGAGGAGGAGGGGCGGGAGGTGAAGGGCTACCTCAACCTCTACCGGGAGTCGCCCGACGGGGTCGTGGGCCCGACGGCGCTCACCCTGGCCAAGGAGTCGAAGGAGCACGCCGAGACGCTGGCCTCGATGAGCGGCGCGGGCGGCGAGCCCTGGCACAAGACCGGAGCCGGCGGCTTCCTCCGGAACGTGGTCTACGGCTTCAACGACGGGCTCACCGCCAACTTCGGCCTCGTGGCCGGGATGATCGGCGCCCAGGGCGGCCTCGAGATGGCGAGCCACGCGGTGGTGGTGGCCGGGCTGGCCGGCATGGCGGCCGACGCGCTCTCGATGGGGTCCTCGGGCTATCTCGCGGCCAAGAGCGAGCGCGAGGTGTTCGAGCACGAGATCGCGATGGAGAAGGAGGAGATCCGGCTGATGCCGGAGCTCGAGCAGGAGGAGCTGAGCCTGCTCTACCAGGCGAAGGGCATCCCGACGGCGCAGGCGGAGGCCCTCGCGGCGCAGATCATGACGGACCCGGCGCGCGCGCTCGAGGAGCAGGTGCGCGAGGAGCTCAAGATCGGCGAGGCCACCAGCACGCCGATGCGCGAGGCCTGGATCACCGGGACGGCGACCGCGCTCGGCGCGTTCATCCCGGTGGCGCCGCTGCTGTTCGACACCGGACCCGTGGCGATCTGGACCTCGTTCGCGCTGGCGATGCTGTCCCACTTCGCCGTGGGCGCGGCGCGGAGCTTCTTCACCGGCCGAGGCATCATCCGGAGCGGGATGGACATGTTCCTCGTGGGCCTCGGCGTGGCCGGCATCGGCTACTTCCTGGGCGACTGGATCGTCAAGCTGCTGTAGTCCGCTGGTTTTCTGCCGCCGTCGTGAAGTCCTGTCATGTCGCAATCGTCAGTGACAGCACCGCCTCCACGATCGCCTCCCGCCGCTTCTCGGGAACGTCGTGGTCCGACCCGTCCGCCACGACAAGCCGGCGGTGCGGCGCGGCGC
Organism: uncultured Gemmatimonadales bacterium; assembly: GCA_963833905.1. Lineage (GTDB taxonomy): Bacteria > Gemmatimonadota > Gemmatimonadetes > Gemmatimonadales > GWC2-71-9 > CAVVWJ01. The sequence goes on along the minus strand of CAWHZQ010000009.1, from coordinate 35,804 downwards.
TGGCGATCGCCTGGTGGCTGTCGCGCCACGCGCGGTCGATGTCCGGCTTCTTCCACAGGCTTGCCCGGCCGTGATGACCACGATGGGCAGCCCCAAGCCGGTGTCGCTCGCGGCCGGATCGCGCGCCAGTCGTCGAAGGTGCCCACCATTCGGGCGATCGCCGTGTCCTTGGCACTGGCCGGATGCTCGATGTGAGGCACCGTGGACTGAACGAAGCCGCCCGTTGCCTGGACGAAGCGCGCGTTCATTGGATCGACGAGGACCAGGCCGCGAACGCGCTTCGGGTAGAGGTGCGCGTGCAGCAGCGACAGCAAGCCGCCGTACGAGTGCCCGACGACGATGCGGGCAGGCGGCGTCCCGAGCCGCTCGAGCGCCTCGTGGAGCTGGCGGACTTGCTCCCGCGGCGTCAGTTCCGCCCGGCCCGTGCCGCTCTCGCCGAAGCCGGCCCGGTCGTAGGCCACCACCGTCGCGCCCGAGCGCTCGGCCAGCCTGCCCTCGACGCCGGACCACGCCGCGAGCGATACCCCGCCCCCTGATTCCATGACGATGGTCAGCGGTCGAGTCCCCCGGTACACCACCATGTGCAGGCGGTAGCCGCCGACGTCCACGAGGGTATCGAGTGGCGCAGGGAGTGGGCTCGCGAAGGGCAGGAGCAGGACGGCGATCGTAGCCATTGTCAAATCAGGGGCTCCGGCGGAGTGAGATGCCGGTCCTACGGCGGGCCCGCAGGACTTGTTTCAATAGGCGACGTCGACGTTCGAGGACCCGGCCACCCACGTCGGGAGACCCGCCCACCTATTTTCCTCCGTCCTCCAGCCCTCCCGCGAGAGTCCATGCACGCTTTTCTCCTTCTCTTGTCCGCTGCCACCCTCGCCCAGATCCCGGCGCCCCGCGCCCGCGAGCGCGATACCGCCCGCCGGGCCCGCGAAGCCCGAGCGGTCACGATCACCCGGGACGACTGGGGCATTCCGCACGTGCGCGGCAAGACCGACGCCGACGCCGTGTTCGGGATGATCTACGCCCAGGCGGAGGACGATTTCAACCGGGTCGAGACCAATTATCTCCTGTCGACCGGCCGGCTGGCCGAGGCCGAGGGGGAGAGCGCAATCTGGCAGGATCTCCGGATGAAGCTGTTCGTCGACCCGGACAGCATGCGGGCGAAGTACGCCGCGAGTCCGGCCTGGCTCAAGCGGCTGATGGACGGCTGGGCCGACGGGCTCAACTACTACCTGTTCACCCATCCCAAGGTGAAGCCGCGAGTCATCACGCGGTTCGAGCCGTGGATGGCGCTCACGTTCACCGAAGGCAGTATCGGTGGCGACATCGAGAGCATCGACCTCGGCCAGCTCCAGGCGTTCTACGGCGACAGCGCCGCGCGGCCGGCGCCTGCAGTGTCGCCGCCGGGGACGGGCGACGGAGCGAAGGAGCCATCGGGCTCGAACGGCTTCGCGATCGCGCCGGCGAATACCGTCAACGGCCGGGCACTCTTCCTCATCAATCCACACACCTCGTTCTTCTTCCGCGCCGAGCTCCAGATGACGAGCGACGAGGGGCTCAACGCCTACGGCGCGGCGACGTGGGGCCAGTTCTTCCTCTACCAGGGGTTCAACGACCGGCTCGGCTGGATGCACACGTCGACCGGCGCGGATGCGATCGACGAATACGCCGAGACGGTCGTGCAGAAGGGTGGCCGGCGCTTCTACAGGTATGGCCGTGAGGAGCGGCCGATGGTGACAGGCCGGATCACTGTTCCCTATCGGACTGCGACCGGGACGGCGAAGCGGACGTTTACGGTCTACCGGACGCACCACGGGCCCATCGTGCGAGAGGCGGGCGGCAAGTGGATCAGCGTCCGGCTGATGGAGAAGCCGATCGAGGCGTTGAGCCAGTCGTTCCTCCGGACCAAGGCGCGCACACTCGCCGAGTATCGGAAGGTGATGGAGCTCCACGCCAACTCGTCGAACAACACGGTCTACGCCGACGCGGACGGGCACATCGCCTACTTCCACCCGCAGTTCGTCCCGAAGCGGGACGACCGGTTCGACTGGACTCGGCCCGTGAACGGCAGCGATCCGGCGACCGAGTGGCACGGGCGTGCACGGGGTCGAGGACAGCCCGCACGTCGTCGATCCGCCGGGCGGCTGGATCCAGAACACCAACGACTGGCCATACTCGGCGGCTGGAGTGGACAGCCCCAAGCGGGAAGGCTTTCCCAGGTACATGGACGCCGTCGGCGAAAGCCCGCGTGGGCTGCACGCGATCCGGGTGCTGGAGGGACGGAAGGACTTCACGCTCGATCGGCTGCGGGACGCGGCGTTCGACAGCTATCTCACGGCGTTCGCGCAGCTCGTGCCGGCGCTGCTGGCGGCGTACGATTCGACCTCGGACGGTGATTCGCTCAAGGTCAGTCTGACCGAACCGATCGCTGCGCTTCGCGCCTGGGACTACCGATGGGCGGCGAGCTCGGTTCCGACTTCGCTCGCCGTGTACTGGGGGGAGGCGCTCATGGGGCTCGCTCGCGGGCAGGCAAGCGCGGACGGGCTGGCGGTCTACAACTACATGGCCACGGGTACGACGGCGCAACAGAAGCTGGGGGCGCTCACCGCGGCGGTCGGGCGGCTCACGCGCGACTTCGGCACATGGCGGACACCGTGGGGGGAGATCAATCGGTTCCAGCGACTCACCGGAGACATCGTGCAACCGTTCAGCGATGCGGCACCGAGCATTCCGGTGCCGTTCACCTCGGCGCGCTGGGGTTCGCTCGCGTCCTTCGGGGCGCGGACGTATCCGGGAACGAAGCGGATGTACGGGACCAGCGGGAACAGCTTCGTCGCGGTGGTGGAGTTCGGGAAAGACAGCGTGCGGGCGCGAGCGGTGACCGCGGGAGGCGAGAGCGGGGATCCGGGGTCGAAGCATTTTGGGGACCAGGCGGAGCGGTACGCGGCGGGGAATCTCCGCGACGTTTACTTCTATCCGGGGCAGCTCACGGGACACACCGAACGGGTGTACCACCCTGGCGTCGGGCGGCCATCGCCTTGAGCGAATCGAATCAAATCACCCCCTATTCGCCGCGGCAGCGCCGGAGGGCGGGTCACGGCCGCGGAATCGGCAGCCGCAGGATCACGTTCTCGCGCATGGAATCGGCCGGCGCGACCCGGCCGCCGGGGCGAATGGCGCCGAGCTGGGCGGTGGCGACGTAGAAGAGGGTATCGCCAACGACGACGCCGGTCGTGGGCACCGCGTAGTCGGGATGCCCGGCGTCGAGTGCCTGCAGGTCTCCCAGTGTCGCGCCATCCCCGGCGAGCCGAGCCCGCACCACGCGGGCCGGCTCGACCCCATTCTGGATCCAGACCAGCGCGCCGTCGTGGACGTAGAGCCCGTCGATGCCGCGGAGCGTGGCCCCCGTGGCCGCGGCGACGCGCCGCCATCGGCCGGAGGCGGGCTCCACGAGCAGCGGCCCCATGGCGTCATCGGCGACATAGAGCGCGGTGCCGGGACCAGTGGCGATGCCGTTGAGCCAGAGCGCGGTATCGCGAATCACCGGCTCGAGCGTGTCGCCACCCCGGGGCAAGTGCCAGAGCCCGCCGGGCCCGGCGGTGACGTAGACATCCCCGGCCGGTGAGAGCGCGAGATCGTTGAAACAAATGGGCCGCGCCGTGGCGGGCGGCTCGTAGCGGCGGACGACGCTTCCATCAGTGAGCCGGAGGCGAAGGAGCGCGCCGCGTCCGACGGTGGCCGGGTCGGCGGGCGTCATCGGCAGCTCGTCGCCCATGTTGCAGGAGTTGGCCCAGAGCTCGCCGCGCGACGCATCGATCTTGATGCCGAGGATGCTCCAGAGGCCGCGCTCCGGGCCGGCCCAGTCGCGCACCCGGCCATCGCGGTCCCGGCGTACGATCTTCCGGCGGTGCATGCTGCCGATGAAGAAGCTACCGGTCCTGGGGTCGAAGGCCATGCTCTCGGGGAGAAGGTCGCGCTCGGGGAGAACGAATGCGCGGGTGACTCGCTGGGCTGGTGGTGTGGGGGGCGGCATCGGGCGGGATGCGGCGGGGCGTGTCGGAGCGCGCTGCACGCCGAGGGCGACGGCGGCGAGGGGCCAGAGTCGGGTCATCCTCACATCTACGATTTGGACTCCACGCGGGGTTCAGGAGGAGGCGGGAGCGGGTTTTGGTTTCTCCTAGTCTCTCCTGGTCCACTCGACGCGATTCCTGTCCCTGTGCCAGCATCCGTTCGGTGAAGTCCAGCCGCTCCTGCGTCTCGTTCAACTCCCGCCGCATGTCGCCCACCTCGAGTTCGAGCGCTTCGAGCCGAGGCTGGAGCTCGAGCCCAGCTCACCGGGGGCCTGCCCCAGGCGCTGGGCCCATAACCCGAACGCCAGTCCGAGCGCCACGTGAACACCGGCGTGCAACGGCTCGGCCGATCCGGCCGCGAAACCGGCTGCACCCAGGTTGATGACGCTCAGCACGACGGCGATCGGCTGCCAAATCGCAGGCTTGAAAGTCATGGCGAGATCCTTGTCGAGTCCGCCTAAGGGGGTGCACATCACGCCGCCAGTACGAGGCGGAGATGGCGTGGGTTTCCAGGGTGGGGTAGCGCCATGATCATAGCGCAGGCCGGCCGAGGCGGATGAGAGTCGACCGCTCGTCCCCAGCCGACAGCGTCGCCTTCATGGCGCCCCTCGCCCCACGCCACTCGAATCGCCGTGCACGTTCAAAACGACCTTGGTCAGGACCGTGTCGGAGAAGACGTATTGGGGTAACGTGGCGGATACCGAGGACGCCAGGTCCGGCAGGTTGGACATGCCCCCACCCAGCACGACCACGTCGGGGTCGAGCAGGTTGATGACGGAAGCGAGCGCGCGGGCCAGCCGATCGTGGTACCGCTCCAGCGTCTGGATGCCCTGGGAGTCGCCGGACGCCGCGGCGCGAACGATGTCCTGGCTCGTGCACTGCGCACCGGACCGGAGCGCATGGTCACGCTCGAAGCCGGGACCGGACAGGAACGTCTCGACGCACCCATACTTGCCGCAGTAGCACTCCGGCGCGGCCGCGCGCTCCTCCTCCGTCATCCACGGCAGCGGATTGTGGCCCCATTCGCCGGCGATCTGATTGGGTCCCTCGTGGATGCGATGCCGGATCGAGATGCCCCCGCCTACTCCGGTGCCGAGGATCACGCCGAAGACCGTCTCGAAGCCCTGGCCGGCGCCGTCGATGGCCTCGGACAGCGTGAAGCAGTTGGCGTCGTTGGCCACGCGCACCGGCCGGGAGAGCCGGGCCTCGAGATCGGCCAGCAGCGGCCGGCCGATGAGCCATGTGGAGTTGGCGTTCTTGACCAGGCCGGTGGTGTGGCTGACGACGCCGGGGATGCCCACGCCCACGGAGCCGGTGCGCCCGGTCTCGGCCTCGATCTCCGCGACGAGGCGCACGATCGCGTCGAGGGTTCCGGCGTAGTCACGCGGCGTCGCGACCCGGCGCCGGACGGCGGCGAGGGTATTCGCGTCCAGCGCGATCGCTTCGATCTTCGTGCCGCCAAGATCAATGCCGATCCGCATGGACGACCTTTCGAGGGCCTTCGAGCGCCAGATCCACGACCAGGAGCGAATGGTCCGACCACCGGCGCTCGCGAACCTCGTGATCGTACCGGCAACCGATCACACACTCGGCGAGCATCGACGAGGCGAAGGCATGGTCGATGCCGAAACCCCCGCCCGGCGTGACCGCCTCCCGGCGAGCTGAACCAGGTGTACTCGCTGCTGTCCCCGTGCACCCGTCGCCAGAGATCGACGAGTCCGATTCCCGCCAGCTCGGCAAACCCTCTCCCGGCCTTGAAGCGGTAGTCCCTCGCATCGACGCGGGAGGCACCGGCGTTGAAGTCGCCCAGCATGACGAACGGTCGAGCGGCGCGGCCGGCGAGCCAGGCAGCGGCAGCGTTCCAGAACGCCGGGAGCGCGGGACCGGCTGCCGGCCCATATACCGCGGCGAGCCGCACTCCGGACCCCGGCAGATCCAGCTCGAGCCAACCGCGCGGGTAGATGCCGGCCTGAGGCGGCGCCGGCCCGGTGACGAGCCGGGCGGGAACGCGCGACAGAACGCAGAGCCCTCGGTCCCTGGGCCCTCGCGGGGCGCTGAAGCACCGCGCGTACCCGTCCCGGCCCAGCACGTGGCAGAGATCGGCCGCGCGGGCCGTGACGGTTTCCTGCAGCGCGATGATATCCGCGTCGTACCGTCGAAGCGTCTCGACGATCGGGCCACAGCGGGACCCGCCGCCGGCCAGGACGTTCCACGAAAGAAGACGCATGGCTCCGATACCCTCGCTATCGGAGGCGCTTCTCATAGCGCCAGACCTCGAGCGCCGGCGCTCCACTGGCGGCATCGGGTTGATAGACCACCGTCCCGGCTCGATGCCAGCCGCACTTCTCGTAGAACCTGGCCGCGCGCTCGTTGCCGACGGCGCATGCGAGCCAGGCGAGCTCGACACCGTCGGCGGCAAGCTGGGCCTCCGCGTCGGCCACCAGAGCGGCCGCCACCCCCGTGCCGCGCGCCTCGGCCGACACGTAGAGCTGATAGAGCTCGTCGCCCTTCAGCAGGCAGAACCCGACCGGCGTGGGGAACGGCCCCACGACTCGCACGTTCGCCAGCGCGGCCACGAGCCGGTCCCTGAAGCTTTCCAGTGTGCGAATCCGGGTGAGCTCGGCGGGGAGAATGCACGCGTGGGCATCCTGCCAGCTGTCGTACCAGACCTTGGCCAGGTGATCGACCTCTCCGGCCTCGGCGGCTCTCACGCTCATCGTCGTGCCTCTCGACCGCTTGGGCGGCTCAGGACGCGGCCTCGAGCAAGGCGCGATAGACCTTCGAGCGGGGCGCGTTCAGCCGGCGGCTGATGCGGGTCATAGGCATGGACGAATGGTAGCTCACCATTGGTCGCGCCGACCAGTCTGACGGTGCTCTGTTTGGATGGACTTCACCACAGAGGCACAGAGGGCACAGAGACTCACGGAGAAGGGCAGGGCTATGGGGGTGTGCTGTTCACCCCCAGCGGTCCTCCGTGAGTCTCTGTGCCCTCTGTGTCTCTGTGGTGAAGCCGAAACCCAATGTGACAACCGTCAAGCCGGCTGCATGCTGGGATCCCCGAGTTGCGCCGACCAGTCCGACGCTGCACAATACGACCTCGGGAATCGCCCTGTTCACGCCGGTTCCCCCAAACATTTCGCGATCGAGCCGCAACGGCATGATCTCAGGAGGACACGATGGCGCCCATGAATGAGCTGGACCGGTTTCGGAAGGTGTGGGACATGGAAGCACAGCTCACCACCAAACTCCTCGAAGCGCTCCCCACCACCCAGTACGACTTCCGACCCGACCCCGGCTACCGCTCGCTCGGCGAGATGGCGTGGCACCTGGCGGAGATCGAGGGCTACACCAGCTACGGGGTCAGCAAAGGCGCGGTCACGTTCCAGGATGCCCCGCCGAACATCAAGCGTCCCAAGGAAGTGGAGCTCCTGGCGCCGGGGTACCGCCGGGTGCACGAGGAGGCGGTGGCGCGGCTCGCGGACATGACCGAGGCGCAGCTCGACGGGGAGATGCCGTTCACCGACCGGCGGATGGCCGTCCGCGACATCCTGTGGGGCGCGATCCTGATGCACCTGATCCATCATCGCGGGCAGCTCTCGCTGATGTGCCGGCTGGCGGGCGGCACGCCGCCGGGCATCTATGGGCCGAACCGGGAAGAGATGGCCGCGATGCGGGAGCGGATGCAGACGGCAAAGGTGTAGGGCCGGGGCAACGTGCCGGGGCTCGTCCACACGCTCGAGTACGAGTCCTCGCCGGGGCGATGGCGGTACTCGAGCGCGATGCCGGATGGAGCCCTGGCCGGCATCGTCCAGGAGTACTGGGAGGTCGAGGGACGCCTGAGCCCGTTTCGGGAGAGAATTCTTCCGAATGGCTCCACGGAGCTCATGGTCAACCTCGGCCCCCCGCATACGATGGTGACTCACGCCGGAACGAGCGTGTGGGAGCGCGCCTGGTTCTCCGGGCTGCACGAACGCGCGATCGTCATCGAGTCACTCGACGGCACGCACCTGGTCTCGGCTCGGCTGCATCCGCTCGGCGCGTTGCGCCTGTTCGGGCCCGACGTCCCCAGGAGTGTCAACGCGGTCGCCGACCTGGAGCGCCTGCTCGGTCCGCCGGCGCGGGAGCTTCGGGCGCTGCTGCTCGGCGCCGAGTCCACCGAGGAACGCTTCGCGCACCTGGAGCGATTCCTCGTCCCGCGTCTATCGCCGGGCGTCGTCCCGTCGACGGTCGTGCGCGATGCGGCGCGTCTCATCGAGGAAGCCCACGGCAATCTGCGCATCGCCTCGCTTCATGCCGGCCTCGGGGGCAGCCGGAAGCAGCTCTGGCTTCGCTTTGCCCGCGAGCTGGGCATGTCGCCCAAGGCATATGCGCAGATTCAGCGGTTCGTGTGGACGCTGGCGCGATTGCGGGAGAGCACCAGCGTCGAGTGGCCGCGACTGGCCGTAGCCGCCGGATACTCGGATCAGTCGCATCTCGTGCGGGACTTCCGCCGCGTCGCCTCCGCCAGTCCGACCGAGTTCCTGCGAACGCGCTCGCCCGACAGCACGGCGCTGCTGGAGGAGGTCGGGTAACAAATCTTCAAGACTTCGGGCGATCGGGCCGCATATTTGCGGCATGCGACTCCCCATCAGACTGACCGCCCTGGCGGCGTTCTCGGCGCTTTCCTCGCTCCCCATCCCTCAACCCAAGGCCCCCGATTTCCGGCCGCTCGAATTCCTGGTCGGCGATTGCTGGGTCGGCACGTTTCCCGACGACAAGCAGACGGACGAGCACTGCTTCGAGTGGGTCTACGACCGGAAGTTCATCCGCGATCGGCATGTCGTGCGGAATGGCGAGGCGCCCTACGCCGGTGAGACGATCTACGGCTGGGACGCGAAGGCGAAGCGGCTGGCGTACTGGTATTTCAACAGCGAGGGGGAGGTCATCGTCGGAACGGTCGAGTACCGCCCGGACTCGATCGTGTTTCCGACGCGGTACGAGACGGACAAGGGGCCCGTCGAGCTGCGGGCCACCTGGACGCGCAGCGGACCGGACAGCTACCGGGTGAACCAGAGCCAGCGGGCGGGCAAGGACTGGAAGCCGCTCTGGACGATGGAGCTCAAGCGAAAGGGGAAGTGATCCGCTATCGCCGCAGCATGCCGTGGCCGTCCACGATCCGCACGCACCTCCGCGACTGGAATCGCCTCGACCGTCCCGCCACGAGCCGTGACGGTGGTCGCCATGAAGAGCGAGTTGTAGATCGCCTCTTCGGTCGCCTCGGCGACGCCCTGGAACAGCCCGGTCATCTGGTCGTTGCCGAGCTCGGTCGTCATGAGCCGCGCCGCACCGAAGCGGCGGCGGACGCCCGGGTGCGTGGAGAAGGCGATCACGTAGTCGCCCGAGCCGGTGCTCATCACCGAGCCCGTGCGGCTCAAGCCCACCAGCGCGCGGGTGGCGAGCCGGCGGAGATTGCGATCGGACAGCGGCGCGTCCGTCGCTACGACGATCATGATCGAGCCCTTCGCGCCCTGCGCGGCCGCGGAATCGGCCGCGCGCCGGACCCCTTCGCGCTCGCCGATCGGGCGGCTCCCGCGCCACTGTGCCGAGATGAAACTCTTGCGCGAGCCATGACCACCTTCTATGATGGGCTCGTCATTCATCGCAGCACGCGAACGGAGATTCTTGGAAGCCGGTGCGAATCCGGCGCGGCCCCGCCACTGTAACGGGCACTAGTCACCTCGCTCACACGCCACTGGGCAACCGGGAAGGCGAGCGAGGGCCCGAAGCCAGGAGACCTTTCCGCTCGCGCCACCACACTGACCCTCGGGGGAGGGAAACGGTGGCGACTCCGGCCTTTTCATCCCGGCCCGCGTCCGCCCATCTCTGGTTCCCCGGAGATGGGCGGATGCGTTGACGGGACCTCTCCGGCTCGCGGCGCTCCTGGCCGCGGGACTCACCGCCTGCCACGATGGAGGCGGCGGGCCCGGCCGTCTGCTCGTCGTCGATGACGCGGGCGACACGGTCCGCCTGGCCGCGCCCGCCCGCCGCCTCGTCTCGCTCAACCCCGCCATCACGGAGTTGGTCTTCGCGCTCGGCGCCGGCGACCGGCTGGTTGGCCGCACGGAATCGTGCGACTACCCCGCGGCCGCCGCCCGCGTGCCGAGCGTGGGCGGCTGGATTCCGCCCAACGTCGAGGCGGTGGCCGCGCGCGCGTCCGACCTGGTCATCCTCTACCAGGGACCGACCACCGCGGCCGCGGCAACACGGCTCCGCGGTCTCGGCATCGCGGTGCTCGCGCTCCGGACCGACCACCTGGCCGACGTCTCCCGTGTCGCACGACTGCTGGGCCCGCTGCTCGGCGCGCGCCGGGCCGCCGATTCGCTGGCATCGGCCTACGACGCGGCGCTCGAGCGATTGCACCGGGCAACCGTGTCGCATCCCACCGCTGCGGCACGCCTGGAGCCCACGATCGCCCTCGTGGCGTGGGACCAGCCGCTGATCGCCCTCGGCGCGGGCAGCTTCGTGAGCGAGATGGTCGAGCTTGCCGGGGCGCGCAACGTCTTCGAGGATGTCTCCTCCTCGTCCGCTCCCATCTCCCTCGAGGCGCTTGCGTCCCGCGCGCCGCTCGTCGTCGCCACCGTCGGCTCGCTCTCTACTGACCTCGCCCGGCGCCCCGAGTGGCGGGCGGTGGCCGCGGTTCGAGAGCACCGCGTGCTCGCTCTTACCGATCCCGCTCTGTCCCATCCCACACCGCGCGCGCCGGCCGCCATCGACGCCATACGCCGGCGGCTCGATTCGGCGTTCAACACTTCCATACGCAAGGAGACATCGCCATGAGGCTCTCTACGTCCCGACGCGCCCGCGCCGGCTGCGTCGCCATCGCGCTGCTCACCGGAACGGCCACCGCCGCGTCCGCGCAGCAGCCGCTCGACACGACGGCGCTTCCCGAGATCGTCGTCACCGCCACACGGTATCCCGTGCGCGCCGATTCGCTTGGCGTGAGCGTGACGGTGCTCCGGGGAGACGAGCTTCGCGCCCAGGGCATCCGCTCGGTCGGCGACGCGCTCCGGCAGGTCCCCGGCGCGCAGGTCGTGCAAGGCGGCGGCTTCGGCGCCCAGACGTCGCTCTTTCTCCGGGGCGGTGAGAGCGACTACGTGAAGGTGCTCGTGGACGGCGTGCCGGTGAACCAGCCCGGCGGCGCGTACGATTTCGCCAACCTGACGACCGACAACGTCGAGCGGATCGAGATCCTCCGTGGACCCGGCAGCGTGCTGTACGGCTCGGACGCCATCGCCGGGGTGGTGCAGATCGTGACGCGGGATGGGAGCGGCGCGCCCGCCGCGAGCGCCACCGCCGAAGGGGGCACATACGGATCGTTTCGCTGGGACGCCGGCGCGAGTGCCGGGACCGATGCGCTGGGCTGGTCGGCCTCGGCGTCCCGCCGGACGACCGACGGCATCTACGCCTTCAACGACGCCTACCGCAACACCGTGCTGAGCGGGCGGGCCCGCGCCCGTCCCGACGCGAGCACGACCGTCGCGCTCTCGGGCCGCTTCGCCGACGGCGTGTTCCACTTCCCCACCGACTTCACCGGCGCCCCCACCGACCACAACCAGTCCACCGCCGAACGGACCACCACCCTCGCGCTCGACCTCACCCGGCGCCTCGGCCGCGCCGTCGACGGCCAGCTCCTGATCGGCCGGCATGCGGCGAACGACGAGTTCGTGAACCCGCCCGATTCGGCGAGCGATCCGAGCGGGTTCAGTGACTCGCGCACCGACATCCGCCGGTGGACGGTCGAGACCCGCGCGCTGCTGCGCCTACCCGCCGGTGTGCGCGGGCTGGCCGGCGTGAGCCTCGACGACGAGCGGCAGGAGTCGTTCGCGCGGGCCGCGGCGGACCAGCCGCTCGCGACGAGCGATTCGACGCGCGAGCGCACCAGCTGGGGCTTCTACGTTCAGGCCGTCGCCGCGCCGCACCCGGCCCTGCAGCTCACCGTGGGCGGCCGGCTCGACCAGAACGAGCGCTTCGGCAGCTTCGGGACCTATCGGATGAGTGCGCTGGCCTTCGTCACCGGCCTCACGCGCCTTCGCGCATCGGTCGGCACGGGATTCAAGGAGCCGGGATTCTTCGACAACTACGCCACTGGCTTCGCGACGGGCAATCCCGATCTCCGGCCCGAGCGGTCGTTCAGCGTGGAGGGCGGCGTGACGCAGGAGGTCCCGTCGCTCCGGGCGAGCGTGTCGCTCACCGGCTTCGCGCAACGGTTCCGGGACCTGATCCAGTTCACCTTCGCGCCTCCCACTCCCGGCGGCCCCAACTTCTTCAACGTGGCGGCCGCGAATGCGTCCGGCGTCGAAGTCGGCGTGACGCTGCGTCCCGTGTCGGGCCTCGAGCTGAGCGGCGCGTACACCCGGCTGCATACCGAGGTCACCGACGCCGGCTTCGACTCGGGCGAGGACGCGACGTTCGTGAACGGCCAACGGCTCCTCCGCCGTCCCAATGACCTGTTGACGTTCTCGGCGCGCTCGACCTTATCCGCGCGGTGGAGAGCCGGCGCGGTGCTTACCGTCGTGGGCGGGCGGGACGACCTCCGTTTCGCGGCCTTCCCGGACCCGACCCGCCGTGTGGCGCTGCCGTCGTACGGCACCCTCGACCTGAGCGGCGGCTGGACCGTGCTCACGCCCCGGGGCATCACGCCGGGTCTCGATCTCACCGCCCGGGTCGAGAACCTGTTCGACGCGACCTACGAGCAAGCCGCCAACTACCGCTCGCCCGGGCGGACCATCGTCGTCGGCGCGACGGCCCATGTCCGCTGAGCGCATCGCCTCCCTGCTCCCCGGCGCGACGGAGATCGCGCTGGCGCTCGGCCTTCGCGAGTCGCTGGTGGCCGTGAGCCACTCGTGCGATTTCCCGGGACGCGTCGCCCGGCTGCCGAGGGTGACTCGCACGCGCATCCCGAAAGAGGCGCCCAGCCGCGAGATCGACAGGATCGTGCGCGAGGCACTCGCGCGTGGGGAGTCGCTGTACGAGGTGGATGCGGAGTGCCTCGACGAGCTCGAGCCCGACCTGATTCTCACCCAGGGGATCTGTCAGGTCTGCGCGGTCGGCCCCGGCGAGGTGGCGCGCGCGATGCCGGCGCTGCGCTCGGCGCCGGAGGTCCTGTCGCTCGAGCCGAGGACGCTGGACGAGACGTTTGAGGCGATCCTCCAGGTCGGTCAGGCCACGGGCCGAGCATGCCGGGCCAGCCAGGTCGTCGCCGCGCTCGGCCGGCGGGTCGACGCTGTGCGCGAGCGATCCCACAGGGCGACTCGGAGGCCGAGAGTGGCGTTCCTGGAGTGGATCGATCCGCCGATCTGCGGCGGGCACTGGAACCCGGAGATGGTCGAGCTCGCGGGTGGCGAGGACGGGCTGGGCCGTCCCGGCGAGCCGAGCAGGACGGTCACGTGGGAGGAGGTCGTGGCATGGCAGCCCGAGGTGCTGGTAGCCGCGTGCTGCGGCTATTCGGCGGAACGGACGCGAGCAGAGCTGGGGGTACTGCGATCGCGAGCGGAGCTGGCCGCGTTGCCATGCGTGCGCAGCGGACGGGTGCACGTCGCGGACGGCGTGTCACTGTTCAGCCGGCCGGGGCCGAGCCTGGTGGCGAGCCTGGAGCTGCTGGAGAGATTGGTCAGCGACTGAGACGCGAGACTCGCCCGCGCTTCGTCACAGCGACCCCATCAAGGTCTGGTTTACCGCCAAGTCGCAGGCCGGCGTGCTCCGGATATCGGCCGCCCCACGAGCCCGAGCGGCACCCGTCGGATGCCGGACCAGACGCGCGTGCCGCCGTCCGCGTCGCGCAGCAGCAGCTGGCCCGAGATGCCGCCGTCGAGCAGCAGCGCCTCGCGGCAGCCCAGCGCCCCCATCACCGCGGCCATCTCGGGCGAGGTGAGGCCGAAGGGGACCCGCCCCAGCGCCCCACCCAGCGCGTCGAACCGGGTGAGCGCGATGACGAGCCGCCCGTCGGCAAGCGTCCCGAACGCGAGGCGCGCGTCGCGGTGGGCGAGGTCCACGCCGCGGCCGGAGGCGAGCAGCGGCGCCGGCACCGCGCCCTCGTGGAGCAGCATCGGATAACTCTGGAAGGCCTCGCGCGCCGTGCCCCTGGCGCGCTCTTCCCCGACGGCGTCCGGCGGGATCACCCGCACCGCGCCGGACGAATCCACTACGACCGCGCCGGCCAAGGGCGCGTACTGTGGCGCGAGCAGCTCGCGCCCGCGGTGCACGACCCAGCCCCACGGCAGCGACCCGCGGAACTGACCCGCGCCCAGCGCGACCGCAACGCCGCGCTCGGCGTCGTTCACGGTCCAGTTCTGGTCGGCGGCGAACGCCGGCGCCAGCGACAGCGCGATCCGGCGCGGATCGATCCGGGCGACCACGACCCGGGTGCGCCAGGCCTCGCTCGCCCCCCGAAGCTGGAGCTCGCCCCACTCCACGCCGTCCGAGCCAGGCCGCCAGATCACTCGTTCCGCCAGCGGGCCGTCGCCGTCCCAGCGGGCGGGTGCATCCTCCTGCCGCCACCAGGTGACCCAACGGACGCCCTCGCGCACGGCGAGCGCATCGCCCGAGCGGGCAGCGCCGGGGCCGGCCCCGACGACGCCGGTCCCGAGGGCGAGGGCCAGGACGAGTGCGGCGGCCCGACGAACCTTCCTCACTTGTTGCAGCCAGCCATCTGGATCCGCATGATGCTGTCGGCGATCGCCATCATCAGCTGGGTGTTGCCGGCCTGCTGCGCGGCCGCGCCGCGGTCGCCGAGCGCTTTGATCTTCTCCTCATGTGTTCTGGATGTTGTTCATCATGCACTGGTTGACCGTCGAGGCGGCGGTGGGCACCTGTGCCTGTACCGGCGCGGGCGTCGGATCGGGCGCGGGCGCCTGCTTCGCGACCCGCTCCGCCTGCGCGTCGCGGATGCCGTACATCGCCTTGAGCTCCGGGTCCTTGGCGCTGACGGCGCTCTTTTCCGACGGCGACGCACCGCCCGGCACATCGCTCCCGGTGAGGATCGCGATGACCCGGTCGGAGGCCAGGCCGTACTCGCGGTCCGTAAGGCCTGTGGCTCCGGAGCTTGGCCTGGTTCGCGCGCTCCTCCACGGCGCGCTGCGCGTCGTAGTAGTCGTCCGGCTGCTTCGGATCCTTCACCGCGCAGCTCGGGTCGACGATGGCCAGCGCCTCGTACGATCCCGGCCTCGTACCCGGCCATGTCGCCCTTCTGCTGGGCGGCCATGGCCTTGTCCATCGCCGCGGTGTAGCGATTCACCAGCTTCTCGTCCGCGGCCGCCCGCTGTACCCACGTCGCCTGCGCCGCCTGGCACTTCGTCTGCGCCGCCTCGTAGGCGGCCTTCGCGCGGATGTACCGGCCGTACGGGGTGTCCTCCTGGCCCGCCTTCTCACGCTCGGCCTTGGCGGCCTTGTCCCCGGCCAGCAAGCGGTCCACCACCTCGGGCGTCACCACGACCATGCCGCCGTCGGCCGGGGCCCCCGCGGCGCCTGGCCGGAGCCGGGCGCAGACGTGGCCGGCTTTGGCTCCGTCTTCTTGTTCGGGCATCCTTGATCTTCCTGAACTGGGCAGCGACGGGTGTGCTCACGGCCAGTGCCACCAGCACGGCCACGAGCAGTCGGAACGGTCGCATGTGTCCTCCCGGGGGGTGTCGAGGCGTCGGTCAACCTAGGTAGAACGTGGCCGGCCACCCGGGCTTCTCACCGGGCCGGCCTGCCACGCGGAATACTCTGTTTTGGTCTGACGGATGGGCGAAACATGCGGCTTGGGTCGCGCCTCGGGAAGAGGGGGCGGCGGTCGGCAAGCGCGACACCCGACGGGTCAGAAATGCGTCATGAGGTTGGCCGCGGCGGCGGCGGAGCGAACAGCGAAGGATGCGCCGCGGCCGCCCGCTTCCGCATCTCCGCCACGTCCTGCGTCATGGCGATGACCAGGGCCTGATAGCGCGGCTCCCGCCGCACCGACGCGAAGAAGGGGTCGATGTTGAGGAACCGGGCGTCCTTCCATCCGGCCCGGTAGCCGCGCTCGAGCCACTCGAGCGCCGCATCGGTGTGGCCCTCGATGGCGCTGATCGCGGCCAGCTCCATCGGGGCCGTGTAGCTCTCCGCGCCGGCATCGAGGCGTCGGTGCGCCGCCGCGGCCGAGGCTCGCCACAGCTCGGCGGCGCGGCGGGTGTCCCCCGACGATGCAGGGTCAAGGCATAGAGCGACCGGAGCGACTCGGGAAACATCTGTCCGGCCGCCCCGGGATCCCGCCGGGCCAGCGGCTCGATGAGCCCCTTGGCGCCGGTGTCTCCCACCACCACCGCCAGCTCGGCCAGGAGCGGCGGCCCCTCGGTATCGTCGGGCGCGTTCCGCACCATGCGACGGGCCCGCTCGAGCGCGGGCTGGTTGGACCCGCGCCTCAGGTCCAGCCATGCCAGCAGTCCCTGAATCCTGAGCTCGGTCGGGAACTGCCGCTCCGCCGCGAGCAGGTACCGCTCGGTGGCCGAGTCGTCGTCGAGCGGCATCAGGCCGAGGGTGACGTGGTAGGGGGCATGCGTCCCATTGGGGTTGAGCTGCTGATTGCGCAGGGACCAGTCCAGCGCCTCATCGAAGCGTCCGAGCGCGACGTACACATTGGCCAGGTCGGCCATGGCGCCGCCGTGGCTCGGGTTGAGCGCCAGGGCCTTGAGGTACGAGCGCCGGGCATCGGACAGCTTGAGGACGACGCTCTCCAGATCGCCGAGCGCGAACCAGCCGTCGGCCAGCTCCGGGTCGAGCGCGATCGCCTTCCGCGCGGCGATGAACGCGGAGTCGGTGTAGGCCCGCTCCCCCGCCACGCTCCGGAACATCTGATTCCGGGCGAGCTGGGCGTAGGCCACGGCGAATCCGGAATCCAGCCGAATGGCCTGCCCCAGCAGCTCGCCGCCGGAGAGGTTCCCCGCCCGCAGGACGGGATTGAATTCGAGCGCCCGCAGGTAGAGCTGGTAGGCCGCCATGTTGGAGGTCGGGGCATGGGCGACCCGTTTGGCCTCGGCGGGGGTGAGCCTGGCCTGGAGCGCCGCCGTGACCTTGTGCGCGACGTCATCCTGCACCGCGAACAGATCGGAGAGCTGCCGGTCGTACTGGTCCGACCAGAGCGACTGGCCCGTCTGCACGTTGGTCAGCTCCACGGCGATGCGGACCCGGTCGCCGGCCAGGCGCACGCTGCCATCCACGACGCTGCCCACGCCCAGCTCGCGCGACATCCGCTTGAGCCGGTCCCCCGCCGTGTCGTACTGCGCCGTGGCGGCGCGGCTCAGCACCCGCAGCGCGGCGACGCGGGAGAGCTGGGTGGCAATCTCCTCGGTCATCCCGGCGCTGAAGTACCCCTGCGCGGTATCCTGGGAGAGGTTGCGGAACGGGAGGACCGCCACGACCCGGAGATTGTCGCTCGGCCCGGCTCCACCCGCGTGACCCCCATCTCGCAGGCGGCTGATGCCGAACACCGCCAGCGCGATCGCGAGGGCGGCGGCCGGGAGGAGCAGCCAGCGCGACGCGCGCCGGCCTGACCGACCCTGCGCCGGATCGGCGTGGCCCGTGAGCGCGGCGGCGAAGGCGTCCACCGTGTCGAACCGGTCCGCCGGCGTCTTGGCCAGCGCCCGGCGCGACCGCGTGATCCACGGCGGCCGGCACGCCGGGCCGCGTCGCGCGCAGGCTCCGGCCTGCTCCGTCATCAGCCGCGCGACGATGACCTGCGCGGTCGGGCCGGTGTGGGGCGGCTCGCCGGAGAGCATCTCGTACGTCACCGCCGCCAGGGCGTACTGGTCGGACCTGGCGTCGAGGTCCCGCGCGCCGGCGGCCTGCTCCGGACTCATGTAGTGCGGGGTGCCGAGGGAGAGCCCGGTCTCGGTGACCCGGGTGCCGCCGGCCTGGGCCACGGCCAGCGCGATGCCGAAATCGGCGATCACCGGCTGGCCCGACTGGAGCAGGATGTTCTCCGGCTTGAGGTCCCGGTGGATCACGCCCTGGGCGTGGGCGTAGGCCAGCGCATTGGCGAGCAGGGTGACGAGACGCACCGTCTCATCCACCGGCAGCTGGCGCTCGCGCTCCAGCCGCGCGCGCAGGGTCTCGCCCTGCACGTAGGGCATCACGTAATAGAGAAAACCGTCCGCCTGCCCGGAGTCGAACAGCGGCAGCAGGTTGGGATGCTGCAGGTTGGCGGTGACCTTGATCTCGGCCAGGAACCGCTCGGCGCCGAGCACGGCGGCGAGCTCGGGCTTGAGGACCTTGACGGCGACCTTGCGGTCGTGCTTGAGGTCGTGGGCGAGGTAGACCGTGGCCATGCCGCCCTGCGCCCAGCTCGCGCTCGATGCGGTAGCGGTCGGCGAGGGCGCCAGCGAGGCGGTCGGACTGGTCGACCATTACGTGCGCTCCGAGAGCGCGGTGCGCTCCCCCATTGCCTGGTCCAGGATAGACCTCAAGTCGGGGTCGCACTCCCGCCAGAGCGCGACAAACGCATCATAGAGTCTGGCGGCTTCGCGCGACCGACCGAGTGCCCGCTGGATGCGCGCTTCGGCCAGCATCGAAGGCCCGAGGAAGACCAGCTCCTGCGTCGTGTTCTGGCCGAGGCCACGGTACCATCCAAGCGCTTCCTCGCCACGGCCATTGTCACGAAGAAGGTCCGCGCGAGTGAACCGCTCCATCGCGCCCGAGTAGAATGGAGAGACGAAGGTCAGCTCGTACCACCCCTCGATGCGCAACGCCTCGAGATCGGCGAGGGCGCTGTCGGACCGACCGCTCGCCACCGCGATCTGTGCCCTGAGACCCTGGGCCAGTTCGAGGGCGAGCGGGGGACCATCCGCGGTGCGGCCGGCCGAGTCCAGTTCCGCCGCGCGCACCGTCGCGCGGGCGGTGTCACCCAGGCGAGTGTCGAGCAGGCCGAGGAGATAGGTCTTCAGGATCTGGTGCACCCCGTTGTGCCCGCTGATAGAACGCACTGGCCCGCGTACTCCGCGTGGCGATTTCCCCTGCGTCCCACCGCGCGAGTCGGGATCTGGCGGCATCGAGCTCCTCCCGGGACTGGGGGACGAACGCGAGCGCCCTGAACCAGGCATCAACCAGGGGGGCTCGGCACTGCTCAGCTGCCCGGCTGCTCGGAGCTCACTCCACGCCGCGCCCTCCGCCCCCGAGCAAGCTCGAGATGCGCCAGCAGGACGTGCCCCTGCGCCCGCACATCGCGCGGCCGGGCCGGCTCGGTCAGGAGACGGGCGATACGCGCGGCTCCCGGAATGTTCTGTGCGAAGACGGCGACCGACCACGCCGCGAGCGGGAGGATTCCATCGGGCGCCCGCCCGAACTCGGCCACCACCGAGTCGGCGCCGGCGGAGTCGTGCGTGGTATACGCCTGCAACGCACGTAGCTCGAGAGTGCGGTCACCCGCAGGGCTCAGCTGATAGAAGCGGGCCGCGAGCGAGTCGAGCTCGCTCCGGTTCCCATCGCGCGCCGCGATGCGTACCAGGTGATAGAGGGCTCCGAGGTCGCCGGGGTCGAAGAAGAGCGCGCGCGAGAACGGCTCCCGGGCCGCGATCATCGAGACGCCACGGAGGGGGTTCCCGTGAAACATCAGCTCGCCCAGCTGATACCACGCCTCCGCGTCGTCCGGATAGGCCTGGACGATCGCGCGGAGCTGCTGCTCGGCGTCTCCCGGCCGTCCTCGCCGTATGGCCAGCACCGCTTCGAGGAAACGCCGGTCGTGGACCGAGAGCCGGCTGCTGTGGCGAAACGCAAGCTCGGCGGAGCGACGTGACTCGTCGACCGAGACGAGGCGCTCCTGGGCCATACTCAAGCGGTAATAGGCGAGCGCGAACGCCGTGTCGGCCGCGACGGCCTCCTGAAAGGCGCCCACCGCCGCGGCGTACTGCCCCGCTCGATAGGCCTGCTCCCCGGCCAGGTAGGCCTTGAGCGCCGGGAGCGAGGAGGTAGTCACCGCGGCCGCCCGCGTGAGGCGCGCTCCACTTTCAGCGGATCGGTCCGCCGCCAGGCGCGTGGCCAGCAGATCGACCAGGGCCAGCACATCGCCCGGCTCTCCGTCCACTGTCGCTTCGGCCAGCGGGCGGTCCCCTTGCGTGCGGCCGAATAGCGAGGCACTGAGCCGGAGCTTCCCTTGCACTTCCAGCACGTCCCCGACCACGAACAGCCCCGCCTGAAAGTGCTCCGCCACCCCGCGGGCGCGCTCCAGGCTCATGGCCGACCGCCCACGGCCCACGAATCCGAGGAGCGCGTGGGCGTTGACGCTCCGGATGCCCGCGGCACCGTCGAGGCTGGTACTGAGCAGAGAGACGAGGCCCTCGCCGAGGTATCCGACGGCCGGACTGCCGCGCACGGTGAACGGGAGCACGGCGAGAACGTTGGTCGACCCCATTTCCCTCGGTGGGCCGGCCAGACGCCGGACCCCGAGCGTCCCCGCGACGAGGAGGACGACTGCCCCGACGAGGACGCCGATGCGCCGACGGGTCCACCACGACACACGATGGGGAGTCATCGTCTCGACGGCCCCGAGCCGGGTGACGACATCTTCCGCCGACTGCCAGCGCTCGTCGGGGTTCTTCGAGAGGCACCGCATGACCAGCGCTGCCAGGGCGGGCGGACAGTCGGGGCGCTTGAGCTGGATCGGCGCCGGCTCTTGCGTCAGATGCGCCGCCATCTGCTGCTGCGGAGTGGTGGCCGCGTAGGGCGAGCCGCCGACGAGCATCTCGTACGCCACCAGCCCCAGGGCGTAGAGATCAGCCCGGTGATCGATGCGCGGATCGGCGGCCACCTGCTCCGGCGCCATGTAGGCCGGCGTGCCGAGCGACATACCGGCGCTGGTCAGCCCCTGTCGGCCGGTGGCGTCGCTCACCGCCTTGGCGACGCCGAAATCCATCACCAGGGCGTGGCCATCGGCGAGGAGGATGTTCTCCGGCTTGATGTCTCGGTGCACCACCCCGGCCTTGTGAGCCTTGGCCAGCGCGTCGGCGATCTCCGCCGTCAACCGGACGGACTCGGGCACCGGCAGCGGTCCATTCCGAGCGAGCCGCTCGCGGAGCGTCTCGCCCTCCATGAACGGCATCACGTAGTAGTAGAGCACCTCCCCGCCGGGCCCGTTGGTGATGACGCCTGAGTCCAGCAGGCCGACGATGTGCGGATGTTGCAGCTTTGCGGCAACCCGGATCTCCTGGAGGAAGCGCTCAGGGCCGAGGGAAGCACCCAGATCCGGCCGCAGGACCTTGATCGCGACCTGGCGATCGTGCTTGAGGTCCTGGGCGAGATACACCGTGGCCATGCCGCCCTGCCCCAGCTCCCGCTCGAGGCGATAGCGGTCGGCGAGCGCGGCAGCCAGGCGTTCCATCGTCGCGCTCACGGCTGCTCCAGCTCCATCACCCAGACGTCGCTCTGCCGTTCTGCGCCGCTGAAGTACATCCGGCCATTGGCAAACGCCCAGCCCACCCGGCCGGGCGAGACATTCGAGTCCTCGAACACCGCCAGCAGCCGGGGAGTCCCACCGGCGGCCGGGATGGAGAACATGGCCGGCCGACCGCGAGTATCGTGACCCTCAAAGTCCAGCGCTGTGCCGTTCGCGCTCCAGTATGCCTTGGTGGCATCGATCCCGTGCGTGCCATCCAGCAGGACCCGCGGCGGACCCGAATCCACCGGCACGATGCCGAGGGCCCCGCCCGAGGAGCGAGGTGGCGAAGGCCAACTCCCGGCCATCCGGTGACCAGTTGGGCCAGAACCCGTGATCCATTCGCCTGACGGGAGCGCCCCACACGCCGTTGGTCCGTCGCACAATCCAGATCCCGCCGGTGGTCGTGAACTCGAGGAATGCCAGGGCATTGCCATCGGGAGACCAGGACGCGCAACGCCTCCTGGAGTGGCGTGTTCGTCACCCGCTGCACCGGTCCGCCGTCGAGGGGCAGGACGTAGATGTCCCGCGATCCGCGGCCGCGCCAGGAATGGAACGCGACTTCGCGTCCATCGGGCGAAATCTCCGGCGCGAAGTCGTCGCTGGGATCCGTGGTCAAGCGCTCCGGAATGCCGGTCGCGAGCGACATCCGGTAGAGATCCATGTTGCCGCCCAGATCCGAATCGTAGAAGAGCCATTTGCCGTCGCGAGAGACACTGGCGCCCTCCGTGCTCTGGGTGCCCCTGGTCACCTTGACGGCGCCGGATCCCGACACCGGAGAGGGCCCCGCGAGCGCGAGGGACCAGATGTTGCTCTCGGTGACGAGGCTGGCGTAGGCGAGACGCTTGCCATCCTGGGACAGCGAGATCGTGTGCGCACCCAGTCCCGTGGTCAGGCGCACCGGATCGCCGCTCGGCTGCCCCGCGCCGGACACGCGCTGGGCGTAGATGTCCCGGGGCCCGTGCCGGTTGGAGATGAAGTAGAGCCAGCGGCCATCGGGCGACCACACCGGGCTCTGATTGTAGCGAGAGGCTGTCGCTCACCCGGATCAGGCTCCCGTCGGACACTCGGCAGACCACGATCCCGCTGGGGGAGATATTCCCGAACCCGTTCCCGATCGTCGTGGCCAACGCATTGCCGCTGACGCAGGCGATCAGCGCTCCGTTCGGCGACCAGGTGCAGCCACTGGCCTCGACGATCCGCTGCAGCGGGCGCGAGGTCCCGTCTTCGCTCCGCAGGAACAGCGAATCTCCGATCACATAGGCCATGGTCTTGCCGTCGGGAGCGTAGGCCGCCGAGATGATCGGGGTCGGGCGGCCGGGAGGCAGCTCGGGCCTGGCGGGGCCGCCCGCCGCCGGCGCGCTGAAGACGCCGTCCCCCCGCCAGGAACAGGATCCGGGTCCCGTCGGGGGACCAGCGGGGATGCGCCTGGACGCCCGAGGTGTCGTCGGTGAGCTGGATGCTCCGGCCGCCGGCGACCGGACGGACGTAGACCCGCATGTTGCGATGGTGGTGCCGCTGGAGTAGGCCACGCTCTTGCCGTCGGGTGAGATCGCCGGCAGGATCTCGAGACCGGGATCCCAGGTCACCTTGATCGACTGTCCGAAGGCGATCGGTGGCGCAGCGCGGCCTCGGCTCGCCCGCCGAGCCAGTAGGCTCCAGCCAGGAGACCCAGCATCGACCAGGGCGAGAATGAAGGACCGAGCGCTGGCCTGGCTCCGGGCGAAGCTCGGCGCCGCGCTCATCCGCCTGGCCGACCGCCTGCTCCATCCGCTCGTCCCGCCGCCCGCCAGCGCCGACGCGAACTCGGCGGCGGACGCGAACCGATCCGCCGGCAGCTTCTCGAGCGCGGTCAGCACCGCGTCCTCCACCGCAGGCGGAATCCGTTCCCGCCGGGGAATGAGCCGGGCCGGCTTCTCGGTCATGACCTTGGCCACGATCGACTGCGCCGTGGGGCCGGTGAAGGGCGGCTCGCCGAGCAGCATCTCGTAGGTCATGGCACCGAGCGCGTAGACGTCGGAGCGCGGGGTGATCTCGCGTTGCCCCATCGCCTGCTCGGGCGACATGTAGTGCGGCGTGCCGAGGCTCATCCCGGTCTCGGTCATCCGGCTGCCGCCGGCCTTGCTCGCGGCCAGCGCGATGCCGAAGTCGGCGACCAGCGCCTGGCCGTCGTGCAGCAGGACGTTTTCGGGCTTGATGTCGCGGTGGATGACGTTGTGGCGGTGGGCGTAGTCGAGCGCTGAAGCGACTTCGGTGGCGATGCGGACCGCATCGGTGATCGGGAGTTGCGTCTCCCGATTCAGCCGGTCCCTGAGGGATTCGCCCTCGATGAACGGCATCACATAGAAGAGGAAGGAATCCGCGGCCCCGGAGTCGAACAGCGGCAGGATGTGCGGGTGCTGCAGGTTGGCGGTGGTCTTGATCTCGCTCAGGAACCGCTCGGCGCCGATCACGGCGGCCAGCTCCGGCCGCAGGACCTTGATCGCGACCTGGCGGTCGTGCTTGAGGTCCTGGGCCAGATACACGGTCGCCATGCCGCCCGCGCCGAGCTCCCGCTCGATGCGGTAGCGGTCGGCGAGGGCGGCGATGAGGCGCGTCAAGGCCACAGCTTGAGCCCCGCTTTCCGCACGATGGCCGCGAAGCCCGGGTTGCCGTGCAGCGGCTTGAATTTCCAGGCCCGGTTGATCTGGGCCATGTTCGCCGCCTGGGCATCGAGGCCGCGGTCGAGCCACTCCAGCGTACGGGCCGTGTCTCCCAGGGCGAGATACGCGGCCGCAACGTAGTCCTCGCGAACATACCGGTTCCCGGCGGCGGCGAGCGCGGCCGAGAGCTGACGGCGCGCGGCCGCGGTATCACCGGCCCGTGCCAGCGCCTCGGCGAGGCTCAGCATGTCCACCGGGTCGGTCGGGGGCCTCGCCTTCCGCGCGGCGACGACCTCGGCGGCACGGCCCCGCTGGATCAGCAGGCGCTCCTCGCAGTTGTCGGACGCCAGCCGCAGGAGCGCCTGGCAGGCGGCGGTCGCGCTGTCCAGCCTCCCCATATTGCTGAAGATGACCACCGCCAGATTCATCGGCGCGAAGGCGAAGGGATTGTGCCGCCGCGCGCGGCGCACCACCGCCAGGGCCGAATCGTCCAGGCCGCGCCCGTGCAGCAGCCACCCGTAGTCGCCGGCGAAGGTCGTGGTGCTGTCCAACGCGATCGCCGTCAGGTACTCCCGTTCGCCGGCCGGGTAGTCGCGGACGTAGGTGGCGAGCAGGCTCGCGTGGAGGGCGTGCGCCCAGGCCGACGTCGGATCGAGCGCCAGGGCCTTGTCGATCGCCGCGCGCATCGGAGGAACGGCCGCCCGCGGGGCCAGGTAGGTATCGGCGAGGAAGAACCAGGCCTGGGCGATCCCGTTCCACGGGTCGGCGTACGTGGAATCGAGGGCCGCGGCGCGCTCGAACAGCGCGATCGCCTGGTGGAGGCCGGCCTCGGTGCTCTGCTCCGTCAGGAACTGGCCGCGGAGGACGAGATCGTGGGCCTCGGGGTTCGCCGTCCGGTGCGCCGCCAGCCCCGCGTCGGCCCGCCGGGCGAGACCGACGCCGAGCGCCGAGGCGATCGCGGCCGCGGCCGAATCCTGCAGCGCGTAGAGGTCCTTTTCGGTGACATCGTACCGCTGGCTCCAGAGCATCGCCTCATCCGCGACGTTCACCAGCGACACCGTCACCCGCAGCCGTGCCATCGACCTTGCCCACCGTGCCCTCCACCATCGCATCCGCGGTGAGCGCGGTCCCCGCCTCCCGGGCGGTCTTCCCGCGCAGGGCGAAGGCCGAGCTGCGCGAGACGACGTGCAGGCCGGTCATGCCGGCCAGCGTGGTGGTCAGGTCGGTCGCCATGCCGTCGCCCAGGTAGGCGTCGGAGGTGTCCCGGCTCCGCGACGCGAACGGCAGGACGCCCACGCGCTTGGCGGTCACCGCCGCGGGGCCGCCGCCGGGATCCCGCGGGCGGCGGGCGGTGGGTCGCCCGCCAGGCACCGAAGCCGAGCAGGACCAGCAGGGCGCCGAGCGCGATCGCCAGCGGGAGCCGTCGCGAGCGGGGCGCGGCCGCGGCCGCCACCGGCATCGTGGCCGTCGGCGTGATCCCGCCGCTCGGCGTCAGCACCGCCTCGAGCTGGGTGATCAGCTCCTCGGCGCTCTGCGGGCGATCGGCCGGCCGCTTCTCGAGGCATCGCATCACCAGCGTGGCCAGCGCCGGCGGCATGGTCCGGTGGGTCGTGACCGGCTCGGCGGCGGCGGTCACGTGCGCGGCGAGAATCTGCTGCGGGCTGGCGCCGGTGAAGGGCGGCCGCGCCGGCCAGCAGCTCGTAGGCCACCACGCCGAAGGCGTAGAGGTCGGCGCGGTGATCCACGTGCGGATCGGCCACCGCCTGTTCCGGCGCCATGTAGGTCGGCGTGCCCAGCGCCACGCCCACCGTGGTGAGCGACTGCCGCCCGGTGGCGTCGCTCAGCGCCTTGGCCACGCCGAAATCCATGACCAGCGCGTGCCGGCCGCGGAGCATCACGTTCTCGGGCTTGAGATCGCGGTGGACGACGCCGTGGCGGTGGGCTTCGGAGAGCGCGTCGGCGATGTCGCGGAGGATCCGCACCGCGTCGCCGATAGGCAGCTCGCCCGTCCTTGGTCAGCTTGTCGCGCAGCGACAGGCCGTCGACGTACGGCATGACGTAGAAGAGCAGGCCATCGGCCGCGCCCGAGTCGTACAGCGGCAGGATGTGGGGGTGCTGCAGGGCCGCCGCCACCTTGATCTCGCGGAGGAAGCGCTCCTTGCCGAGCGAGGCGGAGAGCTCCTCGCGCAGGACCTTGACCGCGACCTTGCGGTCGTGCTTGAGGTCGTGGGCGAGGTAGACCGTCGCCATGCCGCCGGCGCCGAGCTCGCGCTCGAGGCGGTAGTGGTCGGCGAGGGCGAGGGACAGCCGGTCGAACGACTCGGTCACGCGGTGCCCGCGAGCGGCGCGGCGCCACCACCGAGCTCGCGCTCGATGGCGTAGGTGTTGCCCACTGCGGACTGGAGCTGCGTGCGCAGGTCCGTCGTTGGGGCTCCGGGTTTGTTGAGGGTCCCACAATCTACCCCGGAGGACCGCGCCGCGTTACCGCCTCGAGGCAACCCGAATGCCATGACGTAGGCGGTCGAGCGACTCGGTCACGCGGGGACCGCGAGTGGGGCCGGCGCGTCCACGCTAGCGAGCCTCCGGGGCATGGCCCGGGGCCCTGCGAACGTCGGTCACGACCGCGATCCGGTTGCCGCTCTCACTTCCGGACGCCAGGACAAAGTGCTGTCCATCGGGCAGCACGTCGTACTGTGCGAGGACGCCGCCCCCCTGGGGATGGGCTTCCAGCAGAGTCTCGCGGTGGAGTATGGCCACCTCCTGCCCGAGACGGAGCTGCACTGACACGAGCTCGTCCTCGTTCCAGTAGAACAGCTCGCGCCCATCGCGGCTCCAGACCGGGAATCCTCCTCCCTCGGACGAGAGGCGGGTCTTTCCGCCCGGCCCGGGAAACCGTTGCAGGTAGACCTCGGTTCGTCCGGTCTCGTCGGAGTCGTAGGCCAGCCAGGCGCCGTCCGGCGACAGCCTTCCTCCGGTCGCGTTGTACGCCGTCTGGACGACCGCTCGCGGCTCGGCGCCCTTGCCGAGGGGGAGCGCCATTCGGAACTGGGGGAAGGCGCTCGGGCCGGCGGGGTGCGCGATGCTGATGTGGCGGTACGAGGACAAAGCGATGGGGCTCCCCGACAATCAGCAGGCGATGCGGGACGTGGCGGCGGCGCTGGCGAAGGCGCCGAGGCGGGCGTGCACGCGAGACCCCGGACAGGTTTTGAGCCGCGGGAGCGATTGACGCTCTCGCCCACTCCTGGGCAAACCAATCACCACAGAGGGCACAGAGCACTGACCCACAAACTCCTTGCCGTTCTCCATGGGCACTCTGTGCCCTCTGTGCCTCTGTGGTGAAGCCGAAGCTCAAATTGCAGCGACCCCGGGGCGATCAATGCACCAGCACGATGGTAATCGCGAGCGCGGCGTGGCCGACGTACAGACGTTACCTGGTCACACGCACAACAACTCTTCGTGGGCTGTTGGTGGCTCCCTCGGCCGAGATCAGGATGTCGCCGGAATAGGAACCGGGGGGCAAAGCCGCGCCGTCTACCCACACCGTCATCGTGGATGGCGCGGTCCCGGACGTCGGGGATCTCTTGAGCCACGGCGCGCTCGTGGTGGATGTCCACTTGAGTGTCCCGCCACCGATGTTGCTGATGGTCACAGACCCGCCCGAGGGGCATCCACGCACACTGTAGTACCTGGCGGGATAGCAGAGGTTCTGCAGCAGCGGCGAAAGTCCGAGCGCGATCGTAGGAGCCGTGCTCACCGCAACGGACATGGAAACACCGTTGCTCAGACCGTTGTTGTCGGTCACCGTGAGCCTCGCGGAGACGCGCATCCCAGGGCGCCAGCTGATCGTATAGTGTTGCACGGGCGGATTCTGCTCGGTTGAGGTCCTTCCGTCCCCGAAGTCCCACGCCCAGGCCGTTACGGTCGCCCCAGCGGCGGCCGTGCTCTGATCGGTGAAAGTGCAGTCGACGAAGACGATCCTTCCGTACGACCCGGTGATGACACACGAGCCCGCAAAGCTGGCCGTCGGCTCGCCCGCCGCTGGTCCAGTCGCGGTCACCTGCTGCGACAGGTGGCCGGTCGCGCCTCCATCGTCGGTGACGGTGAGCTCGACGGCATAGGTGCCCGCCGAGGTGTAGTTGTGCGTCGCGTTCTGAGTCGCCGCGATGGCGCCGTCACCGAAGTCCCACTGGAAGCCGACGACCGTACCGTCGCCGTCGCTGCCGAGGCCGGTGAAGCTGCACGCCAGACCGGCGCACGAGCTGGTGAAGGCGGCGGTGGGTGGCATGTTGGCGGGGGCGTGGACCAGGACCGACTGCGTGAGGTCGCTGGTCGCGCCGTCGTTGTCGGTCACGGTCAGGCGGACGGGATACGTGCTCGCAGTGCCATAGGTGTGAACGGCGTCCTTCGTGATCGCCGCCGCGGTCCCGTCGCCGAAGTCCCAGGTGTACGCCGTCACCTGGCCGTCAGCATCGGTGCTGCCGTCGGCGAAGGTGCAGTCGAGGAGGACACAGGTCGGCGTGAAGGCGGCGGCGGGCGGGGTGTTGGACGGGCCGTTTCCGTCACCGCAGGCGGTGCCCAGTCCCGTGAGCCCGAGGACGAGCGCAAAAGCGTGGGATGTTCGCATATGAGCTCTTCCAGGATATTGCGTTCTGAACATCGCACCGGTGAATCCAGCCCCAATACAGGTCGTACGTTATCGGTCGGTCCTCACATGAACCTCACGGGGACCTCACCCGAAGCTCAGGATCGCGGAGCAGCTGCTTCCTGACCAGCTGCTCGGACAGCCCTACCGTCAGCACCGCTTCATGCTCAACCCGTGCACTCATCCGGCTGTTCGGAGTCTCGCGTGATCTTGAAGGTGCCGTCCGGCAGCGCGACGAAGTTGATGTAGGCGTGCCCCGCAAACGAGAGCCCGGGCGTCGTGCTGGTCGCTTTGTCGCGCTCCAGAAAGCGGTAAGTGAAGTTGAGCGCATCCGCGGTCGGCCTGTTGAACGCCTCGTGGCGGTCCACGTCGAATGTGTAGGCTGCACCCGTCGTCAGGCCCGTGCCCGTCGCCGAAATGACTGCGTGGAGCTCGAAATGGGTGAGCATGGCGGTCACTTGCCCCACCAACGTACCAGTGAACTGAACCGTCTCCCCATTGCAGGGATTGACGAAGACGTCCGCGCCTGGGAACGGTTCGGTAATCGAGAAATGGTCGACCGTGTGGGCGCTCGTCGCGTCGGCCAGGGGACCTGCAGTATTCGCGGCGGTCGGGTCCGAGTCAGAGCCGCAGCCGGTCAGGAGGGCGGCCGCCAGCATCGCCGCGCCGGTCAGTGTCAGGGATCGCATCGTCCGGATCTCCAGGTAAGAGAGGTCGCGTACGGGGGCTATCAGGGCCAAACACTTGGGAAGTGGCGCATCTAGGGCCCGCAGGGTAACGTCAACTGCAGGGCTTCCCATCTCTGAACACGGAAAACGACGGCGAAAAGGCTCAGCCGGGCTCCCGGCTGCGTTGCGGTGTCCTGACGTGGCCCGCCCGGCAGGTACGTTCAGCGAGGCGGCGCCCCCCCTTCTCACCCTCTCGGCACGCACGGCGACGCGATGACCCCCGGATCGACCCAGTCGGTGACCGACCTGCTGCAGGCCTGGGCCTCAGGGGACCAGACCGCGCTGGACGAGCTCCTGCCACTGGTCTACGACGACCTTCGTCGACAGGCCAGACGCTACATGCGCGCGCAGCCGGCGGGGCACACTCTCCAGACCACCGCCCTGGTGCACGAGGCCTATCTCCGCCTCGTTGGACAGTCGGCCGTCGAGTGGAACGGTCGCGCGCATTTCTTCGGGGTAGCCGCCAAGGCGATGCGCTCGATTCTTGTCGATCACGCCCGCGCGCGCAGCGCGGCCAAGCGCGGCGGGTCGGCGCGCGCCATCACGCTCGACGATGCAGCCGGGGTGGCGGGACCGCAGGCGAGCGTGGACGTGCTGGCGCTCGACGACGCGCTCGGACGGCTGGCCGAGCTGGACGCGCGGAAGAGCCAGCTGGTGGAGCTGCGCTATTTCGGTGGGCTGGGGATCGACGAAGCGGCGGCCGTGCTGGGCGTTTCGCCGGCGACGGTCAAGCGCGAGTGGACCACCGCGCGGGCCTGGCTCAGGCGCGAGCTGAGTGTCGCCTAGAGCGGCCGCGTGAGCATGAGCCCGGACGAGCCTGAGACGCGGCTCACGCCCGAGCGCTGGCGCGAAGTCGAGGCCATCTTCCTGGCCACGCGCGATCGGGAACCGGGCGAGCGGGCGACGTTCCTCGCGCAGGCCTGTGGCGCGGACGTGGCGCTCCGGCATGAGGTCGAGTCACTGCTCGCGGCCGACCAGGGGGCCACCGGCTTCCTGGAGCCGCCGGGGGTGCCCGCGCCCGTGGTGCCGGACTTCGAGACCGCCTTGAGGGCCGAGCTGGCCGGCCGCTATGCGATCGAGCGCGAGCTCGGCCGCGGCGGGATGGCCACGGTCTACCTGGCCGCCGACGTCCGGCACCACCGCCAGGTGGCGATCAAGGTGCTCCACCCCGAGCTGGGCGCGGTGCTCGGGGCCGAGCGGTTCCTGCGCGAGATCGGCATCGCGGCCCGGCTCAGCCATCCGCACATCCTCCCCCTCCACGATTCCGGCACGCTCGACCTCGGCCTGGGCCGGCCGGTGCTCTTCTATGTCATGCCGTACATCGCGGGCCGGTCGCTGCGGGAGCGGCTGCGGGAGGAGCCGCAGCTCCCGATCGCCGAGGCGCTCGGGCATCGCGCGCCAGGTGGCCGACGCGCTGGAGCACGCCCATCGGCAGGGGGTGATCCATCGGGACATCAAGCCGGAGAACATCCTGCTCGCCGACGGGGAGGCGGTGCTGGCGGACTTCGGCATCGCGCGGGCGCTCGACGTCGCCGGCGGCAACCGGCTGACGGAGACGGGGCTCGCGATCGGGACGCCGACCTATATGAGTCCCGAGCAGTCGGCGGGGTCGGCGCGGGTCGATGCGCGGAGCGACATCTACGCGCTGGGCTGTGTGGTGTACGAGATGCTGGCGGGACAGCCGCCGTTCTCCGGGCCGACGGCGCAGGCGATCCTGGCGCGGCACGCGATGGACCCGGTGCCGTCGCTGCGGACGGTACGGCCGACGGTGCCGCACGTCCTGGGGCGGGTGGTGACACAGGCGCTGGCGAAGGTGCCGGCGGACCGCTTTCCCAGCGCCCGCGCGTTCGGCGACGCGCTGGGAGAGGCCGCGGCGGCCCGTGCGGATGCGCCGGACGACCTGCCGACGATGGTGGTGGCGGCGCGCCGGGGTGCGACCCGGCGGCGGCGCTGGTGGCTCGCCGCCGCGGTGGCCGCCGTGCTCGCCGGTTCGGGCGTCGGGGCCGCCGTGCTCGCGCGCAAGCCGGCGCCGCTCGAGCCGACCCGGGTGATGGTGCTGCCGTTTCAGAACCGGACCGGGGACTCGTCGCTCGACCCGCTGGGCGACGTGGCCGCGGTTAGGGTTCAGGGACACGGCAGCACCGTGTCACCCGCAGCGGCGCCGGCTTGGCGCGGACCGCCGACCCGGGCAGGCGGGCGGCGAGCCACCCGCGCCGCCGCGCCCGGCGCGCGCCAACATGCGTGTGCGGTCCGCGCGCGCGCTCCAGCGCGTCGCCGGGCGCTGGGAAGGATCCGCGGCTTCACCACGCCTCGCCCGCCCGCGGACGTCACCGTCCGTCCGCAGCGAGAGCGCGCGCTCCATCGCGTGCCGCGCCAGTGCTGGCCGCAGTCCCCGCCGCATCTCGTACGCCAGCGCGTAGATGTCGGCTCCGCGCATCGATGCTCGGGACTCATATAGGTCGGCGTCCCGATCGCGAGAGCCTTGCCGCCGGCGATGTCGAGCGCCCGCGCGATCCGAAGTCCGCCAGCACCACCTCCCCGTCGGCCAGCAGGATGTTCTCCGGCTTGATGTCCCGAATGGGCGCCCCTGCAGATGGGCGTGCTCGTCGGCCGCCTGGCGCGCGATCCCGAGCGCCTCGGCGATAGGGAGCTGCATGCCCGCAGCCGCTCCCGCAGCGACCAGTGTACAGTAGCATAGAAGAGCACCAGCCATGGAGCGTGCCGAAGTTGTGGAGGGGGAGGATGTGCGGTGGCTGAGCCGGGCCGCGATGCCGATCTCGCGCGGCGCCGACGGGGTGGAGCACCTCATAGCCTGGCGGTGGTGCCGAGACGGGCAGGTAGACCGTGGCCATCCCGCCGCGGCCGACCGCGCTCGATGGCGTGCAGGCGCCGCCGGCCAGCGGCTCTCCGGGGAGGGGCTTGAAGTCCGGCACCAGCCGCCGGCAGCTCCAGGAAGCCGGTGACTCCAACTGCGGAGCACCACGTCCGCGCGGGCCTCAGAGGAACGTCGCCCGCTCGCTCGGTTCCATCGCGCATCACCCCAGCCATGGCCTCGACTGCGCGCCAGCGCTCGGCGTGAGCCGCGTCTCAGGCTCGTCCGGGCTCATGCTCACGCGGCCGGTCTAGGCGACACTCAGCTCGCGCCTGAGCCAGGCCCTGGCTCCGCGCTTGACGGAAACGCCACAGCCGCCGCTTCGTGCCAGCCCACCGCGCGGCTCCTCCCGCTCGCTGGTCTCGCGTCCTCGCACCGTCCGAGCGCGTCGAGCGACACCGCCCTCGGTGCCTCGTGCGTCAAGCGTGATGGCGCGCGCCACCCGCCGCGCTTGGCGGGCGCCGGCGGGCATCGACAAGAATCGAGCGCGTGCGCCGGCGGCTACCCCATCGATGCTCGAGCCGCCGGCTGCGCGCGCACAACGAAGGTCGTCGTAGACCAGTGGCAGAGTATTCATGCCAGTCTGGCCCCCTCAAGGCCCGCAGCAGGTCGGTCGCTGGGGTCGGCGGGGGGCCATCGCGTCGCCGTGCCGATGGGTGAAAGGGGGGCGCCGCCTGAACTTGCCGGGCCGACCACGCCTGACCGGGAGCCCGGCTGACTCGCCGTCGAGATGGGAAGCCCTAGGTTGGCGGCTGGGGCCCTATCGCCGCTTGCGTGTTTGTTGCCCGTAGCAGCAACCTGTCTTGCTGGAAAATGCGACGAGATGCGATCCTGGAGCACTGACGGGCGCGGGACATCAGTGCGGCCGCCCTAGAGACCGGCTGCGGCTCTGACTGCGGGCCCGACCGCTGCGAATACTGCAGGTCCCCTGGCGGCTCGCGACAGCCCGCCCACCGTAGAGAGCCGTTTCTACCCTTCCCAGGCGCGGAGCATTTCGCATACAATCCCTGCAATGGGGAAACGGTTAGTCACTGGTCTGGTAGGGCAAGTAACCACCATGCCTCCAGGCATTTTCGGTTAAGAGACAACAGTAGCCTATACATTCAACATGGGCAGCGCGACACTCAACTTTACTTACCGCTTTCTGGAGCGCGACAAAGCAACCACATTTGCGGGGCACGCCTACATCAACTTGCGACCCTTCAAGATCACACAAGACTCGAACACCCGGCACAGGGTGAGACGGTAGGGCTGTCCGAGCAGCTGCAGGAAGCAGCTGCTC
The DNA here is from genome assembly GCA_963833905.1 of uncultured Gemmatimonadales bacterium. Lineage (GTDB taxonomy): Bacteria > Gemmatimonadota > Gemmatimonadetes > Gemmatimonadales > GWC2-71-9 > CAVVWJ01. The sequence goes on along the minus strand of CAWHZQ010000009.1, from coordinate 2,155 downwards.
CGCGATCCTGAGCTTCGGGTGAGGTCCCCGTAGGTTATGAGGACCGAGCCGATCGTGGGCTCCGCCGGGTGCGATGTTGATGTCCTGGAAATATGGCGTTTTGCGCATCCTCGGGCGGATTGGGCACCGGCTGGGGCGACGGCGACGGCCACGCCCCCGCCCGCCGCCGCGTCTGTCCTCGACTGCACAGCTTCGCCGAGGCGGCGCCGACGATGCTGACGCCCAGGTGACGGCGTACACGTGGAGCGGGACCGCGGCGGGCACGAAGGACGCCGTTCACACCTATGGCTCTGCGAGCACTGTCCCGTGCGTGACAACCGACAATGGCTGGCGCACGTGCTAGCGCAAGTCTGGGTCGTTAGGTCCCCGCCGGAGCAGTCCCCCAGCCCGCCGCCGCTCCACCATGGTTCTGTGCGCGTCGCCGGCCTCGGCGGCGGCTCGGTGCATCAGGAAATAATGACGCCATGGCCGCGACACCACGCCTGGCGGGCGCGTTGTGAGACCGGCCGGTTACAATGGAGGGTCCTCCGCGGCGGTCAACGCGATTTGGGCCAGCGGCGGGCAAGGCTTGCGGGCTCCTGTAGGCCAGGTATGCGGAAGGATAATTATTTGCCTGGCAGCCCAGCCAATAAGAGCACGGCCGCCGCTGGGGGCCTAGGTGGGATTCGGGAACGGAAAAAGTCAGAATCCACCCGTGACTCTGGATCAGCTGGCGCCCTGGCGGCGCGTCTCCGCGAGGCTCAGCGGGTGAATTCGAGTTGAGCAACGGTGTTTCCATGTCCGTTGCCGCGGCTACTACGATCGCGCGCTGCGTTTTCCGCCGCTGCTGCAGAACCTCTGCTATCCGCCAGGTACTACAGTATACATGGACCTCAGGCAGGTCTGTGACCGTCGGCTGGCGTCGGAGATTGGACATCCACCGCCGTGGCTGAATTGCAGACAGCGCCATCCACGGTGAGCGCGCGGCTTTGCCCCGGTTCCAGCAACGCGTATCTCGGCCGAGGGAGGCCGCCGACAGCCCACGGATTGTGCGTGTGACCAGGTAACGTCCTACGTCGGCCACGCCACTGAGTACCATCGTGCTGGTGTGATTGATCGCCCGGGGGACAGAGCTTCGGCTTCACCACAGAGGCACGGAGCCGGCAGATCGAGGGTCGGGCTCTCTGTGGTCATTGAGTGCCCAGATAGGCAACATCAATCGCTCCCGCAGGCTCAACACCTGCTCCATCGTGCACACCCGCCGCGGCGCGCCGCCGCCACGTCCGGCATCGCCTGTAGTTGTCGGGGAGCCCCATTGCTTTGTCCTGGGTCCCGCAGCATACGCGCACCCCACCTTTTCCCAGTTCCGAATGACCGCCCCCTCGGCAAGGGCACGAGAGCACATGCAGACGGCGTACGAGACGCAACCCGGAAAAGCTCCGGACGGCGCCTGGCTGGCCTACGAGCACCAACAAGAAGCCCGTTCAGCTCTCTGGTCCCCGAGGGACCCTGGAGCCGCGAGATGGGCGCGAGCTGTTCTACTGGAACGAGACGGCAGGTTCCGTGTCAGTGCAGCTCCGTCTCGGGGGGTCACCATGCTCCAGCCTCTGAAGTTGCAGACGTGCTGCCCGACATTGTATGGCGTCCGGAAGTAGGCGGATGTGACCGAGCATCCCGGAGGCTTAGCACCACTGGCAGGATCCCGCGTGACCGAGTTCGACCGCCTACGTCCCATGGCGTTGCGCTCGAGAGCGGCGTGTCCGGTGGCGGGACGAGCCCAAGCCTGCGCACGCAGCTCCAGTAGTGGGTACGCCCGCGCCATCGAGCACGAGCTGGTGGTGGCGCGGCGCCGCTCGCGGCACCTCAAAGCCGCCTGCGCCCTCGCCAGGTACCTCGAGCTCGGCGCCGGCGGCATCGCTCTGACCACGCTCAGAGCACGACCGCAAGGTCGGTGAAGGTCCTGCGCGAGAAGGCGCAGAGTTCCTCCGCGACGGCGCCTGCTGTTGCGACTCAGGCGCGCCTCTCTACGTCATGCCGTACGTGCGCGACAAGCTGACCAAGACGGTGCCCTGCGGCCGGGCACGCCGAAGCCCACGGCGTGGATCTGTGAGACCGGATACGGCACCTGGGTTCGGCGTGTCGCCAGGCGTTGGTCACGCCAGCGCCGCCACGGTGG